>NEVA01000009.1 GCA_002304445.1 Opitutia bacterium Tous-C4FEB | reverse complement strand
GGATCAAAACCACGTGCGAGACGCCCGGGCCTCGTTTCGGAAAAGTTCGGAAATCGAAGGACGTTAGAATAAGATCAGGCGGCCGGCTGGGCGGAGAGTTCGACTGGCGTCGGCGGGAAGGTGCCGCCGATGCGGGTGGGGGTGTCGCCTTCGACGAGGAGGCCTTCGTCGTCGGCGAGTTCACGTCGTGACGAATAGGCGAAGAATTTTTGGCGTGCCGTGATCGAACGGCCCGATCAGGCGTGGCCGTGGGCGACACGGCGCGTGACATTTCAGCGTCGCCGGAAAATTTACTTCACCCGGTGACGATGCTCCGCGTTATCTGCGGACATGCCACCGCTGGAATCCGCCCGGGCAGCCTGGTTCGAGGCACAGGTAAAACCGCACGAACCGTTGTTGCGGGCGTGGCTGCGCAGCCGTTTTCCTTCGGCGCACGATGTCGACGACATCGTGCAGGAAGCCTACTTGCGGCTGTTGCGTCTGCGACCGGACGCGGCGCTCCGTTCGCCCAAGGCGTTCCTTTTCACGGTCGCGCGCAATCTCGCACTGGACCAGCTGCGGCGGCGGACGGCGGGCGGCGAAGTCGCGCTTGCGACCGAAACAGGGGTGCACGCCTCCGACGAAGATGTCGCTACAGCCGAAGCGGAACGCGGGCGCGAAATCGAGTTGCTGCGGGAGGCGATCGACGCGTTGCCGGGCCGTTGCCGGGAAATTTTCCGATTGCGGAAAGTCGACGGCTTGTCCCAAGCAGAGATCGCGGCGCGGCTGAGTATTTCCGAGCACACCGTGTCGGCGCAATTGACGATCGGTTTCCACAAATGCGCTGAGTATGTGATCGGGCGCGCCGCTTGGCGAAGGAGGGGGCCTTGACCGGGCCGGAGGGCGACGCCGAGGGCGACCGCATCGCGCTTGAGGCCGCCGCTTGGGTCGTGGGCCGCGATCGCGGCCTCGGTGCGCGGGAGACTGAGGAGTTCCGCCGCTGGTGCGCCGCCAATCCGCTGCACGCGGTCGTTTTCCAAGAGCGCGAGCGGGAGTGGCGGCGGTTTGACGCGCTGGCGAACGCCCCGACGGCTCAGGAGGCCGACGTCACGCGGGACACTCCTTGGGGCTGGCGGCTGAGGTTCCCGCTGGGCATCGCGGCCGCAGCGGCGGTGTGGTTCGCTTGGTTTACACCACGGCCGTCGTCCGCGCCGGTGGAATCCGGCCAGCATGCGGCGGCTGCGGTCGCGGCATTACCCACGCTCGTGCCTGAGCAGCGGCGGTTTCTGGCCGACGGATCGGTGATTGACCTCGGGCCGGGCGCGGTCGTTTTCGTCGCATTCGGTGACGGTGAGCGGCGCGTCCGGCTGGTGCGTGGAGCCGCTCATTTCACGGTGGCGCACGATGCAGCGCGGCCCTTTGTGGTCGTCACCGACAACGCGATCGAGGTGCGCGCGCTGGGCACTGTTTTCGACGTGTGGCTCGAGGCGGCCGCCGTGGATGTGCGCGTGGCTTCGGGTCGGGTGCAGGTGCGAGACGCAACCCGTGAGGGCGACTTGCAGCCGTCTCGGGTAATACCGGTCCTGACTGGCGGGCAGCGCGTTGTGGTGCCGGCGAATCGCGTCGAGGCGCCGCGCGTGGAGAAGATGGTGGCGGTCGCGGCGGGCGACTCGGAACTGCCGGAGCGCTATGAATTCGAGCGCACGCCGTTGGCGCGAGCGGTGGTGGAGTTGAATCGCCGCGGCGACGTCCTGCTGAGGGTGGACGATCCGGAACTGGCGGAGTTGCCGATCTACGCTTCGTTCCGCGCGGACAACATCGGCGCTTTTCTGCGGCTGCTCGAAGGCACCGGTGAAGTGACCGTGGAGCGTGATGCGCAGACAATCCGGCTGATCCCCGCGCGATAGCGGCGGAGTTTTGTCACCCAACTGTAACGTGAAGGGGTTAGTGTGTTTCGCGGAGTTCGCGTCTCGCATGTGAACCTATGCACTCCTCGTCTCTTTTCAGTCCCGGTCTTTTCTTTCCGGCCGCCGCGGTGCTTCTCCGCGGGGTCCGGTGTATCGGTTTTCTGCTGCTGGCGGTTGCCGCCGCCGCCGGCAACGATTCGCCCCGCACCTTCGATGTGCCGGCGGGGCCGGCGGCCGACACGTTGCGCCGTATGGCGCAGCAGGCGGGCGTCGAGATAGTCTTCACCGAGCGGGCGGTGCGCGGCGTGAGCACGCGCGCGGTGCAGGGAAGCCACCGCACCGGCGACGCGATGGCGCTGCTGCTGGCGGACACCGGCCTCGAGGCGGTCGTCGATGCGCGTTCGGGCGGCTACACTTTGCGGCGGCTGAACGTTCCTCCGGCCGCGCCGCGCGAGGCGGAGTCGGCCGATCCGGCGGGCCCGGAGATGTTGGAGCGTTTCACCGTAACGGGTTCGAACATCCCGCGGGCGGACTACGAGACGGTGCAACCCGTCACAGTGCTGGACGACCGCGATCTGCGCGCCGGCGCGGTGGGCACCCCTCTGGAGCTGATGCAGCGGTTGCCGTTTCTCGGAGCGCTGAGCGCCTACGAAAATCAGGACGGCGGGCGGACGCGCGGCAGTGCGAGCAGCATCAATCTGCGCGGGCTTGGCGGGCAGAATACCCTTATGCTCTTCAACGGCCGCCGGTTGCCCTACTACAGTCTGCCGCTCGGATCGCTGGTGTTCTACAACGTGAACAATCTGCCGCTGATGGCCGTGAGCCGCGTCGAAGTGCTGCGCGACGGCGCCAGCGCGATCTATGGCGCGGATGCGACTGCCGGCGTGGTGAACTTCATCACCCGGCGCGCCGCGGACGAACGCCGCGCCGCGGTGCGGTTCGGGGACACCTTCGACGGCATCGCGCCCGAGTATCGCGCCACGCTCACGCACTCGCAGACGTTCAACAGCGGTCGCAGCAAAATGCACGTGACGCTGGACGCGTTTCGCCGCGAGACACTCATGGCGCGCGACCGCGCTTTCGCCGTGCTCGGCGACAAGCGCGGCCGGGTGCCGGAGCCCTTCGGTTCGGGGGCGGCGTGGAACCATCTCACGAACCTCGCGCCGCTGGCGTCGTTCACCGTGAATCCGGAGACCGGCCAGCCCAACCGTCTGCCGGGCCTCACCGGGACGACCGCGCACGTGGCCGCGAACGGCGCGATCGTCGCGGGCAACCGCACACCGGCGAATTATTACAACGAC
This sequence comes from Opitutia bacterium Tous-C4FEB, assembly GCA_002304445.1. Taxonomy (GTDB): domain Bacteria; phylum Verrucomicrobiota; class Verrucomicrobiia; order Opitutales; family Opitutaceae; genus Tous-C4FEB. Next base: position 140,642 of record NEVA01000009.1, on the reverse strand, counting down.
GCGGATTTCTTCTCGTTGGTGCCGGGACGCGACTCGCGCGATGTGTTTGTCGCCTTGGAGCACCGGCTCGGCAGCACCGGTGAAATCTTCGCGGAGGTCGGCTACAACGACGTCGATTCGGAGGCGATCCAGTCGCCGATGCCGCTCGCGAGTTCGCAGAACCGCGATGCGAACGACCAACTGATGGTCGTGCCGGCGAGCAACTATTACAACCCGTGGGGCGCGCGTTTCTTCGGGCCCGGCACGGCGAATCCGACGGTCGCGCCGCGGGCGGTGCAGTTCAATTTTCTCGAGACCGCGCTCGGTCCGCGCATCGGCACGATCGCCACGGAGCAGGACCGCCTGTTGCTCGGCTGGCGCGGTGCGGTCCCGCGCGGCTGGACGTGGGAAACGGCGGCGCTGCATGCGCGCAACCGCGCGCGCGATACCACGGAGAACTCCATCAGCCGAAGCGCGCTCGTGGCTGCACTGGCCCGCCCTACGCCCGATGCGCTGAACCTCTTCGCAGGAGCCGGCGCGAATGCCGAATCGGTGCTCGCGCCACTGCGCACTGTGAGCCACATCGGCGGCCGGTCCAGTCTCCTGCTCGGCGATTTCAAAGCGAGCGGTCCGGTGTGGACGCTGCCGGCCGGCCTGCTCACGGCGGCGGCGGGCGCGGAGTATCGCGAAGAGCAGCTGCGGAGCGATCACGCGGCGAATTATCTGGCCAACGATCTCGTGAACACGGCTGGGCAGGACAACTTCCGGTCAGACCGCGACGTGCGTTCGGCTTTTCTGGAACTCCAGGTGCCGCTGTTGCAAGGCGGCGGTCGGCAATGGTTCGACCGCGCCGAAGTGCAGCTCGCCGGGCGATGGGAAAATTTCAGCGGCTTCGGCTCCACGGCGAAACCGAAGGCGGGCGTGGCGCTGCGGGTGCTGCCCGCGGTATTTGTCCGCGCGGCGGTCGGCACGGGCTTCCGGGCGCCGACGTTGACGCAGCTTTACGGCTCCGAAGGCCGCAGTATGGCCGCACGCGTGGATCCGTTCCGGCCGCAGGACGGCAACCTGCGCCGGCTGATGCGCCAGCCGGCGGTGCCGACGCTGAAGCCGGAGGAGAGCGAATCGCGGACGGTCGGCGTGACCGTAGAGCCGCCGCTGCTGCGGGGTTTCTCGTTCGGCATCGATGCGTGGCGTTACGATATCACCGACCAGATCAACGTGGTCGGCCGCGATCTCCAGCTCGCGCGCGAAGCGGCCGGCGGTCCGTATTCGAATCCGAACGTGATCCGCATCGCGCCGACGGCGTCGGAGCCGATTGGAGCCATCACCGCGGTGATCGAGCCGTGGCAGAATTTTGCGAGCGCGGCGACCCGGGGCTACGATTTCAACGTCGTCTACACCCGCGGCGAAGCGCGGCACGGGCGGTTCACGCTCGGCGCCGACGCGAGCTACACGGACAAATTCGACGTGCAACTCGTGCCGGGCGGGGCGGTGGAATCGTTTCCCACCGACGACAACCGGCCGCGGTTTCGCGGAATGGGGCGGGCGGAATTCGAAAGCGGCGCGTGGCGCGCCCAGGTGCTTTACCGCCATGTGTCGCGCTACCGGCCTTCCGACCCGGTCGTGGTGGCGGGGCAGAGTTACCGGATCCCGGCCTATGCGACGTGGGATGCCTCGGTGTCGTATCGTTTCGGCGCGATGGGTTTCGCGCGCAGCACGCTCGTGACGCTCGGCGTCAACAACGTGGCCGATCGCGAGCCGCCGCTTTATCCGGTGCGCCAAGGCTACGACGCGCGGCAGTTTAGCCCGCAGGGGCGATTCGGTTATGTGCACGTGGCGTTCGAGTATTGACGGGGTGCGCCGCGCGGCGCTCCGGCTGGCGGTGCTCGCGCTCGGCACAGCCGCAGGTCTCGCGGCGACGGATGAGCCGACCGCGCGCGCGGCGTTCCAAGTCGATTTCCCGTATCCGACCTCGGACAAACCGCAGTCCAAACTGTGGCACGCCGACGGGGTCTGGTGGGCGTTGTTGCCGCGGTCGAGCGGGCCGTCGCTGTGGGAACGGACGGCGGCCGGCTGGCGCGAACACGCCGGTGTGACCGAGAAGCTCCGCGGCGTGCCCGGCCGGGGCGATGTGTGGTCGGACGGCGACGGGGCGACGGTCGTCACCGTCGCGGACCGCATGCTCGCGATCATCCGGCTGCGGCGCGGCGGCGCCGGCGGACCGTGGGACGCGGACGTGCGGGCGCGTCTGGCGGCACCCGTTTCGGATGTGATTGAAACCGCGACGATCGCGCGCGACGGCGACGGCCGCTGGTGGGTTGCCGCGCCGATCTCGGGCCGGGTCTTTGTGTGGACCTCGCCCGACGCGAAGGCTTGGACGGCGCCGGAACAGTTGGCCGGCGGACTGCATGTCGACGATCTCTGCCTCGTGACGCCGCTGCCCGGCGGCGTGGCGGTGATCTGGTCGGATCAGAAAGGCGATGCGGTCAGGCTGCGTTTTCACCGCACCGGCGGGGCCATCAGCGGGTGGGAAAAACCCGTGACGATCGCGCGCGGCGGCGGCACCGCGGACGATCACCTTGACGCCGCTTTCGCGGCGGACGGGACAGTGTGGTTGGCGACGAAAAACAGCGTTGACGGTCCCGGTCGGCCGCAACTCGTCCTGCGGGTGCGGGACCCGCAGGGCACTTGGCGCAACTATGACTACGCTCCGCTGGGCGACGCGGAAGCGCCGAGCCGGCCCACCGTGATTGCGACCGCCACACCGGGCGACGTGCGCCTCGGGCACGTGGTCTACGGAAGCGGGCCGGCGCAGCGCGACCGGATCGTGTTCGGCCGGGCTGACCCCATGCGGGCGGAGATTCTGGTGGATGCGCGCACCGTCATCGCGCCGGACGATCCCACGGCGCGAGTGAACGATATCACGGGTCCGAAAGCGGCCTTTCCCGCGACCGGGCCGTGGATCGTGCTGGCCTCCGACGCGCAGGGCCGCGTCTACGAGGCAGATCTCAACGCCGGCGCTTGGAAGTGAGGCCGCCGCGCACGGGCCTTCAGGCGGCGGGCTGCGCGGAGAGTTCGACGGGGGTTGGCGGAAACGTGCTGCCGATGCGGGTGACGGTATCGCCTTCGACGAGGAGGCCTTCGTCGTCGGTGATTTCCAAAATCTCGGAGCGGCAGAGCACGCCCGCGTTGGCGACCCGGGCGGAGTAGTCGGCGAAGCGCGCCTTCCAGCGGTTGGTGTGCGGCAACACCGTGAAGGGCACGAGGCGAAGCGCGTCGGTATCCTTGCAGCCCAAGTCGGGGACGGAGGTATCGAAGATCGGCACGGCGTTCAGACTGCGGCCGAGGAGCAGGGCGCCGGCACTCGACCCGATGATCGGCCGGCCTGCCTCGAGCATTTCCTCGATGACGGCATCCGCGCCGGTGTCTCGGACGCGTTGCAGGAGGTAATACGGGTTGCCGCCCGCGAGGTAGACGAGGTCGAACGCGGCGAGGTCGGCGCTCGGCTGGGTGTCGAAATCGAAAAACTCCACCGCAGGCACGCCGACGGCGAGCAACGTGTCGCGCGCGAGGACGGCGTTGCGGTTGCGCTCCTTGAGCTTCGGCTCGGCCGTAGTGACGACGGCGGCTCGACTTGCGCCCCTTGCGAGAGTGCTGACGACGGCGGCAAAGTGCGGCAGCGCGAGATTTGAGCTGATGAGAAACAGACGTGACGTCATCGCGGGAGCAGAGATCGGCCGTGCGCGGTTGCGCCAGGAGCTGAGTCGAATGAGCCGATGACAAACGTAGCGCGCAGCCGATGGGTGAACCGCATGGTGACATGAGCGTCACCCCATGCGGTTAAGGGGCAATGAAGGCGGCGTTACGTTTCGGCGAAGGCGGAAGGCGGCAGCGGCTTGCTGAAATTGAGTTGGATCTTGGTGCGGCCGAAGCCGAGGTTTTCGTAGAACGTGTGGGTGCGGGTGCGCACGATGTTCGACCGCACGACGATACGGGCGGCGCCGGCGGCTTCCGCCCAAGCTTCGATCGCCGCAACCAAGCGTCCGCCAAGACCGTGGCCGCGGTGGGCTTCGTCCACCACGAGAGCGAGCAGTTGGGCTGAGCCCTCGTCTTCAAGGAGCGGCAGCAACGCGCCATGGGCCAGACCGGTCGGTTGCCCTTCAAGCACGGCGACGAGTACAGTGTGCCCGGGGGTGGCGATCACCCGGGCGAGGCGGCGGGCAAGTTCACCCTCAGTGGCGGGATAGCCGAGCTGGGTCATGAGTCGGCCAAGAGCGGGAGCGTCGGCGAGGGCCGCAGATCGGATCGTGAGGTTCAATGGGGTCATCGTAGGGCGGGAGAATTTAGATCGGCGACGAAAGGACCTTCACCGTGGTCCGGCGTGGAGCAGGTAACGCTCGCCGTGCTCTCCCATCGGCATGGGACCGGGATCTCCGTACTCGGCGCTTACTCGGCGCCAAAAATTTTTGGCGGCCACGTTTCTACGGTCATAGGAAACTTCGAAAAGTCCGGGATGTTGATTGAGCACGTGTCCGGCTCCCGCGAGGCCCACGCCATGCCTTCGCTCGCGGGGAAGCACGAAAAATTCCGCGAGGGCGAAGTCCCAGTCGGCGGTTTCGTCGGCCTCCTTCGCCCTGACCAAGGCGAAGCCCGCGATGTCGCCGGCGGAGCGGAGAAGATAGGGATATCGTCGTGAACTTTCCCAATAGAGCGCGAACCATGGATAGGCGAAACTGCCGTCGGGCCGGATTGGCCGTGGGTGCCAGACAGAAAGATCGTGCAGGCAAAGCTGGAGCAACGAGGCGACCAGCGGGGCCTCGCCGACTGTGGCGAGGGAGATTGAGACCGGGCTGTTCATCAGAATGCGGCAGCCTGCAATGGCGGATTCATCGCAGTCAGCCGGCGACCGAGGGTGTCAGCGCCGGAGCGGGGCGCGCGCGCCGGTGCAGCCAGAAATTTCCGACCAGGGCCACGACCGCGCCGGTGGCGAGGACGCGGGCGACGCCGAACCGGTCGGTGGCAAGGCCGAACACGAGTTGGCCGAGCGGCAACGCGCCCATGAAGGCCATGTTGAAAAAGCTCATGACCCGGCCGCGCATCGAGTCGCGCACGGCGGTTTGCAACCGGGTGTTCATCGAGGCGATCCAAGAAATCTGGGCGCCGCCAAGCAACAGGAGCGCCGGGAGTGCAAAGGGCAGGGTCGGGGCGAAGGCCAGCGCGATGGCAGCGGCGGGAGTGACGAGACCGGCGATAAAGATGCGCCGATCCAGACCGGATTGCTCCCGGCGGGAGGCGAGCAGGAGGCCCCCGAGGACGGCGCCGACGGCGGGGGCGGCGTTGAGCAGACCGAGCACCTCGGGGCCGCCGCCAAACACCCGGGTCGCGAACAGCGGCAGCAGCGCGGCGTAAGGCATCACGGTGGCGCTGGAGAGGGCGACCAAGGCGAGCGTCTGGCGAATGGCGGGCTCGTGCCACGCGTAGCGGAGACCCTCGCGCAGTTCTTCGGCCAAGGGCGCGCGGGGTCCGGCGGGAGCTTGGTGGGGCGGAAGGCGGAGGCGGCGGGTGAAATGGAGGGCCGCGACTTCGCCGATGGCGGCGGCGAGAAAGCAGGCGGCCTCGCCCGAGACCACGAGCAGGGCGCCGGCGAGGGAAGGACCCAAAATGCGCGCGAGGTTGAACGACGTGGAGTTGAGCGCGATGGCGTTGGGCAGATCGGCGCGATCATCCACGAGTTGCGCGAGCAGGCTCTGGCGATTGGTCCAGTCGAAGCCCTGGATGACGCCCTGAAACAGCGCGAGCCCGAGCAGCAGCGGGATACTGGTGGCCCCCGTGAGTACCAGGGTTGCGAGCAGGAGGGAATGGACCAGCGCGGCGGCCTGCGTGGCGAGGAGCATGCGGCGACGGTCCGCTTTGTCCGCGAGCACGCCGACGAACGGGGTCAACAGCAGGCTCGGGAGCAGACTAAAGGTACCGGCGAGGGCGAGGTAGAACGCGGAGTCGGTCAGCCGGTAGATGAGCCAACCGAGCGCGACCTGTTGCACCCAATGACCGGTCATCGCGCAGGCCTGCGCGCCGAGGAAGCGGCGAAAATTGGTGTGCTTCAGAGCGCGGAACATGCGGCGAAGGAGGAGGGCGCGGGCGGCTGTGAACGCGGCCCGGCCGAGCGTAGGCGGCTGAGCACGAGCTTACTTCCGCCCCTCTTCCGCGTCCTGTAAATCGAACGAGGTCTGCAAATCCGCGCGGTCGGACCAGTTGCGCCGGGCTTTCGCTGCAGCCAGTTTCTCCGTGTAATCGTCGCGCCAGCCGCGCTTGGTCATGAAGGCGTTGAAGTAGAGAATGTCATCGTCGGAAGGGCGATGGCCTTGAGCGAAACACCACTCGAGCACGACCGCATCGTCTGTTTCCACGCGGGCCCGGGCGGAGACGGCGGCGTAGTCGATGTGCAGGAAGCGGCACATCCGGGCGTCGTGGCCGCTGCCGAGATTGTAGTCGTCAGGGAGCTCGCCGGCAGCGTGCAGGCGGATCTTGTCGAGCATGCGGGCGAAGAAGACGACGCCGACGACGGTGTCGTGGCCGGAGCAGGGGAAGCGCAGATTTGTCATGGATGAGTGGGAAATGAATGGGCTAGGAAGGGAAGAGGCCGGGGAGTTGGCGATGACCCTCGTGGCGGATGAATCTGAGCGTCTCGTTGACCCGGTCCGCGATGCCCAAGGTGGTGTCTAACTGGACGACAGGGCAGATACACCCGGTGATCCAATGGTCATGACGACGTTGGCCGCGACTGTCGGGACGAAGGGCGCTAAAGCTGGAGCGTCCGATGATGGGACCGAAAATGTGGCGGGGCGGGACGAGGGCGATGACCAGATCAAAAACCGATTCGACCGACTGGCCCCAGCCCGCGACCGAGCCGCAAACGATCACGCGGGGGTTGTCATGCAAGGCGTCGAGCAACTGGACGCGGCGCGAGTGGGGACTGCGGCGGACTTGAAACGCGGGCCGGGTGGGGCACCAAAAGAAGCTGTCCGTATCCAGCACGGTGGTGTGGAGCTCCCCGGCCAGAGCGAGCCCGAGCAAGGTGGCGCCGGAGCCGCGGCCGCCCAAAATATGGACGCGGCAGGGGTTGAACGCGTAGGGCATGGACTCCTCCGAGCGGGCCCCGGCCAATCCGGGCGCGGGCGCTTCGGCGGGTGAGTGCAACGTTGGGTTGTCCGCTATCATCGGGTGACCGGCGAGAGTTGGGCGAGGGTGCGCGTCACCCGTTCGGCGACGGTGAGGTCCCCCTCCAGGCGCAGCACCGGGCAACGGCGCTCGCCGAGCCACTCGTGCTGGCGGCGGCGGTTGCGCGTCGGAGAGGTGGGCGGGTCTTCGTCGTAGCCGGCGGCCCACGCGATGAACGGCTCGTTGATCCGGCCGTAGCGGGCGAGTTCGCGGGCGCGCAATCGGCTCACCCGGAGGTCGTGGGGCAGAGACAAAAAGATGACGAGGTCGAAGGCGTGCTCGAGGTCATCGCCCCAGCCGATGATCGCTCCCGACAGGATCGCGCGGGGATGCTGCTCCAAGTCGGCCATGACGAGCTGATGACGGAGCGCGCGATCGCGTCGGTCGGTGAACGGAGGCTGCGTGGGCAACCAGTAATAGTCGTCGGAATCCAGCGCGATGGCGCCCAACTCCGGGGCGAGGGCGCGGGCGAGCGTGGTGGTGCCGGAGCCGGACGCGCCGACGATATGGACCTTGAGGGAGCTCATGGCGGCCCGGCCAACCGGACTCGGGGCGACGGTGGTTACGATTGGGAAGAGGTGGCGGCAGCTTTGTCGGCGTCGCGGGCCAACTTGCGCTCGACGGCGGCGCGGATGAGGTTGAGGTCACTCGCGAATTCGACGTGGGCGGGGAGCTTGAGGCTGTTGACGGAGCCCCAGGAGTCGGCGCCCTCGGTGTGATAGATCACGAATTCTTGGCTGATGGCGGGTGCGCCGTCACCGCCGAGGCGCATCGAACGGTCGAGGATGCCCATGCAGATCGCCTTGGTTTCGTTTTGCCCGAAGCAAAGACCGTAGCCCAGCGACATGTAGGGCACGGGGTCCTTCTTCTTCACTTTGATTTTCGAAATGTTTTCCGCCTCGGTGACGCGGACGCTGCCGAGGTGCCGCGAGCGGCCACGGGCATCGGTCACGCGCACGGCGACGCGGCCGACGCGCACCTCGCCGATGGTGGGATGGTCACCGCCCTGGCCGCGCATGCCGGAGTAGGCGAGGGCCATGATGGCGCCGGTCTCGGCGCGGGCGAGGGATTGGAGCCGGGCGGAGCGCGGGAAGGGGAAACGGATGGGCTCGCGGGTGATGTCGTGCACACGGGTTTCCTCATCCTCGGTGGCGGGACGGAGCAGACCCTCGGCGCGCAGCAACGACGTGACTTTGCCGAACGTGCGCAGGGGCTTGAGGGTTTTGCGATCGAGGCCGGCGTCGAAGGCGGTCGCGGCGGCATCGGCGGTGGCGGCGGTCTCGGTGGCGAGGCGGGCGTCGAGCAGACGTTGGGAGTAATCGCGGGTGGGGCCGAGGATCTGGCCGCCGGGGATCTCACGGAAGGCGGAAGAAATCCGGCGTTCGACGAACATGCCGGTGGTGTCGATCACCGCGGAGGTGTAACGGCGCACGAGGATGGCGCGAAACGACCGGAGAATCACGACGGCCTCGTGGGTATCGCCCTCGGCTTGGGCCAGAGCGAGCGCGGCGTGTTCGGGAGCATAGAGTCCGGCCTCGCCCATGACCTGGTCGATGACGGCGCGAAACTGGCCGCGCAGGGAGGCGATGGCGATAGGAGTGGTGCCGCGGCGCAGGCGCTCAAACCGGGCGACGCGTTCGGCGGCGGCAATGACCTTCTGGGTAACTTGCACGGGGGCGGGAGATGGAGTGGAAAACATGGCGCTAGAATAACGTGCGCGTATGAAGAATGAGTGGGGCGGATGGTGAAGATTGGGTTAAGGCGAAGACCTCGGCCGGGGGCGGGCACAAAAAAGCCCGGCCGCACCATGCGACCAGGCTGGGTTCTAACTATGGCCTAACCCAAATTTATGCGAAGGAGCAGTTGCTTTAGAAGCGGCCCTTGATGCCGAAGCTGATGCGCATTTTGTGCCAGTAGCTGTCTTCGGGGTAGTTATTTTTGACCGGCGACTGGGTCGAGTAGTTGGTGTATTCGCCCAAGTTGGAGACGTTGCAGAATACCTTGAGCTTGTCGGTCATGCGGAAGCTGGTCTCAAGATTCCAATACTTCTCGGGGCCCCACCAGTCGTCGCCGGAGTCGGGCGGGAAGCCGAGCTCGCGGTTCTGTTGGTCCACGGATTCGAGACCTTCGAGGTAGTCGCTGCGGTAGCGGTAGGAGAGGAGGGCGGCGAACCGGCCTTTCTCGTAGCCGAGGCCGGCGAAGTAGAGCCACTCGGAAGCGCCGTAGGTGGGCAGAGTCTCGCCGGGGCGGTCGGAATACTTACCGTCGGATTTCGTGTAGGTCACGGAGCCGTCAACGTAGAAGCCGTCGAACGGGGAGGGCAGGGTGACGAAGCGGTAGCGCCCGGCGATCTCCACGCCGCGATTGATGGCGTCGTGTTGATTGGAGAAGGTCGAGAGCGTGTAGGTTTCGCCGGGGGTCAACGAGAGCCCGGGGAAGCCGGCCGAACCGTCGATGCTTTCGCCGAGTTCGAGCACGAAGTTCGTCACCTTCTTTTGGAAGAGGGCGAGTTGGAGGTAGGAGGCTCGCTTGCCGAAGTATTCGATCGAGAAATCCCAGTTTTCGGAGTTGTAGGGATTTAGGTTCGGATTGCCGGTGCTGATGCGGTTGTTTACGTCATCGAAGCTGGTGACCGCGATGGATTGGCGGAACGCCGGACGGCCGTAAGTATGGGTGTAGGCGGCGCGAGCGACAATATTGTTGCGAGCTTCGTAGCGCAGATGCAAGCCGGGGAGGACGACGGTGTAGTCGTTCTCGTTCTTGAGGGTCTGCGGGGCGCGGCGGGCCAGCGGGAGATTGAGGGGGTCGTAAACCGGGGTGGTCGCCTCAAAGGTGGTGTGCTCCACGCGGACACCGGTGGTGAGTTTGAGCTTCGGGCCCACGGCGAAAACACCCATGGCGTAGCCTTCGATGGAATCTTCGCTCGCCTCGTAGTCGTTGTTGAGGGAGTTCAGCCGGCGGGCGTTGCTGGTATCAGCGGTGAAGTTCGCGTTGCCGCTGGCGGCTTCCGAAATGATGCGGTTGGTGTTGGGAGCGTAGCCCATCGCGAAGTCGGAGACCGTCCGGCCGCCGCTAGGCGTAATGTAGTTCGCGAAGTCGAAAGTAGCGAAATTCGTCAGGCGCCAAAAGTCCTGATTGCGGTCGGATTCACGGGACATGAAGCGCAGCTTTCCGCCGGTCTTGAAGTCGCCCTTGATGCCAGTGCCGGCAAAGAAAGGCACGGTGACGTCAGCCTTGAGCATCGTCACCGTCTCCTCGGTCGTGCGCAGGGTCTTGGTGATGTTGGACGAGCTTGGGTTAATGAAAAAGTCGACGGCTCCGCGGGTAGGAATGGCGAGTGGGTCGATCCCGTTTACGGCGCGGTAGTCGGGGCGGAGGATATCGGGCCGGTCGTAGGCCCATTGCAGACCGTTGCGGTCGAACCGTGCGCTCCGCAGGTCCTCGTCCTTATTTGAAGTCGAGTTGAAGAGCATCCATTCTAGGGAGCCCCAGGAGAGCTCGTGGGTGCCGCCGAAATCGAGGGAGTAGAAGGTCAGATCGCGCTGGTTGAGCGTCTGTCTGTACCCGACCGAGCCGCGGCCGTTGCCGTTGGGCAGGAGCGTGGTGCGGCCGGCGCCGGTCGAGACGGAGGTATACGTGCGGTAAGCGCCGCGACCGGGAGCGGTCACGATCGCTTGGCCAAGCGTGCCGGTGTAGACGGTGCCGACGGCGGCACCGGCGGGAGGAGCCGACGCGGTGCGACCGTGCTGATTGTCCATGATCTTGTGGTAGCGAATGTCGTCCTCGGTGCGGTCTTCGAAGGTGTAAACCGGCCGGAAATGCAGCGTGACGGAGTCGTTATACTTGTAGTCGAACGCGGAAGCGACGCCGTAGCGGTCGCGCTCAATGAAGTAGTTGTTGTATTCCGTGTCCTCGTGGGCGAAGACCGGGGTTCCAGACTTCGGGAGATTGAGGTATTGGTTGAAGCCCAATTGGGGTACGAGAGGGAGTGAGTCGTAGTCGATATTGTCGAAGCCCTCGTCGCCCTTGAAGTAGCTGAGGTCGATGCGGACGCCGAGCTTACCGCCTTGGACGACGTCGCTGTAGCCGAGGGTGAAATTGGGCACGAACTTTTCGCGCAGTTTCACGTAGTCGGCACCGGCGGAGAACTCGATCGAGCGGCCGCCACGGTCGAAGGCCGACTTGGTGACGAGATTGACGATGCCACCAACGGTATCGCCGTCCAGATCGGGCGTCGGGGCCTTGATGACCTCGATCGTGGTGATGGCGTTGCCCGGGAGATCGTCGAGAGCGAAGGCTCGGGCGGTGTCACCGTAGACCGTGCCCTGACCGGTGCCGGAGGTGGGGAGGCGGGCGCCGTTGAGCTGCACGCTGTTCAGAGAGCCGTCGAAGCCGCGGATATTGACGTAACGCGGAACTTCAGAGAAGCCGTCGGAATTGGCCGAGATGCCGGGGATGCGTTGGAGCGCCTTGCCTATGTTGTTGTCAGTCATCTCACCGAACAATTCTTCGGAGGTCACGTTCATCATCGATTCGGCGACGCGCTGTTGATTGATGGCGCGGGCCTGGCCGAGAACATCCGCCTCGACCTTGACGGCTTCGAGTTGGACGGCGTCGGAGCCGAGGAGGAAGTTGAGCGCCGCGGAGCGACCGGCGACGATCTCGACCGAAGCGCGCTTCGTATCGAGGCCGAAGTAGGAGACCTCGACTTCGTAGCGGCCGGCAGGAACGGCGCGCAAGTCGAAACTGCCATCGCGGGCAGTATCGGCGCGGAGTTCAGTGCCCACGACGCGCACGATGGCGCCTTGGAGCGACTGACCGGTGGAGGAACTGCTGACGCGGCCGTTGAGGGCCCCGGTTAAGTTCTGGGCGGCGGCCGTGCCGATCAGGGCGACGGCCAGCGCCAGTCGGGTGACTAGGCGCAAGGTGGAGCGGAGGAGGACAGGTTTCATGAGCGACGTGGATGCATGTATGTGTTGGGCGATCGGTCCGGTGTGGAAGCCGAGTTCGGGCACACGGTAGGATCCGGTCGTTAACGTTGGATGAAGGGCCGGTGAAGTTTCGGTGGCGGCGGAATCCGGCGCCCGTTTTCAGAGATACCGGGCCCACGTTAAATCGCGGTTACGGGCTCGACGTTAATGGGTCGACCGGCGGCTCCCCGCCGAATTCGGCGGCCGAAAAAATCCAACGTGCGCCGCGTTTAGCCGGCGACGACGAGGTCGGGCGACTTGATCGTGCTCGGTATGAACCGATAGCCGACGCCGCGGGCGGTATCGATCATACCGGCGTGAGGACCAAACTTCCGACGCAGGGCGCGGATATGCACATCGATGTTGCGCCCGGTGAGGTGGGTGCGCTGCTCGCCGACGTGGGCGAGCATCTGCTGGCGGTTGAAGATTCGCCCCGGGTGGCTCATCAGAAGATGGAGCAGGCGATACTCGGTGGCGGTGAGGGGAATCGGGGCATCGTCGAGGCGGACTTCGTGGCTGGCGGTGCTCAGTGACAACGGCGGGTGGTAAATGAGCTCATCGGGATGCAGCAGCTTGTTGCTGGGCGGGACCCGGCGCAGCACGGTGCGGACGCGGGCAACGATCTCTTTCAGGCTGAACGGTTTTCTAACGTAGTCGTCGGCCCCCAAGTCGAGCCCCCGCAGGACATCGTCTTCTTGGTTGCGGGCGGAGATGATGATGACGTGGACGCCATAACCGGCCGCGGTGCGGAGTTTCCGGCACACTTCCCACCCGTCCATCGTGGGCAACATGAGATCAAGCAGGACCACATCGGGACGTTCAGCTTGGGCGATTTGCAGCGATTCCCAGCCGTCACCCGAGGCGTACACGTCAAAGCCCTCGCGCTTCAAGTGGTAGATCAGAATTTCCCGGAGGTCCGATTCATCCTCGACGATTAGAATTTTGCCGGCTGCCGCCATGTTGAGCTCAAGATCGGCGCCGTCGGTGACAACGGGATTAATGCCGTGAGAAGATTCTGCGAAGAATCGGTGACATTTCTCGGGGGCGGCCGGTCGAAGAGCCTGATCTCGTGATGGTTTAGTTTCGTGGCACGCGTGCTCCGGGCGGAAAAATTGAGGACGTTGTGTCGTCGATTCGGATTGAAGAGGGTTCGATCTGCGCCGGAATCATCCCACCCAAGACGACAGAAAAGGACCTGCTGCCAGAGCCCACAACACGCCGAGTGGGCCGGGGTTTTGACGATGACCTTTACCTGTTTCGCGCGATTCACGCCGCGCTGTGTCCCGGCCGACATCAACGGCCGGTCAGGATAGAACGGGATCCCCGCAAGTTGGAGTTGCAGAAGTCGTCCGTGACGTTGAATTCCCGCTGATGCCCTTTTTACCCAATGCCCGATAACGTCGTCGTGCGCGATCTGCGCAAACGCTACGGCGGCACCGAAGCGGTGCGAGGCGTGAGCTTTGCCGTGCCGGCCGGCGAAATTTTCGGACTGTTGGGGCCGAACGGGGCCGGGAAGACCACGACATTGGAATGTCTGCTGGGCCTCCGTGAGCCCGACGGTGGACACTTGGAGGTATGCGGCGTCGATGCCCGCCGCGACCCGCGCACCGCAAAGCGCAAACTCGGTGTCGCGCTGCAAAGCACGGCGCTGCCGGACAAGATCACGCCGCGGGAGGCGCTGGGGCTCTTCGGCGCTTTCTATCCGGAGCACGTTGCGGCGGACGGGTTGCTGGAACGCTTTGCCCTCACGGCGAAAGCCGACGCACCTTTCGACTCGCTGTCAGGCGGTCAGAAGCAACGGTTGGCTCTGGCGCTGGCCTTCGTGCACGCACCCGAAGTGGTCGTGCTCGACGAGCCGACTACCGGCCTCGATCCGCAGGCGCGCCGGGAGTTGCACGACGAGATTCTCCGGATCAAGCGCGATGGGAAAACCGTTTTGCTCACCACGCACGATCTCGCGGAGGCGGAACAACTCTGCGACCGCATCGCCATCATCGACCGGGGCCGGATCGTCGCGACTGGCACGCCCGCTGAATTGGTCGCCCGCGCCCAAGGCAAACAGTCTGTCTCGCTCGTCACCGACCGACCGCTTGCCGCCGCCTTGTGGGCCGGTGTGACCGGGGGGGCGGAGATGAGCTGCGACGGCGCCACGGTCTCCTTCCGCACCGCCGATGCGAACGCGAGCGTGGCGGCCGTGACGGCGTTGTTGGCCGAGCACCGGGTTGAACTCGTCGAGTTGCACGTACGCCGGGCGACGTTGGAAGAAATCTTTCTGGGGCTCACGCGCAGCGGGGCAACGGCAACGGAGGCCGCGCCATGAACGGATTGGGCGAACACCTGAAGCTGTCCGTGCGGCTGCATTTTCGAAACACGCTGGCGCTGATCTATGGGTATTTGTTTCCGCTGATCTTCCTCGTGGCGTTTTGGGTGCTCTACCGGCACGAAAAAGTCCCGCTGCTCCGGCACATGGGCGAACTGCTCACGGTCAGCGTGCTCGGCGGCGCGTGCTTCGGGTTGCCGACGTCGATGGTGAGCGAGCGCGAGCGGGGCGTGTGGCGGCGTTACCGGCTCACGCCCTTGCCGACGTGGGCCTTTGTCGTGAGCACCGCGGTGGCGCGTTACCTGATCGTTCTCAGTGCGGGGTTGCTGCAACTGGGCCTCGCGCTCGCCGTGGGCATGACCCTGCCGGAGCATCCGCTCGGGCTGTTCGTCGCGTTCACCTTTGTCGCGTTTGCGTTGATCGGACTTGGGTTGGTGATCGCGACCTTGGCGGACAACGTGCCCGCCGTGCAGGCGCTCGGGCAGTGTATTTTTCTGCCGATGCTGATCATCGGCGGGGTCGCGGTCCAACTCGCCAGCCTGCCGACTTGGGCGCAGCAGCTCTCCGCCTTTTTCCCGGGGCGCTACGCCGTCGAGGCGATTCAGGCGTGCGTGACCGGTGACGGACTCGCCGCGGCCCGGTTCAGCCTGCCGGCGCTCGCGCTCATCGGCGTCGCGGGGTGCATCGCCGGCACGAAGCTGTTCCGCTGGGACTCGGCGCAGCGCTTTGCGACCCGAAGCGGCAAGCTCTGGCTGATTCCGGTCTTCGCGGCTTGGGCGGCGGTCGGCGTGCTCGCCGAATGGCAGGCGCGGGTCTCGGCACGCGTCGCGGCCGAAATGGCGGCGGCGATCGCCGTGGCGCCCGTTTCAAAAGAAAAACCGTGGCTCGCCCTCACGTCAAAAGATGTGGCCCAGCTCAATTTCCGCGTGCCGTCGGATTACGGCGTCGTCGCGCCCTACGCCGCGCCGGATGACGAAGCGACGGATTACACCAAGGATGAGTTGGACAACGTGCGCCGCGAGCTGCCGACCTGGCGGCCCGGGCTGCGGGGCGACGACGTGCAACGGGTGCGCAACCTCCTCTGCGTCGCGGCCGTGCCGGATGCGATCCAGATGCCGGTCGAGCGCTACTTGCCGCCGGTCGTGCTGCAGCATTTGGAAGACACTTATCCGCGTGATCAGCTTATCAAAATTCTCACTTGGATCGTGCTGCATCCGGATGACGGCACGGTCGTGGACAACATCGAGGCGCTCGGCGTGCAGGGTTCGGCGGGTGATCCTTTCGTCGTACGCGAGCGGTCTTATCTCTACGCGCTCAAGTTCATTATCCGACTGACCGGTCGTGACCGGCGCTGATGTCAGAATGAAGCCGCCCTCGATCCAGACCGTAAAAACCGGCCTCTTCGTCGCGTTCGTTATGGCGCTGGTGTGCGTCCCGTTCGTGATTTTTGGCGAGGCGTTTGCGTTGCCTTTGTTGGAGTCGCAGCAGCACCGCACGGCCGGGTTGACCGGGATCGCGATCATGATGCTCGCGGCCGACTCGGTGGCTCCGGTGCCGGCGACGCTGGTGATTATGTATCTTGCGGCCAAGGGCGGAGTCGTGGCGGGGATCGTGGGCGGCACGCTCGGGCTCTCGGCGGGAGTCTTGGCCGCCGCGTGGTTTGGTCGCACGGCGGTCGGACGGATTGCGCCCAAATTCTTCCCGGAAGCCGAGCTCACGAAGCTGCGCGAAGCCTTGCAACGCCGGTTGGCCCTCACGTTGGCGTGTCTGCGCAGCGTGCCGGTGTTGGCTGAGACTTCGGTGATTCTCGCGGCGGCCACCGGGGTGCCGGTGAAGAAGATATTTTTGGCGACGCTCGGGCCGAACTTGGTGGTCGCCGTGATCTACTCCGTGGCGGCCGACGATTCGGCGACCACCGCCGCGATCACTTTCCTCGGCACCATCGCCGCTTCGTGGGTGCTTTGGCGTTGGCTAGGCCGGGAAAAACGGCCGGACTGATTTTTTTCGCAACCCTCACCCATGGCACCGGCCGCATCCTTTCGCTCCGCCATCACGATCTCTCTCGTTCCTGAGAGCCGGGGCGGCCCGTTTGTTTATACCGATGGACTCGCGGCCGGGTGTGCGGAGGCAGCCCGGCTCGGCTACGATGCGGTGGAGATTTTTCCTGCATCAGCCGCCACGCTGGATCGGACCCTGCTGCGAGAATTGCTGGGCGAGCACCGCCTCCGCGTGGCGGCGGTCGGCACCGGAGCCGGCTGGGTCGTGCACAAATTGATGCTGACGCACGCGGACCCGGAGATCCGGCAGCGTGCCCGCGAGTTCATCCGGGAGATCATCAAATTGGCGGGCGAGTT
Source organism: Opitutia bacterium Tous-C4FEB (assembly GCA_002304445.1). Taxonomy (GTDB): domain Bacteria; phylum Verrucomicrobiota; class Verrucomicrobiia; order Opitutales; family Opitutaceae; genus Tous-C4FEB. Next base: position 123,801 of record NEVA01000009.1, on the reverse strand, counting down.
CGGAGCCCCGGCGATCATCGGTTCCATGCAGGGCCGTTGGGAAGGAACCGTCACGCGGGATCAAGCGTTGGCCTGGCTCGCGGAAGCACTTGAAGACTTGGGCGAAGCCGCGGCGGTGCACCGCGTGCCACTGCTCTACGAGCCGCTCAACCGTTATGAGACGAATCTGCTCAATCGCCTCGGTGATACGGCGCGTTGGCTTCGGACCTTGCGCACCAGAAACGTCCGGATCCTCGCCGACCTGTTTCACATGAACATCGAGGAAGCTGACGCGGCCGCGGCCTTGCGCGAGGCGGGGCCGCTCGTGGGGCACGTGCACTTCGCCGACTCCAACCGTCGCGCCATCGGGCTAGGGCATACCGCGATCGAGCCGATTATCGCGGCCCTCCGCGAGATCGACTACCCGGGCTACCTTTCGGCGGAAATTTTACCTTTGCCGGACGCGGCGACGGCCGCCCGTCAAACCATGGAGTCGTTTCGCCGCGCGCTCACCCTCTGCTGATCCATGCTCAAAACCTCGCTCATTCACCCCGAGATCCTGCGCATCATCGCGCGCGCCGGGCATCACTCGAAAATTCTCATCGCCGACGGCAACTACCCGGCGTCCACGAAGCGCGGGCCCAACGCCGAACTCGTGTGCCTCAATCTCGCGCCGGGCGTGCTCACGGTGGCGCAGGTGTTGCGGGCGCTGCTCAGCGCGGTACCGGTTGACCATGTGAACACCATGGGCATTCCGCCCGACGATCCCTACGCCCAGCAAGGCGAACCGCCCGTCTGGAACGAGTTCCGCGCGGTCATCGCCGAGTCCGGTTCGGCCTTGAAACTGGAGCCGATTCTGAAGTGGGATTTTTACAAACACGTCGAGAGCCCGGACCACGTGCTCACGATCCAGACGGCCGATCAGGCCCTTTGGGGCAATGTGCTCCTTACGATGGGTTGTCGTATCGCTTGAGTCGCGAGCACGCCCGCGGCCTACCTTTAAACGTCATCAGCAACTGTTCGTTCCCATGCAAACTCGCCGTCTCGGTCAGACCGATCTTCACCTCCCTGTGCTCAGTTTTGGCGCCAGCTCCCTTGGGGCTGAGTTTCGCAGCGTTACGCTGGACGAGGCCCTGGGGAGCGTGCGCGTCGCGCTCGACTGCGGCCTCAACCTCATCGACACCTCGCCGTTCTACGGCCGGGGGATGAGCGAGGTCCTGCTCGGTATCGCACTGAAAGGCGTGCCGCGTGAAAGCTACACCCTCTGCACCAAACTCGGCCGCTACGATCTCGCGCACTTCGATTTTTCCGCGAAGCGCGTCGCGGAGAGCATCGATGTTTCGCTGCACCGGCTCGGCACTGATCACCTCGATATCATTTTGTGCCACGACATCGAATTCGTGCCGATGCAGCAGATCGTGGACGAGACGTTGCCCGCTCTCAGAAAAATCCAAAAAGCCGGCAAGGCGCGCTACATCGGTTTCAGCGGCTACCCGATGAAGATTTTCAAGTTCATCATCGATCAGGCCCCGGTGGACTGCGTGCTGAGCTACAACCAATACACGCTGCAAAACACCCGCTTTGCCGACGAGATGGTGCCCTATCTGAAGGCCAAGGGCGTGGGCGTCATGAATGCCGGTCCGTTTAGCGCGCGCCTGCTGACGAACGCGCCGTTGCCCGCCTGGCTGAAAGAGCCCGAGGCCGTGAAAGCCGCCGCCCGCGCTGCGGCTGCCCATTGCGCCGCGAAAGGCACCGATATCGCGAAGCTCGCCCTGCAGTTTTCAATCGCGCATCCCGACATCGCCACGACGGTTTCCGGGAGCGCCAACCCGACGAATATCCGCAACTGGGCCAAGTGGGCCGCCGAGCCGATTGACCTGCAGTTGCTCGCCGAGGTGCAGGCGATCTTCGCGCCGGTCAAAAATCTCGGGCACAAAGAAGGTCTGCCGGAGAACAATTGATGCGAATTCAACTGTAGGAGCCCGCTCGCGGGCGATTTCGAGACCAAGCCTACCTCAAACCATCGCCCGCAAGCGGGCTCCTATCGCACGATTCCCAGTCACGCCTCCCCATGAAAGCCATCCAGCTCGAAAAACCGCAGACGTTTCACGCCATCGATATCGCCGAACCGGCTGCGCCGGGGCCCGGCGAGGCGCTCCTCCGCATTCACCGGGTGGGCATCTGCGGCACGGACCTCGGTGGGTTTCTGGGCAAGATGCCGTTTTATTCGTATCCGCGTATTCCGGGGCACGAACTCGGCGTCGAGGTGCTGGCGGTCGGGGCGGGTGTGACCAACGTCGCGGTCGGCGACCGCTGCTCGGTCGAGCCCTACATGAACTGCCAAAAATGTTACTCGTGCCGGCGTGGACTGACCAATTGCTGCGCGACGAACCAGACGCTCGGCGTCATGTGTGATGGCGGCCTTTGCGAGCGCATGTTGCTGCCCGCACGAAAACTCCACGTCTCCCGCAAACTCAGCTACGATCAGCTCGCGCTGGTCGAGACGCTCGCCATCGGCTGTCACGCGGTGGACCGGGCGCGGGTCAAGGCGGGCGACCATGTGCTCATCATTGGCGCGGGCCCGATCGGTCTGTCGGCGGTGGAGTTTGTTAAGGTCGCCGGTGCGACCTGCATCGTGCTCGATATGAACGAGGCGCGCCTCGCGTTCTGCAAGGAGCGCCTCGGCGTGCATCACACCATTGCGGCCAAGGGCGATGGCTCCGAGATCGCCGCCCTTGAAGCGATCACAAACGGCCAGTTGGCAGACGTCGTGATCGATGCGACCGGCAGCAACAAGTCGATGAGCCACGCGCTCAACTACTGTGCGTTCGGCGGGACGCTGGTTTACGTCGGCATCACGCAACAGGAAATTTCCTTTCTGCAGGCGCCTGCGCTTCATCGGCGAGAACTCACGATTATGGGTTCACGCAACGCGCTCTCCCGCGACTTCGCGCGCATCATCGCCCTGATCGAAGACGGCTCCATTGACACCGGTCCATGGATCACGCACCGGGCCAACGTCGATGACATGATCGCCGCCTTTCCCTCTTGGCTGAAGCCGGAGAACGGCGTGATCAAGGCGATGGTCGCGCTCACGTAGTCCGCGCCGAAACCGCGTGGCGGTTAGCGGGGCAACGATTGTAACGCCTGCTCCAAGTTGCGGCGCGCGCCGGAGTGATTGGGTTGGACTGCGAGCACGGCGCGAAATTGCGTGGCGGCTTCGGCGGCGCGGCCGCTTTGCAGGAAGGCAACGCCGAGGTTGTGACGCGCTGAGATCAGGTCGGGTTGGAGCCGCAGCGCCGCCGTGTAGGCGGTGATGGCGGCGGCGGGTTGACCGGCGCGGACCAGCGCGTTGCCGAGATTGTAGTGGGCGGCGGGGAAATCGGGCTGACGGCGCAGCGCGGCCTCGGCGTGGTCGCGGGACTCGGCGAAGCGGCCGGCGGCGAGCGAGATCACGCTAAGATTGTTGTGGGCCTCAGCGTGGCCGGGGTCGACGCGCAGCGCGGATTCATAGCATTCGACGGCTTCCGCGGTGCGGCCGAGCGCCAGTAGAGCCTCGCCGAGATTGCAAAGGGTGGAGGCGGATGCGGGTTGAAGTGCGAGTGCGGCCTCGAACGTGGTCACGGCTGCGTCGGGGCGACCGAGGCGGAGCAGGGCAACTCCGAGATTTTGGCGCGGCTCCGGGTAGGTGGGCTGGAGTAGAAGAGCCGCCGTAAAGTGATCTGCGGCCGTTGCGGGCTGACCGGCGTGGAGCAGGGCGCTGCCGAGATTGTTGTGCGCCCGCGCGTTCTCGGGGCGTTTGGCGACTGTATCGGTCCACAAGGCGAGCGGCGTGCGATAGTCTTCGTTTCGCCGCGATGTGAGGGTGGCGAAGACGAGCGCGACCGCAGACCATAGCCACAGCGTGCGGCGGTGGAGCAGATAGAGCCCGACCACGGCCAACGCGGCGGCGGCCGCCAACGGCAGATAAAGACGGCTCTCGGCGATCGGTTGTTGGATGATCGGGGCGATGCTCGACGACGGTGACAAAATGAGGAAGAAGCAGGCGCTGAGAAACCCGCTGGCCCACCGGCGCCAAAGGGCGAAGCCGGAGAAGAGAACGAGAGGGACGATGACCGCGAGGTAGGGCGCAGCCTCCGTGACGCCGCGGAGAAACGCCCAGCCGTAATCAAACACCAGCGGATGCGGCCACACGGCGAGCCGCAGGTAGGTCCAGACCGCGCGGCTCTCGCTGAGCGCGTAGTCAAAGACCGAGACGCCGAGCGCGAAGCCGATGCCGCGTTGGGCGAGTTCGGCGTGCAGCATCAGCCAGCCCAGAAACACCCAGGTCGACGCCAGCAAGCCGTGGAGGTAAGCACGGAGGCGCAGGGCTGATCGGATCGATCCGGCCAAAAACGTGCGGTCGTAAAGCAGCAAGACAACGGGGGCGGTGATCATGACCTCCTTGCTGGCCATGCCGAGGACGCAGGAAATCACAGCGAGTGCGGCCCAGCGACGTGAGCCCGAGGTGGCGTAGCGGAGGAAGCAGTAAAGCGTCGCGAGGTAGCAAAGCGCCATGAGCCCTTCGACGCGTTGGGAGATGTAGCTGACGGTATTCGTCTGCACCGGATGCAACGCCCAGATCGCGGCCACCGCCAACGCGATGCCGGTGGCGTCGGTGGCAAATCGACCGGCGAGTGGCGGAAGCAACAAGGTACGGCGGACCAACCCAAAGAGGATGAGCGCCGAGAGAACGTGGAGGGCGAGGTTGACGACGTGGTAGCCACGCACGTCGAGCCCGTGCAGAGCGTAGTTGAGCGCCATCGTCAGGTTCGCAAATGGGCGGCCGCAAATGCCGGCCTCGGCCGGCGGGAGCAGCACGGCGGCGGGAGGCCAGAGGCTGCGAATGGAGGTGTTTTCGACGACCGACGATTGGTCGTCGAAAACGAATTCGCCGGCGAGGCTGTTGGCGTAGGCCAACAGCACGGTGGCGATGAGCGCGAGCGCGGCGAACGGGAGGCGCAGGCGTTCGGGCATGCGGCGATCAGTTCACCGGCGTGATGACTACGTCGTCGACGAGGAAACTCGCGAGCGGCGTTTTGGTGTCGGCGCCCGGCAGATCGCGGCCGCCGAAGCCGCGGTCGCGCCACGCGCCGGTGCGGAATGACAGGCGCTCGACCGTCGCCACGGGATCGGTGAAGAACGCGGGGCGGGGCAACGGGGATTTTCCGTCGATGAGGACGGCGCAGCGGTCGGCATTGGGATCACGCGGGATCTCTAGCTCGAACGTGAGCCATTGGTTGCTCTGATAAGAACCGGCGTCCATCCACTGGCCCTCGTGGCAGGCCCAGAGGTGGCCGTCTTCGCCGAGGGCGAGGCGCACCGGGCGCGCGCCGGCGGCGTCGAGCAGGTCGATTTCGAAACGGGCGTTGGTTTGGCGGGCAAAAATTTTGAAGGACACTTTCACGCCGTGCGTGGCCGGGAAGACGCGGATCGCGCGCGGGTAGTCGTAGGGGTCCTCGTCGCGGAATTCGAGGGCGCGATTGGGTTGGCCGGCGGTCGCAGCGGCGACGCGGACGGGTGCCCAAAGCGGGCTGTAAACGTTCCAACCGGCGGGCAAGGTGCCGAGCGTCGCGGACTCGAAATCGTCGTTGACCGGACCAGCGGCGCTGGCCGCGACCGGCGTGGGCACGCGGGCGACCCAGATATCCTCTTTGTTGACGGAGTAGGTGAGCCAAAAAGCGTGGGCGGCATCGGGCGGCGTGCCGTTGCCCTCGACGATGCCGCGGACGTATTGCGGGCCGATGTTTTTGAGGTAGCCGCCGAAGCGCTGGTCCGGGAGTTCACCGTGCACTGAGAAAAGATCGGTGAACGTGGCGCTGTCGTTGCTCGTCATGAGGGCGAGCGGGTAGCGGTTGCGATTGGTGGGGTTGAGGACGAGGCCGTAGCGACCGTCGGCCGTGCGCTGGAGCCAATATTTCGAACCGTTGTTCGGCATGTTGCCGGCAAACTGGGTGGGGGTCCACGTCTGGCCGCGGTCGGTGGTCGTGGCCACGAGGCGGTTTTTCCAGATTCCTAGCACGGAACCGTCGGGGCGGGTGACGTAGGAGAGGGCCTTGCCGCGCACGCGGTAAAACCCCGTTTCATCGAGTTGGTCTTCCTCCCACCACTGGGCGGTCATGAGTTTGTTGGCGAGCAGCGCATCACACGCGGCGACGAAGCCGCGGTCGGGCGCAGTGGTGTAAAGCGGGTAAGGCGGCTTGAAGCCGGGGAACGCGGACTTGCCGTTGAGGCGAAGAAAATAGATCGGGCCGAAGGTGCCGTCGGCGCGTACCTCGCGCACGGCGCGGCCGATGCCGTCGCCGTCGTTGGGCGAGGGGTGTTTACCGAAAAAGGACAACACGAGCAGCCGGTCGTCGGGGGAGATATAAAAACCCATGCGTTGGTGGGCGATGGTCTGCGTGCCGTCGGGCAGGGGAAACGAAGGGAATACGGTGCGGGGAACTTCCCATGTGAGGCCGTCGGTCGAGCGGGTCAGTGACGTCGCGGTGGGGTTGTCGTGCTCGTTTTTGGGGCCGCTGAGGTATTCGAGATAGAAGTGGCCGCGCCAGTGGGCGAGCATCGGCGCGTGCAGGTAGGTGTGGACGAGACCGTCTTGATGATAAGGCGCGGTGCGGTTGGAGCGGACCACTTGGATATTGTGGACCCCGATGACGGGGCGCAGCCCACCGTCGGCGGTGGTGGTGGCATGCGTCGTGCCGGTGTAGACGACGGGCGGTGCGGCGTGGAGCGCGACGGTGGCGGCAGCGAGCGCGAGGGTGAGAGGGGCGAAGCGGACGGGAGTTTTCATCGGTTGGGGTGGGCGGCCATGGCGGCGGCAAGTTTCAGGGCTTCGTTGAGGCTGCGAGGATCGGAGCGGCCGGTGCCGGCGTTAGCGAAATCGGTGCCGTGTTCCACGGAGGTGCGAATGATGGGCAGGCCAAGCGTGACGTTCACCCCGCGCCAGATGCCGAGCATCTTGGCGGCGACGTGGCCTTGGTCGTGATACATGGCGACGCCGGCGTCGAACTCGCCCTGGAGCGTGCGGAAGAAAATCGTGTCGCCGGCGAAAGGGCCATGAACATCCAGGCCGAGAGCGCGGGCTTGCACGATGGCGGGGGTGATGAATTTTTCCTCTTCGTCGCCAAAGAGACCGTTTTCACCGGCATGGGGATTAAGACCGGCGACGGCGAGGCGGGGGCGGTCGATGCCGAGGCGTCGCACGGCGTCGTGGGTGAGCCGGAGGACGGTGAGGATGCGGTCGGGTTTTACGCGGTCGATGGCGACGCGAAGCGGGACGTGAGTGGAGACGTGGCTTACGCGAAGTTTGTCGGCGACGAGCATCATGGTCGCGTCCGGCCGGTCGCAGAGATGCGCGAGCAGGCCGGTGTGGCCGTCGAAGTGGTGGCCGGCGGCGTTTAGGGATTCCTTGTTAATCGAGGAGGTGACGACCGCGCTCACGCGGCCGGCGAGGGCGAGCTCGGTGGCGAGCTTGATGTATTCGTAGGCGGCGTGGCCGGCCTGCGGGTCGACGTGGCCGAGCTTGAGCGTGGCGAGGTCGAGGTTGGCGAGATCGAGAACGTCGATTTCACCGGGGGCGGAGGTGGCTTCGGCGACGTCTTTGAGCGCGCGGATTTTTAGCGACACACCGGTAAAGCGAAGCGCGCGGGTCATGGCAGCGGCGTCGCCGATGACCACGGGACGGCAAACCGCGCGAAGCTCGGGGAGGGCAAGAGATTTGGTGATGATCTCGGGACCGGTGCCGGCGGCGTCGCCCATCGTAATGGCGACGAGCGGAAGGGACTTGGTGTTCATGCGGAAAGTGGCGCGAGAGCGGCAGGCCAAGGATAGCTGCCGGGTTTGAGGGTTAAGGTGAAAAGCGGAGCGGAGATTGGACGGAGGGAAGCCACTCCTGACGACCAGGCATGGTGCAGGCGGAGTTCGCTCCAGTCGAGGGCCTGGGTGACCGCGGCGGCGGTGGAACCACCTTCGACTATAAGGTGCGTGAAGACGCGGGCGGCGATCAGCTGGGTGGCGACGCCGGCCAAGGTAGCGCGCAACGCCGGTGGCAACCTGGGATCAGTCGAGCGCGGGCCGTCAAAGTAAGCGAGGGCGAGGCCCTGTTGGACTAAGCGAAGACGCAATTCACCAGCCCATGCGGCGATGTCGATCGGGTGCTCGGCAGGTCGCGCCACCGCCTGACAGCACGTGCGGCGGAAGACCTCAGCGTCGGGATGAGTCGTGCCAGAAAGTATCAGCGTGGGCCCCGGTGGACGGGCGGCGTCGGGACGGTTGGCGGCGGGAATACAGCCGCGCTGGCGAAGCAGTGCGGCGAAAAACTCCGAGGCGCCCGCGAGCAACGTGGACGATTCGCGAGAGAATGCCGCCCACGTGTCGAGGTCGGCCTCGTTGGAAGCGTCCCCGATTACGATGCCACGTGCGGGTAGCAGCTGTTTGGCGGAGCGACTTTGCACGGGGAGTGTGCCGATGCTCCCGAGGAGCGCGCATGCGTCATCAGTGGTCGCGGGATGATGCGGGTCTTTGCGGAATGCAGTTTGATGCAGCGGCACGCCGTTGACCGAATACCGACCTGCTCGCACGGTGCGATCGAGCCGTGGATTCGCCGGTACGAGCAGAGCCCGAGCAAGGCCGAGAGGGTTGGCCAGCGCCTCCAGCTCAGCCCGCACCGGGCCGCGCAAGACCGAGTCGGTTTTCTTGTAGATCAGTGCCGGATTAAGCGCGCGGAGGGTCGGTATCAGCCGGGCGATTTTGGCTGCGGCGACATCGGGCGAATCAAGCCGACTGTCGGTGTCGAACACCCACACGTCGGCCGGAGATGTCGGTGCGAGCCGCCGCGTGAGCACCGTGGCGCTGAGACCGTGGTGATGGGCCGTGGCCGCCAGTTCAGCCGCGCCGGTCAGGTCGTCGGCGATGACGATGAAGGGCGGTTGCGGCATGGGAACTCAAACGAGACCGAGGGCGGCGCAGTCCTGCTGCACGGTTGCGAAAGCGGCGGCGTCGAGCGGGACGAGGGGCGGAAGCACGTCACGCGTGCAGAGGCCTTGGGCGGCGCAGGCAGCTTTGAGCGCGGCGAGAGATTGGGCGAGAGAGCGGCCCTTTTGGACGATTGCGCCGAAGGTATCGAGCTGGGTTTGGAGCGCCTCGACCTGGTCCCAATCACCGGCGAGGGCGGCGGCGTCGAAGTCTCGCCATGGGGCCGGGGCGATATTGCCCGAGCTGGGCACCACGCCGTCGAAACCCCGGCGATAGGCGCGGGCCCCGTTGGCGGCGACGCCCATGAAAATGGAGAAATTTGGCCGGCCGGCAAAGCGTTGGGCCACGGCTTCGAGACGTTCGGGGGAGTTCTCGGAATCTTTCAGGCCGACGACATTGGGCAGCGCGCTGAGACGATCGATGGCATCCAGCGGAATCGACATGCCGGTTGTGAGCGGCATGTTGTAGATCAATAAACCGCCGGGGGCGCTGCGGGCGATGTGCGCGAGACAGGATTCCATCTCGGCGGCGTTGAGTTGGAAATAAGAAGGGAGCAATGCGACCACGGCATCGGCGCCGGCGCGGTGGTAATCGCGGGCCATCGTGATGGAGTCGGGCACGCAGTCGGTGCCGATCCCGCCATAAACGAGGACGCGACCGGCCGCGACTTTGACCGCAATCTCGACGAGCCGTTGGCGGTCGGCGAAAGGGATCGAGGGGGCTTCGCCGGTCGTGCCGAGCACAAAGACACCGAGGCGATGCGCGGCGAGACGCTCGACCATGCGGGCGACGGCCGCTTCGTCGAGTTGGCCGGTGGAAGTGAAGGGCGTGGCCATGGGAACCATGACGCCGCGGTGGCGCTTGAGGGAGGACATGTTGGGACGGTCAGAAGGCTTGGCGGAAAATGGTCTCGGCGTCGGCGAGCGTGAGCTCGCGCGGATTGTTTTTCAGCAGGCGCGTGACTTTCATGCCCTCGGCGGCGAGGCGGGCAATGGCGTCGGCCGGAATGCCTTGGTGGGCGAGACCGGGGCGGATACCGCATTCGGCGCAAAGAGCCGCGAGGCGGTCGGCGCCTTGGGTGGCGAGCGCGGAGTCGGTGCCAGTACCCGTGACCCCGAGGGCGCGGGCGAGGTCGGCGTAACGGGCGGGTGCGGCGGGTAGGTTGTAGCGCACGACGTGCGGCAACATGAGCGCGATGGAGAGACCGTGCGCCAGATGAAATTCACCGCCGAGAGGATAGGCGAGCGCATGCACGGCCGCGGTATTGACCGGGCCGAGACAAAGCCCGCCGTAAAGGCTGCCGAGAGCGACCGCGCTGCGGGCTTCAAGATCGTGACCGTCGCGCACCGCGCGTGGAAGGTGGGCTGCGATGAGCCGGACGCCGTTGAGCGCGTAAAGATCCACGATCGGATGCGCGGCTTTGTTGGCGTAGGCTTCGAGGCAATGGGTAAGCGCATCAATGCCGGTGGTCGCGGTCAGCGCGGGCGGAAGCGAGAGCATCAATTGCGGATCGATGATCGCGGTGTCGGGCACGAGGGCGGGGCTGATCGCGGCCTTTTTGGCGACGGAGGCTTCGTCGAAAAGCAGAGCGTTGGGCGAAACTTCGCTGCCGGTGCCGGCCGTGGTGGGCACGCAGGCGAGCGCTGTGCGGCGCCCGGTGAGCAGGCCGACGCCGTAAAATGAAGCGACGGGTTCGGGTCGGTCGTGGAGTGCGGCGAGGAGCTTTGCGATGTCGAGAACGCTGCCCCCGCCGACGGCGAGAATGAGATCGGGGGCGAAGGTGCGGGCCGCGGCGCGCAGGATTTCGCAGCACGCGGTGGTGGGCTCGGGCGGGACTCCGGTGGCGATCTCGACCGTGACGTTCTCGGCGCGGAGTGTGGCGGCAAGAAACTCGGCGTGGGCTCGGACGGAGGGGGAGGTCAGGAGAAAAACTCGGCGGTGGCCGTGGCGCGCGAGCGCAGTGACGGCGGGTGTGGCACAACCGGGGCCAAAGTGAATACGCGCCGGTTGCAGGAGCGTGAGCGGCGAAAAAGAGGAAAGCATAGTCAGACTTGGGCGACGGGTTTGCGCCGGAAGGTGAGTTGATCGACGTCGGGCGGCACATAGCCGCCGATCAAACGACTAGCCGCATAGCCGACGCCAAAAACGATGAGGTGACCCGTGACTCCAATGAGAATCGGGTTGAGCGGGAAATTGAAACCGAGGTCGAGCAGCTGATTCTGCGGTTCGGTCAGGGTGCCCCACGCCGTAAAGACTGCACAGGCCGCGATTCCGACATAACAGCCCTGACGCGTGGCGCGACGGGTGAGGAAACCGAGGAAAAACAGCCCGAGCATGCCGCCGGAGAGAATCGCTGCGACCGTCACCGCGCGTTCCATAATCGTGGCGCCGCCTTCCTTCGGCATCATTACCAAAGCCACGACGATCGCGAACGCCCCGGCGCCGGCGACCGCAAGCCGGCCGGTGAGCAGGCGGGCGCGGTCCGACTGACGGGGAAAGAGGTGCCCGACCAAATCGGCGGTGAATGCCGTGGCGATGCTGTTTAAGTCCGGGCTGATCGAGGACATGGATGCGGCGAGAATCGCCGCGAGCATCAGGCCGACGATACCGGCCGGGAGTTGATGCATGATGAAGTAGGGCACGACCTCATCGCTCACGGGCGGAGGAGTCGCGCCGCTTGTTAGATAGTAGCCGTAGAGGCAGACGCCGATGACCATGAAGATACCCCAAACCGGCACGCAAAGGAGACCGTTCCAAAGGACGCCCCGACTTGCGTCGCGATCTGTTTTGGCGATGAGGTAGCGTTGGACCATGTGTTGGTCGGCGATGTAGCGACGTGCCCAGTTGGTCGTATAAGCGAGCAGTAGGAGCCACTGCGAGCTCACGCCGGGATCGACGAGCGCGCGCCAAGAAAAATCGAAGTTACCGAGGGAGAATTTGCCCGCATCCCAGGCGGCGACGACGACGGCACCGGGCGGGCCGCACTCGGGCGCGAAGATCAGCCGAGCGGCGATGATGACGGCCGCCGCGACGAAAATGAAACCCTGCACGACGCTCGTCCACACGACCGTCGTCATGCCGCCGACGACGGTGTAAGCGACGGTGAAGATCGCCATGCCTAGAATTACGCGGGACATGTCCCAGCCGGTCATCACGCAAATCGGGACGGCGGTGGTGAGCATCGTCACCCCGACATCAAAAAGCCGGTCGGCTACGAAGCAGCCGGAAGCGTAGAGCCGGCCGCCGATGCCGAAACGGGCGCCGAGGTATTCATACGCGCTCATGCCGACGGCGTTGCGGTAAAAAGGAACGATGACCTTCGCGACAAAGATCAGGACGAGCGGCAGTGTGAGACTGCCCAGCAGGAGAATCAGGCCCTTCTGATAAGCGGTGGCCGGGTGACCGACGAGGGTGTTACTGCTGATGAGCGCGGCCATCATAGCCATGGCCACGGCCCACGCCGGCATGGAGCGGCTGGCGATGAAGTAATCGGCGGACGTCTTCTGTCGGCGGGCGAATACCAAAGTGATGCCCAAGATAACCAGACCGTAGAGCGCAATGACGACGTAGTCGGCAGTTTGCAGATTCATCGGCAACGGCGGCTCGCCAACAGTCTTGGGGACGGAGTGGTCATCTCGGGATGCGCTCAGGTGGGCTTTTTGCTGTGCTACCGACCCGCGGGATATGGAAGTTGGGCCACCGAATCACCGGCGATCAAGGCCGGCTCGATGAGAACCTGCGAGTCGATGACCTCGGCTGGATGCGCCATGCGCCACAGCAGCAGGTCGACGGCCCGACGGCCGATCAACTCGGCGTGCACGTCGATGGTCGTCAGGGCGGGATGGAGATTAACCAGAAGGGACTTCTCGTTGTTGCACGAGATGACGCTCACGTCGCGGCCGGGGCGGAGCCGGCGTTGGGCGAGGGCGGCGTAAAGCTGGGTGGCGGTGCGATCGGAGGGCACAAACAGGGCGGTCGGTCGGGTAGCAACGGGCAACGCGTTCCATTCGTCGATAAGTTGATCGACATTTTCCTGACGGGTGGTCGACGGCAAAGGCCAAGCGAGAGGCGGCCCAGCTTCCACTTCCAAGAGGGTGCACTTCAGGCCTCCGCGTGAGCAGGCCATTTGGAAGGACGTCTTTACCTTCTCGAACTGGATTTGACCGGGCTTGGGATTCATGAACGCGACGCGGCGATGGCCTTTGGCCAAGAGATGGTCAGCGGCGATCCGGCCGGCCGCTTCCGTGTCGAAGTTGCAGTGATCGCCGCGGGCGTTGGGCAGGCGTCCCATCAGCCAAACCCGTGGGAGGCGGTAGAGTTGGCGGAGCAAGTCGTTTTCGCTCTCCGGCGGCAGCACGCCTTGGTTGGGGCCTTTGATGATGACGCCTTTTACCTGATCGGACTCGAGGAACGGCGGGAGGCGGTTACCGCTTGCGATCGTTGCGAGCATCAAATTTCTCCCCCCGGCGGAGAGCGCTTGTTCGATGCCTTGAAGCGCGGAGCTGACAATCGGCAACTGCACCAAAGTATCATCCATGCCAAAAATCACCACGCCCACCGCCCCGATGCTTGGTGCGGTGACCGGAACGGATGGGGTGCGGCGGCGAATCCGGCTGTAACCGAGTTTACGCGCCGTTTTCATCACATGGTCGCGAATCTCGGTGTTAACGTCGGGATGATGGTTGAAGACGCGGGAGACGGTTCCGAGTGCGACGCCGGCGGCTTTGGCAACATCGGTGATCGTCGCTCGCGGAGAGGAGGGAGGCATAGAGGTGGGGTAAGGACCGGCAAGATCGCCGTAGTCTTATTTCAGTGAAATAGTGAGGCTGTTGAATCCTGGGGCTCCGTCGAATTGAAGATATTTATCAAATTAATAGTACTGAAAACGTGCTGTTTGGTCGGCCCAAAACAACCTTGACTCAATTCTGTTTCATGAAACCAATCGTAGTGCAATTATTATTTCATATGAAATAGTGATTTTAGTTCAGCCCACAGTTTCCTTCACAACCCCTGATACCTCATGAATCCCATAGCGTCATTTCGTCGGATGCAGTTCGGTGCCGTCGCGCTCGTTGCGTCGGGCTTGGCCGGAAAATTTCTCCAAGCCTGCTTTGGCGTGGTTCTCGTTTCCGTGGGCCTGCTCGGTGCATCCCTGGCAGCCCAACCGGTGGCTACCGGCGCGGTTGCCGGTCGCGTGCAGAACGAACAAAGCGGAAACTATTTGAACAAAGCCCAAGTCACGGTGCGGGGCACGCAAACCAGCGCCCAGACCAACGCCGCCGGCGAATACCGGTTGGCCGGCGTCCCCGCCGGTGATGCCGTGCTGGACGTTTTCTTTACGGGGATGGCGCCTTACAGCGTTAAGGTTTCGATTAGTCCCGGTGGCACAGTGCAGCAGGATATCGCGCTGCGGCGCAGTGCGGCCGTCGTTCGACCTGACGGCACGATGGTGTTGGAAAAATTTGTGGTGGCCTCGGAACGCGAATACGACGCGGCCGCTATCGCCATCAACGAGCAACGTTTCTCGGCTAACCGAAAGGACGTGGTCTCCACGGATGCCTTCGGTGAAATCAATCAGGGCAATGTGGGCGAGTTTGTGAAATTCCTGCCGGGTATTTCATTGGATGTGAAGGACGGTAACACGCCGTCGGGTATCATGGTGCGCGGTTTTGATCCCAATTACACCAACGTCACGCTCGATGGAGGTATGCTCGCCAGCACCATTATCGCCAATACGCAGACTTCCTCACGGCAGTTCGTGCTGGATGGCGCCAATATCAACAATCTCGCGCGCATCGAAGTGGTGAAGCTGCCCACGCCCGATATGTCCGCAAACCTCCTCGGTGGTGCGGTGAATTTCGTTAGCCGCAGCGCCTTCGAACGCGCGAAGATGGAGACGCGTTTGTCGGTTTATCTTTCGGCCAACGAAAAGGCTATGGACATCGGCAAGACGCCGGGACCGCTCGCCGAAGACACGAGCAAGATCCTGCCCTCATTCGATCTTCAGTTCGTGCACCCGGTTAACAAGCGGTTTGGTTACGTGGTCACGGCGGCGCATTCCAGCCAGTATTACCTGCAGAACCGCGCCGTGCTAGGCGCCCGTTTCACCAGCGCCGGTGCGACGTTGGCCAATCCCTACACGACCAACTTTAATACCAATTTTGCGCCCAATCGCAGCGACCGCACATCGGGCGGCGTGGCGTTTGATTTCAAGGCGTGGGATACCAGCACGTTTAAGTTGAAACTTTCGGGGGCGGGCTCGAAGCAGCAGACGGCCTCGCGCGGCATCAACTACAACGTCGGCGGCGGTCAGCCGGTCCGCTGGGAGCGAAGCAACGTCTTCGGGTCACTCACAACCGCTGGGTCGGTCGGACGGGGCAACAGCTTCCAGGAACGTCACGCTTTGAGCCGTTCCGTCTCGGGGTCTTGGAATTTTAACCGGGGAAATTGGGAAGTCGAAGCGGCGGGCAGTTTTTCGAACTCCAACAACCGTACGCGCGACGGCGACAAGGGCTTCTTCCGCACCGTGAGCGTGAATTTGCCCAATGTCCGCACGGTCAATCTCGAGGGGATCAACCAGGATCAGCCTTCGATCTCGAAGGTTACCGTGCTCAACGCGGCGGGCCAGCGGATCGACGAGCTCAAGCTCGCCAATTACAACCTGACCACGGCCGGCATTGAGCGCCTCAACGCGACCGACGAAGTTATGGAAGCCCGGTTAAATGTGATCCGCAAATTCAGCGTTTTCGGACAGCCGATGTCGCTGAAGACCGGTGGCAGCGTCAACGACATGACCCGCGATCTCAGTTACACCCCGGTCAACTACACCTACGTCGGCGCCGATGGCGTTGCGAGCAGCGGCGATGAGGGTATGGCGAATTTTGTATCCGAGTCTGATCGCGGGCTCAGCCCTGGTTTCGGCATTGTCGCGCCGGAGTGGCCTGACTCGTTCAAGGTATGGAAGAATTTCGTGAGTACACCCCGTTCGTGGACTCAGACATCCGGCCAAGCGGGCGACGTTCCGCGCAATGTCGCGATCCGGTCGCCTTGGCTGCGGGAGAAGATCAGCGCCGCCTACATTATGGGCGATCTCAGCCTGCTGAAGAACCGACTGAGGCTTGTGGGTGGCGTGCGCTACGAACAGACGTTCACCGAGGGCTTGGGTTTTAGGCAGGATGCCGATGCTGTTTTGGTGAAGGACGCCAATGGTAACGTGCTCGACACGAATCCCGCGACCGCCGGCGTGCAGTCCCAGATTCGCCCCGAGCTTTTGCCGAACGGCTCCGGAGCCTACAACGAAGTGCTCTACAAACGGCGGGGCTACTACAATTCGCGGGACTACGATTACTATCACCCGAGCGTGCACGGCACGTTTAACCTCACAAAGGACCTTCTGATTAGGGCGGCCTACGCGGAGACAATCGGCCGGCCCAATCTGTCCGACATCGTTCCGAACCTTTTCGTCGGCGAGAACCTGAACTTCGGCGTTCCGGGTAATACCTCGGCGACGATTCCGGGATTTATAACCGGAGCCAATCTCGGCCTGCGGCCCTGGACGGCGAAGAATTATGATTACTCGATCGAGTATTACCTCCCGAAGAACGGCCTCCTGATGTTCAACTATTTCAAAAAAGACATCCGCGATTTCTTCAGCTCGGTCAACCGGATCGCCGACCAAGCTTTGCTCGATCAACTGGGGGTTTCCAGCGACGCGTTGGGCTATCAATACACGCAACGCATCAATCTCAGCGACGCCCGGATCGATGGCTGGGAAGCCCGGGCTGATTTGCCGTTGACGACCTTCACCCAGTGGGAGCCGCTATCCTTTGCTAACAACGTCGCAAAGCACTTTACGTTCATGGTGAACCTCACCCACCTGCAACTCACCGGTTCCCGGATCACGGCGTCGGACTGGAAGCGCTACATTCCCCGTGGTCGAAATCTCGGCTTGAGGTTCAGCTTCTCCAAGGTTTCCGGAAACTTGCTGTTGAATTGGCGCGGAAAAATGCTGCGCGATACCGCTAACCAATTTCCCGGCGCCAACGAGTATATCCGGGCGCGCAATCAACTCGATGGCAACGTGGAGTATCAGGTCACCAAGCGCTTCGCCGTCTTCTTCGCCGGCCGCAATCTCACCAACGAACCCACCCAGTGGGAAGTTTCCGGTCCCGGGGTGCCGGCTTGGTCCACGCTCACCAATCATGAGGACTATGGTCCGCAGTATTCGTTGGGCCTCCGGTCCTCGTTCTGACGTGTCATTTTGCTGACCCAATATCCCGGCTGCGCGGATTACTCTTAGCCCGGGCTTCGTTTGTCCCCATGTCTCCCACTCAGCTTTTTGTCCTGGCTTTGAGGGTGTTGTGCTGGGGTGCTGCGGTCCTTTTGCCCCCGACGCAGGTTATGGCTGCGGCGCTGCCCGTCGTTCAGGCGTTTCCCGGAGCCGAGGGCGCCGGTGCGCTGACGCCCGGCGGGCGCGGCGGCCGGGTGCTGGCAGTGACCAATCTCGCGGACGACGGCCCGGGAAGTTTTCGGAACGCGGTCGAAGCGGCGGGACCGAGGGTGATTGTATTCAGGGTCTCAGGGATCATCGACCTTCGGTCGGATATCGTCGTGCGCAATTCCAGGCTAACCATCGCGGGGCAATCGGCACCGGGCGACGGGATTTGCCTGCGGGGTCGCTCGCTGCGCATTGAAGGAGCGGAGGATATCATCGTCCGCTACCTGCGTATCCGCCCGGGCGCCGGGGCCGGGGTGCCGCTGGATGGCATTGAGGTGCGCGACAGTCGCAATGTTATCATCGATCATTGTTCGATCAGTTGGACCGTCGACGAGGCGCTAAATACGTGGCACGGAGTCGAGAATCTCACGGTCCAGTGGTGCCTGATCGCCGAGCCGCTGCACCGGTCGGTTCATCCCAAAGGCGCGCACGGCTACGCGGCGAGTTTGGGCGGGAAAAATACCTCCTATCATCACAACCTGTTTGCCCACGCCCCGGCCCGCAATCCGTCCATCGCGGGCAATCAGGTGGAACACACCGTCAATTTGGATTTCCGGTGCTCGGTGATTTTTAATTGGCAGCACCGCACGTGCGACGGAAAGCCCGTCTCGGCCAATTTCATCAACAACTACCTGCGTCCCGGCCCGGCGACCCAACCCGGCGCGCAGCGGCGAATCGCCCGCATCGACGATACGCAGTCGGCCTACGGTTATGCGTCGCGGTGGCACATCGCGGGCAACGTCATGGCCGGTGCCCCCGAATTGAGCGACGACAATTGGCTCGGCGTCGAACTCGACCAACGCGTTACCTTGGCCTCCAGCCGCAGTGATACCGCTTTTCCCAGCGCCCCCGTCACCACGGAGACCCCCGCGGAAGCCTACGCCGTGGTGCTGCGGCGCGCGGGAGCGATCTTGCCGGTGCGCGATGCCGTCGACGAACGAATCGTGCGCGAAGTTGCCGCCGGCGTGGCGACCTTCGGCCAGGGGATTGTCGACAGCCCCGACCAAGTCGGCGGTTGGCCTGCTTACCGTTCACAATTGCCCTTGGTCGATACGGATCAGGACGGAATGCCGGACGTCTGGGAGCGGCGACACGGACTCAACGTCAACAATCCCGCGGACGGCATCGCGGACCCGGACAAGGACGGCTACACCAGTCTCGAGGAGTATCTGAATGGCACCGATCCGAAACAGTTTGTGGGCTACCGGGCTCCCGCCAAATCTGCGAATCCCCTTTGATGATTCGCCTGATCCGCCTGGTTATTCTTGGTTTCGCGCCTTCGTTGCTTTCGGCAACCGGTAACGCGCCGGCTATCTTGCCGCCCGAGTTGGGTGCGCGTCATGTGGCGTTTTTTAATGCCATGGAGCCTGAAGGCGTGGTCAACCACGTGCCCAACGCGGCGGCGGCCGCCTGGCTCGAAGCGCACGTGCCGGCTTTCGAATGCTCCGACGCGGGCGTGGAGGAGACGTATTGGTTTCGCTGGTGGGCCCTGCGTAAACAACTGCGCAAAGATCCCGATAGCGGGCGTTTCGTTTTCGGTGAGTTTATCACCCGCGCGCGCCCGGTGAGCAGCGCCCTCGGGCATCACTTGATGGAGGGCCGTTGGCTCCGTGATCAGACGTTCCACGACGACTACCTGCGCTATTGGTTACGGGGCAAGGGCGGGCAACCGCAGGATCATCTGCACCGGTTCTCGCAGTGGCTTCAGCATGCGTTGTGGTCGCGCTGGTTGGTCACGCAGGATACGGCCACGCTCGTCGGGCTGCTCGACGACCTCTTGAGCGACTACCGACGCTGGGAAACGACGCAGATGCGCCCGGACGGATTATTTTGGCAATACGACGTGCGGGATGCGATGGAGGAATCCATCAGCGGCGGGCGCAAGGTCCAGAACGTGCGCCCGACGATCAGTGTCTACATGTATGGCAACGCCACGGCACTCGCCGCCATCGCGCGATTGGCAGGCCGGGCCGAGTTGGCCGCAGAGTTCGACGCTAGAGCCGCGCACCTGCGCCGCCTCGTGCAGGCAACGCTTTGGAATCCGGCGCTCGGCTTCTTCAGCGCGGTGAACGACCAGCTCCAGCCCATCGCGGTGCGGGAGCAGATCGGTTTCATCCCGTGGTATTTCGGCCTGCCGGAGCCGGGTAAAGGCTACGAGGCGGCGTGGAAACAACTGACCGACGACGCCGGTTTCCGTGCGCCGTGGGGCATCACCACAGCCGAGCGCCGCCATCCCCGTTTCCGTTCCCATGGGGTCGGCACCTGCGAATGGGACGGTGCGGTTTGGCCGTTCGCCACGGCGCAAACTCTCACCGCGCTTGCAAACGTTCTCCGCGACTATCCCCAGGAGGTCGTGAAGCAACGCGATTGGTTCGACGCGTTTCTCACCTACACCCGGAGCCACGTTTACGACGGCGTGCCCTACATCGGCGAATATCAAGACGAGACGACCGGACAATGGCTGAAAGGCCGTGATCCGCGCAGTTACTATTACAACCACTCGACCTATGCCGATCTGCTCATCACCGGCCTCGTTGGTTTACGCCCGCGCACCGATAGCGTCGTCGAGGTCGCGCCATTACTGCCCCCGGATACTTGGGCGTGGTTCTGTCTCGACCGCGTGCGTTACCACGGGCGTGAGCTCACAATTTTGTGGGACAGCGACGGCACCCGTTATGGTCGCGGCGTCGGTCTGCGGGTCTTTGCCGACGGCAAAGAAATCGCCCACGCCGAGAGTCTGCGCCGAGTGACCGGCCAATTACCATGAGCCGCATCGTGAGATTATTGCTGGGCTGGGCGGGCGCGACGTTGGCCCTCGGCGCGAAGCAGGAGCCATCGCCCGTCACGCAGTCGAAGTCGGGTCAATTGACCTACCTCATCGATGAGCGCGGTGACCGCGTGCCGGATTTTTCGGGCGCCGGTTTCGGGGGTGGAGGTGTCGCTTTGCCGGTGGTCGCGGCCCGTGTGCGGGTGTCGCCGGCCCCCGGCGACGATGGTCCGCGTCTGCAAGCCGCGATCGATTTCGTGTCGGGCTTGGCTCCCGACGCGGCGGGTTTTCGCGGGGCCGTGCAATTGGACGCCGGGCGCTACGAGATTGAGGGGCAACTCAAGATTCGCGCGAGTGGGGTTGTTCTCCGCGGGGTTGGGCCGGGTGAATCGGGCTCCGTCTTGGTGGCGACGGGCCAAGGTCGCCGGCCTCTGATCGAGTTGGGCGGCAATGATCGGCGAGAGAACGTGGGCGCGCCGGTCGCCTTGGCGTCGGAGAAAGTGCCGGTTGGCGCCGCGGAGCTCACGTTGGTGCGGGCCGACCACGGAATCGCCGTCGGCGCGAGTGTCACGGTGGAACGTCCGAGCCCGATTGAGTGGATAAAATCGATCGGAATGGACGAGGCCCCAGGTCGGCAGCCCTACATTTGGAAAGCGGGCGCCTTCAACGTGCGCTGGGACCGGCGCGTGGTGGCGGTGGACGGTGCGAGGCTTACCTTGGACGCGCCGCTGACGGTGGCGCTCGAAAGCCGCTACGGCGGCGGCACGGTGCAGGCGTATGTGCAATCCGGTTACATCGAACGCTCCGGCATCGAGCACTTGCGTTGCGAATCTGATTACGACCGGCGCAATCCACTCGACGAAGAGCACGCGTGGAACGCGATCGACCTGCACGCCGCGAGTGATGTCTGGGTGGCTGACGTGACGGCCGTGCATTTCGCCGGTAGTGCGGTGCAGGTCGGCGCGAAGGTCGCGCGGGCGACGGTCCAAGACTGTTCTTCGCTCGCGCCGGTTTCGGAGCGCGCGGGCTATCGCCGCATGGCGTTCCACTCGCGTGGGCAGCAGATCTTGTTTTTGCGCTGCACGGCAGAGCAGGGCGGCAACGACTTCACCGTCGGCTATCTCTCGGCCGGGCCGAACGTTTTTCTCCATTGCACCGCTCGAGAGACGAAGGGCTTTAGCGGTTCAATTGGGAGTTGGGCGTCAGGGCTGTTGTTCGACAGTGGTTTGATCGACGGCGGAGCCCTGCGCCTCGATAACCTTGAGACATGGAACCAAGGCGTGGGCTGGGCGGCGGTGAATTCCGTGCTGTGGAATTCCTCCGCCTCCGTCGTCGCGGTGCGCCGCGCGCCCGGAGCGGGAAATTGGGCGGTGGCGGTGTGGGGGCAATTTGTCGGCGACGGCCGCTGGAGCATGGTCAACGAATTCGCCGAGCCGAAAAGTCTTTACCGCGCCCAACTGCAAGCGCGCCTAGGGCCATCGGCTCTGACCGTCCTCGAGCCGCGTCACTACGGGCCTGCGGTGGAAGTCCCAGCGCTCGAAGCCGTCGTTGTGGATCTCGCGCAGCGCCTCACGCCCAAGCCGGCCGGCCCCGGCCGCCCCTTGGCGTTGGTGGACGGAACTCTGCTGCTGGGTGGGTCACCGGTGACCGGAAAACAGTTGGAAACGGCCTGGTGGTTGGGCCGGCTCGAACCCGCGCGGGCCTCGGAATTTGGGCGGGCGATCACCCGGTTTTCTCCCGGCCGCACGGGCACGGGACTGACGGATGAGATTCCTGCGATCGCGGCCGCTATGGTGCGGGCCGGCGAAGTTTTTTTCCGCCACCACTACGGTCTCTGGTATGACCGGCGCCGCATCGATCATCAGATGATTCGGCGTCCGGATGCGGATGTTTATCCGCCTTTCTACGAGCAGCCGTTTGCGCGGAGCGGGCAGGGGACTGCTTGGGACGGCATGAGTCGCTACGATCTGACGCGTTACAATCCCTGGTATTTCGCCCGGCTGCGGGAATTCGCGGCCGAGGCGCGCCAGCAAGGGCTCGTGCTGATCAACGAAATGTATTTCCAGCACAACATCCTCGAGTCGGCGGCGCATTGGGTGGACAGCCCGTGGCGGACGACGAACAACATCAACGCCACCGACTTCATCGAGCCGCCGCCGTTCACCGGCGACACCATCAAGATGGCGGATGCTTTCTATGACGTCGCACACCCGGTGCGGCGCGCGTTACACCGGGCCTATATTCGGCAGTGTCTCGCGAACCTCGCGGCCGGGACGAACGTGATCCACACTCTCAGCGCGGAGAACAGCGGGCCGCTGCACTTCATGCAATTTTGGCTCGATGTGGTGGCCGATTGGGAAGCCGAGACCGGTCTCCGGCCGCTGATCGCGCTCAGCGCGCCCAAGGATGTCCAAGACACGATTCTCAGTGATGTGAAACGTGCTGCCGTGGTCGATGTGATCGACCTCACGTACTGGTGGCGCACGGGCGACGGCCAAGAGTTTGCGCCAAAGGGCGGCCAAAACTTGGCGCCGCGGCAGCACCTGCGGCTCTGGAAAGGCGGCAAGCCATCGGCCGCCACGATCTCCGCGGCAGCGCGGGACTACCGGGCGAAGTTCCCCGGGAAAGCCGTGATCTCCGGTCTGCGCGAAGCCGACGACGTGCAGCCGCGTTAACTGTCATCCAGCCCGATTCAAACCCTCTTCCACCCAGCGTCATTTTCTCCCCTGTCATGAGCTCAAAAAAAATCGTCTCAGTCTGCTTCGTCCTAATTTGTTGCGGCCTGTTACGGGCGGCAACCACCCCGGTCGCCCTGCTCTCGGCGGGCTTCATCAACGCCGACGCGCCGTATCCCTCCTGTCATGCGTCCACGATCGTGGAAGTAGCACCGGGGCGATTGGTGGCCGCTTGGTTTGGTGGCACCGCTGAGCGCAATCCCGATGTCGGTATCTGGGTGTCGCGCCATGAAGGCGGCCGGTGGTTGCCCGCCGTCGAGGTGGCCAACGGGGTCCAGCCGGTCGGCGCCCGACTGCCCGCGTGGAACCCCGTTTTGTTTCAACCGAAAACCGGGCCGCTCGTGCTGTTCTACAAAGTGGGTCCGTCGCCGAGCACGTGGTGGGGCATGATGATGACGTCGCCGGATGCGGGCAAAACCTGGAGTGCGCCGCGACGCTTGCCCGACGGGGTGCTCGGTCCGATCAAAAACAAGCCCCTCGAACTGGCCGACGGCACATGGCTGGCGCCAAGCAGCACCGAGGGAAACAAGGACGGTTGGCTGGTGCATTTTGAGCGTTCGACCGATGCCGGTGTCACCTGGAGCAAAACCGAACCGGTCAGCAAAGGCCCGGGGTTCGACGCCATCCAGCCGAGTATTCTGGTCCACCGCGACGGCGCGCTCGAAGCGCTTTGCCGCACGAAACAGGGCGTTGTCGCCCAGACTTGGTCGAAGGATGCGGGTAAAACGTGGAGCCGGCTCACGGCGACAAATCTGCCGAATCCAAATTCCGGCACCGACGCCGTCACGCTCGCCGACGGCCGGCATCTCCTCGTCTACAACCACAGCGGTCACCGCGCCGCTGAGGCCAAGGGCGATCGCTTTCCCCTCGACGTGGCGATCTCGAAGGACGGCGTGACGTGGTCACGAGTCCTCACACTCGAAACCGAGCCTTGCAAAGCCGGCTACGCCTATCCCGCCGTGATCCAAGCGGCCGACGGTCGGATTCACATCACCTACACTTGGGACCGGCGCTTCATCAAACATGTCGTGCTCGATCCGGCGCGGCTTTGACCCGGGCCCTAAACTACCGGAGCGATTCCGACCGAAGAAATCATAATGAACTTGTTTAAATTTACCGCCCTCAGCCTCGCCTCGCTGTTGGGTTCGACGCTCGCCTCCGCCGGCGAGAAGTCATTGGTCGACACGTCGCGTTCCCCCTCGGCCCGGATGTATATGACCGGTTTGGCCGACGTGAAATGGAACGGCGGCCTGCTCGGCGAACGCTTTGAAGTGTGTCGGACCACGATGGTCCCGCACATGTGGAATATTTTTAGCGATCCGGTGCAAAGCTCCGCCTGGGCTAACTACCGGATCGCGGCCGGCCTGCAGCCCGGGAGATTTTCCGGACCGCCGTTCAACGATGGCGATTTCCTGAAATGGCTGGAGGCCCTCGCCCAGGTCTACGCCGTCACCCGGGAGCCCGCGCTCGATGCGGAAATGGACCGCATCATCGACGTCATCGCCAAAGCCCAGCGCGAAGACGGCTATCTGCACACGCAGAAAATCATTCCGCAGCGCCAAGGCGTCACCACCGCCAAGGCCAAGGAGTTCGAAGACCGTGAACACTTCGAGACCTACAACATGGGGCACCTCATCACCACGGCGTGCGTGCACTACCGCGTCACCGGCAAGACGACTTTGCTCGATTGCGCGCGCAAGGCCGCCGACTACATTGAGCGCCTGTGCGCGAATGTCCCCGCCGACTTGGCCCGCAATGCCATCTGTCCGTCGCACTACATGGGGGTGGTCGAACTTTATCGGGTCACCCGGGAGCCGCGCTATCTCGCACTCGCGAAACAACTCATCGAGATCCGCAGCCTGGTCACCGAGCAGGACGGCAGTGACCACAACCAGGACCGCGTCCCTTTCCGCGCCATGACCCAGGCCGTCGGCCATGCCGTGCGCGCCAACTACCTTTACGCCGGCGTCGCCGATGTGTTCGCAGAGACCGGCGATCCGACGTTGTTCAAGACTCTCGCTGCGCTCTCCGATGACGTGGCCGGTCAGAAACTCTACATCACCGGCATGACCGGTGCGCTCTACGACGGAGCTTCTCCCGACGGCGTCGACCATCGGCAGCACAAATACATCAAGACCGTCCACCAAGCTTACGGCCGCGATTACCAACTGCCCAATCTCACCGCCTACAACGAGACCTGTGCCACGATCGGCTATGCGATGTGGATGTGGCGGATGCTCACCGTCACCGCCGACGCGCAGTATGCCGACTTGTTCGAGCAGTCTTTCTACAACGGCATCCTTCCCGGGATCAGCCTCGAGGGAAAACACTACTTTTATGTCAACGCCCTGCGGAAAGACGCGGACTTCGACTGGCCCCTCCGTTGGTCGCGTACCCGCACGCCCAACCTGAAGGCCAGCTTCTGTTGCCCGCCCAACGTCGTGCGCGCCATCGCCGAGGCGCACAACTACGTTTACGCCCTGTCGCCCGACACGCTCTGGGTCCACCTTTACGCCGCGAACACGCTCGACACCGCGTGGACCGACGGCGCGCGCATCCGTCTTCGCCAAGAAACCGAGTATCCTTGGGACGGCGCGGTAAAGTTTACGATCGAGGCTGCGCCCGAGCGCGCGATCACTTTGAAGCTTCGCGTTCCCGGTTGGCTCCGCGCCGGGAATGCGAAGCTGCTCGTCAATGGCCAACCGGTCGCCGGCGATCCCGTGCCGGGCACCTACACCGAAGTTACGCGCTCGTGGCGCGCCGGCGATGTGGTGCAGTTCACGATGACGTTTCGTCCGGTCTTGATGGAGGCGAACCCCCTCGTCGAAGAAGCCGTTAACCAAGTCGCCGTGAAAAACGGGCCGCTGGTCTATTGCCTCGAATCCAATGATCTTCCGGCCGGCGTCCGACTGCGGGATGTCGTGCTGCCGCTGCTTGCGCCGGTGGAGTTCACGGCCAATCGGGAAACGTTGGTGAACTCCGAGGTTCGCACGTTGTCGTTTCCCGCCCGGGTGGTAACCCGCGCCGCTTGGTCTTCACGTGAACTCTACCGCGAAGCCACGGCAGAGCCAACGCGCGCGATCACGCTGAAGGCCGTCCCATATTTCGCGTGGGGCAACCGCGGCGATACCGACATGAGCGTCTGGATCCCGGCCCGTTGAACACGATGGTACCCGTTCAATCATCCGCCCTGACACGCCGCCGTTTTGTTGGCCAGTTCGCCACCGCGGCCACGCTCGCTTGGCTCGCGGCGGGAATGCGGGCCCCGGCCGCAGAGCTCGCCGCGATCCCCGCGACCGTCGCGCGGCGTTATCGCATTTCCGTCTGTGATTGGATGGTGCTGAAACGACAAAAGCTCGGTGCCTTTGCGCTCGCGCACGAGATCGGGGCCAACGGGGTCGAGGTCGATATGGGCGGGTTGGGCGATCGACCGACGTTCGACAACGCGCTGGGCGATGCCGGTGTCCGGCGGCAGTTTTTGGAAAAAGCCAAGGAACTCGGGCTGGGCGTGAGCTCGCTGGCGATGTCGGGCTTTTATGCCCAGTCCTTCGCGGAGCGCCCGGGAGTGGAACGCATGGTGCAGGATTGCTTGGATACAATGGTGGCCATGGGCGTGAAGATCGCGTTTCTGCCGCTCGGCGTGCAGGGGGATCTGGTGAAGCGCCCCGAACTTCGACCGGCAATCGTCGCGCGGTTGAAGTCCGTGGCCAGACGGGCCGAGGCGGCCGGAGTGGTCGTCGGCATCGAGACCGCGCTCGATGCGCGGGGCGAAGCGGCCTTGCTCGACGAAGTCGGCTCTCCGGCGGTCCGTAGCTACTTCAATTTTGCCAACGCCCTGCAGAACGGACGCGACCTCGACGCCGAGATCCGGACGTTGGGCAAAGATCGGATCTGCCAAATCCATTGCACCGACGAGGACGGAGTTTGGCTGCAAAACAATTCCCGGCTCGATCTGCCGGCAGTGAAGGCGACGTTGGACGCGATCGGGTGGAGCGGATGGCTCGTGGTCGAGCGCTCCCGCGACGCGAAGGACCCGCGAAATGTGCGGAAGAACTTCGGGTCTAACGTCGCGCATCTGAAGACGATCTTTCAAACTCAGCCGACGCGCGCCGAGCCCGAGCGCGGCCCCCTCGGCGGCGCTACGCTTAAATCTTAATGAAATCTGAACCGTGCATCTTAGGATCCGACCTGTTTTCTTCAGTGGACCGGTGGTCGATACCTCGGATACCGCTTACGCTCATCAACCCCTAACTCTCAAACCGTTCTAATTTCCGACCGACCAGGTCATTTGGCCAAATCTGATTCGGCGCCCGCATTAAAACGGGTAAGTTCGATTTTCACCCCTTTAACTATGACAACGATTCACTCCCCACGTTATGCAATTTCCCGGCTCGCCGCATGTCTTATGCGCAGCTCCCTGCTGGTCTTGGCTCTGGGTCTATTGACCGGCGAAGCGATCGCCCAGTCGGCCAATCAAGGCTCCATCAGTGGACGCGTGTTCAACAACAACAACGCCCGCTACGTCGGCAACGCAAAGATCAACGTCGAAGGCACCGGCCTCGAGGTGGTGTCCGATGATTTCGGCTTCTTCGAACTCCGCAACGTGCCGGCTGGTTCGGCGAAGCTTGCGGTGACTTACGCCGGCGAGGCTCCGCAAAGCCTGACGGTCGTCGTGCAGGATGGAAAAAACACGGTTCAGGACGTTACCTTGGGGCGTCCGGCGGCCCCGGGTGCCGAAAAGTCGGTGGTTTTGAGCGTGTTTGAAGTGGCTGCCGACCGCTTCAAGAACGCACGCGAGATTGCGATCAACGAAGAGCGCCAATCGGTGAACATCAAGAACGTCATCTCGACCGACCAGTTCGGCGATATTCCGAGCAACAATGTCGGCGAACTCGTCAAATTTCTTCCTGGCGTGCAGGTGTCTTACGGCGCCTACAACGGCAACAATCAGGGCTATTCCGATTCCGATGCTTCGGGCGTCTCCATCCGCGGCTTCGGCGCCGAGGACACCGCCATCCTGATCGACGGTCTGCCGGTCGCCAATGCCGCTCCTGGCGGACTCACCCGTCAGGTCGGTCTCGATCAGCTCTCGATCAACAATGCTTCACGCGTTGAACTGATCAAAGTCGCGACGCCGGACATGCCGAACAATTCCATCGGCGGTCAGATCAACCTTATTTCGAGGAGCGCCTTTGAGCAGGCCAGACCGAGCTATTCGGCCCGCGTTTTCTTCAATTTCAACTCGAAGGAAATGCCCAAATTCAGCAAGACCCCGGGACCCGTCAACAAGCACACTTACAAGACGACCCCGGGCGTCGAATTCAGCGCCACGGTGCCTATCAGTTCAAAACTCGGCGTCTCACTCACCGCCAGTGCGGCCGACGAATACAACTCCAGCCAGCGCGCGGAATCGACCTATACGACTTTCTCGGCGGTCACCAACGCCGCCGGCAAGCCGCTCACGATCGACAACCCCGGCCTCACCCGTTTCAGGGTCACCGACATCACCCGGCTAACCGAGAAGCGCTCCAGCAATCTGCGTTTCGACTGGAAGCCCACGCCCACCCAGACGATCAAAGCGAGCGTCCAATACTCCACTTATTCCGGCGCCGAGGGTCAGCGCCGGCTCGACGCCCGCCCGACGGTCGCCGCCGGCGCGGATTGGAATGCGAACCAATTCATCGGCACTACCGCAAACAGCACGCTGGACATGACCGTCACCACGCGCGACGTGGAAGGCTCAACCAAGAGCGGTCAGTTGCAGTATTTCTTCGTGCGCAACGGTTGGACTGTTTCCGCCAGCGGCAGCATCTCGGATGCGCTCACGACGTTTGAAGACCGCAATAACGGCCACTTCTCCGAAGTGTCCTTCAAACTAAATCCCGGCCAGGTCAAATTGCTCAACATCGTCGACGGTATTCCGAAGGTCATCGAAACCTCGAGACGCGTCGCCAACGGCGGCGGGATCTTGGATTACACCAAATTCTCCAACTTCACCCCCGATGCCGTCGTGGCCAAATCGGGTGAGTCCTCTTCGCGCAAGACGAACGGTCTCTACAAATTCGATATCGAGCGCGACCTGAGTTTCCTAAGTTTTATCGGCTCAAATTCGCTGAGCGTGAAGGTCGGCGGTCGGCGGGACGAGGAGACGTCGGAGAAATTCGGCCTCGGCGCGAATTTCAACCAATCCCTCATCGCGGGCGCCACCTTCCCGATCGCCGACGTTTTTGATGACACCTATCTGGGCGCCAGCCCCGGATACAATCTCCCGGCGCAGGAGTGGGGATCGACCTACAAGCTCTTCGCGCTCAATCAAGCGCGGACGATCTTCGAAGTCCCGGCCGATGGCTCGACGGCGGTCAACAACTACAATAGTTTTGTCGGCCAGCAAATCGACCTCACGGAGACGCGTGATGCGCTTTACGGCCAGCTAAGCGGCCGGTTCCTCAAAAACCGCCTCTATTTCGTCGGCGGTCTGCGGCAGGAATCTGTCAGCCGCAAAGGCCGCGGTCCCTATCGTGATCCGAAATGGAATTACGTGAAAAACAAAGACGGCACCCTCTATAAAGATCCGGCCAATCCCCTTGGCGTGCGCGTCGACCAGGCCACGAGTCCGTTGTTCACCCCCGCTGGCGCCAGCCTGCGCTCTGCTCTGACCGCCGCCGGAATCAGCTTTCCGACTCAGGCAATGGGAGCTACCGCCACGAGTTTGGCCTCCGCGAAACTGTTCAACCGGCCCAACGTGCCCGTGGACGCCGAGCAAACGGGCAAGCCGTCGCTCAGCTTGAGCACGGTCTACAAGGTTACGCCCAAGATCGACGTGAAGCTGGCTTGGTCGCGTTCGTTCGGCCTGCCCGCCCTTGAAAATGGCACCTCCGGACTCGTTTCCAGCAGCGGCCAGTTTCAGATCAACGAAAACGTCCCGATCGCGGCCGACGGCACCGTGGGCACGATCACCGTCGCCAATCCCAATCTGAAGCCCCAGACGTCCAACAATTGGGACGGTGAGGTCTCCTATTACACGGATAACGGCGGCAAGCTCTCGGCCGCTTATTACATCAAAGATGTGACGGATCAGATCACGAGCTACAGCACCTACTCGGGCACGCCCGGCTTCGATGAGGTCGTCTCCGCGCTCGGTTTGGATCCGGCCAGCTACAACGGCTGGATTCTCCGCACGTCCAGCAACAGCACGACCAGTCAGCGCACCAGCGGCTGGGAGTTTTCGGCGAGCCAGGATTTCGCCTTCCTCGGCAGTTTCGGTAAACGGTTCAGCGCCTTCGCGAGTTTTGCGTTCAAGAATTTGGCCGAGCCGAGCGCGCCGGCGCCGGTCAATATCACCACGCCATCGGGCGGGGTCATCTCGGTCGCGCCCACCGTGTCGACCATTACAAAATCGTCCAACCGCTTTGGTGGTGCCGGCTTGCAGTTCTCCGGCGGCAAGCTATCCGTGCAGATTCGCGGCACTTATCGCAACGAAAACGAAATCTCCCGCTCGAACTTGGCGGCGTTCAACGGCTCGCCGAATTTCCTGCGCCGCTTCGCGCCCGCCCAAACGAACATCGACCTCACGGCGAATTACACGTTGTCGAAGCGCTACAGTTTGTTCCTGAGCGGCCGGGATATTTTCAACGGCGCGCGGGACCAAATCAACCGGGATGACCTCGGGCTGCTGCCCAGCTACGGGCAGCCGCTTGATCGGAGGGAGTTCGGCGTGGTGTGGACCTTCGGCGTAAACGGCCGGTTCTGATTTTCCTGCGCTCCAAGTCGCTCGCCGGCACCGAACGGAATCTCGGTGCCTGCGGGCGGTTCCGAGTTTTTTCCCGATGAACTTTGCTTCCAAAGGTGCCGCGCTCGGCGCGCTGATCGGGGTACTTTTTTTGTCCGCTGCGCACGCCGCGCCCAATACCACAGAGCCTCAGCCCTACACCCGGATCGCGGAGCAACGGGCCGACAAAATCGTCGCGAGCCTCGCGTTGGCGAGTCCGACCACGGCCGACCGGGTGCGGGACGTCATCGCCCGTCAGTATGCCGATCTTCACGCCCTGCACGCGGTGCGCGATGCCCGTATCGCCGAGGCCAAATCATTGCCCGATCGGGCTGCCGCCACCGCGGCAGTGACGGCGGCCAAGGCCTCGGTTAATCCGCAACTCACCGCGTTGCAAGCCGCCTACCTCGGGAAGCTGGCCGAAGACCTCGCCCCCGCTCAGATCGATATTGTGAAGGACGGCATGACCTATGGCGTGTTGCCTCTCTCGTTCCGTGTTTACCAGCAGATGTTGCCTGAGCTCACGGCGGCGCAAAAAGACCAGATTCTTGCGTGGCTCACCGAAGCGCGCGAACTCGCGATGACGGGTAGTACGTCGGGCGAAAAACATGCGTGGTTCGGCAAATACAAAGGCAGGATCAACAACTTCCTCTCCGCCGCCGGCTACGATCTGAAGCAGGCGGAAAAGAATCTAAAGGCGCAACCGTCGCCAGCTCCGCTCGTCCCTCCCGACCGACCATGAAATCGCCTTTTATAACTTTTCTCAGCGCCGCGCTGCTCCTCGGCTCCGCCGCAGCCCTCCACGCGCAGGGCTACCCCAAAGTTAAGTCGGCCGATCAGGCCGCGGCCAATGCACGCCAAGCCGCCGCCAACCAACGCTCGGACGAGATTTTTGCCCGCGTCTTGCCTGAGATCGAAGCGTGGGCGGCCAAGGGCAAACCCTACCTGCCCGGCGCGGGCCTGCCCGGCGATTTGCCGCAGGCTAAAATTCCCGCCTTTCCCGGAGCGGAGGGCGGTGGGATGTATTCCTTCGGCGGTCGGGGCGGCCGCGTCATCGTCGTGACCAATCTCAATGATGATGGCCCGGGCAGTTTCCGCGCCGCCTGTGAGGCCGCCGGCCCGCGCATCGTCATCTTCAACGTCGCCGGCATTATCCGTCTCACCGATCGCATCCGCGTCCGCGCGCCCTACATCACGATTGCGGGCAATACAGCCCCCGGCGACGGCGTGTGCATTGCCGGCAACACCGTCGAACTCGAAACGCACGACATCGTGATCCGCCACATGCGCTTTCGCCGCGGAGCGATGGACGCCGCCGACCGCAATGATGCTTTTGGCGGCAATCCTGTCGGCAATCTCATGATCGACCACGTCTCGGCCTCGTGGGGGCTCGACGAAAACATGTCGATGTATCGCCACATGTATCGCCCGCCCGGAGGCGGCCCCGAGCTGAAGCTTCCGACCGTCAACGTCACGATCCAGCACTCGATTTTCTCCGAGGCGCTCAACACTTACCATCACGCCTTTGGTAGCACCATCGGTGGCCTCAACAGCACGTTCCACCGCAACCTCTGGGCCAACAACACCGGCAGAAATCCCAGTGTCGGCATGTATGGTGACTTCACGTTCGTGAACAACGTACTCTTCAACTACCGCCACCGCACGATCGACGGCGGCGACCAGCGGAGCTTTTTCAATATCATCAACAATTACCTCAAGCCCGGTCCCGGCACCCCCGATTCGCCCGTGCGCTTTCGCCTGCTCAAGCCCGAGTCCGAGCGCAGTAAAACGGTCATCGACAATTTCGGTCGCGCCCACGTCTCGGGCAACGTCGTCGAGGGCAACCCGTCGGTTTCCCGGGATAACTGGGACGGCGGCGTGCAACCCGAGGTCCGCACGCTCAACCGCGCCGATGTCCTCGCCAAGATCAAGGCCGAGACGCCCTTCGCCCATGCGCCGCTTACCATCACCACGGCTGAGGCTGCTTTTTCCTACGTGCTGGCCCACGCCGGAGCGACCCTCCCTGTGCGCGACGCCGTCGATCAACGCGTCACGGCGATGGTCCGCGACGGCAAGGTCGGCAAAGCCGAAGCCACCCCCGAGGATTCCGCCCGTGCCAGCGCCGCCGGCTACGCCGAGAAATGGGTGAAAGAACTCGAAGTCGGGGTGCGCGTCGGCTTCATCACCAACCCCGCCCAGGTCGGCGGATATCCCAATTATACCGGCAAACCTTACGCTGATACCGACGGCGACGGTCTGCCCGATTCGTGGGAAACCGCGCACGGCCTGAACCCCAACGACATGAGCGACGCGGTCGGCGATCTCAACGGCGACGGCTACACCAACATCGAAGATTTTATCAACGGTCTCGATCCCCGTGCGCCGAAGACCGACTGGACCGATCTCAAGCACAACGTGGATCGCCGTAACTTGCCCGCGCCATCGGCCCGGAGTTGAGCCCGCGCCATGCGCTGCGTTGCCCGAGTGGTTCTGTTCTTCGGTCTCGGCTTGGCGTTTGCCGCCGCCGCCCCGCTGAAAGTCGATTTTAGCATCGCCGGTCGCCCCGATTCGGTCGCGCCGGGTTACGAGCAATGGTTTGTCACTGGCGGCATGTCCGCCACCCAACGCTTTGGCGAGCTCACGGCGACCCTCGCCCTCGCCGGCCAGGTGGGCAAAGGACTGCGCGCCGTATGGTGGAAAGGAGCTGTCCGCGACGGTGCGCGTCTCGTTGCCGATGGGGTCACGATCGAGGGCGGCGACGCCGGGGGCGCCCTTGAGCTTCGGCTCGCCGGCCTCGCACCGGGCCGGCATCGCCTCGTCGTTTTCTTGAATGTCACCGACGGTAAGCCCGCTGACCTTCGCGCCCGTACGGTCGTGGCCGTCGCAGGTGGGCCAAGCATCTCGGTCGCCCCCAGTTTCCGCGCGGCCGACGATGAAGTCGCGCAGATCGTAGCGCTGGAGTTCGAGGCCGTGGCGGGCGAAGACGCCGTGATCAAGTTCAAGCCGGATCCCGCCGACACCGCGGCGACCGTGCGCAACGTCGTGCTGAACGGCTTCGCGCTTGATGTCACCGACCCCAAACGGCGTGCGATCCAAGCGCGACCTGCTAATGAGGACGAGCATGTCGCCGCCGACGGGGAAACGCTCAAACTCGCATGGACTCCAGCCAACAGCGCGGTTCAACATCGCGTGTATTTCGGTCGCTCCGCCACGACGCTGGCCCTACTCGGCGAGACGCCGTCCGCGGAACAATCGGTTTCGAATCTGCGCCCGACGCAGGACTATTTCTGGCGGGTCGATACGGTGGACGTGAGCGGGGTGGTCACTCCCGGCGACGTCTGGCGTTTTCGCCCACGGCAACTTGCCTTCCCGGGGGCGCAGGGCGCCGGTCGCTTCGCGCAGGGCGGCCGCGGCGGCCGCGTGATCGAGGTGACGACGTTGGCCGATTCCGGCCCGGGCAGCCTGCGCGCCGCGGTCGAGGCATCGGGCCCGCGCACCGTCGTTTTCGCGGTGGGCGGACTCATCACGCTTGAGCGGAAACTCGTGGCGACGAATCCCTATCTTACCGTGGCCGGCCAAACCGCACCTGGACCGGGGATCACGATCCGCAAATTCGGCTTCGGGCTGAGCGGTGCGAGCGACACGATCATCCGTCATCTGCGGGTGCGCCCCGGCGATATCGCGGGCGTGACCCTCGACGGCATGGGGATGCAGGGCAGCAACCATTCGATCATCGACCATGCCTCGATCAGCTGGACGCTCGACGAGGCGTTCAGCTCCCGATCAGCCCGCAACATCACCCTGCAAAATACGCTCATCTCCGAGGCCCTGAATGCGGCGGGCCACAAGAACTACAAGCCCGGCACCCAGCACGGTTACGCGGCGAGCATCGGCGGCGATGTGGGCTCGTTTCACCACAACCTTCTCGCCCACAATTCCGGCCGCAACTGGAGCCTCGCCGGTGGCCTCGATGGCGCCGGCCGGCACGCCGGGTCGCTCGATATCCGCAACAACGTTGTCTACAATTGGCAGAACCGGGCCACCGATGGCGGCGCCGCGCAGGTCAACTTTGTCGGCAACTATTACAAACCGGGACCGGCGACGAAGCTGCTCAAGTTCCTCAATCCCCAGTTGGAAGGCGTGAAGGCTTTTGGGCCGCAGCGCTACTTCGTCGCGGAGAACATTCTCGAGGGCGTGGCCGCCCGCGACAACCAAGCGGCCGGTATGACCAAGCCCGCACCCTACGCCGAGTTTCTGTCCGACGCGCCGCTCTTCGCGAGCGACGTGGAGACCCAGTCCGCGCGGGCCGCTTACAAGATCGTGTTGTCCGATGTCGGCGCCAATCAACCCGGACTCGACCGGCACGATTTCCGCATCATCGGCGAGACCCTCGCCGGGACCGCCGCTTTTAAAGGCAGCAAGACCGGCCTGCCCGGCCTGCCTGACTCGCAGGCGGATGTCGGCGGCTGGGAAGCCATGCCCACGGTCGCGCGCCCGGTTGACTGGGACAGCGATCGCGATGGCCTGCCGGATTGGTGGGAACGCATCTCCGGTTCAAATCCCGCCTCGGCCGCCGACGACTTCTCTGACAGCAGCCGGGATCGGCTCGGCGACGGTATCACCGAACTTGAACACTATCTTAATTGGATGGCCGCACCCCACGCCGAGGTCGCCGCAGGCGGAAACGTAATCTTGGCCATGGCACCGCTTACCCGCGGCTTTACCGCGAAACCAAACTTCAAAGTGGTGGCGACCGTCGCCGGAGACGCCGTCCTAACCGCTGATGGACAATCGCTCGTGTTTACGCCGAAGAACGGTTTCACCGGGATCGGCAGTGTCACGTTTCGCGTGACCGACGCCGACGACGATCAAATGACGCGCACCATCGGAGTCCGGGTCTTTTGAATCCGCCTCTGCACCTCGACCGGGGTGGGTGCGTGGGCGTCTCAGTCAAACAGGCGGGTAACTCACCCGCCCAATTCCGCGAGTAAGGCCCGGAGCTCTCGCTCGGGGTCTTCATGGGCTTGGGCGACGGCAAGATCGAGGGCGGCGACGAGCAGCGGGCGCGCTTCGGCGTGCCGGCCGGCGGCGAGGTGAAGTTTTCCCAAGAGAATTCGGGGTATCATCCAGTCTGCCTTCTTCGCGATGCAAAAAGCGTAATGGGGTCCGGCTT
The DNA here is from genome assembly GCA_002304445.1 of Opitutia bacterium Tous-C4FEB. GTDB lineage: Bacteria > Verrucomicrobiota > Verrucomicrobiia > Opitutales > Opitutaceae > Tous-C4FEB. Next base: position 87,870 of record NEVA01000009.1, on the reverse strand, counting down.
CCTCGGCGCGGCCCTCGGCGGCGAGAGCTTGGGCGAGGCTGAAACGAAAGAGTTCGTTGTCGGGCGCGCGTTCCACCAGCGCCAAAAAATGCGAGCTGCGATTGGCCATAGGTATTTTTTATTATCCGGTAAGTCCTGCGACGAGTGAGCGGTTTGTTTTCGGTTAAATCGACGGAATCGTCGATGTATCATGCCCTGTTTTATCGGACTGGCTATGCAAACGTAGCCACAATTTTTCAGATTAAAGAAAGGGGCGAAATTGATCGCCACGTGTTTCCCGCGTGAGTCGGGTGAATTCGGGCTGGGGGAGGCACTGCAGGAAGAGCCGGCCGTAGCTCTTCGCGAGCACGCGGGAGTCGAGAATCGTGATCAGCCCGCGGTCGGATTGGGTGCGAATGAGCCGGCCGATGCCTTGGCGAAACTTGATCAGCGCATCGGGCAGCGTGAGGTCGTTGAATGGATTGCCGCCGTGGTCGCGGATCCACTCGATCTTGGCCTCCGTGATCGGGTGCGTGGGCGGATCGAAGGGCAGGCGGGTAACGATGACCTGCGCCAGCGCATCCCCGGGGACATCGACGCCGGTCCAAAAACTGTCGGTGCCAAACAGTACGGCGTTGCCCAAGCGGCGCATCTGATCGGCGAGCTCGGTGCGCGAGAGATCGGCGCCCTGCATGAGAAACGGCCGCGATGCCGTGCGGAACTCGGGCTCCAGCGTGCCGGCGACGGCGCGCATATCGGTGTAACTCGTGAACAAAACCAGCGTGCCGCCCGGCACGGCGGCGACGCAGAAACGGATGTAGTCGGTGAGCGCATCGAGCGCGAGTTTGGCCTCTTGCGGCGAGGGCAGAGGTATATCGGCAGCGACGTAGACGCGCATGTTGCGCGCATAATCGAACGGCGAGTGCACGACCTCGGCCCGGGCGGCCTCGGCTCCGATGCGCGTGGCGAAGGCGGCGATGTCGCCTCCCACGGCGAGCGTGGCGCTCGTGCAGACGACGCTCACGCCGCAGCCGAAGAGGTGCTCGCGCAGCGCCGGCGCGATGTCGATCGGCGCGCTGCGCAGGCCGACGATGGTCTGCTTCCGTCCGCCACGCTCGGCCCAGTAAACGTGGCCCTCGGCGGCGAGCGTGAGCCACTCGGTAAGACCGGCTTGGAGGCCTTTGATGCGAGTTTTCTGCTCGAGCAGTTCGTCGCGCGGGCGGCCGTCGTCGAGTTTATCGGCGAGCTTGGCCAGCAGCCGTTCAAGCGCGCCGAGCGGGCCGTCGAGCGTCGGCTCGGCCACGCCGGTCTCGCGCACCCGTACGATCGGGCGCTGGGCGAGAAGCGACGCCGCGATGAAATCGAAAAACTGCTTTGAGGCGTCGAGCGCGTCGGTAACGAGTTGTTGGCCTTCGGGGCCGCCGAGCTTCCGTAGCAGGCCGCGTTTCGTGCGGGGGTTGAAGAGGTATTTGAGGGCGCGCTCGACGCCGTAGCTGCTGAGCGAAAGGCCAAAGTTCGCCGTGGCGACTTCGGGCACAGTGTGGGCCTCGTCGAGCACCAGAAAATCGCCGGGAAAAAGCACGCCGCGCGCTTCGGGCCCGGTGGCTCCGTTGGCCTTGGCGCCGCCGGCATTGATCAACGCGAAGAGCAGGGCGTGGTTGACGATGATGACGTGCGCGGTGCGTAGGCGGGCGCGGGCGCGTTGATAAAAGCACTTCTCGCAATCGCAGTGCTTGCGCGAGCAAGAGGAAGAGTCGGCGTTGACGGCGTCCCAGACCTCGGCGCGGGGCGGCGGGCGCAGATCGTGGCGCAGGCCGGAATCGGTGGCCTCGGCCCAGCCGGCGATGCGTTGCAATTCGTCGTAGTCGGCGTCGGCGAAAAGACTCGCGCGGTCGGAGAGCGCTTGGGCGAGGCGGGTCGTGCAGAGGTAGTTGGATTTACCGAGCAGGACGGCGGGGCGGAAATCGGCGTAGCGGGCGAGGGCGGGATTCGACTGAAAGAGGCGGCGGACGAGCGGAAGGTCCTTGGCCTGGAGCTGTTCCTGCAGGGAAATCGTGTGCGTCGAGACGATCAGTTGGCGCTCCTGATCGACTGCGTGGATGATGCCGGGGGCGAGGTAGGCGAGGGATTTTCCGACGCCGGTGCCGGCTTCAAAGAGGAGCGGGGCGTCGGATTTGAGGACGGCGGCGATGGTGCGCGCCATCGTCTCCTGTTGCGGGCGGTGTTCGAGGGAAAGTCCCGCGTGGAGCCAGCCGCCTTCGGCGAAAATCTTCGCGGCAAACTCCGGCGCCCGGCTCGGCGGAGGCGGAGGGGCGGAGGCTTGGTCGTCGCGGAGTCCGATCATGAAGCGGAAGAACTTCAGCCACCGGCGCAGGCGACGCAAGGGCGGCGGAAATGAATTTGCTGCGGCCGGGAAGCGGCGCAGTTTGTGGAGCTATGAACCGTCCGATTCACGACGAGGGCAGCTGGGTGGCGGAGCTGGTGCACTTTTTGCGCACGGAGCCGGGCGTGAGCGCGGTGCGGATCGACCCCGAATCGCACCGGCTGGCCGTGGCGACGTTTGGCGAGGTGGATCTCGGCGTGTTGAGTGAGAAACTCGCGGCGACCATCGCCGCGGTTGATGCGCGGTTGGAGCAACAGGCGCCGCCCGTCGCGCCCGCGGGGTTCACCTTGCGACAGGTCGGCGGCGCGCTCGTTTTGGCGCGCGAGAGCTGCGTAACGGCGGAGGCGATCCGGCCGTGGCGGGAGTTGGAATGGCCCGGTCTCAATGCGGTCGCGGCGGACGCGGAGCCGGAGTGGAAGTTTCTAGCGACGCTCGCAGCCGTCTGCGGAGGCGCGGGCTTGGCCGGGGCGGCGGTGCAGTGGCTCGCGCCCGGTTGGCCGGTGGTGGCGTGGATTTTCTTCACCGTCGCGCTCGTGGCGGGCGCGTGGGACGCGGCGATCGACACGTGGGCCAATCTCAAAAAGCGGGAAATCGACATTCACTTCTTGATGTTGATCGTCGCGGCGGGCGCGGTGGCGATCGGGGCGTGGAGCGAAGCGGTGTTGTTGTTGTTCTTGTTTTCGGCCTCGGGGGCGATGGAGGCGTTTGCCTTGGATCGCACCCAGCGCGAGGTGAGCGCGCTGTTGAAGTCGGCGCCGAAGCGCGCGGTGCTCGTCGAGGCCGACGGCAGCGAGCGCGAAGTCGCGGTCGAGGAACTACGGCGTGGCGTGCGGGTGCGAGTGAAGCCGGGCGAGGCGTTTCCCACCGATGGCACGGTGTTGGAAGGAAAGAGCGCGAGCGATGAGTCGGCGCTGACCGGCGAGGCCCAGCCGGTGGAGAAGGGCAAGGGCGATGCGGTGTTCAGCGGGACGATCAATCTGTGGGGTGCGGTGGACTTTGAGGTCACGCGGCTGCCGGGTGAGAGCACGTTGCAAAAAATCATCCGTCTCATCCAGACGGCCCAGAAGCTGAAGGCGCCGAGCGAGCGGTTCACGGAGAGATTCGGCACCGGCTACACCTACGCCGTGCTCGGGCTGGCGACGGCGATGTTTCTGCTGTGGTGGCTGGGGTTTGGTTTGCCGGCCTTCGAGAATCAGCCGGGGCAGCGCTCGGCCTTTTACCGGGCGATGACTTTGCTCGTGGTGGCAAGCCCGTGCGCGCTCGTGCTTTCGATTCCATCGGCGATCTTGGCGGCGATCGCGTGGGGCGCGCGGCATGGCGTGCTGTTCCGCGGGGGCGCGGCGATCGAGAAACTGGCCGACATCACCGCGGTGGCGCTCGACAAGACCGGCACGTTGACCACGGGCGAACTGGCCGTCGTGGGCTACGAGAGTTTTCCGCCGGGGCGCGAGCGCGAGGTGATGGAGCTCGCGTATGCGCTGGAAGGGAAGTCGGAGCATCCGCTGGCGCGGGCCATCGTGAAGGACGCGCGGGCGCGGGGCGTGCGCGCGGTGAACGTGGAAGAGTTTCGCAACATCGTCGGCGAAGGAGTCAAAGGCAGTCTCGACGGCGCGCAGGTGCTTTTGGGCCGGCGCGAACTGCTGGAGGCCGGACCGCTGGCGGGCTGGGTGCAGAAGTTGCCGGCGGCACCGGCGGATTTGAGCGAGGTATGGGTGATCGGACGGGAGATGGTGGGACGCGTGCTCCTGCGCGATCAGATCCGCGTGGAGTCGCGCGCGGTGTTGGCGGCGCTCAAGCGGCGCGGGATTTTTACCGTGATGTTGACCGGCGACCGGCAGCACGCGGCGGAGGCGGTGGCCAAAGAACTCGGCCTCGGCGACGTGCGGGCGCACCTCACGCCGGAGGGCAAGGTCGCCGCGATCATGGAGCTGCGCGGGCAGGGGAAGATAGTAGCGATGGTGGGCGACGGCGTGAACGACGCGCCCTGTCTCGCGGCCTCGGATGTGGGCGTGGCGATGGGTGCGCGCGGGAGCGACGCGGCGCTGGAGCAGGCCGAGGTGATTTTGATGCAGGACAAGATCGAGAATTTTCTCTCGGCGCATCGCCTGAGCCGGCGCGCGCGTACTATTATCCGGCAAAATTTAGCGATCTCGCTCGGCGTGGTCGTCGTGATGGTGATTGTGACGGTGGTCGGCGTAGTGCCCTTGGCCGTGGGCGTCGCCGCCCACGAAGGCAGCACGGTGGTGGTGTGCCTCAACTCGCTCCGGCTGCTCTTTGGGCGGAATGGGTGAGGCGGTAGGCTGATAGTTGAGAGATGAGAGATGAGCGTTGAGAGTTGAGGGCGCGGACTCAGCCGGCGACTTGGCGGTAGGGACTCGGAATTGGGCCCACGGAACACACGGAATACACGGAAGAAGGCGCGTTCAATCGGGTCCGGCGGGTTGGCAAATGCAACGGTCGGTCTAGGAATTGGAACTGGTTCGTTTCTCGAAATTTAGCCGACAATTCGAACGAGCTATCGCTCGACGTTCCGTTTCGGTCCGCGCTGACTCCGGTGGTCGTATGGCCCGCGCGAAATCTCCCGCTTCTTCCGCCCCGTCCACCGTCACTGTCGGCTTCGAGGCTATCCGGCGGCTGAGCCCGGCCACTGCCTGAGGCAACCCTCACCCTAGCTTTCCCATGGGTCTCGGAGAGGCGGCACGGGCAACTATCCGGCAATTCCGAAGAGTTCAAATTGCGAGGAAGACAAAACCATGAGCAAAAAGAAGCCCACCCCCGGCAGTCGTCCGAAAAAGAAAGCCGAAGTCTCCCTCGTCCGCTCGTCGGCGGCGGAATACCTGACCTTTGTGGCGGCCAGTGGCCAAGGCGGCGTCGAGGCGGTTTACGCCGATGAACACGTTTGGCTCAGCCAGAAGATGATGGGGGTGCTCGACGATGTGGATGTCAGAACGATCAGCTATCACCTCAAGAACGTCTTTTCCGACCACGAGTTGGAGGAAAATTCAGTTATCCAATTTTTTCGGATAACTGCCGCCGAAGGCAAAACCTACGACACCCAGCACTACAACCTCTCCGCCAGTTATTAAGCGTTACTTAAGACCTCGATTTGAAAGTAGGATGAACTTATGAGTAAAGATTCCGAGACCCCACCGCCGCCGGGCGGCCAGTTCCTCGTTTACCAGACGGAGGACGGGAAGCTGCAGATCGACGTGCGGTTTGAAGGAGAGACCGTTTGGCTGACGCAGCAGCACATGGCCGAGCTGTTTCAGACGACCAAGCAGAACGTCGGGCAGCATCTGAAAAGCATTTTTGCTGAGGGGGAATTGGTGCAGGATTCAGTAGTAAAGGATTCCTTTACCACTGCCGCCGACGGGAAGAACTACCTGACCCGTTTCTACAATCTCGATGCCATCATTTCGGTGGGTTACCGGGTGAAAAGCGCGGTAGCGACCCGCTTCCGCATCTGGGCCACCCAGCAGCTGCGGGAATACATCGTGAAGGGTTTCCTTCTCGATGACGAGCGGCTGAAGAATCCGGATGAGCCCTTCGACTATTTCGAGGAGTTGATGCGGCAGGCAAGGGGTTGGTCCGCCGGGAGCAGCACGCCGTTTTTCTCGTGGAGCAAGACGCGCGTGGGAGGCCGACGGTGGGGTAACCGCCGGTGCCGAGGCTATGGTGACTTCGGCGCCTTGAGCAGCGCGAGCGTCTTGGCGGGGTTGATGAGGTTGACGCGGCCTTTGAGTTCGGCGCCGGCGAGGATGAGGGCTTTGGCTTTCTCGGGCGTGAGCGTCGGGTCGAGCGCGAAGAGTTTGCCGGCGAGGTTGGCGACCTGAGGCGCGGCCATCGAGGTGCCGCTAAACTTGAGGCGCTGGCCGCCGGGGATGTAGCTGTCCACCTCGAAGCCGTTGGCGTGGACGTTGACCATCGGGCCGAAGCTGGAGAACGACGTCTCCTCGCCGGCCTGATCGACGGCGCCGACGGTGATCATGTGCGGCAATTGGAAGGAGGAGGGGATAAACTCGTCGAATTTGACGTTGTTGTCGCTGTTGCCGGCGGCCGCGACGAAGAGGATTTCGGGGGCGCTTTTGAAGGCGGCGAAGAGTGCTTCGCGGCCGATCTCGAAGATTTCGCGGGCTGATTTTTTGCGGGCTTCGGCGTCGCCCATGCCGTTGGCCTCGAGGGCGCCCTCGATGTCGCGGACGGAACCGCCCCAGCTCATGTTGATGACGCGCACCCCGGCCGAGCGGAAGTAAGCCACGGCGGCGAGATAGGCCGCCGCATCTTTGCGGGCCTGCTCCACGGTGGGTTTTTCCGGAATCATCCGGTGGTCGAAGGTGATGCGGCCGACGACGAGGCGGGCGAACGGATTCCCGGCGAGCGCGATACCGGCGACATGGGTGCCGTGGGACCAGTTGCCGAAGAGGCCGAGCTCCTCGACCATGGGTTTTACCTGATCGGGTTGGAGGGCGCTCATGAACCGTTGCAGGTCGGAGGCCTCCTCGCTGTCGATCGACGCTTGGAGATCGAGAAAGCCTTTCAGGCGGGCGACGGCTTGCGGGGTCTGGGCCTCGGCGGCGCCAAGCGGGAAGACGAGCTCGGGTACGGGATTGGCGTGGAGATCGTAGCCAAAGCCGTGGCGTCCGGCGGAATCGGTGTGAAGATTCGCCTTGAAGAGGGCGGTGTCGACGCCGCTGTCCCAGACGCCAATTTTCACGGGTGTGCCGGTGGAGTTGGCGGCGAGGTTGACGAGGGTGGGCGTCCAGCGATCGGGCTTTTCGGTTTTGTGGGCGGCGATTTTATCGGCTAGGGCCGCAACGATGGCGAACTTGAGCGGGAGGTAATTGACGAGCTGATTGCGAAACGAGATGAGCTGGCCGGCGACGTCGCCGGAGATGTTGCCGGCTTTGGCGGCCGCGGGGTCGATCTGTTCTTTGGTGAGACCGAGGATCAACGAATCGCTACGAATCTCGTAGCCGGATTTCAATTCTTTGAGGTTGTCCTGCACCGTTTCCCAAGGGAGCGGGGTGACGAGGGCGGCGAAGTCGGCTTGGAATAGTTGGGTGAAGGCGGCGGGGTCGGGGCGCTTGATGCTGGCGGAGGTCCACGCCTCGGCGACGAGGCCGGTGGTGAGTTTTTGACCGGACTTCTCCTCAAGAGCGCGGAGTTCGGCGATGAGCGTGCGGACAGTGGCGAAGTCGCGCTCCAAGACGGCGAGATTGAGCAAGGTGGATTTGTACCGCTGCAACGCGGTGCGGTCTTGGACGTCATGCGTGGCGAGATCGGAGAGAATATCCTTCTTAACGGCGGCGGCGAGGGTGGTGAACGCGGCATCGTCGCGGAGGACCTCGGACGGTGGCTTCGGCAACGTGTAGGTGTGGCGGGGGAGGTCGTCGGCTTTTTCGACAACTTTCTTGGCCGGGGTAGCGGAGTGCAGGGCCGAGGCGGCGAGAGCGGCCCAGACGAGGGTTAACACAAGAGGAGTGAAGGAGAGGCGCATGATGCCGAAGCGTTGCGAGGAAGCGGCGTGGGGGAAGCCGAAAACAGGGAAGAACGGTCCGCCCCTTTGCACTTGCTGAGGCGAACGGGCATCGCTCTATCGCGTGGACCCATGAGGATCCGCCCGTATCGCGCCGCCGACCAAGATGCCGTGATCGCGCTTTGGACGTCGTGCGGTTTGGTGCGTCCGGCCAATGATCCGGCGTTGGACATTGCGGCGAAGCTGCTGGCGGGCGGAAAGTGGCTGCTTGTGGCCGAAGCATCGAGCGGGCTGGGGGCGACCAAACGGATCGTCGGCACGGTGATGGCCGGTTACGATGGTCACCGAGGCTGGATCAACTACCTGGCGGTGGAGCCGAAGTCGCGGGGCAGCGGGATCGGTCGGGCGCTGATGGCCGAGGCAGAGAGCGTGTTAAAGGCCGCAGGTTGCCCGAAGATCAATTTGCAGGTGCGCACGGAGAACGCGGCGGTGACGGGATTCTACGAACACCTGGGGTTTTCGGTGGACGCGGTGGTGAGCATGGGGAAGCGGCTGGAGATCGACGCCGCTGCGGTGCGTCGGGCAGAGAGCTTGCGTTCCACCGTGATTTGGCGGCGGCACCGTTGGCTCGCGCCGGTTTTGGTCGTCCTGGTGGGACTGATTTTACGGGTGGCGCACGTGGACAAGAGTTACGGTCACCCGGATGAGACCATCACCGTCGAAGTGGTCGGGCACATGCGCAGTTCGGGCGATTGGGACACGAACTGGGCAAAGGCCTCCAAGCTCGAATCTTCGTTTCGCTACGACCAATACAATTTCTCGTCCTACATGTACGGGACGTTCTTTTTTTATCGGGCGGCGAAGTGGGTGCCGGGGCTGGAGGCGTGGCGCTCGAGGGATCAAGGTTTTTGGGTTTACCGGATGTTCTCGGCCCTTTTGGCGACGGTCGTGGTCGCGCAGGCTTGGTGGTTGGCGCTCCGTATAGCGGGGGCGCGGGCAGGATTGGCTGCGGGCGCATTGGTCGCGGTCGTGCCCTTGTTGGTGCAGGACGCCCATTATATCCGGCCGGAGGCGTTCGTGACCGTTTTGACGATGGCGGCGGTGCTTTGGAGCCTGCCGTTGGCGAAGAACGGCTGGGCAAATTTGAGGCTCTTGGCGGCAGCCGTGGCGCTGGGATTGGCGATCGCGAGCAAGGTGTCGATATTGGCGCTCGTTTGGCTGCCGTTGGTGCCGGTGATAGTTGCGGGTATTTCAGAACGAAAATGGGGGTTTCGCCGTCTCGGAGTTTCGCTCGGTTTGGGGGTGTTGGGAGTCTGCGCGGGTTTCGCGATGGGGGCGCCGGGGGCGGTGGCAAACCCCGGGGCGTTCTGGCGCGGGATTGAATACCTGACGGCGCAATACGCGGGGCTGCACCCTCCGCATAGCCGATTTGAGGGCGGAATCGTCGCGCCGGTGTTGGGCGGCTACTTTTGGTCGGTTTTGGGTGCGGGCATGATTGCCGCCGGTTTGGTCGGAACCGTCGGCTTGGCGGTGCGGAAACGTTGGCTGGAGGTAGCGCTGTTGGCAGGGCCCGTCGTGTTGTTCGTCGTCTATTTCTCGACCCGAACGGTGTTTTTCGAACGTAACTTAAGTCATGTGGTGCCGCTTTTCTGCGCTCTCACCGCCGTGGGTCTTATTGAAGCGGGCCACTGGTTGGCGCGACGCACGGGCGTAAAGTCGGGTTACCTGACGGCCGGGCTTCTGGCGCTGGTTTTGTATCGGCCGGCTGAACTGAGCAGCCGCTTGGTCTGGCTCGAGTTTTCAGGCCGGAACGCAGCGGCGGTTGCGGAGGTTGAAGACGCGATCCAGGCCGCCCACCCAGGCCTCAAATGGCACGTTGAGGCTTTGCTCAATCCGGGCCCCGTAGAGGCCTTGGCTGAACATTTTTCGAAGGGCGGGGGAGCCTTGCTGCTGCGCGAGATCGACTACCATGACGAGTGGTGCGCGCAGTTTGGTCCGCTTCTCACCCAGCAGTTTAAGGTGAAGCTGCTGGCGACCGTGCCCAGCATTTTCTCCGATGTCCCTGGGTGCACGCTCCATGCTTACAATAGCTGGACCAGCCGCTACTTTTTGGTCGAGGGACTCAAGAAACCGCGGTCTACAGACTGATTTTTTTCCGTTTGCCCGCGCTCGCGGCGGGCCCACACACTCTCCGTTTTCATGTATCTCAAGGCCCTAAAATTGCACGGTTTCAAGTCCTTTGCCGACCCGACAACGCTCCGTTTCGAGCCCGGAGTAACGGCGGTCGTGGGGCCCAACGGCTGCGGTAAATCCAATATCGCCGATTCGATCCGCTGGGTGCTCGGGGAGCAAAGCGCCAAGGCCCTCCGCGGTGGTAAGATGCAGGACGTCATCTTTGAAGGTGCCGACACCCGGAAACCGGCACAGTTGTGCGAAGTCTCCCTCTTGCTCACCGATTGCGAGAAGCAACTTGGGAGCGAATTTCACGAAATCGAGATCACGCGCCGGGTCTTTCGCGACGGGCAAAGCGAGTATGCCTTTAACGGCCAGGCTTGCCGCCTGAAGGATATCCAAAAGCTCTTCATGGATACCGGCATCGGCCGGACGAGTTACTCGATCATGGCGCAAGGTCAGATCGACCAGATTCTTTCCTCCAAGCCGGAAGAACGCCGGGCGGTGTTTGAAGAAGCCGCCGGCATCACGAAATACAAAAGCCAACGCCGCGAGGCGATGAGCAAGCTGGCGTTGACCGATCAAAATCTCGCGCGCGTCGCGGATGTCGTCGGCGAGGTCGGCCGGCAGATCGGGAGCCTCCGCCGGCAGGCGGCGAAGGCCATGCGCTACAAGCGCCTGAACCATCGCCTGCGGCACCTGAGCCTCGCGTGGAACGGTTTTCATTATTCGCAGCTGACGGCGACCCTCGGAGCGCTCGAGGCCGACGTCGCCACGCTTCGGGCCGAAGCCGACAGCCGCCGCGCCAATCGCGAGGAGCAGGAGATCTCGCTGGAGGAGAAAAAATCTCTACGTGGCCGGTTGAACCAGCGGGTGCAGGACGCCCAGCAGGCGGTTTTCGACGTGCGGTCGCAAAAAGAAGCCGCCGAAAACGCGGCAAACCTCGCGCACATCCGGCGAGCCGGCCTTGAAGACCGGCTCGGTTCATCGCGGGACAACCTCGGTGAACTGGAAATGCAACTCCGGGAAGTCACCGCGCAGGGCGACAGTGCCGCGCAAGACAAACAGCTCCAACTGGGACTGCTCGGCAGCAGCGACTCGGTTTTCCAACAACGCAACCGCGAGCAAGGCATCGTCGAAGGCGAACTCACCAAACTCGAACAAGACCTGCAGCAGGCCAAGTTTCAGCTTCTCCAATTTGACAGCACCGTCGCACGGCTCCGCACGGATTGTTCGGGCTACGAAGTCGACCAGAAGACCAGCGCGCACCGGCACGACCTACTGGCGCAAGAGATCGAATCGATGCGGCAACAGCAAACGGCGGCGGCGCAGCAAGTGGCCGAGCTTGATGCCCGCACGGAGGAAGCTCTGGGCGAGAAATCGCGGGCCCACGGCGAGTCGGTCACCGCGCAGCAAGCGATCACGGACCTCACCCGCGAATTTCGCGAAGCGCAGCGCAAGCTCTCGGAGATTGATCGTCAACTGGCCCAACGCATGGCGCGTTTGAAATTGCTCCAGCAATTGCAGGAGCGCTGGGAAGGATTTGGCGAAGGGGCCAAGGCCGTGTTGCAAGGCAGGCTGGAAACGGCGCTCAACGGCGCCAAAGCGTCGCCCATTTTGCAAGGCCTCGACGTGAAGCCCGAGTTTGGCAAAGCGATCGAAGCGATCCTGGGGTCGGCCGCCGAGGCGATCAGCGTCAGCGATCTCGGGACCGCCCAGCGGATCCTCGCCCAGCTGGAGAACGAACAAATCGGCTCGGCTATTTTGCGGATCATCGAGTGCGGCGTTCGGCAGGAAGCCGCCTACGAACTGCCCGCCTGGCTCGTGCCGGCGTCGCTCGCCGTCAGCTCGCAGTTTGAAGGCCATCCGGCGCTGGCGTTGTTCGGCAGTTGCTACATCGCGGATGACCTCACCGCGTTCTTGGAATTTTGGCGGGCGAACCCCGGTTTTGCCTTTCTCGCCGTCGCAACGCGCAAAGGTGATTTGGTGGACCGCCGTGGCTTGGTGTACGGTGGATTTCACGGTTCAAAGAAATCATCCAACAGTATCGTCCAACGGGAAATCGATCTGCGGGAGACAGCGAAGGTGTTGGCCGACGAACAAAAACTGCACGACGAGCAGAAGCTAACGATCGACGCGATCAATACCCGCCTCGCCGAGGCGGAGCAAACGTTGGAACAACGGCGCGCCGATATCCTGGCGATCACGCAGACCCTCGCCTCGGTGCAGGCGGAACAGCGTAACGCCCAGCGCAACGCCGAGGAGGTCGGCGCAAAGCTCCGCCGGATGGAGAATGAACTCACCGGCCTCGAACAGGCCCGCAACGAGGCTCACGCCCGTTGGGAAAAGGCCCAGATCGGTCTGACCACGGCCGAGAGCGATGGCGCGTCGCAACGGGAACAGATCCTTCAAATGGAAACCCGGATCACGGAGCTTCGGGTGGACCGCGATGTGAAACGAGATTCGTTGGCGCAGGCGCGACTAGAACTCGCCGAACGCCGTCAGAAAGTGGAGGTGCTCGACCGCGGACTCGGCGAGATGGCGCGACGCAGCCAGCAACTCGGCGAGCTTTTGGCGCAACGCCAGCAGGAGATCGAGACCTGGACCGACCAAGTTGCCTCGCTCGCCACCGAATCCGATGCCCAGCGCGCGCGCTCGGTGCAGCTTGCGGAGACACTCGTGGTGACGCAGGAGCAGGTAGAGAAAATCCGCGTTGAATTGATGGCGGTGGAGCGCGAGATCAGCGGCTTGGAATCGGCGCAACAGGCGCTCCGCAGCGATGCCGAAGGCGCGATCGCCGCGTTGGCGAAGCACGACATCAAACTCGCGGGTGATCGCCAGCGGGCTCAGTTCATCGCCGAGGAAGTATCGCGCGAGTTCCAAGCCAACATATCCCAGTTGGATTGGCGGCATTTCTACTGGCACGCCGACGGAGAACCGGAGGGCATGAAACCGCTGGATTTGGACGAAGAAGATGAAGCGGAAGAAGGCTCGCCGAAGGCCGAGGGTGACCCGGCCGGCGAAGCGACGAAGCGCCGCCGGAAATCGAAAGGGCCAAAGCCGGATCCAACCGCCGAAGATTTGGCCGCACTGGAACAGACCAACTGGGAGGAAACCAAAGCCGAGATCGACGTGCTGCGCACCCGGTTGAACGGCCTTGGCGCGGTCAATCTGGTGGCGATCGAAGAATACGCCGAGCTCAAGCAGCGGCACGATTTTCTGCGGACGCAGACCGATGACCTGACGAATGCAAAAGCCGAACTCATCAAAGCGATCGACGAGATCAACCTGACCTCGCAGCGCCAGTTCGCGATCACGTTTGAGCAGATCAAAAAGAACTTCGAATATACGTTCCTGACACTTTTCGGCGGCGGGCGCGCTGCGTTGGAGTTGATCGCGACGGACGACGTGTTGGAGAGCGGGATCGAGATCGTAGCCCAGCCTCCGGGAACGAAGTTAAAGAGCATTTCGTTGCTTTCAGGCGGGCAAAAGACCCTCACGGCTGTGGCCTTGCTCTTCGCCCTCTACATGGTGAAACCATCGCCGTTCTGCGTGCTCGACGAGTTGGACGCGCCCCTCGATGAATCGAATATCGGGCGCTTCACGGATCTGTTGAAGAAATTCGTGGGCGAATCGCAGTTCATCATCATCACGCACAACAAGCGGACCGTCTCGGCTTCGAACGCGATTTACGGCGTAACCATGGAAGAGCGCGGCGTGTCGAAGACAGTTTCGATGCACTTCAATAATGACCGGATCGTGCCGGAGAAAACGGCCGAAAACATCGCGGAAGCGGTGACCGGGGCAAGGGGACAACCGGCAACATTACCCAAGAGCTGAAGGTTCTTCCCCGGATAAAATGGACGCGCGTTGGGCAGGTTGGAGGTCTGTTGGCTGAGAAAGGATTCGTTCCTCAAATCGGGGTAATCTGAAGGGCCTTGAATCAGTTGGCTGATTGGGCCCCAAAAAAAAGTAACGCGGGTTTGCCTCGGGCGGAGCGGACGCTGAGCTTTCTCCATGGCAAAATGGCTTCTCGTCGATGGATTCAATCTGGCATACCGGTGCTTTTTTGCGATTCCGGAATTGTCCCGTGCTGACGGTTTTCCAACTAACGCGCTGCATGGCTGGGTAAAGTCGCTCTGGAAATTGGCCGACCAAGAAAAGCCCGTAGGAACCCTGGTTTTTTTTGACCTTGGCGGCGCGCAGGACCGATTGGCTCTGCATCCCGAATACAAAGCGCAACGCGAAGAGATGCCCGAGGCTTTGGAGAAACAGCTGCCGTATTTTAAGGCCCTGACCCGCGCGATGGGATGCGTCGGCATCGAGCAAGATGGGATTGAGAGCGACGATTTACTGGCCGCAGAAGCGGTCTCACTCGCGCGGCAAGGAGATGACGTCCTCATCGTAAGCTCGGACAAAGACTTCGCTCAGATCGTAAACCCGCAGATCAAAATTCTCCTGCCACCGCCCACCGCCAATCCCAAGCTCGGCTGGCAAGTGCGCGACGAAGCCGGCGTGCGGGAAAAATTTGGGGTTCCGCCGTCCCAGATTGCCGACTTCCTCGCACTCGTGGGAGACACTTCGGACAATATCCCCGGGATCAACGGGGTTGGACCGAAGACTGCGGCCAAGTGGCTCAGCGAACATGGCAACCTTGAAGGAGTGATCGCCCACGCCGCCGAACTTCAACCGGAGCGCTTTCGAACGGCCGTGTCCGCAGAGGCGGAAAAGCTCCGGCGAAATCTGAAGCTAACGACGCTTAACGTGTCCCTTCCCAGCCTCGTTTTGAGTGCGCCAACGCCGGCCCCGGAAGAACTTTGCCGGTTGCTCGAAACCTTGGAGATGCGGTCGGCATTGGCCGAGGCTCGGCAGCGTTACGGACAACCTGAATTGTTCTAGCCGATCCGAACCACGGACGAATCAGGGGCGCTTTCCTCTAAGATGTTTTTCCGAGCGAGGAACAGCGGCTTGGGCGTGGCGCGGTAAGTGTTTGGCCGACGCCCCTTGAGTTTTCTACGGAGCCGGTTCGCTCTGAGGACTAGTCCAAGCGCAACGAGTGCCAGGGTGATAAGGTGGCGGAAATAGGCTTGAAGGGCAGGGGAGCGGAGTGTCCCTTGGCCGCGTGTCCGCTAAACCGCTACTTATGCTGGGTCTGCCCAAAGGCAGCCTTGAAGAATCAACGAAGAATCTGTTCGCCAAGGCCGGGTGGAAGATTGCGACGAGTTCGCGTTCCTATAAGCCGACGATCAACGACCCGGAGCTTGATGGACGTTTCGTCCGAGCGCAGGAGGTCAGTCGTTATGTCGAGCACGGATTCTTCGATTGTGGGCTGACGGGTTTTGACTGGGTCCAGGAGAATGGATCCGACGTCGTCGAGGTGATGGACTTGGTCTACAGCCGCGCCTCGGTGCTAAAATCCCGTTGGGTCCTCTGCGTGCCCGAAGATTCATCGGTGAAGTCGATTGCGGATCTGGCCGGCAAGCGAGTGGCGACCGAGCTGGTGAACACCACGAAACGCTTTTTTGAGGTAAAAGGGGTCGCGGCGGAGATCGAGTTTTCTTGGGGCGCGACCGAGGTGAAGGTTCCTGACTTGGTTGATGCGATTGTGGACATCACCGAAACCGGTAGCTCGATCCGGGCGAACAAACTCCGAATCATCGACACCCTGCTTGAGACCAACACCAAACTGATTGCCAATAAGGCGAGTTGGGCGAATCCGGCCAAACGAAAGAAAATTGAGACCGTTGCCCTGCTCCTGCGCGGTGCGCTCGAGGCGGAAAGCAAGGTGGGCCTAAAGTTAAATGCCCCGAAGAAAGCGCTGGAACTTATTGTTCGCTCCATGCCCTCACTGAGAAATCCCACGATTTCGCCTCTGAGCAATTCTGATTGGGTGGCGCTTGAGACGATTATCGACGAGAGTGTCGTCCGGGAGATAATCCCTCAGTTAAAGGAGTTTGGGGCCGAGGGGATCGTCGAATACCCCCTCAACAAGGTCATCTATTAAACTTACCTGAACAACATCTCGTCATGGCCAAAGTCACTCTCGGTTTGCTTCAACACGCCTGTTCGGCCGATCCGGCCGCCAATCTCAAGAAAACTCTCGCGCTCACCGAACGAGCGGCGAAGCAGGGTGCGAACATCATCTGCACTCAGGAGCTCTTCCGCTCGCAGTATTTCTGCCAGAATGAAGACCACGAAAACTTCAAGCTCGCAGAGCCAATTCCCGGACCGAGCACGCAGGCATTTCAGAAAATCGCCAAAAAACACGGCGTCGTAATCGTCGCTTCACTCTTTGAAAAGAGAGCTTCGGGACTTTATCACAACACGGCCGTGATTATCGACGCCGACGGCAGCCTGCTCGGCATCTACCGGAAAATGCACATTCCCGATGATCCGCTTTACTATGAGAAGTTCTATTTTACGCCCGGCGACACCGGGTTCCGCGCATGGAACACCAAATTCGGTAAAATCGGTGTGCTCATTTGTTGGGACCAATGGTACCCCGAAGGAGCGCGGCTGACCGCGATGCAAGGGGCAGAGATTCTCTTTTACCCCACGGCCATAGGCTGGCATCCTCAGGAAAAAGCCGAATACGGCGTAAACCAACACGGCGCTTGGGAAACGATCCAGCGCAGCCACGCGGTCGCCAACGGTTGTTATGTCGCGGCGATCAATCGTATCGGGGTTGAGACGCCGCTCGGCGGGCCGGGGATTGAGTTTTGGGGCCAAAGTTTCGTCGCGGGCACAAGCGGGCAGATTCTCGCGAAGGCGAGCATTGACCGGGAGGAGATCATGCTGGTCCCGATCGAGCTCGATAAGGTTGATGTCACTCGAACCCATTGGCCTTTCTTGCGCGACCGCAGGATTGACGCCTACGGAGACCTCACGAAACGATTTAGCGACTGATCGAAAATGGCTGCAAAGAAGACGCCCGCCGTGCTGGGCTTTCGCATGCCCGCCGAATGGGAGCCGCAGGTGGCCGTTTGGCTATCTTGGCCGCATAACCTAAAAACGTGGCCGGGCAACTTCAGGCCGATCCCGGCCAAATTCGCGGAGATTGTCGCGCACATCAGTCGCTTTCAGGAGGTGCGTATCAACGCTGCCCACGCCCTGCACAAAAGGGCTTGGGCTCTGATTGAAAAAGCAGGCGCGGATACAACGCACGTCACCCTGTTCGATCATCCTACTAATGACGCATGGTGCCGAGATCACGGGCCCATCTTCGTGAAAAACGATCGGACCGGCGAGGTGGCTGTCACCGATTGGGAGCACAACGCATGGGGCGGAAAGTATCCGCCCTACGATCTCGATAACACGATTCCGCCGAAGATCGCGTCCGCCCTAGGCATCCGAAGATTTGAAAAGAAAATGGTGATGGAAGGCGGTTCAATCGATGTAAACGGCGCCGGACTTTTGCTAACGAGCGAGTCGTGTTTGTTGAATAAGAATCGCAACCCCACGATGACTCGGGCCGAGATTGAACAGGCCCTGAGGGATTATCTCGGCGTGCATACTGTTCTCTGGTTGGGCGATGGAATCGTCGGCGATGACACCGACGGGCATATCGACGACATGGCGCGCTTTTTTTCGACCAATGGAATCGTGACCGTCGTCGAGACGAACAAACGGGACAAGAACTACCCGATCCTGGCCGAAAATCTAGAGCGGCTTCACGCCCTACGGACACCAACGGGCAGAAAATTCACCATCGCGAGTTTGCCGATGCCAAAGCCCTGTTTCTACGAGGGGCAACAATTGCCGGCGAGCTACGCCAATTTTCTCGTGATCAACGGCGCCGTTCTCATGCCCGCATTTCGTCAACCGGGGCGGGATGCGGCCGCCGCGGAAGTGCTGGCCGCTTGCTTCCCGGGAAGGGAAATTATTCCCGTGGACTGTTTGGAGCTCGTTTGGGGCTTGGGCACTCTTCATTGCATCTCGCAGCAGCAACCCAAATGAAATTGGCCCGATTGCTGGTTTTTGCCGGCCTCGTTTTGATGCTCTCCGGATGCGTGTCGGTTTCGGAACGAATCTCCGACCGTTTCGATTTGGTTCCTCCGAAGACGAAATCTTTCGATTGCGATAAAGAGACGGTCTTCCTCGCCACCCAACGGGCCTTAAAGCGGATGGACTTTGTGGTAACCCGCAGGACTGCGGGGCAAGGGGTGATAAATGCTCGGAGCGGAATTCGCGATACGGCGGTTTTCGGAGCCGGACGTCAGTTCACTTTCGAAATTCGATTGAGAAGCGTCGAACCAAGAAACACCGAAGTGGATGTTCGGCTCATCGAAATTTTGGAGGGAGATTTCAAAGCGGGGGCAACCACCCGGGCGCTCCGCATCCACGGGCTTTACGAGTCGTTCTTCGAGCAACTTGAAAGGGCGATGAGTGACGTGATTTCGCCGGTTAAGCCTAGTTTGTGATCCGAACGATCCCGATTTCAGCGGGAATTCCAGTCCAAATTAGGGCTTGCTCACGAACCCTTCAGCTGGGGATTCTGAACCTTCGCGGTTTAGATTCAGAACAAATTGGCGTCCCCGCGAAGTGCTCCCGCCAATACTCTCACGCAAGTTCAACCATCAACCCAAGACCCAGCCTCACGGCCGGGTCCCAACCGGTGCAAGGTAGGTCTGGAGCCAGCCGACTTTAAAACCGGATTTACGCATATGAGTTCGCTAATGAATGACCTGCTCGCGCAATCCTCCTTCGATAAACTGAAGGTCGGCGCGATCATCCCCGGCACGATCACCGAGATCCGCCAAAATGAAGTTGTCGTCGATATCGGCGGCAAATCCGAAGGCCTAATCCCGGCCAATGAGTTCCTCGACATCGGCGAGCTCCAAATCGGTTCCAGCATCGAAGTGCTGGTCGAGAAACTTGAAGACAAGAACGGCAATCCCGTCCTTTCGTTCGACAAGGCTGAGCAAAAGAAGAACTGGGATAACATCCTCACGAAGTTCCCTGAGGGCTCCATCGCTGCCGGCCGAGTGAAGGCCAAGGTTAAGGGCGGTCTGATCGTATCGATCGGCGTTGATGCCTTTATGCCTGCGTCGCACATCGACGTGCAGCCGCCGAAGAACCTCGATCAATACGTCGGCCAAACCTACGATTTCAAGGTTCTCAAGATTGATCTCATCCGCCAGAATGTCGTATTGTCGCGCCGCGAGCTCATCGAAGAGCAGCGCGCTTCCAAACGACGCAATCTCCTGGAAAGCATCCAGCCTGGCCAAGTTCGCAAAGGTGTCGTCAAGAACATCACCGATTTCGGTGCCTTCATCGACCTGGACGGCATGGACGGCCTGTTGCACATCACCGATATGAGCTGGGGACGTATATCGCACCCGAGCGAGATGGTGAAGCAAGGCGAAGAGATTCAGGTAATGATCATCGAAGTGAACCGCGAAAAAGAGCGGGTTTCATTGGGCCTCAAGCAGACCACCAAGAATCCTTGGGACGAGATTGAACGTAAGTTCCCGGTCGGCTCGAAGGTTCACGGTAAGGTCGTCAATCTCGTGCCGTACGGTGCGTTTATTGAGATCGAGCCGGGCGTTGAAGGTTTGGTGCACATCACCGAGATGTCTTGGACCAAGCGCATTACCAAGCCATCGGAGTTGCTTAAAGTTGGGCAAGAGCTAGATGCGGTCGTTCTTGGCATTCAAAAGGACGACCAGAAGATTTCGCTCGGCTTGCGTCAGCTTGATCCAAATCCATGGGACATGGTTCGCCACAATTACCCGATTGGGGCGCGCGTTCGGGGTAAAGTTCGAAATATGACAACCTACGGCGCCTTCATCGAACTCGAGGAAGGCATTGACGGTATGGTGCACGTTTCCGACATGAGCTGGACCCGGAAAGTAAATCATCCTTCCGAAGTCCTTAAGAAGGGCGATGAGGTAGATGCAATCGTGCTGGATATTGATCCGTCACAACAACGTATCAGCCTCGGAATGAAGCAACTGGCGGTTGATCCATGGTCAGACATCGATTCGTTCTTCAAGATCGGCGATGTCGTCCAAGGCACTGTCACCAAGATCACTTCTTTCGGAGCCTTCGTGGAATTGAAAGATGGAATCGATGGCCTCGTGCATATCTCGCAGATCAGCGAGGAGCGAATCGAGAAGATCAAAGACATCCTTAAAGCCGGGCAGGTCGTCGGTGCACGCGTGGTCAAGATCGATCGCGACGAACGTCGTTTGGGCCTTTCGATCAAAGCCGCCAACTACAGCGCCGAGGAATTGGCCGCTGAGACCGCGACTTACGAGGCGCTGAATCGCAATGCAGGTAATGACATGATGAACCTGGGCGACATCTTGGATGAGGCGTCGAAGAAGGATTAAGTCAGGATCTTGCGATCGCACTTAGTACTTTAGCCAAAGAGTTAAAGCCGCCCGGGGAAACTCGGGCGGCTTTTTTTTGCCGCGATCATAGGCAATCGTTCAATTTATATCGCACAATAAATATTATGTTTAATAAATGTACTGCCTTCGAATCCGTAACCTTCAAATGATCCCGGTCACTTAGTCCCGCAGGAAAAAGTTGCAGATCTTTTCCCTAATTGAAGCCCCGCCGTCATCCAGAACGTAATGTCCAACGTCATTGAGTTCATGGACTTCAATTCCTTGGTAAACCTGACGCCATCGGGCCAAAAACTTCTCATTGAAGCAAAAATCCTTCATTCCCCAAACAATTAACATGGGATGCGAGCGGAGTTTAGGCAGACCGGCTTCAATCGCGGCTAAGGTTCTCCTGCTTAAGTGATCTGCCTCCAGTGGGATATCTTTTACAAAAGCACTTACCGCCACCCGATCGCGCCACGATTTATACGGAAACAAAAAGCCCCTGCTCTCGTCGGGACTCAGTCGACGGCGATGCATCGACATCCAAATAGCTGGATGCGCAAACCCGTTTAAGCCACGAACGAGCCAATCTCCAATCCAAGGCAATCGGCATAGGGAAATTCGAAACGGAATCTCATTTGAAACAAAGGCGGCTGTATTCAGGATTGTTATTCTATCAATCAGATCCGGTGCCCGGGTCGCTAGCCCGAAACCGATTGCGCCACCCCAGTCGTGAACCACCAGATGTACCTTGGTTAGGCCTAGGCTTGAGATCAGCGCTTCCACATCAGAAATCCGAGTCTCGAGAGAATAATTATAGTCCTCGGGTTTTTCCGACAGTCCCATACCGATGTGATCCGGCGCAATGCACCGTATCTTAGGCGAGAGCTGCTTGATCAAGTCGCGGTAAAAAAAAGACCACGTCGGATTTCCGTGCAACATGAGCACGGCTTCATTGGCGCGCGGACCTTCATCCACAAAACTCATCCGCGCCCCTGATTTCGTAACGAACCCCTTCGGAGAAAAGGGATAGAGCCGCGCGAGCCACTCGGGAATAATGGGCGCGCCGGTTACCATTCGAGTCCTAACATCAAACTGTTTAGCCCACTTCCGATGCCTAACAGGCTGACTCGGTCACCTTGCTTAACTCTGCCTTGCTGCGCGGCGATCGCAAGCGTCGCTGGAAGGGATACTGAGCCCATGTTCCCCAAGGTCTCGAAAGTGGAAAAGTCTTTCGCGAGATCGAGCCCGAGGGTTTCATACAGCTTACGGCGGTGCACCGATCCCACTTGGTGACAGATAAAGCGGTCGGTGTTCTCAGCGTTGAACCCGGTAATCCGTGAAAAATCAGCCCACGTTGATTGTGCCAAGGTAACGCCGGCCACCAAAAGGTGCTCTGAGTCTGTTTGCATCACCAAGGCTTCAGCTCCGTGCGTATCGCCTTGGCAGAGGGCGCTATGTTCGGTGGCAGCCCGCGCCACTGCGCCAAAAAGGCGATGTCCTGCGGAGGCCAAGTCGGTGTGGCAAACGATCGCACCGACAGCCCCTGAGCCGATCGTAAGATTGGCGAAAAACGGCTTGATCGCGTTTCGTGACAACGGTTGCTCGCAGAGGGTGCGGAGGGTCTGGTCCACCAACGGTCGGCCATGCTCACCCGCTACGATCATGGCGCATTTGATCTGCCCGCTCTCGATCATTGCGGCCGCCACGGTGATCGAATTTAGGAAGCCGAGACAGGCGTTCGAAAGGTCGAAAATCTGAGCCGATGCCGGCAGTCCGATTTCCCGATGCGCAAACGACGCAGTCGCTGGTTCGAGCATGTCGCGGGAGACAGCCGCGTGGATGAAGAGCTCTACCTGTGCGGCTTTCAGCGTCGATTGTGCCAATACGGCTTTCCCGGCTGCTGCGCTGGCGGCGGAGGGCCTAGTTCCGACCGGCCACATTCGGCGTTCACGAATTCCAGTCATGAGTTCTAGGCGCCCGACTGGAAGTTTCAGTCGCTCATAAAGCGGATGTAGCTCCGCCTCAATCGCAGCGGACGTCACCACCTCGTCCGGGAGCGCCACGGTCAAAGACTCGATACAGACATTTTTGAATCTCATGGTGGGCTTACGATTCCATGCGCATCGCGAGTCGGATGATTTCCTTGTCGAAGAAATTACTCCCCAAACCGGCGTCGACTACCAGTGACGCGCCGTTGATCCCGCTGCTGCGATTGCTCAACAGAAACAGCGCGGTGTCGGCCACTTCTTGGGTTGAAAGATTTCGCCTTCGAAACGTGAGCTTCTCCGCGTAAAGATAACTCTCCAAGTAGCCGGGGATGCCGGCCGAAGCGCTCGTTTTTAGGGGGCCTGCTCCGACTACATTGAAACGCACTTCAGTCTCGGCGCTGAACGATTTCGCCAGAAACCGCGCACACGAATCAAGGGCTGCTTTGATCGGGCCCATGTAGCCGTAGTTGTCGGGCGTCACGAGGAGTGATGAAATGCCGATCGTCACGACTGAGGCGTTGTTGGCGAGAAGCGGCTTAAACGCTTGGGCGATCTCCACCAGCGAAAACGCGGAAATAGCCGTCGCCTGAAGAAAATCCGCGCGCTTAGTTTCATGGAACGCCTTGAACCCTTCGCTGTAATTCGCGAACGCGATCGAGTGCACGATACCTTGGATTGGCGCGTGTCCAGCGGCCGAAATGGCGCGGGCCAAATCGGCGGCCGCTCCCTCTTTTTCCACATCACAAATGAAGACGTCTTTACCCGCGAGTTGCGTCAGTAGTGACTGCCGACGGCTTTCCGACCGGACACTGTAAACTACCTTCGCGCCCTGTTCCTCAAGCGACTTTGCGATGAACCAAGCGACGCTCTTGCGGTTCGCGACACCGAATATCAGGAACGTCTTGCCCGATACTTGCAGGAAATCGTTCATACGGCGGGAGCGCCCGCTGGCGTTGTCCAGGCAACCGTGAATTCGACGTTCAGCACGCGCTTCGTCCCGCTGGTAATGTTGCCGCTCATCATCGTAAAACCACCAAGTGACTCTTTCTTCTTAACCGTAATCGTGACGGTTTCACCCGGGTAAACCGGGTTGCGAAAACGAACATCGCTGATTTTGGCCATGAGCGGAACTCCGACAGCGGTCCCCTGCCCCGCAGATTGGCGCGCCAAGAACAAGGCCCCGGTTTGAAAAACAGCCTCGCACAACAAAACTCCCGGAGTAATGGGAGCCCCCGGATAATGCCCCTTGTAGAAATCCTCATCGGCGCGAAACGTGCGGCTCGCAACCATGCCGTCGGGTGACTCGGAGACGATGGCGTCGACAAAGAGAAACGGCGGGCGATGCGGAATGAGTTCGGTGATCTGACTCATGGCGTCATGCAATCGCCGGCGAGGCGGGCTGGTTTTGTTTCATAGCAAACAGATACTTGTCCACTTTGTTGGCCGTGATCACGCCATAGTTTATCGTACCGAGCCAGCCCGACATGATGATGCCGACGCTTCCGGCGTGGAAAAGTCCGGGAAGCTTTTCGGAGAGATTCATCGAAACGGGCAGGCCCTCAAACTTTGTGCCGAACGACGTGCCGTTAAGGTGGGTTGTGTAGCGTTCAATCGTCCGCGGAGTAGCTGCCTCCTTCCAGTCGATTTTGCCGCGCACATCTGGAATGAATTTTTCGAGCGCCACTAAAGATTCTTCGATCATGCGCAATTTGTGCGCTTCGTAATCCGCTTCGGAAAGAGTGTTCCAATCCGGATAACGCCCGTTTAGCGACGCGACGACGGTATAGCGGTCGGAACCCGGCCGAATATCCGGATAATAGAGCGAAAAAGTGCGGCTGGTCGTATGGAAATCTGTGAGCTCCTCATTGCTGTAAGTGGGCGCCGACGACGTGAAGACGAGGTCGCCGATATGCGGAATGCTCTCGCCCTTGCGGATGCCGAAGTAAACTTGGCATGAACTCGTATTGATGCGGACAGCCTCGGCCTGCGCGGCGAAATCCGCAGGGAAATTTTCGGCGCCGGCCAGACGAAAAATCGTGTTTTTGATGTTCGCGTTTGAGAGCACGGCCTTGGCCCGGATAACACGCCCGTTTCCGGCGACGATTCCGCAGGCGATCTTTTGACCGGCCCGCTCTTCGACCAGAATCTTTTCCACCAAGACCTTTTTTCTAAGTTCGACGCCGTTTTTTTTGAGTTCAGCCACCATCTTCTCGATCATGTCGTCTGAACCGCCTCGGTAAGTATAGACGCCTGCTCCCATGAAATTGGAGAACACAATCCCGAAGGTAATGGCCGGATCGTCGAAATTCGATCCATTGGCGTAGGAGATTGGTTCCATCAAGAGACGATGCACATCCGCCCGTCCGGGGAAGAATCGCTCAAACATCTGACCGGTGGTCTCGGGGTTGTTGTCGTAGTAGTTCATGGCCCGAAGGTAGTCGTAGAACGCCTCGACTTCGGCTCTCGGCAGCTTGAACTGATCGACCAGAACGCGGGTGTAATCCTCTCGGGTAAATGTGGTCCAAACATCCATTTGTGGATTCACAAAGCGAATGTCTTTCAGCAGCACGATGGCGTCGGAAATCTCCTTGGTCCAATAGCGCCGACAGGACTTTATCATGCCACTGGGAAACCCATGCAGGGAAATGTCGAAAATATGACCTCCCTTTCGTGTAAACCAAGTGGCGAGCCCGCCGAATTGATAGTGGTGCTCGACGAGCAGGACGCGGTGACCGGCCTTCGCCAGCACGTTGGCTCCGGTCAGGCCGCCTAAGCCGCTGCCAATCACAATCACGTCATACTCGTCTGCGACACCTTTGAGCCAGTCGTAAGCCATGGAGGGTGAAAACTGAGAGGCCGCGCGGGCAAAGCGCAACTCCGAGTTTGCGGTCCTGCAACGATTCAGTGGGAAAATGAACCTACGCCGGCGATGTGGAGTGGCACAAATGTTCGGCTCTCCTATCCCTCCCAAAGAGACTCCTAGAATATCCCCAGTAGACCGACGTTGGCTGGTTTGCTTATTACTCCGCCGCTCTTTCTCGCCTGAACGCTCCCGTCATCAAGAAAACGTTCAGCCTTTTTGCAAAATATGGTAATTGGCCATCGAAATGCCGCTGAGCATCGCGCCGATGATTCCGAGAAAGCCCTGGTCGGTGCCACAAAGATAAACATTTTCCAACTCAGTCCTTCCCTGCCGGTGCTTAACGGGAGCCCCGTAAATCGCCCCCCCAATGTGTCCGGTAAACTTGGTAATCGTGCGCGGGGTAAACATATCGGTTGTCAGTGTGGCTTCGGCCAGAGCGTTGTCGGTTATGGTCGGCACGAAGCGCCGTGCGCTGCTTTGAACAGTCGCAAACCATGCGCGTTTCGCCGCTTGGTAGGCATCTTCGGGCAGCCCCGCCCAACGGTCGTAGCGCGCGAGACAGGTGACCCGAAAGATGCCCTCGGGCAGATTCAGATCTGTTCCATAATCGAAATTGTTCGGGATGCAGATCACGCCGCTCCGAACATCGACCGGTTCGTCGGGGCAAACGTAGTCGAATCGCGGGGAATCGTTGAAGAAGATGATGGTGTCCCTGCCCCAGCCCAGCTCCGCAGGTTGCCGATTGAGGATCGTGATCGTTTCTACAAACGACAACCGCCCGGGTGTCAGTAGCGGTTTGCCGGTAGCTGAGTTTATCAGGCGTTCAGTCTCCGGCGCGCCGATCGATGAGATGACGTGCGTCGCCGTAATCTCTTCACCCGAGTCTAGGACCAAAGCGCTGGCCCGGCCGGCATGAGCGACGATTTTAGTTACACCGCACTTCATCCTGCGTTCCCCGCCCGCCCGACGGTATTTGTCCAGCAGCACGCGCAGGATCACCCTCACCCCGTCCAACGGGCGGGCAAACCCCTCTAAAAAAAGGGCTTTGAACATGATTACGAACTGGCCGAACTCCATATCGTGCTCTTGTGCGCTGCCGTAATACATAACCGGGCAAAACAGCATGTCCTCCAGCAGTGAATCTGTGATGTGTTCCCGCACAACTGCTCGCGCTGAAACCGGGGCGGCGTCGAGCGAAACATCGTCAAAGGAGCGAATCTTGGTTACCAACCGGCGAAAGCCGTCAATTTGCACCGGGAACTGCGCCGCAATCTCGCTTTCGAAGACTGAAAAGTCGTTGGTAAAGCGCAGGGATGTCTCGCCACCGGGGCCGAAGGCAACCCTGGACTGCTTCTGTTCGCAGAGTGCAAACTCGGCGCGGTCGATGCGCAATTGGCGCAGCAGCTTGGTCAGCGGCGTGCCCTTGACCCCCGGCCGCACAAAATTCGTCAGCGCATGCAGCCCCACGTCGAATTTGCGTCCGCTCAAGCTGTAGAAACTATTGAGCCCGCCGACGGCGTTGTGACGCTCGAAAATGCACACTTTTTTTCCGAAGTGCGCCAATCGGATGCCGGCAGCGAGGCCTGACATCCCCGCGCCGATGATCGCAACATCGTAGTGAGTGCTGGTGTTCATCCGAGGTAACAGGCAAAGAAAAGGGCCGGGAATTGAATCCCGGCCCGGATTTGAAAACGGGGTGCGACTTAGCCCTTGGCGGCGACGGCGAGGAACTTCGGAGTCAAATAGTCAGCGCAACTGTCGAGCGATGCCAGTTGCTGGTAGTCGGCTTCCGGCACTTCGATGCCGTGGCGCTTCCGAAGCTCCATCACGATATCAAGGAAATCCATGCTATCGAGCTGAAGCTGGTCGCGGAGGCGCACTTCTGGCTTCACGTTCGAGAGATCCTCGTCGGGTGCGATATCTGCGATGATATCGAGCACGACTTTCTTGCATTCTTCTTTGGTCATGATGGCGGTTGAAATCGGGATTACGGGTTAAAACGTTTAACAATCAACGCGGAATTTATCCCGAGCATCCCGAAAGAGTTGTTAAGAATGGTATCCACTTTCGCAACCCGGCGCGGCTGATTTAGGACCAGTCCCGGGATCGCGCACAGGGGATCGAGGTCATCGACATTGATGCTGGGATGGACCGTCAAGTCGTCGAATGAAGGAAGATTTCCGGCTAATTCCAGAGCCCCGGCAGCTCCCATGCAGTGACCGATATAGCTCTTGGTATTGTTGATATAAGTGTCGGGACAGCCTTCACCAAAAACCGCGCGGATGGCTTCGCACTCCTGGATATCACCCAAGGGCGTCGCGGTAGCGTGGGTGTTGACGATATGGATGTCGCTCGGGCTGAGTCCCGCTCGCGTGATCGAGGCCCGAACACACTCGGCTTGGCGCACCGGATTGGGCAGCACGTAGTCCGAAGCGTCGGAGTTTACGTGATAACCGGCGATCTCGCCGTAAATCTTCGCCCCACGCGCCACTGCATCATCCAGACGCTCCAACGTATAGAGGCATCCCCCTTCGGAGATCACGATGCCGTTGCGCGCTTTATCGAACGGTCGTGAGGCCTTGTGCGGCTCATCATGGGTTGCCAAGGCATTCTGAGATTTGAATCCGGCGAAGATCCCAAATGTATGGATGCTTTCGCTCACGCCGCCGCAAAGCGCAAAATCGACTTCGCCCAAGCGCAACATCTGCGCCGCGTGGATAAGGCCCATGTTGCCGGCCGCGCAGGCTGCGCCGATCGTGTAGGCGGGCCCGGTGATGCCAAGATTGAGCGAGGTCTCTCCGGCAGGGTTGTTGGCGACAGTTCTCGGATTGTGGTAATGCGACCAAAACTTCGTGTCGTAGTTAAATTTCGAGATGTTGTAGATCTCATTCTCGGTCTCGACATTCCCGTGCTCGGTGCAACCGATATAGATGCCGACCCGATCTTTCGCCATGGCCTCAAAATTTACGCCGCTGTCATTCAGGGCTTCTCTTGCGCAATAAATGGAAATCGAACCGGCCCGGGTGCCGACGCGGACTTCTTTTTTCT
The DNA here is from genome assembly GCA_002304445.1 of Opitutia bacterium Tous-C4FEB. GTDB lineage: Bacteria > Verrucomicrobiota > Verrucomicrobiia > Opitutales > Opitutaceae > Tous-C4FEB. The sequence goes on along the minus strand of NEVA01000009.1, from coordinate 59,624 downwards.
TTTGATACTTGAGCGCGTCGAAGTGGCACACGCCGGCAAGCTGGGAGCCCATATACCGGACTTCCATGCGCTCGATTCCAGCGACGCCGTTGAGCAAATTCTTTCGGAATTCGGGCAGTGAATTGCCGTTGGGGGCGGTGAGACCTACTCCGGTGATGACGATGCGCGCGTGCTTCATTACGTGGTAAACGGAAATCGCTAGCCATCCCGCTACTGAAAGCAATAAAACCTCTCATTTCTATGAACGTTCTCGTCGTCGGCGGAGCCGGTTACATCGGCAGTCATTGTGTTCGCCAACTCCTCGCCGCCGGCAATCGCCCGGTAGTGCTCGATAACTTGGTGTTTGGGCACAGGGGGGCGATCGCAGCGGGCGTTCCCCTCTACACGGCGGACTTGGGCGATGAAGCCGCCGTAGGGGAGATTCTGAAACGGGAGGAGATTGAGGCCGTGATGCATTTTGCCGCCTTCGCTTACGTCGGCGAGTCGGTTAACGATCCGCTCAAATACTATTTCAACAACGTGGTCGCGACGCTTGGCCTGCTCCGGGTGATGTTGAAACACGGAGTGAAGAAATTCGTTTTCTCATCAACCTGTGCGACCTACGGCGTGCCGACCGCGATGCCTATTGTTGAAACAATGCCGCAGGCCCCGATCAACCCTTACGGCCAGACCAAGCTCGATATCGAGAGCGCCCTCAAGGCTCTGGCCCAGGCGCACGGCTTGAGCTTTGCCGCGTTTCGATACTTCAACGCCGCGGGCGCCGCTGAGGATGGGTCCATCGGGGAGGACCACGTGCCGGAATCCCATTTGATCCCGCTGGCGATTGAGTCCGCGGTTGGCCGTCGCCCCGCCTTGCAGGTTTTTGGCACCGACTACCCGACGCCCGACGGCACCTGTTTGAGAGATTACGTCCATGTCGACGACCTGAGCCGCGCGCACATCGCAGTCTTCGCCAAACTCGAACAACCGGGCACAGCGCTCTTTTACAATCTTGGTACCGGCAGACCCACCTCGGTGCTCGAAGTAATTCGGGCGGTGGAAAAAGTTACCGGCCTCAAGGTGCCCTACATTCTCGCTCCCCGGCGCGCCGGCGACCCGCCGGCACTTTACGCCGACTCAGCCAAGGCGGTCAGAGAGTTGGGTTGGGAGATAAAGTTCAACCAGATCGAAGCCATCGTCGAGACCGCCTGGAAATGGCATCGAGCCAACCCGTCTGGGTTCGCTGACCGTTAGTCGAGCGGGTCTACGCGGCCCGAGATTCAGAGTTAAAGCCGCGGGGGTTTCGGCAATACCGGAGCAGCCCAAGCATTGGCCCCAACGACCCCTACCCGGCGTTGATAGACGCGGTCGTTGCACGTCGCGTAGAGCGTATCGAAGGCGGCGCCGCCGAATACGAGATTGGTGATGCGCCCGTTCGGCGTAGGAATGATCGCATTGACGCGGCCTGCTTGGTCGCAGACCTGAATCCCAAGCCGGGTTGCGACGTAGAGCCGACCCTCACGGTCCACCTTCAAACCGTCGGCAAAGCTCTGATCCTCCGAGTCGGGCTCATGCAGATGATAGTAGCGCTGCTTGTGCGCGAGCGTGCCATCGGGCTGCACTTGATAGCTGTAAATCCAGTGCGACCGGTAGTCCGCCACGTAGAGCAGAGTTTGATCCGGCGAAAGCGCGATGCCGTTGGCAAACCTCACCCCGGTGTCGACGACCTGCTTCGCTCCATCCGGCCGGATAAGCCAAACTTGGCTCACTTCGTTCTTCACCGCGAGAGGCTCGGTCACGTAAACGTTGCCGGCGTGCCCCACGACGAGGTCGTTGCCGGCGATGTCACTGGCGATGGTGGTCGCCGTGCCGTCGGCCGCGTAGGCCAAGACTTGCTTCGTGCCGGTGGCCACGGCGTAGAGCCGACCGTCAGGCCCGAAGGCCTGACCATTGGCGCGCTTGCTATCGGCAATGAAGACCGCGGGCCTTCCATCGGAGCCGATCTTGTAGGTTTTACCGTTGGGGATATCGGTGAAGAAGACCTCGCCTTTCGCGTTCACCGCCGCGCCCTCGCTCAGGCGGTAGCCCTCGCCCACGAGTTTCCAGTCTTCGCCCGGGATCAAGACCGATGTTAGCACCCCGTTCTTCGTCGGTGCCGCCATCGCCACGGGTTTCGGCCAGTCCCGCCATAGCCATCGGATCGCGTCGGGAAAGAGCATCGCCCCGTGCCGACCGTTGTGCGCGCCTGCGCCCCATACGTGTTTTACGTCGTAGCCGGCAAAAGTCAGGGCGCGTTCCATCGTCTGGTTGGCCATCCACCAGTCGCCGCCGTAGATGTTGTTGTCATTGGAGCCGCCCTGCAAAAACACGCGCAGCGCTTTGGGCTCCGTCTTGCGGATCAGCGTCGAATAGCGGTCGCCCCCGCGCAGCCCGACATAGGTGCCGATGGCGCTAAACACCCGGCTGAACTCGTCGGGCCGCTCCCACGCGGCCGTAAACGCCGCGATCGCTCCGCTGCTTGATCCGCCGATGGCGCGGTCATTGCCAGAGCGCGACAGCTTAATCGCGCGTCCGTCGGCCGCCGTTTTGGTCTCAACGGCCGGCAACAGTTCTTCCAGCAAGAATCGGGCGTAAGCGTCGCCGAGACCGTCGTATTCAAAGCTCCGGTTAAAACGGTCCAGCGCCGTCTTTGCATCGGGACTCTTCAGAATTCCGGGCCGGACAAACACCCCGACAATCACCGGCAGCTCGCCGCGTGCGATGAGGTTGTCGAACACCGTGGGCGCGCTCCATTGCACTCCGTCTTGATTCACGTAAACGCAGGCCGGCTTCGTCCCATCATATTGCTTGGGCACGTAAATCGTCACCTCGCGGGTGGTGCCCGGAAAAATCTTCGAATCACTAAATTCAAACTTGATCAGTTCGCCCTGTGGTACGCCGGGCTGAACCTTGGAGTCGGGTCCAAGCGGGAATTCGTCGGCTGAGCGAGAAACGGGCGGAGCAAGGAGCAAACCGAGCAGAGCAAAGGGGACTCGGAGAGAGGCGGCGGGGTTCATGGGAATAAGAAAAAAGCCCGCTTGGAGCGGGCTGATAAAAGCGCCGGAGCGGACTTACTTCTTCGCTTCGGCCTTGGCACCCGGAGCCGCTTTTTTCTTGGGCGGCGGCGGCTCGACATAGACCGGAAGCACGCGGGCTTGAGGCGTCACCTGAGTGAGATTCGGGGTGATTTCGGCATCGACGCGGCGGAGGGCCCACTCGAGACCGCCCATGAGCACGGCTTGAAACTCAGGGCTCGACCATACGTCTTCGCGATGGCCCATGGTCGTATAAAACACGCGGCCCTTGCCATGCGTCCGCGCCCACGTCGAAGGATACGGCGGCCGCTTATAGGACGGACCATCCATGGAGGAAGTGTCTTGCGCGAGGATTACATGCAGATCGGACGCGAAGTTTTTGAGCGAATACCACTCTTCATGCGGACCGAAACCGGCCGGCAGCGCGGCGATTCCCGGAAACTTCGGGCTCCCGATGATCTGCCGCGCCTTTTGCTGGGCATCATGTTTGATAAACGAAGCGCCGATCATCCGGGTGTAGTCATCGAGCTTGTCGCCGTCGTCCTGGTTGCGGGCTGGACCGTGTCCTTTGTTGCCCGGCGGGTGAAACGTATCGCTGGCGCTATGCGTGCCGACAAAACCTTTGCCGTTGCGGATCGCCTGAAGAAACGCGGCCTTGCCGGCCGCAGTCATGGGCGGATTGCCGTCGCCTTGTTTCTCGTCGTTCTTCGCGAGCGTGAGATCGCCGCTGGTGTAGAACAGGAATGCGTCGAACTGCGCCAGATACTCCGGCGTGAAAAGACTGCCGTCCTTTGACTCGGTGAATTCGATGCGGTGCTTTGCGCCGAGTTCCTTGAGCACCTGCATGGCAAACGAGGGGTTTCCGGCGATGCGTTTGATCGCTGAGTGCTCAAATCCGGACGATTTGGTGAAGAAGAGCACTTTCTTTTCTGTCGGAGCCGCAGGTCCGGCAAACGAAGCGCAAGTAAGCGCCAAGAGAAGCCCGAAGGCGCCTCGCATGAGTGTGGGGCGATTTAGCATAATGGTGGGTGGTGCGCGGTAAGACGCACGGCGGCGGGTTACGTTTTGCGCTTGATGGGCGCAGGCTTCTTTTTCGGCAATTCCTCCGGTTGTGATTCAATCAGACCGAGTTGAGCGTTCGCCTTGGCTTGGTCGCCGGCCGCCGCCTTGAGCGCTCGTTCCAGCATCGCTGCGGTCAGCGGAGGCATGAGCGGTCCGCCCCTCTGCGCCAGCTCGTCGTAAACAAAATCCAACGCCCGGACCAAGGTCAGTGTCGGCGGAGCGCTTTCCGGGGAAGCCGCGCCGCCCGGAACCGGAGTCGTCGCGGGAAGTTCGCCAACCGGGGCATCGCCCTCGCCGGCTGTTTCGAGAATTTCGCTCGGCAAGTTCTTGACCAGAATCGCCTCGCCTTGGGCAATCACCGCACTGCGGTAAATGACGTTTTCGAGTTCGCGCACATTTCCCGGCCAACGGTAGCGCACCAGAATAGCCATCGCCTCGGGTGAGACTTTGCTCGCGCGCGCCTTACGCTGCTTGAATAAATTTTGCAGGCAGAAATCGACGATCTGCGGCACGTCGTCGCCCCGCTCGCGCAGCGCGGGCATACGGATGCGGACTACGTTCAGGCGGTAGTAAAGATCCTCGCGGAACGTTTTCGCCCTTACCATTTCCTCCAGGTCCTTGTTCGTCGCGGCGAGGATGCGCACGTCGACCTTGATCGTCTCGGTGCCTCCGACGCGCTGGATGTCGCCTTGCTGGAGCACGCGCAGGATCTTCGTCTGAGTCGCAAGCGCCATGTCGCCGATCTCGTCGAGGAAGATAGTGCCGCCATCGCAAAGCTCGAATTTGCCCAGCCGTTGACCGGTCGCACCCGTGAAGGAACCCTTTTCGTGACCGAAGAGCTCGCTCTCGATTAAATTGTCCGGAATCGCCGCGCAGTTGACGGCGATGAACGGCTTGCCGGCCCGATGGCTGTGTTTCCAAATCGAACGGGCGACGAGTTCTTTGCCCGTGCCGCTCTCACCGGTGATCATCACGGTCACATCACTGGCGGTGACTTGCCCGATCACCTTAAAGACATCCTGCATCACCGGAGACGATCCGACGATGCCCTCGCGGTAGTCGTCGGCGTTGATGGTGGGCTTATAATCGCCGACCGCGCGCAGATCGGCGTGGGCCTTGAGCGCGTTCTCTGCGAGAGATAGCACCTTGGCCGGGTCGAACGGCTTCATCACGTAGTCGAACGCGCCGTATTTCATCGCCTCGATCGCCGTTTGGGCCGTGCCAAACGCCGTCATGAGCACGACCAGTTGCTTGGGGTTGACCGAGCGAATATGTTGTAGCGCTTCGATGCCGCTCATGCCGCTCATGCGCACATCTAGAAACACGAGGTCCGGCCACGGACCTTTTTTGACCATCGCGATCCCCTGCTCACCGCTCGCGGCTTCGGTTACCTGATACCGCCGCGAACTCAAAACCCGCGTGAGCGAGTAACGGATCTCAGCGTCGTCATCGATGACAAGGATGGTCGGTGGTTTGGCGGCAGGATCAGTCATAATAACTTACGGACCGGCGCAGCGATCACCGTCGATGGTGCTGGCGAATTCCGTCGGCCCGCTTTGATTGCTTCCCATGCTTGGCTGGTCAATAAACTTGTTCCGCATCCGGGGTATCCAACTCGCGTTACACGGGAGTTTTCTACTGCTGCTGGCCTACGTCGCTTGGGAAGGTTGGCAAAGTGATGGCCTCCTCGGGGCTGCTTGGAGCGTGGCGATCTTGGCGGCCTTTTTCACCTGTATCGTGCTGCACGAGCTGGGGCATTGCTTCACCGGGATGCATTACGGCTTTGGCGTGCGGCGGATCTTGCTGATGCCCATCGGCGGCATGGCGGAATTTGAGTCGATCCCGCGGGAGCCGGCGAAGGAACTGCTCATGACGCTCGCTGGCCCCGCGGTTAACTTCGCCATCGCCGGTCTGCTTTGGGCGAGCTTCGGACTGCCGGAGACGTTCTCATTTTGGTCGTTTTCGAATTACGAGGCCAGCGTTACCGGGTTTGCCCATCTTTTGTTGCATTGGAATCTGCTCATGGGGTGTTTCAACCTCTCCCCCGTCTTCCCCATGGACGGTGGACGTGTTCTGCGGGCGCTGCTGGCCACAAAGATGCCCTATGTCCGGGCCACATTTTGGGCGGCCACGGTGGGAAAAATTTTCGCTGTCGCCGCCGCGCTGATCGCCGCAATTGGATTTGAGGCCTACCTCACCGCTTTTTTATTCGGCTTCATCTTCTTCGCCGGTGAGACGGAATACCGGGCCGTCTTGCGACGGGAGCGGGAGGAGGAACACTGGCGGGAAGTGATGGCCCTTTTTCAATCCGGACGCCCGCCGGAGTCGCCGCCATTGCTGGAGACGCCACGCTGAGCCGCGAAGGCATTGGGCGGTTTCGCAAAAAACTCCTTGCGTTCGTCGCGGGATTTTCGATTTTTTTGTCTCTCGCACGGGCGATCGGGCTCTTAGCTCAGTTGGTAGAGCGCCTCAATGGCATTGAGGAGGTCAGCGGTTCGAGACCGCTAGGGTCCACCAATTTAGCCGGTCAAATCCAAGTGGTTTGGCCGGCTTTTTTGTGGCCAGGAGCCGGACCCGTCGGCCCCGGCTCAGCCAGAGTCTTCTTCCCGCATCTTGAATTCGAGTTCTACGGTCTCGCCTTTCTTGTCGGGACGCGCGCCGATGGTCCGCGTGCGCGAAAACGCCTCTAAGACCGAGCGGTCAAACTCAGCGCTTCCGGATGAATTCTTGATTCTAACGCGGCTGATTGAACCGTCTGCGCCCACGAAGAACTCGACCCGCGCCACCAGCGTATCGCTCAGCCCCGAGGGCTTCTCGTGGTTTTCCTTCAGTCGAAGTTTAAGCAACGAGAAGTAGCGCTCCATCGGCTTGCCATCGTCGGCGACCAAGGCCTTGCCCCCTGCCCCGCCGGTCTTGTTCTTTGGCGATCCTCCCACGACTCCCGCCGCGATGCCCTCGGCGTCGATCTTGGCCACTTTTGCCGGACTGCCTTTGGCGTTCGCCGCCTGTTTGGCCTTAGCCTTGTTGGCCTTGTCGAAAGCTTCCTTCGTAATCTTCGCTTCCTTCTCACGCTCGCGCTTGATGTCGCGCTTCGCCTGCGACTCGGCCCGGATGATCTGCTTTGTGATCTGTTTCTTGAAATTAGGCGCGTCGGTGGGCTCGGGCGCGTCCGCTTTTTTCACCGGCGGAGCTTTCTTCTCAATCGGAGCCGGCGTAATCGGCGAAGGTTCGGGGATCGCAGGCTGAGGCGCGGGTGGTTCCGGTGCCGGTTCAATCTGCGGTTGGGGGACTGGTGGGGCCGGAAGCTCGAGTTTGACTCCGCCGGGCGATCCGAGGGCGGGAGCTTCGGTGGCCATGTAGTTGTCCCCGGCGCCGGCGACCAACTCGAAGACTTGGGGCTTTTCCTTTTTCCCGGGGCTCGCCGCATAACCCAAAAACAGCAGCACCGCCACGACCGCCGCGTGGAGGGTGAGCGAGAGCATGAAAGCGGGTGAGCGGTCAGACATTGGTAGCGGGCAAGCTTGAGGCTCAACGTATCAGGGCAAAACCTCCTAGTTCGCCGTCTGGGTATCGAAGGTGATTTTGAAGAGATTCTGCTTCTTCAATTCATCCATGACCGCGACGAAGTGCTGGGCGGTCGCGTCGGCATCCAGCCGGAGGCGAAAGACCGGCGGCTTGGGTTGACCGGCAAAGCTGCTCAGCTCCCGTCCCAGCTGCGCCATCGTGAGCTGTCGGCCGCCGAGGCTGATTGAGCCGTCGGCCCGGATGGTGATGCTTTCAAACTTATCGTCGGGGTCGGGCTTGATCTGGATGCTTTTTGACTCCGTCGGAAGATTTACGGGCAAGGTTTGCTCCTGCTTGGCCACCGTCGCGACGACCATGAAGATGATCAGCAAAATAAACCCCAAGTCGATCAGGTTGGTGACGTTCAAATCGGCGATGGGGTGGGCCGAGCGCGTGCGGCGAAAATTACGGGCCATGGTGCGGGCGTCCGTTTACTTGTACTCGAGTTCGAGCCGGTCCGCGAGTGAACTGGCGTAGTTCTCGATCTCGGTGATCATTTCGCGGGTGTTACCGAGCAGCAAATTGTAGCCGAAAACCGAGGGGATCGCGACCACCAAGCCCGCGATCGTAGCCAACATCGCACCCGAGACGCCCGGCGCCAGCTGCTGAATTCCGGCCGTCTGTTGGTTGGCGACGGCGCTAAAGGCCTCCATCACGCCCCAAACCGTGCCCAGCAACCCGATGAACGGCGCGCCTGACACAATGGAGGCCAGAAAAATCATGCTCGATTCGTAGCGCAGGGTCTGGCGGGCGATGGCTCGCTGGATCGCGTTCTCGGCGTGCTCCAGCGGCGCGCGGGAATTGACGATCCCCTGCTCCTTCATGATCGCCGCTGCGCGCCAGTAACTCTCCATCGCGTCGGCAAACAGATCGGCATACGGGATCGACCGCTTGTTTTTAAACGACTCCGGCAAGGAGAGCAGCGACTTTTGATCCCGCAAGTGGGCGTCGAAATTGTGATTCAACATCCGCAGGCGCTTCAGCTCATAATGCTTCGCGATCATCACCGTCCAAGCCACCAGGCTGAACAGCGCGAGGCCGAGGACGATCACCTTGTCGACCATTCCGGTTCGTTCGAAGATCTCAATGATGTTGGCGGAGGCGAGGAACAGAGGAGCGGTGAGCGGCGCGGGCATGATGAATAGAATTGAAGAGTTGGCGGGTTTGCGCGGCGCGTTCAACGGAAATTCCCTGCGCTTTTTTGCCGCGTATTTTCACCGGAGAATTCCGCCCCGCGCGAATCTGTTTGCCGCCACGTCCCGGTGATTTTTCGCTGCGTATCCTTACTTTCACATGGACTTCAAGACTCGCACCCTCCGTGAGCTCCGCGACCGCCGTGGCTCGCTTGCCCAAAAGACCGCACTCGTTGGCTTCGATGGCTTCGTCGATACCATCGTGACCCCCGTCGCCCAGCGCGCCGGCCAAGGGGACAACTTCACACCCTTTCCCACGATTGCCGAATTTGGCCAACGCATCATCGGGGCCGCCGGCAAGAGCACCAACATCGAGTTCTATCCCCGGATGGACAAACTCGGCGGCAACGGCCCGATCATGGGCAACGCCCTGCTCGCCCATGGCGCCAGCGTCACCTACGTCGGAGCACTCGGCCGCGGCGCGGTGCATCCGGTCTTCGCGGACTTTGCGAGCCGCGCCCGCGTCATCTCGTTTGTTGAACCGGCCCAGACCACCGCCGTCGAATTCACGGACGGCAAAGTCATGCTCGGTATGATGCGCAGCCTCGACGAAGTCACCGCCGCCAACATCACGACCGCCCTCGGCGGCATCGACGGCTACCGCGCCGCCCTCGCCGCGAGCGATCTCGTTGCCTTGGTCAACTGGACCATGATTCCCAACATGACCGCGATCTTCACCGATCTGGTTGAACGCGTTCTGCCGGCGACCCCGGTCCGACCCGGGCGCACTTTCTTCTTCGACCTCGCCGACCCGGAAAAACGCTCCGCTGCCGATCTCGTTTACGCGCTCGATGTCATCGGGAAGTTTGAGCAATTCGGTCGCGTTACTCTCGGGCTAAATCTGAAAGAAGCCCAACAGGTCTTCACCGCGCTCGGCTTCGGGGTCGTCTCCGAAAGCGAATCCGGTCTCCGCGAGATGGCGGAGAAGATCCGCCAACGCCTCGATCTCACCACCGTGGTCGTTCACCCCAAAGAATCCGCCGCTTGCGCGACCCGCGACGGCACGTGGTGGATTCCCGGGCCCTATGTAGCCCAGCCCCTCATCACCACCGGTGCCGGCGACCACTTCAACGCGGGCTTTAGCGCCGCCCAGCTCATCGGTTGCTCGCCTGAAGCTTGCCTCGGCGCCGGCGTCTGCACCAGCGGCCACTATGTGCGCACAGCCAAGAGTCCCAGCTTGGCCGACCTTGAGACGTTCCTCGCCAACTGGAGCTGATCACTTACCTTTTCCCTATGCCATCCTCCAAAAATTCATCCGGCCGGCTGATCTCCTTCGAGGGCTCCGAGGGTTCGGGGAAATCAACCCAGATCGCACGTCTCGCCGCCCACCTGCAGAAGATCAAGCGCGACGTCGTGACGGTTCGTGAACCGGGCGGCACCGAAATCGGCGAACAAATCCGCAATATCATCGTCCACAATTCCAAGGGCGACGAGATGTGCGCCGAGACCGAGCTCCTGCTGTTTGCGGCCGCCCGGGCCCAACTGGTGCGTGAAGTGATCGCCCCCGCCCTGCTCGCGGGCAAAGTCGTCCTCAGCGACCGTTTCCTCGACTCGTCGACCGTTTATCAAGGCATCGCCCGCAACCTCGCCGCCGATCCCGTAGCGCAGATCAACCGCTTCGCCATCGGCAACGTCATGCCTCATCTCACCATCGTCATCGATGTGCCCACCGAGGTAAGTCTCGCCCGACTGAAGCAACGCGCCTCCGACCTGCCCGATCGCATGGAGCGCGAGAACATCGATTTCTACACCAAAGTTCGCGAAGGCTACCTCGTCCTCGCCAAAGGGCTACCTGAGCGCATCGTCGTCGTCGACGGCACCAAGTCCGTCGATGCCATCGATAAAAAAATCTGGTCCGCGGTGAAAGCCCGCCTCGGCTGATCACTTCGGGGTGGATTCCCGTCCCTCCCCGTGCCGCTCGCTTATTGCGCGTCTGATGTCTGCCCACGTTCAACCACCCGCCCCTTGGCCCGCCGCCCTTGTTGGCACGCCCGGCGTTGCCGTCATCGAGCAGGCGATCGTCCGTCACCGGCTTTCGCACAGTCTTCTCCTTCACGGCGACGACCTCGGCACCCTCGTCGGCGTGGCCCACGCGATTGCCGATCGATTGCTCAACACCCCGGCGTCCTCCGCGCACTTCGCCGTCAAGGACCATCCCGACTACCTCGCCCTCCGCCCCAAGGGTAAAATGCGCCTCATTCCGATCGGCAAAGCGGAAAACCCCGAGCCCGGCACGATGCGCGAGTTTCTCCCCAAGCTCTACGTCACCTCGGCGGTCTCCGCCCAAAAGGTCGCCATCATTTACGAAGCCGACCGCATGAACGTCGAGTCGGCCAACGCGTTTTTGAAGACCCTCGAGGAACCGCCGCCGCACACGACCCTGCTGCTCCTTACGACGCGCCCCTATGCGCTCCTCCCCACGATTCGTAGCCGCGTCCTGCACTTTCGGTTCCCGTCTTCCGGCCTGTCGGTGGACACCGACGGTTGGCCCGCGTGGCTCGACGACTACCGGGCTTGGCTCAAGCGCCTCTCCGAAATAGTCCCGGATAAACGCGCCGTGGCTGACCATGTTTTTGCGATTTATGGTCTCGTTTCCCGCTTCGGTGCGGTGCTCGATTTCGCGACCGCTGAGGTCTGGAAACAGCAAAAGGAAAAGCTCCCCGCCGACATCAAGGACGATGAAATCGAGGCCATCGAAACCGGAATCGCCAATGGGATCCGGCTCCGCCTCTTTGCCGAGATAGAAACCGCGACCCGCAATTTCGCTCTCCCAAGGTTGACCGCCGGCAACGAGCCAGCGCGGCGCGCCTTCACCGCCAGCGTCGACGAGCTCGAGCACGCCGTCGGTCTTCTCCGCCTGAATCTCAACGAGTCCGCCGCCCTCGAGACCTACTTGCTCGCCGCCCTTCGTCTCTGGGCGCGGCGTTAGCGCGCCGCAGGTTCCTGCTTTAAGTCGGCGGCCAACGTGCCGATGCTCGCCCGATGCATTATTTCCGTCGGGCATCTCTGTTTCAGGCGCTGTGCTTGTTTCCGCTTTTGGGGCTGGTCGCGCTCCGCGCCAATTCCTCTTCGGCTCCGGCTTCTCCCACCCCGGCAGCTCTGGCCGTCGTGACCGAGGCAGATCAGACCCTTATGTCGCCCAGCGCCGCTTTCATCCGGCTGCAAGAGGGCAATACCCGGTTCCTCGCCGGCCGGCGTGCCGCCCGAGATTTGCCCGCCCAAGTCAAAGCCACCGCCCACGGCCAACACCCGTTCGCCTCGATCGTGAGCTGCATGGACTCCCGCACCGCCGTCGAGCACGTCTTCGACCTGGGCCTCGGCGATGTCTTTAGCCTTCGGCTCGCCGGCAACATTATCAACGACGACGTCCTCGGTTCGCTTGAATACGCTCACAAGGTCGCCGGCGCCAAACTCATCGTCGTTCTCGGTCACAGCCATTGTGGCGCGATGAAGGGTGCCGACGACGACGTCGTGCTGGGTAATCTCACGTCTCTTCTCGCCCGCATCAAACCCGCCGTCGTGGGTGTGCCGGCCGACGGCAAACCACGCACGTCGAAAAACCTGAAGTTCGTCGACGACGTTGGCCGCCTCAACGTCATCCTCGCCGTCCGTCAAATCCGCGAACGCAGCATCGTTCTCCGCGAACTCCACGACCGCCAAGCCATCGACATCATCGGCGGCTTCTACAACATCGAGACCGGCAAAGTGGAATTCTATCGCCCGCTCGTCGGCGCTGCTCCCGTGCCCGCGCCGACTTCCGCCGCCGACTCCGTCACCCCCGCAGCAGCGGCAAAATCCGCCCATTGAGGTGGGAATTCCGTCATTCGATCAGAGCCACAAACGCCGCCCGAGCCTCCATATGTGGGTTGTGCCCGGACTCGCCGATCGTCTCCACGCGCGCGGCGGAGAAATGCCCAACAATCAAAGCGTGGTCTGTCGCGCTCACGTAGCGTGAACGGCCGCCAACAATGAACAAGGTTGGGCCCGGGAACCTATCACCCGCGGCGATTGAATTCCGCTCCAGATCGGGCAGCGCCTCCGTGACGACCGGCAGGTTGATCACCCACCGCCATCCGCCGGCGACGTCGGGCATCCGCTCCAGATTCGTCGCGATGAATTTCCGCATCGCCCAATCGTCCACCCGCGCTTCGAACCGCAGCTCCGCTTCGGCGCGTGATTGCAAGCTCGCCAAATCGAGCTCGTTCATCGCCGCAAACTCCGCTCGATGGCCTGCCCAGAAGTAATCCTTCGGCGCGATATCCACGACGATCAGCCGCGTCACGCGCTGCGGGTGCCGACACGCAAGTAGCATCGCAACTTTTCCGCCCATGCTGTGCCCCAGCAACGTCACCCGCGCCAAGCCCTGCGCATCCATCCACGCCACGACGTCCCCCGCCATCGCCTCGTAGGTCATCTCGTCCGCGTGGGGCGAACTCCCGTGATTTCGCAGGTCGAGCGCCGACACGTGAAACCGCTCCGTCAAATCCCGACCCGCCGTCTGCCAGTTCCGCGACGAGCCGAGCAGCCCGTGCAAAATTACCAGCGGCGGCTTCCCCGCGCCGCCCAGATCACGATGAAAGAGTTTGACCACACCCCACCCTGCACGGGTCCTTCGGTCCGAGGCAAACTCCGGGAATTTTTTCGTGTATTCCGGATGTTTCGTGGTTCCAATCCTCGTCCGCTCCCATGCCCGCCGACGCCCCCAAACTCACTCCGATGATGCAGCAATACTTCGAGGTGAAGCGCGGCCTGCCGAAAGACACGCTGCTCCTCTTTCGGCTCGGCGATTTCTTCGAACTCTTCTTCGAAGACGCCGTCGTCGCTTCAAAAATTCTCGGGCTCACCCTCACCAAACGGCAGGACCATGCGATGGCCGGTCTGCCTTCCGTCGCGCTCGACAACTACGTCACCAAACTTTTGGCCGCCGGCAAGAAAGTCGCCATCTGCGACCAAGCCGAGCCCGCCCAGCCCGGGAAACTGGTTCGGCGCGCTCTGACGCGCATCCTCAGCCCCGGCACCACCCTCAACGCCGCCCAACTCGATGCGGCCCGCAACCACTACTTGTGCGCTCTCGCCTTTGATGCCGCGGGTCTCCACGCCGCGTGGCTGGATCTGTCGACGGGAGAGTTCCGGGTCGCGACCGATCCGGCCATCGCCAATCTGCTCCCCGTCCTCACGGCACTCGATCCGGCCGAACTGCTCGTCATCGATGGCGCCCTCGCCCGCTGGGCCGCTGCGCCCCACGACCAAGCCGACACCCACGCGTTGCATGCCTTCTGCCTCGGACGTCTCACTACCGAGCTCGCCGGCTATCACTTTGAAACGTCTACCGGCGCCAAGACCGTGATGGATACGCTCGGCGTCCTGAATCTTCAGGGCTTCGGTTTCGCCCACACCCATCCCGCACTCGGGCCCGCCGGCGCGCTTGTCTACTACGCGACGGAGAATCTCTGCGCCAAACCGGAAAATCTCCGCGGTCTGCAAGAATACCGCAGCGCGCACACGCTCCTCCTTGATCCCGCGACCCTGCGAAATCTCGAGGTTTTTACCTCGTCCCGCGGCACGCGTGACGGCTCTCTGCTCACGGCGATGAACCGCACGGCCACCTCCACCGGTGCCCGACTGCTTGAACGCTGGCTCGCCGCCCCCACCCTCGATCTCACCGAGATTCTTCGGCGCCAGTCGCTCGTTGGAGAGCTCCGCGCCCAGCCCAGTATGCTCGCCGAACTGCGGGGGCGCCTCGGTCTCATCCGTGACGTTCCGCGCATCCTTGGCCGGCTGCAAAACCGGCTGCGCAATCCGCGCGAACTCGGCGGCATCCGCGATACGCTCCTCCAGTTGCCCGATCTTCGTGCCACTCTCTCCGCCTTCGGGCCGGGTCTGCAGCTTTCGAATTTGAGCCTTCAACTACAGGAGCTACCGCAACTACGGCAGCTCCTGCAGTCCGCCCTTACAGACGAACTTCCCAATGATCTCGCCGACGGCAATTTCATCCGCGCCGGTCACGATCCCGAGCTCGACCGGCTTCGTTCGCTCACGACCGACAATAAAACCTGGCTGTCCGATCTCGAACGCGCCGAGCAGGAGCGCACGGGCATTCGCAGTCTAAAAGTCCGCTTCACGAATAATTTTGGTTACTACATCGAGATCACCAAAGCCAACCTGCACCTCGTTCCCGCGGACTACATCCGCCGTCAAACCACGGTCGGCGGTGAGCGCTACGTCACCGAGGCTCTCAAGCTAAAGGAAAAAGAAATCTTCCACGCCGAAGAAAACGCCCTCGCCCGCGAGCACGAACTCTTCGCCACGCTCACTGCCGCGATTCTCGACGACTCGCTTGCCCTCTCCCGCACCGCCGATGCCTTGGCCGAGCTCGATGTGCTCGCGGGCTGGGCGCTGCTCGCACGCGAATGGAACTACTGCCAACCGTCCCTCGACGAGGGCGACCTGCTCGAGATTACAGAGGGGCGGCATCCCGTCGTTGAACAGATGCTGCGCACGGCCGATGTCGCCGTTGCCCGAGGCACGACCACGGCCTTCGTTCCCAACGACACACTGCTCGCCTGCGACGATGCGCAGATTGCCCTGCTCACCGGCCCCAACATGGCCGGCAAGTCGACCTACATCCGCCAGGTCGCGCTCATCACGCTCATGGCCCAAGTTGGTTGTTGGACACCGGCGAAGTCCTGCCGGGTCGGGCTCGTGGATCGTATCTTCTCCCGCGTCGGCGCCAGCGACGACCTCGCCCGCGGTAATTCGACGTTCATGGTCGAGATGAACGAGACCGCCAACATCCTCAACAACGCCACCACGCGCTCGCTCATCATCCTCGATGAGATCGGCCGCGGCACCTCGACCTATGACGGACTCAGCATCGCATGGGCCGTCGTCGAGCACCTGCACCGCCAGCCCACCAACGGCCCGCGCACGTTGTTCGCGACCCATTATCAGGAACTCACCCAGCTCGACAAACACCTGCCGCGCCTCCGCAACTTCTCCGTCGCGGTGAAGGAGTGGAACGACGAGATCGTTTTCATGCGCCGCGTCGTCCCCGGCGCGGCCGACCGCAGCTACGGGATCCAAGTTGCACGGCTCGCCGGCCTGCCGCTCAGCGTGATCGACCGGGCCAAGACCATCTTGGCCAAACTCGAAAGTGATGACACCAGCGTAACGCTTCCCGCTGCGGCGCCCACCGCCAAGCCGAAGAAAAAAATCTCCGTCACGCCCGCCGACTCCGATCAGATGAGTCTGCTCTAGCAGCGGGCACGTCGGGCGAAGATTGCTCTCCTCGAGTCCATGGTCGCAGACCTCGGCAGCTTCACCATGCGCACATCTGCTTTTCTTGGGCGGAATTGCACGGGTGATCACCGACCGAAGAGGCGCCAAGTGAAGCCCATCGAGCGTCCCCAATTCGGTCTGCTCTCACGAACTCTTCTCGCTCCATCACCCCCGCCGGATCGCCCAGAGCTGCTTCGCCTGCGCGATCGTCTTTTTCAGCACATCCGGCGTGAGTGCCTGCTTAGGGTCATCGCCGATGCCTTTCGCCGGTTCGACGTGAGCTTCGATGCAGAGCCCGTCCGCCCCATAGGCGACCGCCGCCAATGCTGCCGCAGGCACGTAGCTCGCTTTGCCAACCGAATGCGAGGGATCGACCACCACGGGCGCCCAAGTTTTTTCCTTTAGCAGCGGCGTGATGCTCTCGTCGGGATGATTGCGAAAGCCGTCAAGCGTCGGCGTGGTCCCGCGCGGGCAGAGGATCACGTTGGGATTTCCAAACGCCGCTATGTATTCGGCCGCCGAGATGAACTCGTTGAGCGGCCCCATGTGAATGCTCCGCTTGAGCAACACCGCCGTGTCTTTCTCGCCGATCGCTTTGCCGATGGCACGCAGGAGAGAATAATTGAGCGCGTTACGCGCGCCGACTTGGAGCGTCGTCACGCCGGCATCGAGCGCCAACTTGATGTGCGCCTCTTCCATCACCTCGGTGTCCACCGGCAGCCCGGTGCGGCGCGAGGCCTCCATCAAGATGTCGAGCGACTTCACATCACCCTGAAACGTGTAGGGATTGGTCCGCGGTTTCCATACGCCGCCGCGCAGCGCGTTGGCTCCGGCTTCCTTTACCGCTGCCGCCGTCTCGTAAAAGTAGTTGGGGTTCTTGGGATCGATCGTGCAGGCGCCGGCGATGATGAACAGCTCCTCGCCAAGCGTGACGCCGCCGATCTTGATCCGGTGGCTAGCCAGGTCCGACCGTTTGTCCATGAGCTTGAACGGCGACTGAATCCGATCGATGCGATCGACGTAATCTAGGCCCTCGAGTCGATTGATCATGAGGTCGTCCCGCTCGTCGCCCACGATGGCATAGATCGAGCGCATCGCGCCCACGATGGGCTGAATCTTGCAGCCAAACTCCGCGACGATGGCGGTGATTTCGGCGAGCTGATCGGACGTGAGGCGGGTGGATTTGGGCAGAATCATGGCGGCGAGTCGGGCAACAAAACACAATCACCGGGCCGAGGGAAGTCTCAGCTGCAACGCACCGCGCCGAACTCAGAGGCTCTGCTCAAACTCCGAAGGTAAAGCCGCGCGCGCGGTAAATTGGAACTCCCGGCTGCGCCACTCGTAGAGAAAACTGG
Organism: Opitutia bacterium Tous-C4FEB; assembly: GCA_002304445.1. Lineage (GTDB taxonomy): Bacteria > Verrucomicrobiota > Verrucomicrobiia > Opitutales > Opitutaceae > Tous-C4FEB. The sequence continues at coordinate 42,119 of NEVA01000009.1, read as the reverse complement.
TCTCCGACGAGTGCAGAAAAAGCCGCTTGGTTCCGGCCTGCTTCGCAAACGCACGATTCCGCGTAAAGTCTCCGTAAGTCTGGTCCCCCACGATCGGCAGATGCCGCTTGGCGCACTGCACCCGCAATTGGTGGCTCCGCCCGGTGCGCGGCTCCAGCTTGATCAAGGTGAGCTTGGGCTGCTGCCGCCCGCTCCGCACCGCACTCGCCAAGCACTCGGCCGGCATGTGACCGGATTGCGCCGCCGTGCGAATCTGGCCGCCGCGCTTTTCGACAGCCAAGAGATCGCGCCAAGACTCGACGGACTTGGCCGGCGTGCCAAAGACCAATGCATGATAAACCTTCTTCACCTGTTTGCGCTTAAACTGTGCGCGAATCTCGTTGGCCAACTCCGCACTGGCCGCGACCAAAATCACCCCCGACGTCGCTGAATCCAACCGGTTCAGCAGCCAGAGCTTTCGGTCGGAACCCGCCGCGTCCTTCCACTGGTAAAATTCCCCGTCGAGCGCGTAGTGCGCGTCGAGCAATGCCTTGGGCTGATCAGATTTCTGATTCGGATGCGAAAGCACGCCCGCCGGCTTATCGAGCCCGGCCAGTCCATTCACATCGTGCGCCAGCACTTTGACGCCCGGTCCAAACGGCAAGCCTGCCCAAAAACTCGCGCCGACCGCGCTCACTGGTAGTAAAATGTGAACGTCATCTCCTGCGAATCGCCCAACACCGCGATCATGTCATCCGACCATTTCCCGTAGGGCGAACGCGCCGTGATCGCGGAAATACACGCTTCCTTGCCTTGCTCGTTGGAGGTGTTCTTCACGTCGACGATGGCCGTGATCTTGCCGTCGGAGTCCATCCGGAATTTGACCGTTACGGTCGTTCCCGACGGCGGATAAAGCGTGCTCGATAGCAAGATGCGATCCCACTGGATCTGCACCGTCTCGATCATGCGCTGAAGGTAGACGCCGTAGTTGCTCCATTTTGCATCCACCGCGGTCGGGCCGATGTTCATCGTGCCAAATTTGTTGTCCGAAAAAATCCCCGGTCTCACCTGCTGCTTTTGCAGGACCGGGCGCGGCTGCGGTTTCTGCCGGTCAAGCCTCGGCGTGTTTGCCGTCGCGGTCTGGATCAGCGGCGCGTTTTGGATCCCTTCGACGCGGTCGGGCACCGCTTTGGCTCCCGGGGCAAACTTCGCGACGTTGCTGCCGAATGCGTCCGGGTTCTCGCCTTCCTGTTTCTCAAAGCCCGAAAGCGGGTTCTGCTCTTGCTTGGGCGCCTCTTGTTTTTCCTCTGCCGTCGTTGCCTCGGTTGGCGGGGCGGTCGGCACGGCTTCTTCGGGTTTGGTCAACTGGCCATCAACAATCTGGGTCGACTGAACGTCCTTCTTGCCCACGAGCGCCGGCATGTCGCTGGTGCCGTTGGGCGTGGGTTTTTCCTGCGCCACCTGCTGGTTCATGAAACTGAAATTGTCCGTTTTGTCCGGCACATTGTCCGGCGCGTCGGGGTTGGCTTCCACGAACTTGAACGGCGCCGGCTTCGGCGCGGGCTTCTGGGTCTCAAACTCGTCCGGCGGCATCTCAATACTAAACGTCTGCGGCTCTTCACTCCTCGGCAAAACCGTAGGCCCGACCGTAAGAAAATATGGGGCCGCCACAAACAGCAGCAGATGCAAAACCAGCGTCCCGATCACCCCGATCTGCACCGATCTCGTCTCCGGATTGCTCGACAGGCGCGGCAAACCCCGGCGCGGGGCCGCAGGTGGTGGACTCAAGGTGGCACTCATTGACGCGTGGCGAGGATCGGGACTGCGGTCACTCAACGCAGCAGACCGCATTTGGTCAAAATTTGTTTCGTCGTTTCTAGTGGTAACCCGACGATGTTCGAAAGCGACCCGCGGTAACCCGCGACAATCAACTCGGGGTTATCCTGAATTCCATAGCCGCCGGCTTTATCGAGCGTATTCACTTTCGCCAAATACGCCTCGATCGTCTCTTCGCCAAACTCCTTGAACGTCACCTCGCTCGCTTCGCCGGCTTCGAGGCGCAGTCCGTCGCGCAGGCGCCTCACGGCCAGCCCGGTGAACACCGTATGCGTCCGCCCGCTTAGCCGCCGCAGCATCGCCCGCGCCTCCACCCCGTCCGCCGGTTTGTTCAAAACCGTGCCTTCGATAAAAACGGTCGTGTCTGCGCCCAACACCAGCGCATCAGGATGACGCGCGGCGACCCAATCCGCCTTCAGCGCCGCGTTGTGCGCGACCATCGACTTGGGCTCGCTGGCCGGATCTTCGTGCTCCGTCACCTCCGCCGTGACGACCGTAAACACCACGCCCAACTGGGCGAGCAACTCCCGCCGCCGCGGCGACGCCGAGGCCAGAATCAGTGCCGGTTGCATACTCATGCGAGCTTCACGTTCCGGTCGGTTAAACTGTCGGGATCAAGATGCATTAGCTGATCAACAAAGCGTCGGCGGCCCGGCTGCTGCAAGCCCGGTGAGTTGCGGCTCGCCAAAACGCGTCCACGCTTTTCGCTCCTTCCTTCCATGCGCCTTGGCCTTGCCCAGCTCAACCCGACCGTCGGCGACCTCGCCGGTAATCGCCGTAAAATCATCGCCGCCTACGAGTCCCTCGTCGCGCAGGGCGCCGAACTGGTTGTTTTCCCGGAGCTCATCGTCTGCGGATACCCGCCGCGCGATCTTCTGCTCAAACGCCGCTTCGTGAGCGACGTCGCCGATTCCCTCGCCCAAATCGTCGCCATCATCGGCGACGTGCCCGCCGTCATCGGCACGGTGGAGCCCAACCCGGCCGCGACCGGCCGACCGTTTTTCAATGCCGCGGCATTCTGCCATCGCGGCCAGATTGTCGCCACGGCCCGAAAATGTCTTTTGCCCACCTACGATGTGTTCGACGAAGACCGCTACTTCGAACCCGCCGCGTCGCCCACCGTCGTTGAACATGCCGGCTTCCGCATCGGCATCACGATTTGTGAAGACATCTGGACCCACCCGATGCTCGGCACGAGGCGTCTTTATCACGGCCTCGAACCACTCGCCCAACTCGCTGCGCAAACGTGCGACGTGATGGTCAACCTCTCCGCCAGCCCGTGGCACTTCGCCAAGGGCGATGTCCGCGAGAAACTCGTGACCGACGCCGCCCGCGCGCTCGGCTGTCCGGTGGCCTACGTCAACGCCGTGGGCGGCAACGACGAGCTCATCTTCGACGGGCGTAGTCTGGTCGCCTCTTCAGTCGGTTCGATCACGGCCGGCCTCTCCGCCTTCACCGAGGAGCTCCGCGTCGTCGATACGGCGGTCACCACACCTCCATCGCCGACCTTTCATCAACCCGATCTTGACGACATCTACGCTGCGTTGGTCCTAGGCCTCCGCGATTACGCCCAGAAATCAGGCTTCAAGCAGGCCCTGGTCGCGCTCAGCGGTGGCATCGACTCCGCCCTCGTTGCCGTCGTCGCGGCCGAAGCCTTCGGCGCGGAGAACGTCATCGGTGTCTCACTGCCTTCCTCAATCTCTTCCCAACATTCCCGCGACGACGCCCGCATCCTTGCGGCCAACCTTGGCATCCGCTTCGAGACGATTGCCATCGCCGACGCCGTTGCCGCGGCCGAAACCGCGCTCGGTCCGGTCTTCGCCGGCCGCACCCGCGACGTGACCGAGGAAAACATCCAAGCCCGCGTCCGCGGAGTGCTGATGATGGCGCTCTCCAACAAATTCGGCGCCTTGCTTCTGACCACCGGCAACAAGAGCGAGATGGCCGTCGGCTATTGTACGCTTTACGGCGATATGTGTGGCGGTCTCGCGGTCATCAGCGATGTCTTCAAGATGCAGGTTTACGCGCTCTCGCGTTGGATCAACCGGGACCGCGAAATCATCCCTGCCAACACGATTGACAAGCCGCCCTCCGCCGAGCTCCGCCCGGGCCAAGTCGATCAAGACAGCCTGCCGCCCTACGAGCAGCTCGACGCGATTCTCAAAGGCTACGTCGAGGAGGGCCTATCCCGCAGAGATCTCGTCGCGCGAGGTTTCCCCGAGGCCGTCGTCAACGACATCGCCCGCAAGGTCGACCTCAACGAATACAAACGGAAGCAAGCCGCCCCCGGCCTGCGCATCACTCCGCTCGCGTTCGGCGTCGGTCGTCGCATTCCGATTGTCCAGAAGTACGTGAGTTAACCCGCGATGTTCGCCTCGATCGCCAGAATCGTGATCGACGTGAAGGATGCCGAAAAATTTGCCGATTTTTGTCGGCAAATATTCGAGCTGTTGAACGTCGGCGAAAGCGAGGATGGCTGGGTCAACCGGTCCGCCGGCAGCTGCCACCTCGCTCTCCATCGCGCGGCCACAACTGCCGACCATCGGCGAGCCGCGGCCAAGATGGTCTTCGGCGTCACGGACGTTGCCCAAGCAAAGAGAACCTTAGTCGCACGCGGCTTCCGGCTGGGAGCCACTTCCCTATCTCCCGGTTCGAATTTCTGCACAGGCCGCGATCCCGAGGGCAATCACCTCAGCATCGGTGACCGCGGCGTCCCTTGGCGGAAGCGCTCGCTTACCGATTCCCGTGCGCTTCGAGATTGGTCGCCAATTCGAAGCTGATCTTGCCTTCCATAATTTCGCGCAACGCCGTGTCTTCCGGCGACATTTTTTCCAGCGACTCCACGAGAGGACGATTACCGCGCTTGAGTTGCTTCACCCGCAGTGAAACCAAGTTCACCAAGATATTTGGGTCATCGACCATCTTCAGGGCACCTTTGATATAATCGTCACGCATAAGTAATTTGTGGTCTACCCACCGGCGCGTTGCCCCGCCGTGAAACCCCAAAGCCGAAATGACCTCGAGCCCCTATGACCACTGTCACCCTAAAAATGCCGGGCCGTAGAGACGACGCCTATCTCAGGCCAGACGGGCAGGGGCGGCCAAGCCGTTTGCCAGCCATGCCATTAGGATAATTATAGCGGAAGTTTTTATGGTCCGGCGTGTTCGTGCTCGTCGTGCGCGGCCTCTGATCGTTTAACTTTTTTCTTTTTTCCCGTGCTCGATCCCGTGTCCGATGCCCTCTTCGCCCGTGCTCGCCGCCTCATTCCTGGCGGTGTGAATTCGCCCGTTCGGGCCTTCCGCGCTGTCGGTGGTTCGCCTTTCTTCGTAAAGTCCGCCCGCGGTGCAACGCTGGTGACCGCCGACGATCGCGAACTCATCGATTTTGTCGGCACCTGGGGTCCCGCGATTCACGGTCACAACCACCCGGTTATCAAAGCCGCCATCTCCGCCGCCCTTGAGGACGGCACCTCCTATGGCACGCCCAATCCCTACGAAGTCGAAATGGCCGAGCTCATCACCGGGCTGGTTCCATCGATCCAAAAAGTCCGCCTGACCAGCAGTGGCACCGAAGCCACCATGTCCGCTGTACGCCTTGCCCGTGGGTTCACCGGCCGGGATAAAATCATCAAGTTCTCCGGTTGCTACCATGGCCACTCCGACTCGCTCTTGATCAAAGCCGGCTCGGGCGCCCTTACCCACGGCCATCCCGACAGCGCCGGGATTCCCGCCAGCTTTGCCCGCGAGACCATCGTCCTGCCCTTCAACGACGGCCCTGCTCTCGCGGCCGCGCTCGCCGCCCATCCCGCGCAAATCGCCGGGGTCATCCTCGAGCCTTACATCGGTAATGTCGGCTTCATTCCGGCTGAACCTGGCTACCTTGCCGAGGTCCGACGCCTCTGCACCGAGCACGGGACGTTGCTCATTTTCGACGAGGTGATGACCGGGTTTCGCCTCGCCCTGGGCGGAGTCCAACACCTCGAGTCGATCACTCCGGACATCACCTGCCTCGGTAAAATTATTGGCGGCGGCCTGCCCGTCGGCGCCTTTGGCGGACGCGCCGATATCATGGATCACCTCGCGCCGCTCGGCCCCGTTTATCAGGCGGGAACGCTTTCCGGTAATCCGCTCGCGCTGGCCGCCGGCATTGCGAGCGTCCGACTCCTCGCCGAGCTCGACCCTTATGCCCGCCTCGACGCACTGGGTCGCCAAGTCCGCGACGCCGTCCTTTCAACGGCGGCGACCAAAGGCCTGCCCGTCCAAGTTCCCCAGCGGGGCTCCATGCTCAGCGTTTTTTTCACCGCAACACCGATCCGAGATTATGCGACCGCGATCACGTCCGATGCTTCGCTGTTTGCCCGCTTTTTTCAAAATTGCTTATCCCGCGGGCTCTACTTGCCCCCGAGCGCATATGAGGCCTATTTCCTCAGCACTGCGCACGCAGGCGACGCTATCGACCACGCCTGCGACATCCTTTCAAAATCTCTCCGCGAACTCTAAAAAATGCCCGTCGCCCAGTTTTCTTCCCCGACTTTTTTCCGTGCTTTAGGCGTGGTGCGCCGGCTTTTGGTTGCGGCGTTTTTTAGTCTAACGGTCGGAGCGCTCTGCGCCCAACCCGCCTCGGCGCCTGTCGCTACCATTCCTATCGATGAACTTCGCCCGGGCCAACGTGGCCAAGTCTGGACTGTTTTTCGCGGCACCGAGCCCGAACCTTTCGAGGTCGAGGTTACCGGCGTGGTCCGCAACGCCCTAGGCCCTGGAAAGTCCCTGATTATTTGCCAGCTCACCGATTCTCGCGTTCAAAACATGGGCGCCGTTGCCGGCATGAGTGGCAGCCCGCTCTACATCGATGGACGTCTCGCCGGTGCCCTGAGTTATCAAATCCAGCGATTCGAAACCGTCCGCCATGCCGGTTTTACGCCCGCCGCCGATCTCACGGAGGTCCGCGATAAGCCCGACCTCGCTCCCTCCAGGCCGCCGGCGGTTCCGCTTACTTCCGTTCCGTATCCCCTCACCCCTCGTCCCTCACCTCTTTCCGCCTACCAACCGCTCCGCCCTGTCTTCACGCTGAGCGGGCTCGCCCCCGTCGTAGCTGATCTTTTCGCTCCGCGCTTCACGGCCTTGGGGCTCGATGTCACCTCCCTCGGCGGTAGCACCTCGGGAGCACCGGTCGACAACCACCCCCCCGGCCCCGCCCCGCTTCGCGCCGGTTCCGCCATCGCCGTCGCCCTTGCCACCGGCGACATCACGCTCGCCGGCACCGGCACCGTCTCGCGCGTCGACGGCACCCGCGTGACCGCCTTTGGCCACCCGATGCTGTCGCTGGGCAATGTCGAACTCCCGATGTGCGCCGCCGAAATCGTCACCATTCTCCCATCCAATCTTCAGTCCGTCAAAATCGCCAACACCGGGTCTGTGCTTGGAACTATCACGCAAGATCGTCTCTCCGCCGTTTCGGGCACCCTCGGCGCGGGCCCCGCGATGATCGCCGTCGAGGTCTCCGTTGCGCCCAACAGCCCGACTCGGCGCACGCTCCGTTTTCAAGTTGCCCGCCATACTCAGGTCACTCCCGCCTTGATCGCCGCCGGCGTCACCCAAGCCATCGTCGGGTCCAACGACGGCGCCCTCGCCTCAGGCTTCCGCATCACAAGTAATATCCGTTTCTCCCCGACTCAACACCTCGCCGCTCGCTCGCTTCACGCCGGTCCCCAAGCCTTCACCCAAGGTCTTAATCAGTTCGTCCAGAGTCTCGCGCAAGACCTGCAAAATCCCTACGAGAAAACATTTCCCTCGGCGATCAACGTCACGATTGAACCGCTTTCGGCCAATCCCGCCGTCACGATCGACCTTTTTCAACTTTCCCGAGCATCCGCCCGCGCCGGCGACATGATCACCGCGACGCTGGCGTGGCGTGATTTTCAGGGCGAAGCCCAGCGAGAGATCATTACCCTGCCGATCAACGCCGCGTGGGCCGGCAAGAACCTCGAGGTCATTCTCGCTCCGGGCACAGCACTCGACGAACTTGCCGGCCGTCCCTCTGTAATTGCCGCCGCCAGTCTGCGTAGCTTCGATTCCTATCTCTCGGCGATGCGCGATGATCGGCCGCGCGACGGCCTGAGCCTCGCTATCGTGGAGAAATCTACCCTCTTTTCCGACGAGACCGCATCCACGCCAGAGATTCCCGGCTCCATCGAGCGCATCGCCCGCGCCGCCGACGAAGCGCGTTTCCAAACCCGCAGCGCGGTTGTCCCGCTTTACGAACGTCATCTTCTCCCCGGCAAACTCGCTACCGTCATGATTCGGCGCCCGCTCCGCGTGACAGACTGATCCTTTTTGCATCTCCACTCACTTTTTTCCCCCGTATCGCCTCAATGCCCACCCTCCCCTTTCTTTCTGGCGTCAGTGTGTTTCGCGCCCCGATTCTCCGCCGTCCCTCTTTCGTGTGTTTCGTGTGTTTCGTGGTCGCCATCTTCGGACCCGGAGGAGCCTCAAGTTCGGCTGATCCGCTCTCCAAAAAACTCGATCTCGATTTCTACCGCGACGTTCCAAGCCGCAACCTGAAAGGCCTCGCCACCCGCCCCGATGGTCGCCTCGTTCCCGGCCCTGCGCTCACGGAACTCAACCCCGCCACCGCGCTCCCCGCCGATCTGCTTTGGTCGCTAGCCCCCGGCGCCGCTCCGGACCGTTGGCTCATGGGCACCGGCCCCGATGGTCGCATCCTTGAGGCTACCCTCGGCCCGGCCGACTCACTTTTTACCACCCGCGAACTAGCGAAGCTCGACGAGCCCCACATCTTCGCCCTGCGCCGGCTGCCCGACGGTTCGATCCTCGCCGGCACGTCACCCAACGGCGGCCTTGTTCTGCTTCGCGACGAAAAAATCGTCGCTCGTCTGGGCCTGCCGGCAGACTCGATTTTTGACCTGCTCGTGGTGTCACCGGCAACCGCCCTCGTCGCCACCGGCAATCCCGCCCGCATTTACCACGTCGACCTCGCCGTTTTCGCCACTGCTGGCGTGACCCCCGGAAAGACGAACGATGCCAAAATTCTGACGACCAAAGGCGTTTCCGTTTTTGGCGAGATTCGAGACCGCAATGTACGTCGCCTTGCCCGGTTTCCAGACGGCCGCATCGCTGCCGGCTCGTCGCCCAAGGGTAACATCTACGTTTTCGCCGCGCCTGTCGCCACCGCGCCCGCTGCTCCGGTTCCACCTGTTCTGCTTCAAGAAAACCGCGACGCCGAGGTCACCGATCTCCTCCCTCAGGCCAACGGCGATCTCTACGCTACACTCGTGTTCACCGCCTCGGCCGCCGAAACCCGCATCAATTCTGCGCCCGCGAAAAACACGAAGGATTCCCCCGATTCGTCAGTGACTCCTACGCTCGTGTCGTTCGCCCCGGTCGAGCGCTTTTCCGGTCGCAGCAGCCTCGTTTATCTTCCGGCCGGCGGGTTTCCGGAAGTCTTGGCCTCCCGTACCAATATAGCCTTTTACCAACTCGCCCGCTACAACGATACCTTGCTCATCGCGGGCGGTGAACTCGGCGAATTGCTCGGCTACGACCTTACCGCCCGAACTTCGCTCACCTTTGCCGGCAGCACTTCTGCACAGCTCAATGCTCTCGCCGCCGTCCCCGGTTCTCCCGGACGTTTCCTCGTGTTGCGGAATAACGCGCCTGGTCTCGCCGTCCTCGATTTCAACGCGGCCTCGGACCGATCTGCCGAAACCCGCCGGCTCGACCTCGGAACTCCCGCCCGCCTCGGCGCTCTCCGCTTTGACCGGCTTCGCGATCTTAAGACCGGTCAAATCTCGCTCGAGATAAAGACCAGCCTCGGCAGCGATGAGATTGAGGGTTGGACGCCTTGGACGGTTCTCAAAAATCCTGACGCCGCCGATCCTGCCTGGCGCGCGCCCGAACTTCGCGGCCGCTACGCCAAACTCCGCCTGAAACTTACCGATGCTTCAAGCGCGGCTGAAATAGAAAAACCCGCGCTCTATTTTCTGCCCCAGAACCGGCGCCCCACGCTGCAGGAGTTTCGTTTCCTTTCGCCCAATTTCGGCCTGATTCCCGGGTCCGAGCCCACCCCAAGCGTGTCCACTTCTCTCAGTTCGATTTTGAATGCCGGCAAAGACGATGATCTGGGCGCGGGCAAACGCAGTCGCTCGGCTTTCCTTGCCAGCCAAGTCGTGCCATCGCCCGGCACCCAGGTGGCTCTTTGGACGCTCGCCGATCCCGATGGCGACAACGTAAGCGCCACATTTTCCATTCGCCGGGAGAGCGAGTCCGCTTGGACCGATCTCACGGTTGCGACCCGGGATCCCTACGTGACTTTCGACACCGCGCGCCTCGCGGACGGCGTTTATTTTACCCGCCTCGTTGCCACCGAGACGGCGCCGCGCATCCCCGGCGACCGACTCAGTCTGACCTTTCAAACGGACAATCTCGTCGTGGATCACACCGCCCCGGAAATTCTCGAAGCGACGGCGACCCGCACCGCCGAGGCGCTCACGATCACCGTGCGCGGTCGCGACGCGCTCTCGCTCGTTGAAGGCATCGAAGTCGTCCTGAACAATGGGGTTCGCGAAACCGTCGAGCAGCCCGCCGACGGCATCCGCGATTCCCGCGAAGAGGCGTTTGTTCTCGAACTGCCGCTCAGCCGCGCCACCGGCGCGACCGCGGCCGAACTCACCCTTTACGACGCCGTCGGCAATAGCGTGACGCGTAGACTTACGCTCTAGTTTTCCAGTTCGCGCGGATTGACTCCGACTCATCCGCTCTCCCCCATTTTTTGAAACACCACTTCACTATGGAACGCCTACCTTACTATCAGATCGTCCACGTCCTTTCGCTGCTGGTTCTCGCCACGCACATCTTCATGGCCTTCGCCAATCCGCTCGCGGAGAACAAGCGCCGCACGATGATCACCACCGGTATCGCCGCATTTCTGATGTTCGTGAGCGGTTTCGGCATGATCACGATTTACAAGATTCCGTTCGTCACGCCGTGGGTGCTGGTGAAGTTTGTCTGCTTGGTCGGTCTCGCCGCGATGGCGGGCATCGTCTACCGTCGGGTCGAATGGCGCGGGATGTTGAGCAAGGTCGCTCTCGCACTCCTGTTCATCGCCGTCCTGATGGTTTATCTGCGGCCGAAGTTCTGATTCGGCCGGGGGCGAAATCCCTGCCTCACGCCCGCGGGTGCGCCTTAGCGTAGACCTCGCGCAGTCTAGCGACGCTTACGTGGGTGTAGGCTTGGGTGGTCGTCAGTTGTGCATGCCCCAACAATTCCTGCACCAGCCGCAAGTCGGCGCCCGCGTTTAGCAAATGCGTCGCATAGGAATGCCGTAGTTTGTGCGGTGTGAGCTCCAGTGGCAGATCCGCCAGCGCCAGGTATTTCTTCAGCTGCAACTGCACCGCCCGCACCGTCATTCGTGTGCCGTCCGGATTCACGAGCACCGGATCATCGGGCCCTACTTGTTTGGCGTAGGTGTCCCGCACCTTCACGAGCACGGCGACCGCGACGCGCCCGAGCGGACACATCCGCTCCTTCCTTCCCTTGCCCACTACCCGCGCCACTCCGTTCGCCGCGTCCACCGAGCCGTAGTTGAGCCCCACAACTTCACTCACCCGCAAGCCCCCGCCGTAGAGCAACTCCATCGCCAGTCGGTCCCGCCACGCGATCTCCGGGCGCTCGCTTTCGTTTTCGATCAGGCGTTGCGGGCCGCGCAGCAGCCGCTGCATCTGCTCTTCGGTCAAGAACTGCGGCAGCCTTTTCTCCAATTTCGGCAGCGGCACCCCCACAAATGGGTTTCGGATCAGCTTCCCGCGTCGCTGCCAGAACTTCGCCCACGTGCGCAAGCCGGAGACGTGATTGTGCAACGTCCGCCGGTCAAAGCGGCCGCGCGCCTCGATCACGAAGTCCCTCACCTCCCTCACCTCAAGCGCGTCGAGACCTCGCGCCCACACCCCCGCCGTTTGCGCCCAGCGCCAAAAATCCTCAAACGCCTGTCGATAGTTACGCACGGTATAGACCGAGCACCGACGCTCCAGCGCGAGATGCTCCGCCACCGGAGTCCACCACTCCGCGATCACTTCCGTAGGTAGGTGAGGTCTCCGGCCTGCCGCCGCACCCCGTCCCGCTCCTGGTTCCGCTCGAGGCATCGTCGTTACTATTTTCGAGTTCCCAAAACCGGGGCAACGGCCCGTCCTACTTCGCAAGGTTGCCCTCGGCCACCTTCGCCTCCACCGCCTGCATCACTTTTGTCGCGTGCAGACGCAGCGCACCCTCGGGATCGAGCCCTTTGGCCCGGGCCGCCGCTGTCACTTCAAACAGCATCTTGCCCAACTCCGCCTCCGTCAGCCGCGAGCCCAGCGCCTTCACTTGAGCAACATCGACCACGCTCTCCTCCGGAACCGGTAGCGCCTTCTTCTCAATCTGCTTCCACACCGCCTCGGCAAACATCAGCGCCGGCAAACGCCCCGGCAGGTCCTTAAACACCCCGCTCGCTACCGGACCGTGCTTCTTCTCCTGCGCCTTGATCTGCTCCCACTGCACGAGCACTTCGTCGGAAGTCCCGAGCTTTCCCGTGCCAAAAACATGTGGATGCCGCCGCACGAGCTTCTCGTTCACCTCGCGCGCGACGTCCTCCAGCGTGAAAGCTCCCGCCTCCGCCGCGAGCTGCGCGTGAAACACCACTTGGATCAAAACATCGCCCAACTCCTCGCGCATGTGCGGTAGATCCCCGCGATCAATCGTTTCAATCAGCTCGCTCACCTCGTCAATGAGACAGCGAACCAGCGACGCATGCGTCTGCTCCTGATCCCACGGACAACCATCGGGCGCCCGCAATCGGGCAATCGTCGTTTTCAGCTCGTCCATCGCTTGCATAGTGCCCGCAGTTAGCCCGCAGCATCGCGCAAATACACGGAAATTTTTTGCTCCAGCGTGCTCGATTCGGATCTTAGCGAGAACAGGTAGCCCCTAGGCGTTTAGCTCACGCGCCCACCTCCGTGACCACGGCCGACCCAACCAAACTCGGCGCTCGGGAAGGGGTAAAAATCAATCATCCGTTTTTCGCCGAAGGACCGGTGCGGGCATCACCCACCACCTCAGCGATGCCGCGCCTAGCAGAGCTTACACAGCTTCACCGGCGATCGATTTACCTGCTCGGCTCGACGTCGAACCGTTCGCCGCCTTCGAACGCGCGGGCCATTTGACGTTCGCCCACAAATAAAATCATCCACATCGTCGCGTTGCGGGCAAACTTGCAGCTGTCGCTCCTCCCGCGCGTCTTTATCGCTGCCTGCCGTTGATTGGAAATACTCCTCCATGAAAAATCTCTGCACCGCTTTCCTGCTGTTCCTCGTCACCGGCGCTCTCGTTGCCGCCGACCTTAAGCCTTCGCGCCCCAACATCATTCTGATCATGGCCGACGACATGGGCTTCTCCGACCTCGGCTGCTACGGCTCAGAGATTCCCACCCCTCACCTCGACGCGCTCGCCGCCGGCGGTCTGCGTTTCACCCAGTTCTACAACACCGCCCGCTGCTCACCCACCCGCGCGGCCCTCCTCACCGGCTTGCACCCGCATCAAGCCGGTTTGGGTCGCCTCGCCGAGGAAGCGGTCGGAAACACCGCTACGCATCCCGACGGTTATCTCGGCTACCTCAATTCCCGCAGTGTCACTATTGCCGAGGCCCTTCGCCCCGTCGGCTATAGCACTTACCTCGCAGGAAAGTGGCATCTTGGCCAACGGGACGAATCGAAATGGCCGCTCAAACGCGGCTTTGATCGCTTCTACGGCCTGCTGTCGGGTGCCTCCAGCTTCTTCAAGCCCTCTGGCAACCGCAGCCTTACGCTCGATGACCAGCCGCTCCCGCCGCCAACCGATCCAAACTACTATACCACGGACGCCTTCACCGACTTCGCCATCCAGACTGTCCGCGAGCACTCCTCGCCCGCCCCGTTTTTTCTCTACCTCGCCTTCACGGCTCCGCACTGGCCGCTTCACGCCCGCAACGAGGACATCGCCCGTTTCGTGGGCAAGTATCGCGCCGGTTGGGATGTCCTCCGCGTCGAGCGCCACGCCCGCCAAAAATCTCTTGGTCTCTTCCCTGCCGATGCCCCGCTCTCGCCCCGCGACGAAGGTGCCCGTGCGTGGGACGCCCTTTCGCCCGCCGAGCAGATCGCCCTCGACTACCGCATGGCCGTCTACGCCGCGCAGGTGCACCGCATGGATTGGAACATCGGACGTCTCGTCGCCAGCCTGCGCGAGCAGGGTAAACTTGAAAACACGCTGATCCTTTTCCTTTCCGACAACGGCGGCTGTGCCGAACCCTACACCGACGCCGGCGGCCAATCCGCCGAGCGCATCAACGATCCCGCCTTCAGCGGTAACGTTTCCTACGGCACCGGCTGGGCGAACGCTTCCAACACTCCGTTCCGCAAATTTAAATCCCAGCTCTACGAGGGCGGCATCGCAACGCCTCTCATCGTTCACTGGCCCGCCGGCCTCATAGCGAAACCCGGCTCCATCGACACCACGCCCGGGTACCTGACCGACATCATGTCCACCGCGCTTGCTGTATCCGGGGCAAACTACCCGTCGAAGCACCGCGATCAACCGACTGTTCCTCTTGAGGGCCGCAGTCTCCTTCCGCGGTTCGACGACGCCCCGCCAATCGACGCTGCGCCGCGCGTGTTTACGTGGGAGCAATACGGCTACAAAGCCGTCCGCGTCGGCGATCTCAAAGCCGTTTTCGCGCCGCCGGGACAATATGACCGGCGCGGTCGCGGCCAATGGGAACTCTACGATCTCTCCCGCGATCGCACTGAAACTCACGATCTCGCCGCGACGCACCCCGCCGAGCTCCAAAATCTCGTCGCCCACTGGGACGCTTGGGCCGCTCGTGCCCAAGTCTTCCCGGTGCCCGCGCCCACCTCCACCGGGAAGAAGAAAGCCCCGTGACCAACCGTGCACTCGCTCGACCCGATCCAGGGCGCAGCCATCGCAATCTGTCGCGTCCGGCACAGCTGCGGCCGCGTTCACCTCGCCGCCACGGCATCGGCGCCAAACGCCGTATCCAACAGTTCTGGGCAACCGCTGTGTCACTTGCCCGCTCGCAATCGTTTCAATCCGTAACCGGGCTACTTTGATGCGTGAGCTCTGGGCGAACAGCGTAGCTGGGATCAAACCTGCGCCAATCTAGCCAGGCCGGAGATTTTTCCGCTTTGTCTTCCGTCGTTACCGCGTGTTTGTTTGCCCCTTCATGTCCGACAAGCTCACCGAAATCATGGCCTGGAAGCGCGTCGAGATCGCCGGCCAAGTCAGGCCTGTGCCGCTCGCCGAACTCGCCGCGCTCCACGCCTCTCTGCCCGCCGTGCCCTCGTTCGCCGCTTCGCTTCGGCGCTCTGACGGCAAGCTCGCCGTAATCGCCGAGATCAAGCGCCGATCGCCCTCCGCCGGTGCCATCGCCACCGGCGTCGCCGCCCCGGCCCAAGCCGAACGCTACCGCCACGCCGCCGCCAGCGCGCTCTCCGTCCTGACCGACGAGAAATACTTCGGCGGCACCCTCGATGATCTCGCGGCTGTCACCGTTCACTTTCGTCAGTCCCCGCCGCCATTGCCCTGCATTCGCAAAGATTTTTTCGTCCATCCGATTCAGGTGCTTCAAGCCCGCCACGCCGGAGCCAGCGCGATTCTCATCATTGTCCGCGCTCTCACCGATGCCGAGATCGCCGCCCTCAAAGCCGCGGCCGACGCCTCCGGTCTCGATTCCCTCTTTGAGATCCACACCGCCCCCGAGCTCGATCGCGCCCTCGCTCACGGCGCGACGATCATCGGCGTCAACAACCGCGACCTCGCCATCTTCAAGACCGACCTCGGCCTCAGCGAGCGGTTGATCCCCCTCTTTCCCAAGCACGTGATCGCCGTCAGCGAAAGCGGGATTCACACCGCCGCCGATGCCGCCCGCGTCCGTGCCGCCGGCGCGCACGCCGTGCTGGTTGGCGAAGCGCTGATGAAGGCACCTGATCCCGCAGCCCTGATCGCATCGTTCCGGCCTTAATCTTTTTTAAACCATGAGCACATTTCCAGTTTCACCCTACGTCGAAGTCGGCGGTTTGGTCTACTTTGCCCGCATGATCGATAAGATCCGCCTGCACGCCCGCGGCGATCTTCTCGCGGGATTTCAAGAGAATCTCGGTATCGCTCTTGATGGTCGTTGCTGCTCTCACCTCGGCGTCGCCTACCCGGCCCTCCGCGCCCGCGTGCTCGCCGGTGGCACCGATGCCGAGATCTTCGCCTGGTGCCAACAAACCGGCCGCACCCTCACCGAGCACGATCTGCTCATCTGGAACGGTTTCGCCCCGAAACGCGGCTGGCGCGACGATGCCTCGGCCAACCTGATCAAACACAAGGCCGCCGCCGGCCTCGGACATCGCGACGACATCGAGACTTTCTTCGCGTTCTTCGAGGTCGACGAGGGCCGCGCTCCGCGCTGAACCGGTCTGCGCCCGCGTTTTTTTCATGCCGCTTTCTCCCACCGCCACGCGCGATTTGCTCGTCAGTCTCGGCCACCATCCGAAACGCGCACTCGGTCAAAACTTCCTCGTCGACGGCAACATCGTCCACAAATCCCTGGCCCTCGCCGGCGTTACTGCCGGCGACACCGTGATCGAAATCGGTCCGGGTCTGGGTACGCTCACCGAGGCCCTGTTGACCGCGGGCGCGCACGTTTACGCCGTCGAGCGTGACGAGCGTCTCCACGCGCATCTCGTTTCCACCTTGCTCCCCCAGTTTCCCGATCGGCTGGATCTGCTCCTCGGTGACGCCGTCGAATTTCCGCTGGCCGGACTGCCCGCATCGCCGAGCCCCGCCCTCGCGGCCGGCAACTTTAAAATCGTCGCCAATCTTCCCTACGCCATCGCGACCCCTTGGCTCGACGGCATCTTGACCGGTCCATTGCCCGCGACGCTGGTGCTGATGCTCCAACAGGAGGCCGCGCAGCGTTACGCCGCCCAGCCCGGAACCAAATCTTTTGGGGCCATTTCGATTTTTCTTCAGGCCGCTTACGCCATCGCACCCGGGCACAAAGTCCCGGCTGCCTGTTTTCACCCGCGTCCCGACGTTGAATCGTATTTGCTCCACCTCGTCCGACGGCCGGAGCCTTTCACGTTTGATCGCACCACCAAGTCGGTTATCCGCGGCTGCTTTCAACAGCGTCGTAAACAGATCGGTTCGCTGCTTCGTCACCTCGTTCCGCCCGCAACGGCTGCCGCTTGGTTGGAACATCTCCGCGCTGCCGGGCTCTCAGCTCTCAGCCGTCCCGAGGATATTCCCACCACCGTCTGGCAACGCCTCATCGCCCCGCCTGCAACTGCGGCTTGAAAGCCGACCGCGTTCCGTTACTCATCATCTTTTCCAACCCATGCGCCGTTTCCCCCTCGCTCTCCTCATCGCTCTCACCGCCCCCAGTCTGCTCTGTGCCCAAGGCGAACCCGAACCCGCGCCCGAATCCATGCCCCTCGTTGGCCGGGTCGAAGGCCGCACTTATTTTTCACCCACCGGCGCGTTTAAGGTCACGATCCCGGTTCTCCCGGAACTCGGCGGCACCATCACCGATACGGAAAACGTGGTCACTTTTCAGGACGACTTTAACACCCACATCAGCATCGCTTCATTTCCCCAAGACGCCACGCAGCGCTGGGAGATGTCGACCCGGGGCCTGAAGGACTACCTCGTGTATTTCTTCAGCAATTATGTGCTCGGCGATTTCCGGCAGTCCTTTCCCGACGCCTCCATCGAAAGCGCCAAGTTCGTCCCCAGCGCCCTCGACGGTTCACTTATCACTTACATTCTCCTGCCCGGCGGTTCGATGTTCATGGATAAACTTCCGATGATCGCCGGCGGCCCAATGCCCGTGGCAAAACGCGGCAACCAGCTTTTCGTCAAAAACGGTCACATCTTCGTCATCAGCATCGAGCTCACCGAGCGCGTGCTCGAACGTACCACCTACAAAAAGACGGCCGCCGAAGAGGACGAACTCCTCCGTCAACGCTTGGCCGAGGTTGTTATCCGTCTCCAGTTCACCAAACCGGCGGGCAAGTAAGCCGTTCTCTGTCGGCGAAATCCGAGTCCCTCCCGTTTCGCGATGTCGCTCGTCGGTTTCGTCTCGTTTCTGCTGATCGGCGCTCTCGCCGGCTGGCTCAGCGGGGTGATCATTAAGGGCCGGGGGTTTGGCGCTCTCGGCAATGTTTTGGTGGGAATCGTCGGTGCATTCCTCGGTGGTCTGCTCTTCGGTATTCTCGGCATCCACGCGAGCGGCCTGCTTGGACAGCTCATCTTCGCCACCCTCGGCGCGCTGCTCTTCGCCTGGTTGCTAAGGTTCATCAAACGGTGAGTCCCTCCAACCTCCAGCTCCGCCTCGCCAACGCCGCCGACCTGCCGGCCATCGTCGCGATCTACAACAGCATCGTGGCCGGCCGGATGGTGACCGCCGACCTTGAACCGGTGACGGTCGAAAGTCGCCGCGCTTGGTTCGAGGCCCATCAGACGCCCAACCGCCCGCTGTGGGTGTTAACCGATCCGGCGGCCAACCACGCCGTTTGCGCTTGGGCGAGTTTTGATTCGTTCTACCTCCGCGCCGCCTACGACGGCACGGTCATGGTCGCGCTTTACTTGGCCGAGTCCTACCGGGGCCGCGGTCTCGGTGGTTGGCTCCTCGATGAACTGATCGCCCGCGCCCCCTCCCACGGCATCCACACGCTGACCGGCTACATTTTCGGCCACAACGAGCCCAGCCTCCGGCTCTTCCGCCGCCACGGGTTTGTCGAGTGGGCGCACATGACCGGAGTGGCCGTGCTCGACGGCACCCCGCGCGATCTCATCGTGCTCGGCCGCCGCGTGCCCTGAAGATTTCCAGTTCGGCTGAGATTGGTCAGGCCAGCTTCCGCTGCGCCTCGAACACTCCGCGCAGGGCCAAGCTGAGCTGATCTTGCACGGTTTGTAGCGCGCGATACTTCGCCACGTTTTCCTTGTTCGGGAGACACCGCGTGCGTTCGTCGAGCGAGACGACGCCCGTGGTGAAATCAGTGAGCTTGGCCCGCTTGTTGCCCTCGCGGATCGCCACGCACCACGCGGCTTGCAAAGCGCCGCCGAGTGCCGCGCCCTCGTCCTCGACCATCGCGACCACCGGCACGCCGAAGATATCGGCCATGAGTTGCCGCCATACCGCCGACTTCGCACCGCCGCCGGTGACGCGGATTTCCTTCGCCTTAACCCCTAGCTCCGCGAGTCGGCGGAGACCATAATTCATGCCCAGCGTCACTCCTTCCATCGCCGCGCGGGCGATGTGCCCCGAGCTAAAATTTCGGGCGTTCAAGCCGAGCAACACACCCGAGCCGGCCGGCACATTGGGCGTCCGCTCGCCGGCCAGATAAGGCAACAATACCAACCCGCCCGCGCCCGCCGGGGCCGCTGCCACCGCCGCGTTGAGCGCGGCGTGATCCTGGCCGAACAGCGCACGCACTTGCTCGGTCAAGGTCGTGACATTCATGGTGCAAAGCAGCGGAAGCCAACCACCCGTCGAGGAACAAAAGGCCGCGATTTCTCCCTGTGGATCGATCACCGGCTTCGCCGCGTGGGCGTAGATCGTGCCGCTGGTGCCAAAACTGGCGGTCACCACGCCCGGCACGACGTTGCCCGTGCCGATGGCTCCCATCATATTATCCCCGCCGCCGGCCGAGACGACGACGTCGCTCGCAAATCCATATTTGGCGGCCAACTCGGGCCGCAGCAGACCGGCCGCCTCGTGTGAGGCCGAGAGCTTCGGCAAATAGCCCGCCAGCTTCGGGTCGATCGCATTGATCATTTTCTTGGACCACGTGCGGGTGCGCACATCCATCAGCGCCGTGCCGGACGCGTCGCCAAACTCCATCGAGTAGTTTCCGGTGAGAAAATAGTTCAGGTAATCGTGGGGCAGCAGCACCTGCCGCAGCAGCTTGTAGTTTTCAGGCTCATGACGTTTCAGCCACAGCACTTTGGGCGCGGTGAACCCGGGTAAAATCAAATTCCCCGTCAGTCGGATCGCCGCTTTCGGCCCGCCCAGTTTCTTGGTGAGGATCGCGCATTCGGTGGCCGTGCTGGTATCGCACCAGAGTTTGGCCGGCCGGATGACGTCGCCATTTACATCGAGGGCCACGAAACCGTGTTGCTGGCCGGAAACACCGATTCCCCGCACCCGCTTGGCGGCATCGGCCCCGAGTTGCGCGGCCACTGCTCCCAGCACGAAATCGAGCGCTTCGGTCCATTCGTGCGGGTGTTGCTCCATGTGGCCGACGCGCAGGCCTTCGATCATCCGATGAGGGGCCCGGGCCTCCGCGATGACCTTGCGGGTCACGAGATCGAGCACGACCGCCTTGACGCTTTGGGTGCCTGAATCGATGCCGATAAAAAGACTCATAGAATAGATTGTGGGGTCAGATAATGAGGTTTAGCGCGCGATGGTGTTGTTGCTTTTGAGCGCATCCAAAAACTCCACCGGGGAAAAATCGTCCGTCAATACCCGCGCGTTCTTGATCGCCGTCTCCGGAAACGCGATGCGCTCAGCCGCCAAGCCGGCGAGATCGACTTTTTCGGCGAGCGCGGGATAGCCCCGCTTGAGCCCGGCTACATCCGGCGTGCGATCCATGGCGGGCGCGGCGTATTTGACCGCACAGGCGATCACGTTGCCTCGCCCGGCCACTTCGTAGAGCACGACTTGGGGAAACACCGCGCGGATTGTCTTCAAATCCGCGGCGAAGAGTTCGGTTCCTTGGTGCAAGTTCGTCACGAACACTCCGCGCTCGGTCATCCGCGCGACGCATTCGCGGTAAAACTCCTCCGTCTTCAGATGGGGCGGCACGAAGCCGCCCCGGAAGGCATCCAAAATCAACCAGTCCCATTGCTCGCGGTTCCGTTTTACAAAGAGCCGTCCGTCCATCACGGCGACTGGAGTCCGCTCGTTGGGCTTGAAAGCCATTTTCGTTTGGCTGAGTTCAAACACCTTTGGATCCAGCTCCACCGACTGAATGCGGGCCTGTGGATAGGCGTGAACGAACACGCGGTGAAATCCCGCGCCGCCCAGACCGATCATCAGCACGTTCTTTGGGGCCGGCTCGTGCAACGCCGCGGCAAACAGGGTGCGCGTATACTGCACCACCAACCGCAGCGGATCGGCCAGATCCACGGCCGATTCCAAGTATTCCCCGCCGCGCGAACGCGCGCGCAACTCCACGACCGTACCGCGACGTTCGATCGTGAGATTGTTGTAGAGCGTATCGTGATTTTCGACGAAATCGGCCGCCGGCATGACGGCGGGAATGCTCAGGCACAAAGCGACGAGACGGAGAAGTTTCATGGCGAGAAAGCGGGCTTGTCCGGCCGCAAAAGAATGATGAGGCAACTCAAGTTAACCAGAGCCACCCCAAGCCAGAGATAGAGCAACGTGGAGACCGGCAGGTGCGGAATCAGCACAAACGCCGTGAGCATCACGCCGGCAATGTTGCCGAGGGTGCTCACGCCATAGACCAAGCCCGAAGCCTTGCCCGGTGGCGTCCCGCGGCCCGCAAGGAACTGCACGCACTGCGGACCGAACGAGGACAACGTCGTCACCGGCAGGAAAAACAACCCAAGGCATGCGACGAGCAGCCCGGTGGTGATCTCGGTGAACGCAATCTCGATCTGCCCCAAAACTGCCCGGCCGAAAAACGCGGTGAACGCCAGTGAGCCGACGGCGACCGCCCCGGCGATCCACTGTGCGCGGACCCGCTGGGACGTCGGCGCGTTGCTGATCCAACCGCCCAGAATCGAACCAACACTGAACGCCGCCAAGAACGTTGAAATGAGCCACGCCCAAACAATAAGCGACGAGCCAAAAAACGGATTCAACAAGCGCGAGGCGAGCAGCTGAAAACCCATGCTCAAAATACCGAGCAAAACGACCAGCGTGTAAAAGATAACGAGGTGCACCCCCAAATTCGGCGGGCGGAGTTCGCCGGTGGCGAGGGTAAACTCCAAAAAATCCCATCGCCCTCCGCCGGGCGCTACGATCAACGGGCGAGCGCAACAATCGTCAGCAAAATGGTCTGGGGCCCGAGGTGGGCGTCGGTCGTGTCGAACGTCTCGTCGAGCGAATGCGCCCCGCGGTTCTGGCCGCCGCCACGGAGGGTAAGTGCGGGAATACCCAGTTGCATCGGCCAGTTCGAGTCGGTCGAGCCCGAGTCGAATGAAGGAATGCCGCCCATCGCAATCACGGAGGCCCGCGCAATTCTCGCGATCGCTGAGTCGTCGGCTGTTTGTCCGGCCGGGCGAAACCCAACCAATTCGAGATCGGCGGAAACGGCGGCCCGATTGTTCCACCGGATGTTCTCTTCCTTCACCCCGGACTCCACGGCTGCCGTAAACTGGGCGCGCAAGGCCTCCAGCGCTGCCATAGTTTCGGAGCGCAGATCAACTTCGAACCAGGCTTCAAAAGCGATCGAGTTGACCGAAGTCCCGCCATTGACGCGGCCCACATTAAACGTGGTTTTTGGGTTTTGCGGCACCTTGAGCTCACCGATCTTAGCGATCGCCCGTCCCAGCGCGTGAATGGGATTGGCCATCCCGAAGGCCCCGTAACTGTGCCCGCCGGGCCCCTTGAATGTTACGCGGTAACGGTAGCTGCCCACGCCGCCGTTGGTGATGCGGTTCGCGGGGCCCGGTTCGATCGCGATAAAGGAATCGATCTGGCCCTTCAGGGTTTCGCCGAAAAGCGTTTTGACGCCGCGAAGATCACCGAGGCCTTCTTCCCCTACATTGGCCACAAACGTGAGGGTGCCCGTCGTCTTCACGCCGCCCTCGTCCAACGCGCGGATGAGGCTGAGCATGACGGCCAGCCCACGGCCGTTGTCGCCGATGCCCGGGCCGATGAGCAAGGCGCCTTTGCGCTTCACCCGCACGTCGGTCTCCTCGGGAAACACCGTGTCCAGATGGGCCGCGACCACCACATTGGGCCGGGGTAATGCGCCGGGCCGTACGCCGACGACATTGCCCTCTTTATCCACCCGAACGTCCTTTAGCCCCAGTTGCTCAAACCGGAGCTTCAACTCAAGACCCCGTACCGTCTCTTTAAACGGTGGTGCTGGAATTTCAGTTAACCGCACCTGTTCGTTGATTGTCTCAGGCTCATTCCGCGCGATGGCGGCGAGGGCGGACTTGATGGCGGGATCGGCCATGAGCGATTGCGGCTCGACCACCGCCATGAGCTCAGCGCCGACCAGCGCCAGCGTGATTGCAACGATTCGCGAGAGAACTTTGAGCGTGGGATGCATCATTGTCCCATGAGCACGCCTCGCCCTCGTCACGCTGTCAGCTAGAAATG
Source organism: Opitutia bacterium Tous-C4FEB (assembly GCA_002304445.1). Lineage (GTDB taxonomy): Bacteria > Verrucomicrobiota > Verrucomicrobiia > Opitutales > Opitutaceae > Tous-C4FEB. The sequence goes on along the minus strand of NEVA01000009.1, from coordinate 18,913 downwards.
ATTTTCGCGGACCTCTTGCTTCGGTATTTCTGTGAAGATTGGGTAAGGCGCATTGCTGATCCCCATGAAAATATCCCTCCTGACCTGGTTAACGTTCTCCTGTCTTGGTGCCGGTTTGTTCGCAGCCGAAACGGCCAAGAAACCCATCATGAAATCCTCTGTTTTCGATTGGAACCAGCTTGCCGTGGTAGCGACCAAGACCGGCGAACGACGCCAAGTGTTCAACGGCCCCACCGCCACGCTCGATAATTTCTCCGGTCACATCACCACACTGCGACCTGGCGAAATTGCGCATGCGCCCCACCGCCACCCCGATGAGGAGATGGTCATCGTCAAGGAGGGCACCCTCGAAGTTACGATCAACAACGAGGTCCGCCGCGCCGGGACCGGCTCTATCTTCTTCTACGCACCCCACGACCTGCACGGGATGAAGAATATCGGCGAGACGAACGCCTCGTATTTTGTTTTTCGTTTCGTCACCGCCAAGACTCCGCCCCAGAATTGAAGAGCTAGCGTGGAGCCCTGCTGAGGTCTCGAGCGCGGCGTCTGCAGCCTTCGCTGCGACTTTTCGTCGGCATCATCAGGCTCGAGATTTTTTTGAACTCCGCGACGTGTCCGGTCCATTGGCGATGGTGGGTCGGTAGCGGGCAAGAGTTTCGATCATGTCGGTCGAAGACGGAATTTTTTACGTCGTCCGTAGTCTCCGCCGGCATGGACATGGACCTCGGTCTCATGGCCAAACGCTTCGACTACTCCACAGCCGGCGGCGTTGCCTGCGGCGCTGACTACGAGCGGAACGCGGAGAAAAGCCGCGACCCGTTCGCGTTGATCAAACGGCTTGGTGCCCTGAACGCCGCACCGCTTGGGCGCGTTTCCCGCAGGTTTCTGTCACTCCAGGCCCAACGCCTTGCGCCCTTCCGGAGAAATCATCTGCGGCGTCCAAATCGGATCCCAGACAATGTGCACTTTAGCCGAAGTGACCGTGGGTAACGCGGCGACTTTCTGCCTGGCGTCTTCCGCGATGGTTGGCCCCATTCCGCAGCCTTGCGCGGTGAGGGTCATTTTTGCTTCGACGGTGTGCGAGCCGTCTCCCGCCCGCTCGATCGCCAAATCGTAAACGAGTCCGAGATCCACGATGTTCACGGGAATCTCCGGATCGAAACACGTCTTCAACGCCGACCAGACGGCCGCCTCGTTAAATTCTCCCGCGGCCGCCGCGCTGGGCGCTGCCGGCGGCACATAACCCACGATGGCATCGGCGTGCTCGCTCGCGATCCGGAAGAGCCCTTGATCGGTGCGGACGGTCACATTGCCGCCGAGTGTCTGTGTGATGAACACGCCGGATCCGGCTGCCAATGTGGTCGGATGACCGGCGGGAATTGAAGTCGCGGGCGTGGCCTGCTTGAGCGTTGTTTCCATGGTGGCTGCGGTTAACGGATTGCCAGCTCCAACGGCATCCGGGCGTAGATGCCCTGGGGGTCGTTGAAGTTATTCAAGGCCGAGATCTCTTTCTGGAAACGCCGCGTTACTTCGCCGACGAGGCCGGTGCCCACCCGGGCCTGCGCGTCCGGCGCGAATTTGTCCATCAACTCGGCAAGCGCTTCGGCCAGTTCCTTCTTCTGCGGAAACTCCACGATGCGGAAGTTGCGGCCCAAGCCCGCCTTCTCCGCGGCAAACTGCACCGCTGAATCCAAGCCGCCGAGCTCGTCCACGAGCCCGAGTTTCTTCGCTTCCAATCCCGACCAAACCCGACCTTGTGCGATCTCGGCCACCACCGCGGGACTCAGATTTCGTCCCTCAGAGACTTTTCTGAGAAACTCGCCGTAGGTCCAATCGATCATGCGCTGGGTGACCTCGAGCTCGGCGTCGGTCTTTGGACGCGAAATGGTAAGCATATCTGCATAGCGCCCGGTTTTGACGCTGTCGAACGTGATGCCGACGTTGTTCGCGAGCTTCTGCACGTCGAACTGGAGACCGAAAACGCCGATCGAGCCCGTCACGGTCGTGGCCTCGGCAAAGATCCGATCCGCGTAGGCCGAGATCCAATAACCGCCCGATGCGGCATAGCTGCCCATCGACACGATCACGGGCTTGGATTTCCGGGCGAGTTGAACCTCACGGCCGATGTTTTCGGAGGCTGACGCACTACCGCCCGGGCTGTTCACCCGCAGGACGATGGCCTTGACGTTGGTGTCCTGACGCAGCCGCCGGATTTCCCGGGCAAACTTGATCCCGCCCACGTCGCCGATATCGCCATCACCATCAACAATGTCGCCCTCGGCGTAAACGATCGCGATCCGACCCCGACCACCCGGTGTGGAGACGTCACGAGTTTTCACCAAGTCGGCCACATCCGTTGAAATCTTGGCGTAAGACGCGATGGAGATTTGCTTAAAAGCAATCTTCTCGCCGGCAGCTGCGCCCGTTTTCGCCCGGATCTCCGCGATCACTTGATCGCGATAGGCGATCCGATCGACCAGTTTTCCAAGTTTCGCGGCCTCAGACCGGATGAGACCCTCGGCATCGACGATGGCTTGGATGGCCTCGGGGGTCAGCCCCCGCGCCTCCGCGAGGTCGCCTACGATTGAACTCCACAAGTCGCCGAGGAGCTTCTCGGTTTCCTCCCGGCTCTCCCGACTCATGTCCTTCCGGGTAAACGGCTCGCCGAAAGATTTGTATCTTCCGGCGCGCGAGACTTGGACGCCGATCCCGTATTTCTCGAACATCCCCGCAAAAAACATGGGCTCGCTCGCCAAGCCGGGCATCAAAATCAGGCCGTAGGGATCAAGCACCAATTCCGAAGCGACCGAGGCCAAATAGTAATCTTTGGTGCTCACGGACTCTAGGTAAGCCGTGATCGGTTTACCGCCGGCTTTAAAATCCATCAACGCCGCGCGGACCTCCTTAAGCGCGGCCAGACCCGATCCGTAGCCCGCTTGCACGATTGAACCCGTGATGACGAGCCCCGAGATCCGGTCATCAGTCTTCGCCGCGCGAATCGCGCGGGTGACGGAACGAAGTTGCAGCGTCGTATGGCTGGAACCCCCGAAATGCCCGAAATCAATCAGGGGCGGCGCGTCCGTGATATTGGACGCCAAATCGAAAACAAGATACGAGCCGCGTTCAAACGACGGGGCTTTCGTCTCGGTGTTCAAAGCGACGATCGCGCCTAGGATTCCGACGAAAAGCAGAGAGGCTCCTCCCGCAAAAATGACCAACGCGGCTAGGGCACCGAGCAATGAAGTGAAGAAATTTTTCATGCAATTCCCGTAGACCGTAGCTGCAATGCCCAGCGCAGCCAGTCGAAACGCAACATCGGGCTGGTGCGTTATCTGCTGAGAGACGGCCGAAATGGGTCGACTGTAACCACAGTGTCACACCATCCCCAACGAACAGGTTGCGTCTTGGGCGGGTCGCCTAAATTCTCCCGCCATGAGCGAGCAAAAAGAACTCCTTACCACCAACCGCAAGGCCCTCACGATCAACCTCGATGAGCCGCGTTACGGCACGTTTGCGGAGATCGGGGCCGGGCAGGAAGTCGCGCGCGTCTTCTTTCAGGCCGGCGGTGCGTCGGGCACGATCGCCAAGACCATCTCTGCTTACGACATGACGTTCAGCGACGCCATCTACGGGAAGGCGCCCCGCTACGTTTCCCGGGAGCGGCTTGGGCTCATGCTGGACCACGAGTATCAACTCCTGATCGAGCGTCTCGCCGGCCAACGGGGCGATCGCACCACCTTCTTCGTCTTCGCCGATACGGTCGCGGCCCGCAATTTCAAGGGCACCAATGAAGCGCATGGCTGGATGGGCATCCGCTTTCAAATCACCCCGGGCGGCCCTTACAGCGACGTCGTGCTCCATGTGCGGATGTGGGACAAGGAAAACGTCCTTCAGCAACAAGCCCTCGGCATCATCGGGGTAAACCTGATTTACGGCGCGCTCTATTACCACGCCGACCCACGCAAGCTCGTCGAATCGCTGCTCGATAATCTCTCCGCCGATCGGATCGAGGTCGATATGCTCAAGTTGAGCGGTCCCGCGTTTCAAGACGTCGATAACCGCCTCATGTCCCTCCTGCTGGTTCAATTTGGTCTCACCCATGCCGTCATGTTCGGCCCGGATCGCGACGTGCTCCAACCCTCCGAGGTGCTGCGCAACAAGCCGATTCTCGTCGAACGCGGCTCTTTCCGCCCGGTCACCCTCGTCAATGTCGATATGCTCAACTGCGCCACGGCGCAGTTTGTCCAAGAACCCTTGGTGAAGGGCAAAGAGGTCGTCGTGGTGATGGAGATCACGATGAACAACCTGCTGGCAGCGGGTGAAATCGATGCGCAGGACTTTCTCGCCCGCGTCGATCTGCTCGGCGACATCGGTTTCACGGTGTTGATTTCAAATTACTCCGAGTATTACCGCCTCACTACATACTTTCGGCGTTACACCAAGGAGATGATCGGCGTTGCGATGGGCATCAACAACCTCGTCGAAATCTTCAACGAAAAGTATTACGAAAATCTCGAAGGCGGAATTCTCGAGTCCTTCGGCCGGCTCTTCCGCAATGCTGTTAAGCTCTACATCTACCCGATGCGCCAGGAGGGGCTCGATCTTTACAGCGGCTCAGGGCAAATCCCGAGCGGTCCAGTCGGACGTCCGACCCATCACGCCTTCGCTTCCGCGGTGCTCATCAACGCCAAGAACGTCCAGATCGCCGGGCACCTGCGCAACCTCTACGCCCACTTGCTTGAGGCCCACTACATCGACTGCATTGTCGGTTTCGATCCCACGATCCTGCATATCTTCTCCCGCGATGTGCTTCGGCGAATCAAGGAAGGCGATCCGACGTGGGAGCGGATGGTTCCCGACATCGTCGTCGAAGCGATTAAGAAGCGGGGCCTTTTCGGCTGTAACCAATCGGTCGGCGCCGCCTGAGCGCCGCATCTGACAGTTGCCGTTTCCCTCGGGTTCGAAGTGGCGGCGATCGGGGAGGGAGCGATCGTTTCTCCCTATTGAAACCCTGTCGCCCGCTGCGAAGGTCGAATCCTATTTGGAGATGGCGCTCGGCCGGGGTGACGTCGGTCCAAGGCGGGCTTGCGTGAAAGATTTCGCGTCTTTTCGCGTGTTTTGCAGCCGAAAAAGCTACTAGCCTCGGCGTTCCATTCATGCGCTTCCACAAATACCACGCCCTCGGCAACGACTACATTGTCCTCGATCCCCGCGATCTCCCCTCGTGGCAGGCCGCTCCGACGATCGAGCAGATTCGGGTCATCTGTCATCGTAATTTCGGCGTCGGCTCCGACGGCATTCTCTGGGGACCGCTTCCCTCAGCACAGAGCGAATTTGGTCTGCGGATCTTCAATCCAGACGGCTCAGAAGCGGAAAAATCCGGTAACGGCCTTCGCATCTTCTCCCGCTTTCTCTGGGATCAAAAGCTCGTCACGAAAACGGCGTTCACGGTGGAAACCCCTGGCGGTCATGTTCAGGTGGTCATCAGGGAAAACGGTCAACTCCTCACGATCGCGATGGGATCGGTCAGCTTCGACAGTGCGAAAATTCCCGTCGCTCTGGCCGGCGCGACCCGCGAAGTGATCAATGAGAAAGTCACCATCCTCGACCGGGAGTTCACCTTCTGCGCGGCGACGATCGGCAACCCCCACTGCGTCATCCCCCTGCCCGCGGTGACGCCCGAGTTGGCTCACACTTACGGTCCGCACCTCGAAAAACACCCGCTCTTCCCCCGCAAGACCAACGTCCAATTCCTCCAGGTCATCGACCGCGCAAATATCCGCATCGAAATCTGGGAGCGCGGCGCCGGATATACACTCGCGTCGGGTAGCAGCAGCAGCGCCAGCGCGGCGGTCGCTTATCGGCTCGGGTTGGTGGATCGCGACGTGACCGTGCACATGCCCGGGGGCACAATCGGAATCGAGATCGGCGACGGTTTTTCGATCATGATGACCGGCACCGTGAACAAAGTGGCCGAGGGCACCATGCACCCGGAACTGTTCGCGGTGAAGGTCTGATTTCTCCCGCCGCGATCACAAAATAGCCGGTGCTTTCGGCACCGGCCCGGTTCCTTCCGAAGAACTGAACTTCGCCCCGATCAATACTTGACCGAACAGCCGTAGGGTTTGGTCATGCTGGGCTCGATGGCTTTGCCGGCCTTCAACGCCGCGAGTGCCCCCGTCACGTAGTTCGTTGCCCGCTTGATGTCGTCTTTGTCCGTCGAGCGGATGCTATCGATCGCGCCATCGTAAACGAGCACACCGTCCTTGTTGATGACGAACATATGCGGTGTGGTCTTGGCGCCATAAAGTTTGCCGACTTTGCCGTCTTGATCTCGGAGATACGCCGCCTGCGCTCCGCCCACCTCCTTCGACCACTTCGCCGCCTGAGCTGGGGAGAAATCACCTTGCGCGCCTTTTTTGCCAGAGTTGATCAGTAACCAAATGACGCCGTCCGCGGCGGCCGCCTTCTGGAGCGACGGAAGATTACCGCTCTCGTAATGTTTCTCCACGAACGGGCACTCCGGATTTACCCACTCGAGCACAACTGTCTTCCCCTTGAAATCGGCCAACCCGTGCGTCTTCCCCGTGATGTCAGTCAAGGTGAACGCAGGCGCGGTTTGGCCGATTTTGGCGAGGGCTTGCAGGGGCAGAAGGCAGAACGCGACGGCCAAACCCGACGCGGCAAAAAAACGATAGAGAGTTGTTTTCATGATGGATACGACCCGGGAGTGAACGCCCGGTTGACCGGCGCGCCAGCCCAACCCCTTGGAAATCCCCAGTCTCGTTTTCAATCGCGGCCGCCTAGTTCCCACGACCTTGCGAAATTCTTTGCCGACTCGGCGGCGGGTCTCATCGTCCCTTCTGTGATTGGTTGGATCGCTGACTTTCTCCGCTTGGCTTGGAGCCTCCTTTATTGGAACACCCGCAAAACTCTGTGGCCGCGGCGCGGGCGGGGCGGGCGCGCTCCTTGCCAGGACCCAAGCGATTCCGGCCAAAAGAGTGTCAGTAGCGTGGCCACCCACACGCCGGACGCATGCTGGCCAGGAGCTGGTTGGACCGCGGTGCCAGATCCCGTGAAGCGCGACACTCCGCTCGTCGGAACACGCACCCTCGCCCCTGCCGAGTATCGGGTTTTTTTGAGCGGAGGCCGCCCCCAGCATGTCTGGTTTTGGCACCTCTTCGACGGGCGCCCCACCACCTTCGCCGATCCTTACAACCTTGTTGAGCTGTTTGGCTTGGCCTGGCGCTACGGATTCCGCCGCGACGGCGATCAACTCTTCGTCCGCGTTTCAAGCAACCGCCCGTGGGCGGAATTCACCGCCGAACCGTTCCTCGCCGAGACTTTCTCCCGACTCCAACCCCTCGGCCTCTAAATCAGCGTTCCTCCCTCGTCATGCCTTTTGCCACCACTCGTCGCGAACGCGTCGCCCTCGCCGTCATCGGGTTGATCATTGTTCTCGGTTTGCTCGGACTGTCGGTGCTGTAGAATTTTGCTGCGATTTCCCCGCCACTTTCTCCTCGCCCCACTGCACTTCGCTGCATCTCTTCCCCATTTCCACGCGTATGAGTCTTCAGCTCCATGCCACTGCTGTTGTCCTTAGGTCATTCCCGATTCTTCGCGTGCTCCGCGGAACCGCGTGATCGTAGCCGTCTGCCGCGCCCAAACCCCATGAGTGAATCCGGGCCAACCGAGCAACCCGACAAACGCCACGCGGTCGATGCGCTGCTGCTCAAGCGGGTGGCCGCAGGTGACCGCGCCGCTTTTTCCGAGCTCTACGACCGCTTCTCAAAACCGCTGTATTCGACGGCGGTCAGGATTTTGAGCGACACCGCCGAAGCTCAGGATGTTGTACACGACGCCTTTGTTGCTCTTTGGGACAAGGCCAACACCTACGAGTCCTCACGGGGCACTGCGTTTTCCTGGGCCCTCACCCTCACCCGTAACCGCGCCATCGACCGTCTTCGCTCTCGCCGTCGGCGCGCCGAGTTGCTCGAAAACTCCGCCCCGTCCGACCTCGGACTCGACGAAAACTCCTCCGGTCTTTCCGCCGACGATTCAGCCGATACCTCCGACCAAGCCGCCGCCGTCCGGGCCGCCGTCGATAGTTTGCCGCCCGATCAACAGAGTGCCCTGAAACTCGCTTTCTTCGGTGGTCTTACACAGGAGGAGATCGCCGCCCGCCTGAGCACTCCGCTCGGCACCATCAAAGCCCGGATTCGCCGTGGCCTGCTTAAACTTCGCGAGCGACTCGCTGCCCGCCAATGATCGCCGAACGCCAAGAAGAACTCGCCGCGCTCGGCGCCGTCGACCTCCTTTCACCGGCCGAACAAGCCGAGTTGGCCGCCGCCGCCGCGGCTGATCCCGCTTTCGCTGTTCTGGTGGCATCCTGCCGCTCGACGGCGGCCGAACTTGCGTACTCCGCGCCTCCCGTTGTTCCGCCCACGCACCTCAAAACCCGCATCCTCGCCAGTCTCTCGACTCAAACGACTCCGGCGACAGCGCGCCCGGCCCGGGGAACTGTGATACCGTTTGCCTCATGGATTGGGCTAGCCGCCGCTGCGTGCTTCGCCTTGGCCGCCGCCTATTTTGGCCAAGCCTTCGTTACTGAGCGTGCTGCAGTTGCGGCGCTCCGCGACCAGCAAACGCTCGCCGATCTTGCTCTGCGCGGGGCGACCAATCAGCTCGAAGCTGAACGCCTTATCAGTCGTCGGGAACTCGCCGCCGCCTCGGCGAAAGCTGCCGAATCCTCAGGCTTGGTTGCAGCACTCGAGTCGCGGCTTGCCGAAGCCTCGCTCACCGCCGCTGACTCCGCCCGGCAGCTCGTTGTTTCCCGGGAGCAGATTACCTCCGCCCGCCGGGAGCTCACCGCCCGCGATCAACGCGTGAGTGATCTTACCCGCCAACTCGCCGCGCAAGGCACCCTCGCCGACTACAAGATCGCGACCCTCGCCTCGCTCCTCGGCAATAGCCCGCAGGCCCTGGCCGTTGCGGTCTGGAATCCCGCCAACCAAGAGGGCGTGCTCACGGTTCAGAAACTTCCGGCGCTTGCCGCCGATAAGGATTACCAGCTTTGGGTCGTCGATCCCCAGTATCCGATCCCGGTCGATGGCGGGGTGTTTCGGGTCGATCCAGCCACCGGTGAAGCTCGCATGAATTTTAGGCCTAATCTCCCGGTCAAGACCGTCGCAAAATTTGCCGTCAGCTTGGAGCGTAAAGGCGGCGTGCCGAAGGCCGAAGGCCCGATGGTGCTGATCGGTCCTTAACATAGCGCGGGCATTTTGTCTGTGTTGTCGTTTTCCATTCTTGGCTCTGATTCATCGGAGGGGTTTGGCTCACTTCATCGCGAGGTAAGCCGCACTTGAAACTTGCTCCACCCGCGCACGCGGGAAACGCTTCCACCCCTATGGTCATTAAACCCAAAGTCCGTGGCTTCGTTTGCATCACCGCCCACCCCGCCGGTTGTGCGGCGCACGTCCAAGAGTGGATCGCCCACGTCAAATCCCAGCCTGCGCTCACCCACGGCCCGAAGAAGGTCCTCGTGCTCGGCGCCTCCACCGGATATGGCCTCGCGTCCCGCGTGACTGCCGCTTTCGGCGCCGGTGCCGCCACGCTTGGCGTCTTCTTCGAGCGTCCTTCCGAAGAGGACCGCCCGGCCAGCCCCGGCTGGTATAACACTATCGCTTTTACTCAAGCAGCCCGCGACGCCGGCCTCTACGCCAAGAACCTCAACGGCGACGCTTTTTCCGCCGACATCAAACGCCAGACCCTCGATCTCATCCGCGCCGATCTTGGCCAGGTCGATCTCGTCGTCTACTCCCTCGCCTCGCCCCGCCGCACTCATCCGACCACCGGCGCCGTCCACAAGTCCGTCCTCAAGCCGGTTAGCCAATCTTATACCAATCAAACGGTAGATACCGACAAGGGAATCGTCAGCACCGTTACGATCGAGCCCGCCAATGACCAAGAGATCGCCGACACGACCGCGGTAATGGGTGGCGAAGATTGGGAGATGTGGATGCAAGCCCTCTCCGAAGCCAAGCTCCTAGCCCCCGGCGCGCAATCCGTGGCCTATTCCTACATCGGCCCCGAAGTCACTTGGGCGATCTACAAAAACGGCACGATCGGCCTCGCCAAAAACGACCTCGAACGCGCCGCCCGCAGCATCGATTCCTTGCTCAAGCTCCAGCACTCCGGCGGTCGCGCCTGCATTGCCGTCAACAAGGCTTTGGTCACCCAAGCCAGCTCCGCCATTCCCGTCGTCCCGCTCTACATCGCCATTCTCTACAAGATCATGAAGGCGAAGGGCACGCACGAGGGCTGCATCGAACAGATGGCCCGCCTCTTCGCTACGCAGCTCTATGCGCCCACCGGCCCGCAATTCGACGCCGGCGGACGCATTCGCGTCGACGATTGGGAAATGCGCGAAGAGGTCCAAGCCGCGGTCAAAGAAATCTGGCCCAAGGTCACCACCGAGAATCTCACCGAACTCACCGACATCGCAGGCTACCGCAGCGAGTTCATGAAGCTTTTCGGTTTCGGCCTACCCGGAATCAATTACGACGCCGACGCCGAGCCGCACGTCCCGATGATTTGATGTCCGAACAAGGGCGCCGCTGGGTCGACGCCCGGCCGGCGCCCGCATCCTCACTTCAAATTGCGTCGCCCCGCAACGGCCCGCGTTTGGTCGGTTCTTATGGTTGGCGTTCACCTCAAAAAACCGGCTGCTTATCGCCGCTCTGCTTCAGCAGTGTCATCCCTCATTCTGCCGCGCCTCGTGGTGTGATCGGGTAAGCGAGACGGTTTCCGTTCAGCGGAATTCATGCTCCTGCCGGCGCTTTTTATCTCGGTCATTGTGGTGTTTTTCTCGCTGCGTGTCGCGGTTGGTTATTCGCGCATTGTGACGGCGATAAAGCGTTTGAACGAAGAAGAGACGGCGGCGCACCTCCCGGCGCAAATCCGCGCAGCGATTGATTCACGCTGGGTAGGATCGCGGCAGTCGTCGGTCTTCTATGAGATCGCGATTGGTGACATCACTTGGGCGGCGAAGCTTCCTCTCCAACCTGCCGTCACCGCGATGCGGCGTGATTTCCGATGGATGATTGCCGGCATCGCCGGCGGGCACATCGTGCTTTTGATCCAGCTCGTTTTATCGCGATGAAATGCGAAACGAATCAAAGCCTGGTAGCGCAAATCGATTCGCGCCTTTTGGCCTATCCCCGATTCGCGCTCCGAGCGGCGAGCCTCTGCCCGCGGCGCGCAGCTGCTTGTTAATCCGGCCAGCGACTTTCCCGCTGAAGTTTTCGGTACCAATTCGCTTACTTCCGGGCCGAGGAAACGGGCGCTCCGCTCAGCGCGGCGACCCTGTCGTTTGCCGCGGTTGCAAGGTGGCCGGGCGGCAATGCCTGCACGACCGCGTTCAACACCGCGCGCGCGGCTGTCGTGTTTCCGTCTCTGACCAACTGCTCGGCGGCCACGAGCGCGGCGTGGGCGGCGGGGACCCGCAGGGCGGCGGGACCACTGACCAAAATAGTTTGCAGTGTCTTGGCCGCGGCGGGCGTCGCGATCATCCCCAGCGAAGCGATGGCGGCCTCGGCCTCGGCCGCGCCCCGCTTTGGATCAAGCGCCAGCTTCTGCAAGGCGGGCAAGGCCGCGGTGTCGCGGCGCACGCCCAGCGAGTTCACCACGCCGGCTAAATAGCGGCCTTCGAGCGTGGGCAGAGCCGCACGCAAGGCCTCGCCGGCCGAGGGATCCTTGATGCCTTCAAGTCCGCTGCGGGCATAGTCTGCGAGATGCTCCTTGCCCAGAAGGGCGGCCAGAGCTGGAACCGACGCGGGCCCGCCGAAATCACCGAGTTCCTGACACGCCCGCGCCTTTTCCCGGAGCCCGGCGTCGGACGCGAGCACGGCGAGGGCGGCGGTTTCGACGGGACTAGGTGGAGAAGTCGGCGCGGTAACACAGCCGGCCAGCACCGACACGACGACGACTGGAAGCAGAGAGCGGATAACGTTCATGGGATAATCTCGGACTTGGGTTCAGGCGTGCCAAGGGGAGCGGCGCGCGCGGCTGCACATGCGGTTGGCGTCGGCATCGTTCACAAACGTCTCGGTGACGGGATCGAACTCCACTTTGCGACCAAGCCGCCAACCGATCGACGCCGCGTGGGAAATGATGTGGCCCCGGCGCGTGATGTCGGCGTTGCCGGCCGGTTTCGCGCGGGATTTTACGCAATTGAGAAAATCGCGAACGTGCTTGGTCGGATCCGTGCCTGACATTGTCGCCGGCGCTCCGCCTTCCAGAAGTTTTGGCGACGATACCGCAACCTTGCCGGTGTCGGCGGCCTCGATCCAACCCTCATCGCCCTCGAAGCGAACCGGACAGGTGCCGGGTGCGACCCAATTGCCTTCACCTTTAAATCCGGAAAGGCGCATGACGAGTTTCGTGCCGTTCGCATAGCGGCCGTAGATGGTTTGCCCGTCGGCCTCATAGGCGACCGGCGTCGTGTCGTCCGCGTTGGCCGCCCACTGGCAGAGATCGACCGTGTGCGCGCCCCACTCCGGCAGGGCGGCCCCGCCGTGGAAATCATAGTAGCCGCGCCAACGCCCGTTCACGTAGTCCTTGTTAAACGGCCGCCACGGTGCCGGGCCGAGCCAACGATCCCAGTCAACCACGTCCCGGGCCGGCTCCGGTTGCTCCGGCAACCATTTGAAACTCTCTTCCAATGGCAAAATTCCCGCGTGGACCGTATGGACTTTGCCGAGCCGTCCACTCCGGGCGAGTTCCGCCGCAAAGCGGAAATTATCGACGTTGCGCCGCTGCGTGCCGGCTTGGAAAACCCGGCCGTAGCGGTTGATCGCGTCGGCCAGTTCCTGGCTCTCGCGCACCGTCATGCTGCACGGTTTCTCGCAATAAATGTCCTTGCCCGCCTTCGCCGCGAGGATGCTCAACACCGCATGCCACCGATCTCCGGTGGCAATCACGACCGCGTCGATGTCGGGTCGGGCGAGCACCTCATACATATCGCGGGTCTTGACGCAGTCTTGGTTGCCGTGATGCCGGTTGGCCATGACGCGAACGACTTCGCGCCGCGTCTCCTGCACGTCCGCGATCATCACGAACTGCACCTCGGGTTGACCGAGAAACGCCTTCAAGACCTCGCGGCCCCGCGGGCCGAGACCGATGCCGCCCACCACGATCCGATTGCTGGGCGCCACGGTGCCATCGCGGCCAAGCGCCGAAGCCGGAATGAACGTGGGTACGCCCAAAACCACTGCCGTTGTTTTCAAAAACTGTCGTCGGGTAAATTTCATAAAAAAAGCAAAAGCGATCAGACGAGGGGTGCGGGGAAAGTGTCTCAACGAACGGACACGAACTGGGGTCGAGGACTAACCGGGCGAGATTTTCAGGAAAGCGAAAACTTTGAGCAAGGCGCGGGTGGTGATTCGTGCCAACGCCCAGTCTCAGCTGAATAAAAAGCTGCTCCGAGCCGAAAGCTGCGCATCGTTTGGAAGCCACGCCACCAAGCCATCGCATGCTGTGACCGCTCGGACCACGCGTCAGAGACTACCGCTGTGATCGATCGCTTCAGCCGCCACCCGTCGTCGCAGTTGTCCGCAGGCCGCGTCGATGTCCGGCCCGCGCGAACGCCGATGGTGCGCTACCAAACCCTGCCCGTGGAGGATCGAAGCAAACGCATCCGACGTCGCGTCGTCCGAAGGTTCGTAGCTCCGGCCCAGCAGACTCAGGCCCGTCGGATTGTAGCGCAGCAGGTTCACGTGCATCCGCCGTTTCCCGAGCACCCCCGCCAGCGCGTGCGCGTGCTCCGGCGTGTCGTTTACTCCCCGCAGCAGACAATACTGGATCGTCACCGGCCGCCCGCGGCTGGCTTGAAAACGGTCGGCCGCCGCGAGGATCTCGGCGATCGCAAATCGCCGTCCCATCGGGAGCAAGCGGGCCCGCGTCGCGTCGTCGGGCGCATGTAGCGACACCGCGAGGTGCACGTTGAGACCCGTCGCCGTGAGCGCCTCAATCCCCGGCACAATCCCCACGGTGGAAACCGTAATCTGCCGCCAGCCCAGCGCGCCGAGCCGGTTGTCGGCTATGCGGTCGATCGCTGTGAGCACCGCGTCGAGATTGAGCATCGGCTCGCCCATGCCCATGAAAACCAGCGTGCGCAGCGTCCGCCCGCCGGCGAGGGCCTCACGTCGTAGCGCCAGAAACTGCTCCACGATTTCGCCGGCCGATAAATTGCGCTCGAATCCGGTTTTCGTCGTCGCGCAGAAATCGCAACCCATCGCGCAGCCCACCTGTGATGAGATACAGCCCGCCGCGCGATCCGCGTGGTAGTCGGGCATCAACACCGATTCGACCGTGCGCCCGTCGTGCAACCGCAGCAGTAACTTCGTCGTACCGTCGCTCGCCACCTGCCGGACCGCAAGTGAGCTCGTCGCCGGCACTCCAGTGGGCAAAGCCAACGCCGTCTCAATCCGCTCCGTCAAACCGCCGGGCAACGTCAATCCTGTCGCCGCGCCCACCTCGCCACCGGTTGCAAAAAAAGCCCGCAAAATCCGCGCTGCATGGGACGGCTTGTAACCCCAGACGACGAAACGGGACTCTAGTTCTGCGGGACTAAAATGGGCGAGCGTGGCGTTCAGGCCACGGAGTCACGCAGGCTGTCTTGCGGTTGCAAGCGCTGGCGATGCAACAGTTGCAGCGCAGCGCACCTGACATCCACCGTGCTGCGCCGTAGTTTGATCTCCCCGGTTTCAATTCGTTTCACCATGTCACTCTTGAATTTCCCCTGCAGACTTCTCGCCGCGCTCGCCGCCGCACTCAAAATGGCAACGCTCGCCATCGCGGCGGAAGTTCCGTTCTTCACCGACAACGGCTACGGCAATCCCGTCAGTTCCCTCCAACACCCCGCGGCCGAGCATTACCAAGGCGTGACCTACGTCGCCTATCAGGGCCCGCACGAGGATCCCTACGTGGCTGCCTACAATCACGCCACGGGCAAGTGGACCGGCCCCGTCCAAGCCGGCGTGAACCTCATGGGCAAATCACCGGACCAGATCGACCCCAGCGAGCTCGACAACCACGGCAAGCCCGCGCTCGTCATCGATCGCAAGGGCTACATTCACCTCGTTTTCGGCTCGCATGGCGGCGACCCCAAATTCGGAAAGAATCCGCTTGGCGAATTCTTCATGGGGACAAAGGGCAAGATGACCCACGTCGTCTCACAAAAGCCCGGTGACATCTCCGCTTGGCGCGTCGTCGACAACCTTCCGCCGTTCGGCACCTACAACCAGTGGGTCAAATTTCCGAGCGGTGACCTGTATTTGTTCTATCGCCACGGCGGCCATCGCAGCGACTGGGTTTATCAAAAATCCACCAACGACGGTCTGACGTTTTCCGCACCCGTCTCCGTCCTCAAACACAAGGTCAGCTCCGCTTCGCCTGCGATCAACGACTCCTGGTATGCGTGGTTCGAGCCCGGTCTCGGCGAAACCATCACCGCCTCCTACGTCTATCACCCGTGCGCGAATCCGAAGCACAACGCCCACCGGCAAAACGTCTATTTCATGCAGATGAATGCTCGCGATGGTAACTGGACGAACGTGCAGGGCGACCGCCTCACGCTGCCGGTCACCAAAGAGTCCGCCGATCGGTTCACTCTCATCGAAGCGACCGGCACCGTGCGCTCGACTCACGGCACGTGCCACGTCGACGCCAACGGCTACCCCCATGTCGCTTTCCCGGTGGGCCGCGACATCCGCTACTATCGTTGGGACGGCAAAGCCTGGCAAAAGCCCGTGAGCGTCGGCGCCGGCCATGGACGCGTGGGCGACGGCGACTTCATCGTCGATTCCCCGCTCTCCGTGCGAATGATTCTCTCTACTGAGCACGACGGCGACAACGAGATCGGCTGGTGGAACACCGAGGACGGCGGCCTCACTTGGACCAAGGGCAACATTCTCATCTCCTCAAAGGTGCTCTCTTTCGGCACAACGGCGATCGTGCGAAACGCGCACCCGGACGCCGTGATGCTGCTCGGCTCACGCGACGCGACGGAACCGCACTTATATCGCCGAATGTTTCTGGTCGGCGCCCGCGGTCCGCTGGGCCGTCTCGCCGCCGAGGCCAGTCAGCTGGGTGACCGGCTCGAAGCAATCAAGTCCCTCCCGCCACCGAACCGGGCCAAAGCCGAAGCCAAGAAGAAGAAAAAACTCGGCCTCGACGACGAAGATCCCTGAGACGCCCGCCGCACCTCGCTTTCCCGGCTCCTCATTTCGACCCCAACCGCTTTTGCACCGATGAAGATTATCCTAGCCTGCCTCGCTTTCGCCGCCTCCCTCGCCGTCGCGTCCGCTGCGCCGCCCAACATCGTTTTCATCATGACCGACCAGCACTCGGCCGACGCGTTGAGTTGCCGGATGGGCGACCGCTACTTGAAGACGCCCGCGCTCGACCGACTCGCCGCCCGCGGCACGTTTTTCTCGCGCGCCTACACCCCCAACCCTCTCTGCATGCCCGCGCGCAACTCGATCTTCACCGGTCGCTATCCGCACGAGACCGGGATCACCGACAACACCAAGACCACGCTCGATGCCGCCGAGTTCGTCACGATGGGCACCCACTTCCGCCAAGCCGGCTACCGAACCGCCTACTTCGGCAAATGGCATCTCGCCTACGACGAGGGTGCAACCAAGTCACACGGCTTTGAAACGCTCGAAACCGGCCACATTGACGCTGAGAACGCCGTGCTCGCCACGAAATTTCTTGGGAAGAAACACGACAAGCCGTTCCTCCTCGTCGTCAGCTTTCTCAATCCGCACAACGTCTGCGAACTCGCGCGCGGCCAGGAACTGAACAACGGCCCGATCGGCGAACCGCCGGCGACCGCCGCAAAACTCCCGCCCGCGCCGGCCAATCTCGCGCCGCCCCGCGACGAGCCCGACACCATGACCCGCATCCGCGCCGGATATCACGCCAATCCCCAGTTCCCGGTCGGCAATTTCAACCCGAAGATGTGGCAGGCCCTCCGCTGGGGTTACTACCGGCTCATCGAAAAGGTCGACGCAGAGATCGGCAAAGTCCTCGACGCGCTCCAAGCCGCCGGACTCGAGGAAAACACGCTCATCGTCTTCACCGCCGACCACGGCGAATGCGCCGGGGCGCACGGCTTCAACCAAAAGACGGTATTCCTCGAGGAGGCGGCCCGCGTGCCGTTCATCATCAGCGTCCCGGGTCAGCGCAACGGCCGCGTGTCGGAGAATTTTACCAACACCGGAACCGACATTCTGCCGACGATGCTCGACTTTGCCGGCCTCGCCCGGCCCGCGAAACTTTCCGGGGCCAGCCTCCGCCCCATCGCGTTGGGCCAGTCCGTCGCTGCATGGCGCGACGATGTCGTCGTGCAGAACAACATGTCTCAAACCCACGCCGTCGACGGCAACGTGCCAACGACCGAAGGCCGCATGATTCGCACCGACCGCTACAAATACTGCGTTTATGTCCACGGCCGGAGCCGTGAATCGCTCGTCGATCTCGAAAAGGATCCCGGCGAGACAATCAACCTCGCCCGCGATCCCGCCCATCGCGAAACGCTCCTCGCCATGCGCGAGCGGCTGCGAAAATGGGGCGAGGCCAACCGTGATCCCCTCGTCGCCGCAATGCTCGCCGACGACGTGAAGCCGCGTGAATTCGCCGTCATGAAGACTCCGAAAAATCCGGGCCGATCCGAAGCGCTCTCGAAGCAAAAAAAGCAGCCAGCGAAACACTGATTGGAGCCACCATGAAACTTCTTCCGCTGGTCGCTTGCTTCATCGCGCTGGGTGGCGTGGCCCTCGGCGCCGCGGATTCTCTCAAGCCCAACATCATCGTCATCCTCGCCGATGACTTCGGCTGGGGTTCCTCCACGCCCTACGGCGCCAAGGGCCTGAACACGCCGAATCTTGATCGCCTTGCGCGCGAGGGCCGGAGGTTCACCCACGCCTACGCTCCTAGCTCCGTCTGCTCGCCCTCGCGCTACGGCTTGCTGACCGGCCGCTATTTCTGGCGCACTTCGATCAAGGACGGCGAAGTCCTCATGCCGACTGCGCCGCTCCACATCGAGCCGGCCCGGCTCACGCTCGCCTCGCTCTGCAAAGCCCACGGCTACCGCACCGGCGCATTCGGCAAGTGGCACCTCGGTTTGCAGACCGGCGTTGCGGCGACGGATTGGAACCAACCGTTGCAACCCGGCCCACGCGCCGTCGGCTTCGATTATTTTTTTGGCCTCGGCGGCAACCCCGGCAACGGCCCGCATGCGTTCATCGAAAATGAAAACATCGTCGGCCGGATTCCCGGCGAAAAGGTCGTCGTCGCCAGCGCGGGCGCGAAGGGCACGACGACCGGCATTCGGGCCCCGCGGGTCGTCGCCCGCATCATGGAAACCATCACCGCGAAGGCGACCGACTGGCTTGAAGCCAATCACGCGGCCCCGTTCTTTCTCTACTTCGCGCCCAACGCCGTGCACGGCCCCATCGCGCCGAATGCGCAGTTCACCGGCAGCCTCAACGGCAGCTACGGCGACTTCATCCAAGAGCTCGACTGGAGCGTCGGCCAAGTGCTCGCGACCCTTGACCGCCTCAAGCTCACCGAGGACACGCTCATGATTTTCACCAGCGACAACGGCGGAATCGTCGACGCCGGGAACGGCAACACGGGCCAAGCGATGGAGGCCGGTCTCGCCATCAACGGGCCTCTGCGCGGCGGTAAGCACACGGAATACGAAGGAGGTTTCCGCGAGCCGTTTCTCGTCCGCTGGCCGGGCCGCGTGCCCGCCAACACCGTGAGCGACCAGGTCATCGCGTTGCCCGACGTGCTCGCCACGGTCGCCGCCGCGCTGAACGCGCCGCTGCCAAAAGGAGCCGCC
>NEVA01000008.1 GCA_002304445.1 Opitutia bacterium Tous-C4FEB | reverse complement strand
AGGAGACGGCGCCGATCGAGACTCCCGCCGCGGCCGCGATACCCCGGACGGTCGCGCGCTCGCGGGGCTTTTTCGTTGGTTTGATTTTTCCCACGGGTTTGAAGATTCCGGCGGCAACATTTCCGGAGAACGTCGTCGAGGCAAGGTCGGCGCGCCGCTCAACGGCGGGCGGGTTTGAATTGGCGATTTCCAAGAACCTGCGAAAATTCCGAGGCCTATGCCCAAACGCCCCACCTTGATCGCCTGGGAGATGCTCCTCCTCTTCGCCTCGGTTTTGGTTTTTCGGAGCGCCTGGATCTTATTGGACCTCTGGGATTGGGCCAATGGAACCGGGGGCTTGATCGCGTTACTCATCATCGGCTGCGCGCTGTGCGTCGTCGCTTTTCGAGGGATCAACCCATCTTAAACTCTTTCGCCATGTCCAAACTCGTTCTCCTCCCCCTCCTCGGCACTCTCTTTTTTATGTCCGGCTGCGCCACTCCCCTGCCCCCGCTCAAAACCGTCGAACGCGTCGATCTCCCCCGCTACATGGGCGCGTGGTATGTGATCGCGGCGATCCCCACCTTTATCGAGACCGAGGCTTACAACGGCATCGAGACCTACCGGCTCGAGCCCGACGGCACGATCGACACGGTGTTCACCTTTAACCAAGGCGCCTTCGACGGTCCCGCCAAACGCCACAACCCGCGCGGCTTCGTCGTGGACACGGTCAACAACTCGACGTGGGGCATGCAATTCGTCTGGCCGTTCAAGGCCGAGTTTCTGATCACCCACCTCAACGCCGACTACACGCAAACCGTGATCGGCCGCAACAAGCGCGACTACGTCTGGATCATGGCCCGCACCCCGCAGATTCCCGAAGCCGACTACCAACGCCTCATCGCCGAACTCACCGCGCAAGGCTACGATCTCAAAAAACTGCGGAAGGTCCCGCAGAGCTGGCCGGAGAAGAGATAGGCACCCAAGCCGGAGTTCCAGTTTCGCAAACGCCCACGCGAGCTTACCGCGGCCGGCCGACCGAGCGCAGTCAAAGCCGTGCCCGCAGCGTACAGATCAACGGCCCCAAAACTTCAGGGCGCTACCGCCCGGCGGCGAACCTCACCAGCTTAGCCCGTAAGAGATGCCATAGTCGCGTTCTCCGCCCACGCGGGCGACGCTGGCGAGCAGATCATAGTCCAAGGCATTGCGTACGGTTGCCGTCAGACTGTGATTGAAATTCCCCGCCTTCCAGCGGTAGCTCGCGCTCAGGCTCGCCAACGTATAGCTCGGGTAGGCGAGGTAGACGCGGGTCTTGTTTTCGTAGCTCGAAACGGTGTCGCTCACGTAGGTCAAACCCGCGCCAATGCTCAACCCGGGCCAACGGCCAGCCCGGCCAAAGGTGTAGCGCGCGGTGAGTCCGCCCGTGAGCCACGGGAAGCGCGAGAGTTCCCGGCCGATCTCTTCCGGCAGATCGGGCGAGGCCGTCGTGATCGCGCGGTTGTAGGTCGCCCTCGCCCCGAGCGAAAACGCGTCCGAGACTTTGTATCTCCCTTCCAACGAGCCGCCGGTAAAGCGCTCTTCACCGGCCGCGACCAATTGCGGCTGGGTCTGGTTGGCGTCCAAGATCGGATCGTCGTAAAGGGGATTTCGCCGCGAAATATTTTGGTTAAAATACACAAAGCCCATCGCGATAAGAGCCAGCCGACGCTCGAAAAACAGCCCTTTGCCGCCCGCCTCGTAGCCGAGGGTCGTCTCGTTGCCTTGCACGCGGCCGGTGCGCGCATCAACGCGCGACGAGGGCTCAAAGGCGGTGCTCGTGTTGGCGAAGACCAAGATCTTGCCCGGCACCGCCACGTAGTTGGCCCCGAAATGTCCCGTCACCTCTCCCGTCTCATCGCTGACTTTCGGTTGCACCGCGCCCGGCTTCCGGTCCGACACATCGATCGTCACGAAATCCCGCCGCACCCCCGCCGTCACCACAAGGCGTCCTTTCATGAAGGCCGCCCGTTCGCTCAAGAAAATCCCCGTGTAGCGGTTCTCCTCGGCCCGATTGGTGATAAAGCGCGAAAAACGTCCCGGCTCGTAGGCGGGCCGGAAATAATTCGGCGCGGCGGGATCGAAGAAGCGCACGTCGGCCGGCAGCGCGTTGCGATCCGCGATCGTGAGCGCGCTCTGCACGCGCTCGTAGTCGGTGCTCGTGGTGTCCAGTGAAACGGTGATCTTGTGATCGGCTTTCAACACGAAAAACCGCGTGGTCACGTCGATCTGGCCGGTGACCGCAGAGAACGGCTGTTCAACGTGCTGGGGTTCGCGGATTCCGCTGAATTTCTTCGTGTCGAGCAGGAAGGGACCGGTGGTCCAGCGGTCTTCGTCGAAGCTCCGGGTGAAGCCTTGCAGACTCGCCCGCACGCTCACCCGGCGGCCGATTTGGCCTTCGAGCTGGAGCACCGCGCTGGCGGTGCGTTTGCGGTAGCCTGCGTTGGGTCCGTAGATGTTGAAACCAGCCAAGGGCCGATAGGGGCCGAGGATTTTGGAAGACGCCGTGGCCCGGTAATCGGCGAGGTTGGGCGGGGCGTTGGCGGCGCGCTCGTCGTAGTCGAACTGCACCATCGAGCTCCACGCGCGGTTCAATTTCCAGACGACCGCACCGTTGGCGGCCCGGTGGCGATTGTAGGTGAAGGGCTGCGGTCCCAACCGCTGGTTGGCGGCGACGGAAAACCGGTGCCACGCTTTTTTGGGCACGAGCTGACCGCTTAGCTCAAAGTCGGCCCCCAGATAATCTTTGCTGGTCGCGACCAAACTCAGCCGCGAGCTTTTGCGCCCCCTCGGTCGCGCCGAGATGAAGTTTTGGATGCCGCCCGGGGCCGCCCGACCGACGACCGGCGTGAGCGGGCCTTGAATCGACTCCGAGCCACCGGGGTTGAGAATCTCGGGCATCCCAACCTGGGTGAAACCGTTGCGCTGCCGCGGGGTGGGGAAGCCCTTGAGATTGACGCGATTTACGCCGGCGGCGGTGTCCGCCGGCGGTGCGGCGGCGATGGCCGAGAGTTCCGTTCCGATGTCGTGCAGCGGGTCGTCATCGGCGGTCTCGACCATAATGAGGTCGTTGGAAAACGGCGATTCGGCGCGTTCCGCCTCGGGCGCGTCCATGCCGGTCGGATCGATGGTTTCATCGAAGATATCGCCCGACACTTTGAATTTTCCGAGCCGGATCAATTCGTCCACCTCCGCCGGGGGTGCCTCGGGCGAGGCCCCCGGGACGGGCACGGGCAGGGGCCGGATCGGCAGCGGGGGTGCGAGCGGCTGGGCATGCAGCGCCAACGCGGCGGCGCCTAAGCCGGCCGCAAGCCACCGGCCAAGTCGGGGGGCATTGCAAAAAATCACGGAAGGCGATTGCGCGAAGAAATCCGGCTCGTATCAATCCCGTTTCTCATCCCGCGTCTTTCCCCGCCATGGCCGACACTCCACGCTCCCGCAGCCTGACTCCGATCCTCGCTCAGCTCGGGTTGATCGCACTCCTGCTCGCCTTGCCCTTTATCGCGCCGCCCGACGGCCGCGAACGCGCCTCGATCGCCCAGTTCTTCGGGCGGTTTCACCCGGTGCTCGTGCATCTGCCCATCGGGTTGTTGCTGCTCGTGCCGGTGCTCGAAATCGGCGGCCTGCTCCACGTCTGGCGTCACCTGCAAAAAACCGCCGGTTTCGTACTCACCCTCGCCACCATCGGCGCAGTCGTCGCCACGGCCGTCGGTTGGTTGCTCGCGTGGAGCGGCGGCTACGAGGGCGAGACCATCATGGATCATTTGTGGGGCGGAGTCTGGTTGAGCGCCGCGTGCATCGTGCTCACGTGGTTCCGCCATGGCTACATGGCGGGTGAAGGCTATCTGTTCATCCGCCTCGGCTACATGCCGCTGCTGTTCGCGACGATCGCGCTCATGTCGTGGACGAGTCACCAAGGCAGCGTCATCACCCACGGCGACGACTACCTCACGAAGCACATGCCCGCCGGCCTGAAACAGTTTCTCGGCCTCAAGAGCGCGGTACCGCCCGCCAAGCCTGCCGCCGAGCCGAAGGCCGGCGTTGCCGCCGAACCCGTGCCCGCCGCGCCGTCATTCTACGTGGAGAAAATCGCTCCGCTGATGGAGAAACACTGCGTCGCCTGTCACAAGCCGTCCAAGATCAAAGGTGGCCTCCGCATGGACGCCTACGAATTGCTGATGGAGGGCGGCGACAGCGGCCCGCCCGTGATCGCCGGCTCGTTGGAGAAGAGCGACCTCTACCGCCGCATCACGTTGCCGACGGATGACGAGGAATTCATGCCGACCGACGGCAAGCCCGCCCTCAAACCCGACGAGATCAAGCTCATCGCCGAGTGGATCATGGCCGGCGCGCAGCCGTAATTCACCGTCAGTCCTCTCCCTATGCCGCCCGCTGCCGCCCCGCTCCCCTGCGTCCGCCTGCTGGCCACGGGTGGCACCATCGCCGGCGCCCACACCACCGGCCGAGGCTACCGCGCCGCCGCCCTTTCCATCGACGCGCTCGTCGCCGCCGTCCCCCAGCTCGCCACCCTCGCCCGCATCGACGTCGAGCAAGTCGCCAAACTCGGCAGCCAAGACATGACCGAGGCCGTCTGGCGCAAACTCGCCGCGCGCGTGCAACGCGCCGTCGACAATCCCGCGCTCACCGGCGTCGTCATCACCCACGGCACCGATACGATGGAGGAGACCGCCTATTTCCTGAACCTCGTCGTGCGCACGGATAAGCCCGTCGTGCTCGTCGGTGCGATGCGCCCCGCCACCGCCATGAGCGCCGACGGCCCGATGAATCTGTTCAACGCCATCGCCATCGCGACCGCCCCCGCCGCGCGCGGCCGCGGCGTGCTCGTCGTCGCCAACGACGAAATCCACTTCGCCCGCGAAGTCGCAAAAACCAACACCACGCAGCTCGGCACGTTTGCCAGCGGCCAGCGCGGCCTCGCCGGCCTGGTCAATTCCGGCCGCCCCCATTTCTACGCCCCTCCCGTCCGCCGCCACACCGCCGCAAGCGAGTTCGCACCGCTGATCGCAGCGAGCGTGAGTGAGCGGACGCTCCCCCGCGTAGACCTCATCTTCGCCCACGCCGGCATGGACCGCGCGCTGATCGACGCCGCCGTGGCGGCGGGCGCGCGCGGCCTCGTGATCGCAGGCGTGGGCGACGGCAACCTCGGCGCGACCGCGCTCGCCGCCTGCGCCGAGGCCGCGAAGAAAGGCGTCGCGATCGTCCGCGCGTCGCGCACCGGCGGCGGCGTGGTCGAGCGCAACATCGAGATCGACGACGACCGCCTCGGCTTCATCGCCGCCAACGAATTGAACCCGCAGAAAGCCCGCGTCCTCCTCATGCTCGGCCTCACCTGCACGCGCGACCTGCGTATGTTGCAGGAGATGTTCTTCGCCTACTGATCTGCGGGCGAAGGTAAGGTGCGGTCGGCGAACTCCACCTAAAGCCTTTCCTCACGGCCAACTGAGCATGCTTTTTTGCCGTTCTCTGCCTCGGACTATAACCCAGCGAAGTCTCGGCGACACTTTACCGCCGGCTGCTCCTTCACTAGTGAATCATCGAACCCCTCTCTTCCCCATGATCCATTACCGACTCGTCACCGCCGCCATCTTGTCCGTTTCCACTTTGTCCTTTGCGGCTTCACCGCTTCTTCCCGGCATCGGCGCCGCCATGCAGGAGATGGTGGACAAGCAAGAGATCGCCGGCGCCGTAACCGCGGTCGTCACAGTCGACCGCACACTTCATCTCGAATCTACGGGCCATGCGGACCTCGCCAGCCACCGCGCAATGACACCCGATACGCTTTTTTGGATCGCCTCGATGACGAAGCCCGTCACCGGCGTCGCAATCATGATGCTCCAAGATGACGGTAAGCTAAAACTCTCCGATCCCGTCGCCAACTACATCCCCGAGTTCGCCGGCCTAAAGAGCCCCTCGGGCCAGCCTGCCAATCTTACGATCATCCAAATTCTCACCCACACGTCCGGCCTTGGGGAGGCGTCCGGCCCGGCCGCGCAATCGGCGAACACCCTGGCCGACCTCGTGCCGTTCTGGCTCGCGGCCAAGATGCAGTTCGAGCCCGGCACCCAATGGAAATACTGCCAGTCCGGGATCAATCTCGCCGGCCGGATCGTCGAGGTCGTGAGCGGCCTCTCGTTCAATGCCTTTCTCCAACAACGCCTCTTCGACCCGCTCGGCATGACCGACACCACTTTCTATCCGACAAAGGCCCAGCGAGCGCGCCTCGCCACCGCTTATGCGAAAAACAAAGACGTCGGCCTCGTCCCTGTCCCGCCGCGCGCTGGGTTTGGCGCCCCGGAGTACCCGCCGCAGGGCAACGGCGGGCTCTTTTCGACTCCGCAAGACTACGCTCGTTTCTGCCAACTGTTGCTTGGCCAAGGCACCGTCGGCAGCCAACGCCTCCTTAGCCAGGCCGCCGTGAAAAGCCTCGCTTCCATTCACACCGGTGAAATCCCGACCGGGTTTTTTCAGACCGAACAGTGGGGTAAACGCGGGGCCAATTACGGCTGGGGCGTCGGCACATGTATCCTGCGCACCCCGCATCCCGGCCACGGCGAAATGCTCTCGCCGGGTTCATACGGCCACGGAGGCGCGTGGGGCACGCAGGCTTGGATCGATCCCGTCAAGGGCGTGGCGTATCTGCTTTTTGTGCAGCGCTCCAACTTCCCCAACAGCGACGGCAGCGATGTCCGACTCGGGTTCCAGCGGGCCGCCGCCGCCGCGTTGGCCAAATAATCCGCGCCCGCCCGGGCTTACTTCGTCTCGTCCACCACGAGGAAGCGGATCACGCCGGCGCGCCAAAGGCGCACGAGCACCTTCGGGCCTTTGATTTCTTCGCTCAGCTTCACGGCTTCGTCGGAGTTGCGCACGGCCTTCCGGTCGAGTTCCAAAATGATGTCGCCTTCGCGCAGCCCGGCCCGCGCCGACGCGCTGTCGGGTTCGACCGCCGTGATGATCGCGCCTTCGATGCGGCGCGGGAGATTCAGCTCGGACCGGGTCGAGGCATCGATGTCGGCCACGCCCACGCCGTTGAGCACACCGATGTCGTTGCCGCCGACTCCCGCCACGGCCCCGCCTTGGCCGGGGAGCGAGGCGAGTTTTACTTTTACGGTCTTGGGTTTGCCCTCGCGCAGATACTCCACCGCCGCTTCCACCCCGGGGGTCAGGCGCGTGACCATCAACTGAAGATGTCGCTGGTCGCGGATGGCGGTGCCGTCGATCTTCGTGATAATGTCGCCGTTTTTCAGGCCCGCTTTTTCGGCCGGCGTGTCGGCCTGCACTTCGACCACCAAAGCGCCCTGGGTGACGTCGAACATTTTGGAGAGTTCCGCATCAAGCGGCTGCGTCTGCACGCCAAGGTAAGCGCGGTCCACGCGGCCGGTTTTCACCAGTTGCTCGGCGATGGCGCGCGCCTGGTTGATCGGGATGGCGAAGCCCACGCCGTTGAAGCCGCCGCTACGGCTGAGGATCGCGGTGTTGATGCCGATCAGCCGACCGTCGCTGTCGAGCAGCGCGCCGCCGGAGTTGCCGGGATTGATCGCGGCGTCGGTCTGGATGAAATCTTCGTAGGTCGTGAGCCGCATCGCCCCGCGGCTGAGCGCGCTCACGATGCCGCTGCTCACCGATTGGCCGACGCCAAAGGGATTGCCGATCGCGAGGACCACATCGCCGACTTCAAGCTGGTCGCTGTCACCGAGCGTCGCCGCGGTCAGGCCCGTGGCATCGATCTTGATCACCGCGATGTCCGCTTTCGGATCGCGACCGACGATCGTGGCTTTGAATTCGCGGCGCGGCTCGCCGAACGCGACTTCCACCTCGTCGGCGTCCTCGACCACGTGGTTGTTGGTGAGAATGTAGCCGTCGGTCGAAATGATGACCCCCGAGCCTTGGCCTTCCTGGGTGGGGCCACGGCCGCCGCGGTCATCCTGTTCGGGCACGCCGAAGTAACGGCGGAACTGGGGATCGTTGAAAAACGGCGACATCTCGCGTTGCGCGCGGACTTTTTTCGAGGAGAACACATTGACCACGCTCGGGGCCGTTTTCTTGACCACGGCCGAGTAGCTGACGCGGTCGGCGGCCTCGCGGTTGACGGCTTTGGCGTCGGACTTGAGGACGAGCGGCGGGCGCTCGGGGGTCTTGGACTTGGCTTTTTCCTGAGCTCGAAGCGCGAAAGGCGCGGCGGCGAGCAAGGCGACCGAAGCGAGCAGGGTGAGAGAGGCGGAGCGAAGCGTGCGGAGTTTCATGACTGGATAGATCAAAAAGGGAATCGCCCCTCCGACTTTGTCCAGCGCGCGAGGTTCCATTGACCCGATCGTCCGCCCCAAAAACGGAAAACTTCCGCGACCCCCGCAATTTCCGTCCCTCAACCTTGACCCCGTGCGTGCGTTGGGGCATTGCTCGCCGGCTATGTCAGACGCTCCCTCTTCCGCCACGCCGGCTCCGGCTCCCGTTTCGATGGAAAACCTCGTCGCGCTCGCCAAGCGCCGCGGGTTTATCTTCCAGTCTTCCGAGATTTACGGCGGCTTCAACGGCTTCTTCGACTACGGCCCGCTCGGCGCCGAATTGAAGAAAAACATCCGCGACTGCTGGTGGGCCGACATGGTGCGCCGCCGCGACGATGTCGTCGGCATCGAGACTTCGATCATCATGCACCCCAAGGTCTGGGAGGCCTCCGGCCACGTCGCCGGCTTTTCCGATCCGCTGGTGGACTGCAAAGTAAGCAAACAACGCTACCGCGCGGATCAGCTGTTTTTCTCCCCCATCATCGTCACGGGCGCCGACGGCGTTGCCCAAACCGTCGGCTACGTGTCGGCCCTCGAAAGTGAAAACACCGCCGGCGAACTCCAAGCCGCCGCCGAGACTTTCAAGCGCAAGAAAGCCATCCAGGGCACGCTCACGCCCGTCGTCGCCAAAGACCTCACCGAGGCGCGCGAAGACGAGATCGCGCTCATTCCTTCGCCCGCCACCGGCGAGCCCGGCAGCCTCACCGCCCCGCGCGCCTTCAACATGATGTTCCAGACAAACGTCGGTGCCATGACCGACGGCTCGTCCGTCGCCTACCTGCGCCCCGAGACCGCGCAGGGCATGTTCGTCGATTTCAAGAACGTCGTGGACACCGGCCGCGTGAAGTTGCCCTTCGGCATCGCGCAGATCGGCAAATCGTTCCGCAACGAGATCACGCCGCGCAACTTCATCTTCCGCTCCCGCGAATTCGAACAGATGGAGATGGAATATTTCATCCACGAGGACGCCGACTGGTCGAAATGTCATCAGGAGTGGATCGAGTGGTGCCGGCAGTGGCTGCTCTCCGTCGGCCTGCCCGCATCGAAGCTCTCGCTCTACGAGCACAAGAAGGAGAAACTCGCGTTCTACTCGCGCGGCACGACCGACATCATGTTCGAGTATCCGTTCGGCGTGCAGGAGCTCTGGGGCATCGCCGCCCGGGGCAGCTACGATCTCACGCAGCACGCCAACGCTTCCGGCAAGCCGCAGGAAATCTTCGACGAAGCCACGAAAAAGAAATTCGTCCCGCACGTCATCGAGCCCGCCGTGGGCGTCGACCGCATTTTCTTGGCGGTGCTCTGCGCCGGTTACGCCGAAGAGGCCGTCACCGACGAGAAGGGCAACACCGAGACGCGCACCGTGCTCCGCCTCTCCCCGCGCCTCGCGCCGGTGAAGGTCGCCGTCCTGCCGCTCCTCAAAAACAAAGAGGTCCTCGTCGCCCGCGCGCAGGCGCTCTATAAAAAACTCCAGAAACGCTACGCCGTTTTCTACGACGAGACCGCCGCCATCGGCCGCCGCTACCGTCGGCAGGATGAGATCGGCACGCCGTGGTGCGTGACCATCGATTTCGACACGATCGAAAAGCCCGGCGACACTTTCACCCTCCGCGAACGCGACTCGATGCAACAACGCCGCGTCACCGAGGCTGAACTCTTCGCCTTGCTCGAGGAGCACGTTTACTGAGCCGAGTCCGCGCCGGCTTTCTGCCGGCGCGTTGTCCGTTCCCTCCGCCTGCCGGCTCACCGCCGGCCCCTTCCTTCTTCGCTATGTGCGCCAAAGCCCGTCCTCCCGTCATCCGCAGCGTCCAGACTCCGGACGCACTCGCCGCGCTGCGCACGTGGCTCGACACGTTTGAAGCCCGCGCCCGCAAGCTCGGCGAAGCGCTCTCGGCCACCAGCCAGGTCAAGAAAATCGTCGCCAACGCCGACCACTACATCGAGACGGTCGTCACCGACGAAGAGGAAAAATTTCCGCTCACGTTCTTTCTCACGCGGGGCCAGTGGACGGCAAAATGCGCCTGCGACCAGCGTCACAACTGCCGCCACATCTATGCTGCCGGTCTCACGTGGCTCGCCGAGGCGAATCCCGGGGCGCCCGCCGCCGATCCCGGGGCCCTGCTCACCGCGAAAAAAGCCGCGCCCGTCGCCGCCCCGGCCGCGCCCGCCGCGCCCGTCAACAAACATACCTTCCGGGTGCAATGGTCGCCCGTGCTCGTCGAAAAACTCGGCCGGTCCCTGACCGAGGGCGAAGTTCGCCAACTCGGCAATCTCGCCGCGCTCTTCGCCGACTTCGCCCGTGGCTCCGGCAAGCTCCACGCCAGCCAACTCAAGACCCACGGTTTTGAGTTCGTGCCGCCGCCCGGCCACGAACTGCACTCGCCGATTTTCCAAGGTTGGTGGAATACCGACAATCCGCCCCGCGACCCGTGGGCGCTTTGGCAATATATCGCTTACCACTACGAGCAGAGCGGGCGCGAAATCCCGGCCTTCCTGCAGCCTCTCACCGATACCACCGCCGTCCACGCCGCCGTCGACGAACAACTCGTGCAGGAAGAACTCGCCGTGTGGCGCACGGCCTTCGCCGCGCCCGAGACCACCGGCACCGCTCACGCCGACAACATCGCCACCGACATCGCCGGGCTCCGCGCGCGCCTGAATCCCCTCGGCCGTTTTCTCGTCGAGGTGAAACCCGCCGTGGACAAGCCGTGGCGTCCGCCCACGCAACGTTGGTTCACCGCGCTGGCCGCCTCGCGCCCCGCCGATTTCGCCGACCGCCCGCCAGCCGAGGCCGCGTTGGCGGCCCTGCTCATCTCCGAGAGCCGCGGCTACGGCTGGCAATACACCCATCGCCTCGCTCTTTCCGCCGACGCCGCCGCCGCGCTGCTGGCGACAGCCGCCGCCCGCGACGCCATTTTTCGCACCGACGAGGCCCCGTTTGTGATCGAGCCCGAACCGCTCGTGCCCGAGGCCGCCGTCTCCACGGTTCAACGCGACCGCCTCGAACTCCGCCTCCTCACGCCCGACGGTCAACCGGCCGACGAGGCGCGGATCATCGTCAAGAAACCCACGGCGCTTTATCTTTTTGGCGGACGCGTGTTCCGCGGACCGCCGCCGCTGCCCGCCCGGCATATTCCCGCCGCGGTGTTGGCCGACGCCGGGCTCATGTCCCGACTCCGTGCGTCCGGTCTGCGTCTGCCCGCCGCTCTCGAGGGCCGCGTGCGGCGCGTGCCGTTGCGCCCGGTCATCAAGTGCTGGAGCACCGCCGACACCGAGCCCGACGCGTCCGAATACTTCCAAGCCCAACTCCTTGCCCGCTCGGGAAATCCCGCGTGCGAGCAGGTCTGGGACGGCGAACGCGGCTGGCAATGGACCGCCGGCAAAGCCCCCGCTCCCCGCGCCGGTGACGAGCGTCTGCTGGAGTTCGATCTCAACGGCGCCAACGCCATCGCCGCCGCCTTCACCGAGTTTCGCCTCACGTGGAACCGCTGGGTCAACGTCTGGTCGCGCTCGATGGCCAAGACGTTTCCCGAGGAGTTCCTCGCCTGGCGCGAGACCCTCCCGCCCGATCTTGAGATCGAGGCTTCGCCCATGCTCGAAGGCCTCCTCGGCCCCGCGCTCCAAGCTCACGTCGAATTCACCACCGAGGCCGCCCCCGCCGGCGAAGGCCGCGATTGGTTCGACCTCACCGTGCAACTTAAGGTCGAAGACACCCGCCTCAAACCCGACGAACTCGCCCTCCTGCTGAAGGCCCGCGGCAAATGGGTGCGCCTCGCCACGCACGGCTGGCGGCGCCTCGAGGTCGCCGGCAATCCCAATCAAAACGCCGAAGCCGTCCTCGATCGCCTCGGGCTTCGCGCCGAGGACATGCTTACCACCGGTAAACCGGCCAAGCACCGCCTCCACGCCCTGCAACTCGCATCCGAGGCCGATACCTTTGCCGCCACCGACACCGCTCTCGCCGACACGCTGCGCGAGCGCGCCGCCGCCCTCATCGCCCTGCCGACCCCGGAGCTTCCGACCGGCTTGCGCGCCACGTTGCGCCCCTATCAAGAGGAAGGGTTTCACTTTCTCACCCACTTGGCCGCCCGCGGCTTCGGCGGCATCCTCGCCGACGACATGGGCCTCGGCAAAACCGTGCAGGCCCTCGCCTGGCTCCTGCACCAATCGGACGCCCACACGGCGGCCGGCGCGACCAAGCCCTTCCGCGCCCTCGTCATCTGCCCCAAGAGCGTGATGCACGGCTGGCTCACCGAGACCGAGCGTTTCGCCCCCGAGCTCGCCGCCGAAGCGTTTACCCCGTTGCTGTCCTTCGCCACGCGGATGCCCGGCCCCGCCGATCGCGGCGCGATCCTCGTCGTCAATTACGCGCAACTTCGCCTCAACACCGATTGGTTCCAACGGCACGCGTGGGATGCCGTCATCCTCGACGAAGCCCAGTTCATCAAAAACCCCACGAGCCAGACCGCCGCCATCGCCCGCGCCATCCCTGCCGCGCACCGCGTCGCCCTCACCGGCACGCCGATTGAAAACCGGCTCCTCGATCTTTGGAGCCTGTTCGCCTTCGCGCAGCCCGGTCTCCTCGGCAGCCAAGCCGGTTTCCGGCGCCAATATCCGGTCGAAGACCCCACCGCGCCCGCCCGCCTGCGCCGCCGCGTCCGCCACTTCATGTTGCGCCGCACCAAGGCCCAGGTCGCCCCCGAGCTGCCGCCGCGCACCGAGGACATCATCCTCGTCGACCTGGACGGCGAACAACGCGCCCTTTACGACGCCGAGCTGAAACGCGCCCGCGCCCAACTGCTCGGCATCGAAACCGCCCGAGCCCTCGACGCCGTGCGCTTCAACGTCCTCGCGAGCCTCCTCCGCCTCCGCCAGATCTGCTGCCATCCCGCCCTCGTCTCCGGCGCCCACAGCGAGATGCCCAGCGCGAAACTCGACGCCCTGCTCGAACGCCTTGAAGAACTCCGCGACGAGGGCCAACAGGTCCTCGTCTTCAGCCAGTTTGTTTCACTGCTGGAGCTCATCGAACCACGGCTCAAGGAAGCCGGAATCGGTTATCTCATGCTGACCGGCGCCACGGAGAACCGCGGCGAACTCGTCGACCAATTCCAGTCCGACAAATCCAAAACCGTCTTCCTGCTCTCGCTCAAGGCCGCCGGCTCCGGTCTCAACCTGACCGCCGCGAGCTACGTCATCCTCTGCGACCCATGGTGGAATCCCGCCGTCGAAGCGCAGGCGATCGACCGCACGCACCGCATCGGCCAGACCCAGCCCGTCGTCGCCTATCGCCTCGTCGCCGCCGACACCGTGGAGCAAAAAATCCTCGCGATGCAGAAAGACAAAGCCGCCCTCGCCAACGCCGTCGTGCAAGAAGAGTCCCTCGCCAGCGTCCTCGACCTCGACAGCCTCCGCCAAATCCTCGGCTAAATCAGCCGAATTCCCCTCAGGGCCGTACCGTGATTTTCTTAATCACCACCGGCGTGGTCGGCTGGCTCATCGCCCCGTCCATTCCGCGGGTGGTCGCCACCCCGGCGATCGCGTCGACGACTTCGAGGCCCTTCGTCACCCGCGCAAAAATCACGTAGTTCGGCGACAGCGGGTAGTCCGCATGCATGATGAAGAACTGGCTGCCGTTGGTGTTCGGCCCCGAATTGGCCATCGCCAGAATCCCGCGTTTGTAGCCGGCCCGATACAACGGGGAGTCGGCCTTGATCTCGTCTTCAAATTTCCCGCCCCACGCGCTCATACCGCCGCGGCCCGTGCCTTCGGGATCACCGCCTTGGAGCATAAAGCCCTTCACGATGCGGTGAAACGTGACGCCGTCATAATAACCGTGCTCGGCGAGCAGTCGGAAGTTCTCAACGGCCTTGGGCGCATCCTTCGGCAAAAACTCGATCTCGATCACGCCCTGCGCGGTCTCAAGCGCAGCCTTGGTCCCGCCGGAACTTTTCGCGCCCGCCGGCACCTTGGGATTACCGCCCGGCGAACCGCCGCAACCCGCGAGCGTACCGGCCAGACCCGCCACCAGCAGCAAAGTAAAGGCGCCGCGAACCGTCCGTGAAAGCGAAGGTGAAAATGAAAACGACATAACCTACTCCGAAGCGCCCCGTTTCGCGGAGTCAAGCGGCCGGGTCACGCTCTTGGTCGTCGTCAAAAACCGCCCCAGCCAAATCCACCGGGCGCCGTCGAGGGGCCGCTCCACCCCGGTCGATCAACCCCGCTTCACTTGAACCACTTCGTCACCATCTGCCGGGCCTTCGCATCTTTTGGCGTATCTTCGGCGATCAATTTGCCGTCGGGGCCGAAAATTTTGAAGTGCGGGATCGAGCGCATGCCGTGTTGCACGGCGACCGGTGATTTCCAGTCGATGCCTTTGGTCTCCGGCCGATTGATATCCACGAAGACCACGACGATGTCGTCCCGCGTAGCGTGAAGCTTTTCGAGGTCCGGCGCGATGGCGACGCACGGCGGGCAATACTTGCTCGTGAAATCAAAAACCGTCGTCTTCCCCGGTACCAGATAGTCCGCGAGGTTGATCTCTTGGCCAAACGCGACGCGCAGTGGCTTCGGACTTTTCGTTTTCGGGTCGGCGGCGAGCCCGATCGCCGGCAGCGCGAGCGTGACAGCAAGGAGGAAGGAGCGGGCAAATAGGCGGCGATTCATAGGAGTTTTTGATCGGGTTGAGCAGCGTCGTGGCAACGAACGGAACGGCGCCAACGTTTCTCGCGAGCCCGTCCGAGTCAAATCACGGCCTTGGCAATCGGACCCGGCCCCCACGCCACCCGGCCCATGGTTAACCGCCCACGCGGCCAACCAAAACCGAACCTAATGCGAAACGAGTTTTCACTTAAGCATTTTTAATGACCAATGGGCAGCCCCCTGCTGATCGCCGCCGGCCGATATGCTGCGTTGCGCTGTCCACTTGGCT
Source organism: Opitutia bacterium Tous-C4FEB (assembly GCA_002304445.1). Taxonomy (GTDB): domain Bacteria; phylum Verrucomicrobiota; class Verrucomicrobiia; order Opitutales; family Opitutaceae; genus Tous-C4FEB. The sequence continues at coordinate 129,478 of NEVA01000008.1, read as the reverse complement.
TCAGGATGGTCGCCTCCCGCTTCAAACGCTCCATGAAAAATACCAAAGCCCGACCGACGACGATCATCGCCCTTGCGCTCACCAGCTGGGCTACGGCCATGGCCCAGTTTGCTCCCGATCCCACGCTCGCGCTCGACGAGATCACCGTCACCGCCACGCGCATCGCCCAGCCCGTCTCCGATGTGCCCGCGAGCATTTCTGTCATCCGGCTCAACGACTTGCTCAACCCCGTCGCCTCCCTGGCCGACCTCGCCCGCAGCGAGCCCGGCGTCTCGGCTCCGGCTTCCTTCGGCGCGACCGGCAACGCCCCGCGAAATTTCCCCACCACGCGTTCCTTCAACATCCGTGGCATCGACGGCAACCGCGTTCTCATCCAAGTCGACGGCGTGCGCCAACCCGAGCAGTTCACCTTCGGCAACGCTCAGCTCATTGGCCGCGACTACTTCGAGCCTTCGCTTTACCGCACCGCCGAAATCCTCAAAGGCTCCGCCTCGGCACTCTATGGATCCGATGCCGTCGGCGGCGTGCTCTCCTTCCTGAGCCCCGCGCCCGGCGCACTCCTCGCCGACGCCAAGCGCGACGTTCTCGCCGGCGCTTCCGTCACCTACGCTTCGGCCAACGACGAGTGGACCGGCACCGCCAGCGCAGCCGGCCGCAAGGGTAAATTCGCCGCCGTCGCCACCGCCACCCGCCGCGAAGGCCACGAGACCGAACCCAACGGCTCCTATCCCGCCGACCCGTCCGAATTCACCGTCGATGCCGCGCTCTTCCGCGCCGACTACACGCCCGCCGCCGGTAGCACGCTTTTCCTCACCGGCGAGACCTTCACCAAGACCACCGAGGCCTCCTTCCCCAGCCTCATCACGAGCACCTTCGCCGGCCAGACCGGCCGCCAACGCATCACCCGCGACCGCCTCAGCCTCGGCCACGACTTCACCAGCGCCTCGGGCTATTTCCGCAACGTCCAGACCCGCGTCTCGTGGCAAGATGCCAAAGTCCGCGAGGGCTACGTCACCCGTCAGTCCATCCCCGCCGGAGCGCCGCCGCCGGCCCCGCAGGTATTTGTCCCACGCCTCCGGGTACGTGACTCCAATTTCCGCAACCGCGGCTGGTCCGGTTCCGTCCAAGTCGAGAGCTCGGCCCAGGTCGCCGGCCGCTCCCACCGCATTCTCTGGGGCGTCGACGGCTCCGTCACCCAGCAGACCCGCAACGAGGATTTCACCCAGTTCGACGGCAACACCGGCGCATTTCTCAACAAAATCTTCGTCGGCGAAAACTTCCCGCTGAAGCGTATTCCTGACGGCGACATCGGTCGCTATGCCTACTTCGTCCAAGACGAGTTCAACCTCGACATCGCCCAGAAGTGGATCGCCACCTGGGGCCTCCGCTTCGACCACTACGAGCTCTCCGTGGAGAACGACGCCCTTTACCAAAACCTCGCCAAAGGCACCGCGCCCGTCGGCTTCGAGGAATGGTCCGTTGCGCCCAAACTCGGCCTGCTTTGGCGCGTCAGCGACCAAGAGTCGTTCTTCATCCGCTATCACCGCGGCTTCCGCAATCCCACCAACGAGGACCTCAACGGCTCGATCGTGAACCTCACCACCCCGCCGGTTTTCTACCGCACCACCCCGAATCCCGCGCTCAAAGCCGAGACCAGCGACAGCTTCGACTTCGGCATGCGGGCCCGGCGCCCCGGCGCCACCTACGTCGTGAGCGTTTTCTACAACGACTACTCGGATTTTATCGAGACCTTCAGCCCGACGCGCAACCCGCAGCTCCCCAGCTCCCCCGGCGATCCCGTCGTCTACCAATCGAAAAATCTCTCCCGCGCCCGCATATACGGCGCCGAGGCCACCGTCGAGCTCAACCTCGGCCATTACGCCAAAGTCTTGGACGGCGCCACGTGGTCGAACTCCTACGCATGGTCCCGCGGCGACAATCGCCAAGACAGCAAACCCCTCAACTCCATCGAGCCGCCGAAATGGGTCAGCGCGCTCAGCTACGCAGCCAAAGATTCGTGGGGCCTGCGCCTCACCGCTACGACGCACGCGCGCCAAGACCGCGTCGACACCTCCGCGATCCTCGCGCTCTGGGACGGCCGGCCGCCCGCGCCCGTGCAATTTGTCCCCGGCGGCGTCAGCCTCTTCGACCTGACCGGCTACGTGAACTTCACGAAGCGCTTACGCCTGAGCGCCGGCCTCTACAACCTCACGGACCGCCAATACTGGCACTGGCAGGACGTGCGAGAACTCAGCAGCACCCGCGCCGACCTCCCACGCTTCACCCAACCCGGCCTCAACAGCCGCGTGACGCTCACCTTCAGCTTCTGAGCGAGTCTGTGTAGGGGCGGGCGCCATCCCGCCAAGCTTTGCCCGTTTTGGGCCTTCTGAGCGTAGCCTCGAGAGCGTGAGCGAGTGGTCGAACCATCCGCTCGCTCACGTCGAGACCCCGAATAATCCCCGCGAGAGTTGGAAATCCACGAAACCACCCGTGTTCGCCACGGGTTGCCGCTCGCGTTGGACGATCGCCAACAGCAGTGCGCGCAACGTCGCTTCGTCGACCGACACCTCACCGGCCAGCACGACATCCACATCACCCACCGCCGTCGGTGCGAGCGCGCCCGGCGCCGCCACCTGCACGACCGGGAGCATCGGGTGCCCTTGCTGCGGCGAATCACCGACCAAGCCCAGCAGCACGTGCGCGCCGCTGCCACCGAGGCCCGCGACGTTCTCGCTCCAGTGATCGGTCTCGGTCGCCACGAGGTGCAGGCCCGCCGCCGTCACCGGCTGGCCGTAGGCGAGCGTCGCGAGCGCGGGCGTCACCCCGAGCACCGCGGTCCTAAACTCCGCCGCCGCCAACAAGCCGTCGCCCTCGGGCAACAACACCGTGCCGCCCGCCGCAAGGATCGCGCGCGCCAGCCGGGCCAACGTCGCCGCACTCGTCGCGTCCACCGGACCCGCACTCAACAAGCCCACGGTAAGCGCGCCGAGATCCGTCGGGCGCCCCGACGCCGGCGGTAGCGCGGCGCCGGCCGAAGCGAACCATGCCTCGATCCGGCCGAGCGCGAGATCGATGCCGCCGTCGAGCTGCACGCTCGCCCAGCCGAAGCGTGCCAGCGGCAGGCCCGCGCGGTCGAATTGCTGGCGCATCGAATCGTTGGTGATTTTTTCGCAGCCGTGCTCGAGCAGGAGCGCCGCGGCGACATTCGGATGCGTCACGTAGCCGCGATAGGTGCGCAGCAGCAGACGATACATCGACTCGCCGCCAAACCCGCAGCCTTCCGTGTGCGTGAGCGCCACAAACCGGTCGAGCCCGAGCGCCTGCGCCCGCCCGATTGCATTCATCCGGTCGGCAGCGAGCCGCGCGATCTGCGCCGCACACATGCTCACGGGCAACACCAGCCCCACCCGCTCCGTCGCGATCGCCTTGAGGGCGAGCCCGTTGTCTCCGTCGGACGTTTTCGTCGTCACCGCATCCGCGCCGCCCGCCCACGGCAACGGCCGGCCATCCGGCTCCGTCCGCGCGCGCAGGGCCGCGAGCTGCGAGCCGTCGGTCTGCCGCCAGTTGCGCCAGAGCGAGGTCTGCGCGTGGCCCGCGTGTTCGCCGCGAGATTTTTTCCCCGACGCCGTCTCCACCAGCAGGTTGAACGAATCCTCCGTGAGCGCGGCCATCGTCTCGCCGTCGAGGTAGCGACCGGCATTGATGTCCATCTCGTGGATCAGCAGTTGGTGCCGCCGCGTGGTCGTCGTCACCTTGAGCGTGGGGACAAACGGAAAGTTGGTGATCGAGCCGTTCCCCGTGACGAAGAGGATCAGGTTGCACCCGGCCGCCACTTGCCCGGCGATGCCTTCGAGGTCGTTGCCCGGGCTGTCCATGAAGTAAAAACCGGGCGCGGTCAGCGGTTCGCCGTAGTTGATCACGGAGTTCACCGGCGTGCGCGGATCTTTTTTGTGCACGGCGCCGAGGGACTTGAGCGCGATGTTGTAGAGTCCGCGGAATTTGTTGCCCGCCGAGGGATTGGCCTCGGGACTGAGCCCGTGCCAGCCGAGCCGCGCGCGGAACCGCGCAATGCTCCCGAGCAAAGCCCGCGCCGTCGGCAGGTCGCGCACGGCTTTCATGATGTAGGCCTCGCCGCCGGCCACTTCGTCGGTCTCGCACAGCACGCCGATCCCGCCGTGGCGCACCAGCTCGTGCACCATCGCCCCGGCGAGCGGATTGCCCGACACGCCCGAAAACGCATCCGACCCGCCGCACTGAAGCGCCACCCGCAACGCGCTCAACGGCTCCGCCGTGCGCCGCTGCGCCGCCACCGCCGGCAACCATCCGCGCACCAGTGCCTCGCCCTCGGCCAGCGCCGCCGCGAGCCCGCCACCGATGCTGAGAAACGCGTGCGGCACATCGCCGAGCGGGTAGCCGTGCGCGGCCATAAACGCATGCAGCCGGGCGTTGGTGATCGGCTCGCCGCCCGCATCCACCGCGAGCACCGCGCCCACATTCGGGTGCACCATGAACCCCGCGAGCGCCCGCAGGACTTCGGTCGCGTTGTTCGGCTCGCCCGGGCCGCCGCCCTCGGTGTGCGCGATGGCCACGATACCGTCGAGCGCCGGAAACACCCGCGCCATCACTTGCAGCCGCGCCGCAAGTTGCCGGGCAAAACTCGCCGTGCGCGACGTCGTGCCGAGGATGACCACGGTATTGCGCGTGCCCACGCCGCGCGTCCCCGGCCGGCGGTAACCGGCAAAGGTGCGCGCCATCGGCGCCGGCTCGACCGCCGGACCGGGCCGAAAGGTCGCCTCGTTCAACTCAAACGGCTCGAGGTGGTCCGCGAAATTTGCCCGCGCCGGCAACGCAAACGGCAACCGCCGCACCGCCAACGATTCGAGCATCGAGGCGTTGCACACGTAGTCGCCCGCCGTGATCGCCGCGAGCGCATGGCCGAAGGGCAGCCCCCACGAGAGCAACGCCTCGCCCGGCGCGATGGCCCGGATGGCGAAGCGATGACCTTCGAGGATGTGCTGCGCGAGCGTGCGCGGCGCCCCGTCGAGCTCGATCACCGTCCCCGCCTCCAAGGACCGCACCGCGATCGCGACATTGTCCCCGGGAGCGGGCAGGCGACCGACGTCATGCAGGAGAAAAGTCTGGGGCATACGCCGACGACGATGCGCACCGCCCCGGCGGCTTCCAGACGAAACCGAAACCAAGCACCCCGCCGCACCCTCGACGCTCCACTCTAAATCACCGTCCTGAAGACAACTTCCGCATCAATCTTCTCCGCTTATACCGCGCCGCCCACGGCCCTTTTCGCATTGGCGCGGCCCGCTCGCCGACCAACATCGACCGACACTCGCAACCACCCCATGCCCAACCCTTCTCCCGACCTTTCCGCCATCGGCGACCTCGAGCGCAACCCGGAACGTTCGCTCCAGTTCGAGTTCGTCCGCGCCACCGAAAACGCCGCCCTCACCTGCCTCCCGTGGCTCGGCCGCAACGCCAAAGAGGCCGCCGACGATGCCGCCAGTCGCGCCATTTTGGGCGTGCTCGAATACGTGGACATCTGCGGCGAATGCGTGATCGGCGAAGGCATCAAGGACAACGCCCCGGGCATTTTCATCGGCGACAAGCTCGGCACCTGGGCCCCCGGCAGTTGGCACGTCGATGTCGCGGTCGATCCCATCGACGGCACCACCAATCTCTCGAAGGGCATGCCCAACTCCATCTCGGTGATGGCGGCGACCTTCGCCCCGCCCGGCGCTCCGCGCGCGATGATGAGCTTGCCGTCGTTCTACGCGGAGAAACTCACCTACGGCCCGCGCGTGGTGGAGCAGATGGAGTTGCGCCGCGTGCCCGCGTTCAACCTCGACACCCCGCTCACCAACATCCTCGACATCGTCGCCCTCGCCCTCGGCAAACGCGTGCGCGAAATCGTCGTCTGCACGATGGACCGCCCCCGCCACGCGAAGCTCATCGAGGAGATCCGCGCCTCCGGCGCCGCCCTCCGCCTCATCTCCGACGGCGACATCACCGCCGCCGTCGCCCCCGCCTTACACGACGCCGCGGTCGATCTCTACTTCGGCATCGGCGGGTCGCCCGAGGGCGTGCTCACTGCCGCCGCCCTCCGCGCCCTCGGCGGCGACATCCAACTGCGCATGTGGCCCCGCGACGCCGCCGAGCGCGCCGATCTGCTCAAGGCCGGCGTGACCGAGGCCCAGCTCAAGAAGATCTACCACGCCGGCGATCTCGTGACCGGGGACAGCGCGATCTTTTGCGCGACCGGCATCAGCGACAGCCCGCTCCTCCCCGGCGTGCGTGTGACCGGGCACCGGGCGATCACCCACTCGATTTTGATGCGCGCCAAAAGCCGCAGCGTCCGCCGCATCGAGACCGTGCACGACCTGCGCCACAAAACGATCCGCCTCCGCGGCGATTCCCGCGAACGCACGGTCTGACACCAACGCCCATTGATCTACAGACGGTCATTGCGAGGAGCGCAGCGACGAAGCAATCCAGCTGGATTACCACGGCGCGCTTCGCGCACCCCGCCATGACAAACGTCTGAAATCAAGGGGCTTGGGTATACGACTCTCGACTCTCCGCCCTCGGCTCTCCGCTCTCCGCCCGCCACACCCGGCTATTGGCTCCGCCTCCCTCAGACCGGCCTTGCATTCCGCGCCGAGCGTCGCATGGTACCGGTCCTGTTCTTTGATTGGTTTCGCGCCCAATCCTATCCGCGGTGCCTTTTAAGGCGCTGCATTTGAATTTTCCCACTTTGGGGGTGTTCTGGATTCGACCCTTGGTTGGCGTGCGTTACTGCCGGTCGAGAGTGAAGTTCTCTCGTTAATCCCGCTTCAAAAACATAACAGGCAATAACGAAGAAATGCCCCTGGCTGCCTAATTAGCAGTCACGTTTGTCCCTCAACTCCTGCTAGGGGGAACGAACGTCGACAGCAGGAATAGTGCGCGGAGCCACTCGCGGTTTGCGCACCGTATCTTCATCCGGGAGTTGGTTGGGAGCTGAGCGAGCGTTCACGCATAGCCCCGACGAGATCAATATAACGCTATACCGGTAGATGTGGCGCGCAAAGGCTGAGGACACGTGGGTTCAACTCCCACCACCTCCACCAAAAGCCCCCGCTTCCCATCAAAAGGCAGCGGGGTTTTTTGTGCCCGCACAAGCCGACGGAGCGAAGGATCGGATTATGGCACTTCGTAGATCTCGATCAGCGCCACGCCAGAGGAGGTGACCTGCGTCGCCTTGACCTGCGCGGTGTAGGAACCGGGTTTTAAGGTGACCAGCAACGCAGCATCGCAGCATCGCGGCTGTCAGCCGTGAGGGCAAAGGCTCCGGCCTGCGTGGCCGCCGTCGTGATCTCGGCGAAATTGGCCCAGCCTTCGTTGGTCGCGAGGGCTTCGCCATCTTGATAGATCGTCAGCACCGGATCGGCCGTTTTGCTGAGAAATCGTTTACCCGAGCAATCTCCGGCCAGCCTATTTGGGTGTAGGCCTGACCGGAAAACGCAAAAGAACGAGTTAGTGCGTAAGGGCGTTCTTCTCCACTACCGCTCTATATTGTCACCGAACACGACAACCACTGCCTCACGCCTCCAACTGCGGGCGCGTGGGCTCTGGCCAGTCGATGTGGTAGAACTTGCCGCGGGGCTTGTCGGTGCGCTCGTAGGTGTGGGCGCCGAAGTAGTCGCGCTGGGCTTGGAGCAGGTTGGCCGGCAAGCGGGCCGAGCGGTAGGCGTCGTAGTAGCTCAGAGCCGATCCAAACGTCGGGATGCTGATGCCGTTCTCCACCGCGAGGCTGATGACTTTGCGCCAGTTGGTCTGCGCCTTCTGGATAGTTTTGTTAAAATAGCCGTCGAGGAGGAGGTTCGCGAGCTTCGGGTTGCGGGCGTAGGCCTCAGTGATCTTTTGGAGGAACGCGGCGCGGATGATGCAGCCGCCGCGGAAGATCTGCGCTATCTGGCCGAAGTTGAGTTTCCAACCGTATTCGCCCTGCGCGGTGCGCATGAGCTGAAAACCCTGCGCGTAGGAACAAATTTTCGAACAATAGAGGGCGTCGTGGATGGCTTTGATCAGCTCCTTCTTCTTGGCCGGGGAGACTTTCTTGATCTTCGGGCCTTTGAGCACTTTGGAAGCGGCGACGCGCTCTTCTTTGATCGCGGAGAGACAGCGCGCGAAGACGGATTCGGCGATGGTCGGAGCCGGCACGCCCATGTCGAGGGCGTTGACGGAGGTCCACTTGCCGGTGCCTTTTTGGCCGGCGGTGTCGAGGACGATATCGACGAAGGGCTTCTTCGTCATCGGGTCCTTTTGCTTAAGAATATCGGCGGTGATCTCGATCAGGAAGCTGTCGAGGGCGCCTTTGTTCCAGGTGGAGAAGATCTCACCCATTTCGGCGGCCTTCAGACCGAGGAGGCCCTGCATGAGAGAGTAGGCCTCACAGATCATCTGCATGTCGCCATACTCGATGCCGTTGTGGACCATCTTGACGTAGTGGCCGGCGCCGTTTTCGCCGATGTAGGTGGTGCAGGGCACGCCGCCTTTGACGGGCTTGCCGGGAGTGGCGCCCATGATGGGGCGACCGGTCTTGCGGTCGACCTTCGCGGCGACGGCTTCCCAGATGGGTTTGAGCTCTTTCCAGGCCTCGAATTCGCCGCCGGGCATGAGCGACGGGCCGAAGCGCGCGCCTTCTTCACCGCCGGAAACGCCGGAGCCGATGAAGCGGAGACCTTTTTCCTTCAGGGATTTTTCGCGGCGAATGGTATCGGTCCAAAGGGCGTTGCCGCCGTCGATGATGATATCGTTGGCCTCGAGCAGCGGGATGAGGCTGTCGATGACCGCGTCGGTGGCTTTGCCGGCTTGGACAAGGATGATCATCTTCCGCGGCTTGGCGAGAGACTGGACAAATTCCGGGAGGGTTTTGGCGCCGATGAGGCCGCCGGGAGTGGAGGGATTTTCCGCAACGAATTTTTCCGTCTTCTCGACCGTGCGGTTGAAAACCGAGATCTGGAAGCCGTGGTCGGCGATATTGAGGGCGAGGTTTTGACCCATGACGGCAAGGCCGATGAGTCCAATGTCGGAGTGCGTTTTGGCCATAGAGATTCGGGAGAATTACCGATCGGTTGGCGGGAAACCAATCTGATTTTGCGGGTGCGGTGGAAAAAATCCCGGCTGATCGAGATGCTACGCGGGGCCCGCTCAGGGCCGCAGAGCGTTTTACTGCTTGGACTTGTAGGTGGTTTTCGAGGGGAGAAGCGGGGCGATTTTTTCCACCAAAGGAGTCATGAACTTCGGCTCGTCGCGCTCGTAGATCCAACTGAACCCAAGCCCGGTAATCGCCACGATGCCCGCCATGACCAGCACGATTGTATTCACCGCGGCGAGTTTTCGCAGGATAATCACCAGGAGAATGAGCAGCAAAACCGCGACGCCGAGGTTGACCCAAAAGGCGTTCGGAATCTCTCGAACTCGTTCGAAGGCGGCAGAAACGAACGGAGACATGGGAACGCAAGGAGGCTCCAGCGCATGAGACGAGGGGAAACCGGCGGATGGAAACGCCGGCTTAACTTTTCACCGCCGCAGCGTGGTCGCCCCTTGTGGCGCAATTGATCCAAGCGGTATCCCCGTCGGCATAGTGCTCTTTTTTCCAGACGGGCACGCGGGCCTTGGTTTCGTCGATGACGAAGCGGCAGGCATCGAAAGCCGCGCCCCGGTGGGCGGCGGAAACTCCGACCCACACGGCAAGATCGCCGATGCGCAGGGAACCCACGCGGTGGATGCAGACCGCTCCCACGATGGCGAATTTCTCCCGGGCCTCGGCGAGAATGCGCGCGCCCTCTTTTTCGGCGAGTGGCGCATAGGCTTCGTAGTCGAGGGCGAGGACCGGACGGCCGTCGTTGTGGTCACGCACCCAGCCTTCAAACGTCACACAAGCCCCGGCGTGCGCGTCGGCCAGCGAACGTTGCAAAGCGGCGGGATCGAGAGGCTCGGTCGAAATGCGAAACATTTTGAAAATATAATCTCTGAGCTGTCGGCGTCGTTTAACCGCCGGCTACGGGCGGGATAAACACCACATTTTGCCCGTCGCGCAAGGGCGTGTCCCAAGCGACGAAGCTTTCATCTACGGCTGCTCTCACGCGGTCCCGCGGCAGTGAAAAACCGTGGCGCGTGCGCAATTCGTCGTAAAGCGCGGCGGTGGTGGTCGCGGGGGTCGAGAGAGTCTCGCGGGCGACGCCGCGCTGCTCGCGGAGAATGGCGAAATACTGGATGTGGACCGTGATCATGTGCGGACGCCGGCCGTGACGAAATGACTCTTCCCACCGGTTTTTTCGAGCAAGCGCACGTCTTTGATCACGATGTCGTGCGAGACCGCTTTACCCATGTCGTAGAGCGTGAGAGCGGCGACGGTGGCACCGGTCAGGGCTTCCATTTCGACGCCGGTTTTGGCGTGGGTTTCAGCCGTGCAGGTGATCACGACTTCGGTCGAGCCATCGGCGGCGGACGGGCGCTGTTCGATGGTGATTTTGCAATCGTCGAGCGGAAGCGGGTGGCAAAGAGGGATCAGGTCGGAGGTGCGTTTGGCGCCCATAATTCCGGCGAGGATCGCCGTCTGAAATACCGGGCCTTTTTTGGTGGCGATGTCGCCCTCGCGCAGGAGGGCGGCCAGCGCCGGCGGGAGCACGACCACGGCCACGGCCCGGGCGACACGGTGGGTCACGGCCTTGGGGCCGACGTTGACCATCGCGGGCTGACCTTGGGCATCGAGGTGGGAAAGCATAGAGCAGCACCGAGTTTGCCCGCGATCCTCGCGGCGTAAAGCCGCTCCTGCCGCAAATTCAAACCCACGGGGTAAATACCACCACGGTGCCCACCGGGAACTCCGTCTGATGGGCGGGCAGTTCGACGAACCCGTCGGTCCCAACGAGACCGGCAAAATCGCCCGAGGTATTCACCTCGTCCGGGGTCGCGAGCAATTCGGCGCCCGGTCCGCTGCTGAGTTTCACCGGCAGCAGGCGGGCGAGCTTGGGTGGGAAACTCACCGGAGCCGCCAGCGCGACGAGACGTGGCTGGATCGGGGCGGCGCCGCTGGCGTGCGCGAGTGCCGGCAGCACGTAGCGGTGGAGACAAGTGGTGCTCGAGACGGGATTGCCCGGCAGGGCGAAGACCGGGGTCGAGCGCGCGCTCAGGCCGAACCAAAACGGTTTGCCGGGCCGCTGAGCGACACCGTGGAAAACTTTTTTCACGCCTTGGCGAGTGAGTTCATCGGGGAGAAAATCGAACTTTCCCTTCGAAACGCCGCCCGTGAGCAAGAGCGCGTCGTATTCGGCGAGCAGGTGCCAAAGCAGATGTTCGATCTCGTGACGCACATCGCGGACGTGAAACCGTTCGACGCGCGGGTAACCGGCGAGGATGAGCGAGGCGCGCAGCGCGTGGTCATTGCTGCGTCGGATTTGGTGCGGGGCGACATCGGCTTCCACTTCGACGAGCTCGTCGCCGGTCGCGACCACCGCGATCTTGGGCGAATGCGCGACGGTGAGCGCCGCGTAGCCGCACGCCGCGGCTACGGCGATCTCGCGACCCGTCAGGCGCGTGCCGGCGCGCACGATCGCTTCGCCGCCGCGGTGATCGCCGCCCCGCCGATGCACGGCGTTGCCGGCGGAAAACTTCGCCGCGGCTTCGTTCAACGTGACGGTCGTCCCCGGGTTGGCGCGAGTGGTTTCCTCATAGGGCACGACGCAATCCGCGCCGGTCGGCAAAACGGCCCCGGTCATAATCTCCACGCACGCGTCCGCCGCCGCACCGAGCGTCCGCGGCACCATGCCGGCCGCTTGCACGCCTTCGACGCGAAAGGTCCGCGTGCCGGCCGCCAGGGCCGAAGCCCGCAACGCGTAGCCGTCCATCGTCACACGGTCGAAGGGCGGCAAATCGCGGTCCGCGCGCAAATCGGCGCGCAAAATGCGGCCATGGGCCGACGCGAGCGGGCAATCCTCGCGGTGAAGGAGAGGTATGTTTTCGCGGATCAACCGCTCGGCTTCGCCGGGTGTAAGCATGGAAAGCGTGAGGTTTATCGGTCCGGCGGTGCGCGGTGCGAACGAAAATTCGTCGTTTCCTTTGCTTTGGTCCGTTGGCCACATTCTCTCCTTCCCCATGTCCGGCCCCGTCGACCAATTCCAACGTCCGCTGCGCGATCTCCGCATCTCAGTGACGGACCGTTGCAATTTCCGCTGTCCCTATTGCATGCCGAAAGAGGTCTTCGGTCCCGGCCACGCCTTTTTGCGCGATCCGCAACTGATGACGCTCGGCGAACTCACCCGCATCGCACGGGCGTTCACGACGCTCGGTGTGGAAAAAATCCGGCTCACCGGCGGTGAACCGCTCCTGCGCCCCGATGTCCCCGATCTCATTCGCGCGCTCAAGCAGGAGCTCGGGGTGCGCGATGTCGCGCTGACCACCAACGGCTGGCTGCTCGAAAAACTCGCGCCGGCCCTCCGCGCGGCGGGTCTCGACCGCGTCAACGTCTCCGTCGATTCGCTCGACGATACCACCGCGGGCAAGCTCAACGGCCTCGGCTTCAGCGTGGCCCGCGTGCTGCGCGGCGTCGATGCCGCGGCGGCGGTCGGTTTGCCGGTGAAGATCAACTGCGTGATCCAGCGCGGGGTGAACGACGGCGAGTTGCTTGAGCTCTGCGATTATTTCCGCGCCCGCGGCCATACCCTCCGCTTCATCGAGTTCATGGATGTCGGCAACACCAACCATTGGACGGCCGAGCGCGTCGTGCCGGCCCGCGAACTCGTGGCCCGCATCGGGGAAAAATGGCCGCTCGAGCCCGTCGGTCCGGCCTACCGCGGTGAGGTGGCCGCGCGTTACCGCTACGCCGACGGACGCGGCGAGATCGGCCTGATCAGCTCCGTGACCGAGCCGTTTTGCCGCGACTGCCACCGCGCGCGCCTCTCCGCCGACGGCAAACTTTTCACCTGTCTCTTCGCCTCGCTCGGCTGGGACGTGCTGGGCTGCCTCCGCGCGGGAGCCGATGATTCGGAAGTCGCCACCTACCTCGCCCGCATCTGGCGCGGCCGCGAAGACCGTTACAGCGACGAACGCGCCGGCCTGCTCGCCGCCGGCGAATCCCGCGCCAAAATCGAGATGAGCTACATCGGCGGGTGAGGGGCCCGTGGCGACCGGTGATTACGGAGCGATGAGAGGAATCGACTCGTTGCGATTCCGCCGATAGACTCCAAAATCCCGCCCATCGGTCGTCAGCACGCGGCATCGCGGATGCAGTTCGCTCAGGCGGACCAAGCAGGCGTCGGCCAATTGGGTACGACCGTCATAGCGGGTCATAAATGCGCGGATTCTTCCGGCCTCCTTCGGCAACAACGGCACGACCTCGAGCGCACCCAGTTCTATCATTTCAAAAATCCGCGCCGCAGCGGCGCCACCGCCCAACAAAAAGACCGCCTCCGATACTACGGCCTCGCATGTTACCATCGGACCCGGAAGTTCTCCAAAACGCGCCACCGACCACGTGTGCCACTGATCACTCGCGTCCAAAAATCCGACGAGAGGCCCGGTATCGAGCAAGATGCCGTTAGACGCGGCCATAGCCGGCCAACGTCTTGATTTTTCGCCCCGTCTTCACGCTGCCGGCGAGATGCCCGACGAGGTCAGTCATCGATTTTTGCTCAGGGTCTACGCGCTTGAAAACGTAGACGCCGCCACTCGCATCCCGCACCAAAACCTCCTGACCGCCTGCGGCTGCCTTGCGGTGGCGAGCGAGATTCCGGCTAAATTCTCGGAGAGTGGTCGTCACGTCGGACACGTTTGTCCGACACGAAAACGTGTCAAGTCCTAGGCCGCGCGCGCCCGCGCCGTCGCGAGAATCTTCAGCAACGCCGCAAAATCTTCCTCGCGCGTGCCGCTGTTGATCACGAATTCAAATTTCGGCGCCTCGAGCAGCTCCGCCTCGGCCGTCGCCATGCGCCGCGCGATCTCGGCGTCGTCGTCTTGGCCGCGGTCGCGGATGCGGGCGACGAGTTGCTCATGATCGAGCAAAATGAAAATCGTGGCCATCGCCCGTTGCAGAACAATCGAGTGCTCCGCCGCTTCGCGCAGGCTCGCCACACCTTGCACGTCGAGGTTGATCGCGAGACTTTGTCCGCGTTTCAGCGGCTCGAGGACGCTTGCGGCCAACGTCCCGTAACGGCGCTCCCCGTGGACCCAGGCCCATTCGAGAAACTCGTCGGCCGCGATCTTGGCGTCGAATTGCTCCGGGGTGAGAAAATGATAGTGAACCCCGTTGATTTCGCCCGGCCGCGGCGCGCGGGTCGTTGTCGTGATGACGCGGACAAAGCCCGGCACTTCGCGCACGATCCGCTCGCAGAGGGTGCTTTTACCGGAGCCGGCCGGGCCCGCGAGCACGAGCAGCACGGGCGGCGGGTTGGCGGGGAGAGGCGGGGGAGTTGCAGCCGACATCGCCGTTCAATAGGTGAAGGCGACGCCGCAGAGCAACAGGCCATAGCCTGCGGCGATACCGCCGGCAATCTTGGCGCGACCGGGCACGATGAAGAGCCAGTTCAGCCAGTCGCGCATTCGCCACGGCTGGGCTCCGAGCCAAATGGCCGCCGCGATCCCGACGTAGACTACGCTCACCATCAGCAGTCGTTGAGGCTTGGCCCACTCCATGTAGGCGGCATCGAGCAAGGGCGTCGCGGCCAGCAACATCAGTGCGCAAAGTCCGCGCACGGAGAGAAAATCCGGGACGCATTTGAACGCCGCCACCGCGACGATGAGAAACCCACCGAAGAGGATGTTTCGGTATTCACCCATGTCGGCCATCGAAAGGTGCCAGATGTTATAGAGGAACCACGCCGCTCCGGCACCAAAGAAGACATACGCCGCCGCCGTGGACCGGGGAAACGATTTCAGCGCCGCGCCGACCAGTGAGTTTCCCAACAACAGCGGCACACCGAGAGTGAGCAAAATCAGGCCGGGGATAAGCGTGGCAACGGTGAGTGACATGATTGGAAAAACGAAGAGGAAGATAGTTAGGCTTCGACGCCGGCAAGGACGAGCTCGCCGTAAAGCGTGCTCACGCTCGCGCGGTCGATCTTGAGCGACACGAGCTGGCCAATGAGGCGGGGGTTGGCGTCGAAGATGCAGACGCGGTTGCCGCGGGTGCGGCCGGTGAATTTCTTGCCCGTCTTGTCCGGTCCCTCGACGAGGACCTCTTCGACCGTGCCAACGAGGGTGGCGTTGCGACGCACGGAGTTTTGCTGGAGCAGGCCCAGCAGCGTGGCGTTGCGCGCCTCCTTTACCTCATCGGGAATCTGGTCGCCCATCTCCGCCGCCGGTGTGCCGCTGCGGATCGAATACTTGAAGACATACGCCATGTCGTAGTTGCACCGTTCAAACAGTTCGCGGGTCTGCTCGAACTCCTCGTCCGTCTCACCCGGAAAACCCACGATGATGTCCGTCGAAAAATACATGTCCGGCCGCACCGCGCGCAGCGCCTCCACGATCTCGAAATAACGCTCGCGGGTGTAAGGCCGATTCATCGCCCGCAAGATGCGTTCACTGCCGGACTGCATGGGCAGGTGCACGTAGCCGCAGAGCTTCGGTAGCCGGCCGTAGGCGTCCACGAGGTCCTGCTTGAAGCCGCGCGGATGCGGCGAGGTGAACCGAATCCGTTCGATCCCGTCGATGGCACTCACGCGTTCCAACAATTGCACGAAAGGCGAAATCCCGTCGGTGTGCGCGTAGTCGCGCCGGCCGTAACTCGTGACGATCTGGCCGAGAAGCGTGATCTCGCGCACGCCGCGATGGGCCAACGCCCGACACTCCGCGACGATGTCTTCCATCGGCCGCGAACGCTCGTCGCCGCGCGTTTTCGGGACGATGCAGAACGCGCAGTCCATATTGCAGCCCTGCTGAATGGAAACAAAAGCACTGATCTGCGGCGGCACGTCCACGCCGGCGTTTTCCGCCCCTCCGGCCGCATGGCTCTCCGCCGCCACATCCTGCGACAGCACATGATCGCGAATCGTGTTCTGCGAGCCGGCTTCCTCCGCGATATCCACGATGCTCGTCGCCAACGGCACCCCCGCCGCCCGCGCCGCCCGGATGTTTTCCAGATACTCCGGCACTTGGTGAAATTTTTGCGTGCCCACGATCAGGTCGACGTCGGGCAACTTGTCCAAGAGCTCGGCCCCACGGTTCTGCGCCATGCAGCCGAGGATCCCGAGCACGAAGTCGGGCTGGTGACGCTTGCGATGCGCGATGTTGGCGGCCTTGCCGATGGCCTTTTGCTCGGCGGCGTCACGGACGCTGCAGGTGTTGAGCAGCAGCACATCGCAATCGTGTTCGCTCGCCACGATTCGATAGCCCCGGGCACGCAACATCGCCGCGACCGCCTCGCTGTCGCGCTCGTTCATCTGGCACCCGTAGGTTTTGATGTGGACCCGGTTCATCCGTAGGAGGGGTCTAAGTAAACACGCCCCTCCGAGGGTCAAACGGTAAACCGGCACCACCTTGCCCGCCTCGATTCCCCTGCGCCCCAGCCTCTGGTCTCATCGCTAGACTCA
The DNA here is from genome assembly GCA_002304445.1 of Opitutia bacterium Tous-C4FEB. Lineage (GTDB taxonomy): Bacteria > Verrucomicrobiota > Verrucomicrobiia > Opitutales > Opitutaceae > Tous-C4FEB. The sequence goes on along the minus strand of NEVA01000008.1, from coordinate 112,892 downwards.
GGCTAGACTTACTACGGCATCACCCTTGACTCATCACTAGACTCACACTGGTCTTACGCCACTATGGCCTTCGCTCCCCAGTTCACCGTCACCGCCCGCCTCCTGCGGGAGTTGGAGACCATTGCCGACCTGAAGGCCAAGATCGCCACCGCCGCCATCCAGGTCACCTGGACGCCCCGCCTCCAGCAGGACAGCCGCCAGCGCGGCGCCCACGCCTCCACCGCCATCGAGGGCAACCCCCTCACTTTGGCCGAGGTCCGTGCGCTCGAGGGCGGCGCCCCGCTGCCCGACCACACCGAGCGCGCCCGGCGCGAGGTCCTCAACTACTTCGCCAGTCTCCGCTGGGTCGAGAAACGCGCAAAGCAGCCCAAGCCCGTCACCCACGAGGATATCTTCCGCCTGCACCAACTGCTGGCCGACGGCGTCATGGACCAGGGCGAGGCCGGCCGCTACCGCACCATCGCCGTGCGCGTCGGCAATCACCTGCCGCCCGCCCCCGACCTGGTCTCCGGCTTCATGCGCGAGCTCCTCGCCTGGTGGAACGGCCCCAGCGCCGAGTGGTCGCCCGTGCTTACCTCCGCGATCCTCCACTACCAGTTCGAGGACATCCACCCCTTCGCCGACGGCAACGGCCGCGCCGGCCGCATGCTCGCGCTCTGGGAACTCTACCGCCGCGGTTTCGACACGCACCGCATCTTCTCCATCGACGAGTTCTACGGCGAAGACCGTACGCGCTACTACGCCGGCCTAGCCGCCGTGCCCGGGGCCGGCGGCGACCTCACCGCGTGGCTCGGCTACACCACCGAAGGCGTGCGCACGACTCTCGAGCGCGTCTGGCTGCGCGTGCAACAACTCGCCGCCAAATCCGGCCCAAAAAAAACCGTCCTCCGCCCCAGCCAAGAAAAACTTCTCGGTCTCCTCCGTGACCACCACGAGGGCCTCGCCCCCGCCGAGCTCTGGGCGGCGCTCGCCGTCACCAAACAGGGCGCCGCCCACATCCTCGCCCCGCTTTTAAAGACGAAGCTCATCCGCCGCGTCGGCACCCGCAAAAACGGCCGCTACCTCCTCGCCTGATCGCAGGCGAACAGCCGCGAGCGACGAATTCCCGAAAAACGTTTGTCACTCAATCGGTGACAAATTTTCCGGGAATTATGCTCGGCCGGCGCGGTCTCTTCTTTTGCGGAGCCGGTGGCCACTTTCCCGGCCAGTCTGCACCGCCATTTTCGCACTCTCGCGTTCGTCGAGCTCTCCAACTCGCCGCACTTTTCTCCGTCCCGCGTGTCCACCCCTGAGCTATGCGCCCGCTCTTCCGTCGTCTACTCCTCCCCATCATCCTCACCCTCGCGCCCGCGTTGCTGGTCGCGCAGCCCGCGCCTGTCCCCACCCCCGCTGCCGCCGAGCCCACGCTCCCCACGACCGACGAACTCTTCCAACTCGGCCAACAACTCTTCGACCAACTCGCCCCGCCCGAGATCAAGGCGCGGTATGAATTCCCCTCGCGCCAGCAGTGGGACGAATTCGCCGCCCGCCTCCAACAAGCCCTCGAAGGCGACGACCTCAGCGCCCTCGCCGACTACGCCCCTCAAGCCCGCGCCGCGCTGCCCGCACTCCGCCTTTTCCCCGACTATGCGGACTACGCCGATTGGCTCACCGCCCGCCTCGACGAACTCGAAGCCGCCGAACAGATCGTCGCCCAAAAACCCGTCGCGCCCAAACCCGCGCCCGGCCCCGTCGCTCCGCCACCTCCAACACCGTCACCCGCCCCGCTCCCGAAAAAACCCTCCGCCCCAATCGAAACTCAAAAATCGAAAATCGAAAATTTCCTCCCCCACTACGACCTCTTCCTCGCCCGCGCCCGTTCATCAGCCGCGCCCGGTCGCTCCGCCGCCCTGCTTCCCGTCCTTCGCACCGCGTTCATCGCCGAAGGCGTTCCGCCCGAACTCGTCTGGCTCGCCGAAGCCGAGTCCACCTTCAACCCCAGCGCCCGCAGCCCCGTCGGCGCGCGCGGCCTCTATCAACTCATGCCCGAAACCGCCCGCGGCCTCGGCCTGAGCACGTTCTTGCCCGACGACCGCACCGACCCCGAAAAATCCGCCCGCGCCGCCGCCCGTCTCCTCCGCGTGAACTACGAAAAATTCGGCTCATGGCCCCTCGCGCTCGCCGCCTACAACGCCGGCGCTGGCCGCGTCACCCGTTTGTTGGAAAAAACCTCCACCAAAACCTACGCCGGCATCGCGTCCGCGCTCCCTGCCGAGACCCGCCTCTACGTCCCCAAAGTCTGCGCCTTGGTCGCCGTCCGCGGCGGCGTGAGCCCGGAAAAAATCCCGGCACCAAATCGCGGCTAAATGCGCTTTGCTGTAGGCCCGACCGTTGGTCGGGCTCCGCAGTCGCATAGGCGTTCGCGTTCCTGAACCCGCCCCGCCCGCAGCCTTGCCCTCTACTTCAACTTCGCCACGTTTCCCGCCATGAGCACCGTGACCGAAATCGAGGCCGCTTTGGAAAAACTCCCCCCCGAGCAGTTGCAAGAAGTCGCAGCGTGGCTGGAAACCCGCCTCGCGCCCATAGCCCCCGATTCATCCGTCGAAGATGCGTGGTCCGATGAAGTGAAACGCCGCATCGAAGAACTCGACAGTGGTCGGGTGCAAGGCGTACCCGCCGAACAAGTATTTGCCCGCGCTCGGCAGATTCTCGGTCGGTGAAACCTACGATCTTCCACCCGCAGGCCGACGACGAGTTTGCGGAGGCTGTGGCCTCCTACGCTGGAATAGTCCCAGGATTGGGGGATCGTTTTTACGACACAGTTCTCCGATTGGTCGCTGAAATCGAAGCCGCGCCACAACTCCAGCGCCCTTGGCGCCACGGCACGCGACGACACTTTAATCGTGAATTTCCGTATGCGCTGATCTACGTGTAGCGGCCGGATCGGATTATGCTCCTCGCCGTAGCTCACTTCAAACGCCGGCCCGATTACTGGCGCGAGCGGCTGGAGTAGTTCTCGGCCTCAAGCCTCACCCCGCCTTCCTTACCCTGACATGCAGAAAATACGCGACCACCTGCGCGTCCTGTAAACTCGGGTTGGCCAGCACCGTCGCATCGTCCGGCCGCGGCTCTTCCACGCACTCAATCACAAAACCCGCCGCGATCAGCAGGTTGATCCATTGCCCCAGCGGACGGTGGAAACGCGGCACCTTGAACATCGGCAGCCGCTGCCGCAGCGCGAGTGGCGCCGTCCCGAAAATCCATTCGTCGATCTGCCCGCGCGTTTCCGAAAAATAGTCTCCCACCTCCACCGCAAACGTGAGCTGCCGTTCGTCGCGGCAGTTGCGCCGGTGCGGAGGATTGAAGCACGGGTGCAAAATGGAAAACTGCAAAAACCCGCCCGGCCGCAGCACGCGAAACGCCTCTTCCACCACTTGCGCCGTCTCCGGGATGTCCATCAGGCTCATGCAGCCGACCGCGAAATCAAACGACGCCGTCTTGTAGGGCAACTCGACCGCACTCGCGTGGTGATACGTGATCCCGAGCGGCGCGCGTTGCTCCTCCTCGCGCGCGTGGCGGATAAAAATCTCCGCGATGTCCAACCCCGTCATCCGCGCGCCGCGCTGCGCAATCAGGCGTGTGTTGTGCCCCTCGCCGCAGCCGATATCGAGCCCCTCCAGCCCCTCGACCGGCGGCAACATCGCCATGAACGCCGGCGTGTTCAGGTGGTCTCGATAGGTGTCATAGCCCGCGCGCGCGAGCTTCGTCCAAGCCTCGGCGTTGCCGTTCCAACAATCTCCGACCGTGAGGTGATCCATGGTGTGATGCGGAAAGAGTGCTAACCGTGAATCTTAGCGAATCCATGCTAATGAAGAACCCGGTGTCCTCTCTTTTGGGCGTTTCCAGCTCGGCTAAATCAAAGTCTTCTGTGACCGAAGCCATCGGGTGGTAGTTCGACGTCGCGCCGCCAAAGGCGAAATCCAGAACAAAACGTCCCCGGGATGCGGGCTCGAATCGACGATTGCAGGGTCACGCTCCGGCGCGATTTGTTTGAGGGATGTCCGCACCGTCGAACGCCTCCCGTCACCCCGCCGCACTCGCCACGATTCCGTGGGCCAGTCTTGGCGTCGTTGCGGTGGCGCTTGGGCTGGCGGCCGCGCCGACGCTCGCCCCGTCGTTGCTTTACGATCGGGCGGCGCTGGAGCGCGGCGAATATTGGCGGCTTTGGACGGGGCACTTTGTGCACTTCGGGCTGAGTCACCTTTTGTGGAATCTCGCGGTGTTTGCGGTTGCCGGCATCTGGGCGGAGCGCGTGGCCCCGCGCCGGGCGAGGGTGCTTCTGATCGTGGCTCCGCCGATCATCGGCGTCGCGCTTTTCGGACTCGATCCAAACTTGGGATTCTATGGCGGGCTCTCGGGCGTGACGGCCGCGATGCTCACGTTCTTGGCGTTCGCCCAGCTCGCGCGGATCGCGGAAACCGAGGCGGCCGCCGCCGTGGTAGTGGCAGGTGCGGAGGTCCGGCCCGTGCCGACCTCCGACCGCTGGTTTTGGCGGGCGGTGTTGGCTCTGATCATCCTGAAGATCGCGGCGGAGTTTGCCGTGAGTTTACCGCAGTTCGCGCGATTTGCATCCGAAGGAATCCAGCCCGTGCCCCTCGCCCACCTCGCCGGCGTGCTCGCCGCGACCTACGTGCAGCGCCTGCGTTTCCGCTCAAAACTCCTTGGCGGCCGGCCGCGCTGAATTCTCTTCGCCTCCGGGTGAGAGACCGCTTTTGTCCGCTCATGGGATTCTTCAACCGCTTCGCTGGAAAGAAATCATCGCCTGCCTCCGCGCCTGCGTCCAAGCCGGCTGCGTCCGCGCCGTCAACGACCCCCGAACCTTCGGCCCCCGCCGGCAACGTCCTCCCGCGCCTCGCCGCCGCCCGCGAACGACTCGAGGCCAAGGATCTCCCCGGCGCCCTGGCCATTTATGAGGAGGTTCTCGCCGCGGCCGGTGAACGCGCCGATGTCCTCGTCACGATCTCCGGCGATCTCGGCTCCACCGGACACGTTGCCCAAATCGTCGAACTCGTCGCCCCGCGCTACGACGCGCAGATCCACGGCCCCGCCACGGGCCTCAATCTTCTCCAAGCCTACCTCGCGCTCCGGCAGGCCGACGCCGCGCAACATGTGCTCGACGTGCTTTTCGAGCTCAATCGCCCCGAGCTCGAGGACCGGCTCCACGGCTTCTCCAACGCGATCGCCGAGCTCATCGTCTCCGGCGCCGCGCCCTTGCCCGCCTATGGCGGCGCCCCGGATTCGGCAGGCGGTTCCGCGCCGACCGCGCCCGCGATCGCCAAGGTCGATCTCATCAGCATCAGCAAACCGATCTGGTTCTACGGTCTCGAACCGCTCGCGGAAAAGGTTCTCCCACCCAAAGGCTCCCGGCTCCGTCGCATCGCTTTTGCCCAGCTGGCTCTGCCCGGCATTTACCCCGATGTGCTCGCCGCCCAAGCCCGGCCCGAAGACGAACTGGGCCGCCTCTCCCGCGCGCTGCCGCTCTGGTTCGCCGAGTCGTTTTATTTTTCACCGCACTACGCGCCCATCGCCGCCGTCGGTGTATTTCAACCGGCCGGAGGCGGAGCCAAGCAACCGGTGATTTTCGAGTCCGAGTGGACCACCGACAACCTCCGCCAGCTCGTCGATTCGCCCAACGGCGAAGGCCTCGACTACGTGGTGACCGGCGCGCTCCAACACAAAGCGGGCGACTTCGAGCTGATCTTGCGCATCTGGGAGATAAAGAAATTCCGGGAGCGGAAACAGTTTATCGTGCGCTGGACCCCGGCCACCGCCGAAGCCGAGCTGGCCAAGCTCCACGAGCAACTCCGTCTTTTCATGGAGTGGACGCCTGAAAAAGCCGGCGTGCCTTATGCGGTGCCGGGCTCGCCCCGCGCGTGGCTCGACACGCTGGGGGCCGCGCTCGGGTTGTTTCTCGCGGAGAAGACGCTGTTGCCGAAAGAAATTCTCCCGCCGCTGGAACCGACGTTTAACGGATTTGCGCCCCACGCGATGGGCAACGCCCACGCGTCACTGGCGTGGCTCACCACGCTCCACCGCGCCAAGGCCCTCGGCCTCGCGCCGGCGATGACCGAGGTGATGCTTTCGCCCAATCCGACCGTCGTGGAAGCGCGCCAGACGCTCGGGTTGTAGAACCGAACGGTCGTCGGGTGTTTTTTGCACCCGCGCCCGCCACTCCTCACTCGCCCCCGGACGGGCGTTGCTTTTGGCTCCCCCGCCCATGTCTCTGCCTCCTGCCACCGCCGACCTCCGCATCCGTGCGACCAAACCGCTGCTCGCGCCGGCGATCCTGGAAGAGGAAATCCCGCTCGACGCCGCCCGCGCCGCCCTCGTCGCCCGCACGCGCCGCGAAGTCGGCGCCATCGTCACGGGCGCCGATGATCGGTTGCTCGTGGTCGTCGGGCCGTGCTCCGTCCACGATACGGTTGCCACCCTCGACTACGCCGACCGGCTTGCCGCCCTCGCACCGGCTTACGCGGCCGAACTGTTGCTCGTCATGCGCGTTTATTTCGAAAAACCGCGCACGGTGGTCGGTTGGAAGGGCCTGATCAATGATCCCGACCGCGACGCCTCTTATCAGATCAACAAAGGCCTGCGCCTCGCCCGCCGGTTATTGAGCGATATCACCGGCCGCGGCCTGCCCGTCGCCACCGAGTTCCTGGATACCACCTTGGGCCAATACTACGCCGATCTCGTTTCCTGGGGCGCGATCGGGGCGCGCACGGTGGAAAGCCAGATCCACCGCGAACTCGCCTCCGGTCTCTCGATGCCCGTGGGCTTCAAGAACCGCACCGACGGCGATATCCAAGTCGCCATCGATGCCATCCGCTCCGCACGGCATCCGCATTGGTTCCCGTCGCTCACCCGCGAAGGCGCGCCGGCCGTCATGGGCACCACGGGCAACGATCACACCCACCTCGTCCTCCGCGGCGGTTCGCGCGGGCCCAATTGCGGCGCCGCCGATATCCGCGCCGCCACCGCGCTCCTCGCCAAAAACCAACTCCCGCCCCACGTCATGGTGGATTGCTCGCACGCCAACAGCGGTAAAGACCCCGCGCGCCAACCCGCCGTCGCCGCCGAACTCGCCGCGCAGATCGCTGCCGGCGACCGCGCGATTTCCTCCGTGATGATCGAGAGCAATCTCCTCGGCGGTGCGCAGGACTATCAAGCCGCGCCGCTCGTTTACGGGCGCAGCGTCACGGATGCTTGTCTCGCATGGGAAGACACGCTCCCGATCTTCGAAGACCTCGCCGCCGCCGTGCGGCAGCGCCGCCGGTGAGCCCGCCAGCGCGGCCGAAGCAGCCCGACGGACCTTAAGAATTTTCCTCCGGGCAATTTCACACTCTTGCCTGCGACCCGATAATCACGATACTCGTTCTTTTACCGAAACGCCCTTAGCCCTGCTCATGACCTCGCCTGAACTCATTTCCCATCTCCGCTCGCTTGGCAGCGAGGCCGGCATTGCGGGCCAAAAACGCTCCGGCATTGAGCCGAAGACTCCAATCTTGGGCGTTGCCGTGCCCGTGCTCCGCGATCTCGCCAAGGCCCATCGGCTCAATCACCCGCTCGCGCTCGACCTCTGGATCACCGACATCCACGACGCCCGGCTGCTCGCCACTTTTATCGCCGATCCCGCCCGGCTGACCCGGGACCAGTCCGAGCGCTGGGTGCGCGAGTGCGATACCTGGGCGCTCACCGATGCGCTCGCATTTTTGGTAGACCGTACGCCCTTCGCCGCAACCAAGGCCCACCTCTGGAGCACGCGCCAAGGCGAGTTCATGAAACGCGCCGGGTTTGCGGTGATGGCCGGCATGGCGATCCATCGCAAAGAACTCACCGACGATGTATTTTTGGCCTTTTTACCCGACATCGTGCGCGAGTCGGGCGACGACCGTCTCTACGTGAAGAAAGCGGTGAGCTGGGCGCTGCGGCAAATCGGCAAGCGCAACCCCGCGCTCCGCAAAGCGGCCGTCGCCGAGGCAAAACGTATCGCCAAGCTTCCCGCCCCCTCCGCCCGCTGGATCGCCAAAGACGCGCTCGCGGACTTAAAGAAGTAAGCCAGCAGGGCTGAGTCTCCGACTCGCCCTCCGATTCAGAGTGTGATGTGGGAACGACTTTAGCCGCGATTCTGGGCGATCGCCACGCCGGAGTCTGCCGGCATGTCGCCCCCTTTCGGCTTCAACCCGCGCTTTCGGCGACCGCCAGTTGCCCGCAGCCGGCGGCGATGTCGATACCCCGGCGTTGGCGGACGGTGCTGGGGATTTTGAACTCTGTGGCGAGGACGTGTTGAAACGCATTTGCGGCCGCGCTGCGCGTGGGTGCGCCGTCATAGCCGTCCGTGGGATTGAGCGGGATCAGATTAACCTGCGCGTCGAGACCCCGCAGCAGTTCGCCGACGGCGCGGGCGTGGGCTTCGGAGTCGTTTTTCCCCTCGATCAGCGTCCACTCGTAAAAGATGCGGCGGCCGGTCATCTCGCTGTAGGTGCGACAGGCGGCCATAAGTTCGTCGAGCGGCCACTTTTTTGCGGCGGGCACGAGAGCGGCGCGCTCGGCCTGCGTGGCGGCGTGGAGCGAGACGGCGAGGTGGAGCGGGCGCATTTCCCGGGCGAGGCGCAAAATCCCCGGCACGACGCCGACCGTGCTGAGCGTGATCCGCTCGGCGCCGAGGGCGAGGCCGGTTTCGTCGCGGAGAATGTCGATGGCGGTCATGACCGCGTCGTAGTTGTGGAGCGGCTCGCCCATGCCCATGAGCACGATGTTCCGGAGGCGGGCTGGCGCATGATCGCGCCGAGTTGAGAGTTGAGAATTGAGCGTTGAAGGCCGGAGCGCCCGCGCCACATGCACGGCCTGGGCGACGATTTCGCCGGGGGTGAGGTGGCGGGTGTAGCCCATCTGGCCGGTGGCGCAGAACACGCAGCCCATGGCGCAGCCGACCTGCGAGCTCACGCACGCGGTCACCCGGCCGGTGAAGCGCATGAGCACGGTCTCGATTTTTTCGGCGTCGGAGAGCGCGAGGAGATATTTATGGGTGAAGCCGTCGCCAGAGGCGGTCTCGAGCGCCGTGGGCAACACGCCGAGGTGCGTCTCGGCGGCGAGACGGGCGCGGAGTTTGGGCGGCAGCTCGGGCATGGCGTCGAGCGAGGCGGCGAGCTCGATGTAGAGGTAGTTCCAGAGCCGCGCGACGTGCACCGGATTCAACTCCCAACGCACGAGCTGCCCGCGGAGTTGCTCGCGGGTGAGATCGTAGAGGTTGAGGCGCGGGGCGGACATGACGCGGGCGAGTGAAGCGCGTTATCGCAGCGAGGCGAGTGCGTCGGTGATGGCGACGCTCTGGCGTTGGCGGTCGAGGAAGAAGCTGACCTCGGTGTAACCGGCGGTCTGGAGATGACGGAGGGCGGCGGGGTAGTTGTCGCCGACGCGACCGGGGCGATGGGCATCGGCCCCGATCACGACCGGAATGTTGCGCGCGCGCATGAGGGCGAGCATCGCGGAGCTGGGATTCATCTCGGGGAAGGTTTTGTTGAGGCCGCTGGTGTTGAGTTCCATCGCGACGCCGGTGGCGGCGATGCGGTCGAGGGCGCGCTCGATGTCGGGCTGGATGCGGGAAAAATCCCAGTCGGCGGGGGACTCGTTTTTCACGAGATCGGGGTGGGCCACAGTATCGAAGAGCCTGGACTCGGCAGACTCGGCGACGTGGTCAAAATAAGTGCGTTGGTAGGCAAAGGCGTCGCCGGTGAGAAAGCGGGCTTTGTAGGGAATCATCTGCATGTGGACGGAACCGAGCACATGATGGAGCGGCACGCGGGCGTGCAGATCACGGAGCCAAGTTTCCAGGCCGAAACCCGGCAAGTAATCGCTCTCCAGGCCGAGGCGAACATCGACGCGGCCCGCGAATTCCTCGCGGGTGCGGGCAACGAGATCGACGTAAGCGGGAAACTCTTCGGGGCTCATCCGGTATTGAAGACTGAGGCCGTCGGGGAGCGGGCAATGACAGGTGAAGATGATGCCCTTTAGTCCGCGCGCCTCCGCTTGAGCGGCATACTCGGATGGCGTGCCGTGCGCGTGTTTGCAGAGGGTGGTGTGGGCGTGGGATTCGTAGAGCAGTGGTGGCATGGAAACGGCGGTGCAGCGCGTGGGTGCGAAGGCCGGGGAAAAGCGTGCGCCAAGGATTCGTCGGCGCAAGGGCGAGGTTCATCCCGGGCCGAGCGGAGTCGCTCGCGTTCCGGGCGGGTTTTCCGTTTTCAAGCGCGGAGGGACTTTATCGCGGGCGTGAGGGGCTGACCCTCCGCCGGAGCGTGTTTGATGGCGTGAGCGACCTCGAGGCCCCGCACGATAAAGCCGGGTTTGGCCAAGCCTGGGCCGCCGGCGTTGTCCCGGCCGCAGAATCAAACGCCGGGCGTTGGCAGGACGCCGCGGCCTTCGGTCAGGGCGCCAAGAAGAGAAAACCGGCGTGCGCCCGAGGCTCAGGGTTTGGACGGTGCCGTTTTCGGCGGCGGTGGAGGTGGCAAGTCGAAGGCGGGAGGAGGAGCGATGGGCAGCGTGAGCGCGGGCGCGGCAGGCTGGATTTTGCCGGGGACGGGAGCTTTTTGGACCGGGGCGGTGATGACGGGGGCGGGCGCGGCAGGAGCAGCGGCGCGCGGGGGCACGAGCGCGCCAGAGGCAGGGAGAAAGTCCGCAACGGGTTTGGCGGCGAGTTCGCGTTCGATAGCCGGCGCGCGGGCTTCGGCCGCGCGGATCCATTCGGGGCGGCGCAACTTGAGGATGCGGTCGCGCACGGTCTGCTCGGTGTTGCCGCCCGCGCCGCGTTTGGCGGCCAGGATAATCCACGCGAGACCCTCGGTGTAGTCGCGTTTCACGCCGTGGGCGCCGACGTAGGCCGCACCGACGTTAAAGAACCCCTCGGGTTCGCCAGCGGCGGCGGCCGCGCGGAAATACTCGAGAGCGCGGAGACGGTCGCGGGTGACGCCCTGGCCTTCTTCGTAAACCATGCCGAGGCGGAAGATCGCCGAGCCGATGCCGCCGCGGGCGGCTTGTTCGAGGAGCGGCAAGGCGCGGGGGATGTTTTGGGCAACGCCGTCGCCGCGCAGCAGCTGTTCGCCGAGTTGGGCGCACGCTTGGAGGTGACCGCGGGCGGCGAACGCCTCGAGCTCGGCGAGGTTGGTCCAAGGCACGCGGTCGGCGGCCTTCATCAAGACGGGGGCGGAGCCGGTGCGTTCAGCGGCCGTGACGCTCGTGGTGAGACCGGCCAGGCCCGAGGTGAACACACCGAGGCAAAGAAGGAATCGAACCGAAGGAGCGGAGAGCGGGTTCATAGGGCTAGTTTTTCCAACGTAAATGACCGGGCGAATCGTAAGGCGAAAGTGAGCACAGCGGCGAAACGTGGGCAATAAAAAGGGCAGGTCGGAGACCTGCCCTACCGGACTGTTAACGGCTAAAGGCCGCGTCACGGGGAACTTCAGACGTCGTCGTCGGCTTTGGGGCCGGTGGCGGTGATGACGACCTTTTCCATGATCGCCTTGGAGATTTTCTCGGCGAGCTCGGGCTTCTCTTTGAGGGCGGCTTTGGCGGCGTCGCGGCCTTGGCCGACGAGTGCGCCCTCGTAGGCGATCCACGCACCTTTCTTTTCGAGGATTTTGTGTTCGATACCGAGGTCGATGAGCGAGCCCATCTTGGAGATGCCCTCGTCATACATGATGTCGAATTCGACCTCGGTGAAGGGCGGGGCGACTTTGTTTTTGACGATTTTGATCTTCGTCCGGTTGCCGATGACTTTGCCGTCGGGAGTCTTGATCTGGTCCTTGCGCCGGATGTCGATGCGCACGGACGAGAAGAACTTGAGGGCGCGGCCGCCCGAGGTGGTTTCGGGGCTGCCGAACATGACGCCGATCTTTTCGCGGATCTGGTTGGTGAAGATGCAGACGCAGTTAGTTTTGCTGACGACGGCGGTGAGACGGCGCATGGCCTGAGACATAAGGCGGGCCTGGCTTCCCATGGTCATGTCGCCCATCTGCCCGTCGAGCTCGGCCTTGGTGATGAGGGCGGCGACGGAGTCGAGGACGATGACGTCGATCGAGTTAGAGCGGATGAGCGTCTCCATGATGTTGAGGGCGTCTTCACCGGAATCGGGCTGGGAGACGAGCAAGTCATCGAGATTTACCCCAACGACGCGGGCGTATTTCGGGTCGAGTGCATGTTCGACGTCGATGAAGGCGGCGAGCCCACCCTTTTTCTGGGCCTCGGCGATCACGCTCAGACAGAACGTGGTCTTACCGGAGGATTCAGGTCCGTAGATCTCGATGATGCGGCCCTTGGGCAAGCCGCCGACGCCGAGGGCGAGATCCACGGCGAGGGAGCCGGTGGAGAGGGTCTCGACCTTCATCTTGGCGTTGGAGCCGAGACGCATGATGGAGCCGTCGCCGAACTGTTTGGTGATGGAAGAGAGGGCGAGCTCGATGTTTTTCTCGCGGGCGTGGGCGACGGGAGCCAAGGCAGAGGTGGCAGTTTTAGCGGGAGCGGCTTTGGACATGGGAGAAGGGGATGAGGACGGAGGGTTCTGCTGGGTTTCGAAATATACGATAGGTAAGACATAATATGTCTTAGGCATCGTCGTCAAGTTTTTATTTTGCCCAACCCGAGAGTCCGAGCGTCTGTGCGCCTTGTTATCGGAGCGAAGAGGCTCCCTGCCCCCTACCCGGGAGTACCGAAAAGCCAGCCCTCATGCCGGCGGGGTTCCTGATGGCAGAAAACGGCCCATCACCGCCCAAAGTGCGGGCGGAAACGGCCAGCGACAACTCGTCCGTCACCGTGAAGCCGAGCAGGTAGCGGGCTCGCGTCGCTCGAATCGTTCCTTCCATACGGCGCGATTTTCGCTGAACACTGCTACCCTCTCCCGCTTTTGAACGCCGGATCCTAGCCACCGATCACATTTGCCTCTCACTCGTCAAGTTCGACCCGTTTGAAACCGGTTATAATCCGTTTTCGCCGCAGTGCCGCCGGCGAGGGCCAGAAACTCATCGTCGTTTCCGACCGCCTACTTTCGCCCCAGATCTCCCGCCGCACATTTCCGGCGCTCGTCTGCCGTCACCCAAAATTCACCCGTGAGGGCGTGCATTTCGCCCGTCTCACCTCCACATTTCCAAAGATGAAGACTCTTCTGCGCTCCGGCGCCGCTCTCCTCACCGCCAGCCTCGCCTTCGCGCACGACGCGGCCACCCACGCTTGGAAGCCCACGCCCTACGCCGAGAAACTCGCCCACGCCGCCACGCCGTTGCCCGACCGCGTCGTGCTCACGTGGTCCGGCGATCCCGCGACCACTCAGGCCGTCACTTGGCGCACCGCCACCAGCGTCGAACGCAGTCTGGCCCAACTCGCTCTCGCCGCCGACAATTCCAAGCTCAAGGCCACCGATCACCCTGCGCGCACCGCCGATTTCACCTCCGATCTCGGCGAGGCCCACCTCCACTCCGTCGAGTTCACCGGCCTCACTCCAGATACGCTCTACGCCTACCGCGTCGGCGACGGCGCCAATTGGTCCGAATGGTTTCACTTCCGCACCGCCAAACGCGAGGCCGCGCCCTTCACCTTCGTCTATTTCGGCGACGCCCAAAACGACGTCAAAACCCACTGGTCGCGCGTCTTCCGCGAAGCCTTTCGCGATGCGCCCCGCGCCGCCTTCACGCTTCATGCCGGCGATCTGATCAACCGGGCCAACCGCGACGCCGAGTGGGGCGAGTGGTTCGGCGCCCCAGCGTGGGTCAACGCCACCATCCCCGTCTTCCCTTCTCCCGGCAACCACGAGCACTTCAACGAAGGCGCCAGCCCGGCCTCAGACCGCCGCTGGACCAAGCGCGACGGCACCGCCATCGACGTAAAGATCTCCGCCACCGAGGACAAAGCATCCGGCACCACCCGCGTCGTCGCCACCGCGCCGGGCGGCAAGACGACCCTCCTCATGCTCGACGACAAGGAGCTCATTGCCTCCGTGGACGCCGCGTTTACCGAGATCACCGGCTGGAAACCGGCCGAAGTCGTCGGCATCCAACCCGACAAAAAGCCCCTTGAAGACCGCTCGCAGAACCCCGGTGTGCGCACGCTCTCCGGCCATTGGCGCCCGCAGTTCACGTTGCCCGTCGATCAAGGTGTGCCCGCCGGCCTCGAGGAGACGTGTTTCTTCACCGATTACCAAGGCGCCCGCATTATCTCTCTCGACTCCAACCGCCTCCAAGCCGAGCAGGTGCCGTGGCTGCGCAGCGTGCTCGCAAAAAACCCCAACCGCTGGACCATCGTCACCTTCCACCACCCGATTTTCTCCCCGGCGCGCGGCCGCGACAACCCCGCGCTCCGCGCCGCGTGGAAGCCGGTCCTCGATGAATTCAAAGTCGATCTCGTGCTCACCGGCCACGACCACACCTACGCCCGCAGCGGCGATGTCTCCGGCAAAACCGCCGTCGTCGGCACCGCCAACATGCCCACCGGCTACAATCAAGCCTACGATCCCGCCATCGGCACGGTTTACGTCGTGAGCGTGAGCGGCCCGAAGATGTACGACATCTCCAGCGACGGCTTCGCCGTGCGCGCCGGCGAAGATCTCCAGCTCTACCAAATCATCACCGTGGACGGCGACGAGTTGCGCTACACCGCCCGCACCGCGACCGGCCGGCCCTACGATGCGTTCACCCTGAAAAAACGCGCCGGCCAGGCCAACCAACTCGTCGAGTCCCTCCCGCCCGAACAGCGCCGGAAGTGATCGACGTGCAGGGTGGGTTCACCGAACCCCGCCGCAGGCGCACACTCACGCTCACTTCACCAACTCCAACGGCGCTCCCGGGCCCATCGGCAGGCCGAGCGCGATCCAGCCCACCAGCAGCAGCGTCCACGCGATCGTAAACGCGACCGAGTAGGGCAGCATCGTCGCGATCAAGGTGCCGATACCCGCGCGCGGATCGTACTTGTGCGCGAACGTGAGAATCAGCGGAAAGTAACTCATCAGCGGCGTGATGATGTTCGTCACACTGTCGCCCACGCGAAACGCGCCTTGCACCAGCGCCGGCGTGTAGCCGAGCAGCATAAACATCGGCACGAACACCGGAGCGAGCAGCGCCCATTTCGCCGAGGCACTCGAGATCAGCAGGTTCACCGTCGCGGCAAACAGCACCAGAGCGATCATCAGTAAAATCGGCAGGTCCTGCAGCCCGAGATGCGAGATCAGTTCCGCGCCGCTCACGGCGGTGATGATGCCCAGATTCGTCCACGTGAAATACGCGATAAACTGCGCCGCGAAAAACGAGAGCACGATAAATGACGCCATCGACTTCATCGTCCCGTTCATCCCCGCCATCACGTCGTGGTCGCTCTTGATCGTCCCGGCCGCCACGCCGTAGGCGATGCCCGGCAGCAAACCGTAGAGAAAGATAAACGTCACCAGCCCCACCATAAACGCCGACGCGGCGAAGTCCGGATTCTTGGGGTTCACCAAAAAACCTTTCTCCGGCAACACGCCCCAGAGCACGACTGCCGTGAGCAGCACCGTCGCTCCGGCCGCCGCCCACAGCCCGCGCCGCTCGGCGGCGACGATCGGCTTCAGCTCCTCGCGCGGTGCGGCGCCGGTGTAAGCGCCGAGCCGCGGCGCCACGATGCGCTCCGTCACCCATGTGCCGACCGCCGTCACGATGAAGGTCGAGACCGCCATGAAATAATAGTTGGCCATCGCGTTGACGGTGTAAGCCGGGTCCACGATCCGCGCCGCCGCCTCGGAGAGTCCCGCGAGCAACACATCGACCGAGCCCACGAGCAGATTGGCACTGTAACCGCCCGAGACCCCGGCAAATGCCGCCGCCAGCCCGAGAAACGGGTGCCGCCCCAGCGCGTGATAGAGGGCGGCGGCGAGCGGGATGAGTAACACGTAGCCGACCTCGCTGCCGGCATTCGACATCACCCCGGCGAAGACGACCATCGGCGTGACCCACTTCGCCGGAGACTTCAGCACCACCAGCCGGAGCATCGCACCCATGAGCCCGGAGTATTCGGCGATGCCGATCCCGAGCAGACAGGCGAGCGAGACGCCGAGCGGCGGATAGGCGAGGAAGTTGCGCGTCGCTTCCAAGATCATCCGCTGCATGCCTTCGACCGAGAGGAGATTGACCGCCGCGACGACCTTGCCGTTGGCGGGATTGGTCACGGTGACGCCCAGACTGTGGCAGAGCCACGATACGAGGACGACCAGCCCGGCGAGGGCGACGAAGAGCGTCGCGGGATGCGGGAGGGCGTTACCGGCGCGTTCGACGTGGCCAAGGAAACGGTTGATCAACGTGGGGCGCGCCGAAGTGCTCATAACCTGAGCGTGAGCTGAGCCAGCGTCCCGGTGCAACGCCAGGCTAAAGGCACGCCGCAGGCTTGCGCGGGGCCGGGGCCGCCGTGAGATTTTCGGCTCAACTTATTCTCCCCATGAACCTGCTTTACCCCCGCTTGGCTTCCTTGCTCGCCGCCTTCGCGCTCGCCGCGTCGGCCCTCGCCCAAACTCCTGCCACCACGCCGCCCGCAGCGCCCACCCCGTCGGCCGAGCCTTCACTCACATGGCACGACGTCACCACCTGGGGCACGGAGGGCCGCGCTTTCGGCGACATGGAACGCAAACGTTGGTTCGACCGCTTCCCCGCCAGCGCCGAAGGCAAAGTCACGGCCGCCGTCTGGAATCTCAGCCGCGACAGCGCCGGCATGATGGTCCGCTTCAAAACCGACGCCACCGCCATCTCGGCCGACATCACCGTGCTCAAAGAGAAACTCAACGGCGTCAACATGACGCCCATCGGTGCCAGCGGCCTCGATCTCTACGCGCGCGACCCCAACGGCCAGTGGCGCTGGGCCGGCGTCAGCCGCCCCGACAAGAAAACCATGAAACAACAGATCGTCGGCGAGCTAGCCCCCGGCCTGCGCGAATACGCGCTCTACCTCCCGCTCTACAATGGCGTTGAAAGCCTCTCGGTCGGCGTGCCTCCCGGCGCAAAGTTTGAGCCCCTCGCCCCGCGCGCCGCCAAGCCCATCGTATTTTACGGCACCTCGATCAACCACGGCGCCAGCGCCTCCCGCCCCGGCATGGTCCACACCGCGATCCTCGGCCGTCGCTTCGACCGCCCCGTCGTCAACCTCGGCTTCTCCGGCAACGGTCGCATGGACGCAGCCGTGGGCGACCTCCTCATCAAGATCGATGCCGCCGTCTTCGTGATCGACTGCCTGCCCAACATGGACGCCGCCGCCGTGCGCGCGAAGTGCATCCCGCTCGTCAACCAGCTCCGCGCCGCGCATCCCACGACGCCCATCGTGCTCGTCGAGGACCGGCGCAACACCAACTCTTGGATCCTCCCGAAGCGTGACGCCCACCACACCGCCAACCACGCCGCCCTGCGCGAGTGCTTCGAAAAACTCAAAGCCGCCGGCGTCACCGGCCTCACCTACATTCCCGGCGACAACCTGCTCGGCGACGACGGCGAAGGCACCACCGATGGCTCTCACCCCAACGACCTCGGCTTCGTCCGCCAAGCCGACGTGATGGAGCCGTATCTCCGCGCCGCCCTCGTGGGGCGGTAAAATCAGATCCGCCGCGACGGGCGCGGTCCTTGAAATTCCCGCCGCCGATCGCGACCAAAGCCTACGACCTCTGGGAACGCGGCGGTTACTTGGAAAACCAAGCCGAGGCCACGTGGTTAGAAGCCGAGCGCAGGCCCTCGGACGCGCCGGCTGAGAAACCGTCGGAGTCTTAGTTTCCTCCCGACCCGCCGCGTTACGGCAGGTCGGTCGAACCCATCAGGAAGCGGTCGACTTCACGCGCGGCGCCACGGCCTTCGTTGATCGCCCAGACCACGAGGCTCTGACCGCGGCGGCAGTCGCCGGCGGCAAAGATGCGCGGGACGTTCGTCGTGTATTTCTCGTGCTCGGCTTTCACGTTGGTGCGGCCGTCCACTTCGACGCCGATGTCTTTGAGAATCGACTGTTCCGGCCCTAGGAAACCCATCGCGAGAAGGACGAGTTGCGCGGGGCGAGTCTTTTCCGTGCCGGGCTGCTCCTTCGGGATGAACTGACCTTTGTCGTTCTTCTCCCACTTGATTTCGACGGTCACGATCTCCTTCAGCTTTCCGGCCTCATCGCCGACGAATTTTTTGACGGTCGTGAGATAGACGCGGGGATCGGCGCCGAATTTCGCGGCGGCTTCCTCTTGGCCATAGTCCATCTTGTAGGTCTTGGGCCACTCGGGCCATGGGTTGTCGGCCGTGCGCTCAAGCGGTGGCTTGGGCAAGATTTCAATCTGCACGATGCTCTTGCAACCGTGGCGCATCGAGGTGCCGACGCAGTCGGTGCCGGTGTCGCCGCCGCCGATCACGATCACATCCTTGCCGAGTGCATGGATCGCGGCGTGATCGGCGCCGCCGTTGAGCACGGCCTTCGTGTTGGCGCTGAGAAACTCCATCGCGTAGTGCACGCCCTTCAGGTCGCGACCCTCGATCGGCAGGTCGCGCGGCTTGGTGGCCCCGGTGCAGATGACAGTGGCGTCGTATTCTTTCAGGAAGATCTGCGCCTCGACATTTTCGCCGACGGTGGCGTTGCAGATGAATTTGATGCCGGAGTCTTCCATCAACTTGATGCGGCGGAGGACAACTTCCTTTTTGTCCAACTTCATGTTGGGGATGCCATACATCAGTAGGCCGCCGGGACGGTCGGCGCGCTCGAAGACCGTGACCGTGTGGCCGGCCTTGTTGAGTTGCTCGGCGGAGGAAAGACCGGCGGGGCCGGAGCCGATGACGGCGACTTTCTTGCCCGTGCGGACCTTGGGCTGCTCCGGAACCACCCAACCCTCGTCCCAACCTCGGTCGGTGATAGCGGCCTCGATGTTCTTGATCGTGACGGCGGGGTTGTTGATGCCGAGCACGCAGGAACCTTCGCAGGGCGCGGGACAAACGCGGCCGGTGAACTCCGGGAAGTTGTTCGTCTTGTGCAGACGGTCGAGGGCTTCTTTCCAGAGACCGCGATAGATGAGGTCGTTCCACTCGGGGATGAGGTTGTTGATCGGGCAGCCGCTGGCCATGCCGCTGACAAGTTTGCCGGTATGGCAGAACGGCACGCCGCAGTTCATGCAGCGCGCGCCCTGATTGCGGAGTTTCTTTTCCTCCATGTGAACGTGGAACTCCTTCCAGTCCTTCGTGCGTTCGAGCGGCGAGCGGTCGACGGGGAGTTCGCGGAGGTATTCGATGAAGCCGGTTGGTTTGCCCATGATCGGAAAAGTTGAGAGCTGAGAGTTGAGGGTGGAGAGCGGCGAACCGTCAGTTGCCGCCGACGCGCGAGAGGTCGCGGGCGTTTTCTTCGAAGGCGGCCATGATGGCTTCTTCGCCGGTGAGGCCCTGAGCCTCGGCTTTTTCGATACAGCCGAGCATCCGCTTGTAGTCCTTCGGGAAGACTTTGACGAATTTCGGCAAAAACAAATCGAAGGCCGCGAGCACCTGTTTGCCGCGGGCGCTGCCGGTGTAACCGACGTGGCGCTCGATGATCGCACGGAGTTCGGCGATCTCGGCTTTGGTCTCCACCTTTTCGAGACCGACCATCGAGACGTTGGCCTGCTCAGCGAACTTGCCCGTCTCATCGAGCACGTAGGCGATACCGCCCGACATGCCGGCGGCGAAGTTCCGGCCGGTGGGGCCGAGCACGACGACGCGGCCACCGGTCATGTATTCGCAGCCGTGGTCGCCCACGCCCTCAACCACGGCGGTGACGCCGGAGTTGCGGACGGCGAAACGCTCGCCGGCGCGGCCGTTGACGTAGATCTCACCGGCGGTGGCGCCGTAAAGGGCCACATTGCCGATGATGATGTTATCTTCGGCCTTGAAGCCGGCGTTGGCCGGCGGGTGGACGATGAGTTTGCCGCCGGACAGGCCTTTGCCAAAATAGTCGTTGGCGTCGCCCTCGATGGAGAGCGTCATGCCGCGCGTGACGAAGGCGCCGAAGCTTTGGCCGGCGGAGCCCTTGAAACGGAAGCGGATCGTGTCCTCGGGCAGACCCTTGGCGCCGAATTTTTTGGTGATCTCGTAGCTCGTGATGGTGCCGACGACGCGGTTGACGTTCTTGATCGGCAGCTCGGCGATCACTTTTTCACCGCGGTCGATGGCGGGTTGGGCGAGGCCGAGGAGCGTCGTGAGGTCGAGACTCTTGTCGAGGCCGTGGTCCTGCTTGATCGAGCAGAAGCGACCGACCTCGGGACCGACGTCCGGCGAGTAAAGGATCTTCGAGAAGTCGAGCCCCTTGGCTTTCCAGTGCGTGACGGCGCGCTGGGCTTCGAGCCGATCGGTGCGGCCGACCATCTCCTCAATGGTGCGGAAGCCGAGCTGCGCCATGAGCTCGCGGACCTCGGTGGCAACGAACGTCATGAAGTTCACGATGTGTTCGGGCTTACCGGCGAATTTAGCGCGGAGCCGTGGATCTTGGGACGCCACGCCCACCGGGCAGGTATTGAGATGGCAGACGCGCATCATGATGCAGCCCGAGGCCACCAATGGCGCGGTCGCAAAACCGAACTCCTCGGCGCCGAGCAACGCGGCCATGATAACGTCGCGGCCGGTCTTGAGCTGGCCATCAGTCTCGACGGCGATGCGCGAGCGAAGGTTGTTCAAGACGAGCGTCTGGTGGGTCTCGGCGAGTCCGAGTTCCCACGGGAGACCGGCGTGCGTGATGGAGGTCTGCGGCGATGAACCGGTGCCACCATCATAGCCGGAGATAAGCACGACGTCGGCGTGCGCCTTGGCGACGCCGGCCGCGATGGTACCGACGCCGACTTCGGAGACGAGCTTCACGCTCACGCGTGCGTGGCGGTTGGCGTTCTTCAGGTCGTGGATAAGCTCCGCGAGATCTTCGATCGAGTAGATGTCGTGGTGCGGCGGTGGCGAGATGAGGCCGACGCCGGCGGTGGTGCCTCGGGTCTTGGCGATCGAAGGATACACCTTGGCGCCGGGCAACTGGCCGCCCTCGCCGGGCTTCGCACCTTGGGCCATCTTGATTTGGATTTCTTGGGCGTTGGTGAGGTATTCGCTCGTGACGCCGAAGCGGCCGGAGGCGACCTGCTTGATGGCGGAGTTTTTGGAATCACCGTTGGCCATCGGGATGAAACGCGCGGGATCTTCGCCGCCTTCGCCGGTGTTGGACTTGCCGCCGATGCGGTTCATCGCGATCGCGAGCGTCTCGTGCGCCTCGGCGGAGATGGAGCCGTAGGACATGGCGCCGGACTTGAAGCGCTTCATGATCGCCTCGACGGACTCGACTTCCTCGATCGGAACGGCGGTCGAAGCCTTGAACTCGAGCAGACTGCGCAACGTGCAGAGCTTGGTACCCTGTTCGTTGACGATTTTCGAGTAACTGCGGAACGTCGCGAAATTCGTGGTGCGGACGGCCTTTTGCAGATGATGGATAGACTCCGGCGTGAAGAGATGGGCTTCGCCGTCGTTGCGCCACTGGTATTGACCGCCGGAGGGCAGCACGGCGGCGTTGGCCGTGCGGTCCGGGTAGGCCGCGCGGTGGCGGGCAAGGACTTCCTGAGCGACGACATCGAGGCCGATGCCGCCGATGCGGGTGGGCGTCCAGGTGAAGTAGTGGTCCACGACGGACTGGTTGAGCCCGAGGGCCTCGAAGACCTGTGCGCCCCGGTAGCTCTGGATCGCGGAAATGCCCATCTTGGACATGACCTTGACCACGCCTTTCGAAGCGGCCTTCACGAGGTTCTTGCACGCGGTCTTGTGGTCGACGCCGGTGATCAGCTCTTCCTTGATCATGTCGTCGATCGTCTCAAACGCCACGTAGGGATTGATCGCCGACGCGCCGTAGCCGATGAGCAACGAGAAGTGATGCACCTCGCGGGCGTCGCCGGTTTCGACGACGAGCGAGGCGCGCGTGCGGAGACCTTCGCGGATGAGATAATGGTGCAGGCCGGCGACGGCGAGCAGCGCGGGCACGGGCGCGAATTCCTTGGTCACACCGCGGTCGGAGAGGATGAGGACGTTGACCTCCTCTTCCTCGATGTGGCGGCGGGCCATCATGCAGAGTTCTTCCATGGACTTCGCGAGACCCTTCTCGCCGCGCGCGACGCGGAAAAGAATGGGTAACACGGCGGTCTTCAGGCCGGGCAGATCAGTGCGGCGGATTTTCGCAAACTCCTCGTTGGTGAGAATCGGGTATTTCAACTCGACGCGGCGGCACGCGGTCGGCTGCGGGTTGAGCAAGTTGCCTTCGGAGCCGAGACGCGTCTCGGAGGACGTGATGATCTCTTCGCGAATGGCGTCGATCGGGGGATTGGTGACCTGCGCGAAGAGCTGCTTGAAGTAATCGTAGAGCAGACGCGGCTTGTTGGAGAGCACGGCGAGCGCCGCGTCGTTGCCCATTGAACCGATGGCTTCGACGCCGTCTTTGGCCATCGGCGCGAGGATGATGCGCTCGTCTTCGTTGGTGTAACCGAAGGCGATCTGACGTTGGAGGAGCGTGACGTGGTCCGGCTGCTCATGCTTCGGGGCTTCGGGCAAGTCGCTGAGGTGCACGAGGTGCTCGTTGAGCCACTGGCGGTAGGGACGCGCCGTGCAGATTTCCTGCTTCAGCTCCTCGTCGGAGATGATGCGGCCTTGCGCGGTGTCCACGAGGAACATCTTGCCCGGCTGCACGCGGCCCTTTTCGGCGATCTCCTCGGCGGGAATCGGCAACACCCCGGCCTCGGAGGCCACGACGACGAATCCGTCCTTGGTGATGTAATAGCGCGAGGGACGCAGGCCGTTGCGGTCAAGAACGCCGCCGATCTGGATGCCATCGGTAAACGCGATGGCGGCGGGGCCGTCCCATGGCTCCATCAAGCACGAGTGATATTGGTAAAACGCGCGGCGGTTGTCCTCCATCGTCTCGTGGTTGGACCATGGCTCGGGGATCATCATCATCACGGCGTGCGCGAGCGGCCGGCCGGCGAGCACGAGCAGTTCGAGCGTGTTGTCGAACATCGAAGAATCGGAGCCGTTCGGATTGATGATCGGCAGGATTTTATTGATGTCGTCGCCGAAGACGGGGCTGTCGAAAAGCGCTTGGCGGGCATGCATCCAGTTGATGTTGCCGCGGAGCGTGTTGATTTCGCCGTTGTGCGCGATGTAGCGGTAGGGATGTGCGCGCTCCCAGCTGGGGAACGTGTTGGTTGAAAAACGCGAATGGACGATCGCGAGCGCCGATTCCATCGCGGGATGCGCGAGATCGGGGAAGTAGTGGCCGACCTGCTCGGTCAGCAACATGCCTTTGTAGACGAGCGTCTTCATCGACAGGCTCGCGACATACCACGTCTCGGAACCGGCGATGGTCGAGGTGCGGATATCGTTGTAGGCGCGCTTGCGGATGACGAAGAGCTTGCGCTCGAAATCCAGGTCGGTGGCGATATCGGGACCGCGGCCGATGAAGACCTGACGCATGAACGGTTCGCACGACTTGGCCGTCTCGCCGAGGCTCTTGTTGTCGGTGGGCACGGTGCGCCAGCCGAGAAAAACCTGGCCCTCGGATTGCACCACTTGCTCGAACACTTCCTCCACCTTGCGGCGAACGGTGCGGTTGCGCGGAAGATAAACGAGCCCTGCGCCGTAGTGGCCGGCCTCGGGCAGCGTGATGCGCGCGGTCTTGGAGACTTCCGCGAAAAACTTATGCGGCATCTGAATCAAGATACCGGCACCGTCACCGGTGTTGGGCTCGCTGCCGGCGGCGCCGCGGTGGTCGAGATTGGTGAGAACTTGGAGCGCGTCCGCGACGATCTTGTGCGATTTCCGGCCCTGCATATCGACGACGAAGCCGACCCCGCAGGCATCGTGCTCAAACGAGGGATCGTAGAGGCCTTGTTTCCCGGGTGGACGCGCGAGCGGCGGCGCGGCGGACTCATCGGCTGAAACAGGCGTGGCGGTATGGTGGGCGGTGTTCACGGATAAAAGTAAGGTTTCGGAAGCAGGATCGGAGCCGGATGAGGCGCGCACTACGCAAAAAAAGGGCCGGCCTCGCGTTTGCGAGAGCGGCCCGGAAGTTATGCGCGGTAGGCTCTCAGCGTTAGAAAAAACGAACAGTTTTAGTGGCCATTTTGGCGTGTTCCTCGTCGGAGCAGCCGGCATTGAGCACAGCGCCGGCGGAGGCATCGGAAGGTTTCACGAGGTCGTTGCTGAGCAGGTAATTTTCCACTTCTTCACCCGAGATATCGGCCAGCATCACGCCGTCGATCTCGACACACGGCGAAAGGGGCTGACCGGACTTGGCGACCATCTCGGCGTAGTTCGCGCGATTGTTGATGATATCGATGTCCTCGAAGGCGAGACTGTGCTTTTTCATGACCGCACGAACGCCGTTGGACCAACCGCAGGAGGGCTTGAGATAGGCTTTGATCTTCATGATGGAATCGTGGCGACGGACAACCGGGGTGCAACTCATAGGCCGTGATTTTTCCCAATCAAGCCCACTCTTGGGGTTTTCCGAAGAAATTTTGTCATGGCGAAAACCAACGGCTTCCAATCTGTGCGGATAACGATCCCGTTGTCTTTTTCCTAGCGCCGCCGCACGGGTCGCGCTATCGCTCGGCAGAATGAAAGTCCTTGTGACCGGCGCCGCCGGCTTCATCGGTTACCACGTCTCCCGCCGCCTCGCCGAGACGAAGCGTTGCGAAGTGCTCGGGGTCGACCACCTGTCCGACTACTACGACGTCGCGCTGAAACGTGCCCGGCTCGGGGAACTCGCCGCGCTCGAAAAATTCCATTTTCTCCAAAGTGATTTCGCCGACGCCGAGAATTTTTCCGCGCTCACCGCCCGATTCAAACCCGACTACGTCGTCCACCTCGGCGCTCAACCCGGCGTGCGCCACAGCTTGGAAAATCCCGCCGCCTACACGCACAGCAATCTGGTCGGTTTCGCCAGTGTGCTCGAGGCCTGCCGGCGCACGCCGCCCAAGCACCTCGTCTATGCTTCGAGCAGCAGCGTCTATGGCGCGGGAGCGACCGCACCCTTTCGGGAGGACGCCGACACCGACCAGCCCACGTCGTTTTACGGTGCGACCAAGAAAGCCAACGAACTCCTCGCGCACAGTTACGCGCGCACCCATGGCCTCAACGTGACCGGCCTGCGCTTCTTCACGGTTTACGGGCCCTGGGGTCGCCCCGATATGGCGCCGACCCTTTTCGCCCGTGCGCTCGCCGAGGGCCGCCCGCTCAAACTCTTCAACCACGGCAAAAATCTGCGCGATTTCACCTACGTCGACGACATCGTGGACGGCATCGTGCGCGTCCTGCTGTATCCTCCCGCCGCCGCGCCCGTCCCGCCCGCGCGCATTTTCAATCTCGGCCACCACCGCCCCGTTGAGACGCTCCTCTTCGTGCAGATGCTCGAACAACTCCTCGGTCGCAAAGCCCAGATCGAACTACTCCCGCCCCAGACCGGCGACATGTTTGAAACCTGCGCCGATCTCACGCGGGTGACCGCCGCCGTCGGCTACACGCCAAAGGTCCCGCTGGAGGAAGGCCTACGGCGCTTCGTCGCCTGGTTCCGCGACTACTATCAGCTTCCGCGGTAGGAGCCCACTGGCGGTTCGTGCTCAAGGAAAAACTCACGGGGAATTACGCCGTGAGCTTCGGGCTCATCATGCTCGCCGTGTGGTTCGCAACGGCATTCAAACCCGCCACGCCGCCCGCCCACTGAGCGCGAGTCGGAAAAAACCAAAACGGTCGGCGGTGGCGACGCCCCGCTAAGACTTTTTCTTCGGCGCGGGCTTCGGATCGAGATTCGCCGCAATCTCCGCGCCGCTCACGCTCGAGACCACCCCACCCGCCGGCACTTCGAGATGCGCCAGCCAGACGATCGCGTTGAGCATGAGTTTGCGCTGGTCTTCCTTTTGCCAGCTCGCGTGAAAGTGTCCGCCTGTAAACCCGAATCCACGGCCGCCGGCCTCATTCTCGGAAGTCCACATCACCGTTTGCGGCACCTTTTTGGCGACCTGTTCGCGCACCGCGGGATTGCCCGAGTGCTTGCCATCCGGCCGGCTCATGGTGTCGGCCGGCGGCACTGCCTCGAGGATCGGCGTGACGTTTTTCATGCCCGGGCGGAAACGCATGTTGAAATACCATTCGTCGCGGGTCGTGAACGGTTTTACGCCCCGCGTGGTCGCATGTACCGGCAACGTTTTGAAATCTCCATCCCAGTGCGGATTCACCGACCAGTGGATCTCAAACGCGCCCCCGATCCAGTCGATCCACTCGGCCTGACCTTTCTCTTTCGTCGGCTCGACGGCGTAGTGAATGGCCCCGATGCCCGCCCCGCGTTTCACCTGCCGGCCGAGCACCGCCAACCGGTCTCCGACCAACGCCGGGTGTTTCTCGCCGCCGTCACTGTAGAAAACGATCGCCGCCGCGTCATCGAGGGCCGCGTCGTCGTCCACCGCTTTTCCGTCCACCTGCTTCGTCGGCCAACCGCCGTCGTAAACGACGACGTTCGCCCCCGGAAAACCGGCGAGGCATTTTTGAAACAATAGACAGCCCGCACGGTGCTCATGCGCCCCCGGCCCGTGGCTGGGCTTGCCGGCGATCAGCACGATTTTTTTGTCGGCTGCATGCACGCCGCCGGCGGCAAAAACGGCCGCAATGAACGCAAGTGTCAGGGACAGTTTCATCGCGGCCTTTGAGACTAGGTTGGAGGCGCGGGGTTACTTGAGAACTTTACGCAGGAACTTGAGGCCGTTGACCGCGATATCGTCGCGCTTCGGCTCGATCTTGCGCCAGATGGCGGCGGCACGGGCGATCACCTTCACGTCGGTCGTAAACGACTCGATCACGACATCGCCTTTGTAGCCGATCGCCTTGAGCGCTTTGACGATTTCCGGCCACGCGATGTGGTCCCCGCCCGGCGTACCACGGTCGCTGCCGCAGGCATGAAAGTGCCCCAGCAATTTGCCCACCTTGCGGATGGCGGCGGCCTGATTCTTCTCCTCGATGTTCATGTGGAAAGTGTCGAGGTGGAGCTTCACCGCCTTCGAGCCGACGGCCTTTACGAGCCGCAGGCCTTGGTCGCTGGTGTTGAGGAAATCGGTTTCGAAACGATTGAGCGGCTCGATGCAGATCTCGACGCCCTTGGCCTCGGCGTGCTTCGCGAGGACTTTGAGATTCTTCACCACGAGCGCCCACTCGATCTTCTGTTGGGCCGGCTCGACGGCATCGGCCTTTCCGACCACGGAATAAATCGGACCGATCACGCGGGGACAGCCCATGACGGCGGCCTGATCGATGAGCGCCATGCAATAATCCATGCCGGCTTTCTGGTCCTCATCAGAGCCACGGAAATCGCGACCCGGCCCCATGCAGGCGCAAATGCTACCGATGGCGATACCGGCTTTCTCGGCGGCCGCGCGGACTTTCACGGGGTCGATGTGACTTGGGTCTTCTACCGGGATTTCGACCGTATCGAAGCCCCACTTCTTGAACTTGGCGAAGAGCTTGGTGCTCTCGGTGGTGAACGGAGACGCGTAAAGGAAGGAGTTAAGACCGATTCTCATGGGATGGTGGGATGGGGGTGAAACACGACACACCCCACAAACCAATGCCCACCCCACAAGCTCAAGCTTCAAACCTTTCGCGCCCCCACTTTATAGGGGCTCGTTTGTTGTTGGTTCACCGCCTGCCCGAGGCGACGCCCTCGGCATGTTCCGCATCCGGTCCAGACCGAGGGCTCGATGATTTCAAGTCCGCCAAAACCGCCAAAACCTCTGCGGCGCCTCCTCTCGTCGCCGGTAGAGGCGGCCAAGATCCGCCTCACTTTGGGCAAAGGAAGCGGAGCATCCCTCAGCCAATAGAGTAGAGTACAGAAAGCCTCACTGCTCTCCAAACTCCGTTCACCACCACCCCTCCCGCCAAAGCCGGTCCCACCCCCGCCACGATGAACGCCCCGACTTCCACGCTCTCTCTCGCCGGCCCCTCCCCGGCCGATCCGGTCGAATCGACCGCCACCTTAACCTCCGATTCTCAACCCGCCCCTAAATCATGAAAAGCCCATCCAAAAAATCTGCTTTCGCGTCCGCCGCCGCCAAACGCTCTTCCGAGCCCGCTTCGGCGCGGCAGACCATCGCCCACACGCTCGTCACCGATCAAAGCGATCCAAAATACCGTCCCCACGCCCCCGGCCCAGCGGGCGACCGTCGCGTCGCAGTCGCCATTGGCGAGCGCCTCCAACGGGTCCGCGCCCGGGCTCAGGCCAACTAAAACCACTCCGCCCGATCAACCCAATCCTCCCACCGGGGAACCACGACCATGCTCAAAAAATACGCCATCGATTACACGATCCATCCACAGCATAATCACGCTGTCTGCACGCACTTCACCGACGATCCGATCGAAGCGGAAGACTTCCTCATGCATCTGCTCGTCGCCCGGGCCCGCATCGGCGAAATCCGGCACGACGGCGTGGCCCTCGTCGGCCTCCAATACGACCGGCTGTTAAGGATCGCCGCCGAACGCATCGCGTCAGCCATGCTGCTCGAATCGCTCGTGCTCGATCCCTCTGCCGTCAAAGCCCGGTTCGGCTTGGCGATCTAGCGATCGTCACCCGCCGTATCCTCAACGCCGCCCGGCGCGGCCACCCCCAACCAAAAATCAAGGAGTCTGTCATGAAACGTGTTGCCCTCGTCTGCTTGGCAGCCTTCGGCCTTTTCGCCGTCGGCTGCAAAGACAACGTCAAATCCACCCGCACCTTTCGCCTGCCCGAAGGGAACGCCGTCAACGGTCAAGCCGCCTTCGTGAGCCTACAATGCATCCGCTGCCACTCGGTCGCCGGCGTCGATCTGCCGCCCCCGACCGCCCCCGCACTCAAGACCTTGGCCCTCGGCGGAAAGGTCGCCCGAATGCGCACCTACGGTGACCTGCTCACCTCGATCATCCATCCCGAATTCGCCCTGTCGGACGCCCGTTCACCCGAGCAACAAGCAAAGCTGTTAACCTCCCCCATGCGCTCGTTCAACCGGGTCATGACCGTCCAACAATTGATCGATCTGGTCGCGTTCCTCCAACCCAGCTACTCGCAACTCGAGCCGCTCTACGTCATGCAGGAAAACGGCATACCCTGATCTCGGCCGGGGCCCGGCGCGCCCGCTCCGGCGTTAGGGCGCCTGGGCCGCCGTCTCCGCACGAGGCCCCGCTCCCACCTTGAACGCTGCGGCTGGCGGCTTGGCTGCCTTCGGCATCACAAACCCATGTCCCCCCTCTACGCTCATCCCGCCGTGCGTGATCGGCTCATTGAGTTTTTAGGGGGCGGGTCGTTGGACCGCGCCACGGCCATTTACCTCACCCACACCGACGGCTACAATTTCGACCGAGCGCGTTTACGACGCCCCGCCGAACTTGACCGGCTGCTCGAGGCGGGGACGGACATCGCCCGATCTCTGGCCGACTCCGAATCAATCCTTTTTCACGTCGATGTGGACTACGTGAACTTTGATTCGCCCGTCCAAGCCTATCTCGATCCCGAACGCACGTTCGCTTTACTGGAGCCGGCAGCCCAAACCGTCGAGGCTCTCCTGCTCGGCTTGGGCATTCGCCCGCTTCACCTCATCACCGGGCAGGGCCATCACTTCATCTGGAGTATCGCTCGAAACTCTCCCTCGGCTGATTTGCTCGACGCGCTGGGCCCTGCACCCGAACTGCTCGACGCCTGCGCACAACGGGTGCCGCCAACGCACCGGAAATCCATCGACCTCCGGGCCCACGGCGTCTTCGCGGCGACCGCTCTCGTGATGGAGTATCTCGCCCATCGCGAAAAAGCAGCCGCCGGGCACGTCACCGAGATTCCCGTGGAGATCACCGCCGTGCATGTCGGCCCAACCGCCACCGGCCGTCGCGAAATCATCTCGATCGACATCTCCGAGTATGGCGACCCGCTGCACACCCGCTCCCTTCGCATGCCCTTCACCCGGTATTGCAAACCGTCGTTCCTTGGCCTCGCCCACCGCGTGGACTCCGCCCCCGGGTTGCCGGCGATCTACAGTCTGCCTTTGCATGAAATCGACGCCCGGCAAGCGGTCAAATTTCGTTCCGTCGATGCAGAGGTCTGCGCCCTCGCCCAGCGTGCTTGCGTCCGCATTCCAATCCAAGAAGCCGGCACCGCGCGCCTCCTCCACGACTACCTCACCTCGGCCCTGCGGCGGTTTCACCTGCACTACTACGCCGAACATCATGATGCCGCCGGTCGCTGGGCCCAAACGTATGACCGCACCCCGCTCGAGCCGCTGCCCGCCTGCATGCGCCACCTCGCTACTTGGCCCAACGATCTCCTGCTCAAACCCGCCGGCATGCAACTCGCCACCCGCTGCCTGCTCGCCGCCGGTTGGCATCCCCGCCACATCGCGGGCTTCATTCGCTCAAAATTCGAAAACCCCGCCTACCACTGGGGCGTCGATTGGAGCGACTACGCGCCCGCCCTCCGCGCCGATTTCTACACCCGGCTGTTCGCCGGCCAGATCGCCGTCGGCCTTGATCAGCTCGGCGACCTGAGCTGCACCTCGAACCGGGAGAAAGGCTTCTGCTTTCCGCCTGCCCACGGCTCCTGCGACCTCGAACCGTGTCGCCGGTCCCTGCTCGCTCCTTCGCTTTCATGAGTCCGGCTTGGCCCATTGGTCTGTCCACCGGTTGCTTTTACCGGCGCAGCATTTTCACCGTGCTGGAATCTATCCGCGAGAGCGGATTCGACGCGATCGAGGTCTGCTCCTTTCCCGCCCACCTCGACTACCACCGCGAGGGCGAGGTCCGCCGGGCCGGCGAACTGATCCGCGCCCTCGGCCTCCGGCCTTACTCCTTTCACGCCCCGTTCGCCGATCGGATCGACATCACCTCGCTTGACCCCGCCATCCGCGCCGCGGCGGTGGCCGAACTCATCGTCGCTTGCCGGGCCGCCGCCTTGCTCGGCGCGGAGAACATCGTCCTGCACCCCGGCCCCGAGCACTCCGGCCGCCCGCCCGCCGAAGAATTTCAACAGCGCATCCAGCACGCGGCCGTCTCACTCAATCAGGTCGCCGCCTTTTGCTGCGAACAAGGCATTCAGCTCCAGCTTGAAAACATGTTGCCTCACCTGCTCTTCGGCCCGACCGGCGACCTCATGTTCCTTCTCGGCTCGATCAACACCTGCACCGTCGGCGCCTGTCTCGATACCGGCCACGCCCGGCTCAGCGGCGACCTCGGCACCGTGGTGCACAAACTCTCCGGCCACCTCCGGATGGTTCACATCAACGACAACCTCGGTGACCGCGACGCCCATCTCATTCCCGGCGAAGGCAGCATCGACTGGCCTTGGCTCCTCGGCGAACTCCGGCGTTATCGTTTCGAGGGCGGACTGATCATCGAAATGTCCGCCCGGGAAAACGAATCCGTTGCCGATACCTTGGCGCGCGGCCTTCGCGGACGAGACTACCTTACGCGTGTCTTTTGAGCCCAGACCGTCGCCGATTTGTGGCCCGCCCGGTCTTTGTCACTGCCGACGGCTAGGCGTCTCATTCTTCACCGAGCGCCCGCCTTCCATCCTTGATTTCGCGGTCGCCCGCGCCGATCAACGGCTTTTCGGTGGCGTCGTCAGCCCGCGCAACGCCCGTTTGGCCAACAGACCCACGATGCCAAACGCCACCACCGTCACCGCGATCCCAACGATCACCGTCGTGCGGTCGCCCACCTGTTTGAACATGAGTTGCTCGACTCCCGCCGCCGCATACGCCGCCAACGCCGTGCGCGGCGCCAGCCCGACGACGGTGCCAAAAAGATAGGCACCCAACGGCACCTGGGCCGCCGAGAACGCAAAATTCGTCAGCGCAAACGGCGACATCGGTGACACGCGAAGCAACGTCACCACCAACGCCGTTTTCCCGGTCGGCGCGCCGAGGAGTGCTTGGTGCACCGCAAAGAGCGACGGCTTTTCCCGGATGATCGCCATCACGCGATCACGGGCGACCCACGTCCCGAGCACGCGCGCCAACAGCGATGCCGCGGTGAGCGTCGCCAAGGCCAAGGGCCAGCCCACCCAAAAACCAAACGCCCAACCCGCCAAAATCGCGCTCGTGTAAGTCGGCACGAACGAGACCCCCAGCAGCAACCCGATGACCAAAAAGAAAAACAACATCCCGACCGCACCGTGATCCCGCAGCCACGGCCCGAAGCTCGTGAGCGTGGACAACAGCACCAATGCCCCGAGCGGCGGGCAAAACGTGAGCATCAGCGCAAACGGTCCGGCCGCCCCCAACCGACGCACGAAACCAGGCCGGGAGACCGGAGCGGTGGAGGGGATCGGGACGGACATTGCGCACGGTGGAAGCCCGCCGCAACGCAGGCAAGCACGCCGGTAGGCCGAGTCATCGGCCCCAAACTGTAGGCCCGACCGCTGGTCGGCGGGCTTTCCTTCAGCGGCCGAACCGACCACCGGTCGGTTCTATAGCGTGCGCGCCGCCGCTTGCCTCGGCGCGTCGCGGCAACTGTGCTTTTCCCCATGAAGTCACCTTTGGTTTCAAAATCGGGCCAACCCAGCTGGCGGCTAAAAAGCAACACCGTCGAACTTTTCGTCACCCGCACCGCCGGTATGATGGCGCCCGCGACGTTTAACCTGCCGGGCGGGCGCGCCGTGCAGCCGTTTGCCGTCGCCCCGTGGGCCGGTGAGAAAATCGACGCCGGCCTGCCGCCACTGTTGCACGCGCTGCGCGGTGATTTTTTCTGCGCGCCGTTCGGCGGCAACGGCGTGGCGTGGCGCGGCGAAAAGCATCCGCCACACGGCGAATCGGCCAACGCGGATTGGACGTGGGTGGACGCGACGCGGGGCAAGGAAGCGGCGTCGCTCCACCTACGGCTGAAGACGAAGGTGTGCGCCGGCGTAATCGACAAACGCATCACGCTGCGCCCAGGACACACCGCGATTTACTGCGAACATACCTTGAGCGGCTTTAGCGGACCGCTGGCGCTCGGCACGCATCCGTGTCTGCATCTCCCCGGGCCGGAAGGCCACGCGCGGATCTCGGCCGGCGGCTGGGACCATGGGCAGGTGTTGCCTGTGCCGTTTGAGGATCCGGCGACCGGCGGCTACTCGTCGCTCAAGCCAAGCGCGCGGTTTGATAATCTGAACGCGGTGCCGCTCGCCAACGGCGGCACGGCCGACCTCACGCGCTATCCGGCGCGCGCGGGGTTCGACGATCTCGTGATGCTCATGGGAAAACCGGGCCGCTCCATCGGCTGGACCGCGGTGACGTTTCCGAAAGACGGCTGGGTCTTTCTCCAGTTGAAGAACCCGGAAATCCTGCGGCACACGATCCTCTGGCACTCAAATGGCGGCCGCCACTACGCGCCATGGAGCGGCCGGCACCGCAACGTGCTCGGGCTGGAGGAAACGACGTCGTATTTCCACTTCGGCCAAGCGGAGTCCGCGAAACCGAATCCGCTCAGCGCGGCGGGTTATCCCACGACGATCAACCTCTCGCCCAAAAAGCCGTTGCGCGTGCCGCACATCTTCGCGGTCACGGCGATTCCGCGCGGCTTCGATATCGTCGCGAATGTGCAGGCGCAGGCGGGTGGCAGTGGCATCTTGATCACGGCGGCGAACGGCAAAACGGCGAAGCTGGCGCTGGATACGGCGTTTCTCGCGGCTACAGCCTGAGGCGCGGCGTTAGAGCGCCCAGCTGCGGTCGGAGGGGCCGAGTTTCACAGAACCAACATAGGCGCCGGGTATCGGGTCGTAGCGCAGGGCCTGCGTGGCGCCGGGTTCGGACGTGAAATAGCCGAGCAGCGTCAGTTCCTTGATGAGGCGGAAGGGATGGGCGCCGGACTGCGGCGCGGCTTCGTAGGCGGTAAGGACTTGCTCCCGTTCGGCAACGGCGAGCGCGGGGAAGGACTGGTTGAAACGCTGGTGGCTGGCGTCGTCGATCTCGCGGAGCGCGCGGCGGAGGATTTCGACGGATTGGGGCGGGTAACAGTCGGTGGCCTGCGTGATGATGAAGCGGCCGATGGCCACGGACCCAGCACCCGGCGAAGCGGCGGTGGCGGGGATGATGGTGTCACCGATGAGGGTGAGCAGCGCTTCGTCGGCGGCGGACCAGGCCGTGGGAGCGGCGAGCGCGGCCCAAGTGCCGGCGGGCAGGCTCGCCCAGAGGGTGGCAGCGCCGGCAGCGAGCGCAGTTTGGCGGAGGGCTTCGCGGCGGTTCACAGATTGCCTTTCTTCAGCTCAGCCACGGCAAGTTGTGCGGCGCGGGCGGCGAGCGCCATGAAGGTGAGCGAGGGGTTTTGGGTGCCGGTCGACGTCATGCAGGCGCCATCGGTCACGAAGACGTTGGTGCACGCATGGAGTTGATTCCAGCGGTTGAGTAGCGAGGTCTTGGAGTCGTGGCCCATGCGCACGCCGCCCATCTCGTGGATGTCGAGGCCGGGGTTCTGCTTGGAATCGCGGGCGGTGATTTTCTTGGCGCCGACGGCTTCGAGCATCTCTTGGCCGCGGGCGAGAAAGTCGCGCATGAGTTTCTCGTCGTTGTCGTCGTAGCCGATGGACGTGACGAGCTGGGGAATGCCCCACGCATCTTTGCGGTCAGCTGAGAGGCGGACGTGGTTTTCTTTCCGCGGGACCGTCTCGCCCTGCATCATCATATAAATGCCCCAAGGACCGGGGCGTGTGATCCGGTCTTTGAAGGCCGCACCCACTCCGGGCGCGTAATTGCCCTGCTGCCAGCCGGCGCGCGACGCGCCGAAGAACACCATGTAGCCGCGCTGGAAATCGGTCTCCTGCTTCCGCACATTGCGAAAATTAGGCATCATCAACTGCGTGGGGCGGCGACCGGAATAGTAGGAATCCTCAAAGCCCTCGACGGACGCGGAGAGGCTGCCGCGGTAGTTGTGGAACGCGACGTAGCGGCCGAGCAGACCGTGGTCGTTGCCGAGGCCAGCGGGGAAACGTGCGGATGTCGAGTTGAGGAGCAGGAGGTTGGTGTTGAGGCAGGAGGCGTTGGCGAAAATGACGCGGGCAAAAAATTCCGTGACCTGTTTCGTCTGGGCGTCGATCACGCGCACGCCGCTCGCGCGGCCCGTGACGGGGTCGTGCAAGATCGACTCGACGACGGAGTGTGGCCGGAGCGTGAGCCGGCCGGTGGCAGCCGCGGCGGGAAGCGTGGCGGAGTTGGAACTGAAATAGGCGCCAAAGGGGCAACCGCGGTAGCAGAGGTTGCGGGCCTGACACTGGCCGCGGTTTTGCGCGAGGTGTTGCGGCTGGGGCGCGGTGAGGTGGGCGCAGCGGCCCTGGATCACGTGGCGACCGGGGAAGGCGCCCATGATTTTACCCTGCGCGTGTTTCTCGACGTCGTTCATTTCCCATGCGGGGAGAAATTCGCCGTCGGGCAAGGTCTCGAGGCCGTCGTAATTGCCGCTGATGCCGGCGAAGCGCTCGACGTGGGAATACCACGGTGCAAGTTCGTCGTAAGTGATCGGCCACTCGCCGAAGCCGTCGCGGGCCGGACCCTCGAAATCAAAGCGGCTCCAGCGCTGCGTCTGGCGGGCCCAGATGAGGGATTTGCCGCCGACCTGATAGCCACGAATCCAGTCGAAGGGCCGGTCCTGCACGTAGGGATGCTCGTCGTCTTTGACGAAGAAGTGCGCGCTGGCTTCGTCGAAGGCATAGCATTTTTTCGCGATGGGATTCGCGGTGACGACGGCGCGGGGGGTCTTGTTGCGGTGCGGGAACTCCCACGGGTTTTTCAACGCCGTCGGATAGTCGTCGCGGTGTTTCACGTCGCGGCCGCGCTCCAGGACAAGCGTGCGCAGGCCGGCCTCGCAGAGTTCCTTCGCCGCCCAGCCGCCGCTGATGCCGGAGCCTATGACGATGGCGTCAAACGTGTGCTCGCGCGCGCCGGGAGTCGTGGGGTGATTCGTCATCGGGAACGAGTCGAAGCAACGTGCGCCAACTTCTCAAGCCCGTGCCGCGGGCGCGGCAGGTTGGACCGCCAGTTCAAGCGCGACGACCGTGATGGTTTTGTCGCCGCCGTTTTCGACGGTGATCTCGTTCCAGCCGTCGCGGAGGAGGGAGACGGGGAAACGGTAGTTGTAGCCGGTGTGTTCGGCGCTGTGGTGCGTGAAGGAACCGCAGGGGAATAGAAGCAAATCGGAGCGCGTCGCGGTGAGTTGCGGCCAACTGCCGTTGAAGGCGATGGGGAGTTGGGCGAAGGTGTCGGTTTTCTTCAGCACAACTTGCACGACCAACTCCAGACCGCGGTCGGCGGGCTCAGCGCACATGGGCAGGCGGAAGGCGTGGGGCCAGCCGCGCTCGAGGGCGACCGGAAGCTGCGGCACGAGCTCGAACGGGATCTGTTCGCGAGTGCCGCCTTTATCGGAGAACGTGTAGTGCTTCGGTTGACCGCGGAGGTGGTCGAGGCGGTGGATATCGCGGAGGGCGCCGTAGTCGCAGACCACGCCGGGGATTTTCGCCTGGTCGGTGCAGAAGAAATTATACCACTCGATGCCGTCGGCGCCGAGGGCGAGTTTGCCGGCGGCGTTGGCGTAGAGCATCGGGCGGCTGGCGGCGGTGAGGCGGATTTCCTGGGTGACGTTGGCGGCGGGAGAAAACGCGGCGAGGCGGTTGGCGCCATTTTCGATGCCGCCGTAGATTGCGACCTGCGGGCCGAGTTGCCGGCGCAGGGCGTCGTGCGGCATATCCCACGAGGTGCGCCAAAAATTGGAGACGATGACGTAGTCGAGCGTGCCCTCGCGGCAGAGGGTCTCGACGTCGATGCCGATGGCTTTGAGTTCGCCGATGCGGCCGGGGATGCGGAAGCCAAACGGATAGGCGCGGCCGGTCTGCGCGGCGCGGCGTTGCGTGAGCGCGCGGATGGAGCGGAACCAGTCGTTCATGAGCGCGACGGTGGCGGGCGAGGCGGTGGGTTCGCAGCAGAGGGCGTTGCGCCACCAGTCGAGTTCGAGGCCGGCAAAGTCGTAGGCTTCGACGACTTCCTTGATCTGCGCGAACATGAAGGCACGCACCTCGGGTTTTTCGTAGTTAAGGCCGGAGCGATAGTCAGGCAGACGCATCGTGGGCGAATAGGCGCTGTGGTGGAGGCGCATCGCGGGCTGCGCGAGGAGCGGGGCGTTGAAGAAGCTGCCGGCGTAGTTGAGGTGGCCGTGCATATCGTTCATGCGGACGCTGACCCACGGGGCAACGCCGCGCCGGCGGCAAGCGGTGGCGGTCTCGGCGAGCCAATCGACACCGGTGTCGAGGAGATCTTGGTAGAGATTCATGAACGCCATGATCGTATCGATATACTTCTCGACGGCGGCGGGCTCGGTGGCGCCGGCGCAGATGGCGTGGCCGCGGAAGAACTCACGATCGCCGCGGCGGTAACCGTCGAGGATGCTCGGGATGGTTTTGCTCGGATACCACGCGCGGGAGGCGTTGGCGTTGATGACGAAGGTATCGACGCCGTTGTCGGCGAGCAGGTCGACGTAGCGGTGGATGGCTTTAGCGGAGAACGGCCCGCCCTCGGGCTGCCATTTTTCCGGGTTGTAGAAATAGACGCAGGTATCGCCGTTGAAGAGATTGCGATGGCGGGCGAGGAGCGCGTCGCGGGTGGGCGGTGTCACAGCGACCGAGGCCGGCGCGGCTGAGACCGGCGAAGCTGTGGCCGAGGCGAGGACCGGTAAAGCGGTGGCGCCGACGGCGGCGGTGCGGAGGAATTGGCGACGCGTGGGCATGGAGCAATCGTTTTTCTTCGTCATCGGGAAGCCAGCTCATTCAACGACCGCCGGGCTTAAAAACTTCCATGCCCGGCCGGTCGCCCTTCAGTTCAATTTCTCCCGCACACTCCGGCGAGCCGCGCTCGAGATCACGGCAAGTCTGCGGGCGCGTCGCATAGACGGTGCAAAAAAACTCTCTCCTACCCTCCCCGTCCTCGCGCACGGCCAGCGCCGCGCAGCGTCCCCGCTCCATCCGCATGTAGGCGCGGTGGCCGATGAAGTGCACTACCCGCTCCGCGTCACCGCCGAGCCGCGACCAATCGTCTCCCGTCACGCGGACGTAGGTTTCCAGCTTCGAGAAACAACAGACACCGCAACGCTGGCAGTCCGGGGGCGGGAACATCGTGAAAAACCAACCGCTTGCCGCGCTCCACGCAACCGTTTCGGCTCTCACCTTGATATGGAAGCCTACGCCCGCGCCCGCCAACTCATCGACGACGCCCACGCCGCCGACCCGGTCCGCACCGCTGACGGCGGACCCGCCGAACTCGTCTACGGCGAACGCGTCGAGGCTTGGGTGGTGCGTCTTGTCCCGGACGCCTCGCCGATTCTGCGCCTCGCCGCCCGTTGCCAACATCTCGAACGCTGGCTCACGCCCCGCGCCACGTTTCCCGAGGGCAAATCCGGCTACCTCGCATGGCGACGCTCACTCTACGTGAAACAGGCCGAGCGCGCCCGCACCCTGCTGCTGGAAGCCGGCGTATCGGCTGCAGAAGCCGCCGAAGCCGCCACTTGGGTTTCCAAAACCGGGCTCAAAACCAACCCCGGCACGCAAACCTTGGAAGATGCCGCCGTGCTCGTTTTTTTGGAAAACGAAATCACCGCCTTCGCCGCCCAACACGCCGATTACCCGCGCGAAAAGTTTATCGATATCTTGCGGAAGACTTGGCGCAAACTCAGCCCCGACGCGCAACACTCCGCGCGGGGTCTCACTCTGCCTCCCGCCATCACCGACCTCGTTCGCGAAGCGCTGGGCTAACGGCCGGGACCGCGCCTCACTTCACCACCGGGCCGCGCACCACATCGGCAATCGGTTCCGCCGCTTGCGGAAATGCCGCCCGAAAATCCTCGCCGACCAACGCGGCTACGGTCGCCGCAATCTGCGCCTGCTGGACCTCGGCCACACTGCGCCGTTCACCGAGCGCCGGCACCCCGGGGCCCATCGCCGCGATCCATGTTTCTTCGGCGTGCGGGATCTTTTTGTTGTGCCCGATCCAATCCTCCGGCGTGACACCCCGCCCGTGATCGGACGAGAGGACGAAGCTCGTCGTGCCACGATACTCCGGATCGGCCTGCAGTTTTTCCCAGAGCTGCCGGATGAACCGGTCACACCGTTGGATCGAATACAGATAACGGTCATAACGTCGGTCGTGGGCCCACTCGTCCGGCTCACCGAGGGCGAAAAGAAATACCCGCGGTCGCAGGGTATCGATCATGTCGAGCGTCGCATAATAGACAAAAGCATCGAAATTTTCGTCGGGCGTGATCGGCGGGATATCGTCCATCATCCGCTCCAACTCCGTGATGCGCGGCGAGACGGTTCCGGGAGCCGAGTGCTGTTGCGTCACAAAAACCGGCAACCGGCTCCGGCCGATGTTGATAATCGGCGCAAATACCCGCCACGCCGCCGCCGCTCCGACACGACCGGCGAAACCGGGCCGGCCGTGCAGCCACTCCAACACGGTCACATTACGGTTGGGGATCGGCACATTCGATGTGATCAAAGGATCCGGCGCACCCGTCAGCAGTTCATTGTAGCCCGGATACGAGATGTGCTCGGCGTTGAGCACCCGCGCGGCACTGCCAAGGTCGCGGTTGCCGAACGCCTGGCCGGCCGGCACCAGCGTGCCCCAAAAGAACGGCATCAACTTCCTCCTCCGCTCTTCCGGCGTGGCGGCCAAAAAATCAGCTTTCAGCGCCGTGAGCGAACCCTTGGGCACGCCTCCGCCCGCCGTCTTGTCCGTCGTCATCAGCGCCTCTTCCGCTCCTCTGAATACTTCCTGCCAGCGCAATCCGTCGATCGTGATCAACACGACGTGATGCGGTCGTTCCCGGGCCGTCAAAACGGCGGCGGTCGCAACAAAAAAAATGCACCGGCAGAGGCGTGAAGAAATCATGGTCGGGTTGCGCTGACGCCCGATTTCGGGCGGCGCGCGAGAAACGTTGGCCACAAGGCGAAGTGAAAACCAGTCCGAACGCCCGCGGATTGGAGTTCAGCGTTTCACCAACCGCAAATCCGCCCGCAGCAGCTCCAGCGCCCGACCACGAAACACCATGACATCACAGCTCTCTTCCGCCGAGACCGTCACGCTCCAGCAGCCGTCCACATTGACCTTCGTCTGATCGATCACGGTGCCCATCGGCAGAATTTCGCTTTCAGCTCCCCCACGCTCAACCGCAAGAGTCCCTCGTTTCAGGTAGAAGAACGACCGGCACTTTTCGCCGCAGGTGAAGAGAATCTCCCCTTTCTCCAAATGGATCGAACGCAACGGCTCGTCGGGCGGCGGCAAAAGCAGGCTGATGTCGCGAGGGAAAACCAGATCAAACGTCCAATCCATCACCACCCGCAATTTCCGCAGCGTGCCCGGCAATTTGGAGAGATAGATCGTGCGCCACATCCACCAGGCGAAAAATCCGCGGAAATGAAAACCCATGACCTCCGCCACCGCCTTACGTCGACCGATAGCCGCGAGCTGGCCCATGTAACGGTAGGTAAACGGCAAAGGTTCCGCGCCCCGCAGCACCCGCACCAGATTTCGCCCCAGCAAGGTCCCCTGCCGCAAGGCCAACTGGGCCGTGGGCGGAGCGATCTTCATCTCGCCCCGGTCGTTCCAAGGCACCGCCGCACAGTCACCCGCGATCCACAAGTCGTCATGACCCGGCACCCGCATCGTGTTCGCAGTCGGCACCCGCCCTTTCACCGCTTCGATCCCGAGCTGACGACACACGTCCAGCACGATCGGATTCGGCGAACTGCCGATCGTCGTCACCACGGTGTTGGCATCGATGGAGTTGCCGCAGTCTAAGATTACCCGCGTGGCGGTGACCTCGGCTACCCGCGTGTTCAGGCGTACACTCACCCCGTGTCGCTCCAGCACCTCGGCCGCGTAAACACCCAGATCGGCGCCGATTTCCGTAAACAATTGCCCGCGGGCGTGCACGAGAATCACCCGCGGCTCCGTATCTCGCAGATTGGCGTAAAACCCATGGGCATCGCGCACAAAATCCAACAGCTGCCCCGCTGTCTCCACGCCGGTGTAGCCGCCGCCCACCACGACAAACGTGAGCAACCGCCGCCGCACCGCCGCGTCGTCGATGAGATTCGCCTCCTCCAGCCGGTTGATGATCACCGCACGCAGCCGCAGCGCGTCGGCCACGTTTTTCATCGGCCACCCGTAGTCGGCCATGCCCGGCACCGCGCTCAAATCCGTGACGCTCCCGAGCGCCAAGACCAACCGATCGAACGATACCGCATGATTTCGCGTAAAGCGCCCGCCGTCGAGCGTGAGGGTCTTCGTGGCCCAATCGATATGTTGGATCGCGCCCTGCAGCACATTCACCCCGCGGCAAAACTGCCGGAGAGGATTAACCACGTCGGTGGCATTGAGGGCCGAGCCCTCCACCTCCGCCAACATGGGTTGGAAAACGAGCACGTTGCGCTCAGCGATCAGAGCTACCCGTCGCTCGCCTTCTTCCCGCCCCAACGCCCGACCGAGCGCCCGCGCACAATACGCCCCGGCAAAACCTCCGCCTGCGATCACAATATCAAAATGCATCCCAAACCTACCGTAGAGACGATCGTATCGCGGCGCAAACCCCGCTTCGCCCACGCACAACGTTTGACCGTCGGGTGCGTCTATCGCCCAGTCACCCAACGCCCGCCGCGTATGCTTCGTCCGCCCGAGACTTTTGCCACCGCCCGCCTCACCGCTCGCCGCCCCCGCGCCGAGGATGCACCCGCCGTTTTTGCCGCCTACGCCAACGATCCGGATGTGACCCGCTACCTTTCCTGGGCTCCCTACTCCCACGTTGAACTTCTAGCCGATTTCTTGCGGGACCGGGCGGCGGATTGGGAGCGTCCCAACAGCCCGCATTACGCCTGGTTACTCTGTCTGCGCGGCACCGATTCGCCTATCGGTTCCATCGGGCTGATGCCCGACGGCGGGAAAGTCATGTGCGGCTACGTGCTCGCGAAAAAATTCTGGGGCCGCGGCATGATGACCGAGGCCCTCACCGCCGTCGTCGAATGGACGACCGCCCAAACCGACGTCTACCGCGTATGGGCCTATTGCGATGCCGCCAATCCCGCCTCCGGCCGCGTGATGCAAAAATCCGGCCTCACCCGCGAGGCCTTGCTTCGCCGCTGGCACGTTTCCCCCAACATCGGCACCGAACCCCGCGACTGCATTTTTTACGCAAAAGTGAAATAGCCGCGGCTCTCTGCTCCATCGCCCGGAGCCTAAAATTTAAGAGGTAACTTGATTCGCGTGGAAACCGGTGTGCCCGCGACGACTCGCGGCAAAAACATCCAGCCCTGCAAATTCGCTGTCAGCGACGTCGCCAGTCTCGGATCGATTTCCTCCGGTAGTTCCACCTCGGTCACCCAACCTTTTTCACTGACCACCAACATCGCTTCGATGGGTGCTTTTGGTTTGATGACGTTTTCAGGCAGAATCGGGTTGAAGCGCAGGGCGGGAACGGCCGCCCGGTCCAAAGGTCCTGGCTCCGCCAGATACTTTGGCAGCGCAACGGCAAGACGCGCTTGAGCGATCCGTTGAAAATAACGACCGACATAAGACGAAAAGTTGGTCTGCACCTCGGCACCGCCCGCCGCAAAAACCAGTATCAACACTCCCGGCCGAACTTTAGGATCGGACAAGGGGCTGCTAAACCCAATCTTCGTGTCCTCACCCGCCAGAAGAGCCGGCAGTTCTCGCACCACGATTTCGGGCACCGGGTTGACCCGGTCGTCGGTCAGGAAGGTTTTGTCATAAACCAAAACCGCGACAAACGCACCCTTCAGATCCACCGATGCATTCGCCGTGAATTCAAAATACGCCGTACCCCCAAGCCTGCCGCCGACACGGGATACATCCGCCATGGTATCGACCG
Source organism: Opitutia bacterium Tous-C4FEB (assembly GCA_002304445.1). Taxonomy (GTDB): domain Bacteria; phylum Verrucomicrobiota; class Verrucomicrobiia; order Opitutales; family Opitutaceae; genus Tous-C4FEB. The sequence continues at coordinate 69,957 of NEVA01000008.1, read as the reverse complement.
TCGCGACCATGGACATACCGTTGACGGTCAATTTTGCGATTTTCACATCGCCATCGGCATAGTGAGGCGCGCGTTCGGCAAAGAAGACGGCATCGCTTCTCAACTTGGTCTTTTTGCCATCACGATCAACGATCGGACTCGCTCCCGCGACATTCCACACCGGTAACCGCGATTCACCCGACTCAACCAAGAGAACCGTGGGGTGCGGCGGACTTAAACCCTCCGCGCCTCCCACCTCCGCGCTGAAAACGCTCCACGCGGTTACACCCGATACGACCCGCGCCACACGACCCATCATTGAAAAAAGAGCCATAAATTTTGTTCGCTCCGATGGATTTTTGATCTCGAAGCGTCGTTGAAACGAACGTCTGAACTCTCGCCGTGATCAACCCAATATATTTTCTCTCAAGCAGCGGTGGATCAAGTTCGCTTACGCTGCACCTTCGAGGTTACAATCTCACCCGATGACCACCATCGCCAACGTCAACCTCCTGATCGAGGCTCACCTTATCCGAGCCGCACTTGAGGGGAGCGGCATCGCGGCCTACATCCCCGACGAACTCACCGTGCAAGCCGCCAGTCCCTATGCTTTCGCGATCGGCGGCATTCGCGTGCAAGTTGAGGACGATGACGCTACCGCCGCCCGGGAGATTATCGCCGTGATCCCGCCGGCCTGACGAGGGAGTTGATTGCTCCGCGGGCCTTTGCAAAATCTGGTCCACCCAAGAACACCCTGGGCACCCATTTTTTCGCAGGGCGAAATCTTGATCTACAGCGCGTAACCGGGCGTGACTGCCGTTACAGGAATCCCGGACCGTTTGCCGTGATATGCGAGCCCGAGAGGGTGGTTGCCCGCTCTAGCTGCTACCACGCCCCGTTGCTGTTGGGCGACCCGCATCACCTTCGAACCATTTCCCCGGTACGTGTGCGAAAACGACGGGGGAAATAGCGTTGCCGCACGCCCCCCGACCGGTAGCTCTAAGCGTCCCATGTATCAGGTCACTTTTTCTTCCCAGGCGATGCATGAGCTCAATCAGCTGGATCAGCTGACTCAGCTCGATGTGGTCGAGCCCATCACCGGGCTGAAACCCGAAGATTTATTGCACCCAAGAGAGCCGCTGGGCCGCTTTACGCGGGCCGGCAAAGAATTTTACCGGTTACGTGCCGGGGATTTCCGCTTCTATTTTGATGCGCATGGCGAGAAACTGCATGTGAATTACATCCTCCACAAAAACTCGCTCGAGGATTTCCTCCTGCGCAACAAGCTGCCCGTTTCAGAACAGCAACTTGTGGAACAACATTCCAAATTTTGGAAGTACCTCGAAAGTCTCACCAAAAAATGATTTCGCCGCGCCGTTCCGACCGGTCTGACCCGGAGGATCCTTACAATGTCACGAATGCGAGCAGGATTTATTTCCTGCCGAATTTGATGACCGCGGGCAATTTGTGCTGTGGTTTCGTCGCGATCATTTTTTGCATCAAAGCGAACTATGAGATGCGTCACTCCGGGATGCAGATGGTTTCGGAACTTTCGCCGGTTGCCATTGGGTATTTCAAATGGGCCGTTTGGTTGATTTTGGGTGCCGCCGCTTTTGACACCCTCGACGGTCGGTTGGCGCGAATGGGTGGTCGCGAGTCTCTTTTTGGGGCGGAATTCGATTCATTGGCCGATGTTGTTTCTTTCGGGCTCGTGCCGGCGTTGTTGGTTTTTTTCCTGATTTTGTCTCCCACCCACGGCTATCCCATTTTCCAACAACTCGGTGGATTTCTTAGTTTCATCTATCTTCTCTGTGCCGCGGTGCGCCTCGCTCGTTTTAACGTCATCACCAATCCGTTGGTCCGGCGGGACGCCAAAGATTCGAGCAAAGATTTTCTGGGTTTGCCGGTGCCGGCGGCGGCCGGGACGGTTGCTTCGCTGGTTTTGGCTCTGCTGAGTTTGGCCGAGAGCGACCGAGATATTCATCGTTGGGCGGTGATTTTGCCGCCCCTGCTGGTGCTGATTGCTGTTCTTATGGTCAGCACGGTTCGGTATCCCAGCGGCAAAAAAGTTGATCTACAAACAAGCACGCGACTTACGACGTTTGTCGTGATCGTCGTGGTGGCCGGGGCCCTTATCCTGTTCAAGGAGTTCGGTCTTTTGGCCTGCACCCTGAGTTACATTTTCTTCGGGCTCATTCGTCACTGGCGACGAGCTCGGGCAGCCCGCAAACAAACCCCGGTTAATTCCGTGTGAGCAACATGCCGATGACTGCCCAACAACTTTTTCCCTCTGAATAACCCCGCTCTTATCAAAGCCCAACCCTTGGTTCTTCACGACCAGATTCCGCTCTGTTTTCGAGCAGATTCCCCGAGTTATTGGAGTTGCTCACAGCCCATAGTGATACGGATATAATTCATTATTGAACCTCTATTCTTTTGGCATTTGTTAACTTCTTCCTGCGCCACGTTCCGACCCCTGCTCCTTCTTCATGAAATTCAAAATCAATCGTGATCATTTTGCCAACGGCCTTGCCCAAGTGCTCAATGTCGTAGGGTCCAAAGCAACGATGCCTATTTTGAGCAACGTGTTGATTGAGGCAGAGAAAGACCAGATTTCGCTTTCAACGACCAATCTCGATTTGGGCATTCGTTGCAAAATCAAGGCAGAGATCAAAGAAGGCGGTTCGGTTACGCTCCCAGTGAAGCGACTAGCAACGATTGTGCGGGAGCTGCCGAGCGTGGATGTGACGTTCGATGGTTCGCCCAACCATCAGGTGAAATTAACGTCAGGTGGCTCAACGTTTAAGATCATGGGCATCGGCAAAGACGAATTTCCGCCATTGCCCGAATTTGGTGATGAAAAAGCCTACACCTTGGACCAAAGCGAACTGGTCAGCATGTTGCGAAGCGTTTCCTACGCGCAATCGACCGACGAAACACGTTACATTCTAAACGGAGTTTATTTTAATTTTCGGGATGAGAAATTGACTCTGGTCGCGACGGACGGGCGCCGGCTTGCGTTGATTGCCAAAGAAATGGAAGTGCCGGCAGCCAATGCCGGAGCCATCATTTTGCCGGCAAAAACCGTTTCTGAGCTGAATCGGCTTTTGGACAAAGGAACGAAAGTAAAAATTAATTTTAACGAACGCCGGGCGGCGTTCCAGATTTCAACCGATAAGGATACCAGCGGGTTGATCGATCACGTGTATCTCTACTCCAAAGTGGTTGAAGGAAATTATCCAAATTATCAGCAGGTGGTTCCAAAAGAAACCCATCAGCGAATCAAATTGGAACGTGAATTGTTGCTGCAGTGTGTGCATCGGGCGCAGTTGGTCTGTTCCGAAAAAGCCAACTCGGTAAAAATCAAAATCAGCAGCAATTTGCTCGAAATTTTTGCGGCGAGTTCTGATTTCGGCGAAGCACACGAATCCATGGCAATCGGCTACAATGGTCCCGATCTTCAGGTGGCGTTTAATCCGGCCTTCCTCATGGATCCGCTGAAAGCGCTGACAAAAGACGAAGTGTTTTTCGAAGTGAAAGATGAAGTGAGTCCCGGAGTTTTCAAAACGCTTGAGAGCTTCATTTGTGTAATCATGCCCGTCCGATTGAGTTAAGGTTAAGCTTAGGCGGAATCCTATCATCGGCAGCTTTCTTTTTTGTTCGTTTGAAACCGCCTAAAGTTCGGTGATCCGATCCATTTAGATGATCGTACAATATCTGTTGCTGGCGGCGATCGTGCTCTCGTTGGCGATTGTGCAGTTAAATTTTCGATACGCATCGCCGTTGTTGGCGATCGCGGATCGTTGGTTGCGGTGGCTGATTTTTTCGTTTGGTGCGGCACATTTTTGTCTCTTTCTCGAACTGGTTAACCGGCCTTATTGGGTGTTGGTCGCGGCTTTTTTCTTCATCTGGTTTCTCGGGGAGACACTTTACAATTGGTTGGCGATTTCAGCGTTGAGTGTAAGCCCGTTGCCTCTCTTTCCACGCTATGCGATCAATTCATCCGGTGAGGAATGGCCGGTGCAGCCCCGACTCCTGAAAGTGCGGGAATGGCTCAGGGCTCAGGGCTTGCGACAGGTGCAAGCACTCAAAGCGGAAGTCGGGGGCGGTCTCTATCTCCGGGTTTCAATTTATCAGGACGCGGCGAGCACGTTGCGGGTTCAGGTGACCTTTCTTCCGCAGAACAACGGGGCAATCGGACTTTGCTACACGCTGACTTCGATCACGAGTGCGGGAGAGCGCTATATCACCGACAATCTCACGGTTCCCTTCGCCGGCTTTTATCCCGAAAACTGGTTTGTTGAACGGCGTCCATGGAGCCGTTCCTTGGTGCGATTGCTTGAGCGACATCGTGCGCGACTGTTGGCGGCGAAGGTGACGGCAGTTTCGTTTTCAACCGAGCCTTTGAACGATCTCAATTTCGCGCAAAATGAGTTGGACCGGTTGAACACCGAATTGGGTTTTCTCCATCCCCACCCGGAACGCGAAGATTTTGGCAAGATCACCCACGAGGGCCGTTACCGTGTGTGGAAGGAGATTTGGATGCTCAACTACCTGGGCAGGGCGCAACGCTACGAATAGTCGATTTAACGGTGCTCGATCCACTCGGTTGAGCCGTAGTGTTCCACCAAAGCTGAGAGCTCGTCTTCGTTGAAGTCGGGCCAAGGTTTTTCAACGGTTTCAGCTTCCAGCATGGTGGCAAGCGTCGTCGCAAAAGTTGCGGCCAGACTATCCCAATCGACGGTGATCGGGGCCACGGCGGGTCGCCAAAGTGAGCCCTGAAACAATAAACCGTGCTTGTTACGCTTTTGAGCGGCACCGGCGATCTTTTGGCCGGTGGTTTCATTAATGATATCGTACAGTTCGGCTCGTTGAAAGCAGACGCCAGCGGGTCCGCAAGCGAGCTCACCGTCCGTGGGAGGTTCACAGCTTACTTTGACGCTTGCAGGTACGCCGGCGGTTCGCAGGACAGCCGCCAAGCACTCGTGGACGTGCCGGTAGCTTTCACTCGCCCGCAATTCTTCCAAGGCAAAGCCCCGCGGAATCACGAGAGCATACGTCCAGTCTTCGCGGTGATCCACCACGCCGCCTCCGGTCACACGCCGGCAGATATCATTTGGCCCGGCGGCAATAGGGAGCTGAGTGCGGACGAACGCGATTTTCTGGCTGTAACCGAAAGTCCAGGCCGATCCCCGCCAGCTATAAGTGCGCAAACGGGCAGCCGCAGATTCCGGATAACGTTGGAGCAGGAGAAAATCATTGGCCATGTTTTCGGCCGCGCCTGCGGTGCGATGAGGTAAGACATCCAATCTCATGGTCATCCTTGGCTGGGCGTCTTCTCGGACCGAGCAAAGGGTCCCCGCAAACTGCGAAAGAAAACCCCGGAAAAAACTCCGGTAGCCGCCAAAAGAAGCGGGAATTGGAGCAACGAGCGGGAGATCTCAAATCGGTCGGGTCCCAGTGCAAAAGGGATCAGAAAATAGAGGACGGCGATAAAGGCCCCGGCGCAGCCACAAGCCACGAAGCCGTCCCGGCGAAAATGCCGCAAGCCCACATAGACAATGCCACCGACCGACCAACACCACGGGTAACAGATCATCAGGAAAGCGGGTAAAATATCCCACACGTCGGCCTTAGCCCGCGCCAGAGTGATCACGATAAAAACGGCGGTGGGCATCAAGGGAACCAATAGAAAACAGCTGAGCGTGCGCATGACTTGAAGGTGAACGGGAGATCAGGATTTCAAACACCAATCCTGGCAGGCAGGCGGAACGTGCAATTCGGCGAGTTGTTCCGCTAAGGTTTGTGGTCGGGTTTTAAGCACGCCCAATAACGGAGCAAGATCGAGTGCCAGACACGCTTGCCGGTTCTTGGAGATCTCGGGCTGGTCGGTCCGTCGCACCGCAACGATGGGCGCCCGTTCGGGTGATAAGTTGAAATGGGATCGGAGCGCCAAACCGAGGGCATGACGCGAGATCAAATCGGCACCCGCCCAATGGAACGTGCCGCGGCACTCCGGACGTTCGCACAATTCGAGCAAGACCTCGGCCAGGTTTTCTGCGGTGCACGGCTGGCGATACTCGTCGAGATAAAGACGGGCTGTTTTTCCAGCCGTCCAATCTCCCAATAAACGCTCGTGCAAGCTGCGGCGCCCTCCGGGACTGTTACCCATCAACAACGGGGCGCGAACTACGGCGCTGAACTCAGGTGCCAGGGCGCGAACGAGTTGTTCGCTGGCGACTTTTTGTCGGCCGTAGAGATTAAGCGGAGCAGGGAGGTCGGCCACCGTGTAAGGCAAAGACCGGGTGCCATCGAAGACTTGTTCGGACGATACATGCACGAGCCGCGCGCTCAGATGGTGGGCTAATCGGGCGAGAGCGGCGGGCAGTGCGACATTGAGGGCTTGGGCGCGGGCGGGGTCTTGATCGACGGTGGCGGGTTCGGAAACGGCGGCGCAATTGACGATGGCATCGGGGAAAACATCGAGGAGCGCGGAGGAGAGCGCGGATTCATCGGTGAGATCCAGCGGGCGGCGGGAGCTAAGACCAGGAACATCGCCTGAAAAATTACCGACAATTCCGGTGAGGGTATGGCCGCGACGGGCGGAGGCGCGGGCAAACGCGGAGCCGACAAGACCGGATGCACCGGTGAGAAAAATTCGCATGGTCCAAAACTGAGCGGAGCTAATCCAAAAGCTCCGGAGCCAGCAACCAACGCACGCGCCAAAAGGCCGCTTGCGGCCCGGACCGATCGAGACAAAGCACCGCTGATTTACGGATTTTAAAAACGTCGGCGCGGACCGTTCCAGTAACAAGCAGAGACGCGAGTGAGCTCAGATGGGGTTCATGGCCGACAATCGCGAGATCGCGCCGGAACGTTTTCAGACGTGCGGCGATGGTGGACGGTTTGGCCTCGGGTTCGAGGTGGGGAATCTCGGAAACTTTTGCGGAGGAGCAGACGGCGCCGGCGAGTAATCGGGCGGTCTGGCGGGATCGGGCGAGAGGACTGTGCCAGAGCTCGGCGGGCGCGAAGGCGGATTTGGCCTGAAGGAAGCGGGCGAGCTTTTTGATTTGGGCGCGTCCCTTGGGACTGAGGGGGCGATCCGGATCGATTTCCTCGGCGAGGGCGTGAGCGTGACGAATCAGGTAGAGCTGCATCGCGAAAACAGAAAAAACGGTTCAGGAATCCAGCAGTTGTCTGGCAACGTTGAGTGGCGAAACTGGAGGTGGGGTTTGCAACGGGGAGGAAAGCGGGAGCGCGATCAGGGAGAGAGGCGCTCGACGAGCCAGCCCCCTTCTTGGTCCCGGCGATAGCGGAGGCGATCGTGGAGACGACTGCGACGGCCCTGCCAGAACTCGATGGTCTCAGGCGCCACGCGATAGCCGCCCCAGTTGGGCGGAAGTGGGATTTCGGCGCCCGCGTGTTTCTTCTCCAGAGCTTTCATCGCTTCTTCGAGGGTGGCGCGACCCGGGATGACGGAGCTTTGCTGCGCGACCCAAGCTCCGAGTTGGCTGGCGCGCGGTCTGGAGTGAAAATAGGCCGCGCTTTCTTCGCGGGCGACTTTGGTGACGGTGCCTTCGATGAGGACTTGGCGTTCAAGGGCGATCCACGGGAAGACGAGCGCGACGCGGGCGTTGAGGGTGAGCTCGCGGCCTTTGCGGCTTTCGTAGTTCGAATAGAAAACAAAGCCCCGCCCATCGAGGCCCTTCAGCAGCACGGTGCGGGCGGAAGGCCGACCGTCCGGCGAGGCGGTGGCCAACGTCATGGCGTTGGGCTCGGCAAGTTTGGCGGCTTCGGCTTCCTGAAACCATTTTTCAAATTGGCGGAACGGATCGCGCGCGAGGTCTTTTTCGGCGAGACCGGCGAGGGTGTAGTCTTTGCGGAGATCGGCCAAACTCATGTTGAGCGTCGTTCTGCTCGGCTGGGCGAGGCCTGTCAAAAATCATCGCGGAAAAGTAAGGCAATTTACTGCGGCGTCAGGTCTCGGCGTGCTCGGAGCTTTCGTTTTGGGAAAAACTAGCGGAGCTTGAGGTCATGGAGTTGGAAGCGTGGGTGTATTTGTTGCTGTTTCTTGCCGCCCTGGTGGCGGGTTTGGTGGATGCCATCGCCGGAGGAGGTGGGTTGATTGCTTTGCCTGCGCTCCTGACGGCCGGTTTTCCGGTGCCGCTTGCGTTGGGGACCAACAAACTTCAGGCGTTCTTTGGCAGCGCGGCGGCGGCGGCGCATTACGCAAAAAACGGCGTGATTGACTGGCGCAGTTGCCGTCAAGGCGTCGTCTGGACGTTGATCGGAGCGCTGATCGGGGCGTGGACGGTGCAACGAATCGATGCGAGTCGGCTCGGAGTGATGATTCCATGGCTGTTGGCGGCGATTCTTGTTTATACGATTTTCAAACCGGAATTGGGCCGCGAGAAACGAAGGCCACGGTTGGCGCCGAATCTATTTTGGGGCGTAGCGGGTCTGGGCTTGGGTTTTTATGACGGCGTGTTCGGACCGGGCACGGGATCGTTTTGGACCATCGCGCTGGTGGGGTTGCTGGGACAGGATTTTTTGGCGGCGACGGGTCAGACCAAAGTCATGAACGCGGCGAGCAATCTGACGGCGGTGCTCGTCTTTGCGGCTGGCGGGCAGATTCACTGGTTAGCGGGCGGGGTGATGGCGGTAGGCCAGTTGTTGGGAGCCCGGGTGGGCGCGGGATGGGTGGTGAAAAAAGGCACTCGCTTCATCCGACCGGTATTTCTGACGATAGTGACGCTTACCATTGGTCGTCTTGCTTACATCGAGCTGATGCGGCCGCGGTAAGTCTCTTTTTGCCATGACGCCCGCCGCCTACATCGATCGCAATACCGCCGGGTTGCTCCGCCGACTGCGGAAACTGATCGGGATTTCGACGGTCAACCCGCCGGGGGAGAATTACGATCTGATCACGGCCGGACTGACCCGTGAGCTGGCGGAGTTGGGGCTCAAGGCGCAGCGGTTTCCGATTCCGACCGCTTTGCTCAAGCGCTCGTTGCCGGCGGTGCAACACGCGTTTCCGCGCTTTAACGTGTTGGGAAAACTTGCGGTGCGCGGAGCGAAGCAGTCGCTGCATTTCAATGCACACTATGATGTGGTGCCCGTTTCGGGAAAGTGGAAGCACGGCAGTGCGTTTAGCGGCGCGGTGGAAAACGGCTGGATGTATGGCCGTGGCACGGCGGACATGAAGGGCTCGATTGCGAGCCTGTTGATGGCGCTGGAGGCGATGCAGGCGACAGGCACGACGCCGCAACTGAACGTCGAAGTGTCGTTCACCGCCGATGAAGAGACCGATTCAGCGCTGGGCACGGGTTGGTTGGTGCGGCACGCGCCGATCAAGCCGGACTACGCGGTGGTGATGGAAGGGGGCGAAGGCCCGACCGTGTGTTGCGGGCACAACGGCGTGGTGTGGCTCGAAGTAACGGTGCACGGCAAGCCGGCGCACGGTTCGATGCCGGAGCGCGGGATCAATGCGCTCGAGAAAATGGCGGCGTTGGTGCTCGGATTGGAGGGACACAAACGGGAACTCGCGCGGCGGAAATTCAAGACCCCCGAGGGCAAGATCATGGTGCCGACGATCAACGTGGGGGGAGTTTTTGGCTGCGGCGAGGGCGCCAAGATCAACACGGTGCCGGCAACGGCGACGTTTACGATCGATCGGCGGGTGCTCGCGATCGAAGACCACGCGGCGGCGGAGAGGGAGTTAAGAGCGGCGCTGGCGGCGGCGGCGAAAAAGATTCCGGAGTGTCGGATATCGATGCTGAAGATATCGGAGAATTTCGCCTGCTTCACGCCGCCGGAGCATCCGTTTTTTGCGGCGATGGCGGAGACGGTGGCGCGGGTGAGGCGCGCGCCGGCCAAGTTTAATGTTTCGACCGGTTTTAATGACATGCACTTCTTCGCCTCGGAGTTGAAGATTCCGACGCTCGGCTACGGCCCGGGCGGCGTGGATTACCATGGCGTGGATGAGCGGGCGAAGGTGAAGGAATTGATCGCCAGTGCTAAAATCTACGCCGAGCTGATGACTAATTTCGGCCGGCGAGCCGGGTAACGAGCAGCCGGTAGGGCGGCAAAAGGGCGAGTGCCAAAAAGAGTTTCACGCCAAGATCGCCGGCGGCGAGCGGGAGCCAGGCGATGGCCGAACCGGCAAAAGCGATGCCGAAGAAAAGGGAGGTATCCACGATGGAAGCGGCCGCGGAACCGAAGAGCGGAGCTTGCCACCAGGTTTTTTGGCGGAGGCGGTTGAAGATGGAGACGTCCAACAGTTGGGAGACGATGAAGGCGGTGCCGGAAGCGAGCGCGATGCGGAGCGGCGCGAAGATGGCGGAAAGAATGAGGCCGACGGCGAAGCCGACCCAAGCCACGCGGCGGGCAACGGAAGGACCGGATGTGCGGTTGCACACATCGGTCACAAAATAGGCGACAGGATAAGAAAACGCGCCCCACGTGAGCCATGGGTTGATGGGGAATTGCACGAGGAGGTTGGAAACGAGCACGATGGCTGACATCGCGAGCGCGGGCGGGAGAATCTGACGGGCGGTGGTCATGGGCGGGAGGCGCGGAGGGAAGTGACGAGAGCGGCGGTGCCGGCGGCCATCGAGATGCGGGGAACGTAGCCGAGATCGCGCCGGGCGGCGTCGAGATTGAACCAATGGTCTTTGGCGAGCTCAGCGGCGATGAAGCGCGTCATCGGGGGCTCGCCGCTGAGCGGGAGGGTGTGCCAGAGGGTCTCGCACACGGCCCCGATAGTGGAGGCGGAGCGGAGGGAGAGGCGTCGGGTGATCGGTGGTTCACCGAGGGCGGTGAGGAGGGCGTTGATCCAATCCCAAAGGAGCACGGGCTCGCCGTTGGTGATAAAATACGCCCGGCCGGCCACGGGATGAGAGGCATCTTTTGGGTGAAACGGGTCCGGAGGGTGCGCGATGAGAGCACGCTCGGCGAGGAGGTGGGCGTCGGTGGCGTTCTCGACGTGGACCATGTCCACTTTATTTTGGCCGTCGCCGACGATGCGCAAACGGCCGGCGCGGGCGCGGGCGAGCACGCGGGGAACGAGGTGCGGGTCACCGACACCCCAGATAAGATGCGGTCGAAGGGCGACGGTGCGCAGGGTGGGAGAATTGGCGGCGAGGACTTCGCGTTCGGCGATGGCTTTGGTGAGAGGATAAGGGCTGGGGCAATCGGTGGTGAGAGGCAGGGATTCATCGGCATCGGCGAGGGCTTGGCCGTTGTAGACCACGCTCGGAGTGCTGGTGTGGATAAAGCGGCGGACGCCGTGGGTGCGGGCACCGTCGAGCAGCGCGCGGGTGCCGAGAACGTTGGTCTTGAAGAAGTCGTGGTAGGAGCCCCAGACGCCGACTTTAGCGGCAACGTGAAAAATGGTATCGATGCCGGTGCAGGCGGCGGCGACGGCGGTGGCGTCATCGAGGGACGCGCGGATGAAACGGACGCCGCGTTTTTCGAGGTCGGGTGCGGGGGTGCGGCCGAGGATGGTGACGGAGCGGCCGGCAGCGAGCAGGCGCTCGACGAGATGGCGGCCGAGGAAGCCGGTGCCGCCGGTGACAAGAGTGGAAAAGGATTGGCCCACGAACGATACGGAACACACGGAACGGATAAAAAACCAGAAGGGACTGCGTGTCTAAAAAACTGGGCGCTACCGGTTGGGGTCGCTCGGGTAGCCTTTGGCGGTGCGAGCCCAGGACGTCAGTGTGAGGCGGTGGATTTTGGCGTTGTGGCGGACGTCGACGGGGAACTTGGGGTGGAAATAAAAGCGTTTGATGGCGGCGGTGGAGGGCGAGGTCAGGGCGAGTTCGCGCAGTTCACGGGCGAGGGCATGGCCTTCGGTCGAATCGAGCACGGAGGTTTCAACCACGATCGCAGGGAGTTGGTCGGGCGCGTGGCCGAGACCGATCAGGGCGCAGCGGGCGGCGCGGGGATGGGCGCGGAAAATCTGCTCGCAGGGTTCGGTGTAAAGGAGACCTTGGGCGGTCGTGACGCGTTCGATTTTTCGGCCGCAAAACCAGAGTCGACCGTCGTCGTCGAAGTAACCGCAGTCGCCGAGACGGTGATAAATGCCGCCGGGCGAGGAGATTTTTGCGAGCGCGGTCGATTCGGGCAAGGCGTCGTAGGATTTTGTCACGACGGGACCGGTGGCGATGATTTCGCCGATTTCTCCGGCAGGGAGTTCGCGGGCGGAGGTCAGGTCGGCGAGCGGAGTATCGGTGTGGGCGATGATCTTGATGGTGATCTCGGCGACCGGGCGACCGACGCAGGCGCCGGGGCGTGGCGGACGTTTTTCACATGATTGGTCAGCAATTTCGGCCGAGGAAATGGTGGAGAGAGGAAGCGATTCGGTGGCTCCGTAGGGGCTGTGGAGTTGGCCGTTGGGCAGAAAGGAGCGGGACGTGGACCAGAGCGAGGCAGGGACGGGGGCACCGGCACAGAGGATGCGGCGAATGGTCGGCAGGGTGATGTTCTCGGCGACGCAGTGAGCGCCGATTTTTTGCCAGAGCGTGGGTGAGCCGAAGGAGTTGGTGACGTTCTCTTGGCGGATGGCCTGAACGAGGTGGGCGGGATTAAGGGCCGCGGGTCGGCGGGGATCGATTTCGGGGACGATGGTGGTCATCCCGAGGGCGGGATTGAAGAGGGCAAAGATCGGGAGAAGCGGCAGGTCAATTTCCCCGGGTTGGATCGAGTAAGTGGCGCGGATGAGGCGGACCTGAGCGTCGAAGTGACCGTGCTCGTAGCAGACCCCTTTCGGTGTACCGGTGGAGCCGCTGGTGAACAATACGGCGGCGAGATCCGAGTCCTGGCGGTTGGCGACGACCAAGGGTTTCGGGTTTTGGAGGTTGGCGCGGGTGAGGCGGGCGGTGAGAGAGCTGTCGGCGGGAATGCGGTGCTTGACGGAAGAAAATGTGCGGCGGAAGAGGCGGCTGAGGATGCGTGCGAGGGGAATGCCCACGAGGGCGGTGGGGCGGGAGCGGGTGACGCAGGCGAGGAAATTTTTGAGGCCCATGCCGGGGTCGATCACGATCGGTACGGCACCGAGGGAGAAGAGGGCGAAGGCGGAGGCAATGAGCGGCAGGCCTTGGCGGACCATCAGGAGTGTGCGGTCGCCGGATTGCACGCCGGCGGTGGTGAGGCGGAGTTGCCAAGCGGCGACTTCGGCGGCGAGTTCGGAGAAGGTGAGCGTGAGGTAGTCGATATCGCCGGCCGTGGTGCGGCCGCGGGGAATCTTTAGGGCAGCGGTGGCGGGTGACGCGGCGGCCATGAGCGCGAGGTGGCGGGCGATGTTGGCGTTGTTCTCGGCGAGAGCGGTCACGGGGCGGCAGGTTTGCGGTTGGACGCGGCGGGGCAAAGAAAAACCCCGCGGGTGGCGGGGTTGGATGAGTGTCGGGGGTGGAACAAAAGCCCGATGGGGACATCGGGCTTTACCTCAATAATCTTGGAGGGTGATGAGGCCCCAAAGGAGCGTGGTCTTGGCGCCGGAGGGGTTACCTTGGCCGACGAGTTTGGTGGTGTCGACCGCTACGGTGGTGGCGGCGGAGGGCTGGAAAGAATTGGTGGCGACGGTGAGGGCCCCGCCGAGGAGCGAGGTTTCTTTGCCGCCGGACGGCGTGGTGCGGGTGGCGCAACCGGCGCTAAACAGCACCGTGAATGTGAGCAGAACCAGAGCGGGGCGGAGCGATGATTTCATAGCGAAGATCAGGGGGATTTAAGGGAGGGGATAGATCGAAGGAGGGAGGCTTGCCAAGGGAGCAGAACGTCATCGAGGTCGGAAGGGACTTGGGCAAGGTGGGAAAGTTGGGCGCGGTTCGCAATCAAGGTTGCTTCGATAGAAAGCTGGGTGGCGATGCGGTCGCGGTCCTCCTTGATGCGGTCGAGGCGGGCAAGTTCGGACTGGTTGAGTGAGCGGCGACCCGCGTCGCGGCCGGGCCGGCGAGGCAGCGTGGAGGGATCGGTCTCGAAGCCGCGGCGGAGAGCGGCGGTGAGAGAGGGCATGAGCCGGTCGTGGCGTTTGCCGAGATCCACTTGGGTTAAAATGGCCTCCGCCGTCTGGCCGTCTTCGGCGGCGTAGGCGATGTCGAGCAGGAGGTCGTTGTTGCAGACTTTAAACGGCGGAGTGTCGATCTGTTCGGCCGTGGTTTCACGCCAGTGCCAGATGGCGTGGAGCACGGGTTGGCCGAGGCCGCGGAGGCGTTCACTGCGGCCGATGCGCCAATCGTGCTCGGTGGCGGGGGCGAAGCCCTCGGTGCCGGCTTGGATTTGGGCGCGGCATTGTTGGTCGAGCCATTCGAGCCGGTCGAGGTCGGCAAGTCCGCGGGTAAGGATGTCGCGTAGGCCGGGGAGGTGCCAGACGTCGAGGGCAGCGTAGTCGAGCAGCTTCGGGACGATGGGTCGGCGGGACCAGTTGGCCTTTTGACCGGATTTGTCGGCGGTGATGCCGAAGTGTTCTTCGAGGAGGGCGGCGAGACCGATGCGTTGGCGGCCGAGCAGTTGTGCGGCGAGCATGGTGTCGAAGATGCTCTTGGCGCGGAAGCCGCAGCGGTCATGCAACAGGCGCAGATCGAAATCGCTGCCGTGCATCACGAGGTGGACCTGGGCGAGTCGATCCCAGAGAGGCGTGAGGTCGAGTTCGGGAGCGAGGGCGTCAACGAGGTAGACTTCGCCGTCGACATAGAATTGGAGCAGGCAAAGCCGGACCTTGTAGTGAAACATGTTGTCCGCCTCGGTATCGAGGAAGACCTCGTCGACGCGGTTGAGGGCGGCCAAGAGCGGAGCGAGGGAGCCGGGGCGGTCGAGCAGCTTGTAGTGAGTCGGACGCGCGGGATGACGCGAAGTGGGACGGGACGCGGGGGGGGCCGTGGTGGCGGGGGGCTTGACGCCGAAAAAGCGGCGAACGGAAGGAGACAGTAAACGTGAAATCATCTCGACAGGCGAAGAGCGTGGGCGGCGGTTCGGCGAAGGGCGAGTGCGGAAAATGGAGTTGGGGCAAAAATTAGCGGGGTGAAGTCGGTGAGGGGAACGGGAAGATCAGGCCGGAGCGGACCAAGCGGTGAGGAACGAATCGATGAGTTGAGGCAGATCAGAGCTGTAGCCGCCTTCGAGAATCGCGGCCGACGGAATGGCGTGGTGGGCGCGAGTTTCGGCGAGCCATGTGCCGAGGGTAGCGAAGTCGTCGGCTTCGAGGGTCATGGCGGTGATGGGGTCGCGGACGTAGGCGTCGAAGCCGGCAGAGACGAGAATCAGGTCGGGTTGAAAGGCGATAACGGCATCGAGCGAAGCGCGAAGCACGGCGAGATGTTGGGGCCTTGGAGTGCGGGGGGCGATAGGCCAGTTGCGGGTGCGGGGCCCGAGATCGGTGATTCCGGTGCCGGGGTAGCAAGGGTGCTGGTGGACTGACGCGAAGAAGAACGTTGGGGTGTCGGCGTGGGCGTGGAGGATGGCTTCGGTGCCGTTACCGTGGTGGGCGTCGAAATCCCAAACGGCGACGCGGCGAGCACCGAGCCGGTGGTGTGAGTGAAGGGCGGCGATGGCGATGGAGTTGAGATAGCAGAAGCCCATGGCAGTGGCGGCGGTGGCGTGATGACCGGGTGGACGCATGAGGGCGAAAGCGGGCGTGCGCCGGGTGAGCGCGTGGGCGGCGGCGGCGAGAGCGGCGGACACGGCGCGGCGAGCGTGGGCGGCGATGTCGTCAAAGAAAGGCGTGTCAGCGTCAAAGTCGCGGGTTTCGTCGAGGCGGCGCAGGTGGGCGGGGGTATGAGCGAGCAGCAAGGTCGCGTCGGCAACCGAGGTTGCGGGGGCCGGAATGCGGAATTCCCAATCGGGATGGGCGGTGCGGAGGTGCGCAACCGAGCGGGTAACGCGGGCGGGCTGCTCGGGGCGCATGGCGGAGCCGTAGGCCGCGCACAGGGGGTCGTGAAAGATGAGCATGGGGAAAGGGCCGCAAAAAGGTGCCGGAGGCGCAAGAATCCAAAGCCTGAGAACGGCGGAAATGCACGGATTTCTAATTGTGACTTTTCGAAAAATCCGTGGCCAAGTAGGGCGAATGAACGTTGTCGTGCTTTGCTCGGGGGGAATGGATTCGGTGGTGGCGCTGCATTGGGCGCGGCGGGAGCATGTGGTGGTGGCAGCAGTGAGCTTCGACTACGGGGCGAAGCACAATCATCGGGAGATTCCGTTTGCGGCGGAGCAGGCGGCGCTGGCGGGGGTGAGGCATGAGATCGTGGCGCTGGACTTTGTGAACCGGTTGTTTGCGTCGGACCTGTTGAAGAATGGGGGCGAAATTCCGGAGGGACACTATGAGGCGGCGAACATGAAGCAGACGGTGGTGCCGTTTCGGAATGCGATCATGTTGGCGGTGGCGACGGGCTTGGCGGAGAGCCGGGGGGCGGAGGGACTGGTGATCGCGGCGCACGGCGGCGACCATGCGATCTACCCGGATTGCCGTGAAGAATTTATGCGCGCGATGGGTGACGCGATGCGGCTCGGCACGTATGCGGAGGTGAAGTTGCTGCGGCCGTTCATCGCGATGACGAAGGCGGAGATCGCGGCGGCGGGAGCGAAGTTGGGCGTAAATTTTGGGCGGACCTGGTCGTGCTACAAGGGCGGCGAGGTGCATTGCGGGAAGTGCGGGACATGTGTGGAGCGCCGCGAGGCGTTTGAACTCGCCGGGATCAGTGATCCGACGGTGTATGCGGAGACGGGGGTGTTGCCGGGCAAGCCGGGGGTTAGTTAAGTTTTCGAGCGATGCTGATTTCGGAGATTTTCTATTCGTTGCAGGGTGAAGGGGCTTTGAGCGGCGTGCCGTCGGTTTTTGTGCGGACGAGCGGGTGTAATCTGCGCTGCGCGTGGTGCGACACGCCGTATGCCTCTTGGAATCCCGAGGGTACGACGATGAGGGTGGATAACATCGTGGCGGCGGTGCAGTCGCACCGCACGGCACGGCACGTGGTGCTGACGGGTGGTGAGCCGATGATCGCGAAGGAAATCCGCGAGCTGGCGGCGGCGCTCAAGGAGCTGGGCTATCACATCACGATCGAAACGGCGGCGACGGTGGCTCCGGAAGCGATCGCGTGCGATCTGGCCTCGATGTCACCGAAATTGCTCAATTCGGCGCCGCAGGGGACGGAGCACGGGGTGTGGCGGAAAAAACACGAGGCGACGCGCTGGCAGCCGACCGTAGTGCGGGCGTGGCTCGATGCGGGTTGCGACTATCAGTTTAAATTCGTGGTCGCGGCGCCTTCGGATGTGGAGGAGCTGGAAGGAATGTTGGCTTCGTTGAAGCGGGATATTCCACGCCATAAGGTGCAATTGATGCCCGAGGCGCGCACGCTGGAGGCGATGCGTGAGCGGGCGGGGTGGCTCGGCGAGGTGTGCAAAGCGCGCGGTTACCGCTATGCGCACCGGTTGCACATCGAACTCTACGGCAACAAGCGCGGCACGTAGCCGTGGATTCTCCCCTGCCCTGCCCCGCTTGATCTTTTTTCATGACCACGCCCACGCCCGATCCGCTTAAAAAATTCTCCGACGAGTTGCACGCGCTTGCGGCGCGATTCCAAGACCATCAGGTAACGCTGCAGGAGATCATCGATGCGCTCGGGGCGCGGGCTTCGGCGCTGTTGATCATCATTCTTGCCCTGCCCTTCTGTGCGCCGATTGCGATCCCGGGATTGTCGACGCCATTTGGTTTGGCGATCCTGGCTTTGGCGGGGTGCTTTGCGCTCGGTCGGCCGCCCTGGTTGCCGCAGCGTTTGCTGAAGGTAAAATTGCCGCCGAAATTTTTCCGGGCGGTGCTCGAAGGGGCGAGCAAACTGATCGGTTGGATTGAAAAGAGACTGCGGCCGCGCTGGCTCTGGCTGACGGAGGGTAACGCGATGCGTTTCGTCCACATGGGGATGGTCTGTGCCGGGGCCGGGTTGCTATTGCTGCCGTTGGGCGGCATCCCCCTCACGAATACACTGCCGGCATTGGTGATCGTGTTCGGAATGCTCGGCGTGATGGAGCGCGACGGTGTGACGGTGGTCGCCGCCTATGGGTTCTTGGTCGCGACGGTCGTTTACTTCGCGTTGTTCGCGACCGCCGTCATCGAACTGATTTTACGCCTCAGGCAGCACCTGGGGGTTTAGCCTCCGCCTTGGGTGGGATGGCGAGCGACGCCACGATGGAAATCGTGAGCAACGTGCCGATGATCCCGAGTGACCAAGTGATGGGGAATTTTCCGCCGAAGGCGTCGTTGAGCCAGACCATCTTGAGGCCGACGAAGACAAGGATCAGCCCAAGTCCGTATTTGAGGAAGCGGAACTTGTGCATGACGCCGGCGAGCATGAAGAACATCGCGCGCAGGCCGAGGATGGCGAAGACGTTTGAGGTGAAAACAATCAGCGGCTCCTTGGTGATCGCGAAGATCGCGGGCACGGAGTCGACGGCGAAGATGATGTCGGTGACCTCGAGGAAGACGAGACACACAAATAACGGGGTGGCGTGGAGGATGCCGTTTTTTCGGGTGAAGAAATTTTGGCCGTCGAGTTGCGGGCTGACGGGGATCATTTTCCGCAGGAGCCGGATGACGGGATTTTTTTCTGGATCGATGGGCTTTTCCGGGGCGAACAAGATCTTGATGCCCGTGATAATCAGGAACGCGCCGAAGACCCAGATGACCCAGTGGAATTGCATCAAAACGGCCCCGAGCGAGATAAAGATAATGCGGAAAATCAGGGCGCCGAGGATGCCGTAAAAGAGGACCCGGTGTTGATATTTGGCCGGGATGGCGAAGTAGGTGAACACGACGACGAAGACGAAGACGTTGTCGACGGACAGGGATTTCTCGACGACGTAGCCGGTCAGAAATTCAAGGCCGGTTTGGTTGGCTAAGATTGTAGCTTGGGCCGCGGTGAGACCGGCGGCGAGCAGGCGGGGATCTTGGGGAAGCTTCCATTGGGCATATTGCCAAAAACCGTAGCAGAAGACCAGCGCGAGACTGACCCAGACGATGCTCCAGATCAGCGCCTCTTTGAATTTAACTTCATGGGACTCGCGGTGAAAGACACCAAGATCCAGCGCCAACATGCCGAGCACGAAGAGCGTAAAACCGGCGTAGAACCACCAGTAGTCGGCGAAGGGAAAGAGGATGACGGACGGGTCCATGGGCGCGTTAGTTTGAAATGAGGGACGCGAGAGCAAAAAGCCCGTCAGGATTCGGACAAGGGCAAGTTCCTAGAATAACCCGAGATTGTTTCCAGTGACAAAGGCCGTAACATCGCTGGATGGTTGAACTCATCCATCTGGTGGTGACCTGGGCCTTGATCGGACTGATCTGGCTGGTGCAGGTCGTGATATATCCGCAGTTCGGGGCGGTGGGGCGGTTGGAGTTCGGAGCGTATCACGCGGACTACACGCGGCGAATTTCGTGGATCGTCGGACCTCTGATGTTGGCGGAGTTGGGGAGCGCGGCGTGGCTTCTATGGGCCGGAGAACGCAGCGGCTGGTTTTTGATTTCGCTGGGGCTGATTGGGGTCAACTGGCTCTCGACGGCGATCGTGCAAGTGCCGCTGCACCGGAGGTTGGAGCAAGGCTTTGAGGCGGGCGTGCACGGGCGGCTGGTGTCAACGAATTGGGTGCGGACGGGGGCATGGACCGCGCGCGGCGTAATGGTCGCCGCTGGGTGCCTCTAGCGAGACCTGATCAGCGGGCGGGCGGGCGAAGTTTGGGATCGGGCGTCGAGCAACCGCAGTCTCCCCCGCAGCGAGGACTTTTCTTTTTTGCGCAGGCCCGGAGCACGAGCCAGCTCGCGGTAAGGCCGACGAGGACGAGGGCGGCGAGGGATTGGACGGCGGGGGACATGGCGGGCGCTCAGAAGCCGAGGGCGCGGCCGCTTTGATAAACGACGAAGGAAAGAATCCACGCGGTGCCGGTCATGTAGCAGGTTTGGAAGATCGGCCACTTCCAGCCGTTGGTCTCGCGTTTCACGACGGCGATGGTGCTCATGCATTGCATCGCGAAGACGTAGAAGATCATGAGCGTGAAGCAGACGAGCGGCGTGAAGAGGGGGCGACCGTCGGGCCATTTGGCGGCGAGCAAGGCTTGGCGTAGAGGGGTGGTGTCGTCGTCGGTCGTCTCGACGTTGAAGACGACACTCATCGTGCTCACGAAGACTTCGCGGGCGGCAAACGAGGTGATGAGGCCGATGCCGATCTGCCAGTCGAAGCCGATGGGTTTGATCAAAGGTTCGAGGGCGTGGCCGGCTTGGCCGGCGAAGCTTTGGGCGAGCTGTTGGGTGGGCGGCGTGCCTTCGGGGGCCTTGGGATAGGCGGAGAGAAACCACAGGATGATGCTGATCCCGAGGATGACGGTCCCGGCGCGGCGTACGAAGAGCCAACCACGCTCGACCATGTGTTGCGCGACGTCTTTGAGGCGTGGGAGCCGGTAGGGCGGCAGCTCCATGATCATGAGAGGCGGCGCGCCTTTGAGCAGTGTGCGCTTGAAGAGCCAGGCGAAGAAAAACGCGCCGAAGGTGCCGAGCGCATACATGAGAATCATGATTCCGACCTTGGTCGTTAGCGGCACGCGGTCGCCGGGCACGAGGGCGGCGATCATGAGCAGATAAACGGGCAGACGCGCGGAACAACTCATGAGCGGCGCGACGAGGATGGTGACGAGCCGATCTTTCGGATCCTCGATGGTGCGTGTGGCCATGATGCCGGGGATGGCGCACGCGTAGGAGCTGAGCATGGGGATGAAGCTTTTCCCGTTGAGGCCGACCCGGCTCATGAGACGGTCCATGATGAACGCGGCGCGCGCCATGTAGCCGGTGCTTTCGAGTAGGCCGATGAAGAAAAAGAGAATCAGAATCTGTGGGAGAAAAATGATCACTCCCCCTACCCCGGCGATCGCGCCGTCGGTGATAAGATCGCGCAGATCACCCGGAGGCATCACCGTCTTGACGGTGTCGGCGAGCGAAGCGATGAGGGTGTCGATTCCGTTCATCGGCACTTCGGCGAGGGTGAAAATGCTCAGAAAGAGCAACGTCATCACGGTGCCCAGCACGGCCCAGCCCCAAAACGGGTGGGTGGCGACGGAGTCGATTCTGTCGGAAGCACTCGGGCCGACGGTGCCGTCGCGCAGGACGACCTCGGCGGCGATTTGGCCGATCGCATCGTAGCGCGAACTTACGAGGGTGCCGGCCCAGTCCGTGCCGTCGGCGGACCAGCGTTCTTGCCAAGCGCGGAGGAGCTCGGCGGTGCGCGAACTGAGCGGAGACGAACCGGCGACGCGCACGCTGTCTTGGTCGGTCAAGAGCAGGAGGGCTTCGGCGCGAGCCAGCAGCGGGGCTTTGCGGTCGTGGGCGATGAGCGAGGCTTGGAGTTCGCCGACGGCGGGGGCGATGGCGGCGGGGATATCCCACGCATGACGGGCGAGCGGGAGATCAGGGCGACTCATGGCGAGTTTGAGCTCGATGAGGCCGCGGCCGTGAACGGCTTCGCAGGCGATGACGGGGATGCCGAGTTCTTTTTCGAGGCGGGCGGCGCGGACGTTGAGACCGGCGCGCGCAGCGAGATCCATCATGTTCAACACCAGGATAACGGGGCGGCCCAGATCGAGAACCTGATGAACGAGATAGAGATTTCGTTCAAGATTGGTGGCGTCGACGATGCAAAGGATTCGGTCGGGGGGTGAGGTGTCGGCGCGGCGGCCCAGCAGCACGTCGCGGGTGACGGCCTCGTCGGGCGAGCGGGCGGCGAGCGAGTAGGTACCGGGCAGGTCGATAACGGTGATGGGTTGGCCGTGCTGCGAATAGGCTGTGCCGACTTTCTTTTCGACGGTGACACCGGGGTAGTTGCCGACTTTTTGCTTCAGACCGGTGAGGGCGTTGAAGAGCGTGCTTTTTCCGCAATTTGGATTTCCAACGAGCGCGTACACCGGTTGGCGCGAGAGTGATGCGGAGGGGCCGGATGAAATGTGAGTGGGCAGAGCCATGATCGATACTCTACGCAGCGGGCGAGACGAGGATGTGATCTGCCTCGGATTTGCGAAGGGTGAGATGGTAACCGCGAATTTTGATTTCGAGCGGATCGCCGAGCGGTGCGGCGCGGACGAGGGTGATGGGTGTGCCGGTGAGCAGGCCCATTTCGCGGAGGCGAAGAAATGCCGTACCCAGCTTCGGAAATTCGCGGACGGTCGCTTTGGCACCCACGGCGAGTTGAGAGAGTGGGATCGAGGACGGGTCCGACGAGAGTGGAGCGGGAGCGTCGGGCATGGCGGCGGGGATGCGGTTCGCGGTGCTGCGGGCAGGTCGGAGACCCTGCCCTACTTCTGGGCCAACGGCTCGACGAGGATGTGGCTAGCGGCAGCGTGGCTCAGGGCGATTCGGGTGCCGCTCACTTGGCACAGAATTGTGGTGGTGCCGGAAACTTTCGTAACGCAGGAAGATTCACCGAATCCCATCTCTCGGACGCGTTGGCAAAAATGAATGTCTCCGGTCAGCGAACACACCCGACCCGTCGCTCCAGCGGGGAGCTGACAGAGTGGCATGGGTTCGGGTGAGGGCATCCGATTCATCCTAGGTGAGGGACGGTGCTCGCGATGAGATTGAGTTTCAAGGGCAACTTGCAGGTTTTTCGGAAGTTCACAAAAAAGCGCGACGGATGACGTCGCGCTTGGGTTGATATGGGCGGGCGCAGGATGTCTCCCCTGCCCCACGACTTGGTTGAAATGCGTCAGCGTCGGCGGCGTTTGAGGGCGAGTTGGGTGCCGGAGAATCGCACCATGTTTTGCAGATGCTCGAACTCGGCGGGGTCCATGTCTTTAGCGTCTTTGATGGCTTGTTCGGCGCGTTGCATGGCGTTTTCGACCGCCTTTTCGTCGATTTTATCTTCGGTGATGGCGCGCTCGGCGAGAATGGAGACTTTGTCGCCGGAGACTTGGGCAAAACCACCGCCGACAGCGAGGAATGAAACGACGGTGCCTTTGGTCACCCGTAATTCCCCGTCCTGAACCTGCGTCAGCAACGGGATGTGGCCGGGAAGGATGCCGATTTCACCGTCAACGGTCGGGATGACGACCGTATCGATGGTATCGGAGAAAACCCGGGCTTCGGGGGTGACGATTTCAAGCGTTAAGGCCATGGTGTCGAAAGGAGCGAGTGGTGGGGAACGAGCGCCTGATAAGTTAAGCGTTGTTCGCAGCCGACCGAGTTACTTTTTCGCTCCGCCGGCGGCGATGACTTCGTCGATGCCGCCCTTCATGTAAAAGTCGCCTTCGGGAATGTGATCGAGCTCGCCGTCGAGGATCATCTTGAAGCCACGAACGGTCTCTTTGACGGGGACGTATTTGCCGGGCGAGCCCGTGAATACTTCGGCGACCGCGAACGGTTGGGAGAGGAAGCGCTGGATTTTACGGGCGCGGTAAACGGTCTGCTTGTCCTCGGGGGAAAGCTCGTCGAGGCCGAGAATCGCGATGATATCCTGGAGGTCCTTGTAGCGTTGGAGGACGCGCTGCAGTTCGCGGGCGACGCGGTAGTGCTCTTCGCCGACGATGGAGATCTCAAGCGCCTTCGAAACGGAGGCGAGCGGGTCGACGGCGGGATAGATGCCGAGTTCGGCGATGGAGCGTTCCAAGACGATCGTGGAGTCCAAGTGGGCGAAGGTGTTTGCCGGGGCCGGATCGGTGAGGTCGTCGGCGGGAACGTACACCGCTTGCACGGAGGTGATGGAACCCTTCTTGGTCGACGTGATGCGCTCCTGGAGGAGACCCATTTCGTTGGAGAGTGTGGGTTGATAACCCACGGCGGAGGGCGAGCGGCCGAGGAGCGCGGAAACCTCCGAGCCGGCTTGCGAGAAGCGGAAAATATTGTCGATGAAGAGCAACACGTCCTGGTTTTTCTCGTCGCGGAAATACTCGGTCATCGCGAGCGCCGAGAGGGCGACGCGCATACGGGCGCCCGGGGGCTCGTTCATTTGGCCATAGACGAGGGCGACCTTGGATTTCATGAGGTCCTTCTGGTCGATAACGCCAGCTTCGGACATTTCATGGTAAAGATCGTTGCCCTCGCGGGAGCGCTCGCCGACGCCGGCGAACACGGAGTAACCGCCGTGGGCTTTGGCGATGTTGTTGATGAGTTCGAGAATGACGACGGTCTTTCCGACGCCGGCGCCACCGAAGGCTCCGGCTTTGCCGCCCTTGATGAAAGGAGCGATGAGGTCGATAACCTTGATGCCGGTCTCAAGAATGGTGGCCTTGGTATCTTGATCGGCGAGCGCAGGAGCGGGCCGATGGATCGGATATTTTTTGTCGTGAATCACTGGGCCGCGGCCGTCGACCGGTGCGCCGGTGACGTCGAGAATGCGGCCGAGGATGCCGTTGCCCACCGGCACGGAAATCGGAGAGCCGGTGTCGACGACGGCCATGCCACGCTTCAAGCCCTCGGAGGATGACATGGCGATGGCCCGGGCCAAACCGCCGCCGAGATGTTGCTGGACCTCGAGGGTGAGGTTCTCGGATTTTCCACCGACGGTGAACGCGATCGTCAGCGCCTGATAAATGGGCGGGATGGCGTTTTCTGCGAACTGCACGTCGACGACGGGGCCGATAACTTGGACGATTTTGCCGGTATTCATTGAGAAAGGGATTTTTTTAAACCGTGAAGCGAAGGAGAAGGTGATCAGGCGGCGAAGGCGGAGGCGGCGATTTCAAGGATTTCCTGAGTGATCGCGGCTTGGCGGGCTTTGTTGTATTCGAGGGAGAGTTCGCCCACGAGTTTGGTGGCGTTGTCTTTCGCCGTCTTCATCGCGACCATTCGCGCACTTTGCTCGGAGGCTTTGGCTGAGAGCACGAGCTGGTAGATGTTGCGGTTTACGTAAAAGGGAAGAAGGGCCTCGAGCACTTGATTGGCTCCGGGTTCGAAGAGCATCTCGCGATCGTCGGTATGGGGCACACGAACGGCGCCGGTATCCGCTTGGACGGACGCCACGAACTCCTTTAGGTTGTGCAGCGGAAGCACGGGGCGGACGATGGACTCTTGGATGAGCGTGTTTTTGAAGCGCGGGTAAATTACCTCGATGGTGTCGATGGCGCCTTCGAGAAACTGTGCGACCATGAATTCCGAGGCGACTTTCACTTCCGAGAATGCGGCGCGGTCGGAGACGGTGAAATCGGCCACCATGTTGCGTTTGGTGCGGGCGATGAACTGCGCGCCCTTACGGCCGATGACATAGAACTTCACCGGAGTTTTGATATCCGTGACGAGCTTGAAGAGATTGGCGTTAAGGGGTCCGCAGAGTCCTTTGTCGGTAGAAATAAGAAGGACGCCGCGGGTTTTTACCTCACGTTGGGTCAAAAACGGATGGTGTGATTCGTCGACCCGGGTCGCGAGCGCCGCAAGCATGTCGGCCATGAGTTGGGCGTAGGCTCGGCCGGCGAGAGCCGCGGCCTGGGCCTTTTTCATCTTCGACGCGGCGACGAGTTCCATCGCCTTCGTGATCTGGCGGGTATTTTTGACCGACTTGATGCGTCGGCGGATGTCGCGGGTGGAAGCCATCGAATTATTTTTGATGCTTGATTCTCAATTTCTGATTTCGAGCGACGCGGGGGCCGGAATCGAAAATCGCGAATTGAAAATCCAAAATTGAATTAGGCGGTGTAGCCGGATTTCCAATCGTCGCAGGCGGCTTGAAGTTTTGCTTCGAGGTCCTTGTCGAGGGCGGCCTTGGTACGGATTTCCGTGAGGAGAGCGTCTTTGCGGGTAGTGAAGAAGTTCTTCATGTTGGCTGCTGCGACGACGACTTTTTTGGCATCGATGGGATCGAAGAAACCCTTCTGCATCGCGAAGAGGACGGAAACTTGGAGCTCGATCGGCGATGGGCTAAAGGCGGGTTGTTTGAAGAGTTCAACGATGCGGGCGCCGCGATCGAGTTGAGCTTTGGTTTTGGCGTCGAGGTCGGAGCCGAATTGGGCGAACGCCGCGAGTTCGCGGAATTGGGCAAGCTCGCCCTTGAGTTTGCCGCCAACTTGTTTGGTGGCCTTGATCTGCGCGGAGGAACCGACGCGGGAAACGGAGAGACCGACAGAAACGGCGGGACGGATGCCTTGGTTAAAGAGGTCGGTTTCGAGGAAGATCTGGCCGTCGGTGATCGAAATGACGTTGGTCGGAATGTAGGCCGAGACGTCGCCTGCGAGGGTTTCGATGATGGGCAGTGCGGTGAGCGAGCCTTTGCCGTCGAGGCGGGCGGCCCGCTCGAGCAGGCGGGAGTGGAGATAGAAGACGTCGCCGGGATACGCTTCGCGGCCGGAAGGGCGCTTCAAGATGAGCGAGATTTGGCGATAGGCGACGGCGTGCTTGGAGAGGTCATCGTAAACGATGAGGGCATCCATGCCGTTTTCCATGAACCATTCGCCAATAGCGGCACCGGAGTATGGGGCGATGTATTGGTTGGCTGGATTATCCGCAGCGGTGGCGGCGACGATCACGGTGAACTCCAGCGCGCCGGCGGCCTCGAGGGCGGCGACGGTGCGGACGACGTTGGAACTCTTTTGTCCGATGGCGACGTAGATAGAATAAACGGGGCGAAATTTGGCGTCACCGCTGGCGAGGCCGACCTTGTTGATCTTCGCCTGATTGATGATGGTATCGATCGCGATGGTGGTCTTGCCGGTGCCGCGGTCGCCGATGATGAGTTCGCGTTGGCCGCGGCCGATCGGGATCATGGAATCAATGGCCATGATGCCGGTGAAGAGCGGCTGATTGACCGATTTGCGGGCCATGATGCCGGGGGCGATGCGCTCGACCGGATAGGTTTCTTTCGAGTCGATGGGGCCTTTGCCGTCGGCCGGGTTACCGAGGGCGTCGACCACGCGACCGAGCAGGGCTTTACCGACGGGCACCGAGAGAAGCTTGCCGGTGGTTTGAACTTCGTCGCCTTCTTTGAGTTGGGAGACGTCGCCGAGGATGACGCAGCCGACTTCGCTTTCCTCAAGGTTGAGGGCGATGCCGATGGCGCCGCCAGGGAAAGCGACCATTTCGTTATACATGACATCGGACAAGCCGTCGATTTTGGCGACGCCGTCGGCGATGGTGCGGATATTGCCGGTGTTCTTCTTGACCGCTTTGGTCGAGAGTTTGGCGATTTGCTGTTCGATTTGTTCGAGGACGGTGCTCATCTCAGAAAAAGCGTAAAGGGTTGGGCGCGAGGCAGGATTTAAACGGAAACAGAAAGCGTGGCGAGTTGGCTGGAGACGGAGGATTCGTAAACATCGTCGCCGACACGAACTCGAAGGCCGGCGAGCAATTTGGGGTTGGCTCGGGTGGCGGTGGTGATCGGGCGGCCGTATTTCTGGGTCATGGACGTTGCGATGGCACCGAGAGCGGGTGCGGTTACGGCACCGGCGTGCTCGACCAATGCTTCGCTTTTGGCGAGTTCGGTGGCGATGAGCCGGCGGTAAGCCTTGAGGGCGAGGACCGAGTGGGCGGGAGCGCTCTTTTCGATGTACTGAAGAACTCCGGCCACGCGATCGGGCGAGACGACCCCATCAACCACACTCAATTTAAAGAGCTGGCGGGCGAGAAGCTGGATTTGTTTGGCGGCGGCGGCCATGCGGAGCGTGATGAGTTGGGAGCTTTAAACTTTAAACGCCGGCGAGTTCGCGGGCAGCGGACTCGTTGTAGCCGGCGCGGTCGGCGTCGGTGAGTTTCTTGGCGAGGACGCGTTCAGTGGTGGCGACAACGAGGCGGGCGATTTCGGTGCGGGCCTCGGCGAGCATTTTCTTCTTTTCGAGTTCGATGGCCTCTTGGGCTTTCGACAGGAGGGCGGCGGCTCTTTCGATCGCTTCTTTTTGCTGTTTATCGGCGAACTCTTTGGACGTTTTTTGCGCTTCGGCCACGATGGCTTGGGCTTTGTGTTGGGCGTCCTTGAGTGCGGCTTCGGTTTGCTGCTGCGTGGAGGCGAGCTGAGCCTTCATTTCCTCGGCGTATTTGAGGCCGGCATCGATTTTGTGCGTGCGCTCGTCCATCGCCGCGATCGTGGGCTTGATGGCTCGCCAGTAGAGCACTCCGAAGAGAATGATGAAACTGATGATCTGGACGACGACGTATTTCCACTCGACTCCGAAGCGTTCGAGGATGTTGGGCTCGGCAGCAGCGGCATGTGCGGCGTGGACGGCAACGGCAGGAGCCTCAACAACTGCTAGAAAAAGCGAATGCAGCATGACGGGGAGTTCGAACTACGAGGGTTAAAAAGGAGAGACGCGCCGCAAAAAAATGAGGCGCGTCTCGGTCGATTGACTTACTTGGTCGCGAGGAACAAGGCGAGCACGCCGAGACCTTCGACGAGCGCCATACCGATGATGGATTGGACAAGGATCTTGGTGGCGGCGCCGGGATTACGGCCGACGGCTTCGACGGCCTTGGTGCCAATAAGACCGACGCCGATGGCGGCTCCGAGGAGACCGGCGGCGCTGGTGACGTTACCGAAGATTTCAGCGAGGATGAGGTTCATGATGTGGATGTATTTTTTGTTTTGGTTTCCGCTGTGCGCACTCGTTGGCACGCTCCCAACGGGAAAGGATTAGTGGCGGGCGTCGGTGGCGTGGCCTTCGGCGTGGTCGTGATCATCGCCATGATTGCAGATTAGGCCGATGTAGACGGATGAGAGCAGGGTGAAAACCAAGGCTTGGATCAGACCCACGAGCAGCTCCAGAAAATAGAAAACGAAAAGAAATCCGGTGCCGTGCAACAGACTTTCGCCGCCAAAGACGTTGCCGAAAAGACGCACTGAAAGCGTAAAAGGACGGATGAAGATTGAAACGATCTCGATCAGGCCGACGATCAAAAAGACACCCGATAGAACGTAATAGAGTGCGGCAGGGATCTCTCGTTTATCGGCTTTGTTGCCAAAAATGTCGTGGAGGATGATTTTTGGCCCGGCGAATTTGAAAATGATAATCAACCAGGCCCCGAACGAAACGATGGCGAGTGCGATCGTGCTGTTAAAGTCCGCGGTGAATGGCCGGACGAACGGTGCCGTCATGTGAAATTTCCCGTCGACGTCGTGGCCCATGCCGACAGTTCCGACTCCCGGAAGGAGTCCGGTCCAATTTTGCAGGAGAATGAAGAGAAAAAACGTAACGAGAAGAGGAAACGCGAAAGGGAACGCTTTCCGGCCGACGATAGGTTCGAGGAGGTCTTTTAGTCCGCTGATTAACGACTCGACCACGGCTTGCCCTTTAGAGGGCAAAACCGAGGGTTTGCCGATCAACCACATTACAAAAAGGATGATCGCGATCGAGACGGCCCAACCGGTCACCATGCTGTTCGTGATGGCCCAGCCGTTACCGAAATCGATTAACTTGCTGGCCTTTGGTGACACACCTGCGCCTTCGCCCGCAAAAGCGATGGATCCTGAAAAAAACAGGGCCGTTAAAGTGGCGAGTGTAGGGACTCGTAGCATGACGCGCAAAGGTGCTTGGGAGGTGTTGAAAGGTTTTGAGATAGGTAACCTCCCCCTTCCCCGTCAACCCCGGAAAGGGTGCTCGGTGAGGATACAGGTTGGATTTCTCGCCGCTAATGGAATCGATAAACTTACCCGATACTCGGCTCAAAGCGGCTTTTGCGGAGCGGCGACGAGGGAGTAATGGCTGGAGGCGCGGGCTTGGAAGACCGTGGTGAATTCGAATGCCCAGGGTGATGAATGGAGCGCCCAAGCCGGATGCGCGCGGACGATGGCTTCCGTGGCGGTAAAGTAAGCGAGGTCGTCCGTGCGGAAATAAAGGCGCGAGTTCGGGGTAATCCAACGCGATAGTCTCGACAAAAATTCGGTCTGCATGAGGCGATTCTTGTGGTGCCGTCGCTTGGGCCAAGGGTCTGGAAAAAATATAAACAAATCGGAGATAGATATTTGAGAAGGAAATATGGCGAAAAAATCCTCGGCGCTGGTGTTGATAAAATGCACATTGGCCAGCCGCGCCCGGTTCTTCTTGCGGTTGGCGCGAGTGATTCGGTCGGCGATGATATCGATGCCAATGCAGGTTTTCTCGGGATGTGCCTCTGCGTAAGCGGTGAGCAGGTGTCCGTGTCCGCACCCGATTTCTAGCACGCAGGTTTCCATTCCTAGAAATAGATTTCGGGTAGTCTCTTCGAGCTCTTGGAGCCGAGCGGCAGCCATGGAGGCGAATCGAGCTTCCCTCGGTCCCGGTGTTTCTTGTGAGGGCGAAATAGTAGGATTGCTCGCCATCGCTTAAGGTCTCCCCTGCTCTGCCCGGGTGGATTCAATCAAGACCAGCAGGACGCTGATATCGGCCGGATTTATTCCGCTGATGCGTGAGGCTTGGCCTAAGGTATAGGGTTTAAACGCAGCGAGCTTTTGGGCGCATTCGCGGCGCAGACCTCTCACGGAAGAGTAATCAAGATCGGCGGGAATTTTAATTTTTTCGGTTTGCTCCAGCTTCATCACATGGCGACGCTCACGCTCGATATATCCCTTGTATAGAACGTTATACAACACCTCTTGACGAACTTCAGGTGGCGCAAGATCAAACGAATTTGGAGTGGGCGAATCGAGGCCCTGACTTCGGATCTGATCACCAAAAATATGGCCGGCGGTCCTTTCTGTTTCGATTCGTTTGATCCAGGTGTTGATTGAGTTTTTCTTCGCTTCGACGCGGGCGATTCGTTGGGGGCTGAGGAGATTGAAAGCGCGAGCGTGATGCAGTAATCGGAGCTCGGCGCTGCCGTGGTTGAACAAGAGGCGGTGTTCAGCGCGGCTCGTAAACATTCGATACGGTTCGTTGGTTCCCTTTGTTACAAGGTCGTCGATCAAGACGCCGATGTAACTCTCGTGCCGCTTCATGATTAGGGGCTCCCCTGCCCTGCCCTTTTGCACGGCGTTGATTCCCGCGACTAGCCCTTGCGAGGCGGCTTCTTCGTAACCGGAGGTGCCATTGATCTGGCCGGCAAAAAACAGATTTTCGACTTTCTTGGATTCTAGGGATGGGTAGAGCTGCGTGGGTGGCGCAAAGTCGTATTCGACGGCGTAAGCTGGGCGCAAAAGAACCGATTTCTCCAGTCCAGGGATGCTTTGGACCATTTCGATTTGAACGTCGAACGGCAGGCTTGTTGACAAGCCATTTACATAAAACTCGTTGGTGGATCTCCCCTCGGGTTCGAGGAAAAGTAGGTGCCGTGGTTTATCAGCGAATCGGACGAATTTATCCTCGATACTTGGACAATACCGAGGGCCGACCCCTTCGATTTCCCCGCTATACATCGCGGACTTGCTAAGATTGCGACGGACAATATCGGCCGTCTCGGCGGTGGTGTGCGTCATCCAGCACGAAACTTGTTCGTGTCCGGGCTTCCAGCCCAAGCGACGTTCCCCGGTCTGTTCCACGTGGAACAAGTCTTGAGCGTCGCGGGTATCGTGAAAGGCGAATAAGGTCGGTTGGTTATCGCCCTTCTGCTCCTGCATCTTTCCGAAATCCAAGCTTCGCCCGAGTAGTCGCGGCGGCGTACCGGTTTTTAGGCGCTGTAGCTCGATGCCCGCCTCAAGGAAGCTATTTGACAGCGTTTTGGCGCTGAAGTCGCCCAAGCGGCCCCCTTCGTTCTTGTTTTGCCCGATGTGCATGAGGCCCCGAAGAAACGTGCCGGTCGTCACAACCACGGTCGTTCCCATGAAATCGATATCGAGATTGGTTCGACAGCCGACCACTTTGCCGGCGGCGAATATGAGCCCCGTCACCGTGGCTTGAAAGATTTGTAGGTTAGCTTGGAGCTCAAGAGTGTGTTTGAGGCGGAATTGATAGGCCTTTTTGTCGCATTGAGCGCGGGGAGACTGGACCGCTGCACCCTTGGACTCGTTAAGCAGGCGGAATTGGATGCCGGTAACATCCGTGTTGATCGCCATCTCGCCGCCGAGGGCGTCAATCTCGCGCACCATTTGGCCCTTGGCTTGGCCGCCGATGGCTGGGTTGCAGCTCATTTGGGCGATGGTGTCGATATTGCCCGTGAGGAGTAGGGTAGAGGCGCCCATGCGGGAGGCGGCCAAGGCTGCTTCTACGCCGGCATGCCCTGCGCCACACACGATCACATCGAACAATTTGCTATTATAAACCATTGTATATCAATGCTATAGTGCCTATTTTCCGATGCAGAAATTGGCGAAAAGAGCGTCCAGCATGCGCTCGTTGTCGACTCTTCCGGAGATTTCTCCCAGTGCCGCCAATGCGCCGCGGAGATCGCTGGCCAACAGTTCCGAAGCCGCGTTTTCTGCCAGCTTCAATTGAGCAGACGCCAGATCGCCCTTCGCTTGGTTGAGGGCGTGGGCATGGCGGGCGTTGATCGCCACGGCTTCGTCGCCCATGTGGGGTGCCAAGCCATCGGCCAAGCCAATCAGGGCGGATCTGAGGTCCCCGAGGCCTAATCCGGTTTTTGCGGATACGGCGACGGATCGGGCGTGAGGGAGAAAATTGAGGTTCGCTGGCGACCCCGGTTGGTCGATTTTATTGATCACCACGATAACGCGGTCGGGACTAAACAAGCCACTTAAACGACTATCAAACAAAGGAGTAGGGGAGGTGGCGTCCAAAACGATCAAGAAAAAATCGGCTTCGGCAGCAATTTCGTAGGTTTTGCCGATGCCCAACTCTTCGATGGTTCCGGGCTTCGGATTTAGACCGGCGGTATCAATTAACCTAAAACAGTGGGGCCCTAAATTGATAACTTCTTCAATAAAGTCGCGGGTCGTTCCGGGTTCGGGGCTGACGATGGCCCGCTCCTTTCCAACGAGGCGGTTCAACAGTGAACTCTTCCCGGCGTTGGGTTCCCCGATGATCACGGTTTTGATGCCATGCCTCAAAACGTCGCCGTAGTGACTGGTGGCGAGAAGGCGGTCGGTTCCACGTAGAACGTTGGCGATTTGAGTCTCTACGACCTTCCTATCCTCCGGTGGCAGGTCTTCATCCGGGAAGTCGATATACGCTTCTACCCGGGCCAGCGCGATGAGCAGTTCATCGATCAACCCCGTCATCTGTTTGCCCAAGGCGCCTCGAAGCTGGCGGTTGGCCGCCGTCAAAGCCCGCTCGCTTCGGGCGTGGATCAAGTCCATAACCGCTTCAGCCTGAGCTAAATCTATTTGTCCCTGAAGAAATGCCCGTTGCGTAAATTCGCCAGGTTCGGCCGATCGGCAACCCCGCGACAAGAGGTCTTCAACGAGGCGTTGGGCAATGTACGGGTTGCCGTGGCAGGAGATCTCCAACGAGTCCTCTCCGGTGTAGCTGGCCGGCCCGGCGAAAAACGTAAAGAGCACGTCGTCCAACACCAGACCTTGCCGATCCCGATAATCGGCGTGGCGCGCCAGACGTGGCGCAGGTGCCTCCCCAAAGATATCCGTCACCAATCGGGCCGAATCCGGGCCGCTCACCCGCACGAGTGCGATCGCAGAGGTGCCCACGGGAGTGGCCAGAGCGGCGATCGTATCAAGGTAGCGTGACATTTCACCGCGAACCAACGCCCGCCGTCGGCTCGCGCCAAGTCAAAAGCCCGCCCGGCGCTCTTCTCGCCCCCGCGTTTGATTCGAGCTCCTTGGTCTTGAGCTCGATCAAGCTCCGTTAAACGGTCTTCGCTTTAGCGCCCAAGCCGGGCCGCGCATCGACCCGACGCGGCGTCACCTCAGGCGCGTTTCAAGCAGCCCTTCACTTCGATCCATTGATCGCCACAATTCTCGCACCATCAGTGACTTGATCGCCCGGATATACGATGATGCGCAGGCCTTCGCCCAGCCCTTCCACGATCTCGGTTTCCAAGCCATTGCTTCGTCCAATCGTCACGTTTTGCAATTTGGCCGATTTGCCCTCGACGACGAACGTTTGCCAATTCGCACCGCGTTGAAACAACGCTCCGGCTGGTACTTTCAAAATTCCTTTGCCCGACCACGTTTCGATTTTCGCTTCGACGCGAAAATTATCGCCCAGCGTGGGGCGCGTCGCGAGCGGGTCGGTTAAGTCCACGACCACGAAAACCCGCTGCTCCTCAACTCCAAGCGCTGAGATTTTCGTGAATGCCGACGGCTCCACGAGCCGCACTTGCGCGTTGAGCGGCTCAGGTCCGCCCCATTGTTCCAATTTCACCCGCGCTCCGGGCCGAATCGCGACGCCATCGCGCGAGAGCACCTCGATCCTCGCTTCCAAATCGGTAGGGTCACCGATCTCGACCAACGGGAATCCTGCGGGCACGAGGCGTTCGCTCTCTTGCAACACCCGCAAAATCCGTCCGCTCACCGGTGCGGTGATCACCAAGGGTTCGTTGGCACTTGGGGCCAAACCGGCGGGACGTCCGCGCAACAACACCGCCCGCGCTTGGGCGAGTTCGAACTCCGCGATTTGGCCCGCAAATTCCGCCGCCCGTTCTTCCTGGGCCGCGGCCGTGGCCCGCATCTCCGCGCCGTCGATCTCTTGCCGCGACGACGCCCCGCTCGCAAACAACCGCTGCTGCCGCGTGAAATCATCGCGTTGCATCTTCGCACTCGCGCCGGCCCGGGCACGCTGCGCCTGGGCTTGGGCGACGGCCGCTTCACTCGCGCGGACTCGCGCTTCGGCTTGGGCGAGACTGCGGGTGTCGAGCAGATCCGCGCCGCCTGATTCGAGCACGGCGAGCACGGTCTTTCCGGCTTCAACGACCGCGCCGGCTTTCCACTCGATCCGGCGCAATTGCCCGGCAACCGGGCTCGCGATGACGTAGCGGTTTTTCACCCGCGTCATACCTTCTTCGTTCACCGTGACCGCCAGATCCCCGCGGGCGACGACGGCCAGCTCGGCGGGCAACGGTTTGGGCCACAGGCCCACGACGATCAACGCGGCCAACAGCCCGCCGCCCAACCAGGGCAGGCGTCTCGTCCAACGCCGCGGGGCGGCGCCTTGCGGATTTTTTTTGCTCGAAGCGGCAGGCGAGGGCAGGGGGGAATTCATCGAAGCGATACGTGAGGTGTGAACGTTAAACGATTAGTCGCGGGCTTTCAACGCGCCCACGAGATCCAGTTGATCCAGCCGGCGACACGCGAGCAACGCCGAGATCACCGACGCCGTGGTGACGATCAGGACGGCGAAGGCATAATTGTACGGCGTCAAAATCAGCGGCAGCCGCACGAACTCCGTGTTGACCGTCGTGAGGATCGCCGCCGCGAATCCGGAACCGATCAACAACCCGAGCGGTAACGCCAACAGCGTGAGCACCGCGAGCTCGCCGACGAGCACCGCGCCCACTTCGCCCCGCGAAAAGCCGATGACGCGCAAGGTCGCGAGTTCGCGTTGGCGTTCGCTGAGCGAAATACGCGCGCTGTTGTAGACGATGCCGAACGCCACGACCGTCGCAAACGTGAGGTAGATCATCTGAATCAAACCGATGCTCTTCGCCGTCGTCTCGCGAAACCCTTCGCGGATGCGGTTCTTCACCACCACGCCGCCGGCAACCGGCGACTCTTTCATCGCCCGCAAAAACTCATCCCACTTGCCCCCGGCGACGGTGAGGTAGGCCCCGCTGATTCGATCGCCTTCGCCGAGCAGGCGATTGAGCGCACCGATATCCATGAAGGCCGCGGTCCCGGCGAAATCCTCCGAGAGCGCGGCGACCGGCACCGTGAATTCGGGTCGTCGGCCGTCGAGCACGCGCACGGCCAGTTCATCGCCGACGTTCACCGCGAGCACTTCGGCCAGCTTCGAGGACAATACGATCCCGTGAGGGGGAAGCGTGAAGGGCCGCTCTTGTGCGTCGATCACGCGAAAGAGCTCTGCCCGCGGCGGCAGGCCGGTGATGGCGAGCCGGCGGAAACGGTTGCCCGACCGCAGCTCGACCGCCGCGCCGCGCACCGGCTCGGCCAACACGACGCCGGGCAGAGCTTGAAAATCCGCCAGCGTGCGCGCCGGCCCCGGTTCGATCATCGACACAAATACGGTCTGCCGCTGGATCAGGTCCCATTGGTAGTTCAACACGTAATCGATGCCGTCGCGAAAAGCGTTCGGCACGATCAGAATTCCCGTCGCCAAAGCGAGCGCTCCCATGGTGAGCATGGAACGCGCGGGTCGCCGCTCGATGTTGCGCAGCGCCATGCGAAACGACGCGGTGAACGCGTGCCCGGCTCCGAGTCGTTCGACCAACGCGGGTCGGTAGCTCGATGGTGCTTCCGGCCGCATCGCCTCCGCCGGCGGCAATCGCACCGCCGCTTTCACCGCGCCCGCGACGCCCACCACCGCGGCGAGCGTGCTCA
The DNA here is from genome assembly GCA_002304445.1 of Opitutia bacterium Tous-C4FEB. Classification (GTDB taxonomy): domain Bacteria; phylum Verrucomicrobiota; class Verrucomicrobiia; order Opitutales; family Opitutaceae; genus Tous-C4FEB. Next base: position 33,724 of record NEVA01000008.1, on the reverse strand, counting down.
CGCCGATCGCGGCCAACACCACCGGCGTGGCCAGTCGGAATTCGAGCGAGGGAAATCGAAAGAACAACGTATACATGTCCACCAACTGGTGCCCGAGCCCGATCCCGCCGAGCGTGCCCAAACCCATTCCGCTCACGACGATGATCAGCGAAAATTTCAGGTAGTGTCCTCCGATCTCGCGGTTGGAAAAACCAAACGCTTTCAAAATCGCGATCTGTTCGCGCTGGAGCGTGATCTGCCGGCTCATCACCGCGTTGGTCATGAATGCGGCGACGCTGAGGAACACCAGGGGGAACCCGACGGAGAGGCCTTGCAAAATCTGAATCTCGTCGCGCACCCGCGTATGCGAAGGATGAGACTCGCGGCCGTAGGCACCCCGGCCGCCGTAGGGCTTCAACACGCGGTCCACCGCGGCGATGACGGCCGCCTCCGAAGCGCCGGGCGCGAGGCGCAGCGAGAGATTGTTGAAGGCGCCGTCGAGATTGCTCGCGGTGGCGAGCTCTTTGTAAGGCATCCAGAAAACCCCGTAGGTTTTGTTGTTGGGCAACGCCGCGCCCGGCGGCGCTTCGAAGATGAATTCCGGCGAGAGCACCACGCCGGCGACGCGAAAATTTTGCCGCCGCCCGTAAAGCACCGCGGCGATCTCGTCGCCCGGTCGCAGGCGGTTGGCTTCGGCGAACGCTTCACCGGTGAGAATCTCACCCGATGATTCACGGCCCACGAGGATTCGTCCGCTGCGCAGATGAAGCCGGTTGAGCGTGAGTTCGCCTTGTTCGGGCAGCGAGAGGATCAATCCGGTCGCGGGTTCGAGCACGCCGGGCAGATCGAGCGTCACGGGCAACGCGATCCCGGTCTGCACGGCCGCCACGCCGGGGATGGCCGACAGTTGCGCGGCGACGGCGTTGGGCGCGCGTTTCAGGCGGGAGAACACATCGGCGAAACGGTTGTCGCGGTAGTAGTCCGCGCGCGTGGCCTCGAGCGAAGCGATCAGGCTGCGGGTCATGATCATCATCGCCAGGCCGCAGGCCATCACGAGCGCGACGGCGAACGCCTGCGACTTCAGCGCCTTGAGATCGCGGAGTAATTTGAGATCCAGCAGCGACATGACGGGTAACGCGCGGCGTTACCAAGCGAGACTTGAGGCGGCGGCGCGGGTGGCGTTGCGTTTTTCGCCGGTGATGTGCCCGTCGGAAAGCGTGAGGACCCGGTCAGCCATGCCGGCCATGACGGAGTTGTGCGTGATGATGAGGGTGAGCGTGCCGAGGTCGCGGTTGATCTTTTCGATGGCTTCCAGCACCGCCATGCCGGTGCGCACATCGAGGGCGCCGGTGGGCTCGTCGCACATCAGCACGGCGGGGCGCTTCGCGATGGCGCGGGCGATGGCCACGCGTTGTTGTTCGCCGCCGGAGAGCTGCGCGGGGAAATGGTCCATGCGCGCGCCGAGACCCACGAGGTGCAACGCCTCCTCGGGCGACATCGGGTCGGCGGCGATTTCGGTGATGAGCGCGACATTCTCACGCGCAGTCAGGCTCGGGATGAGATTGTAGAACTGAAACACAAACCCAACCGCGTCGCGCCGGTAGCGGGTGAGCGAGGCTTCGTCGGCGCCGCCCAGATCCCAACCGCGATAGAGCAGGGTGCCGCTGGTGGGTGTGTCGAGGCCGCCAAGAAGATTCAACAAGGTGGACTTCCCGCTGCCGGAGGCCCCGAGCACCACCAAGAATTCGCCCGGGTGACAATCGAGCGTGATGCCGTCGAGCGCACAAACTTCGGCCTCACCGGCACCGTAGATTTTTCTCAACGCCCGGGCGTGGAAAACCGGTGCGGTCGGATCGGCATTTTCAATTTGGGCCATGGCGGACCGAGGCTCAACGGCGGCCTGCGGTCGGGCAATGGCATTTCAGTTCTGCCGCCGGTTGGCAGAGTTCCGGAGGGGCGTCGTTGGACGATAACGGCGGTCGCGGTCGGTCCGAGCCCCTGCGGAAATGCGCAAGCCGGCGTCCGGCTCAGAAGAACGTGTAATATTTGTTCTCCGCGAGGCGTTGGATCAGCAGCGCGAGTTCCATGGCGTGGTAATCGCCCCACATCGAGGACTCCCCGCAGGGCACTTTTTGGCCCTTCGGGATGTGGTCCCAGCCGTTGGGGCGGTGATAGACGCTGTGCAACAAAAGGCCCTGGTGCTTTTTGTCGGTCGAGAGATAGGGCTCGGCGAAAAGCGTGTCGGCAATGGTGAGGCCGGCTTGGAAATATTTTTTGCCGGCGGCTTTTTCGCCGTTGGCGTCGAGCCAGCGGCCGAGGCGGAGCATACCTTGCGCGGCGATGGCGGCGGCGGAACTGTCGACGGGTTCGTGGGCGTTGAAGGGGTCGGCGGCGCGTTTCGTGAAATCGCCGAGCCGGTGCGTGTTGAGCGCGGCGCTGTCCCAATACGGGATGCCGTCTTTCGCGGAATAGCCGTCGATGTAATAATCGCTCGTGGCTTTTGCGGTTTCGAGGAAGAGATCGGTCACGGCGCGGCGGCCGCCCACGGCGTCGAGGTCGGTGCCTTTGACGGTGTCGAGGAACTCAAGCTGCTCGGCGTAACCGGTGATGATCCAGGCGGCACCGCGGGTCCAGGTCGTGAACGGCGAGTAACCCTGCTGGGAACTGGGGCAGCGGAACTGGCCGTCGTTGCGGTTGAACACGCTCTCATGCGCGACGCGGCCCCGCACGTCGTAGCTGTCGCGGCCCTGACCGAAGAACACATTGAAACGTGCGGTCGTGGCGGCGTGCTCGATGGCGCGATGCAAAAGATTCGTCGGCTTGTCGCCCTCGCCCATGAGGACGTGGCCGAGTTGATGGGCGACCACGAGCGACCGCATCGAGCGGATCGTGTCGGCGAAGAGCGATTGTGGGCCGTTGAACGAATAGACGTATCCGCTCGGCGCGACGCCGGCGGCACCGGGAATGGGCGACCACGGTTGTTTATATTGGGTGGTGGCGTAGCGCGCGGCTTGGACGGCGCCCGAGGTCTTGAGCGCCACCTCGGTGTAGTCGAGTTCGGCTTGGTTGAAGCGGGTTTTCCCCTCGAGCATGAGCCGGCGTTGGTTGCCGTAGGTGGAGACGTTGTTGAACCCGTGGTCGTGCACGCCGACGTGCGAGACGTGCGAGGCCATGTGGCGCACGGTTTTCACGCGCCCGCGCTCGAGCATCGCGGTGTCGCCGGTGGCGTCGTAGTGGAGGAACGCCATGCCAAATTGGAAGCCTTGGGTCCACTCGGTCCAGCCGCGCGAGCTGTATTTGCCCGCGACGGTGAAGACCGGCGTGCCCTTGCTCGGGTCCCAGGCGGCGTCGAGCGCGCGGATTTTTTCACCGGCGAGTTCGAACACGCGGGCGGTTTTCTTCGAGAGCTTGGCCGGGGTGAGGGAGGCGTTGATTTTCATGGGTGAAAGGTGCGAAGAAACCACGAATGCGGCCGACTGCACGAATGTTTTTTACCCACCGCCCCGAGCTTGCAGGCCCCGGCGCCGCAGAGTGAGCATCCGTCTATGCCTTCGCTGCTTGAAGATTTCGTCAAGGCGTTCATCCCGCTCTTTGTGGCGATCGACCCGATCGGTTTGGCGGCCGTGTTTCTGGCGTTGGGGCAGGGCACGCCGCCGGATTTGCGCCGACGGATCGCGCGTCAGGCCACGTGGACGGGGGGCGGGGTGGCGCTGCTTTTCCTTTTTTTGGGCCAGTCGATCTTCGCCGCGATCGGCATCACCACGAGCGATTTCCAAATTGCGGGCGGGCTCATCCTTTTCATCCTCGCCGCCCGGGATCTCGTCCATTCGGCGGCCGAGGCGCCGCCCAAGCTCGCCGACGATTTCGGGGTGGTTCCGCTGGGGATGCCGCTGATCGCCGGGCCGGCTTCGATCACCACGCTCATCGTTATCGCGCAGTCGGTGGGTTACCTGATCGCGCTCGCGGCGCTCGCGGCAAATCTGCTGCTGGTGGTGTTGGCCTTCGCCTACAGTGACCGGCTTGAAAAAATGATCGGCGCGACGGGCCTGCGGGCGATTTCCAAAATCATCTCCATGTTGCTCGCCGCCATCGCGGTGAACATGATCCGCAAAGGCTGGGCCGGTTAAGCGGCCGCCGGAATTCGCGTCAGGCTGCGGCGCAGCACCAAGGTTTCGATCACGAGCCAGCTGGCCAGGATCATCAGCAACACCGCGATGCCCGCCTCGACATGGTGCACCACGGCGATCGGGGCGGTGCCGTTGATGCGCCCGAGGTGGGTCTTCAGCATCAGGGCGAGGCTCCAGAGCGACATGGTGAGCATCAGTCCCGCCGGCCCCAACGTGAACCAAGCCCCGCGACCTCTCCGGTAAAGCCAGACGGTGAGGCCGAGCAGGGTGAGGGCCGCGAGCAGTTGGTTGGAAGAACCGAAGAGTCCCCAGAAAACGCGCCAGAGCGGGAGAACTTGGCCGTTGACCTCGGCGGGCGGCAGGAGCGCAAGCACCAGCGGCCCCGCCAACGTCAGGCCGGTCGCGATCAGCGCTTTGCCCTGACCGGTCCAGCCCAGCAATTCCATCAAGACATACCGCGCCAGCCGCGTGCAGGCGTCGAGGGTGTCGAAAATAAACGTCGCGAAACAGAGCAGGGCGAAGCCATGGGCGATATTGACGGGCAGCAGGCCGAAACTTGCGTGATGCAGGAAGAGCGCGACACCGTTGGCAAAAATCGCGTCGGGTCGGCCCGTCGGAGCGGCCAAGATCATGACCGCCGCGAGGCTGATGCAGGCGAAAAACGCTTCCAGCAGCATCCCGCCATAGGCCACGGGCCGGGCGTCGGCAAAGCGGTTGAGTTGTTTCGCGGTCGTGCCGCTGGCGACGATCGCGTGAAACCCCGAGCACGCCCCGCAGGCGATCGTGATAAACAAAATCGGAAACAGCGGCGGCAGCGCCTCGCCGGGAGTGAAGAGCGGCCCGGAACCCCATGCCGGCGCGTTGATGGCGAGGTCACCGCTCAACCCGCCCACGATCACACCGACCACTCCGGCCACGGCGATGATGTAGAGAAAATATCCGCCTAGTGCGCCGCGCGGTTGCATCAACAGCCACATGGGTGCGATCGCCGCGAAGAAACAATAGGTGAGCAAAATCACGTTCCAGGCGGACATGATCCGCATGCCCTCGGGCAACAGCGGGGCGAGGTCGAGCGGCAGCATCGGCCCGATCGCGATCGCGCCCAACACGAGCGGCAGGAACACCGCCTGCGCCCGGCCCTGGCTCCAGTTGCGTTTGCGCATCAGCCAACCCATCGCGACGGCGAGGCCGAGGTATAACAGCGACGAGGTCACTACGGCAGGTCCAGGGGCCTCGCTTTGATTGGGGGTCGCCGCTTGGGTGAACGCCCCCGCGGTCACATCGGCAAAGGCCACGATCACGTAGACCAACGAAATCCAAACGAACGCCAGAAACAACAGGTGGCAGCGCCGGTTCATGTGTTGTCGCACCACCTCGGCGATAGATTTTCCGCTGTGCCGCACCGAGGCGACGAGGGTGAAGAAATCGTGCACGCCACCGATGAAGATCGAGCCCAGAATGATCCAAATCCACGCCGGCAGCCACCCGAACAACGTCGCGGCCAAAATCGGACCGACAATCGGACCGGCGGCGGCGATTGCGGAAAAATGCTGCGGCAACAACCAACTCCAACGGGCCGGCTCGTAGTCGAGGCCGTCGCGCTGGGTGTGGGCCGGCGTCGGGGACTCGTCGCCGATCCCGGCGGCCTTAAAAAGCAACCGGCCCATCCAGCGATAGGCGAGGCCGAGAATCACCGCCGAAACGGCGAGAAAAAGAATGAGCGTCATAGGGGCAGGGTAGGGGAGCGACCAGCGTGAGGCCGACCATCGGGGCGGATGATTCGCGTTTCGGCAAGAGTGCTGTGGCGCGGAGCAGGTTCGTGGTGACGCCGGCCGTTTAACCCGCCCCGCCGCGTTGCCGCACCGCTTCGAACAGCGTGATGATCGTCGCCATCGCGACGTTCAACGAATCCGCCTGACCCGCCATCGGGATGCGCACCGGCGTATCGCAGTTTTCCAGCCAAAACTTGCTCAGCCCGTATTGCTCGCTGCCCATCACCACCGCGAGCGGCCCGCGCAGATCGACGTCCGAGTAGATTTTTTCCGCCGCCGGCGTCGTCGCCACGGAACGCACTCCCTTTTCCCGCAACCACGCGTGCACCCGCGTGCTTTCTTCGACGACCAACGGCACGGAAAACAACACGCCGGTCGAAGCCCGCACCACATTGGGATTAAAAATATCCGTCACCGGGTCGCACACGATCACCGCGTCGCACCCCGCGGCATCCGCGCTGCGCAGAATCGTTCCCAGATTGCCCGGCTTCTCGATCGCCTCGACGACGAGTAAAAACGGTGCCTTTGCGGTATTCCCGGTCGGATCGCCCGCCACCCAGTCGCTCCCGGTTCCAAACAGATGATCCAAATCGCCGAGCGCTCGCCGCCATTGCGGCGCCACCGCCAGCAAGCCGTCCGGCCGCTCGCGATACGCGACCTTGGCGAACACATCCTTCGTCAACTCGCACGCCGTTGCCCCCGCCGCCTGGGCTTGGGCGATCAACGCGGGTTCGTTTTCACCCAGAAACCATTCCGGCGAAAAATAGATTTCCTCCAAGGCGACGCCCTTCTCCAGCGCCCGCCGAATCTCCCGATAACCTTCGACCAAAAACACCCCGGCCTCATCCCGTGGCCGTCGGTCGCGCAACTTCACGAGCTGCTTCACGCGCGGATTCTGGAGACTGGTGATTTTTTCGATCGTTGGGCCCACGGAACACACGGAACACACGGAATCGGAAAAAATACAGAATCCTTTTCTTGGTCTCGTCGGTTTCCGTGTATTCCGTGTGTTCTGTGGGCAAGAAATCTAAATCTAACGACCTCCCGTTCCCGTATCACACCGAACTCGAACTCGAGATCGTCACGCTCACCAACCACGGCGTCGGCCTCGCCCGCGTGCCGCTTCCGGCCCAACCCGGCGCCCAACTCCCGCAATCCGAAACTGCCCCCGTCGCGGGATCTTGGGTGGTCATGATCCCGTTCTGCCTCCCCGGCGAACGCGTCCGCGCCCGCATTTTTCGTAACCACAAAAACTACTCTGAGGCCGATCTCGTATCCGTCCTGACCCCGTCACCCCACCGCATCGCGCCCGTTTGCCCGCTGTTTGCCCGCTGCGGCGGCTGCCAATACCAACACTTCGCTTACGCCGAACAACTCGTTTGGAAACAACGTCAGGTCGCCGAGCTGCTTCAGCACATGGCCGGCGTCACCCACGCGGTTAATCCCGTCATCGGCTCGCCCAAACCCTACGGCTACCGCTCGAAGATTACCCCGCATTTTAATCCGCCGCGCGACCCCGCCACGCCGCCGCCCATCGGCTTCCTCCGCCAGGGCACGCGATTCGACATCGTCGATGTCCCGCACTGCGACATCGCAACCGACGCCATCAACGAAAAACTCTCCACCGCCCGCGCCGCGATTCACGCCCGCGCCGCTGCCGGAGAGTTTCTTCGCGGCTCCACCCTTCTCCTCCGCGATGCCGATGGTCAGGTCACGACCGACTACGAGGCGATCGTCACCGAAACCGTGGGCGACCTGAAACTCCGCTTTCTCGCCCGCGATTTCTTCCAGAATAACCCGTTTATACTCCCCGCGTTCACCGCCTACGTCCGCCGCCAAGCCGCCGCGACCGGCGCGCGGTTCCTCGTGGACGCCTACTGCGGCAGCGGCCTGTTCGCTCTGAGCGCGGCCCCGGCCTTCGAACGCGTCGCCGGCATCGAGCTCAGCGAATCCTCCATCCGCTTCGCCCGCCAAAACGCCGCCGCCAACGCCATCGCCAATGTCTCCTTCCAATCGGGCGACGCCGCCACGATTTTTGCCGGCCTCGACCCGATTTTTGCGCCGGCCGAGACCGCCGTCATCATCGACCCGCCGCGCAAAGGCTGCGACGAGTCCTTCCTCGCCCAACTCTTCGCCTTCGCCCCCCGCACGGTCGTTTACGTTTCATGCGACCCCGCGACCCAAATGCGCGACCTGAAAGGTTTCCTCGCCGCCGGCTATGGTTTGAAAGATGTCCAACCCTTCGATCTCTTCCCGCAGACGCGGCATCTCGAGTGCGTGATCACTTTGGTCAAGACACCGACCCCTGCAGCGAGCTAGCACGGCTCCTTGGCTGACTGCCTTTTCCGGGGGCGCACCTCAGAGGGCTGCCAAAAAGATCGGCCCCGCTTTTTGCGATTCGGGTTCAAGCAGCAGCGCTCCCGGGGTGAGCCGATGAGGGTTATAATTGCAGGAAAGATTCCCGTGCTGCCCCATAGGCTCTGCCGGTGATCGCGAAGCAAGCGAGGAGGCGCCTGACGTGCGAGATTGCGCGGAATCTGACGGGAGAACCCCCTCAGAATTCGAAGGTGGACCGTAAGGTCAAAAGGCGCCCCTGGGGAGCGACCCACGCGGCGATCGAGCTATCGGGTTGCGCCATAACTGGTACCAGCCCGTCTTCATTCAACACGTCGCGGATGTTCAGCTGGAGCTTCCAGCGGACCTTGTCGCGCCAGAGCTTGGTTGCATAGCCTATCCAAGCGTCGAACTTTAGATCGGATGGGCCGGTGTAGGGACGAGCGAGATCAGGGAGAGCGATCGTCTTGCCGCCGCTAGCGGGAACGTCGACGATTGGGTAACCGATTCCGACCTTATCCTGCCACCGGACGGCTCCGCCCAGATTCCAGCCCTTCAGCCGCGAGGTGCGCTGGAAGGTGTAATTTGATATAATGTTCCAACGCCACTCGCGCAGTTCAGAAACATTCTGCCCCTCTCGGGCGATGGTCGCATTGAGGGTGTTGAGCAGGGTATCGTAGACGCGGATTCTGACTGGCTGACCGGACTCATCGGCCAGCAGGTTACCGGTCGCTCCGGTGGTCCACTCGGCCAACCGTAAGGCGAGGTACTCACGAGCCACTGGTGCAATCACCGCCCGGCTGGCCTTCTGCTGGCTGACATTCAAAGCGATCCGCCAGTTGTTGGTGGGATTATAGGTGGATTCAAACTCGAAGCCCTTGGACTCCGTGCTCTGGGTATCGGAAAGGTTTCCGGGGCGCTGGAACGTTACATTCACCCCGCTCACCTGCGAAGGCGTCTGCACTTGCTGCCAGTTGACGAGATTTTTTAGGAATTGCGGTGGGCCTTGATAGCCGGCCGCGGCGAGGGCAGCCGGCGTATTGTAGCGGACGATACGGGCGTCGGTTTCGATGAGGAAGCCCTCGTAGCCCAGGGAAGCACGCGACGAGGCCGTCTCATACCAGTTAAACCGCGACTGCAACTTGCCATCGAAAAGGGACAAGCTGAAGCCACGGTCTTCGGTCGTGCCGCCTGGAGGCTGGATCGCGCGGCCAAACATGTCGATGCGCGCGTCGGCCGGTTGGAAGTTCTCCGACTTACTATAGTGCACGGAAAAATTCACACTTCGAGCGTACCGCAGGAATGGCGGCTTATGGATAACGAAGCCGTTACTCCAGATGCTCTCCTCAAAAACGGACCCCGGCGTCGACGGTAAACGGAAATTAGGACTGTCGCGATCGATGAAGTTGAACCGATCGCGCACATCCTGACCGCCGTTGTTTCTGAAGTCTTTGACCCGGTCGTTTCGCCACCCGATCGTGCCCACGATCCACTCCTGTTTGAGGGGACGACCTTGATAGATGAAAGCCTTCGAGTCGATCTCCTGCCGGGTGAGCGAAGCGCCCGTGGTGGTCCGGCGAAATTCATTTTCATCCATCACATTTGAGATGCCGACCGAGCGCGTCGCGAAGGCCTTTTGCACCGGATCCCAATACCAGCCGGTCGCGCGTGAGGGTCGCAACTCAGCTTGGATTCCCTGGAGGTTGATGCCCTTGGGACTGTTCAGATTGGCGAGATTGGGTCCGATATAAACCACGGTGCGCACCAATCCGAGATCGGAGTTGATGTCATCGCGTGCGGCGACCGGATTGACGGTGGAGCGGACGGTCTGGGTCCATCCCTCGTCTGCGCTGTACGCCCCGGAGTAGCTTCCTTCGTCGAGCATGTACCGATTCATGTATCCCGTCAGGTTGTGGCGTCCGAGCCATTTGAGCCGTTCGGTATTACGCGCAAAATCGAGCTCCAGGTAGGTGGTCAGCCGTTCCGTTTTGCGCACGGACTCGTTGGTGTTGCGTTGATTGGCGCTCGCCACAAAAGGCCGGCCAAAATTCGGATTGGGTGCTCCCCACGGCAGTGTGGTATTGATGTCGATGTTGATATTATAGCCGCGCCCGCCGGGGAACATATCAAACCAACTGCGCGAGAGCGTCTCACGGCTGACTGCAGCTTCGAAACCCAGCGACCCGAGCGGATGCTTCCAGCTGTGATCGTAGCTTACATTATAGACGTCGAAATCCTCCCATTCGCGTTTGTTAGGTCCATCCAACAAATGTTTCCGCCAGTCGAAGATGGAAAAATCATTGATGGCATCGTCAGCGTAGAAGGATCCGTTTTTAATCCCCGCAGCGGCGGCCGTGGCGGAAGGGAACCATTGATCACCCTTGGTGATGGAAACCATATTGGCTTGAAAGCCCAGTGCCGGATTACCGCCTGGCGCCCGTGGGACGCCGACCATGGTATACCACGCCAGCATCATCCGCGCGGGATCGCTGGAGGACGCGGATTCGTAAACGACAGCGGGCTGGGCGAACCACTCGCCCGGAGCACGGATAAGGTCACGATTGACGGAGTTAAACTCCACCGTGGCGGGACTGTGGGTGATCTTGTTGAAGGACGGACCCCACCAGCGGGTGATGTTATCGCGGGGCGCGTCGGAGCGCGGCCGGTTGGCGTCCACCGAGCCCTTTTCAAAACTGGCTCGGAGCGAGCCACCTTTGAAAGGAGCGGCCTGCACGGCGGCAAACATCCGGCGATCTCGTTCGAATGCGAATTTTTGCTCGAACTGTTCGCGGTCCGTCATGATGGCCGCGCGGATGCCGAGTCGGCCCGGGATCAGGACGCGATCGACGTCCAGCACCGTTCGCATGGAGCCGAATGAGTCATACGTGAATTCGGCGGATGCAGCGTTGGTGAGAGTGGGCTGGATCAGTTGATTGTTGATGATACCGCCGGGGCTGCCCAAGCCGAACAGCGTCGCATTGGGGCCCCGATTGATTTCGACGCGTGCTGTGTTATAACCGTCAAAAACGATGGCCGTGGGAAAATAATCCCGGGTGAGGTCGGCACGCGCGAGGCCGCGGACGCGGTTATTGTTTTGTGGTTGCCGCGTAACACCGGTAAAAATGGCCGGGCTGCCGATGCTGGCACCGGAGTAATTTCCGCCCATTCCTCCCGCTTCCGTGTTTCCGGTGTAAACCAGCAAGTCCACCGGGTCCGTGGCGCCGATATCTTGCATGAATTCACGGGTGACGACGGAGATGGAATTAGCCAGATCTCTGAGGTCCGTCCGGATGCGTGTTCCTGCGAGGGATGACGTGGCTACATAGCCCCGATCTTTCTCTGAGCCGACGATAAAGGGCGAGAGTGCTACCACCGAATCCGTCGGAGGTGGGACGGTCTGACTCGTTGCAATTGAGGGCGCGAGCAAAGCCGTGAGGGAGGTTAACCAGATAGAGATGGGAGTCTTCATTGTTTCTGCGGTATTGGGGTGGTCGGTCAAAATAGGGAGGCTAGACCAACTCTAGACGAACGGGACTAAGGCAGCGTGGGAATCAGCCGAAGTGGACGTCGGCCTATGACACATTTGGGGTTGAGTTGCGCGTGAGCTGACGACGGGGTTCCGCGAATGCGTTGTACAATTCCAATGGAGTCAATCGGGTTTTATCACCGGGCCGGACGTGAAAAAGGATCATGTAACATGTCACTTTCGGCTTCCTCTACAAAGACGCAAAAGGGTCGGGCGATTGGTGGGCACGCCGGATTTTATCTTCTCGCACTTGCGACAGGATCCGTCGGCACGTTCGGATTTTCAAATATGAAGCAAGGGTCCGACTTAGGTCTGGCCGTATTTTGCCAGTTTTACAGTTAGTTTGAGCGGCGAAATAATGGCGCTGCGTCTCCGCCACGCCCAATTCAAATATCTGTTCCCGTGATGAATGAATAAATTCGGTCCGCCCTGCATTTTTAAACCAATAACTAACAAAAAACGGCCAGACCCCTTCGAAGCCCCCGCAGTTTCAATCCGCGCCCCGCTCGTGAGAGCGGGGCGACAATCTCGCAGGAAAAACACACAACACACACATGGTTTCAATCCGCGCCCCGCTCGTGAGAGCGGGGCGACCCAATCCCAAAGGGCAGAGGCGAGCACGGCACAGTTTCAATCCGCGCCCCGCTCGTGAGAGCGGGGCGACACGACGGTCACCCCGAGATGACGTGGCGGAAGGGTTTCAATCCGCGCCCCGCTCGTGAGAGCGGGGCGACCCCATCGCCAACGCACAAAGCGACGGCATAGGAGTTTCAATCCGCGCCCCGCTCGTGAGAGCGGGGCGACTTAGGCGAAATGCGCGGGAAAGCTTCGGGTCGGTGTTTCAATCCGCGCCCCGCTCGTGAGAGCGGGGCGACTTAAAGCCGCAAGTTTTTGCAGCTGTTCGTGGAGGTTTCAATCCGCGCCCCGCTCGTGAGAGCGGGGCGACAGGCAAGCGCGCCGGTCTGCCACGTGAGCAAGCCGGTTTCAATCCGCGCCCCGCTCGTGAGAGCGGGGCGACCAAGGTCGGCGAGCGCGGCGCAATCGTCGCGTCAGTTTCAATCCGCGCCCCGCTCGTGAGAGCGGGGCGACGCCGCGTCTCCGTAGATGGCCGGCCTGCCGTTGATGTTTCAATCCGCGCCCCGCTCGTGAGAGCGGGGCGACCAGCGCTGCGCGTCAAAAGCGATGCAGCAACACATGTTTCAATCCGCGCCCCGCTCGTGAGAGCGGGGCGACCTTTCGGATCGCCGAAGATAAAGGTCGTCATGGTCTTGTTTCAATCCGCGCCCCGCTCGTGAGAGCGGGGCGACCCAATCCTCGTCGCTGGTCGCGGAAACCTCCGCGTTTCAATCCGCGCCCCGCTCGTGAGAGCGGGGCGACAGCGCTGCGCGTCAAAAGCGATAGGCACACACATGTTTCAATCCGCGCCCCGCTCGTGAGAGCGGGGCGACCGAGGCCCACCGTTGTGAATTCTGGCCAGCATCTCGTTTCAATCCGCGCCCCGCTCGTGAGAGCGGGGCGACTATACTCGTCGGATTTGCCCTTGCCGTAGTGGTTGTTTCAATCCGCGCCCCGCTCGTGAGAGCGGGGCGACTCCCCCCGCCCTCGCGCATAAGTCTAGGCGCATGTTTCAATCCGCGCCCCGCTCGTGAGAGCGGGGCGACCACGACCTGTTTTTGAGGCTGATCGCGAAGGGGTTCTGTCGTGCTTCTGCGAAACTGTCAAAGATCGGAAAACTTGGACCAGTATCGGTCCTATTCGGCGGCTTTTTTTCTCTCACCGTTAGCGCCTTGGGAACTTTGCGAAGGCGTCCGGCCTGCGGCGAGGCTTCAGGTTCGCAGGAGGGCTCGCGTCGCCTGATCGGGTTACAGGCTCAGGGTGTCTTCCACGACGTTTACGGGAATTTGGGTGCCATGATGTTCGATTTTATCCTTCCCGCTTTGATCGATGTAGTAGACCCGGAGCGAATCCTGCGTCGGATCGATCTCGGCCAGCAACCGTGCTTTTAACTCCACCCATTCTTTCTGCCCAAGCTGCATTTCGAAGACCGACTTTTGCACCCGCACGCCATACGAGGTGCAGGCTTTGGCGACTCGGCGGAGTCGGCGCGCACCGGCTCGTTCTTCCCGGGTGCTGACGTCGTAGGTGATGAGGAGAAACATCGGGGGACAGGGATGAGAAGTCAGGAGTCAGAGATCAGTGGTCAGGCGACGGAAGCGCGGATGTTTTCGGAGTGAGGCGGAGCAGCGGGGAACGGGCTGGGAGCGGGAATCAGGCAAACAGGTGCGGGGTGTAGTCAGCTTCGGCGCGGAGGGCGCGGGCCAGCAGTTTGGCTTGGATAAACACGAGCTGGCCGTGGCGCACTTTCTCCTGAAACAGCGGATGCACGGCTTCTTCGAGTTTTCGTTGTTGGTAGGCGGCGACGAGGGTCTTGCGGGCGATCTCCGTCAATTCCACCGCGCCGCCGTCGCGCGCGACAAACTGCGGGGCCTTCAACTCGCCCCGGTTGAGCAAGGTGAGGCCGAGCCGTTCGACCCACGGGCGAAATTCTTCCATGAGGTCGAGGGCGAGCGACTCGCGGCCGGCGCGATCCGTGTGCAGAAAGCCGACAAAGGGATCGAGGCCGACGGCGGTGAGCGCGGAGACGCAGTCGTGACGGAGCAGAGCGTAGAGAAAAGAAAGCAGAGCGTTGATCGCATCGCGCGGCGGACGGCGGTTGCGTCCGCCGAAAGGAAACGCCGCCCGCAGGGTGGGCCGCAGATGGCGGGCGAACACGTCAAAGTGCAGCGCGGCGGCGCGCCCTTCGACGCCGCGGATCACGTCGGGATCGTCGGGCGTGCGGCCGAGTTCGCGGAGCAAGAAGGCGTGGGATTCGGCAGCGGTGCGGAGGAGGTCGCCGTCTTCCGGAGTGGCGGCGTCGCGGGCGCTGCGGGCGAGTAGCCAGCGGACATTGTGGAGTTTCCCGGCGACAAAGCTGCGGGCGAGATTTGCGGTGCGCGCGGGATCGCTGGCGGCGGCATGTTGGGCGCGGCGGAGCATCATTGAGCCTTGCGGCACGCCTTCGACGCGGGCTTCGAGGCGGCCCCAATCGGTGAAGTAGCAGACGCTTGCGCCGTGTTCCCAGCAGAGGCGCATCGCTGAGGGGGAAACGTAGATATCGGCGCCGAAGACGAAGACGGATTCTAAATTATGGACGGGAAGGGAGAGCTTGAGCTGTTTCTCGTGTTCGACGCGCAAGGCGAGTCCGTCGCGGCGCAGCGAGAGGCCGGGGGTGAGCAGATAGAGAACGTTTTGGAGGGTTTGGGCCAAGATGGGCTGAGAGCGGAGAGTCTGGCAGGCGGAGTGCGGGCGCGGGCCTCAGGTGTAGTCGCGGGGGTCGAAAAGACGGGCGCGGCGCAAGGCGGTAGCCTCGGGGAGGCAGACGCCGCGCAGGGAGCAGCCGTCGCACTGGGGCTTGAGCACGGCGGGCGGAGCGGTGGGCTGCGCGAGCGTGAGGCGGAGCGCGGCGAGCGTGGCGCGGGTGAGGGCACGAAGGGCGGAGTCGAATTCTACGGTCGTGCGGAGGGCGGAGGCGGCGTGAAAGATGAGGCCGGAGGCGATGGAGAGGCCGAGCATTTCTTCGAGGCAAAGGGCCTCGGCGCAGAGCTGCACGTGGTCGTTGGACCAGCGGCGGGCGGGGCCTTTTTTGTATTCGACGGGGCGGGCCTCGGCGATGCGCGTGGAGTCGGCGGGGTCGCGGCGGACCTCGACGAGGTCGGCTTTGCCGGTGAGACCGAGCTTATCCGAGAAGAGCGGGAGGGCGCGGAGGAGTTCCCAACCCGCGCGGTGTTCGTAGCCGGGGGTGTCGACGGCCTCGTGGGCGAGATTGCCGAGGAGGGTGTGCTCGTTGTCGACGAAGACGCGCTCGGCGTGGATGAGGTAGGCGCGGCGCGAGCAGTAGAGGAAATGATTCAGGGCGCTGAGGGGGAGGGGGTCCATCGAGCGTTGTTTGCCTCCTCGGATCAGATCGTCTGCCGGGCGGTGACGCGGTCACTTGCCTTCATAGAGCGGATTTATCTCTTTCAGGTCGGCGAGAGTGTAGTCCGGTTCGTTTGCGCCGTAGGCGCGAGCGAGGTTTTGGGCAGCGAGACGGAGAAATGCTTCTCCCTCGGGGTCCGGCTCGGTGGGAAGCAAGGTTACCAAGAGGCGCGCGTGGAGAGGCAGGGCATAGGGTTCGTCCAGCTGAATGTGTTGACCGTCGAATGTAGCGGAGAGGATGACGGTTTTCATGGAGGCGAAAATGCCGGTGCGGCGGTGGGTCGAGGGCGCGCTACCAACAGATTTTCAAGCCGTGGGGCGCGTAAGCAGGGAAATCATCGTCGCCCGAGACGAGGGCAAAACCCTCGTTGATCGCAGTCCAGATGAGCAACCGGTCAAACGGGTCGCGATGCTCGGCTAGGCGGGGAAGGCGGCCGGAACTGGCCGCGATTTCCTCGGAAATTGGCAGGATGCTCCAACCGGCTTCGACGACGAAGCGGGGGAAATCTTCGGGCTCGGCACCGTGGAGGGCGAGTTTGCCCAGCCCAGATTTGAGGCTGATTTCCCAAAACGAAACCACGCTGACGGAAACCGAGTTGTCCGGGTTTTTCAGCGCCCGCCGGGCCGGGGCGGAGAGTTGGCCGGAGTCTTGCAAGGCCCAGAGCGCGGAGCAGGTGTCGAGCAGGAGTTTCATGAGCCAAGAAATTCCTCCTCGGTCATTTTCCAATTGGGACGGATGGTGACGCGAAATTTTCCCGCGAGGTGACCGAGTTTGCGTTTGGGGGCGGCGGGCGGCGGGCCGAAGACGGCAACGGGGGTTTTGTTGCGGCCGTAGGTCACGGTGATGGTCTCGCCTTTTTCGACGAGGGCGAGGGCGTCGGACAGGCGGGCCTTGAATTCGCCGATGGTGAGGGTGGTGGACATGGGGCTAGGCTGCGCCCAACTGGACAAGTGGTCAAGTTGGGCGCGGGGGGAGGGGGAGGCTGCGATCAGCTTTGGCGTGGGCCGATGGCGGCATCAGGGCCGACGTGGCGGAGGTGGAGTTTGATGCCTTTGGGTAGATTCTCTGCGGTCCATGTATTGTTCACCGCGTAGTCCGCAAATGATTCCGGGAAGGTTTTGCCGGCGGCCTTGGCTTCGTCGGAGAGCGCGACTTTGACGCCTTCGATAAGGATGTGGGCGTGAGCGCAGCCGAGGCGGGCTTCGCGTTTGTTTTGGTCGGCGTTGTTGGCGTGCTGGGTGCCGACGTGTTCGAAGTCGTAGAGGCCGCGCACGATCATTTCGCCGCGGGCGGCGGAGCGGTCGTGCTCGAACATGGAGAGGAGAGCTTGGAAGAGGAGCGCGAGGTCGGCGTCGGTGAAGCCGGTTTTTTCGGCGAACGCGGGAGAGATGTAGCCTTTGGCGGCGTAGAGGCCGTAGGGGACGATGTGTTTGTTGCCCATGGTGCGCTCCTTTTTGGCGTCTTCTTCCTTCGTGACGGCGCAACGCGTAATCGTGACTTCCAATGGCGTGATGGCGTGGAACGATTGCCCAAAGGTGAACTGCACAGGGCCGCGCACTTGCCCGAAGGCGGAGCCTTTGAGCACGTCGTCACCGGTGGAGAGCACTCCGCCGAAAGTGCGGACGTCGAAGAATTCGCGACAGAGCCAGTTTTTGGCGGTCTCGGCTTTCTTCGAATCGGAAGCATCTTTTGGGAGGCTTTCGACGGCTGCTTTGATACTCTTCTTCTGCTCGGTCTCGATCACGGCACCCTGCTTGATGAGGATGTTGTAGCCGTTGGCGGTGTCGCTCACGCGGGCGGGTGGGAAAAGGTCGAAGAAATTGCGGACTTTGCGTTTGAGGCAAACGTCGGTAACGAGACCGCGATTGGTGTTGGGATCGAGACGCGGCATGTTGCCAGCATCGGGGTCGCCGTTGGGGTTGCCATTGGTGACTTCGAAGAGGAGGAGGAAATCGTGACGGTTGGTGAGGATATTTGAGCTCATAGTTGGATGGGATGGATGGTGGAAAAAGTGGGTGAAGATTAGGAGGCGGGGGCGAGGGCTGGAGTTTGGTCTTTTTTGTTGGCTTGGCGGGCGGCCGCGTCGGCGGCGTGTTGTTGGTAGAAGCCGATGGCGAAGCGACCCTGGGCTTGGAAGTCGAGCGTGCGGGGGAAGGTAGGCGGAAGGCCGGTGCGAGCAGGCTTGAAGAGCACGAGCACGCTTTCGATCTGCTCCTGGATAAAGCGCTCGTGACCGCCGAAGCGCTCAGACTTGCGGATTTTATTTAGGTGATGGCGATTCAGGCGAATGAGCAGCGGAAGCACGCTCGACGGGGAAACGCTGGCGGTTCCGAAGTAGCGCTCGGAGACGCCGGCACCTTCGAGTTTGAAGTCGTGGGCCTTGGCCTGGGTGGCGGCGAGGATGGCAAGGAGGCGGCCGCAGTTGTAGGCGGCGTCCTCGGTGTCGGCGGTGAGGGTGGGCTGGATTTTCATGGAACGATTGGGTTGGCGGTTGAGGATAAGCTTGAGGAGGGCGAAGCGACTTTCGTCGTAGAGGAGGTTGTAGGTGTCGTCTCGGACGAGGCGGGAGTGGAGTTGGTTGAGGATGGGTTTGAGCAGCGAAAGCGAGGGCGCGGTGCCTTCGAGGGCGGCGCGGTAGAGCTGGGTAACAACATCCGGCTGCAATTTGTCGAAGTCCGGGATAAAGCGTCCCCCTTTCTTTGTGAGTGGAGCCGTGCATCCTGCGAGTCGCCGGACGGCCAGCGGTGCGAACTCATCCTCGCCGCCCGTATCTGCTACGGAGGATTCGTCAGAAGCGTTTTCTAGAGTCAGGTCATTGAACCAATTTTTGAAATGCTCAGCGGCTTCGATGAGCGGCATTTGAACCCAATCCTTGATGACGATACGCGGGCCAGCAGCGCTGAGCGTGACGGCGATAAACTTGTCCGATGCGGGTGGCTGTTTTTCGAGGCCCGCCCAAGGGGACGTGAAGAATTTTCGAACTGTCAGGGGATCGGGTTTCCTTAACAAGCGCGCGAACACATCGGTAGCGTCCTTGCTCTCGACCGCCCAGAAGCAAAGCCAAGCCGGCCCGAGCGGCAGCCAGTGATTTTGATTCCGAGAGAGGAACTGAAGCGCGAGGAGGTAGGCGCGTGACGCGATGATTGAGGTAGGAGCGTTGTAGCCTTTCTCGAAGCCGTAGGAACGGAAAGCATCGCTCTCGACGCCGACAACTCCCGCGCCCGTTCCCTTCGCTGGTTTTGGGAGACCTGTGACCATTGGCGTGTGTGTGCGTGCGAGCGCGACGTTTGTTTGCCCAGTGATGATACACGCGCCAACGACTGCCGCGCCTTCAGCGTCGGACGTTTCTTTGGCGTGAACGCCGCGCCAATGCTCACGAATAGAGTCGTCGAGAAATAGCGTAGTGCCGACGGCGAAGGTAAGCATGTCGCTGCCAAGTGGTATTTCTTCGCCGCTAGAAGTTATGACCATCCATCCCGTATTCTTGGCGTCAGGAACTAGAAATGCGGGCGCAGCGCCACTCAACGAGGCGCGAAAAGTAAGGAGTGCATCGAAACGTTGATCCCCTGTCGTCTCGCGAGCGGCGACTATCTGACGCCAGTAGTCTTCGTGTTTTGCGGCGAGCTTTGCGGCCGCGCGTTCGTTCCGCTCTTCGCTCGGATCACCCGAGAGGCGAAAAATCGCGCCTATGTCATCGACGAGAAAATCGGCGACGGTTCCTGAGTTGGTAGCGCGACTGGTCTTGGGCACGTCGTATTCGTGACCCTTGTTTTTGCGCGGCCCTTCTGTCTGTTGTGGCCCATTCCCGAGGAGCTTCCCTGTGCGGTCGAGGTGGATAATCCAACGGACGGGCTGGTTTCGGCGAAAGGCCGGATCGTCGAGCAAGTTTCGCGAAACGGCGAAATCGTAGAGGTGTTTGAGGAGCATGGTCAGTTGCCTCCTTGGGCGAGGACGCGGTCGGGGTGGCAGTCGAGGCGGGCGTTTTTCAGGGTGGCGTTGAAAAACAGAGGCGCGGGTTTGATCGCGGGAGCGGTTGAGCGGAGACGCTGCGAGGCGAATTCTTTGCGGGCTTTGGTCTGCTCGCCTTTTTTTAGATCGGTGAGAGTTTGATCGAAGTCGGCGACTTGGCGGGCTTCTTCGTCGGGTGTTAGCCAACGGAAACCGGCGGCGCGGGCGCGGTGGTCGAAGAGATCGTAGAGCATGAGGCCGAGGGGTTCATTGGCTTGGGGAATAGGTTGGTCGAGTTCGCTGGCGCGGCGAGCGAGCGCGGCATCGGCGTCGGGTTCCCAGTCGAAATCGGCGGCGAATTCGCGCATTCCGAGGCCGGGGCGGTGGAAACATTTCCCAGCGCGAGCGCGGCCTTCGATTTCGCGGAGATATTTGGCGAGATTGTCACGAGGAGGTTGAGAGAGCGGGGTGAGGCGCACCTCGGCGGTGATGAGGTATTCGACGCCTTGCAGCGCGAGCATGTTGCGCTGGGTGCCGTCCTCGGCCCCGCCGCCGGCTTGGATGGGTGAGGTTTTCTCGGGCGAGTGCATCCAAGTCTTTGCGCTATCGAGGCTGATTACGCGGGTGACTTCGTTACGGCGGATGGAAATCCACTGGCCGCGTTTTACGACGCGGATGGAGTCGATGAGGTAATACATCTGCGGTTCCCAGAAGACGGCTTCGAGGATGCCGCGGGCGGCGGAGGGCGTCATGACGGGATAGCTGACGCGCTCCACTTTCATCTCGGGTCGAGTGAAGCAGGCGAAGTCGCCCCAGACGCGGAGGGTGATGAGGTTGGAATTGTTCATAGAAGGAAGTCGTCGGGAGCGAGGTTGTCCAAGATGAGACCGAGCGCTGGGTGGTAGCAGGCCGTGTCGAGAACGTAGAGTTCGAGGTTGGGCAGGAGGGGGCGAATAAGCTGGCGGGCGAGGAGGAGCTGAAATTTGTGATGCCTCACGTTGACCATGTAACGCTGCAGGCGGCGAATATCATCTCGGTCGAAACGGCGCTGGCCAGGAGCAAGGACACGGGTGCGGAGTTCGGCGATGAGCGGCTCAGCCCATCGGCCCCCGCGCAGGTCGCCGGAGATGATGACAGGGGTGCCGGAATCTTCGATGACGCGGGCTTTTCGAGCGACTTCGCGGTAGCGGAGATAGCTGCGATCTTCCTGAATGGTGGGCTCGCCGGGTTTGGCGTGGTCGGTGTTGACGACTTGGTAGAGCGACTGGAAATAGCCGGAGAAAATGTCAGAAGAAGTGGCGAGGTGTTCGGCGGCGGTTGCGGGGTCGCCGAGGGCGGCGAGCGTGATGGCGGCTTGATCGGAGGCGGAGCTGTAGACTCCACGCGGGAGTTTATGGTCGGCGGGTTTGAAGACGTGGACGGTGCCGGTCGGGCGGCGACCTTCGCGGTTGCAGCGACCGGCGACTTGAACGATGGAATCGAGCGGGCCAAGTGCGCGCCAGACTTCGGGGAAATCAACGTCCACACCGGCCTCGATCATCTGGGTGGAGACGACGCGGCAAGGTTGGTCGAGACGAAGACGTTCCTTGATGCGGGCGATGAGGTCGAGGCGATGCTGGGCGCACATCGCAGAGGAGAGGTGGATGGGGGCTTCGTTGGCGGGGAGGTTCGGCCCGTGAAGGTCGCGGAGGTGTTGGGTGAGCTGGTCCCAGAGTTCTCGTGCGTGGCGGGTGAGGTTGAGCACGCACAGCACCTGCGAGGTGGCGGCGAGGCGGGTGGCGAGCGCGGGCCAGTCGAAGGTTTCGTCGGGGGAGGGCAGGCGGTAGGTGACGCGACGGAGAGCGCGGAAAAGTTCGTCAGGGGCCGGGGCGATCTCGCGCAGTTCGGAGGTGAGAAAACCGTCGGGCAGAGCGGTGCAGCGGCGGAATGCGGGCTGGGTGGCGGAGCTAAAAACAAAGCTAGCGCCATAGTTGGCGGCGAGTTCGCGGAGAACGTTGAAAGTAGGGGCGAGCAGGTGGGCTGGCAGTGTTTGGACTTCGTCAAAGATGACGACAGAGCGCGGGATGCGGTGGAGCTTACGGCAGCGTGAAGGGCTGGCGGCGAAGAGGGATTCGAGAAACTGGACGGAGGTGGTGATAATGACGGGGGCGTCCCAATTTTCAGAGACAAGTTCGAGGCGAGATTTTTCCTCTTCGGCGGCATCGTCATTGGGGGCGACGCCCGAGTGATTTTCTAGAACGACGTCGGCGCCGAAAATGCGGCGATACTCGGCGGCGTTTTGTTCGATGATTGAGAGGTAGGGAATGACGACGATGATGCGGCGCAGGCCGTGCGTGTGGGCGTGGGCGAGAGCGAAGGCCATCGAAGCAAGCGTCTTGCCGCCGCCGGTGGGGACGGTGAGGGAGAAGAAGCCAGTGGGGAGCGTGGCGCGTTTGAGGGCGGTGTCGAAGATGCGGTTACGGAGAGCGGCCAGAGGGCTGCCTGGGTTTTTGGCGTTGGTGGTTTTATAGGTGCGTTCGGCGTGGACGGCGGCGAGTAAAGTGGAGGCGTCGAGCGGCGTGTCGGCTGGTGGCGACGCGGGCCAATGGGCGGTGTCGAGGCGATCAGCATCCACGATGCAGGAGAAAATTAGGCGCGTGTAGAACTCGGCGGAGTGCTCGTCGTGAATCCACGATGGCGGCGCGGGAAGTGAAGGAAGCGGACCGAGTTCGCTTTCGAGCAGTGCGATGAGGACTGGAAGGGTTTCCGGGATGCGAAGGCCGCGTTTGGCGCACATGGCCTCGATGTCACATTGATTGTGCAGGCCGGCGTGGTGGCCGGCGATAGCGAGAGCGGTGCAGGGAATATGGCGCAGTTCGTCGGCGGCCCACGCGGCTCCAAAGATGGCGTGTTGGGTCTCGGTGCTGCTGGAGCGTTCGCCGCGCAGGTAGGATTGGAATTCGGTGCGGTATTTTCCGAGGTCATGCAGCAAACCGGCAAGACGGGCTTCGGTGCTGGCGTTGAATGGCTCAGCGAATTTGGCGGCGAGGGTGGCGACGTTCTCTAAATGCGTGCGGAGCGGCTGCCATTTCTTGGAGGATTCGGGCAGGGGGTTTCCGTCGGGGCCGTCGGCGGTGTGGGCGTGATAGATCATGCGCAAAAGGGCGTCGAATTGCGCATGATCTTAGCGACGGGGGTGGGACATTGGCTGGGATAGGGAAAATTTTTTTTGGAAATTTTCGGGCGGGGGTGGCGCAGTTCGGAGCGAGGCGGGCGCATCCGACCGAGGCAACCGGTTTTTGGCGGAAATCGCGGGGGTGTTTCCGGCTTCGTTTTTTTCGAGGTCGTCGATCCGTTGGCCTGGCGGCGGAAACGCAGAATTTAGTTCACCACGGATTTCACCTCTGAATCCGGAGCTGGTAGTGAAGCCGGGAAAGAGGACGTGGCGGGCGCGGCGCGGTGGAGAAACGCGTGCAGCTCGGCGGCCAGTTTGCCACCGAAGCCGGGGACTTCGGCGATGGCTTCGCTGGGTGCGGCGCGGAGTTTCTCGATGTCGCCAAAATGAGCGAGCAGCGCCGCCCGGCGGACGGCGCCGAGCCCCGGAAAATCGTCGAGCACGCTCTCGCGGATTTTACGCGAACGGAGATCGGCGTTGTAGGTGTTGGCGAAGCGGTGGGCTTCGTCGCGCAGGCGCTGGAGCAAGTTGAGCGCGGGTGAATGCAGCGAGAGATTCAGCGGCGGGCGGGCGTCGGGGAAGATGATCGTCTCGTGTTTTTTCGCGAGGCCGATGAGCGGGGGCGGCTCGAGATCGAGGGCGACGAAGGCTTTGAGCGCGGCGCCGATCTGGCCGCGACCGCCGTCGATCACGACGAGATCGGGCAGCGGTTTGCCCTCGTCGCGGAGGCGGCGGTAGCGGCGGCCGACGACTTCCTCCATCGCGCGGAAATCGTCGTTGCCCATGAAGCTTTTGATCTGAAAACGCCGGTAGTTGTCCTTGTCGGGGCGGCCGTCGGAAAACGCGACCATCGAGGCGACGACGAAGGTGCCGGAAATATGGGAGATATCGAAGCACTCCAACGTGCGCGGCGGGGATTTGAGCGCGAGGGCCTCGCCGAGCAGCCGCAGGGTTTCGGTGCTCGCATCGGGGAGCGCCTGGGTGGGATCGGTGCGCTCGAAGTTGCGGGTTTTCGCGAGGGTCTTGCCGAGGGCGAAGACGATATCGCGGAGCTCGGCGGCTTTTTCGAACTGTTGTTTTTCGGCGGCGGCGAGCATTTCGGCGCGGAGGGTTTCGAGCCATTCGCGGGACTTGCCTTCGAGGAAGGTGCAGGCGTCGTCCACGCGGGCGCGGTAGGCGTCGGGCGTGACGGTGTTTTCGAAACCGTAGAGTTCCTGGCGCACGTCGTCGTAGAGTTGCCAGGAGCCGTCGGGGCGTTTCTGCGGGGTGGCATCGCCGAGCAGAATGCCGAACTGGCGGCGCATCTGGGCGAGCGATTTGCGCAGGAGTCCGCTGTGGGCGAAGGGGCCGAAATAGCGGGAGCGATCTTCCTTTTTAAAGCGGGTGAGGCGGAAGCGCGGGAGTTCTTCGGCCAGATCGACGCGGACGAGGAGGAAGCGTTTGTCGTCGGTGAAGTCGGTGTTGTATTTCGGTTTCCACTGCTTGATCAGCTTGCCCTCGAGGATGAGGGCCTCGGGTTCGGACTTCACTTCGTGCACATCGAAGTCGGCGATCATCTCGATGAGCGCGCGAATTTTCGGGTGCCACGTCATCGCGCGTGACGGCGTAAAATAGGTGGAGACGCGTTTTTTTAAATTTTTGGCCTTCCCGACGTAAATGATGCGGCCGAGGCGGTCCTTCATGAGGTAGACGCCGGGCTTGTCGGAGAGATGGCGGACCTTCTCTTTTAGATTTACGGTTTCGCCGGTTGGCATTTTCGGAGAATCCGCCTTACGTCGGATCTCGCAAGTATGGTTTCATCCAGCAACTCCTCCGCCGCCTCCAAACCCGTCGCCCAACTCTATTACGAGCTCCTCACGCTTGGGGACGAACTGCTGTTGGGCCTGACGGCCAACGGTCATCTCACCTTCGTCGGTGCGCAGCTTGGGCGGCGGGGAGTGACGCTCCGGCGAAACATCACCATCACCGACGAGGCCGATGCGATTGTGGCGCAGTTCCGCGAGAGTTGGTCGCGGGCGGATGTGGTGATCACGACGGGGGGGCTCGGGCCGACGTGCGACGACCGCACGCGCGAGTGCATTGCGGAGGTGTTGGGGCAAAAACTCGTGCGCAACGCCGAGGTCGAAGCGAGCATCGAGGCGCGGTTCGAGCGCCTGGGCCGCAAGATGACGCCGAACAATCTCAAGCAGGCGCAGGTTTTCGAGCGAGGCGAAGTGTTGATCAACGCTAACGGCACGGCGCCGGGTCTCTGGGTGGAGCAGGACGGGAAGATTCTGGTGATGTTGCCCGGACCGCCGAACGAGTTGCAACCGATGTTCACCGAGCAAGTCGTGCCACGGCTGGCGGCGCGGGGCTTGCTGACCGAGCGCGAGGCCTATGTGCAGATCCGCACGTCGGGCGTGGGCGAGAGCGCGCTCGAGACGAAGCTGCAGCCGATCTTTGACCGTTTCGGGGCGGCGCTGAGCATCGCGTTTTGCGCGCACTCGGGCCATGTCGATTGCCGGTTGAGCTCGCCGACCGGGCAGTTGGATGACCTGCGGCTGCACGCGGTCGCGGAGGAATGCGCGGCGCTGTTGGGCGAAGATTTTGTCTGCTACGGGCACGACCCGCTGGCGCGGGTGTGTGCGGATCTGTTGCGGGGGCAGGAGAAGACGCTCGCGTGCGCGGAGACGGCGAGCGGCGGGTTGCTGGCAAACTCGTTTACGGACATTTGCGGTGCGTCCAAATTTTTCTCGGGCGGAGTGGTGTGCTATTCCAACGAGTCCAAGATGCAGTTGCTCGATGTGCCGGAGTGCCTGCTCGCGCAGCACGGGGCGGTGAGCGCGGAAAACGCCGTCGCCATGGCTACGGGCGCCGCGGAGATCCTCGGGGCGGATTACGGGATCGCGATCACGGGATTTGCCGGTCCCTGCGGCGGGACGGCGGAGAATCCCGTGGGGACGTTTTATTTGGCGCTGCATGCGCCACACGGCGTGTGGTCGAAAAAGCTGAGCTATCCCGGACCGCGCACGACGGTCAAAGTGCGGGCGGTGAACGCGGCGCTCGACTGGTTGCGGCGCGAGTTGGTGCGGGCGGGGCGCGGGGCGGTGACGGCCCCGCTGGGCGCGCGGCAGTGACGGGCGGGGCCGCGAACCGGCCAATGGAGCGCTACCAAGTCACGGCGCGCACGCCGGGCATGGTGGCGAAGTGGGCGTCGCGGCTTACGACCGGCAAACGGTGTTGGAGCGCGAGGGCCCCGATCCAGAGGTCGTTTTCCGGCACCGGGCGGCCCAAGCGTTTTAGCTCGTGCCGCAGCGCGGCGTAGTGGGCGGTCGTGTGAGCATCGACCGGCAGCGTTTCAAAAAGCGGGAGGTGCTCCGTCAGCCAGGCCTCGTAGGTTTTTCGATGCCGTGAGGCCGTGACGCCAAACCGATATTCGCCCAACGCGATCACCGGCAGCGCGAGCCGAGAGGTATTGCCGAGTTTTGCAACGAGTGCGGAATCACCGTCGGCCAACGCGGACAGAGCGTTCGTATCGAGGATCATTTCCAGTCCGCCGAATCGATTTTTGAAAACTCGGTGAGAATGGTTTTTTCAATGCGCCGGGTTTCGGCGTGGAGGTGATTGAGGCCGCCAACCGCCCGGGTCCAAGCCGGTCGCGAATTCGGGCTGAGGGCCGGAGCGCGCAGTTTCTCGACGAGAGCGTCGTTGACGAAGCTGCGCACGGTTTTCCCCTGCTGAGCGGCGGTCACCTTGAGCTGGCGGTAGAGCGGGTCGGGAATTTCCAGCGTGGTCTTCATTGCCGCCACAAAGCCATATTTATGGCTGGCGTCAATTCGGGCGCTTAACCGAGCAGATTCTTCAGTGCGGCGAGGTATTTTTCCTGCGTGCGGGCGATGACCTTGGCGGGCAGGTGCGGGGCGGGGGGCTGCTGGTTCCAGTGCAGCGCGAGCAGGTGGTCGCGGACGAATTGTTTGTCGTAGCTCGGCGGCGAGCCGCCGGGGACGTAGCTCTCCGCGGGCCAGTAGCGCGACGAGTCGGGCGTGAGGACTTCGTCGATCAGGATCAGGTTGCCGGCGGCATCCGTGCCGAATTCGAATTTTGTGTCGGCCAAGATCATACCGGCGGCGCGTGCGCGGTCGTGGCCGAAGCGGTAGAGCGCGAGACTCGCCGCCTTCACTTTTTCGTAGAGCGCGGGGCCGATGCGGGCGGCGGCCTGGGCGTCGTTGATGGGTTCGTCGTGTTCGCCTTTGGGGGCTTTGGTCGTGGGCGTGAAGATCGGCTCGGGCAGGCGCTCGGCTTGGCGGAGGCCGGCGGGAAGACGGATACCGCAGACCTCGCCGGTTTTTTGGTAGCTGCTCCAACCGCTGCCGATGAGGTAGCCGCGGGTGACGCACTCGATGGTGAGCGGCGTGAGTTTTCTCACGATCATGCTGCGGAGTTGCAGGTCGCGGTCGTGCAGGCCGCGGCGGGCAAATTCGCCCGGCTGATCGGGCAGGAGGTGGTTGGCGATGAGCGCCGAGGTCTGGGCGAACCACCAGTTGCTCATTTGGGTGAGGACGATGCCCTTGCCCGGAATGCCGTCGGGCAAGATCACATCGAACGCGGAAAGTCGGTCGCTGGCGACGAGCAGCAAGGCGTCGCCGAGGTCGAAGATTTCGCGGACCTTGCCCGAGGCGACCAAGGGAAACGGGACGTGATCAAAACGGGTGACGGCCGTGGAAGGCAGGGCGGCGGCGATGGCGGAAAATTGCATGGGCGGCGGGCTCCAGAGAGGCGCGGAGGAAAAGGGAAAACAAGCCTCGGGTGCGTCGCGGTGCGCGGAGGGAGCGGCGGTAGGCGACGACGGGAGGAGGCGGGCGTGGGCTTGGCGTGGCCGAGGAGTCCCGCCCTTGCGCTTGGAAAAGACCCGGCAAGATACCCGCTCGTGCATAGGCGTCCGGGCCACTTTGGTGGGTGAGCGTGCTCCGTAGTTGTGCTCTGGCGCCCGGCCCGCCACGGTCTGCGCCCATGAAAACCGGCCGTCTGCGGTGGAGTTGTTTTTTCTTGGTTTTGCTCATCGTGGGACTGGCGTGGGGCGCGGCGGAAGTAGCGGCGCCCGGCGCACCGGTGGTGCCGACGGTGCCGATGACCACATTGACGGAGTTGCAAGCGGCGCTTGAGGCGCAGGTGAGCCAACCGAAGTTTCTCGGCGCGTTGTGGAGCGTGAAGGTGGTGTCGCTCGATTCGGGACGCACGCTCTACGAACACGCGCCGACGCGGCGGATGAGTCCGGCCTCGAACAGCAAACTCTATGTGGGCGCGCTCGCACTCGACGCGTTGGGCGGCGATTTTCGGATTCGCACGCCGTTGTTGGGGTCGGTGGCGGTGAATGCCGCGGGCGAACTTTTGGGCGATCTGATCGTAAGCGGGCGCGGTGATCCGAGCTGGGATCCGCGGCGGGCGAAACAGGAGTTCATGACGGTGTTTGACCCGTTCGTCGCGGCGGTGAAAAAGGCCGGGGTGCGCCGGATCGCGGGCGATCTCGTGGCGGACGGCACGTTTTACCAAGGTACGCCGCAGGGCGCGAGTTGGACGGTGGACGACATGAACGACGATTACGGCGCGGAGATTGCGGCGATCACGCTCAACGACAATTTTGTCGATCTGCGCGTCGTGCCGGCAGCGACGGCGGGCGCGCCGTGCGTGGTCGAGCTGCTCCAGCCGCACACGGGACTGGTGATCGACAACCGCAGCGTGACCACGGCGGCGGGCGGGGCGCGGCGCATCCGCGTGCTACGGGTGCCGGGCGAGATGACGGTGCAGATCTTCGGCGAGTTGCCGCTGGGCGGACAGGAGTGGTTGACCGAGGCGACGGTGCCGCGGCCGGCGCAGTGGTTTGCCCATGGATTGAAAGCAGCGCTGGAGCGCGCGGGGATCGCGGTCGGAGGCCGGGCGCGCGACGTGCGCTGGCCTGAGGCGACGGCGGTGGGCCCGGGTGCGGTGGCGCTCGGTGAAATCGTTTCGCCGCCGCTGCGCGAGCTCGTGGCGCACTTCATGAAGGAATCGCAGAATCTGCAGACGGATTTGATTTTTGCCCAAGTCGGCGAAGCGCGGCGGGGCGCGGCCACGCCGACTGGGGCGCGCACGGATGAGCTGGCGGTGAAAGCACTCGGGGAGTTTTTGGCCCGCCACGGCCTGCGCGTGGACGAAGTGATTTTCGACGAAGGCTCGGGGCTTTCCCGCAACAATCTCACGACGACGGCGGCGACGGCGGCGCTGTTGCAGTTCATGGCGACGCACCGGGAGGAGGCGGCGTTTGTGGCGGCCCAACCGGTGGCGGGGGTGGACGGGACGCTGCGGCGCCGAATGAAAGGCACGGCGGCGGAGGGCAACGTGCGCGCAAAGACCGGCGGGCTCCGCTGGGTGGCGTCGCTTTCAGGTTATGTGACGGCGGCGAACGGCGAACGGCTGGTGTTTTCCGTGATGTTGAACCGCCACGTCGGCACGGCGGAGCGGCCGGCGAGCCGGGAGGTGGACGAGATTCCGCTGCTGTTGGCGCGGTATGGCGGGAAGTAGGGGCACAATCGCCTTGTCGGGGAAAGCGGGGCGGCCTACGGCTGGCGAGGTTTCATGAGCAGTCCTGCACCTAAACCGTCAACGCGCTTGGTTTCTCTGGATGCGTTTCGCGGCGCGACGACCGCCGGAATGTTGCTCGTCAATAACCCGGGTTCGTGGAGCACGGTTTATCCGCCGCTGCTGCACGCGCCGTGGCACGGATGGACGTTTACCGATCTGATTTTCCCGGCGTTTTTGTGGATCGTGGGCGTGGCGATGACGCTCTCTTTCGCCAAACGCGTCGAGGCGGGCGGAGATACGGGTGAGCTCTTCCGCCACGTGTTGCGGCGGTCGGCGATTATTTTCGGGCTCGGGCTGTTGCTGACGGCGTTTCCGTTTGGATGGTTGCCGGCGCACAATTTCTCCCTCGAGAAAATGCGGATACCCGGCGTGCTCCAGCGCATCGGCCTGTGCTATTTGGTCGCGGGTGCGATTTGTCTGCGGTGGCGATGGCGCGGGCAGATCGCTTGGACGGCGGGGTTGTTGGCGGGCTACGCTTTGATGCTGGAGTTTATTCCGGTGCCGGGGCACGGCGCCGGGAGAATCGACGAGGCTACGGGCAGTCTGCCGTGGTGGATCGATTCGAACCTGCTCGCCGGGCACACGTGGAGCGGCGCGCCGGCGCCGGGATTTGATCCGGAGGGCATTGTTTCCACGTTGGCGGCGATCGCGACCACGTTGCTCGGGGCGCTCGCGGGCGCGGTGTTGCGCGGGCCGCAGCCCGGGGCGGTGCGGGCGACGCGGTTGTTTGGATTGGGCGCGGCGTTGCTGTTGGCCGGGGCGCTGCTCGGGCTCTGGCAGCCGATCAACAAGAACCTTTGGACGAGCGCCTTTGCCCTGTTCATGGCGGGGTGGTCGGCGGTGCTGTTCGCGGTGTTTTATTGGTTGATCGACGTGCGCGGTTGGCGCGCGTGGGCGACGCCGTTTGTCATCTACGGGATGAATGCGATCGTGATTTTCGTGGGCGCGGGTCTGGTGGCAAAGACGATGGGCTTGATCGCGTGGCAAAACGCGGCCGGGGCCAAGGTCACGTTGAAAGGCTGGATCTATGCGAACGGGTTCACGCCGTATCTGAGTCCGGTCAACGCCTCGCTGGCCTTTGCGTTGGCGTTCGTCGGGGCGTTTCTGGGCTTCGGCTGGGTGCTCTGGCGAAAGCGGTGGTTTGTGAAGGTGTGAGCGGGGACAGGCTGAAGGTAGGAGCGCGCTTGCGCGCGATGGAAGGGTGCCTCGCGGGCTGGACGGGCCACGCGTTCGCCCGCAAGCGGGCTCCTACATTTCGATCAGTTGGAACCCGCTCGGAGAACGGGCTCCACCGGTCGGACCGGTTCAGAAAGCCCCGGACTTGAGGAGGTCGGCCGGGGCGTAGCGTTTGAAGGCTTCGATGGCTTCGTATTCGGCGAGGCCGAGGGCGTTGTAGGCTTGGGCGAGGCGGCGGCTGCGGTCCTCGGTGCGTTGCCAGAATTCGCGGCGGTCTTCGCCGAGGAAGAGCGCTTGGTCTTTTTGCGTCTCGTGGCGGAAAATCGCGCGGCGGCGGCGGAGTACTTCGTGCGGGCTGAGCGGCACGGCGAGGTCGATCTCGTCGAGCGGCCAGTCGGCCCAGGCGCCGCGGTAGAGCCAGAGCTCGGCGGCGGCGAGCCACGGGGCCTGCGCGGCGGCGGCGAGGGCGTCGCGGAGCACGTGGAGACAGAGGCGGTGGGTGCCGTGCGGATCATCGAGATCGCCCGCGGCGTAGATGAGGTGCGGTTGCACCTCGGCCAGCAGCGTGCTCATCAGGGTGACGTCGTCGGCGGAGTAGGCGCGGCTGCGGGGTGCGGCGTGGTAAAAGGGCAGGTTGAGAAAGTGTAAGCAGGACTCGTTCACACCGCAGACGCGGGCGGCGGCGATGGCCTCGTGGCGGCGGATGAGACCTTTCCAATCCGTGAGTTCGGCGGAGTGGGGCAGGCCGGCTCCGGCGTGGAGGCCCGCGGTGAGGGAGTCGAGGTGCGCGATGCGGGTCGGATCGGCGAGGCCGCTGGCGCGCACGAAGGCGAGTTGGTTCCCCACCACGTCGTCCGAGACGGCGCTGGCGCCGGAGACGCCGTAGGCGATGTGGACCTCGTGGCCCTGCTCGACGAGGCGACAGAGGGTGCCGCCCATCGAGATCACGTCGTCGTCGGGATGCGGAGAAAAAATCAGCACGCGCTTGGGAAACACCGGGGCGGAGGCGGCGCGGAGCGGGCGCACGGGCGCGTCGCCGGGTTTCGACTTGGCGGGATTCCGGCCGCCGGGCCAGCCGGTGATCGTGTGCTGCATCTGGTAAAAGCCGACGAGGTTGGCCTCATAGGCAGATCCATGGGTGCGGAGCAGATCCTGCAGGCCGGCCTCGTTGTAGTCGTCGTCGGTGAGTTTCAGGATGGGTTTCGCCTTGAGTTGCGAAAGCCAGAGGATGGCGCGGCGGGTCATGCGCTCGTCCCAAGCGAGGCCTTGGTCTTCGAGCGCGCCGATGAGCCAAGGAGTGCGGTTGCGGGTGAGAGCGCCGGCGGCGGCAGGGTCGAGCACGTAGAGCGCGGCGGGATGTTCCTGGAGGAACGAGGCGGAGACGTGGGCGTTGACCTCGCCCTCGATGGCGGTGCGGACGATCTCGGCTTTGTGCTGGCCCCAAGCCATGAGAACGACGCGGCGGGCATCGAGGATGGAGCGCACGCCCATGGTGAGGGCGTGGCGTGGGGTGGAATCGATGCCGCCGAAGTCGCCGGCGGCGTCGCGGCGGGTGAGGGGGTCGAGCGTGACCAGGCGGGTGAGCGAGTGGCGAGGACTGCCGGGTTCGTTGAAGCCGATGTGACCGGTGCGGCCGATGCCGAGAATTTGAAAATCGATGCCGCCGGCGGCGCGGATCGCGGCTTCGTAGGCGGCACAATGGGCGTCGACATCGTGTTTGGTGACGGTGCCCGAAGGCAAGTGGGTGCGGGCCGGGTCGAGATCGACGTGGTCAAAAAGATGCCGCCGCATAAACGAACGGTAGCTCTGCGCGTGCTCGGGCGAGAGCGGGTAATACTCGTCGAGGTTGAAGGTGGTGACGTTGGCGAAGCTAAGGCCCTCCTCGCGGTGCAGGCGCACCAGTTCGGCGTAAAGGCTGACGGGGGTTGAGCCGGTCGCGAGGCCGAGGACGACGGGGCGTTTCTCGGCGTGGCGTTGGCGGATGAGCGCGGCGATTTCGGCGGCGACGGCGCGCGAGGCGGCCAGACTGCCGGGGAGAACGGCGATGGCGGCCTGTTCGTAGCGGCTGCGGGCGAGGAGGTGCGACGAAAGCATGGGTTTTGGAGGGACTAAGGGTGATCGGAGGGAAAGAGGAAAAAGTTGGGTGGATAATAGGGCTGGCGGGCAGCGGCACAAATGGCAAAAATGACGAAGTTTTTAACGTTTATGCCAAGTTCTTCCGCGCCCGATCTCGGCCAGCTCGTCGATCGCCTACCCCAACCGTTGCACCAGTTGCAGGGTCGCTCGGCCAAGGCGTTGATTTTGCCCGACAACCTCGTGTGCTTCCAGCGTCGGGCGGCCGGGCGTTGCATCACCGGTTCGTGGTGATGCTGGAGCTGCGGGGGTAAACTCCCTCCTTCCTGCTCCGTTGTAGAACCGACCGGTGGTGTTGTCGGTTGCCTGTGTCCGGAGCCCGACCAACGGTCGGGTTTACAGTCTGCAAAACCACGCCTAAATTTTCCTCCCGTCTCGCATGATCTCATCTTCAGTCCCTCCCTCCATCGCCGCCCTTCCCGCCCGCACCGCCGAACTCGGCGCGCTCCTTGAGCGCTGGGCGAATATCAACTCCGGCTCCGGTCACGCCGCCGGTCTTGCCCGCATGGCCGACACCCTGCGCGCCGATTTTTCCCGCGCGTTTCCCGCGACCATCGAGGAAATCAACACCGACGCGCCGGGTTTCAATCCGCCCGGCTCGCGTGCGCTTCGTATCCGATTGCGTCCGGCCGCGCCGACCCAAGTTTTTCTCTGCGGTCACTACGACACCGTTTACGAAGCTGACGACGCGTTTCAAGTCTGTCGCTGGCTCGATGCCACCACGCTCAACGGCCCGGGTGTCGCGGACATGAAGGGCGGTCTCGTCACGATCCTCGCCGCGCTCCAGGCCTTCGAAGCCACGCCGCACGCCGCGAGTGTCGGTTGGGAAGTCCTGCTCACGCCCGACGAAGAAACCGGTTCGCATGGCACCGCGCACCTCTTCCGTGCCGCGGCGCGCGACCATCAATTCGGTTTTGTCTTCGAGCCAGGCCGGCCCAACGGCAACATCATCCACTCGCGCAA
>NEVA01000007.1 GCA_002304445.1 Opitutia bacterium Tous-C4FEB | reverse complement strand
AGGGTTGGATTCCCGGCGACAGTAAGATCGTAGGCGAGCAGGCGGGTGTGCCGACGAGGGCCGGTGCCGCCGGTGCCGCCGTCTTGGCGTGCGGCGGATTGCAGGAGGGCAAAGAGGGTGCGGCCGTCGGGCGAGACGGAGAGGCCTTCGAGACCTTGGTTGTTTTGACGGCCGGTGGTGGGATTGGCGGGCACGGGGGCGGCTTGGCCGGGGCCGGGATTATTGGAGGCGAACGAATCGGCGCCGCCGCGTTTGGGCGTGATAGCCTCGGGTGGCCGAATGGCGGAGGTTAGGCGGCCGTCGGCCGTGAAGCGGAAGATATAGGGACCGTATTCGTCGCTCACCCAGATCGAACCATCGGTGTTGACGACGATACCCTCGGCGTCGAGCGACAGACGGCCGTTGAAGGCTTGAGGCATCGCGGGGAGTCCCGCACGGGTGCCGGTGCCGGACGACGTGGGATCGAGGGACGTCATCGGGGTGCCGTCGCTTTCCGTGAATTTGATCGTATCGGCCAGCGTGAGGGAAACCTGATTCTGAGCGGTGGCGCCAGATGGCGCCGGGGTGAAGGCGACGGTGATTTTGTTGAAGCGCGGCACATAGTTAGTGGTGCCGGAGGCGTTGTAGCCGCGGTCGGGTTGGGCGAAGAGCGTGCCGGAATAGGAGCCGTTGGCGTTGCGCTGCCAGGAGCCGGGTTGAAACGTAAAGGCGGAGAACGAGCCGAAGGTTTCGCCGAATTTGTCTTTGAGACCGGCGGGCATTCGGCCGACACCGACGAGGCCTTGATTGACGAAGGTCTGGTTGTTGACCGTGACGGTAGTCACGGGTTGGGCGACGAGCGCGCCGGTGCAGAGCAGCAGGGCAGGGAGGAGGCGAGTGAGGAACATAGGTGAGTGTCCCACGCAAACATGGCAGCTTCGTGACGGCCCTGTGACAATGGGGTGACAAATCTCGGGGCTGGCGGCGAAGCGTCACATGGTGCACGTTTCCGGCGTGATCGCTTCCGTTGCTTTCCGAAACTTCAAGGCCCTGCGCAATACGAGCCTGAAACTATCGCCGTTCAATCTCGTGATCGGGGCGAATGGGAGCGGCAAGACGAGTCTCATCCAAGCGCTGCAACAGCTGCGGGCCTTGGCCAAGCTTCCGCTTGGCGACCCGGCGACCGTGACGCGCGTTGGTGGTTCGGAGATTTCCTTTGCATTCGATGCGCCTCATCTCGGGGTCACCGCGCGACTGGGGTGTGTCGATGATGCGGTGTGCGATCTGTTACGGGTGGATTCGGCCAATTGGGCCGATTGGGAGGATGTGAAAGTCCGGTTGGCAACGATGCGCAGCTACGTCTTCGACCACGCGGCGATGGCGGCGCCCGCCCCGCGTGACTCGGGTGCAAGGCTCGCGGGAGACGGTTCGAATTTGGCGGCGGTGTTGGCCCGGTGGCAGCGTGAAACTCCGGCGGCGTTTGACCGTTTGCAGGCGGAACTGACGCGATGGTTGCCCGAGTTCACGGGCATCGTGTTGCCGGAGGATGCCGGCGGTATGGTGCGACTTGGCCTGAAGATCGGCGACGCGGAAGGGCCGGTGATGGCGGACAATCTTTCGCAAGGCGTGTTCTACGTGTTGGGGATTCTGGTGCTTTCGTTTGATCCGGCGCCGCCGGCGGTGGTGTGCATCGAGGAGATTGATCGAGGGATTCACCCGCGGATGTTGCGCGAGGTGCGCGACGCGTTGTATCGGCTGAGTTATCCGGCGGCGATGGGCGAAACGCGCGCTCCCGTGCAGGTGATCGCGACGACGCACTCGCCCTACCTGCTGGATCTCTTTCGCGAGCACCCGGAAGAGATCGTCATCACGCAAAAGCACGGACACGAGGCGCACTTCGAGCGGTTGGCTGACCGCGCCGATGCTGCGGAGCTGCTAAGGGAAGGCTCGCTGGGCGATATGTGGTTTAGCGGAATCCTCGGCGGCGTGCCGGAGGAGTCATGAAGATAGCGTTCCTCAGCGAGTCGCCGGCGGACGAGGCGGTATTGCGGATCTTGGTCGAGGGAGCTCTGAAAGAGAAGCCGACGGTGGCGTCGGCGGGGTATCGCGCCCGGGGTTGGCCCAATGTCCTGCAAGTTCTGCCGGCGGTCATCCGGCACCTGCATTTCAACACCGATGTCGATACCCTGGTTGTGACGGGCGATTCCGACGACAGCCCGGTGCACACGGCGGCGCACGAAGCGCCGCAGTATTTCCACCCACATTGTCGGATGTGCCAACTCCGCGCGGTTTTCCGCCAGACCGGCAAACGCTTCCCGGCGGCGCATGGCCGCCTGCGCGTGCGACGGGTCGTGGGGGTCGCTGTTCCCGCACTCGAAGCGTGGTTGCTGTGCGGCGTCGAGGATTCGGTCAATGAAGCGGCCTGGACTGAAGGCCAAGCCCGGGGAGTTTTGCCTTACACCCGGGCCGAGTTGAAGCTGAGGGTTTACCGGACGGAGCGGCCGAGTCTGCCGCACGAGATCGCGTGCGCGGTCCGCGAGGCGGAGCGTCACCGGAGGGATTTGCGACGTCTCGAATACGATTTTCCGGGCTTCGCGGCGTTACTGCGAGATTTGCGCGAACCGATTCCGGAAATCAGTTGAGATTTCACCGATTGCCAGATCACGCAGTCTGGTAGCGATGGAAATGGCTGCGATCCTACCATAGCTTTTGGCTGAAGAAATCTTCGACCGCCTTTCCAATCGGGAGCGAGCCGCCCGGTTGGCGGGATTGTCGGGTCTGGCGCTGTGCATCCCCCGCGTGTTCATCGTCGATATCGACTCCACGCTCTATCGGATCGGGGCGTTTTTCGTCTTGGGCGTGGTGCTGCTTTGGGTCGGATTTTCCTACCACCGGTTTCGGCATCTGATCGCCACTGACGGCGGCGAGGAGGTGGCCGGGCGCGACAAAAAGCTTTGAACTCCGTCTAAACTCTTAGCCATATCCACACCGCGTTTATGACAAACCCCTTGTTGCCCCGGCGCTCGCATCTCCCGCTTTTCATTGAATTCATCGCCAGCACTATCGCCCGATTGCTCTATCGGGTGCGCACCAGCGGCGCGGAGAATCTGCCGACTTCGGGCGGCGTGCTGATCATCGCGAATCACATTTCCTATGTGGATGTCGTGGTTCTGCAATTGGCCTGTCCTCGACCGATTCGTTTCGTCGGCTACCAAGGACTGAGGCGGAACGGCTTTTTCAATTGGGTTTTTGAGATCAGCGGGTCGATTGCGATTTCCTCTGAAGCGCCTCGGCCGGGAATGAAGGCGGCGATCGCGGCTTTGAAAGCGGGTGAGGTCGTCTGCGTGTGCCCGGAAGGCCACATCTCCCGCACCGGCCAGTTGATGGCAATCCAGCGCGGATTTGAGTTGATGGCGAGGCAGGCCGAAGTGCCGGTTGTGGCCGCGGCGATCGACGGGCTGTGGGGCTCGGTGTTCTCGTTTGCGGGCAACAAATATCTTTGGAAGTCGCCGCGCTTGTTACCGACACCGGTGTTCATCGCGTTTGGACAGCCGACGGCGGCGGCGGCGGTGAACCCGAGCTGGGCCCGCCGCGAGTTGCTCGATCTGGGCCGACTCGCGTTTGAAGAACGTCCCGTGCTCAAGCGCCACCTCGGGCGCGAGTGTGTGCGGGCACTGACGAAGCATCCCCAGCATTTGCAGGTGATTGATCGCACGGCGGAGCGGCGTGAGCTGACCAACGCCCAAATTTACGCGGCGGCGGCGGCCCTCTCGCGGCGGATCAAGGCCACGATTGCCGAAAAGCGCGTGGGGATCGTTTTACCACCCGGAGCCGGAGCGTTTATCGCGAATCTCGCGGTGCTGGTGGCGGGCAAGATCCCCGTGAATTTGAATTTCACGACGTCTCGGGCCGGCCTTGAGGCGAGTCTGAAGCTGGGGAAAATTGACACCGTCATCAGCGCCGATGCGATGCGGGCGAAGATTCCGAATTTTCCTTTTCCTGAGCGCACGCTCGATCTGAAGACCGAGATTTTGGCCTGCGGTGGAAAACGCGCGATGCTCCCGTGGGTGCTGGCGGCGTGGCTGCTGCCTAACCAATGGTGCGCGGGTTTGCTCGGCCTGCCAAAAGTCGGCGACCGTGAGGAAGCTGGCTTGCTGTTTACGAGCGGAAGCTCGGGGGAGCCGAAAGGCGTTGTCCTTACCCACCGCAACATCCTCGCCAACTGCGACCAGATTTCGTCGCTCTCGATCTTGCCGGAGAGTTGCACGTTGTTGGCCTGCTTGCCGGTGTTTCATAGCTTCGGATTTACCGTTACGCTGTGGTATCCCTTGTTGCGCGGGACCCGGGTCGTGACGGTGCCGAGCGCGCTCGACACGCGGAAGATCATCGATGCCATCCGTGATGAGAAGGCGACGGTGCTGATCGGAGCCCCGACCTTTATCCGGCCGATTTTGAAGAAGGCTCAACCGGGAGAATTGCGTTCCCTCGATCTGGTTGTGACCGGGGCCGAGAAGTTGCCCGACGACCTCTCGCGTGGGTTTTTGGAGCAGTTTCACCTCGATATCATGGAAGGCTACGGCCTCACCGAGGCGACGCCGGCCTGTAGCCTCAATCAGCCGCACCCGCCGGTGGTCTTCTCCACGAACGAACCGCAATTGGGCAAACGAAAGTCAGCAGTAGGCCGCATGATGCCGGGTATGACGGCGCGGGTCGTCGACCCGGATTCTTGGCAGGAATTGCCCCACGGTGAGACGGGTATGGTGCTCTTTCGCGGGGCAAATATTTTTGAGGGATACTTGGACGATCCGGAGAAAACCGCGGCGGCGTTTCGCGACGGTTGGTTCGTGACGGGAGACTTGGGCCGGTTCGACGACGACGGATTTTTATTCATTGAAGGCCGGCTGTCGCGGTTTTCCAAAATTGGCGGCGAGATGGTGCCCCACGGCACGATCGAGCAAAAAATCGTGGAGCTTTTCGAACTCGACCAAAGCGAAGCTTACGTGGCGATTGTCATGGGCGTGCCGGATGCGGTCAAAGGCGAGACCTTGGTTTTGTTGGCGACGAGGGACTTTACCGTCGCCGAGGTGCGGGAACGCCTGCTCGGCGACGGAGTCACGGCGCTTTGGGTGCCGCGCGTGATCCATCGGGTCGATAAGATCCCGGTGCTCGGCACGGGGAAACTGGACCTGAAAGAGTGCAAGCGGCTGGCGGTCGAAGCGGTGGCATGATCGGGTTTAAGATCGTGGCTGGCGGACCTTGGCGTAGCCCGCGATGGGGGCGCCGCGGCTCCGGGCAGTTGACCTGAAAAGGGCGGGGCCAGAAGGCAAACGGTGGGGACGGAATTAGCGTTTCCAAACCCAGGCGGCGGCGTCATCTCCATGCGATGCCGTTTTCCTCCCTTGGTCTTTCAACTTCGCTGCTCCGTGCGGTTGCGGAAGAAAATTACACGGTTCCGACAGCGGTACAGTCGGCTGCCATTCCGGCGGTGCTGGGCGGGGGCGATATCCGGGTTTCGGCGCAGACAGGATCGGGTAAGACGGCGGCTTTTGTCCTGCCGATTTTGGAGCAGCTTTCGAAACGGCGGCGTGAGCCGGGGAGATTTTGCCGTGCGCTCGTGTTGGTGCCCACGCGGGAGCTAGCCGCGCAGATCGGCGAACGGGTGCGGCGCTATGGGCGTTTCTTGCCGGAGCCGATCAAGACGCTGGTGGTTTACGGCGGCGTCTCGATCAATCCCCAGATGATGGCTCTTGGTGGCGGAGTTGACGTGTTGGTGGCGACACCGGGCCGGTTGTTGGATTTGATCGGACATAATGCGGTGTCGCTTTCTACGGTCTCAGTGCTCGTCCTTGACGAAGCGGATCGGTTGCTCGCCCTCGGCTTTTCCGACGAGCTGGAGCGGATCGTAGCGTTGCTTCCGGCCAAACGCCAAAGCCTGTTTTTTTCTGCGACTTTTCCGCCGGCGGTGGCGGCGTTGGCCGACCGGTTGTTGCATGAACCCCTGGTCATCGACGTGGCACCTCCGGTGCAGCAGCCGTCGACCATTGTTGAACGTGCCATCGAGGTGGATGCTTTGCGGCGAACACAGTTGCTGCGGCACTTGGTGCAGGAAAACGGCTGGAGCCGCACCCTCGTCTTTGTCGCGACCAAATACGCCACCGAGCACGTGGCGGAGAAACTGCGTCGGGCGGGGATCGACGCGGGCGCGTTACACGGTGAATTGAGTCAGGGCGGTCGGACCGAAGCGCTGGCGCATTTTAAAGCGGGCCGGCTACTCGTGCTGGTGGCCACGGATCTTGCGGCGCGGGGCTTGGACATCGACGACTTGGCGGCGGTGGTGAACTACGACCTCCCGCGCTCGGCGGTGGACTATGTGCACCGCATCGGCCGGACGGGCCGGGCCGGTGCGAACGGCGTGGCGGTGAGCTTTATCAGCGCTGAGACCCACGCGCACTTTGAGCTGATCGAGAAGCGGCACGCGCTCCGATTGGAGCGGGAGCAAATCGCGGGATTTGAACCGGAGGAGCTCGCGCCGCCCCCGCCGTTGGTCTCGGGGACCGGTGGGGTGAAAGGGAAAAGGAAGAGCAAGAAGGACAAGCTGCGGGAAGCCGCCGGCCAGAAGTTGGCGAGACCTGCGCCGGCGGCGCGGCCGATGGCGCCCGCGCCGTTTGTCGCGGAGGAACCGAGAGAGTTTTTCCCGTGGTCCCAGCGACCGCTGGCGGGTCGGCGGGTGCGTTGAGCGTTGAGCCTTGCCGCTAAAACTCGGCTTTCGCCGCCTTTGACGGCTTGCCGTCGATGCAGTGAGGGCAGCTTTTGCCGGGGACGAAGCGGGGGTCTTTCTGCTCGGCGACGGTGAGGGGCATCTGGCAGTTGAAGCAGATCACGGAACCGGTTTCGCGAAGTTGAGGGTCCACGCCGACGCGGCGGTCGAAGACAAAGCATTCCCCTTCGTAGTGCGCGCCGCCGCAGTCCTCGAAATACTTCAAGATACCGCCGTCGAGTTGATGGACGTCGGTGAAGCCCTCGCGCTCCATCAACGGGCCGGCTTTTTCGCAGCGGATGCCGCCGGTGCAAAACATGACGACGGGTTGGTTTTTCAGGGTCGCGGGTAACTTGGCGACGGCGGCGGGGAAATCGCGAAACTGGTTGATCCCGGCCGGCCGCGCGCCGCGAAAAGTGCCCATGCGGATTTCGTAGTCGTTGCGCGTGTCGAGCAGGGTCACAGGGCGACCCTCGTCGAGCCATTGTTTGAGGGTGGCGGCGGAGAGTTTGGCCGTGGGGCGCAGGGCCGGGTTGATGCCTTCCACCCCGAACGCGATGATCTCTTTCTTTATTTTTACGAGCATGCGGTTGAACGGCTGCTCGGCGCTGCTGCTCTCCTTTGGCGTAAGGTCGGCGAGGCCGGGAATGGCGCGGAGGGTGGCTAGAATTTCCGTTGTGGCGGTGCGCGTGCCGGCGATCACGAGATTGATGCCCTCGGTGCTGAGCAAGATCGTGCCGCGCAGGCCGAGCAGCTTGGTCTGGCGGAGCAGGCGATCGCGCAATTCCGGGAGTTCGCCGAGGGGAGCGAAACGGTAGCCGGCGAGATTGATGAATTCGGGCATCGGGAAAGAGAAAGACCTAGACGACAGGCCGGCTTCCGCGCACGGAAAAATTTCAAAGGTTCGGCGTGGCTTCCGTGCGGGAAGCTGCCATGATGACCGATCCTCGCATGAAACCGCAATTGCTGCTCGCCGAAACCAAGACCCCGGAAGGGGCCAAGCTCTCTCTTTTTTCCCATGACGGGCGCTTCAGTATCCGGGTCAACGGCAAGGAACTCATGAACTCGGCGGCGACTGCCTCGGAGTTGGCCTTGGGCGAGTTCGCCGTCGCGGGCGCGGGGATTTCGGCGGCTCCGCGGGTGTTGATCGGCGGCTTGGGGTTCGGCTACACGTTGCAGGGCGTGCTTTCGAAGGTGGGCAAGGCCGCGACGGTGCACGTGACCGAGCTGATCCCAGCGGTGCTGGAGTGGAACCGCACGTTGCTCGCGGGCCTGAACGGCGCGTTGCTCACGGATTCCCGCGTGAAAATTTTGAACGAAGATGTGCGCTCGGTGGTCGCCCGTTCGGCGGCTCAGCCCTACGATGCAATTGCTCTCGATATCGACAACGGGCCGTCCGCGATGGTGCAGACGGGCAATGCCAAGGTCTATGATCTGCGCGGCATTCAGCGGATCGCGCAGGCGCTCAAGCCGGGCGGGCGCGTCGTGATTTGGTCATCGGGCGCGGACAAGATGTTTGAAAGCCGGCTCTCCAACAGCGGATTCAAAGTGCATGCGTTGCCGGTGCGGAAGCACGCGACGGCCAAAAGCACCAGCTATATGATCTATATCGCGGACAAAATCGTGCCGCCGGCGCCGA
The DNA here is from genome assembly GCA_002304445.1 of Opitutia bacterium Tous-C4FEB. GTDB lineage: Bacteria > Verrucomicrobiota > Verrucomicrobiia > Opitutales > Opitutaceae > Tous-C4FEB. The sequence continues at coordinate 144,149 of NEVA01000007.1, read as the reverse complement.
AGGTGGCAGCGGAAACGGAGCGGCCGGTTGAGGGTGGCGGCAAAAGCTGAGGGCCCATTCTCGGGCCGAGCTGCGGTTGCCGCGTGCGCGTGGTGGCAGATAAGGGGGCGACGAGGGCCGCGCCGTCGCTGGGTTAGCCGAGCTGGGCTTTGATTGCCGCGATCAATTCGGCGTAGTCGGCGGAGCCGAGGAGTTGCTTGGGCTCGGGCATCATCGTGAAGGGAGCGCCCCAGCTCGGGCCGTCGCGATACTTGGGCACGAGATGGAAGTGCAGGTGCGGGAGCTTGTCGGAGTAGGCTCCGTAGTTGATTTTGGCGGGGTTGAATGCGGCCTGCATCGCTTTCGCGGCGCGGGCGACGTCTGCCATGAAGCGGTCACGCTCCGCGTCGGACAGCTCGAAGAGCTCGTTGATGTGATGTCGGTAGGCGACGACGCAACGGCCACGGTAGGTCTGCTCTTTGAACAGGTAGAGCGTGGAGACCTGCATCGGAGCGATCTCGATCATGAGATCGTCGAGGCGTTGGTCTTTGCGGCAATATTGGCAGTCGGGCAGTTGGTCCATGGTTGAAAAAGTAGGGGTGATTTCAGGCGCGGGGCGAGCCCGAGTTGGCGGCCAATAGGAGCAAGGCGCGGAGGTCGGTGGGAGCGGTGAGCGATGTTTTCGCCACGAAACCGCGCGCATGGGCGAAGTGCACGCCCGGGGCTTGCGCGAGGCGCGAGAAGTCGAGGCGCGGGTGATCTTGAAAACGGGAGAGTCCGTAGCCCGCGCTGCGGCGGTCGGGAACGACGGTAGCGACGATTTCGGCGACGAGACCTTGGGTTTCGATGTAGCGATCGATGCCCATGGAAGGCTCCTCGGGCAGCGGATCGGTGCGGGGGAGGAAGAGGATTTTCGCGGGGGCGTCGCCGAGGTCGAGCGTCCAGACCTCGGCATGGCGGGCGATAAAATCGAGGCGGGCGCGGAGGGACCGGACATAGTCCAAAAGATCCTCGCCGATCATGCGCATGATCGCCCACAGCGGATCGGTGGGCTCAAGGCGCGTGGCGAGGGCGAAGCGGCGAAGCAGGGTAATGTCGATCGGCGAGTTGAGCTTCGGAAGAGTGTTGCGGTCGACGCCGAGGAATTTGGCGGTGGCGATGGGGCCTCGGCAATCGAACCACTCGGCGGGTTCGAGCCAGTCGCAAAACTGGCGGGCGTCGGCGTAGAGACCGAGGTGCTGCAAAACGAGGGAAAGGGAGCAGGTGGGCGGGTGGTCTTTCGCGAGCTGGTGGTGGTCGAAATCATTCAGCGCCGGCTCGTGACGATGGCCGACATCGACGACGGCAACGGCGGGATCGGCGAGGTCGTTGGGCAGAGGCTCGCGGCGCTCGATGGGTACGGGATGTTCCGCGAGGAGAACGCAACAGGCCAGGAACTCGTCTTTGTGGGCGCTGCCCGGATGGGTCAGGATTGTGGAAAAAATCGGCATGGTGGGAGTTTTCAAAAGAGGACGCCTTGCGCGGGTACCGGTGCGGGCGTCGGGCTTGGTGGCCGAGCGAGACTCAGGGCGGCTTGCAACGGGCAGTGGGCCGAGGCGGGCGGTTGGCCGTTGCGGTAGTGGCGGAGCAACTCGTGCGAACGCTGGGCGAGCAGCCGGCGCACCTCACGGCGGCGGCCTTTGACCAAAGGAATTCGCATCTGGTCGTAGCCGGTCGTCTGGTGGCGAAGCCAGGCGATGGTGGCGGCCTCGGCCCGGTCCTCGATGGGAATGCGTTCGGTGCGGGCGACGGTGCCGCTGCCCACGGGTGTCGCGTGGGCCGCGATCAGATCGGCGAGGAATTGGGCGTCGGTGGTGTAGCGGGGATGAAACGCGAGGAACGTGAGCACGGCGGCGCGAAAATCCTCGACGTAGTCGGCCTCGGCGACGGCGCGGCGTTGGCGGCCCGCGTTGAGGCGACGGGTGTAGGCGGGATCGGCGCGCTCGGTTTCGAGTTCGGCGCGCAGGGCAGCGATGCGGTCGGCGGGCGCCCAAATGCCGCGGGAGAACCGCTTGCGACCCTTCAGTTCGATCATGGTCCAGGATGGACCGTCGGCCTTGAGGCGCCGGCTAAGGGCGGCGTCGCCGGGCGGAAGCAAGGACCATCCGGCGGGCACGGGCTCGAGGGAGGCGCGTTCGTTGAGGACATGGCCGGGCTTCTGGCTGGGACGAACTTCGCGGGACACGTTGGGCACCGGGTGAAGGGACAAAAGGAAAAGCGGAAGCTCAAGCCGCAAGCAGGCGCGTTGCGCGCTGGCTTCTGACGCGTGGGGCGTGTTGAATAGTGCGTATGACTCTAGCCGATCTGGGCTGGCAACCCGCCCTCGAACTCGCATTTGCCCCGCACGCCGCGGCGGGGCTGGAGCCGGCGCGCGTGGTGTGCGAGCTACGGCGAAATTTCTACGCGGTGCACACGGCGGGTGGCGAAGTCCTCGGCGAGTGCGGCGGTGGATTTTTTCATGTGGCGAAGAAAGCGGATCAGTTTCCGGCGGTGGGTGATTGGGTCGGCGTGCGACGGCGTGAGGGCGAGGCGAGGGCGGATATCCATGTAGTGTTGCCTCGGCGGACGAAGTTTTCCCGCAGGGCCTCGGGCTCGGAAGAGATCGAGCAGATCGTGGCGGCGAACATCGACACGGTATTTTTGGTGAGCGGGCTGGACCAGAATTTTAATCCGAAGCGTATTCAACGGTTCCTCGTGGCGGCGAAGGAAAGTGGGGCGGAGGCGGTGGTGGTATTGAATAAATCCGATGTGTGCACGGATGCGGAAACGGTGCGGCGCGAGATCGAGGTGCTCGTCCCCGGGGTGCCGGTCTTGATCACGAGTACGGCGACGCGGAAAGGGCTGAAAGCGCTGGCGGCGACGTATGCGCAGCCGGGGCGGACGTTGGCGTTCATCGGCTCTTCGGGTGTGGGGAAGTCGAGTCTGATCAATTCGCTGGTGCGTGATCCTGAGGCGATGCCGACGGCGGAGGTGCGCGAGAAAGACAGCAAGGGCCGCCATACGACGACGCGGCGTGAACTCGTGCAGACGCCGACGGGGGCGCTGGTGATCGACACGCCGGGCATGCGCGAGCTGCAACTCTGGGGCATCGAGGACGGCGTCGAGAGCGCGTTTGCGGATATCGCGGAGCTGGCGGCGAAGTGCCGCTTTGGAAACTGTGGCCATGGCAACGAGCCGGGGTGTGCGGTGCGGTCGGCGTTGGCCGGCGGTAGCCTGACGGCGGAGCGGTTTGCCAGCTACCAAAAGTTGAAAACTGAGAAACTCGCGAGCGTGCCGGCCCGGCGAAAACCGAGTGCGCTGGCGAGTAAGCCCGGTTGGAAAACGAAGAGTGAGGGTAAGACGCCGTTTCGCCACCGGCAGCACGTCGAAGAGTAAAGTGGGTCGGGTTCGAGAAGGAACTCGTGTTGCCGGGATCGGGCGAGTCACTCTCCGGGTATGCCCCACGACCCCCATGCGCACTTGGATCAGATGTTGCTCGACTTGATCGACCATAGCCCGGTTGGAGCCGTGCCGGCGACGCCGAGCTACATGGACACGCTGCGGCGGCTGATTGCGGCGCACCAAGTCTATGCGAGCGCCGATCACAAAGGTGGCTACGTGACGGCGCGGTCTCTGGCGGCCCGGCCGGTGTTTCACGCAAACAACCTCGAGGCGTTTCTGGCCGGCAAAATCGAGGCGACTGCGCTGGAGTCCAATGCGAGCATTTTTAGCCGCTACGTCGGTTCGCTCCCGGCGGCGCAGCAGGCCCGCGCGGAAGGAATGAGAATTTTGGTCGCGGGGAAGCCGGCGCATCATCGCGCAAAGCACGTCGGCGATCAGAAGATCGTGGCGCACGATCCGATCCACTCGCTTTTCCTGGTGCCGGGAGCCGGACCGCATTCCGGCGTGCCGGGGAACTATCTTTATGGTTCGACCCTGCAACTGCGGGTGGATGACGACAGCGCATGGTCGGTGCATATCCACGACAGCGATGACGGGATGGCGTTATGCGATGTGGGCTCCGTGGCGGCGGCGTTTGAGAAATTGCAGGAAGTCTTGGCGAGCGCGCCGTTTAACATGAACGAGCTGTCGGCGCTGGGATTTTCATTCAAGTAAGGCGCTAGTGGTGCGGCGGTCCGGCGGTGGAACCGGCCAGTGGTCGGGAGTGCGGGCGATTTTGGGGTTCACGCGGGGCGGTGTGCGAATCAACTTCGCTCCACCATGCTCCTCTGCACCGCCGATCTCGCTTCGCACCTCAACGATCCGGCGTGGGTCATTTTCGACTGTCGGCACGATCTCGTGGACCACGCGAAAGGCGAGCGACTCTATCGCGAGGGCCACGTGCCGGGGGCGCATTTCGCGGCCGTCGAAACCGCGATGTCCGGAGCAAAGACGGGAAAAAATGGCCGGCATCCCTTGCCTGAACCGGCGGCGGTCGCGGAGTTTTTTGCGCGGCACGGCGTGACCCGAGAGTCGAGGATTGTCGCTTACGATGACGCGGGCGGGCTCTACGCGGCGCGGCTCTGGTGGTTGGCGCGCTGGATCGGTTTTACGCGGGTGGTTTTGCTTGATGGCGGCTGGCCGAAGTGGATCGCCGAAGGCCGGCCTACAACCACGGAGGTGCCGGTTTCCGGAACATGGGCGGAACGTCCCTGCCACTTCGAAACCAACGATGCTTGGGTGTGGAGCGCGGAGGACGTGCAGCGGCAGTTGGCGGACGCGACCTGTGCGTTGATTGATGCGAGGGCCGGTGAGCGTTATCGGGGTGAAGTCGAACCGATGGACCCGGTGGCCGGGCATATTCCGGGTGCGCTGAACCGCTTTTATAAGGCGAATCTGAACGCTGACCTGACCTTTCGCCCGGCGGAGGAAATCCGGCGTGAGTTTGAGATGCTCGTAGTCGGTCGGGCGCCAGAGCGGGTGGGCCACCAATGCGGCTCCGGCATCACGGCGTGCGCGAACATTTTCGCGATGGAATATGCCGGCCTGGCCGGCTCGAAACTCTACGCCGGGTCCTGGAGCGAGTGGGTGGCGGATCCGTCAAGGCCGGTGGCCAAGGGCGCGGCCTGAGTCGCGTCGGCTGCGGCCGGGTAGCGAACGTGCTTGGCGGCGATGGCCGCGATTTCGATGTAAACCGAGGGCGCACTGGTGAGCGCGACGGCGTCGATGGCGGCGTTGAGATCCTTGAGGTGCTTGCTTTCAGCGGCGGCGGAATCTGGGCCGATTTTGCAGGCGAAGTCCCAATAATCGCCGTCGGCGGGCACGGGCTTGGAGCGTTCGCGTTTCACGTATTTGCGCACGTCGTGCTTGATGGATTCGATAATTCGGGCCGGCGCGTGGCCGGATGCAGTAAACAGAAAGGTCTTTTTCATGGGCAAAGTGTGACTCAATCGAAGGGGACCCGGCTTGCAGAGACAAATGTGGTCGGGAACTTTTGGGGTGACGGCCCATTTTGGCCGTTGTCGCCCCGCGCAAAAACAGAAGCGTGAGACGGTTTGATGGATTCCCGCGCAGACTACGTGCCGCCTCCGATCGCGTGCGAAACGCTCGCGACGGCTGTCGCCCGCTTTGACGGGACGTGGTTGAGTCGTGCGCCGGTGGTGGAGAGCGTCATCGGTGTGCCGGACGGCGTGGACGCTGACGTGCGGGAGTTATGGCAACGGCGAGATCGGCCGACGGCCGGGTTGCAAGCAGGGGTGGCGCGACTTGATCGTGGAAGGGTGTTTGGCGACGGAATCGTGCTGACGCCGGACGGGCAAAACGTGGTGCGGGATGTGTCGTTGGATTTTGGGCGTGCGGAGGAGGGGCACTGGTTGGTCGGAGATGCGAAAATGCGGGCGCCTGAGTGGGTGCCCGGAGTGACGACGGTCGTGGCGAGCGCTTTGGGCGAAGGGTATTGCCACTGGTTGCTCGACGAGTTGCCGCGGTTGCTTTCGTTGCCGACGGAGGCCCGGGGGTCCACGTTGCTCGCCCATGCGGAGTTGGAATGCAGTCGGACCGCCTTGAAACTTTTGGGCTGGACGGGCGCGATGTTGGAGCCGAAGCGAAGGGCCTATCGACAGTGCGAACAATTGCTGGTGCCGCTGTTGCCGGGGTGGACCGGGAGGGCGACGCGACGGCAACTCGAGTTGGTGTTTGAATTCGCCGCTCGGCTGCCGGCCGCAGAGCCGCGGCTCAAGGGGGAAAGGCTTTTTATTTCGAGGGCCGGAGCGCGGCGGCGCCGAATTAGCAACGAAGCCGAGGTGGTGGCTGCCTTAGCGCCGCTGGGGTTCGAGGCGGTGCGTTTGGAGGAGTTGAGTTGGGCGGAGCAGGTGGCCTGCTTTCGGCGGGCGAAGGTGATCGTGGCCCCGCACGGCGCAGGTTTGGCCAATCTGGCCTTTTGCGCGCCGGGCACCCGGGTTGTTGAAGGGTTCAACCGGAGTCATGTGAACGACTGCTTTTGGCAACTCGCCGCGCTGCGGGGACTCGAATATCGGGCGGTGGTGGCCGTTGGCACCGGGCCGTTGGCCTGCGATCCGAAGGCAAATCGGTTGGATTTCGCCCTCGAGGTGCCCCGGCTTTTGGCGGTGGTGCGCTGAAAACGAGCTGGTATTTTGGCGGGGCGGGATTCGAATGTTGGGCTCTCCACTATGCAAAAATCCCCTACGTTTCCCGGAATGAACTTATTGCGCGGGTTGATGCTGATCGCCCTGTCCGTCATCGGACTGCGGGCGGCGGCGCCCGTCGATCCTTTGCTTGGCCGTTGGGCGCTTTCGTTGCCCGGCGACCGGGCCGGTTGGTTGGAAGTCCGGCGTGACGCCGGATGGTTTGACGGTTCGATCCTTTGGGGTGGCGGCAGCGTCGTGCCGCTGTCGAGCGTCGCGATCGTGGACGGAGCGTTGACGGTGACCCGCGTGCGGGAGGTGCCGCGCAAAGATCCGGCCGGAAAAGTGGTGCGCACGCAGCAGTCGACGGAAACGATTTCAGGCCGGTTGGAGGGCGACGTGCTCAAGCTGACGCGAACGGCGTTCAATGCGGCGGGGACCAAGATCGAGCGCGAGGAGTTCACCGGAAAGCGAATCCCGGCGCTGCCGCCGGCGCCCGATTTGGCGAAGGTGAAATACGGAGCGCCGGTCGAGTTGTTCAATGGCCGTGATCTCACGGGATGGCGGCTGATCGAGGCGAAATCTGAGAACGGCTGGTCGGCGGTGAATGGGGAGTTGGTCAATCGGCCGGCGCCAAAAGTGGAGGGACAACCGGTGCGTCGATTTGGAAATTTGCGCACGGAGCGCGAATTCGAGGACTTTAATCTCACGCTCGAAGTCAACGTACCGGAAAAGAACAACAGCGGCATTTACCTGCGCGGAATCTACGAGATCCAGGTCTTCGATTCTTTCGGGAAGGCGCTCGATTCGCACCACATGGGCGCCCTCTACAGTCGGATCACGCCAAGCGTGGCCGCGGAGAAGCCGGCGTCGCAGTGGCAGACCTTGGATATCACGTTAGTCGATCGTCATCTCACGGTGGTGCTCAACGGTACGACGATCATCGCCAATCAACCGATCAAAGGCTGCACCGGCGGGGCGCTGTGGTCGGACGAGTTTCGTCCTGGACCGATTTTTCTACAGGGAGACCATGGCTCGGTTTCGTATCGCAAGGTGGTGCTGAGGCCCGTCGTCAAATGAGCGCCAAAGCCTGGCTAGTTTTGTTGGGAGCGGCCCTGATGGGGTGCGGGGCAGTCGGGTTGAGCGCGGCCGCGCCGGCGGCGACTGCGAGCTACGTGACCATTGATGAAGCGATCGCCAAGGGCGGCGTGGAGGACGTGAAGAAGTTTATCGAGAGCAACCCCAAGATTCTCCAAGGGGAAGGGGGCACGAAGCTCGCTCCGCTGCATCAGGCGATTTTGCGGCGCAAGACGGCGATCGCCCTTTTCCTGATCGAGCGCGGGGCGGATGTTAACGCGCCCGATAACGCGGCGCGCACGCCGTTGCATCTCGCGGTGGAACGTAACGACCGGGCGGTGCTGGTCGCACTGATTGACCGTAAAGCTGAGCTGGTGCGCCGTGACCGGATTGGCTGGACGCCCTTGCACCACGCCGCAGCGAAGAATCAGGTGGAGTTGGCGAGGATTCTTTTGGATCGGGGCGCACCGCCCAATGCGTTGAGCGAGCTGGGTGGCACCCCGTTGCATGAGGCGGCGGCGGGTGGCGGCGTGGAGATGGTGAAGCTCTTGCTCGAGCGCGGCACGGACCCAAAGGTGCGATCAAAGCCCGGTGTGACGGCTCTGGATTTGGCGAAGGAGTACAAGAACGCCGCCGTGGTTGCACTGCTGGAGACGGGGCTTTGAGTCCCGGAATCGGGGCGCAAAAAAGGAGCCGCCTGCGGGGCGGCTCCTGATAAAACTGACGTAAGCCAGTCGGCTCAGTTGGTGATGTCGAAGGTCGTGCTCTTGGCGCGGATAGGCAGGTAGACTTTGTACCACTCTTTTTGGGCGTCGCTGCCGGAGTAAGCCTTAAGCGCGGCTTCGTCGGCAAATTCCATGACGATCGCATGGGTAGCGGTACCTTGAACCTTGATGGCCTTCACCCAGGTGCGGGTCATGCCCTTGAACTTTGCCGGCATGGCCGTGACACCCTCGAGGGCGGCTTTGATCTGTTCAGGCTTCGCGTCCTCTTTCCATGAAACAGTGACGACGTGGATGACCGACTTCGGCGCAGTTTGAGCCGAGGCGTTGACGGTGCCGAGCGCAAGGAGGCCGGCGGTGACGAGGGCGAGCAGGACTTTTTTCATTTGGGATGAAGCGGAGACGTTGATGTTTGCACGGATGCCAAACGCGGCACCCATCTCAAAGATTGGTCGCACTGATTCCGGCGCTGTCAATTTTTGTGTGGCTAGAAACGGCCGAGATTTTACGGGCCACGGGCAAATGGGCGGCTTGGCGCATGAGTTCGGTCTTGCCGATCCGGAGGCGTTGGGCGAGCGCGTTGAGGCGGACCACCTCGGTTTGGCTCACCGTGGTGACGCGATCCGTGCCGTCGCGATCCACCCATTTCACGTGATGGTGCTTTTGGCGGGAAACCTTTACGAGTTCGCGGAGAAAGTCTTGGTCGACGACGGGGAGTTCCATGACCGGTGAGTTGGTCGGGTTGACCTGCGAGGTCAACGGGGCGTTTCACTCAATAGAACTGGGGGATGAAAATTTCCTCAGGCACCGGCGCCCGGAGGTAGTCGGGGGAGTGAACGCGTTTTGGTAGGACGATCCGGGGTCGCTTGATCTCCCGGTAGTTTACTTGGGAGAGCAGATGCCGGATGCAATTGAGGCGCGCCTTCTTCTTGTCCACGGCGGGGACGACCCACCATGGCGCCTCAGGAATGTGGGTGCGCCGGAGCATGATTTCTTTGGCCTTGGTGTAGAGTTCCCAACGCTTGCGCGATTCAAGATCCATGGGGCTGAGTTTCCACTGTTTGAGGGGATCGTTGATCCGGGCGCGGAAGCGAAACTCCTGTTCCTCGTCCGAAATGGAGAACCAATATTTTACCACTTGGATGCCGGAACGGATCAGCATTTTTTCGAATTCGGGCACCGTGCGGAAGAACTCCTCGTATTCGTGATCGCTGCAAAAGCCCATCACCCGCTCGACGCCGGCCCGGTTATACCAACTGCGGTCAAAGAGCACGATCTCGCCGGCCGCCGGCAAGTGGGCGATGTAGCGTTGGAAATACCATTGGGTCTTCTCTCGGTCGGTGGGCGCAGGCAGGGCGGCCACGCGGCAAACCCGGGGATTCAGGTGCTGGGTGATCCGCTTGATGATGCCGCCCTTGCCGGCGGCATCCCGGCCCTCGCAGACGATGACCATTCGGTGCCCGGTCTGAACCACCCAGTCCTGCAGGGATACAAGCTGCGTCTGGAGGCGGTAGAGTTCCTTGAAATAAAAGTCGCGCTGGGCACGCTCGGCCGTGGTGCCGGCAGCGGACGAGGCAGTGTGGGCGGACTTGGGATCCCAGTCGGCGCGCTCCATCTCCACCTCTTCATCGAGGTCGTCGATGATCTCATGCCGGATCCGCTGATAGAGCAGGTCACGCTGTGATGAGGACCGCGACGGCTGAGGCTTCGGCGATGACCGACGGCGGACCTTCGTCGAAGAGGGCGACTTTTGTTTTGGGCGGATGGAAGGCATTTGAAACGGAGGAGAACGAAGGAAAGGGAGCGATTTGTTGCACGCAAGCGGGTCGGGACTGGGCGGAGAATTGTAACGTGTCCGACACCCCGAGGCCGGGTTAAGTTTCCGGGACAAAAAATTCTCTTTGCCCCGCGAAAGGGTTTTTGCGCCGATGGCAGGCAATATGTCCCGTATCGCCCATGCTTTCTCCCGTGCCGGTGAACAAAACCGCGCCGCTTTCGTTGCTTACTTGTGCGCGGGAGACCCGAGTTTCGACACCTCCTTGGAGGCCTGCCGGGCGTTGATCAAAAGCGGCATCGATGTGTTGGAGCTGGGGGTGCCGTTTTCGGACCCGTTGGCGGATGGACTTACGAACCAACTGGCGGCGCAGCGGGCCTTGGAAGGCGGCATGACGGCGGCGAGAGTCTTCGAGTTTGTGCGGCGCATCCGTGAGTTTAGCGACGTGCCGGTTGTGTTCTACACCTATTACAATCTAGTTTTTTCAAATGGGATCGATGGCTACGTGAAGGCGGCGAAAGCGGCCGGGGTTGACGGCATGTTGGTGCTCGATTTGCCGCCCGAGGAGGGCGCGGAATTCGCTGCGGCTGCAGCCCAACACGGAGTGGATACGGTGTGCATCGTGGCTCCTACGACCCCGGCGGCGCGAATCGAAAAAATCACGGCGGCAACGACCGGTTTTATTTACTATGTGTCACGCGAAGGCGTGACCGGGGTACGTTCGGATGTGGCCGGCGGCATTGCAGAGGCGGTGGCCCGCATTCGGATCCATACACGCTTGCCGATCGCCGTGGGTTTCGGGATCGGCAGCCGCGCCCAAGTGGCCCAAGTGGCGGCGCTTGCCGACGGGGTGGTCGTGGGCAGCGCCTTGGTGAATGTGATCAAGGATAACTTAGCGACACCCGCGCGGATCGCGGCCGTGATGGAGGAAAAGGCGCTCGATTTGGTGGCCGGGACTCGTCGCTAAGCTCCGGAGTCCCAACGGGGTAAAAAAAGGGGGTAACGGGATTTGAATTTGCCCTGCGGGTTCGGAATCGGTGCGCTGGCGGTCTATGAGGAAGATCCTGATGATCGACGATGACCGGTTGCAGTTTCGGCTCACGCAGACGGATTTTACGAAATTGCATGGAAAGCTCTAAGAACTCAAGAGGGCTTCGACCGATGAAGACGCTCAGCTGTGGCGGCCAGCCCGGTGATGATCGAGAGCGGCGTGTCTTTGAGGCTGACGATCGGCGCCGGATTGGCGGCGTTGCCCGAAGATGGGTCGTGGCTCGAGCGGTTGATCGGCGTGTCCGACCGTCGATCTATGCTGCCAAGCGCGGCGGATGCAATCGGGTGATGACTCGCGCCGAACTGGCCGGAGGGGGGAGGAAGCAGCGAACGGTAACGGCCCGAGCGGGCTCGCGAGGACTGATCCTTCGGCTCGCCCGGAACCGGAAAGAGTATTAAGCTCACGGCATGAAATCTACGATTCACGTTCTCACCGGCTGCACGGCGGTAGGTAAGACGGAGTGGGCGCTGCGCTGGGCGGAGTCCCACGGGGCGGAGATCGTTTCATGCGACTCGCTTTTGTTTTATCAGGGCATGGACATCGGCACGGCAAAACCCAGCGTCGACGAGTTGGCCCGGGTGCCGCATCACCTGATCGATATTTGCGGGGTGACCGAGAAGATGGATGTGGCCCGCTACATTGGATTGGCGCGGGAGGCGGTGAAGCAGATCGAGGCGCGGGGTCGGGCGGTGTTGGTGACGGGTGGAAGCGGATTTTACCTGAAATCGTTTTTGGCCCCGGTGGCCGACGATGTGACGGTGCCGGCAGAACTGCGCGCGGAGGTAGAAGCCCGCAGGGCAAAGCTTGGGCTTGCGGCGCTGGTGGGCGAGTTGCGCGCACTGAATGCGGATGATTTGGGTTCACTGGATGTCGATAATCCGCGCCGGGTAACGCGGGCGTTGGAGCGGTGTTTGGCGACAGGGCGAACCCTGAAGCAATTGAAGGCGGAGTTCTCGGCGAAGCCGGGCGCGTTTGCCGACTGGCACGTCGAATTGCTGGAACTTACCCGCCCGGCCGACGAGCTGGCCCTACGAATTGAGGCCCGGGTAAGGGGGATGATCTGGGCCGGGCTGGTCGACGAGGTGCGTCGTCTAAGAGCCGCCGGTCTTGAGCAAAATCCCAGCGCTGCTCGCGCCATCGGCTATCGGGAAGTTTTGGCGTTCTTCGATGGACGGATCGCGGAAAGCGACTTGGTTGATGAGATCGTCAAGAACACGAAAGGCTTGGTCAGGAAGCAACGGACGTGGTTCCGGACTCAAGTTCCCCCGCATCGGGCCCTTTCGGTGGTCGACGCCGGGGCCGACTTTCCGGCCACCACTATTTCCTAATAACCTTTGGGGCTTCGGGCGAAAGGATCGCCGCCGGTGCCAGTAGTTCAGGGCGAGCATGCACCCATGAAGGTCGCGTCCTAAGTCAATGGCTCGGAAACGGGCGCGATTTGGGGCCACTCGACTGCCACACCGTCTGGGTGGCCGATTTGCAATTTCTCTATATAATCAACCGTTGGCCGATGATAATTGTAAGTTTCTTCTGGTGGTAGACTGACCTAAGAATTCACGGGAAAGCGCAAACTCTTCGCCCCTGCCGCTTCGCATTACCCAAGCGGCTTTAACCTTCTTGGGTGCTATTCACCGGCGCCCGGTGAATGGTTGGAGACCACGTCACGAAGCCTGGATCGTGATGAAGAAAGGCGTCGGGCGATTCGGTTGGGCGGAAGAGTGGCATCTCCTTGGTTGTTTCGATCAGGTGTTCCACGGCGTAGTCGTGAACGGTCGTGCCTGTGGGTTCGGGCGACCACGTGCGGAAGTGCCTCGGCGTTACCAGCGGGCCGTTCAATTCTTCGGCAATCAACCGACGAAGGGGGTGACCTAGTTTTTGGGCGTGCCAAGAACTGCGGCGCGCATCGGCGATAATGGTGACGTCCAACCGGCCGATCGCGTGAGCCAACAACGCCAGACTGCCGTAGGCAAAGGCGGGGCGCGGCGCCAGAGTCTGCCAAGTGCGGATGGCCATCGCGGAAGTTCGGATGCCCAGCGTCGAACCGGGTCCTTCGCAAAACACAAAGCCACGAATGCGGCCTAAATCGACCCCGAGTTTCTCAATGCAGCGAAAGATGGCGACCCCCGCTTCGGCCTCCTGAGTGGCCCAATGGGAAACGCCGTCGGCGGCCAAAACCCCCACTTGAACCTTGCAAGAAGCGGCATCGATTAGCAGCAGGGGCGCGTGATCCCGGAGCAAGATTGAGAGGCAAAGCATATCCTATACAAATGATTCGAGGCCCTGTCGTGCAAGCGCTCAACATGGCGGAATCCGGCATTGACCGTATTGGGGTGCTTCGTAGGTTGCCCGATTCATTTATCGAAATTACCTCTGAGAATCTCACTGTGAACATCCAACTCAATAACGTTTCCGAAACGCGCAAAAGCATCGTCGTCACCTTGGACAAAAGCGAGGTCGACGCCGAACATCAGGCAACGGTGGTCGAATTTTCGAAGTTTGCGCAGTTGCCAGGCTTTCGTCCGGGCAAGGCGCCAGCGTCGATGATCTTAAAGCGTTACGCCAAGGAGATCGCGGGTGAATTTAAGCAGAAGGTCGTGTCTAAAGCCTACAAGAGCGCGCTCGATCATGAAAACGTAGAGGTGTTGAACATCGTAAATCTCGAAGAGGGAACGATTGAAGCGGGGCTCTCTGCGGCGGTCACTGTGACCGTCGATGTCAGGCCGGAGTTCGCTTTGCCCGACTACGTCGGCTTGCCGACCGAGATCGCGCCGACCGAGGCTACCGATACTGAAGTCGATGCGGTGATCGAGGGGCTTCGCGGTGAACGCGCTGATTTCAAGGTGGCGGATCGCGCCGCGCAAAAGAGCGATTACGTTAAGTTATCCTACGAGGGCACGATTGATGGAAAGCCGGTGGCTGAGATTGTCCCGGACAAACAGATCTACGGTAAAGTCCCGCAAACTTGGGAAGAAGTTGAGGGCACCAACGAAGGTGTGCTGCCGGGCTTGGGTAAGGAGTTGGCCGGAATAAAGACTGGCGATAAAAAAACGGTGGCGATCGCATTTCCGGCAGACTTCGCGCCGGCTCCCGCCTTGGCGGGAAAAGCGGCAAGTTACGCGATCGAGGTTTTGGAAATTCGGGAGCGCGCGTTGCCGGAATTGAACGAGGAGTTTTTCAAGTCCCAACAGGTTGACAGTCTTGACGCACTCAAAGCCAGCGTTCGAAACAATCTGAAGTTACGTAAAGACTACGAGAATCAGACGGCGCAGCGTCGCCAAGTGACTGAGGCGATTGCGGGTAAGATCGAGTTTCCTATTCCTCAAAGCTTGATCGAATCCGAGACCCAGAGCGTTCTGCGTCAGTTCATTGAGGAAAACATGCGCCGCGGCGTTCCTCAAGATCAGTTCGAAAAGGACAAAAAAGAACTGTTTGCCGGTGCCCAAAAAGCAGCCGCCCAGCGGGTCAAAGTTCAACTCATCCTCGCCAAGATTGCCGCCGCCGAGAAAATCACGGTGAGCGAGCGCGACATCGACAATTTTATCTACCGGGAGGCCAGCCGCACCGGTCAAAACCCCGACAAGCTCGTGAAGGATTTGACGAAGGACCGGGATCAACTTCGCGCCATTCAGCAGAACATCATTTTCGACAAGGCGGTTGATTTCTTGGTCTCGAAGGCTAGCGTCTCGACGACCCAGCCAAAGGCTTGAGCGAACCAACAACACCGTGAGCTATTACCTGCCGAATCCCACCATTTATGACAGTAACGGCCGCGAGACCCGGGCCATGGACGTCTACTCGCGACTGCTGAAGGACCGGATTATTTTCATCGGCACGCCCATTGATGACCAGGTCGCCAACTTGGTTATCGCCCAGATGCTGTATCTCCAAATGGAGGACGCAAAAAAAGACGTCCATGTTTACATCAACTCTCCGGGCGGCAGCGTGACCGCCGGGATGGCGATTTACGACACGATGAATTTTATGCAATTCGATGTCGTCACCTATTGCATCGGCATGGTCGCAAGTATGAGCACGGTGCTGCTCGCCGCGGGGACCAAGGGGAAGCGCTTTGCGCTGCCAAACAGCCGGGTGATGATTCACCAACCTAGCGGTGGCGCGGGTGGACAAACGGCGGATATCGCCATCGCGGCCCGCGAAATCATCCGTTGGCGTGAGACCCTCAACGGGGTTTTGGCGAAGCATACGGGAAAGCCCGTGGCGGATGTGGAAGCGAACTCTGATCGCGATTACTACATGGCGGCGGACGAGGCCAAAGCTTATGGTATCGTCGACCACGTGATCGCTTCGACCCGCGAAGCTCAAAAAATCGTGGTGCCGAGCGCGGCTTGATTTAAGCGCCAATAGGACGGGATCGCGCGAGGAACAGCTCAAGCCAACTCCGCACTGGACTCAGGTGTTGGCCTGAGCAACGTGCTCCCTATGGCAAAATCGTCGCGCGTCACCTTGTGCTCGTTCTGCGGAAAATCGCAGGCCGAGGTCAAAAAAATCATCGCGGGGCCCGGCGTCTACATTTGCGATTCGTGCGTCAACGTCTGCAAAACGATCATCGATCGGGAGATCAAGCCTGCGGCTGCGGCGGACGCGAAACCGTTGATTCGCTTGATCAAGCCCGCGGAAATTCGGCGGACGCTCGATGATTTTGTGATCGGGCAAGATCACGCGAAGAAGGTGCTCTCGGTCGCGGTTTACAACCACTACAAGCGACTGCGGTTCGACTCCGGCCAGTCGCCACGGGAATCGACCGCGCTTTCGCCGGAGTTCGCCGATGTGGAGGTGGAGAAAAGTAATATCTTGCTCTCCGGTCCGACTGGCTCCGGCAAAACTCTGCTCGCGCGAACCCTAGCGCGAATTTTGGATGTGCCCTTTGCGATCTCCGATGCGACGACCCTGACCGAAGCGGGCTACGTGGGGGAGGACGTTGAGAACGTGGTGCTGCGATTATTGCAGGCCGCCAACTACGACGTTAAGCGGGCCGAGTGCGGGATTATCTACATCGACGAGATCGACAAGATTCGGCGGACGACGGAAAACGTTTCCATTACTCGGGATGTTTCGGGCGAAGGGGTGCAGCAGGCATTGTTGAAGATCCTTGAGGGGACTGTCTGCAACGTCCCTCCGCAGGGGGGGAGAAAGCATCCGAATCAGGAGTATATTCAGGTCAATACGGCCAATATTCTCTTTATTTGCGGCGGTGCGTTTGTGGGACTTGATCAGATTATCAAGAAGCGACTGGGTTCCCGGTCGCTTGGGTTTCACGTCAACGCGGCCGACCACGAACTCACCCCGGACGAGATGATGAAAAAAATCGCGCCGGAGGATTTAGTGCGCTTCGGGATGATTCCCGAATTCATCGGCCGCCTGCCCGTCGTGTCAGTTTTGGATCAACTCTCCGTCGCGGATTTGGAGAAGATTCTGTTGAAGACCAAGAACGCGACGGTGAAGCAGTATGCGAAACTCTTTGCGATGGACGGGGTGCGCCTGCGCTTCACTTCGGATGCGGTCAAAGCCATCGCGCAAAAGGCGATTGAGCTGAAGACCGGAGCCCGAGCGCTACGGTCGATCATGGAGAACATCATGCTGGAAGTGATGTATGAGCTGCCCCAGCGAGACGATGTGACGGAGGTCATCATCGATGCGGCCGTGGTCGCCGGGCGTCGTAAACCCACGCTTAGACGCGCGGCGAAAAATGAGCCGACCGAGAACGCGGCGTGAGGCTCAGTCGCCTTGCGCGGTCCTGACGCTTACCAGTGGGCGTAATCGCCTTGTTCGAGCCCCTTGGCGAATTCTACGAAGAGCTGGACGCAACGCTCCACATCTTCGAGATCCACGATTTCGCTTGGGGTGTGCATATAGCGCAGCGGAATACTGACCAAGCCGGTGGCGACACCGCCTCGGCCCATTTGGATTGCACGGGCGTCAGTGCCCGTCGGCCTCGGGTCAGCTTCAATCTGGTAGGGGATCTTTAGTTTCTTGGCGGCGGCGACCAAGCGGGAGAAAATCTTGGGATTGATATTTGCGCCGCGGCAAATGATCGGGCCGCCGCCGAGTTTGGTCTCGCCGTATTTGCGATTGTCGCAGTCCGGGTGGTCGGTGGCGTGGCCGACGTCGACGGCGAGGGCGATGTGCGGGTTCACCGCGTAAGCGGCAGTGGTGGCACCGCGGACCCCGATTTCTTCTTGGGCGGTCGCGACACTGACAACCTTGGCAGAAATCTTCTTCTTTTCCTTCGCCAGCCGGATGAGCGTTTCACCTACGACGTAAGCGCCGACTTTATTGTCGAAGGCGCGAGCGGTGCCGATGCTTCCGTGGATAAGTTCAAGCTCATGGTCGTAAGTCGCAGCGTCTCCGATCGCGATGCGTTCAAGGGCCTCCTTTTTCGACCGGGCACCGATATCGATCCAGATTTCGTGGATCTCCGGGACTTTCTTGCGATCACCTTCATCCATGAGATGAATCGCCCGCTTGCCGGTGACGCCTTTGACGGGGCCGGTGGCCGTTTGAATGATGACCCGGCGTCCTGAAATCACGGTGCGATCGTGGCCGCCGATTGTGTCAAAGTAGATAAACCCGTCTTTGTTGACGTAGGTGATGATGAGTCCGAGTTCGTCCATGTGGCCGGCAAGCATCAGCACCGGATCGCCCTTGGGATTCAGGGTAGCAATGCGGTTGCCCAACGCGTCGTTTGCATACGTGTCGGCGGCTGGTTTTACGTAGCGGTCAAAGACCGCCTGTGCCTCTCCCTCATAACCGGAGGGTGATCGAGCGTGGAGAAGGTCGGCCAAAAAAGCGGGGACTTGGTAGTTCGACATACGATTTAATCTCGCACCGTGGGGCCGGGGAGCAAAGCGTTTTCCTTTCATGACTATTTATCCTGCGATCGATATCCGAGGCGGACGGGCCGTGCGTTTACTGCAAGGGCGAGCTGATCAGGAGACGGTGTATGCCGAGAAGCCGGCTGGGGTGGCAGGGGAGTTTAAGGCTGCCGGCAGCGCGTGGGTTCACGTGGTCGATTTGGACGGGGCGTTCTTGGGCGAACCGCAAAACTTGGCGGCGGTTCAAGAAATTGTCGCGACCGGTTTGAAGGTAGAACTCGGTGGCGGGATGCGTTCGCGCGAGACCGTGGAGCGCGTATTGAGTTTTGGCGTTAGCCGTGTGGTGATCGGCACCCGGGCGGCGGAGAGCGAGCGTTTCGTCGGCGAGTTGGTGCAGCAGTTCGGCGAGAAGATCGCGGTGGGCATCGACGCGAAGGACGGGAAAGTTGCGGTGAAGGGTTGGGTCGATACGACGGGCACCGGTGCTCTGGAAATGGCGAAGCGGATGGATGGGCTCGGCGTGCGCACGATCATTTACACGGATATCGGTACCGATGGAATGTTGACGGGGCCAAATTTCGTTGCGCAGGAAGCGATGTTGAACGCCGGAAATTTCAACGTGATCGCGAGCGGGGGCGTGAGCCGGCGGGAGGATGTGGTAAAGCTGGCTGAGCTTTCGCGCCGATACGCAAACTTGGACGGAGTGATCGTCGGCAAAGCGCTTTACGAGAAACGTGTTGAATTGCCGGATCTGCTGGAAATCGCCCGCTAGAAGCCCGGCGGAACTGAAGCGAACGTTTGCGGCAGGGAAACACCAAGGAGGGGGATTAATTTCACTCTTTGGTGGGGGCTTGGTGCGATAAAAAGAGTCATGGGGCGGGGCGAGGGGAAGGGGCGTTGACCTCGGGCTTGGTGGCGGCGGCGAAGCGGCTGCGGGCGAGTTCCATGGCTTTGGCACGTTGATCGGGGGTCATGTCGCGTTCGATCATCACCATGTTACGTTGGGCGGTGGGGTTGCCCTTGACGCTGGCGAGGTTGAAGCAGACGTGGGCTTCGACCAGGTCTTTAGGGATACCGTCGCCGGTGGCGTATTTGGCCCCGAGGTTAGTCTGGGCGGCAGCGTGACCCCGGTCAGCGGCCATGCGGATCCAGCGAACGGCTTCAACGCTGTCTTTGGGGACGCCGGCCCCAGCATCGTGCAGGAGGCCGAGGTTGTACTGGGCGAGCTCATTACCTTGGAGTGCAGCTTTGCGGTACCATTTGGCGGCTTCGAAGAAATCTTGGCCGATGGCGTTGCCGGTTTGGTAGAGCATACCGAGGTTGACTTGGCCGATGGCGTTGCCGAGTTCGGCTGATTTGCGAAACCAAATGAGGGCTTCGGCGGGGTCTTTTTCGACGCCCCCGCCGGTGGCGTACATGAAGCCTAGATTACATTGGGCCGAAACGCTGCCGAGTTCAGCAGCTTTGCGGTACCATTTGACGGCTTCGGTATTGTCTTTTGGGACCCCGTCGCCGGTGGCGTATTTTTCGCCGAGGAGCGTTTGAGCTTCGGCGTGGTCTTGTTCGGCGGCTTTCTGGAGCCATTGGACGGTTTCGACGGCGTCTTTGGTGGTGCCTTCGCCGCGCTCACAAAGTAGGGCGAGTTGGAATTGGGCCGCGGCTAGACCTTGTTCGGCAGCTTTGCGGTACCACCGGGCGGAATCGGAGGAGTTTTTGGCGAGTTTGCTGCCGAAGAGGATGCCAAGGTTGTATTGGCTCGTGACGTCGCCTTGTTCGGCGGCTTTCCGGAGCCATTGGACGGCTTGGGCGATGTCTTTGGCGACGCCGGTGCCATTGAGGAGGATGAGGCCGAGGTTGCGTTGGGCGCCCACGTTGGCCTGTTCGGCGGCTCGACGAAACCAGAGGGCGGCTTCGATCGGGTTCTTGGCGACGCCGTCGCCGGCGGCGTAGTGGTTGCCGAGTTTGAATTGGGCGGCGTTGTTGCCGCGCTCAGCCGCCATGCGGAACCAGCGGGTGGCTTCGGCGGCGTCTTTGGTGGCGCCGACGCCGGATTCAAACATTAGGCCGAGACTATATTGAGACGTGATGTTATTTTGTTCGACGGCCTCTTGGTACCAGCGGGCCGTTTGGATTTCGGAGGCGAGCTGGTTGTCGCCGCCGCTGCGGATGAGGCTCAATTTTACGCGGGCAACGGCGTCTCCAAGTTCAGCGCGTTTGATGAGTTCGGCGGCGGATTCTCCCTCGATCTGGGCTGGGGCAATCACGGCAAAAAGGAACCCCAAAAGCAGCAGCAACAGTGGTTTCATAGCGGCATGATGATGAACCCGAACGCTGCGAGCTTCGGCCGTTCAAATCAAGGACAACGAAACAAAACGACTCCGGCTGAGGGCCGAGTTGCGCGGCGGGGACTAGCGGGGCCGGCGAGCGGCTTAAATATTGGAATAAGTATCCACCGTCGCTCGGTCTTGGGAGACGTGGAATACGACCCGTTGGATATCGTCGAGGCGTAATTTGCAGGTAGCCAAGGCGGCGGGGTCGAACGTGACGGCATAGCTAGACCAGCCGCCCGGATTTGAGATAAAGCGGGAGGAGTAGTCGGCGAGGTGGATGATGGAGGCGAGCTTCTGATCTTTAGCGGGCTGGTGATGGAAGGCGACGGCGTCGACAACTTCCTTGGGCAGTTTCCACTTTCGCATCAGACTTGCGCCGAGTGCGGCGTGGTCGATGAGACAAAATTCATTTTCAAGTTTGATCCAGTTAGCGTCTTTTTCGAGGGCAGCCTCGTTCACCTGTTTCAACTTGAGCATGAGTTCCGTGCTCAGGGCGGCTTTACCGGTATCGTGCATGAGGCCGCTGATGAAAGCGAGGGAGGGGTCGATGGTATCTCGGCCAGTCTCGGCGAGCAGTTCGCACAATCTTTGGGCGATCAGACCGACCACCACGGAGTGGACCCAGAGCTCACGGCGCTGCATGCCGTAACCTTTGTGCTCGGCGGCGAGCAATTTGCCGACACTGAGTGCGGAAACGAGACGCAGGATCGCAGCGTAACCCATCTGTAACACCGCTCCGTCGAGGACTTGAAGGACCTCAGCTTCGGAGCGTTTGCGTTCGATGATATTGCCCTTTTCGTCCACCTGGGCTTCCTCGTTGGATTCGAGTTTCCGCACCAACTGCCCGGAGAGCTGGCGGTCAGAATAAAGTGCCGTGACGACGTGTTCGTTTTCCTGAGTGGGATTGCGTAACATCAACATCAGGCGGCAAACGACCTCAAGCGAGGTGGGGAGCTCGCCCATTTGGCGCGTGATGCGCTCGATGAGTTCTTCGTTATGTGCCGCGCTCATAAGGTTTTCTCCGGTTGGCCTGGGACTTCGATGAGGATTTTGCCGGTGCCGTTGCGAATCGAGACGTCGCGGATGCTGGCGCCGCCGAGGGCTTCAATCGGAGGCTCTAGGCCCTCGGTTTTGATTAAATCACGAAGTCGGTTTGCGACTAATTTTCCAATATTAAGGTCGATGTTGGGCTCGGTGGCGCTCGCTTGGGCAGAGGTGATTTCGCTGGCGCCAATGAGGTAAACTTTGAGGCGTTTTTTGGCTTCGGTCCAAGCCTCGTCGCCGGCGTAATTGCGGGAGGCGCCGCGTAATGATTCCATTAATGCCGGGAAGGCGGTGTTGCTAAAGCCGAAGGGGTTTTTCCGGGCGAAGGTGGTATTACTGCTGGAGTCGGGCATCAGCACGTGGGCAATCGCGCTGGCATGGATTTGGGCGTCGTGGACAATCAGGCACACGCCGAAGCCGACTTGCTCGGCGGAAAATTCAACTTCCTCGCTATCGGTCGCGCGACCGGTAGCGGCGTAGACGGGGACCGTATTTGAGTTACTCATTGAGGCCTTAATAGGGGTTAGACGACTGGGACGTCTGGGGAAAGGTGAGCTGATTCCATCATCTACAAAAGGCAATCTAAACAATTTCGAGCAGGGCAAAGGCAAAACTTGCCTGTGCGTTTATGGAAAATGCATAAACTTGAATATCAACTAAATAAAAACATGGCATTGCGCATGCTTAATCGAAGTCATGACCGTAGGCCTTTATCAAAATACCGCAGCTCTCGCCGCCCTTGAGCGCTGGCAGCAGGCCTCGTCGCATAATATCTCCGCCAGTCAGGTGCCAGGGTTCAAGCGCCAGTTGGTCCAGTTCTCTGCTCAGCCCTCCGGCGAACTGCGCACGGGCCAGTTTAAATCCGATGAAAGTTTGAGTGGTTCATTCCCTTCGGCCCGCGTCCGTTTCGATTTCGCCCCGGGCGAAATGGTCCAGACTCGCCGCGATCTCGATGTCGCGATCTCGGGTGATGGGTTTCTCAGCGTGCGCCTCCCGGATGGACGCGAAGGCTTTACTCGCGCCGGCCAATTGTCCGTGCGCGCCGATCGCACCTTGGTGACGGCGGATAACTTACCCGTGCTCGGGGCCGGGCGCGCGCCCATCATTCTGCAGGCGGGCGGCGCTATCTCCATCGATGCCGATGGCGAGATCAGTCAAGCCGGCCAAGTCGTCGACACCCTCGCGGTCAGTCGCTTTGCCGACACGCAGAAATTGGAGCCGCTTAGCGGTGGCGTCTTTCTGCCGACCGCCGACGAAGCCCCGATTGCCGCAGCCGGCGGCAGCGTCATGCAGGGCTATATCGAGGGCAGTAACATTTCCCCGATGCGCGAGATGATCGACTTAGTCTCGATTGCCCGCGCCTACGAAGCTAACCAGAAAATCATCTCCACCCGCGATCAGTTGCTCCAACGCACGCTGGACACCCTCGGTTAATCCCTTGCGACCCTCCACCCCAAGTAAACCTGCACCATGAATCTCTCCCTTTACTCAGCTGCCACGGGCATGGAGGCCCAACAGCTCAACCTGAACACGATCGCCAACAATCTCGCGAACGTGAACTCTCGTGGCTTCAAACGGAGCAAGATCGAATTTCAAGATATGCTTTACCAGAAGCCCCGGGCAGCGGGTGCTCAAAACGGCGGCGGTAACCAACTCCCCACCGGCATCGAGGTCGGTAACGGTACCCGCGTCGTTGCCACCTCCAAAGTTTTCTCCCAAGGTCAGCTTACTGCCACCGGCGAAAAATTCGATCTCGCGATTCAGGGTGACGGCTTTTTCGAGGTCCAACGCCCCGACGGCACGCTCGCTTACACCCGCGACGCTTCCTTTAAGATTAACGCCACCGGCCAAGTTGTCACCAGTGATGGCCTGCCGGTGCTCAGCGGATTTCAAGCGATTCCGCCCGGCACCACCTCCGTGACCGTAGCCGAAAACGGTGAAGTGACCTTGGGCAGTGCGGCTGGTGAGCAGACCTTCCGTCTCACTCTCTCGCGCTTCGCCAATCCTGCCGGTCTCGATAGCCTCGGCTCCAATCTCTTCCGCGAGACTGCCGCCAGCGGTACACCTGAGGCCGGTGCGCCCAACGAACAGGGCTTTGGCTCGATTCAGCAGGGCTACGTCGAGACCTCCAACGTCAACATCGTTGAGGAAATGGTGAACATGATTCTCGCCCAGCGCGCCTATGAATTAAACAGCAAGGCCATCCAGTCCTCCGATGAAATGCTCCAGAAAGTCAACGAGCTGAAACGCTGATTATGATCACCCGTTTTTTCCTTATCCTCAGCCTGCTCGTAGCGCCGGTGGTTCTACGCGCTCAAAACGAAGCCCCCGTTTGGGTCGCCGAGCTCACCGAGCGGATCCACGCGCATTTCGGGCTCGAAGGTGACCTTCACCTCGTGCCGGTAAACGGCGGCAATTTCGCCCCGAAGGCCGGCGCGACGGTTTCGGTCGTTGAATTCCCCTCGGGTATTTCTGCGCAATTCTTGCTGCGCGTGCGCACGGAAGTGCTCGGCGAGGCGAGCCAAGAACAGACGGTCGTCTTGCGTGCGAATCTTTGGCGCTCCGGCTGGAAA
Organism: Opitutia bacterium Tous-C4FEB; assembly: GCA_002304445.1. GTDB lineage: Bacteria > Verrucomicrobiota > Verrucomicrobiia > Opitutales > Opitutaceae > Tous-C4FEB. The sequence goes on along the minus strand of NEVA01000007.1, from coordinate 120,164 downwards.
CTCCGCCAACCCAGCCAGCGCGGCGACTTACTCGATCTCTCAGCGCTCGAACCCGTCCGCATCGATGTGCTGCGCGATCGCGAGGCGTTGTCCTCCGTGCCCCAAGGGGATTATATCTTTACCCGCGCGGTGCCGCCGGATCGTTTGCTCACGTGGCGTGATTTGGCTGCCCGTCCGGTGGTGCGTCGTGGCCAGGTGGTCGAGGTTCTCGCTCAAAGCGGTCCGGTTTCCGTGTCGCTTAAGGGTATGGCCATGCAAGACGGCGCCCGCAACGAGACGATCCGCATCCGCAATCTGCAATCGAACCGTGAATTCACCGCCCAAGTTACCGGTGAGAGCCGCGCCGTTATCCGTCTCTAACTCCTCATGAAACTTAGTCTCACCTGCTTGTTTTTCGCTTTGGCCGGTCCGCTTGCGGCGCAGTCGCTCTGGCTGGCCGCCGGTTCGCGCGAGCTCTCCCTCACCTCCGATCCCAAAGCCTCCCGGGTTGGTGATATCATCACCATCGTCATCGCTGAATCCACCTCGTTGTCCTCATCTTCCAACAAGACGACCAACACCTCCGACGCCGCCCAAGGTGCGGTGAGCCAATTTCTTTTTCCTCCCTCCGTCAGCGGCCTCGGCACGCACGGCGGTCAGCTGCCCGGCTTTGGTTGGGGCGGAAAGTCCGACTACAGCGGTGGCGGCAAGGTCAATAATTCCCAAGTCGTCACGGGCCGCGCCGCGATGCTGATTGCCGACGTACTGCCAAACGGCAACCTCGTCCTAGAGGGAGCTCGCCGGGTGAGTTTCTCCGGCGAGACCCAGCACGTTGTGCTCCGCGGCATCGTTCGCCCCGCTGATATTTCTCCGGCCAACACGGTCCTTTCGACCAATATCGCCGAGGCCCGGCTAGAATTCTTGAGCGAAGGCGAACTCAGCAGCGCGCAGAAGCGCGGCTGGTTGAGCAAACTCTACCAAGCGCTTCGTCCCTTTTAAAAACGTCCCATGTTCACCCGCCTTTTTATCGCTTTGATGGTGCTGGCTCCGGTGCTGCGTGCATCGCGGGTCAAGGACATGTCGTTTGTCAGCGGCGGCCGTTCCAATCAATTGATCGGCTACGGCATCGTGGTCGGCTTGGCCGGCGACGGCGATTCTAACGCGGTCACGACGCTGCGCTCGGTCGCCAATATTCTGCAACGCAACGGGCTCACCGTCGACCCAACGCAGATCAAAGCCAAGAATTCCGCCGCGGTCATGATCACCGCGGATATCCCGCCGTTTCTCAAACCCGGCGCCCGCATCGATGTGACCGTGTCATCCATGGGAGACGCGAAAAGCCTCCAAGGCGGCGTGCTGCTTCAAGCTCCTTTGCTGGGCGCCGATGGCCGCGTCTACGCGGTCGCCCAGGGCGGCCTCGCCGTCGGTGGGTTCATCGGCGGCGCGGGTGGCGCCGGTGGTGCTACCGTGCAAAAAAATCACCCCACGGTCGGCGTCATTAGCAGCGGCGCGATTGTCGAGCGTGAGATCCCCACCGAGACCGTGCGCGACGGCGCCATTTCGTTCGAACTATTCAATCCCGATTTCACTTCCGCGAGCCGTTTGGCTGATGCCGTCAACGCCGCTTTCCCCGATGCAGCTACGGCCCTTGATGCGGCCTCGATTTCGGTGATCGTGCCCCCGGCTTACCTCGGACGCGAAGTCACTTTTTTGGCTGACGTCGGCACCATTGAAGTGCGCCCCGATTCCATCGCCCGCGTCGTGATCAACGAGCGCACCGGCACCATCGTCGCCACCTCGAGCGTGCGCGTCTCCCAGGTCGCCATCAGCCACGGCGCTCTCACCGTTTCCATCGCTTCCACCTTAAACGTTTCCCAGCCCAACGCACTCGCCGGCGGCCAGACGGCCGTCACGCCCACGACGCAGACCAAGGTCACGGAAGCCAAAGGTAAATTTTCGGTGGTCGAGGAAGTTCCCACCATCGACCGACTCGCCGGCGCTTTAAACGCCCTCGGTGTCACCACCCGCGAGATGATGGCCATTCTGCAAGCGCTCAAATCCGCGGGCGCGTTGCAAGCCGAGCTCGTCATCAACTAACCATGAACGTCGCTTCGATCAATACCTCGGACGCCAACCTTAGCGCCCTCATCGCTCAGAACGGGCGGGCGGCTGACCAAGGTCACGAACCACTTTCCGTCGCCGATCGCGCGAAGGTCGCTTCGAAATTTGGGTCGTTGCTCATGCGCGAGATGATGGATCCCGTCATCGAGCCGATGCTCAAGGGTCTTCAAGGCTCCTCCGGCGGAGGCGGCGGTGGCATGTACTCCCACCTCATCAAGGACGCTTTAGTTTCTTCCCTCAGTCAAAACGGTGCGGGCGGCCTTTCCGCCGGTTTCGAGCATCACTTTTCTCCTCCGACCAGCGCGGCGCCTAAGCCCGTGCCCTCAAAATCATGATCATGGAATCATCCGAAATTGTAAGTTTACTCCGCCAGGAAATGTCTGGCTATGGCAGCTTGCTCGCGCTTTTCGACGAGCAGCAAGGCCACCTCTGGCGGCGCGACGTGGACAAGGTGTTACGCACCGCGGCCATCATCGACCAACAAGTCCTCGAAGCCGGCCAGTACCGCGAAGCCCGCGAGACGTGGCTCGTGGCCTTCGCCCGTTCGCACGCGCAGCCCGGTGGTAGCACACTGCGCCAGCTCCTGCCGTTTTTCCCGGCTGATGAGCGTCCGATGCTCGAAGCCTTTATTGATGAGATCAACCACCTCATCCACCGCGTACGCCGGCGCGCGCGTCAGAATCATGCCTTCATGGAAAAAATGTTAGAGCTCCACCGCGAACTCGTCGGTAGCACCATGCCCGGTTCCGCGGGCGCGACGTACGCTCCTTCAGGCCGGTTGGCCGACGAGGCCGTCTCGGTGCCTTCGCTGCAGCAGGTAGGTTAAACTTTCACGATCATGGCCGAAAACGGACTCTACGATGTTCTGCGCATGGGGCTTTCCTCCCTGCGGTCGCAGTCGCGCGCGATTGAAACCGTGGGTCGTAATATGGCCAACGTGAACAATCCCACGTATGCCCGCCAACGCGTGATTTTCGGGGACGTTTCCCCCACCGGCGGCGCCTCCGTGGGCGTCGATGTCATCGAGGTCCAGCAGGTGCGCGACGCTCTTTTGGACCGCCAGGTCGTGCGCGAGAAGTCCAGCGCCGCCGCCCTCGAAGCCGAGTCCGCCGCCTACGAACGCGGTGAGGCGGCCATGGGCGAGACAATCTCCAACGTGAGCGATCCCAGTCTCGCTTCGACGACGGGCGGCAACAGTTTGACCAACGCGATGGCCGGATTTTTCGGCGCGGCGCGGCAACTTTCCGCCGATCCGACCAATTCCACGCAGAAGCAGATGTTTGTCCAGACGGCGAAGACGATGACGGAGCGTTTTCAGTTTTCCAACGATCGTCTCGCGGAAGTGCAGTCCGATCTTTCGGATCAAGTGAGCAACGATGTGGACAAGGCCAACTTGTTGCTCACGACGATCAGAGACTTGAACCTGATGATCGCCTCGCAAGAAAGCGACACGGGCACCAAGGCGCTCACGTTGCGCGATCAGCGTCAGGCCCGCGTCGAAGATTTGGCGCAGGTCATGAATTTCAAGACCACCACGTTGCCCGATGCGCCGAACCAGATTCAGATCACGGCCACGTCGGCTGCCGGCGTGGATACGGTCATTCTTTCCGCCGGCACTACGCTTGAGACGCTCGCTTTCCGGCCCGAGCGCGCAACGGTTTCGATCGCCTCGAGCGATACCGCGCTGGCGCTCACCGGTGGTTCGATTAAGGGCCACCTCACCGCGCGCGATGGCGCTCTGCAGACGTTGCGTGATAGCCTCGATCTGTTGGCCCAGCAGATGGTCACCTCCGTCAACGCGGTCTATAATCCCGGCGGCGCAGGGCAGAACTTTTTCGATCCTGCGGGTACCGACGCCGGCTCCATTCAACTCGCCAGTGGTTTGTCCGGCCTTAACGTCCGGGCCACCGTCGCCGGCGGCGCGGCCGGCGATGGATCTGTCGCCCAAGCAATTTCAGAACTCGATATTCAGTCATTCTCGTCGACCACCGGGGATGCCATCGATGGCACCATGGGTGAGAGCTACTCCGCCGCGATTTCGCTTTTTAGCTACAGCCTGTCGCAGTCGCGGATGCAGCACGAAAACCAGACCGGCGTGCTCAGCGCCGTTCGCGGCCAGCGCGAAAGCATGAGCGGGGTCTCGCTCGATGAAGAAGCGGCCGAGCTGATGAAGTTTCAACGCGCGTACCAAGCCTCGGCCCGCGTGATCTCCGTCATCGATCAAATGCTCGACATCGTCGTGAACAGCATGGGTCGGAACTGATCTAACATTTCACTATGCTCCGCGTTTCCACTAATTTTGTTACCACTACGGCGATTAACGATCTTCGTCGACTCAGTGAAGAGCAGGCGCGTCTGCATCAAACCATCGCCACCGGTCGCCGCTTGCTCAAGCCCAGCGATGACCCCGCCGCGACCAGTCGCGTGCTCAACCGCCAGATGGAAGCGGAGCGCGTGGGCAATTATCAGTCCGCCGCGTCGATGGCCAAATCGCGTTCCGAGTCCTCGCTCACCGCGCTCACGCAGCTGCAGAAAATCGCGAGCCGCATCAGCGAGTTGACCTCGCTCTCCGCCGGCGCCGGTCCGCAAAGCATGGCTGCCTATGGTGCGGAGGTTTCGCAACTGCTCGAGCAGGCCACCAACGTCGCCAACTCACGCTTTGGCGCCGACTACATTTTTGCCGGGACCGCCGTTGATACGCAGCCGTACACGGCGACGCGTGACACCGCCGGCGCGATCACCACGGTCGCCTACGTGGGCAACGATCAAGATGCCACCGTGCCCATGGGCGATGGCCGCGCCGTCTCACCCTCGCCGGGCGCCGCGACAACCAACCCGGAAATCGCCGCCTTTCTGAACAACGTCGTCACCTTGCGCGACGCCTTGGCCACCGGTGACAACACCACGGTCGTGGCCATGAATTCCACGATGGCCGACAACGAAGACACCTTCATCAACGCCATCGGCACCGTCGCCGCGGTCCAGACGCGCATCGAGTCCAACCAAGCTCAACTCACCAGCCGCGCCAGCGATCTGCAGCGCCTCATCTCCGGCGATACCGATGCCGATATGGCCACCTCGATGATTCGCCTCACCGAGACCCAAACCTCTTACCAAGCCGCGCTCAGCTCCACGGCCAATCTCTTCAAGCTCTCGCTTCTCGATTACCTCAAATAACCCACCCTCCCAAATCTGACCTTTTAATTTTATGTTAATGCAAACCGAACAGACGTATGGCGCCGTGAGTTACACGGTGGACACCGGTCAACTGGAGCTGCCGCTCAAACTCGAGTTCCCCCAGGGGCTCGTGGGTTTGCCGGACGCGAAGGTTGCTACCCTGCAAAAATTGCCCGATCAGGAGCCCTTTATGTGGCTCAGCTTCGAAGGCCTCGCCGAACCGATCAACTTCCTGGTGATCGAGCCCAACGGCTTTGTTAAAAACTACAACCCCGAGTTGTTTGACCAAGACGCCGACGAACTCGAAATCAGCGCCTCCGGCGATGCTTTCGTGCTCAACATCGTCACCCTGCGCGACACCGTCCCGGCCAGCGCGAGCGTGAACCTCACCGGCCCGATCGTGGTCAACCGCCGCACCCTGCAAGCGAAGCAGGTCGTGATTTCCAACTACATGGGCTACCGCGCCCCATACATCTTGGGGGAGGCATAATACCATGTTGGTTCTATCTCGTAGGGTTAACGAATGCATCGTGATCGGTGGCAACATCGAGATTTTCATCTCTCGGATCGAAGGCGATCTGGTGAAACTCGGGATCGCCGCACCGCGCGAAATTTCGATCGTACGGAAAGAGGTCTTGACCGATCTCGCCCGGAGCAACCGTGGCGCCGGCATGGCCGTCGCTCCGAAGTTCACGCTGCCCAAATTGGCGATGCCGATGTTGGCGCCCAAACCGGCGGCCCCTTCGTCGGTCCCCGGCAGCAACTGATACCAATAGCAAAGCCTCAGGTTGCCGTGCGTAGGAGCCCGCTCGCGGGCGATGTGAGGCTCAGGTTGCCGTGCGTAGGAGACCCGCTTGCGGGCGATGTGAGGCTGCGCTCGCGGGCGATGTGAGGCTGCGCTGTTCGCTCGCATCCTATCGCCCGCAAGCGGGCTCCTACCTCAGAAGCTTCCACGCCGCCGCAGTCCATCTCGGTCCAACCCTCGTAGTTTTTTAACCACGGATGGACCCGGATGGACACGGATTATCCACGCTCACTCGGTTACGGCGGGTAACTCGATTCGTAAATCGTCGATCCAAGGCTTTTCAAATCCGGAGACGACCCGACCACCGGCCTGCGTCACGACGCCGGCGATGAAGGCTAGATCGGAATCACGAAACAGCGATTCATCCGGCCCATCCAGCACGCGGCGGCCCCGGCCCGCTCGTCGTTTGATTTCCAATTGGACCACGCCGGCGCGCGCGGCGCTCGTTGTGCGGCCTTTGACGTGCCGCGTCGTCAGCGTGACCGCGACGGTCGATTCCGCGCCTGAGAAAAAATGTTTGGTGGCCAGGCTCAACGCGTGGATCCACGGCCAGGTTTCACCGGCCACGCGGGGCACCGAACCTATGTTTTTTACCGCGATGCTCCGGCCGGCGGGCAGGGCGGGGCGCAGCGAGCGGGCGCAAGCATCGACCAAACTTGTGAGCGACACGGCCGCACCGTCACTGGCGGCGCGCGGTTCCCGGGCTTGCAGGCGCTGGGCGATGTCGCCGGTGATACGCGCGATTCGGGCGAGCGTAGCTTTGGCGCCTTTTTTGAGGCTGGCGGCTTCGCTCGACCAAGCGGCGGCGCCCTGCAACGTGAGCAACGCTTCCTCGCCGAGGCTGTCGCCAGGCGCGTTCGTGAGCTCGTCATCGAGGCGGCGCTCGGCGCGCGCGAGTTTTTCCTCGAGCTCGCGTTGCGCGGTGAGATTTTCCCGGATGCAGAGCAGGTGGCTCACGCCGCCTTGGGCGTCCATGGCTGGCGAGACCATCACGCGTTCCCAGATCAGGCGGCCGTCCTTGGTCGGGCAGTGGAGCGTGCCTTGCCACACGGAGCCGGAGGCGACGGTGGCGCAAAATTGGCGGTAGGAGGCGTCGCTTGGGTGACCTTCGCTCAAAATGGGTAGGTCGGCTTCGAGGGCGTCCTCGAGGGTGAAGCCGGAGTAGTCGCTGTAGGCCGCGTTCATGTATTGCACGTGGCCGGTGGGCGAGGTGAGCAAAATGCCGACGGGCGCTTGCTCGACGGCTTGGGATAGTTTGGCGAGGTGACCCTCGGCTAGGCGGTGGCGGGAAACGTCGCGGCCGATGAGGCGGAGGCCGCCGGTCACGCGCGTGGTCTCCCAATCGATCCAGCGCCAGCCTTGGACCGATTGCCAGCGTTGGTCGAAGGCGCCGGCCTTGGGCTTGGCGGCGAGTGCCGCGAGGCGGGCGGTGAAGGCGGTCTGTTCTTCCGGCGGACACCAACTGGCGGCGGCGCGGCCGAGGCACGCCTCCGGGCTGAGCCCTACTTTGCGGGCGAAGGCGAGGTTGGCCGCGAGGACTGCGCCGGCGTCGCTGACGATGAGCGCGAGTTCGTTGCTCCCGTGCCAAGGCGCGATATCGGGCGAGGAGAGGGCGGCGTGGATCGGCTTCATCAGCGGTTCGGGGCGGATCAGAGCAGGGCGTTAACCAACTCAGGGAGGCGACGCATGCTGTCGGTGAGCGGGCGCATCTGCGCGGCACGGGCGGCCGGCTCGGCACCCCAGATCAGGGCGGCGCACGGGTCGGCGATGAGCTCATCTTCCGTGGGGGCGGGCCGAGCTTCGACTCCGCCCGTGAGGCCGGCGAGGCGCGCGTAGCCGTCGGCGAGATGGGTGGCGGCGGCGAGGTGTTTACGCGCAGGGGCGTGGAGCGGATCGTGATGGAAGCGGACGGCTTCGACGATCTCCGCGGGAATCTTGTGGTTCTCGAGATAGTGCGCGCCGATCGCCGCGTGGTCCCAGCCGAGCAGGGCGCGCTCGGCGGCGAGGACTTGGGCTTCGTTTTCGTAAGCTGTCAGAGTGAGTTGGGTGAATTCGGCGGGAAATACTTTGGCCATGACGACTTTACCCACGTTTTGGAGCAGGCCTGTGATGTAGTCGGTATCGTCGTCGACGGCGACTTCGGACTGGTTGAGGAGGTCGCGGGTGGCGAAGGCGCAGGCGAGCGTATGCAACCAGAAATCGCGCCAAGATATTTGGGGGCCGCTTGCGCCCATGGCGCTCATGTCTTCGAGGACAGGCGTGGCCAGGGCGAGCGAGCGGATTTGGCGGAGGCCGAGGTAGAGGACGGCGTCTTCGATGGTACCGACTTGGGTGCCGAGGCCGAAGTATACGCTGTTGACCATGCGCAGTAGCCGGGCGGTGAGGGAAGGGTCGCGCGCGATGATCTCTGCGAATTGGCCGGCTTGTGAGTGGTGGTTGCGGAGGAGGTCGGCGAGGGCGCCGTGGATGCTGCGCAAAGACGCTAGCTTAGGGCAGGCTTCGATGCGTTGCCGCAGCTCGATCTCGCTCAGCACGGGTTTGGTCGCACCCGCCGAAATTGGGGGTGGGGTACTCAAGCGGAAATCAACATCACCCGTGCCATATGTTTATCGCGCGAGAATTCGTTCTCACCCGAGCGCGCGCAATCTCTTTTTGGGGGAAACGCGCGAGGGTGTGCCCTACGCTTTCCCCGCTGGGGCGACGGCGATCACGCGCGGGCTGACCACGGCCTGAGCTTGTGCCTGCGATCGCGGGTACCCCCGGCAGTTTAACCGCGAATGGACACGAATTAAGCCGGATCAAAATGGGGTCCGGCCTCCGGGGTAGGAGCCCGCTTGCGGGCGATATGACGAGGGTGGGGTGAACGTCACAGCCTCGAATCGCCCGCAAGCGAGCTCCTACTCACGGTATCCTGAGTGTCGGGCCGCACAGGGTGTCGGGCGCTACAGACGGGACGGCCTCACGCAAGGTGAGGCCCTACAATTTCGAATCAATCGCCAGCGCCCACTGGTTTGGGATCCGGGTCCATCCGTGGTTCAACGACCGTTTTATGGATTATCCGCGACCACTCGGTTCAGGCGCCGGTCGAATCCGGCCTGAAAAGGCAGAGGAAATTCAGCAAGATAGGGTCAAAAAAGATGGGGCCGGCTCACCGCCTTATTCCGCGGCGAAGCCATCCGCATACGCCCGCTCCACGCCAGCGATCTCTTCGTCGGTGAGTTCAGCAAACTGCTTCCGCTTGTTTTTGGACAATTTCCCGCCGGCGGCATCGAGCCACTGCAGTAGAGAGTTGAGCCGTTGGTCCGGGAGATCCACGACGCCGCGGATTTCGGCCCGGGCCCGGTCATAGCGCCGCAGGTAGCCGAGTTCCTGCGGCAGGGCTTCAATCGCGCGTGACATGACGGCCATCAGGTATTCGACCTGGCGCGTCAGGTCGGGGAATCGCCACAAGGGTTCGACCTCGCTGGGATTGGTCAGGGTGACGGCCCCGCTCGCGTTCGTCGTGTAGACCGACTTGGCCATGGTGCGCACCGAGAAATCCCTCAGCGCCTCGTCGTAGGCATTCATATTGTCCAGAATGGCCGCGGAGATAGGCAACGCCGCACCGTTCGGCGTCACCCCGCGACGGGCCAGCACATCTTGGAACAGGAAGCGGTGGAGCCGGCCGTTGCCGTCTTCGAAAGGATGGATGAAGACGAACAAAAAACCCGTCACCGCGGCCTGCACGACGGGGGAGACCGACTCCAGCCGGTTGGCCGTCGCGGCGAGACCGGACATCAGCGAAAGAACGAGGGCCGGAGGCACCGTGATGTAGTGAATCTGCTCCCGCAATCCGGGCAGCGTCGCGCCCACGTAGTTCTGGATTTTCCGGTAGGCCTTCTCGGCGTAGCGCGGATCCACGATGGAATTCTGCAGCGCGACCAGCCGCTCGATGGTGAGCGCCTGCTCGATGGGAACCTTGCCCGCATCCTGTAGGACGGCGATGAAGCGTTCCTCGCGGGCACGTCCAGGTTCCTCCCGTTCGATCAGAAAGGAGGACCGCGTTTCCTTGGCATAGAGGTAGCTCAAGGCCCGGTACAGGAGGGCGGGCGGCGTGTCCGCCAGCACCGCCGCAATCTGGCCTTTCCAGTCCCGGGCCAATCCCGCCTTGATGCCGTCGGTCAAACGGACGGTCGGGCTGAAGGCGGATGTGCCCAAAAGATTGTGGTCTACGCGCCAGCGGGAATTCTTGATGGTAGCGGCGGTGAGATAGTCCGCGGGGTTGAGCGCGGGGACATAGTTGCCGGCCAGCCCATTGATCGGGAGTTGGCCGCCAGTCAGGAATTCGTAGAAAAACCCGATCTGCTTTGCGTATTTCCCTGTAGGGCTTTGCTGGATGTAGGCGGCTACGCGGTCGGGAGTGAGCCGGCCAAACACTTCGCGCAGGAACGCCAACTCCACGCCGTCGTATTTTAATCCAAATTCGACGTGCTCCAGCGGATCCTCAAATGATCTTGGGGCGTATTGGCGAAGAAAGGACTCGGTTTTGCGGCCGTTTTTCTGATGGGTGAGGGAAGCGCGGCTACCCAAATAGGATTCGTGCTCAAGCTCTGATTTGAGGAGGCCAAATTTCTGCCTGAGCCAAGTATATCCCACGGGGTCCATAGTCGCACAAAATCGTTATTTCGCATTTAAAACAATTAAAATTAGGCGAATATAATATAAAACACTTAGGCGCTCGGTCAGCCGTGGGCCAGAAAACCGCCTGCGCGGTTTGATGAGGGGGCGGCCGGCGTGCCGGGCGATCGGCTCGCTGCGCTCTCGATGCGACTAACTGATACCAACAGCCGGTAATAAGCGGACTTTAGGAACCGGAGTTTTTGACCACAGATTTCACAGATGAATACCCGATAAAACCACCGGCGCCTCGTCTCTGCCGCCTTCTATCCGGTTCGTATCTGCGCAATCTGTGGGTAAAGTCTGAATGTTTGGGGCTGACACACAGACGGGAAAGGCCTCACGCAAGGTGAGGTCCTACAATTTCGCATCGGTGTAGGGCCCGACCTCATGCCGGGCCACCCAGAGTGTCGCGCGCCACAGAGGGCACGGCCTCCGGGGTAGGAGCCCGCTTGCGGGCGATATGACGAGGGTGGGGTGAACGTCGCAGCCCAACCCTCCAAGTTTTTTAACCGCCAATGGGCGCGAATGGACACGGATTAATCCGGATCAAGAAAAGCCCGTATTTTTGTAGGGCTCGACCTCGTGTCGAGCCGTTCTGCTCAGGCTGTCGGGCGCCACAGACGGGACGGCCTCACGCAAGGTGAGGCCCTACAATTTAGAATCAATCGCCAGCTCTCACCGGTTTGGGATCCGTGTCCATCCGTGGTTCAACGACCGTTTTTAGGCCAAGGGCCCGTTTTAAGTTTTCAGATAGACGACTCCATTTTTTCAGATAGACGACTTTATTCTTTCACTTAGACGGACGGGCGGCAGGCTGATCGGCCATGAGTGACCCTGAAGTCTACCCCCGGTTTGCACTGGCCCGATTGGAGGAGGCCCTAGCCGACACCCCGGTTGTACTGATCCATGGGCCGCGGCAATGCGGCAAGTCGACCCTGGCCCAGGTTGTGGCGAGGAAACATGGCTATACTTACTTCACGTTTGACGACGAAAATGTCCTCCGCGCGGCGCGAGCGGACCCCGTGGGATTTTGCACCGAGTTGCCGGAGCGGACCGTATTGGACGAGGTGCAACGCATCCCGGAACTGTTTACGTCGATCAAAGGACTGGTGGATCGAGAACGCCGGCCCGGACGGCTAATTCTGACGGGCTCGGCCAACGTGCTCCTGCTCCCGAAACTCGCCGACTCCCTGGCCGGTCGAATGGAGGTCCTGCGCTTGGGGCCGCTCACGCAAGTCGAGATGGGCGGGCGGGCCCCAAGGACCGGTTTTATCGATAGAATTTTTGGCGGAAGATTTCCGATTACGACGGGAGGCAGGCTGGGTGAAGCATTGCTGCAGCGGGTCGCAGGCGGGGGATTTCCAGCCGCTCTGGCCCGCACCACCGAGCGACGGCGACGGGAGTGGCAACTGCAATATGTCGCTGCGATCACCCAGCGCGACCTGCGCAACCTGACGCGCATTCGCTCCCTCGAGGTACTGCCGAAACTGCTGGAACTTGCCGCCGGTCAAACTTCACGGCTGTTCAATGCGAGCGAGCTGGCGGGACCATTTGAGCTGAGCCGACCCACGATTCGCGAATACCTGACTTTGCTGGAGCAAGTTTTCCTCATCGATATCCTGCCGCCGTGGCACCGCAACCGCCTCAGTCGTCTCATCAAAACGCCGAAGTTGCACTTGGCCGACACCGGCCTCGCCCTCGCCTTGCTCGGAGCCGATGTCGCCGCGTTGAAAGAAAACCGGTCGCTCTTTGGGCAACTGCTGGAGACATTTGTATACCAGGAGCTGCGTCACCAGTCCTCTTGGACCGACGGAAACCATCGATTTTTTCACTATCGGGATAAGGACCAACTGGAGGTTGATATTGTGCTCGAACGCGACGGTCGCCTCATCAGTGGCGTCGAGGTCAAGGCATCATCCACCGTCGGTGAGTACGACTTTCGTGGACTCAAACGACTGCAAGAGGCGACCGGCGCGGCATTTCGCTGCGGAATCGTCCTCTACGATGGTGACTCGGCTTTGTCCTTCGGACCGCAGATGTTCGCCGTGCCCATCGCCGAACTTTGGGCCGCGCGAAAATAATCACCGTCACCTCCGCGGCCCGACAGAAAATCTCGGCGGATGGCCGCCGCCAAATTCCCGCGTGGAGGTGGGGCTGACCATAGGCTTGGCTAGCCCGCTTCATGGCCTCCAGCACCTCCGCCATCCGCTCGTCGGTCAATCCCTTCACGCAGCGTCGGAAGGATGATAGCGACGCCAGCTTCATTCCCGGAGCGAGGCGATACCGCTTACGCTCCTTATCGTTCCGCGTTTTTTTTCCGCCGCGACCACTCGGTTCAGACGACGGTCAAATCCCGCCAGCTCCTCCGCGGTCGCGCCGTACTCAGTGAGGGCGTATTCCGAATCTGCCATCGCCAGCGGAAACGGGATGGCTTTTTGGCTGATTACCCTAGCAAGAAATACATCGATCGCCGTCCGTGGGGTCAGTCCCATTCCAGCAAGAATAGTCTTCGCGTCGTTCACTTTCCGGCGGTCAACCCGCATGGTCATAGTGGACATATGTATAATACAATCGCTTTGAGGCAGCTGGTCAAGCCACGTGGTAATGATTCCGCATGTCAACGTAGCCGTGTACCTTTCATTCCGTTTTCTCGCAGCACACCGCGCCCAGGCATTTAACCCCGCCGGTGACCTATCGCTCGCGAATACCTCTGCGTAGTAGTTTCCGCAGCTAATCACGTGGCAAAACTGGTCAACGCCTTGGCGTACTGGGGCCTCAGTTCACTGACCACGCGCGACCACGCCTTCTCCCGCGCGGAGCGGCAATCACAGAGGTTAGGGTTGGCGCGCTTCTGCTCGGCTCCATAAATTAGCGGGAATCAGCGAAAATTAGCGGGCAAAACTGCCTCGGGAGAGGGCGCATTCAAGTTTTGCACCACCGGGAACGCAGCATTTCCCATCGATTACTACCCGGCTCGAGATAACCCGCCGCCTAGGGCGCTACGGCCGCGTCGGGATGATATTAAGGAAAAAGTGAAAATAATAGTTTGATACGATAAGAGAGGGTGGGGCGGCTAGTGGGGATTCTGCTCTGGCCCCGGGGGACAAAGTGATTTCGAGCCTGAAATCATTAAATAATTCTAAAGTTATTCTACGGTGCGACGTATCTATCTGCATCGGCGGTTCACATCGTTGATAGTTCGGTCCCGAAGCTTCCCTCGGACACGTCGCACTACGGACAGTGTATTAGAATCAAGGAAGAACTCCCATGCCCGTCTCAATCAATACTAACTACGCGGCTTCTGCCGCTGCGAATAACCTCGGTCTTTCTCAGAGCATGCTCCAGCGGAGCCTCAATCGCTTGTCGAGCGGTTCACGTTTAGTGAGCCCATCCGACGATGCGGGCGGTGTCGCTGTATCCATGCGCCTCTCGGCTCAGGCCAAACGTTCCGGTTCAGCCGGTATCAACATCCAGAATGCGGTTTCGCTCCTGCAAAATCAGGACGGCGCGATCAAAATTGCTGGCAAAATTGTTGAGCGTATGGCCGAGCTGCACAGTCTGTATAACGACGCCACCAAAAACAGCGACGACAAGGCTCTTTACAATATCGAGTTTAAGGCGCTGCAAACCCAGCTCGATAACGTTTCTAACGAAACGTTCAACGGCGTACCGATGTTTGCCTCCAGCAGCACCAGCATCATTGTAAATGCTAACGGTGATCAAACGCTCGACATCTCCGGCAAGGCGATGAACAGCGGAACCACTGAGCCGATCGGCTTGTTGATCAGCATCTCGGCGCTTAGCTCGTCGACCACGCTGAACGCAGCGATCACCGACGCCCAAGACAAGTTGGCTGAATACCGGGCCAATAACGGTGCCGAGCAAAATGGCCTCAACTTCGCCGCCGAGCTGCTCTCCCTCAACAAGATCAACCTGGAGGCAGCAACGGGACGAATCACCGATGTTGATGTGGCGGAGGAGTCTACCGCGCTCGCTAAATGGACGACGCTCACGCAGGCCGGCAGCGCCATGCTCGCCCAAGCCAATCAGTCCACCTCCCTCGTGCTGAAGCTGATCGGTCAGTAAGCTCGACCCGCAGAGTGATGAGTCGCTCATCGGCGACTCGCCCCGTCCCTGACTGTTACCTAACCGACACCCGGCTAGGTGCGGTCAGGGCTGCGCACATCCACCATCGCCGGCCCCCCTGGCCGGTGCGGCACTCTCCCGGTGCTGCCTCATTAAAACCGACCGCCCGGCCTTTCCGCCAAAACGGTTAACCCGAACCGGCCTGCCTGCGCTGCTACCCGTCTCGGGTGTTCTCCAACGGACCTGCTCTCACGAAGGGTAGTCGCCCAAGTCGAGTCTATAGTCATCGGCTCAGAAGCCCTCGCCCAACACATTTTCTACTTATGCTAAATCGTTAAACTGTCCCCCCTGCAGATCATGGCACTTCGAAAAAGTCATGATCACCACTGATTCTATCCTACGCACTCACGCGTAAGGCTTATGTATTCAGTGTAGTTTCTATCAGGGTAAGTGTTCCTCTCGCGTTGGTTATCTCACTTTTGCGGATTGCTCCGCACACGGAGTGATAGCCACCGACTTCGGCTATTCGTGACGACGACGGACGTCGTATCAAACAAGGAAGAATAGTACCATGCCAGTAGTCATTAATACCAACACCGCGGCGTCGATTGCCTCAAACAATCTAGCCGCGTCGAATGCTATGCTGCAGCGCAGCCTTAATCGGCTGTCGAGCGGTAGCAAAATTGTAAACGCCTCGGATGATGCCGGTGGCGTTGCCGTGGCTTCACGCCTAGCGGCAGCCTCCAAGCGTTCCGCCGTTGTCTCGGCTAACGTCGGTAACGCCGTGTCGTTCCTCCAGCACCAAGACTCCGCCCTCAAAACGGTGGGTAAAATCTTAGAGCGGATGAGCGAGCTCCAAGCGCTGTATGCCGACCCAACCAAATCTACAAGTGACACCGCGCTGTATGGCACGGAGTTTTCTGCTTTGAAGACCAGCCTAGTGGCCATGACCGATGACAAGGTCAACACTCTAGATATCTTCGCCACCGCCGCCATGAGCGTCTCGGTGAACGACCAGCTCAGCACTACCGATGCCGTAGCTTTTGGGTTGGCCAATCTAGGCTCCGCGATCGGTACTGCCGGATCGAGCCTTGTTATTGATCAAGTAAGCAACCTCAACACGGCAATTCAGACGATAGCCGGACAGCGCGCGGAAAACGGCGCTAAACAGAGTGTATTAGGCTTCCAGCAAGAGATGCTTGGTGCCAATCGCATAAACATGGATGCGGCGATCAGTCGGATCATGGATGTCGATGTAGCCGAGGAATCTACCCAGCTAGCCCGCTACAACACCTTGGTCCAAGCCGGCACCTCCATGGTCGCCCAGGCCAACCAAAGCACGCAGTCGGCCCTGCAGCTCCTCCGCGGCTAATTCCGAAAACTAGATATCATCACCTCTTAGCTACTCTCCTATTTAGGCGAAGTATCTACCAGCATGTATCATTCTATGCCTACCTCGCTTTTATCTTCGATAAAAGCCGCCTTGGCCCCGGTCCACTCCGGGCCGAGGCGGAGGCTTGTGTATATGGGATTGTTTAAGCGGAAGAGTCATTGGCTCCAGCGATCTGAAGAATCAAATCCCGCGCGAGGACTTCGGTTCCACTTGGGGGTCTACGGCGAGCTAGAGCACCGCGTTATCACTTTCGCAGTTCGCGTTGGTATAACCTTGAGATTTCTCGATCTCAGTTGGATTGATCGTCTCCATAAGACGATTCGGGGCAACGACGGACGTTGCATATAAGCAAGGAAGTAAACATATGTCAGTTATTATTAATACCAATACAGCGGCGTCGATTGCCTCAAGCAATCTCTCCGCTTCGAATGCTATGCTGCAAAAGAGCCTTAATCGGCTCTCGAGCGGCAGCAAAATTGTAAACGCTTCGGATGATGCCGGTGGCGTCGCTGTGGCTGGCCGTCTCGGTGCCGCTGCCAAGCGCACTGGGGTAGTCTCCGCCAACATCGGCAACGCTCTGTCGTTCCTCCAACAGCAAGATTCCGCCCTGAAAACGGTCAGTAAGGTTTTGGAGCGCATGAGCGAACTCCAAGCCCTCTATGCCGACCCGACCAAGGCCGCGGCAGATATTAATCTTTATTCCACGGAGTTCACTGCCCTAAATACTAGCTTGCTAGCAATGACGGACGATGCGGTGAATACGAGAAGCCTGTTTGGGTCCGCCTTGACTGTTTCTATCAACGACAATCTCGTCACTTCCACGGATTCTGTGGCTTTTGGGGCAGCAGCTTTGCTTACGGCAATTTCAGGCGCTAACGCACTTACGATTGGCGGTGCCACCACTACGACAACTGCTATCCAGACAATCGCTGAAATTCGGGCGGAAAATGGAGCGAAACAGAGCGTATTAGGCTTCCAGCAAGAGTTGCAGTCTGCGGCCAAAATCAACCAAGAGTCGGCGATTAGCCGGATCATGGATGTAGATGTCGCCGAAGAGTCGACGCGATTGGCTCGCTATAATACCTTGGTCCAAGCGGGTACGTCGATGATCGCCCAAGCCAACGGTTCGGCTCAAAGCGCTCTACAGCTTTTACGTTAAGTCACGGTACTTTGACTTAATATAAAACGATAGGATAATGGGGCTTTGAGGTTGAGCTCAAAGCCCCATTTTTATTTTTTATTAGTTTGGGTCGCTTACCTGCGAACTCCTCGGCCAACCAGCCGTGACACAGTCGAGCCTGTTTTCGCAGCGGGGGTAATCGTTGATTGTGTATCGTTGATTGTCGTAATCTCCCCTCGGTCCGGCAATCGGCTCGCGACAAAACTCTTGTCAAAAAGGGCAAAACTGCGGCTCCTCGTGCGGAATGAGCGTGCCTCGCGGGTAAGTCGTTTTTTCCGCGCTGTATCCCCGGTCTGTTTGCCCGCCCCACATCCCCATGAGTAAAAACTTCGCTTCGTCCGTCCTGCCCTCGCCGCAAGCTCTCTTGTTTTTCTTGGCGCACCAGGACGCCTACCGAAAGCCGATTTTTTCCCCTCACGAGGTCTTCTGCGGTCCAGACACCGACACCCGCGAGGCCTCGGGTCGGATGCAGGCTCTGCGCACCCCCGCCGGCTCTTTCGACATCAACGCCGTCATCGCCCAGTTGCCCGCCGCGCAGAAACCCGAGATCGTAGTGGTCAAGGCCGACGCCACCGGTCGCAATTTCCCACGCGGGCTGGCCCAAGTGAAATGCCCTCGCGTGCTGCTCGTCGGCGACACCCACCACCTCACCCAGCCGCTGCAAACTGTCCTGCGTTACGCCCGCGAGGAACCATTTGACTTCATCATCCTCGACCACACCCGCCACCACGCCTGCTGGTTTCAGGAAGCGGGTCTCACGAATGTCCACTGGCTCCCCGCGCTCGATTACGGTTTCCTCCCACGTAAACTGTCCGCTGCCCCCTCACGGCCGCTGACTTTCGTGGGCCAGGCGGGCAAACACCACCCGTATCGCCGGCATGTCCTCAATCATCTCACGCTCGAGGGCCTACCGCTTGAGGCGCTGACCTGCCCTCTCGCCCAGACGGCCGACGTGTACGCCGACTCGCAGATCACGCTGAACATTTCTCTCAACGGCGATCTCAACCTGCGCGTCTTTGAGGCGCTGTCCGCCGGCGGTTTCCTGCTCACCGACGAACTCTCCGTCTCGTCCGGCTTGCCTGCTCTGTTCAACGCCGGCGAACACCTCGACACCTGGCGCACCCCGGGCGAGCTCGTTGAGAAAATCAACCATTACTTGGCCCATCCGGAGCAGGCCTTCAAAATTCGCGCGGCCGGCCAGGCCGAGCTGGTCAAGTCGCACCATTCGGACGTCAAGCGTCGCGAGTTCTTTGATCTGGTTCACTCCGGCAAGGTCAATCCGCGCTACGTTTTGGAGCAGCCCTCGCGCATCTTCAGACTGGGCGGTGTTGGCGCAGCGCCCGAGGATGCGATCCGCGCCTACGAGCTGCTCCAGTCGCTGCATCGAGATTCGGCGCAGGTCACGGTGTTCTGCCGCCCTGAAGCCGTCGCTGGTGTCGCCGCCTACGCCGACCTTCCCCGCCTGCTAGTCAAACCCGTTTCGGACCTGAGAACGGACCCCCTTGATCCGCTGGCGCGCCCGGCGGAGGGCGAACTCCCGCGCCATCACTTGCTCTGGTGGAGCGGCGACAACGCCGGGCTGGGGGAGGCGCTCAACGCCTTCCGCGGCACCCTGGTCATTGCGCCCGCCTCGGCCTCCGCCGAGTTGGCCGCCTGGGGCTACGCTACGATCGACTCGGGCGTATATGCATTGAACCAAGCCGGTTCCTGGCTGAGTCAAAGCCGCGCCGTCGGCACCGGGTCCCCGTCGTCCGCCCTGCTTGCTTACCTCTTGGAGAAAAGCGACACGGCCGACGAGGCCTTGGCCGTGGCGGAACTCGCCGGCCAGCGTGAAGACACACCGCTTTATAAAGAGGCGCTGCAACGCGCCATTTTCCTTGATCGCAACTGCGCGTCCGCGCTTATCCAGCTTGGTGCCCTGTGCCTTGAGCTTGGCGAAACGGCGTCCGCCGCCATCGTGTTGAGCGAGGCCGCTCGCACCGCGCCACTCGCTCCCGAAATCGAGACGCTGCGCCAAGAGCTGCTCGCCGATCACGCCGCCGTTCTGGACGTCTCTGCGTATCAAGTGATCACCCACGGCCAAGGCGTAGAACCCTCTGCCCAACCCCGCCGGATCGTGGTGGTCACCAACCTCTTTCCGCCCGAGGAGCTGGGTGGTTACGGCCGCATGATGTGGGAGTTCGCCTTCGGCCTGCGTGCCCGCGGCCACGAGGTGCTCATCCTCACCGGTGACGCTTCCTACCTGCGCAAGCCGCCCACCGAGGACGAGATCGCACTGGAGGCTCAGGTGTCGCGTACGCTTCGCCTCCTGGGCGAATGGCGCGAGGGCGTGACCCGCGCCGTCGATACGCCCCAAGAGCTGGCCAAACTGGCAGCAGCCAACGCCCGCACCGTGGTGCACGCTGCACGCGACTTCCGCGCTGATCTGATCCTGCTAGGCAATTCCGATTTTCTTGGCATCGACCTGCTCAACGCCGCGCTTGCCGCCGGCCTGCCAGTACTCCACGCCTTGGCCAACGCCGCGCCCGGTTACCTCCCCGCGGCCCAACCCAGCTCGCCTCGCTATTGGGTCGCCCCGTGCAGTGACTGGAACGGTCGGGCCTACCACCAAGCCGGCTACCAAGCCGCCCACGTCGAGACACTCTACCCGGGCGCCCGCATCGACCGTTTCTATCGCTACTTCCTGCCTGACGCGCGCAAACTGCGCATCGCCTACGCTAGCCTCGTCATGCCCTACAAAGGTGTGCACATCCTTATTCAGGCTCTCGCCCGCCTGCATCGCTCCCGCATTGACTTTGTGGCCGAGATCGCGGGCGACAGCACCGATCCCGCGTTCCTCGAAACCCTCACGAGCTACATCGAGGACGAGGGCATGGCCGACAAGGTGCGCTTCACCGGCTTTCTCGATCGCCACGGCCTGTCTGCGCTCTTCGCCCGCAGCAACGTACTCGTCTTCCCCAGCCAGTTCGCTGAGCCCTTTGGCATTTCCCAAGTCGAGGCCCTTGCCGCAGGCTTGGTCGTAATTTCCTCCGGCACCGGCGGCGCCTGCGAAATCATCCGCCATGGTCAGGACGGCCTCCTGTTCCCCGCGGCCGAGCCCGCCGCCCTCGCCGAACGCCTCACCCTTCTCGCGAACAACCCCGAGCTCTTCCGGGATCTCCAGACCCGCGGCCAACAGCGCTCCTTCGATTTTTCGGTCGACCGCGCCGTGTTCAAGATCGAGCAACTGGTCGAACGCCTCCTCGCTCCTGCCTCCGTCAAAGCCGGCGCCGTGAACTCTAACGCAACCACCCTTGACGCTCTGATTAAATCCTTTGAAAAGCCCAAAGCCTAGGCCACATAACAGCTTTCCGACGTAGTCCCGTGGCCGCAAGCGCCCGCTAATGGGGATTTGCGCAAAGGAAGCCTCAAAGGGCGCAGAGTCCAAGCTACTGTAATCTCCGCAGAAGCTAACAACGATCACGAAGCGCTTTACCTTGTTCCTGCGCCCCGACTCAAGCATCACACAGGGAAGTCCGACACCCCGCTACGAGAGTATCTTCGTACCCTTTGTAAGCTTCGGTTAAAATGTATTCCTCCCTTTTTGTGCCCGCTGCGTCAACCGGTACATTCGCACGTTCACATCGACCGGCCTCCGCACTACCTGCCTTGCGAATGGGCCTGCCCTTGGAAGTCGCCTCGTTGGTGGCGTTTTTGGACTTCGACTACGCGGCCCGTATTGGAGGTTAATTATTGCGGGGATTGTGGGCAAAGGCAGTTGGCGGCTTGATACGAGTCCCCGCCGACGAGTCGCTCCGGCAAATTCTTCCAGCCTCAGTTTTTGCGGGAGATTTTAATAAAATGGAATCTAATAAACTTTTTAAGCCGTTGATTATTAGATACTAAAAATTTCTTTTCGTTCTTGGCTTAAGCTTTGCTTACGGAATTGCGCTCCATGATAACCGTTGCAAAGCCAGCCCGCCTTCGCTCCCCCTCAAAGTCGAAAACCGTCCCTGAGTTTGTCCGGCGCTACCACGATACGTTGGAGACCGCCTGGAACAACCACGATTGGTCCGACGTCGCTGGTTTGGCTGAAGCCCTGCGCCGCTGCTGGCGGGATCGCCGCCAAGTGTTCCTCTGTGGCAACGGTGGGAGCGCCGCCAACGCCATCCACCTCGCAAACGACTTTCTCTACGGCGTAGCCAAGGCCGATGGGCGTGGCCTGCGTGTCACCGCCCTGACCGCCAATTGCGCGGTCATGACCTGCCTAGGTAACGATATCGGTTACGCGGATATTTTTGCCCAACAACTTTCTGTTCTGGCCGAGCCGGGTGACCTGCTGCTGACGTTTTCCGGCAGCGGCAATTCTCCCAATATTGTCAAAGCCCTGGAGCGCGCCCGCGAGCTGAACATGACCAGTTACGCGATCCTCGGTTATTCTGGAGGTAAATGCCTCACGCTCGCCGACCACCCGATCCATTTTCCTGTGGACGACATGCAGGTGGCCGAAGACCTCCAGGTTATGATCGGCCACATGCTCATGCAGGAGCTCTCGGCACATCCGCGTGGTTGGACCGCCGAGGCCCCCAGCACCCGCACCGCCGCCGTCCGCAACTCTCGTTAACCCACGGCGTTTTTCCCATGTCCGAACGCATCGCAATCATCGGCAGTAATTCTTTTTCGGGGGCCAGCTTTGCTCGCCATTGCCTGGTTGAGGGCGTGGAAGTGCTCGGCCTGAGCCGCTCGGAGGAGCCGTCCGCCAGTTTCCTTCCCTACCGCTGGCTGTCCGCCGAGTTGCAGGCGCGGTGGCGCTTCGTTCAGGCCGATCTCAACGAGCATCCCGACCGCGTGATCGCCGCCCTCGACGCATTCGCGCCCTCGATGGTGGTTAACTTTGCTGCCCAAGGCATGGTCGCCCAGAGCTGGCTCCATCCCGAGCACTGGTACCAGACCAATGTCATGGCCAACCTCCGCCTGCACGAGGCCCTGCGCCGCCGCACTTGGCTCAAAAAATACGTACACGTCGGCACGCCCGAAGTCTACGGCAGCACGAGCGGCGTCATCACCGAGAGCGCGCCGTTCAACCCGAGCACACCCTACGCCGCCTCGCGCGCTGCGTGCGATTTACACCTGCGAACATTCTTCAACCAGTACCAGTTTCCCGTGGTTTGGACCCGCGCCGCAAACGTGTACGGTCCCGGCCAGCAACTTTACCGCATCATTCCTCGCACGATTCTTTCGATCAAGCTCGGTCACAAACTCCAGCTCCACGGGGGCGGCCATTCGGTACGTTCTTTCATCCACATCGACGACATCGCTGCGGCCACTCTCGCCATTGCGCGCCAGGCTCCCACCGGCGAGTGTTACCATCTTTCGACGCCGCGATTCATCTCCATCCGCGCACTCGTAGAAATGATCTGCCGTCTGATGAGTGCCGATTTCGCCCAGGTTGCGCAGATCACCGACGACCGTCCCGGCAAAGATGCCGCCTACACTTTGGATAGCGCCAAGGCCCGCCAGACTCTTGGCTGGAGCGATACCGTCGTCCTCGAGGAAGGCGTTCGCGCCACCATCGCCTGGGTGGAGGAACATTTTGATGTAATCCGCCAGCAGCCCTTCGACTACATTCACAAGCCCTGAGAATTTCCGCATGTCTTTGCTCAAAACAGTCCAACGCAAGCGCCCCGCGCACCGTACCACCGGCGTCAGCGTGCGCCCTGCTGCCAGCCTCGCGCCGCGTCTTCAGTCGAAGCTTGTCGCCTTCGAGGACGCCGCCGCTCTCTGCTCCGGCCTGCGCAAGCAGGGTAAAGTCATCGTGCATTGTCACGGGACTTTTGATCTGATCCATCCCGGCCACATCGTACATTTCGAAGAGGCTAAAGCGTTGGGCGATATTTTGATCGTCACGATCACTGGGGAGAAGTTCGTCAACAAGGGTCCCGGCCGGCCTTACTTCAACGACCAACTGCGCTCGCGCTGGCTCGCCGCCCTTTGGTGCGTGGACCATGTGGTCGTGGTGCCCTTTCCTGCGGCCGTCGAGATCATCGAATGCGTGCAGCCCAACTTTTATTGCAAGGGCCGGGAATACGCGGACCCAAAGACCGATCTTACCAACAACATCGGCGACGATATTCTGGCCGTGCAACGCGTCGGGGGAGAAATCCGCTACCTTGGCTCCATTCTCTTTAGCTCGACCAAACTGCTGAACAAGCATTTTGATCCGTATCCGCCCGAGGTGAAGCGCTTCCTTTCGGTCGTGGCGCAGGAATGTCAGCCCGCGCGCTTTCGTCAAATCGTCGACGGTTTTTCCAAGCTCAAGGTCCTCGTCATCGGCGACATCATTTTTGACAAATACTCCACCGTCGAGGTGCAGGGTCTCACCTCGAAAAACCGTATCCTGTCGGGTCGCTTTGTGACCGAGGAAATGCAGGCCGGCGGTGCGCTCGCCGTTTACCGGCACCTGCGCGAATTTACGCCGCACGTGAAGCTCGTCGGCCTGGCCGGCACCGAGCCCTGGCTCGAGAGCGCGCTCGGTGGCTTCATTGGTCCCGAAGGCGACGAGATCGTCCGCTCGCCCGAATTCACCACCGTGGTCAAGCAACGCTTCGTCGAGCCGCGCGTCGAGGGCAAGGAGCTCGGAAAACTTTTCTCGGTAAATTACCTCAACAAGCGCATGCCGGGTGAGGCCCTGCAGCGCGCGTTGGTGGAACGGATCGCCGGCCAGATCGCCGACTACGACCTCGTGCTTGTGATGGATTTCGGCCACGGCGTGATGGAGGACCTCGTGCGCGACTTCGTGCAGGACAAGGCGCCTTACCTCGCCGTCAACTGCCAGACGAACAGCAATAATCACGGCTTCAACATCATCAACCGCCGTTACCGGCGCGCCGATGTCTTCACCCTCGACCAAACCGAACTCAACCTCGCCGTAGGCCGCCGGGAAATCGACTTCGGCCAGGAACTTACCGCCCTCGCCCAACACCTCGGCAGCAGCTACGCGTGGCTCACCCGCGGCGCACACGAGACGCTCGGCCGTAACTGCGTGAAGGATATCACCGCCTGCCCGCCGCTCGATCACAGCGTGGTTGACACCGTTGGCGCCGGCGATGCCTTCTGCGCCGTCGCCTGTCTAGCCGCCGCCAGCCGCGTACCGCTGAACGTCGCGACCTTCATGGGCCAGCTCGCCGGCGCCCAGGCCATCAAGATCGTCGGCAATGCCGAACCTATCCGCAAGTCGCGCCTTCTTAAGGGCGGCGTTTCAATGCTTTCTTTTTAATCCCCCTTTCAATGAAAATCCTCCTCACGGGCGGCTGCGGCTATGTCGGCACTCCTCTCACTCAAAGTCTCCTTGACCGCGGCCACACTGTCACCGTCGTCGACCTCCAATGGTTCGGGAATTTTCTTCCCGCCCATCCGAATCTTACGGTGATCCGCGAGGATATCCGTAACGCCGACCGCATCCCGATGGTCGGCGTCGATGTCGTCATGCACCTCGCCAACATCGCCAACGACCCCTGCTCCGACCTCAACTCGAAGCTCAACTGGGAGGTCAACGCCCTCGCTTCCATGTTCCTCGTCGAGCGCGCCATCGCGCACGGCGTGCGCCAGTTCATCTTCGCCAGCTCCGGCAGCGTCTACGGCGTGAAGGAAGAAGCCGAGGTCACCGAGGATCTCTCGCTCGTCCCGATCTCCGACTACAACAAAACCAAGATGGTTAGCGAGCGCGTGCTCCTCAGTTACGCCGACCAGATCCGCGTCAACATCGTCCGCCCCGCCACCGTCTGCGGCTACTCGCCGCGCATGCGCCTCGATCTCTCCGTTAGCCTGCTGACGATGCAAGCGCTCGTGAAGCAGCGCATAACCGTTTTCGGCGGGAACCAGACTCGGCCCAATATCCACCTCAAGGACATGATCCGCGTCTATCATCATTTCCTTGAGCACGGGATGAAGCTCCCGGGCGTCTTCAACGCCGGTTTTGAAAACATCTCCATTCTCGACATCGCCGCCCGGGTGAACACCCAGATTCCTTCCGAGGTCATCGTCACGCCTTCGAACGATCCGCGCTCCTACCGTCTCTCCTCGAAGAAGCTCCTCGCCACCGGCTTCACCCCGCAGCACAGCGTCAACGATGGCATCCAAGACGTGATCGCCGCCTATCGCGACGGCCGCCTCCGCGACGAGGAACGCTACTACAATATCAAGACGATGAAGAAGCTCACCGACCTCTCCTGAGTCATGCTCGCCACCGCCGAAAATCCCGTCGCCGCTTCCGCCGGAATCTCCGCGCGCCTGCTAGAAAGCATGGTGCGCATCCGCATGGTCGAGGAGGCCATCGCCGCGCACTACCCCGAGCAGCAGATGCGTTGCCCGGTCCATCTTTCTATCGGCCAAGAAGCCGCCTCCGCCGGCGTCTGCGCCGCGCTGCGGCCCGACGATCTCGCGATGAGCGGTCACCGTTCCCACGCGCATTACCTTGGCAAGGGCGGCGATCTCCCCGCGATGATCGCCGAGATTTACGGCAAAGCCACCGGCTGCTGTCAGGGTCGCGGCGGCTCGATGCACCTCGTTGATCTCAAAGCTGGTTTCGTCGGCGCGGTGCCGATCGTCGCCAGCACCATTCCCATCGCCACCGGGCTCGCCTTCGCCGACCGCCAGCTCAAGCGCGACCGCGTCACCGTCGCGTTTCTCGGTGAGGCCGCGACCGAAGAGGGCGTATTTCACGAGAGCGTCAACTTCGCCTCGTTGCACCAACTCCCCATCGTCTTCGTCTGCGAAAATAATCTCTACTCCGTCTACTCGCCGATGAGCGTCCGCCAACCCGCCCACCGCGAGGTCTGGCAACTCGCCGCCGGCCACGGCGTCGTCTCGCATCAGGGCGATGGCAATGATCCTCTCGCCGTCTACGCACTCGCCCGCGCCGCCGCCGCCCACGCGCGCTCGGGCCAAGGTCCCGTCTTCCTCGAACTCAAAACCTACCGCTGGCGCGAACACTGCGGCGCGGGTTTCGACAACCACATCGGTTACCGCACCGAGGCCGAATACCTCGCCTGGCGCGAACGCGATCCCATCAAAAACTTCGAGCGTCGGCTCAAGGCTTCCGGCGAATTCGACGTCCTTCGTCACGAGCAATTCAAGGCCCGCGTCGAAACCGAAATCTCCGACGCCTTCGCCGCCGCCCAACGCGCGCCGTTCCCCGCCGGCGCATCGCTCATGAACCACGTTTACGCCGCCTCATGAAACCTGCGTCCCGCGAACTCACCTACGCCGCCGCCATCCGCGAGGGCTTTGCTGTCGCGCTCGAACGCGATCCGCGTGTCCTCCTCATGGGTCTCGGCGTGCCGGACCCCAAGGGTTTTTTCGGCACCACCACCGATCTTCAAAAGCAGTTCGGCGCCGACCGCGTCATGGACATGCCTTGCGCCGAAAACGGCATGTCAGGCGTCATGCTCGGCGCCGCCCTGAACGGCCTCCGTCCCGTACTCAACCATCAGCGTCTCGATTTCGCGATGCTCTCGATGGACCCGATCTGCACGCAGGCCGCCAAGTGGAGCTACATGTTTGGTGGCACGATGAAGATGCCCGTCGTCTTCCGCATGATCCTGGGTCGCGGCTGGGGCCAGGGTCCGCAACACTCCCAATGCCTCCACTCGTGGTTCGCCCACATCCCCGGCCTCAAGGTCGTGATGCCGACCACGCCGCACGACGCCAAGGGTCTCCTCATCGCCGCCATCGAGGATGATAACCCCGTCGTCTTCATCGAACACCGCTGGCTCCACCACATCAAAGGCGAAGTCCCCGCCGGCCACTACACCGTTCCCATCGGCCCCGCCCGTCTCGCTCGTGCGGGGAGCGACGTCACCATCGTCGCGTTTTCCTACATGGTCCTCGAAGCCCTCGAAGCCGCGGAGAAACTTGCCGAGCATGGCATCGACGCCGAGGTGATCGACGTCCGCAGTCTCCGTCCGCTCGATCAATCCCTCCTCCTCGCCTCAGTCGCTAAAACCGGCCGTCTGGTCGTCGCTGATACCGGCCACAGCACCGCCGGCATGGCCGCCGAAATCATCGCCATCGCCAGCGAAAGCGCCTTCGGCTCGCTCAAGGCCGCGCCGCGCCGCGTGTGTTTCCCCGAGTGCCCGACGCCCACGAGCCCCACACTCTCCGCCGAATTTTATCCCCGCGCCGGCCACATCGTCGCCGCCGTCCGCACCACCCTCCAACGTCCGCCGCACGACGACGACCTCCTCGTCCCCGCTGGCGCCGAGTTGGACAAACCGAACCCCGCCTTCACCGGCCCGTTCTGAATAAACCACCATGGCCACTTTCACCCTCACCTCCGGCCGCGAGATCAATCTACTCGACCGTCTCCCGCAGACGAAGCGCGACCCCAAGGCCCGCGCCGCCGCCAAAACCGCCGCCGACCGCGCCCTCGCCAAACAGTTCGGCCGCGACTTCTTCGACGGCGAACGCCGCCACGGTTACGGTGGCTACCGCTACGACGGCCGCTGGCTCCCCGTCGCCCAACGCCTCGTCGAGCACTACCAACTTCCGCCCGATGCGCGCATCCTCGACGTCGGCGCGGGCAAAGGCTTTCTCCTCCACGATCTCCTCCAAGTCCTCCCCGGCGCGACCGTGCGCGGCCTCGATGTTTCCGCCTACGCCAAACAGCACGCCCACGGTAAGACCGGCCCTTTGATCGACATCGGCTCGGCGGAACAGCTCCCCTACGCAGACGCGTCCTTCGACTTGGTCATCTCGATTAACAGCATTCACAATCTCGAATATTCCCTCTGCAAACAGGCGCTCACCGAGATCGAACGCGTCAGCCGAGCCCGCAAATTTATCACCGTCGACGCGTGGCGCACCGAAGAAGAACGCCAACGCTTGTTCGACTGGATTCTCACCGCCGAGACATATATGAGTGTCGAAGACTGGGTCCGCCTCTTCACCGAAGTTGGGTACACCGGCGACTACTGGTGGTTCATCCCATGAAGACCGCGATCAAGTGGCACGGGCATCCTGCCCGTGAGTTTGCGCCCACGCCCGCGCGCTTCGCACCTCTCACCGCATGAAAACCCCCGCCGCTATTCTCATCGAGCAGCGCAAGCCCCTCCTCATCGACGAGGTGGAGCTGCCCGCGCTCGGCTATGGCCAGGTGCTCGTGCAGGTGAAGGCCAGCCGCATCTGCGGTTCGCAGCTTGGCGAGATCGAGGGCGTGAAGGGTCCCGACAAATATCTGCCTCATCTCCTCGGCCACGAGGGCGGCGGTATCGTCGTCGAGGTCGGTCCCGAGGTCACCCATGTCTGCCCGGGCGACCATGTTGTCCTACACTGGCGCTCCGGCGCCGGCATCCAGGCGGCACCGTCGAAGTACCGTCTCGGTTCGCAGACGGTCAACGCCGGCAATATCACCACTTTTCAGAACATCACCGTCGTCTCCGAGAATCGTGTGACCAAGGTCCCCGTCGGCACCGACTTCGAGGTCGCCGCGCTGCTCGCCGATACGCTCACGACCGGCTTCGGCGCCGTGACCCGCGACGCCCGCGTGACGATTGGAGAAGCCGTCGTCGTGATCGGCGTCGGTGGCATCGGCCTCGGCACCGTCCTCGGCGCGTACCTCGCCGGCGCCCATCCCGTGATCGCCGTGGATGTCCACGACCACAAGCTGGCGAAAGCCCGCGAATATGGCGCGACCCAAACGATCAACACCCGCCGCCAAAACCTCGCCGAAGCTGTGCAATCGATCCTCGGCGGTCCGGCCGACGCCGTGTTCGACGTGACCGGCAACGCCGCCGTCATTGGCGAGGCCTGGAAAGTAACCGGCCCGAAAGGCCGCCTCGTGCTCGTTGGTGTCATGCGCCACGACCAGCAATTCAGCCTGAACACGCTGCCGCTGCACCACGGCAAAGTGCTCACCGGCACCGAAGGCGGTTCCAGCGAGCCGCACCTCGATATTCCGCGCTACTTGCGAATGATCCGCGACAGCCGCTTCGATCCGCGCGGGATGATCTCCCATCGCGGTTCGCTCGCCGAGATCAACGCCCTCATTGCCACTATGCGCAGCGGCGACGCCATTCACACCATGCTCTGCTTCTGATGTCCTTCTTCCCTCCATCAGAACTCGGCGCCGTGTTCATTCTTTCGGTTTCGAGCGATATCGGCGAGCAGCTCGCCCTCGACTACCTGCAACGCGGGCTGCGCGTCGCCGGAACCTACCGTCAAAGCCTGCCGGCCAGCCTGCGCGAACAAAAGAATTTCGCCGGACTCCGCTGCGATGTGACCTCAGATGACTGCGCCGCGAAGATCAGCGGGTTCCTGCAGGCGCAGGATTTCCGGTGGGACATCTTCATTTCCTGCGTCGGCCAGCTGACGCCGGTCGGCGAATTTTTCGCCAACGATTTCGAAGACTGGGCCAGTTCGGTGGAGACGAACTCCTTGGCCCAACTCCGCGCCTTGCACGCCGCGCATCCGCACCGCCGGGCGGAGCGCCAGTGCCATGTCGTCTTTTTTGCCGGCGGCGGCACGAACAATCCCTTTCGTTCCTACTCGGCCTATTGCCTGGGCAAGATTGCCCTCATCAAGATGTGCGAGCTGCTCGATGACGAAAATCCCGACCTCAACGTTTTCATTGTCGGCACCGGCTGGGTCCGCACCAAAATCCACGAGCAGACTATGGCGGCCGGTGCGCGCGCCGGCATCAACTACGACAAGACCAGGCAGTTTATCGACCGGCAGGAACCGGGCACCGACCACCGGGACATCGCCGCCATGATCCGCTGGGGCGTGACCCAGGGCCGCGCGGTGACCGGTGGGCGTAATTTTTCCGTCGTCCATGACCATTGGTCGGAAACCGACACAAACCTGGCCGCCTTGCTGCGCGCGGACCCGCACAAATTCAAGCTGCGCCGGCACGGCAACAACGGAGCCGAATCCCCCCGTTTATGAAACTCACCGACTACATCGCAAATTTTCTGGCCGAGCGCGGCGTGACGCACGCCTTTGGCATGTCGGGCGGCGCCGCCGTGCACATGTTCGATTCCATCGACCGGCATCCCAGGATGCACATCATCTCGATGACGCACGAACAGTGCGCGGCCATGGCCGCCGATGGGTATGCGCGGGCGTCCGGCCGCCTAGGTGTGGCCGTGACGACGAGCGGCCCGGGAGCCACCAACCTGCTGACGGGGACCTGCTGTTCCTACTATGACTCCGTGCCGACCCTGATGCTGACAGGCCAGGTGGCGACGCACCGCCTTAAGGGAGACCGGAAGGTCCGTCAGGTCGGCTTCCAGGAGACCGATGTGGTCGCGATTTTTTCCCCGGTCACAAAATACGCCGTGCAACTTTCCACCGCGGAGGACATCCGCTATCAATTGGAGAAGGCGTATCACATCGCGTTTGAGGGCCGCCCCGGACCGGTGCTGATCGATGTCCCCGATGATCTCCAGCGCGCTGAGATCGAGCCCACCGAACTGCGTGGATTCATCCCGCTGCCCTGCGTTGATTCTCTTGCAGTATTGGCCGGGCAAATAGGGGAGCTCCTGAAAAAAATCCGCGCTGCGGAGCGGCCGGTACTTGTACTGGGTGGCGGCCTTAAGACCCCGGTCGTCTGGTCCATCCTGCAGGAATGCGTCGATCGCCTCGGCATCCCCGTCCTGCTATCGTGGGCGGCCATCGACCTGCTGGAGTCCGATCATCCCCTCCGCGTCGGTCCGTTTGGCGTCTACGGCCCGCGCGCCGGCAACTTCACCGTCCAGAATGCGGATCTCGTGATCGCCCTCGGCACCCGGCTGTCGCAAAACCTCACCGGAGGCATCCTCTGCTCCTTCGCCCGGACTGCGACCATCGCCATGGTCGATACCGACGAGCATGAGATGAGTAAATTTGACGGGTGCGGCATCGAGATCAAAGTGCGGATCAAGGCTCGGCTGGGTGAATTCTTGGCCGCCCTGAAACCGCAACTGGCCACATGGGAGGCGCCCGGCTGGTCCGGATGGAAGGCGCAGATCCAGCACTGGCAACAGGCGTTCCCACCGGATGCTTCCCCCTGCGCCAGCGCCGGACAGGCGTGCGTGGACGCCTATGATTTCGTCCGCAAACTATCCGGCGTATTGCCGGAAAATGCCCTGCTCTTCGTCGATACCGGCGGCAACCTGACCTGGACGTGCAACGGACTCGTCCCGAAACGTGGCCAACGGATCCACTCCGCCTGGAACAACACGCCCATGGGCTATGCCCTGCCCGCGGCGATCGGCGCGGCCCTGTTCGATCCGCGGCCCTCGTTGACCTGCATCACGGGCGACGGCGGCCTGATGCTTTGCCTGGCCGAGCTGGCGACGGTCGCCAAACACCGGCTGCCCGTAAAGATTTTGCTCTTCAATAACCACAGCCACGGCATCCAAAAGCAGACGCTCGAGACCTGGCTCAACGGCCGCTACGTGGGCGTTGATCCGGCGTCCGGCCTGGCGTTCCCGACCCACTTCTCGCGTGTCGCGGAAGCTTTGGGTCTGCTCACCTACACCATCGACGGTCAGAAACCGATCGCCGCAGTTCTGGCCGAGGTTTACGCCCAGCCGGGACCGGTCTTCGTCAACGTCGAGATCAACCCCGACCAAAAACTCTATCCGGTCCTCAAATTCGGTTCGGCCCTGGAAAACCAGTCGCCCCTGCTCTCGGCGACCCGCGTGCAGGACGAAATGATCGTCAAACCCTTCAGCCAGGCCGACCGCGCCCCGGTCGCCACCCAACAAGCCACCCCCGGTTGGTAAACCTACGAAAGCACCACCCATTTATGATCACCGTCGTCTCCACGCTCAACGAAATCCTGGAAGAGCTGCCGTCCATCGCCCCGCAGCACGCCCGCACCTCCGCGGCCTATGCCCTCAGGGAAAAGGCCGTGGCCGAGGCCGTCAAAACCTGCCGGTTCACCCAAACCGAAGGCGCCCGCGAAACTTTCGGCTCATTCGGGGAAATTGAGCTGCCGTACTACCGGATGGGAGCGGTCGATTCCCTCGACCTGTTCGGCTTGGACGAACTGATCATATTCTCCTTCTACTGGGCCAATCGCCTCCGCTACCGCCGCGCCGCCGACATCGGCGCCAATCTCGGCCTGCACAGCATCCTGATGGGCAAGTGCGGGTGGCAGGTCCGCGCCTACGAGCCCGACCCGAAGCATGCTGCGCTTTTGAAGCGCAATCTCGCCCTCAACCAAAGCCGTACCGTCGAACTCGTGGAAGCCGCCGTGTCGGACAAATCCGGCACCCTAGAATTCGTGCGCGTCCTTGGCAACACCACCAGCAGCCACCTCTCGGGGGCCAAGAGCAGCGCCTACGGTGAACTCGAAAAATTCCCCGTCCGCGTCGAATCTATCGCCGCCATCATGCCCACGGTTGATTTCGTTAAGATGGACGCCGAGGGCCAGGAGCGCACCATTCTGCTCGCTACCACCGCCGCCGACTGGGCCAAAACCGACATGATGGTGGAGATCGGTTCGCCCGAAAACGCCGAGGCGATTTTTAACCACCTGTCATCGCTTGGCGTAAATGCATTTGCCCAGAAACTCGGCTGGGGCCGCGTCGCCTCGCTCGCCGATATGCCAATCTCTTACAAGGGAGGCAGCCTGTTCATAACCCGCCATTTGGCGATGAACTGGTAATGCCCGCGCCCTTCGCGCTTACGTTTTTACGGCCATGCTGAGTAACTTCGTTGCCAACCTCCGCAAGGCCAACTGCCTGGTCGCCGGCGGCATGTTTTTTTACATCTCGCCGGGGCATATGCTGCTGGAAACCGATTTGCTGCTGCGCCAAGTGCGTAGCCATCGGGTTTTTCTGACACATACGGTCGTCGTCATCCTGCCGCCCACCGACATGGCCTTGATGCTGGTGGAAATCCTCAAGCGCCACGGTGTGCAAACCATCATCAATGCCAACGCCAGCACGATCTTGCGTGAGATCCAGCTGTTCTATCCAGAGTTAGTTTTCGACATTGGCCAAGCCCATTGGAAACTGGCGCTACCGGACAAATCGCCACGCATGATCGGCGACCTTTCCCCGCTCAATTTTGGATGGGCGTTGCGCAGCGAGGAGTTCACGGCGCAGACGATTCGAATGCATGAAGCTTGGCGGGCAACCGCCGGGCAAAGCCCGCTGCGCGAAGCGCTGGACAAAATCCCCGGTGATCCTGCGTTTATATCCCTTCTCAAAGCTAGAAAATACGCGGTCATTCAGATCAAGTCGGTAACGGGAAACGGCACTGCGCGCCTTTTCCCCGGCGAAGTGTATAAGCCCGCCCTGGAGTTTCTCCGCGATAACGGTTACGAGATCGTGCTTGGCGGTCGTGAGCCCATTCCTGAAGTGTTCATGGAGTTCAACGTCTGGGATTATGCTCACTCACCGTTCGCCAGCCCGAAAAACGATTTTTATCTCTTCGCCCACGCCGCAGTTGGTTTGGTGAGCCCCTCGGGCGCCGGTTTATTTTGCGACACGCTGGGCATTCCGTGCTGTCAGATCGGCAACTGGACCCTCATTCCGCATCCTTCGGAGAAAACCTTGGTCGTTCCGAGTCGGCTCAAAATGCGCGCTACCGGCGAGATGTTGTCTTTCAGCGGCCAGGCGGCCGCGTTCGTCTCCAGTTACGACCCAGTGCTCGGGCCCGCGCTGTTTAATTCGGCTGTTTACGAGGATGTCCCCCCAGATGCCGAGGATATTGAGCGGGGTCTGCGCGAGGCGCTGCGGCCATACCCTCAAGCCGAGCATCCCGCCCAAGCCACTATTCGCAAGCTTGATCCCGTAGGCATGTGGCGCGTCACCGCCAGCCGTTTCTCGCCTTCGTTCCTCGACCGGTATCATGAATTTGTCGCCTAATTTTCCGTCCCTTTCACCCTCTCTCTTGCGATTGCTCCCATGAACTTCGAAAAACTCATCCAAATCATCCCCAAGCAGGGCGGCGTCTTCTTTGAAGCCGGCGCCAATGATGGTATTTTCCAGTCCTACACCTACCGGCTTGAAAAAGAACTCGGTTGGACCGGCGTGCTCGTGGAGCCCTCCATGCGTGCGTTCAACGCGTGCAAAGTCAATCGCCCCAATAGCACCGTGCTTAACTGTGCGCTTACTGACCAAGATGTGGATATGCTCGTCGGTGACTTCGACGGCAACCCAATGGCGAGCGTCAATGGGACTCGCCTCAGCCGTTCCGCGGCGGTGACGGTGCGGGCGATGTCACTGACAAAGGTTTTCGCCAAGCATTTTGCCGATAAGACGGTCGATCTCATGTCGATTGACGTGGAAAACTATGAATTGAACGTGCTTCGCAGCTTGGACTACGCGCGCTTCAGGCCACGCTTCATTTTGGCCGAAGTTTATACGCCGTCCTTCTATGAGGTTGTGACGTTTTTACTCTCTCAACGTTATGCGCTGGTTTGTAATATTACCGATTTCAATCTCCGCAATAACCCCCACTGGGATGGGACGCATAATGACTACCTTTTCTGTGATTTAAAGGCGGGATTACCAGCTGGGTTTTGAGGCTATCGGATTCATCTTTACCCGTCGCCTCGCGCTAATTGATGTCAAATTCACAAAAACTGGAGCGTATCGAGCATGCATTGCTAAACGGGCAGGCCGCCGCTGCCGTGGCCGAGGCGGATGCGTTGATTGCATCCTTCATGCCGCCGCAGCCCGAGACATTGATGGCTTTAAGCGAGAAGATGGGAGAGCACCTTCAACTCAAATGTGCCGCTCGCTTGGTAATGAAAGTTTCCGAGATGGTGTCTCCGTCTGTCGAATTGTTCTCCAAACTGGCGCAGCTGCAGTGGATCGCCGGAGAGACGGACAACGCAATTACGACTCTGCGCCGCGCGCTCACCCTCTCGAGCCAGCAGCCCGCAGTTTGGAACCAGCTGGGGATGATTTGCCTCACTGGCGGACGGTTTCTGGACGCGTTCATGACTTATTCCACGGGTCATTCTTTACAGCCCGATAATAATCGTGGGGCGTTCGTGGGGCGTGCACTCGCGTTTCGCTTACTCTCTGGTCAGCGCGTGATCACGGTTAAGCAAGGGATAACACAGGCGCGCTTCGCTCTTTCGGGCCGGTCGCTTACAGTGGATTTCGTTCATATGGCCGAGCGTTTTTATGAGGAAGAAGAGCTGGCCGCGCTAACCGGCGTGGTCCGTCGCGGCGGCATTGTCGCTGATGTGGGAACTAACTTAGGTAATCACGCGATTTTCTTCCTGCAGGCTTTTGCTCCCGTCGAGCTCCACTTGTTTGAGCCTAACCCCGATTGCCTTGCGGTTCTTAAGGAGAATCTGGCGCTTAACCCCGCGCCGAATACGCGATTGCAGCTTTACGAAAAAGGCGTGGGCGAAACTCCCGGCGAACTATTTTTCACGCCGCACGACGATCTGAATAATGCTTTGGTTGCAGAGGCAGAGGCGGGAAGTCGCAAACCTATCCAGATCATCACTCTCGACGACACTCTGACCAAAGTGAACTTTCTCAAGATCGACGTGGAAGGTATGGAACTCGGTGTGCTCGCCGGGGCCAAGCGCCTTATTCGGGAATGCCGCCCGGTGATTTTTATCGAGGTACAGAACCACAACCAAGTCGGCTTCGAGGCGTTTTTAAAAGAGTTGTCCTACGAAACCGCCCACGCCTTCAAGGGCGGCGACTACACCAACATCATCGCGGTGCCGGTGTGAACGGCATCAGGTTATGAAACCATTCGCGTCTATTATCGTCCAGTCGCGGTTAAACCTAGCGGTGCCTCCCGCAATTGAGTCGGCATAAGCTTCCGGCCTGCAGGATGGCCGGAGGTCAAAAACAAGTTTGCCGGGGGTGTTGTCGGACGCGGATATGATCCGCCTTGAGCAATGCCTTTAGTAATGGATCCGCGCGGGATCGACGCCGCAGCAGGTGGTGCTTCGCGTGGTGCTTCGCGCTCAGATCATTAAGGGGCAGGCAGGGGCGACCGCCAAGGCGACAGCGACCTCGCTCGCTGGGGATTCGGCGGGACACAGCCCGTTTTGGCGCCGGCGGGTGCGCTCGCAGGGCATCGGCTGCGGGTGGGGGATCACGGGGGCAGCCACGAGGAAGTTCGAGAGTGCGGCAGAATTTTCTTCGCTTCCATGCGCCCACGTTAGATTTTTTAAATTATTCATTAACAGGTGATAGTAACAGAATAGGGTAGATTGGCTTACGGATTGCTTACCGTTGCGTATGGAACCTCTCCTCATTGACGCTCAGTCTGCCGCCGAGGTGCAGCGCGCCTTCGCGGACGGGCGTTTTGGTGAGGTTGAAGAATCCTGCAAGGCGGTGCTCGCTCAAGCCCCGGAAACCGCTTGGGCCTGGCACTTTTTGGGTCGTCTCCCGGGTATTGATGCGGAAACGGCGATCGATTTTTTAAGCACGGCTCTTTCGTTATCTCCCGGTGATTTCAACATTTTGTGCGATTTGAGCCGAGCCTACTCCCGGGCAGCTCAATTCGAGCTCGCGGTGGAGCGGGCGCAAGCGGCGGTGGCGCTTCAACCCAACTCGGCGCCCGCTCTCATGGCCTTAGCTGAGGCTCACACGTTGGCCGGGGCAGGGGAGGTTGCCTGGCCGCTGTGGGAGCGCGCGGTGGCACTCGCGCCCTCGTCTTTCTCGGCTCAACTGGCCTACGGGCAAGGGCTGCAGCAGCGGGGCCTCGATAAAGATGCGCTCAAGCACCTGAAGCGTGCAGTGACCCTTGAGCCCAATAACCTCGAGGCCTTATTTTTGCTGGGTAAATGCTATGCCTCTAATGGGCAGCATAAAGCAGCCGTAGAAACTTTTGCCTCGGCTAAACGGCTGAGCCCAGGGGAGGCGTGGTTGTCCTACGAAGGTGCGCGCTCTTGGTTTGCGATGGCGGATTTAGATCGGGCGCTGGACTGGGTGAATCAAGCGATAGCGGCAGATTCTGCCGAGGGTTGTTTTTACGAGGAACAGGCGCTGTACCTTAACCATAAGAAAGATTATCAAGGCTGCATCGGAGCCATTAATAACGCGATCGAGCGCGGTTGGGTGACGGCTAAGATCCATGCTTACAAGGCGCAGACCCTCACGCACTTTAACAAGAGAACTGTCGCCGTCGCTGCATACATCGAGGCCCTGAAGTTGGATCCTCAAAATGCGGTTTATTTGGGTAATTTAGCGGCTCTATGCCTGGAACTCGGGATATTGTCCCCCGCGCTTGAGGCGTTCAATTCCATCTTGGTGAAAAGTCCTAACGACATTCCGGCTCTAATCAACAAGGCCAAGCTTCTGAAAGACGCTGGTCGGGTGGGTGAGGGCATTCTATTGCTCGAGCTCGCAATAGAGGTGAGCAAAAATCCCACGCACAAATATGACTATGTGGGTTGTGTCGATCCCATGTGGGGAAATTATCTTTTCACGCTGCTGTTCGCGCCGAGCTCAACGCCAGCAAAAATCTTGGAGCGTCATTTAGCCTGGGGATCGAAAATCTCGAAAGAATTCCCTTCGCGCTTCAAGCATCGGCCCGAAACGCACGCGAAGCGCGCGAAACTACGGGTGGGCTATCTGTCAGCGGATCTGCGGCAACACTCGGTGACGGCGTTTATTGGCGCCGTGTTCAAGCATCATGATCCAGCGCAGTTTGAAATTTTTGCCTACTCGACGTCGGCCACCTATGACGCGGTGAGCGCCACGATCAAGGGTCAGGTCTTCGCTTGGCGCGATGTCGCGCACAAGACGACCGCGGAGACCGCCCAAATCATCTACGAGGATCAGCTCGATGTCTTGGTCGAGCTTTCCGGCCACACGCAGGGTAACCGACTCGAAGTGTGCGCGCTGAAGCCGGCTCCGATTCAGGCGACGTATTTGGGTTATCCGAGCACGACCGGTCTAAAGACCATCGATTATCGACTCACGGATGCGTGGGCGGACCCGGTGGGCCTGACCGATGCTCACCACTGCGAGAAACTGATGCGGATTCCGGATTGCGGCTGGTGCTATGCGCCCGTGATGCATGACGCGCAGACCTTTGCGGACGCGCCTCCGGTGGAGCGCAACGGCTTCATCACCTTTGGCTCGTTTAACAACATCGCGAAGTTCAATGCGCCGCTGTGCGATTTGTGGGTCAAGATTTTGCAGGGTGTGCCTGACGCGCGCTTACGACTCAAAGCCAAATCCTTTTTTGATCCCGAAGTCCTACTAGAGTGGGAGACGCGGTTTACGAGCGCCGGGATTGCCAAAGAGCGACTGCTCTTCATGCCGCATAAGCCGCAGATCAAGGATCATCTCGCGGTCTACAATGAGGTGGATATCGCGCTGGATTCTTACCCGTACCACGGCACGACGACGACCTGTGAAGCGCTGGCCGCCGGTGTGCCGGTCGTGAGCTTGGCAGGAAGTTCGCATGTCGCGCGGGTAGGGGTGAGCTTGCTCAATGCCGTGGGCCTTGCCGATCTGGTCGCGGAGCGGCCCGAGGACTATATCGCCATCGCGGTCAAACTAGCCGCGGATCGGGCACGGCTGCAGCAGCTGCGCACCAGCCTTGGTGCGCGGATGAAAACATCGGTGCTCGGTGATGCCGAAGGTTTCACGCGCAAGCTGGAAGGCTGTTACCGGCAGATGGTCGCAAATTATCGGGGGGCGAAAGTATGATCTCATTCCTGAGTGTTTTTTTGCTGTTTCCGGCGAGTGGCGCCCCGCCGATCCGCCGGCATGATTTTCATTTAGCCGGCGCGCCCGCGTGTCGTTGCTACCCAGATAACCTAGTTATCGTTTAACCTTCATGGCCGCCATCCAACTTGCAGGCTTAGCTTCCGGTTTTGACTGGAAAGCGTTCACAGATAGCGTGATCGATCTCGAGCGTGCCCCGGTGCGTCGATTGGAATCAGAGAAATCGAAGAACGATGCCAAGAAGTCGCAGCTCACGGATTTAGGCACGAAGTTGGCCTCGCTGCGTACGGCAATGAGCGACCTCTCCAGCCCCACTCTCAGTTCGGGGCGCAAGGCTACGTTTGAGTCGAGCAGTCCCTCTTGGACCGCGGACGTGACGGATTCAACGCCCGTGGGTAACTACGAGGTCCAAGTGGTGAGCAAGGCCACCGCCAGTCGTTTGACGAGCGGCGCAGTGAGTTCGCCTACGGCGGCCGGTTCGTTGACGATTAACGGCACGGATATCGCCATCACTGCCGGGCAAACCGTCGCGAGTGTAATTTCGGCGATTAATAATTCGAACGCTGGCGTCACCGCCATCTATAGCGCCTCGGCCGCCAGTGGGGCCGGCCGGATTGTCCTCACCAACCGCGACACAGGCGCTACGGCTATCACGGTTTCTAGCAAAGATGCAGCCGGGTCCGCTGATCCTGCAATCGCGACCAGTTTGGGTCTTACGAGTCCTACGACAAACGTCACGGGTTCGCCGGCGGTGTTCAAAGTCAACGGGCTCGATTTTACCAGTGCCAATAATACGTTGGACTCGACCGATCACGGGATCACGGGGTTGAGCGTCAAAGTTGACTCGGTCGGCACGGAAAACATCACGGTCGCCTCCAGTACGGCTGACCTTAAGACCAAGATCGAAGCCTTTGTTTCGAATTACAACGCCGTCGCGGATTTTATCGATAGTAAGACCAAAATCACCACGACAGCGGGTAAGACGACGGCTGGCCCCTTGGCCGATAACCGTGAAATCCAAGCGTGGCTGCGTGAGTTGCGCTCAACGGCTTTTCGCGCGCCCGGTTCGGGTGAGGTTGCTAACCTTTCGGCCTTGGGGATCGATTTTTCTAGCTCGAGCGATCAAATCACGATTAAGGACTCTGCGATGTTGGACGCGGCTCTCTCCGATCATGCCTCCGACGTTGTAAACTTCTTTAACACCAGTAGTACGGGTCTCGCTTCTGCTTTTGTGACCAAGCTGGACAGTTACGCAGGCTCCACCGGCACGGGCGGGTTGCTCAATACCAAGATTGAATCGTACGGCACGGCTAACACGGGCCTCGATACTCAGATCGCGGCCCTCGATCGCTATCTCGCACAACGCCGGTCGCAGCTCGAGTCGGGGTTCATGGCGATGGAAAATGCCCAGTCCAAACTCAAGCAGATGCAAACTCAGCTCACCAACGCTTTTCCCAATAAGTGAATGACCGCGCTCTTTTTTAAATTTTGGCTTAGACTGGCGCTGCTTTCTACGGGCGGAGCGAGCGCTTGGGCGGCGCAGTGGCCCGCGATCCCTTACAGCGGATTTGAGGTGCAGCGCTGGCGGACGCCGCCGGCTTATCAGCCGGAAAATATTCTTGCCGCCAAGGCCTGGCCGGCCGGCGTGAAGCGCGTGGCGGTCTTGCCCGTGGCGACCTTGCTGGCGGATGTACCAGCGGATTATTTCTCCTCTCACGATCCCGTATGGCTTTCGGCTCTGCAGGCTTCGCACCGCGCCGAATTTGTCGCGGTCACGCGCGCGGAGCTGCTCCGCTGGACGGGGCGAGTGAGCTTTTCCACCACGTATCCGCTGCCGCCCGATCTGCTCGCACGCATCGTCGAGCACACCGGAGCCGAGGCCGTGGCCTTCCTCGAGGTGACACATTTCAGTCCGTATGGCTCGCAGACGATCGGCCTGCGCGGCCGCATCATGGAACTGACGCCTAACCGCGCGATTTGGGCCTTTGACGAGACGATCCAGGCCGACGAAGCGGGCACCGCGCAGATGTTTCGCGAGGGTTTGGGGCGCCAAGATCATCTTTTATCGTCTAGTTCTGCGCTCGCGGGCATCCGTATAAGCCCAATCAAAATAGTGACTTACGTCGCGCGAGTGCTGGTGAAAACCCTCCCGCCCCGACAATAAATGAATTTTTTTCCTTAAGAACGGCGAATTTGTGCCGTTACCCTCTATTGAAGGCAGAATTTTTATTTCAACGAAAGGCATAACCATGATCTCAGGCATCTCAGGATCTCCCACGACCCCGCTCCAAGGCAGCGGCGCTGGAGTTGCACGGGCCTCCACTCCGCCGCCGCCCCCGCCTCCGCCCGCCGCGAACGTACCTTCGCCGGCCATCAGCCAGCAGGCCGCATTTACCGCCCAAGTCGCCGCTCAGCCCACGGTGCGCCCCGAGCAAGTGGAGCGCGCCAAGCAGCTCCTCTCCTCGCCGAACTATCCCCCGCGCGCGATCGTAGAGGCTGTCTCCAAGCTCATCGCGGATAGCCAACACGAATAATTGGTTTTTACTTTCGCCCCAAAAAAGTTCACCATGGTCGCTTTCAGAAACGGAATTAACCCTTACAAAACTGCCGCAGTGATGACTGCCAGTCCGGGGCAGCTGGTCGTCATGATGTATGACGGGGTGCTAAAATTTGTTTCGATCGCCCGGGCGGGCTGCGCGCTACCAGAAGGCGACCCCGAGCGGTTGAAGATGGTGCAAAACGGCGTCGGTCGCTCGCTTGCGATCATCGACGAACTCCGTTCGACCCTCGATAAAGAGAAAGGCGGCGAGTACGCTGAGAATCTCGAGCGGCTCTACGATTATTATTCCCGTCGCCTGCTCAAGGCGCAGGTCTCTTTTGATGACGCGCCCCTCGCCGAGGTGGAGAAGCTCGTCGGCACGCTTCGTGATGGTTGGGCGCAGATGCTCGTCGCGCAGGCGCAGGGCCAGAGCCCGACCTGAGGTATTCCCCGTGAGCGCAGCCGTATTCCACGAAGCGTTGGCGGAGCTGGAGGCGTTGTCCCGCACTCAAGCGGAGACGGAGTCCCGCGCGGAGTGGACGGAATCGATTGATCGCCTCGAGGCGGAAGCTGCGGCCATCTCGCGGTTGCTCGGCGTAGCCGCGACGGTGCGGGCGGCGGGTTCGGAAATCGCGGCGCGGATCGATGCGGTGGTGGCGGCCTACGGCGAGCGCATCGCAAATATCGAGCGCCAGAAAATGGAAAACCGCGATGAGCTGCGTTCCTTGGGCGCGGCGCGGCAGTTGGCCCGCTCGACCTTGTTGTCGTATTCGCGGGTGTGAGTGCGTCGACCTGCGGGTCGAGCTAGCCTGATTGCTCTTCGCCGACCGGAATCTGGGTGGGTTTGAGGAAGGTTTTGATCAGTTGGCCCTCACCGCACACGATCATTCCAGGAAAGCGTTTAAACCAACGATCGGCGGGGACGATTGGATTTGAGTCTAACCAAGCGGCCAATTGGGTCAGATCGGTGACGCTGATCGCTCTTTCGCGGATGCGAGTGAGCAGGTGGCGGAGGAGGCGTTCCGGTAAGTCAACGCGCTGCAGGGGTGGCATGCTGGGGGCGGCCGTAAAAACCGGCGACGAGGGCTTCGGTGACGGTTTTCGCGGTGGCTGCGTCGGGCGCCTGAACGAGTTTTTCACCCAGTCGACCCAATGCGGCGGGCGACAGGGGCTTGGTGCTGAGATCGAGTTGGAGGCCAAGCGCTCGCGTGGTTTTAAACATGGTGAGCAGGGTGATCGAGGTGTTGTTCTCGTCGAGAATGCGGCGGACAGCGGTGCGATGCGTGCCGATCCGTTTGGCAAAACTCGTCACTGAGATTCGCTCGGCCTGCATCTTGGTCCGCAAGGCGCGGGCGAGGGTGCGTTTCAGGACAAGTAACTCAGCAGGTTCAGCAATTGAGGCGGGCATGCATCCTCTATGGTTCATTTTTGAACCATAGCAAGTGCGAGATTTAATTTTGCATGACTTGCGGCGCGAGACGCCGGCTCTGCCGCCCGCGCCGGCAGCCGCGGGCACTGCCCGATGGGCGTGGCTCATACCAGTAGCGGTTGATTTTCATCGTCAAACCCACGTCAAACCCACGGGCAAGACGTCCGTACCACCCCGGAAACTGCCGTCTTATACCGACGTCCCTTAACTTCTAAACGCTTGTCATAGCAGGTGCGCGAAGCGCGCCATGGCAATCCACCTGGATTGCTTCGTCGCTACGCTCCTCGCAATGACGGTCTGTTTACCAAGGGACGTTGGTATTAAACTCAACCGCCACTGTTGTAATTGATGTGGAGGCTATGTTCCGGGATTGAAGGTTTGATTCGCCGGTTAGGTGAATCATCGGTCGAGCTGAATTTTATTCAAACCGCGTTGATTCGCGTGGATTGACCAGTCGTTGGCGGTTCCAAAATTTTGCGGGGAGTTGCGTGGGGTCGCCTCGCAGGCGCCGGCCGCGAGGAGACTTTGTCACGACCACAGCACCGAGATCGGCACCGCCCACAAGTTGGGGCCGTAAGCGATGATGTCGTTGCCGGTGTAGAGCACGAAGCCGCGATGAAAACGGTCTCCCGCGTCATCGGCGAGTGATCGCAGGCCTTTGAAGTCCGCCGGGGCTACGTCCATCGAGGATTTCACCTCGAGGCCGACGATACGGGTGTCGGCCGCTTCGAGCACGGCGTCCACCTCCGCTCCTTGCTGGGTGCGGTAGTGAAGCAACTGGCAGCGAGTTTGCGCCCAGCCGCGTTGCTTGGTGAGCTCCATGACAACAAAATTTTCCAGGACGCCGCCCAGGAGCGTGCGTTCGCGTTGCAGCGCGGCTTGGCCGAGGCCGCGCACGTAGCAGAGCAGGCCGGTGTCGTTGAGGAACACCTTGGGGCTTTTCACGAGTCGCCTCTCGTGGTTGTTGCCCCAGGCGGGGACTTCAACGATGAGAAATACGCATGCAAGCAGGGTGTAATAGCGTTTGAGGGTGACGGCGTTGAGGCCGGTCACCCGCGATAGATCGGCAAAGTTGATGAGGTTGCCCGCGCGCGCCGCGATGAGTTCGAGGAGCCGGGGCAGCTCCATGAGGCCTGCAATGCGGGAGATGTCTTGGATGTCGCGCTGGAGCAGGGTCGTAAGGTAGGATTGGAACCAATCGGCTCCGCGGCCCGCTTGCATTTGGGCTAGGGCCTCGGGATAGCCGCCCCGCACCACGGCCTGCAAGTAATCAGCTGGCGAACAGGGCGGGGGCGCGGAGGGTGCCTCGTCGGAAAAGGCGAAATCGATGAATCGTTCTTTGCGCCCGCGAATCTCGCCTTGGGAGAGGGGCCAGAGCGTATGGATTTCCATGCGCCCGGCGAGCGACTCCGAAAGCTTGGGCAGGGTGAGAATATTGGCCGAGCCGGTGAGCAGGAAGCGGCGCGTGGCCCGGGCTGCGTCGATGACTTTTTTTAGCGGCAGTAGGATCTCGGGCGTGCGCTGGATCTCATCAATCGCCGCGCGCTGAGGCAGCTGGGCGACAAAGGTAACCGGATCGTTTTTGGCGAGGCGCAGCAGATTGAGGTCGTCCAAGTCGGTGTAGGCAAAGGCGTCCTCGGCAACGAAGGTGTTTTGAATAAACGTGCTTTTTCCGGTTTGGCGGGATCCGTTAATCAAGGTTGCCGGGCTGAAGCGCACGCTTTCACGAACTTTTTCTAGGAGATTCCTTTGGTACATGTTCGTTTTTATAACAGTAAGTGTTAGATTTTACATTAAAAACGTAAAATTATT
The DNA here is from genome assembly GCA_002304445.1 of Opitutia bacterium Tous-C4FEB. Taxonomy (GTDB): domain Bacteria; phylum Verrucomicrobiota; class Verrucomicrobiia; order Opitutales; family Opitutaceae; genus Tous-C4FEB. The sequence continues at coordinate 75,352 of NEVA01000007.1, read as the reverse complement.
GTCTAGTATGTGTTTCCAGCGGTGAAAATGGAGCCGTGGCAGTTTTCTGACCGTAGTTTCCTGAGCTGTGCTGGGACTGAACCTAAAAACGGCACTTGAACCCGAATGGTGCCCGCTAATTTTCGCTAATTCCCGCTAATCCATGAGGAAAAATTGTTCCGGAAGTGAAATTTGGATTCACCGATTAGTTGAGTCACCCTGAATGGCCCGACACTCAGGTTGTCGTGCGTAGGAGCTCGCTTGCGGGCGATTTGAGGCTGCGACGTTCACCACCGGTAAACGGGATATGCACTTGAATGCCACGCTCTCTCGGCGTCCTGCGGTTATCGTTACGGACGCGTGAGACGTGGATCGAAATAAAACGGATTTGGCCCTGCGACAACCCAGCGGATGTCGAATTGCGGATGGGCTGGGTTGATCAGGCAATTAAGATCATTTGGCACGAGTGCACTGGGGACAAAGTGCGCGACAGATTTCCTGGCGCTCAGCCACGCGTCACCAAAGGCCTGAGTGAAAGGAACGTCGTTCTTCCACTCTGGAGGCAGGGCTGGGGTGCTAAGGATGAGTGCATCGGGAACCTCGATTTCCCAGTGATTGAATGCCTCAATGCTGTTCGAGCGTTGGAGGTGAACGAGAGCCTCGGCCATCGCGAGAGCCGTATGATCGGCAGTGTAGACAACTAACTTGCCGCGGACATGCCATCGTCCGAGGCCGTGAAGCCCGCCTTGGCCATCGAATGCCGCGGCCGCAGTGGCGGAATGTTTCGCGAGCGCGATGCGGTGCAATCGCATGGCCGCTCACATGACATTGCCATACGCGATGCCGTGGAGGACGGCTTCAATTTCGCGGGCCCCGGTGTCGGTGTCGATCAAGTCGATAGGTTTGATCCCGTTGAGCGCCGGCGCAGGTGCATTGAGCCATTCGGCGACTGCCGCATCCGTTGAGAAGATAGAGCGGGCCAACGTTTGAATCCGGGCGATCCTAACCAATTTTTCGGAGTTCTCAGAAGAAAGCCGCACCTTTTTCTTACGTTGGTCGCGGATGGTCCGGGGGGATATCCCAAGTTTCGCCGCGAGTTCATCGACCGTAAGGGATAGAACTTTAGCTGCGGCGTCGAAAGATCCGGCAGGCAACCCCACCCGGATGAGGTCGATGGCGGAAGTCGGCGGCATTCTGGCAACTTGGAAGGCGGAGAGTGGCACACGATTACCAAGTGGCAACACTGCCGTATTTTCAAGCAAAATTGCCGCAACTTGCGTGCGCGCGCACCGCGCACTCGGGTCCAGTCGCGGTTAAAAAACTGCGAGGGTTGGTGTTATCAAACCCACGGGCAAGATTCCCGTGCCACCGCGGAAACCGGCGTCAAGAAATCAACCGCCATTGGTATCAGACCATCGGGTCGCCGCTTTTGAGGGCGGCTTGGGTTTCGATCTCGATGATGAGATTTTGCAGCGCGGTGAGACTAAACGGCTTCATCAAAATCGACACGTTGTGCAGTTGGCCGAGTTTGGCGGTGTCGTATTTCTCGGTATGGCCGGTCACGAGGATGATTTTTAACGTGCTGCCACGCGTCAGCAGGCGGCGACAGAGCTGTACGCCGTCCATGCCGGGCATGCGGATATCGATGACCGCGAGTTTGATCGTGGCTTGGGCGGTGGGGGTGTAGTCTTCGAGAAATTTTTCGGCGCTGGCATACGCGGCGACTTGATAACCAAGGTCGTGCAGGATGTTGGCGCTGGTGGCCAACACGATGGGGTCGTCGTCGATGACGGCGGCATGACCGGATTGTTTGGCGGACGGGTACGGAATCGGGAAGGGCGATGGGCTGAGGGTGGGCGCCCCGGCAAACATGGGGAGGGTGAGTTCAAAAATAGCGCCGCCGGAGAGAACGAATTTGGCTTCGATGTTGCCGCCGTGGGCGGTGGCAATGGCTTTGGCGGTGGCGAGACCTAGGCCGGAGCCTTTACCAAGGCGTTTGGTGGTGAAGAACGGCTCGAAAATGTGCGGGATAATTTCCTCGGGGATGCCGGGGCCGGTGTCGGAGAGCTGGACAACGACATGCGGGGTGGGCTCAAGGCTGATGGCGGGTCGGACGATCTCGGCGTAGTCGATGCGCAGGGTGATGGTGCCACGGTTTTCCATGGCGTCACAGGCGTTGATCATCAAGTTGAGCAAAAGGGTAGCGAGTTCGTTGCGGTTGCCGACGACGGCGATGTGGGCACTGGAGTTGACGGATTCGAGCAGCTCGAGGTGAACGCCACGGGAGTGGCGCACGAGGCGCGAGGTCTCGTGGATGATTTCACGCAGATCGAGGGGTTCGTTTTGGCTCGGAGTGCTGCGAGAGATGGCGAGGAGGTTGCCGCTGAGGTCGGTGCAGCGTTTGGCGGCTTGGACGACGATCTCGAGGTGGGAGCGTTGGGCGTCGGTGACGGCTTCGCGCAGAGCCAGCTCGCTCATGGCGATGACGCCGGTGAGGATGTTGTTGTATTCGTGCGCGACGCCGCTGGCGAGGAGGCCGATGGCTTGGAGGTGTTTGGCCTCGAGGAGTTGCTGGCGGGAGTCGAGGGCCTCGGTGATGTCGGTGAGGCAGACCATGGCGTGATTGGATTCGGCCACGGAGGGCTTGAAGGGAATGAAACGGGCTTTGTAGGTGATCGTCTCGCCGTCCTTGGCGGTCCAGTTGAGGATCCCGGCGTGGATTGAACCTTCGAGGGCCGAGGCGAGACCGTGCCAGAATTTTTCTGCGGTGTGGACGGGGGTGCGGCTGCGGTCGTAGTTGCTGAAATTGGAGTGGCGCAAAAGCGGCGTGATGCGTTCTTGGTAGGCGAGGTTTTGAGTGACGAGAGCGCCGTTGGCGTCAAATTCGGCGCAGGCGAAAGCGCCGTGGCGCACCAAGGCATCGAGCATGGCGGTTTGCGCGAGGTTGTGTTCGCCCAGGCGTTTGTTTTCGCGGACGAGGACCTCCTCGTTCACGCGGTCGATCCACATAAAAAATATGATCCCGGTGATACCGTAAAGAGCGGGGGCCACGCTGCCGTTGATCACCTTCATCCCGGCGAGGAGGTTCCAAGTCATGACGAGGAACAGGCAGATCGTGGTGATCGCCATGGCGCGGCCGATTCTCCGGTCGCGTCGCTGGGCGGTGATGTTGCCCAACACGAGCAGGTAACCCAGTCCAAAGACCCCGCTCAGCATCAATACCGCGCGATAAGGGGTTGGCGGGCCATATTCGGGGCGGAGGAAGATGTCACCGTTGAACATCGTTTCTTTGGCGAATGTGGCCTCGCCCCAGTAGCCACCGCCGGGCAGGAGCATGGCCCCGATTGCCACGAAAATGAGCGCGGCGTAGAGAGTCTTGGCCGCTACACCCGGTTGGCGCTCGGCGATGGTCTCAAAAATTTTGATCCACAGAACCAAAATAACGAAGACTGTTGCCACTCCCAGCTGCAGAAAGGTGTTTTGCAGCTCCAATGGGGCAAAGGCTCGCATGATTTGCAGGGCGCTGAGAAAAAGCACCGCGACGCAGAAGGCATTGCGGTAAAATTGATAGCGGGTCCCGGCGCGCGTTGGATTCATCCAATTCAGGGCGACGTAAAATAGGGTCACCCCCAAGGATGTGACCGCCATGAGAAAATTGAGGGGATACATATTTTAAAATGGACGTTTTCGCGCAGCCTAAGGGGCTGAGCATGCGGCGCCAGAGGGGGGCGCTAAGCTGGACGGTGGGATCGATCGACCGCCGTGCTCCAGCGCTTGCTCGTTCCACCGCGAAACTCTCGCGCCCGCGGCGCCGAGTAAAATGAAAAGAATCCAGTAGCCTACAACCCTGATCGAAAGCGGTTGGTCGCCATCTTCAACGCGAGCCGTAAATCCTAAAAACGGCAGTTGAAGCACGGCGACAAACCGCGGGTAGACACGAATGAACATGGCACCCAAACCCCCGGGCACGATGCCATGCCACCCCGGAATCCGCCGTCTAAAAATCAACCGCCATTGGGATTACCCGGGAGGTGAATCCGCTTCCGCACGAGGGACCGATTTTAGGGCGAAAGCCTGCATCCTCAAACTCGAAAAAATCTATCCGCCCCGCCGATCTAACCCAAGCCGCGGCCGAAAGAGTCGGGCTCACGAAAAGCACTTTGGTCTCCATAAAACTTGCCTCATAATAAAGTAAAATGCCTATAGTGTGGGAAGTGCGGTTCCCTAAGCTTCAATCTTCGCCCCCGGCCGAACGTTCAAAACCCTGATCTCGCGTGCCCTTGGATCGAATACTTATCGTCGATGACGACCCGATCATCGCCAAGTCGATGGAAGAGATCTGCACGCGGGCGAATCTGGCGTTTGAGTGCGCGCCCGATCTCGCCACGGCCAACGGCCTGATTCTGCGGGAAACCTACGACCTCGTATTCCTCGACGTGCGGCTGCCGGACGGCGATGGCCACCAATTTTTGGAGCGCCTGATGACGTTACCGGACCGGCCGATCGTCGTGCTGGTAACCGGTGCCGGTACGATCGAGAGCGCCGTCGCCTGCATGCGCGCGGGGGCTTTTGACTATGTCGTTAAGCCGTTCACTGCGTCGCGCATCGAAGTCCTGCTTAAGAAAGCCGACGCTTACAACCAACTCGTCAAAGTAAACCGCTACCTCAACGACCGCGGCGCCGGCGGCGATGAATTCGTGGTCGGCGGAAGTCTCGCGATGCGCCGGCTGCGCTCGCACGTCGAGCGCGTCGCGCCCACCGAGGCCACCGTGCTCATCACCGGCGAACACGGCTCCGGCAAGGAAATGGTCGCCCGCGAGATCTTCCGCCTCTCCTCTCGCCGCCGGGAACCTTTTATCAAGGTCAACTGTGCGGCGCTCTCCGAGACACTGATCGAGAGTGAATTATTCGGTCACGAACGCGGAGCCTTCACCGGCGCGACCGAAAAACGCGAAGGCCGCTTCGAACTCGCCAATCGTGGCACGCTCCTGCTCGACGAAGTGAGCGAGATCCCGCCCAACCTGCAGGCAAAACTTTTGCGCGTCCTACAAGAGCGCGAGTTTGAACGCGTCGGCGGCAGCAAGCCCATCAAAGTCAACGTGCGCATCCTCGCCACGTCCAATCGCGAACTTCTGCGCTACGTCGAGCAAGGCAGCTTTCGCGCGGATTTGTATTATCGCCTTAACGTGTTTCCGATCCACGTGCCGCCGCTGCGGGAGCGCGGGGAGGAAATTCCGATGTTGGCCGAGTCGTTTCTGCGCCTGAGCGCGCGCCGTAGCGGCATCCGCATTTTGGGCTTCTCGCCGCAGGCGATGCACGCCCTGCGCTCGTACCGCTGGCCGGGCAACGTGCGTGAACTCCAAAACACGATTGAGCGCGCCGTGATTCTCTCCGAAAACGACCGCCCGATTTCCGGCGCAGCGCTCGGCATCGAGCTGCCCGCTGGTGCGGTCGAGGATGTCGTGGAATCCGATTGGCAACCGCCGGTGTCGCGGGAGACCGGCCCAAGCGCGGAACTCCTGCCGCGCCGCGCCGCGCCGGCACCTCCGCCCTCCGCCGTAGCGGCATCAGAATCGGCCCCGGTCTTGCAGTCGCTCGCGGAGATGGAAAAGCAGGCGATCTTGGCGGCCATGAAAGCCAAAGACGGGAACCGCGCGCAAGTCGTCGAGCTGCTCGGAATTTCTATTCGGACCTTACGCAATAAATTGCAGGAGTACCGAGAGAGTGGCGATTTTTCGGACGAGTAACCGTGCAGCGCCGTGGGCCGCGATGAACTATTTTCGTCGCACGTAGAGATTGCACTTAAGCTTTCGGTTGCAGCTCCGTTTAGGAAGGAGCGGGCGGTCGCTTACGACGCGCAAAAAAGAATTTAGCGGACTTCGGTCCGCTACCAACGCGAACTGCCCCGCGCTTCTTCGAAGGAAGCGCGGGGTCAGTGGCTTAAGTTAGATGGATTTCTGGAATTTTCCTTTAGCTTTCAGCTCGGGGAGCCGTTGATACGGTATCTGTAATAACCTTTCGGCTATCGTCATGTCTTGTTTTCACGTCCTTCGCGTCCTGTTTCTGACGTCGTGCCTCCTCGCGGTGGGCCCGGCGGTGAGGCTGGTCGCGGCCGAGAGGGATCGCTTCGGCACCGTAGATTTTCCTGAAGCCAATCCGCTCGCGCCCAGCCCCGTTTCTGGTGCTACGCCGACGCGGGCGGAGTCCTCGCCCGTCATCGCGCCGGTCGCGCCGGAAGCCAAAGTCGCCAAGCCAGGCTTCGTCGCGAGGATTGTCCCTGCGATTCGTCGCCTGTTCACTTTCGAGCGCGGTGACACTAAGGCCGGGGAAACCCCGCCGCTCGTTGAATCTACTCCGCCAGTCGTAGTTGAAAGTTCCAGTGCGCTGCCCGCGCAAGTGAGCGCGTTGAATGCGCCCGTGCCTGTGGCCACGCCTGCGCCTGCGCCCGTGCCCGTGGCCACGACCACGCCAATGCTTCCGGCCACTCCGGCGGTAGCCCCCGCGCCGGCAGCGGTGCTCGCGGCGAAGCCGGCGGCCACGCTTCCCGTCGATGCGCCGCAGGTGGAATCCGAGGCGGTCGTTGCTTCCACCCGCTTCAATTGGCTCAAGCGCAAACGTGAATCCGCGGCTTCCGTACCGGCGCTGGTTGCCGGAGCTCTGCCAAGTTTGCGGGCGGAGGCGCGTCGGGGCCGAGCGCCTACTATCCCTCGGCAGTTGCGCTTGGATGTAGATCAAAGGATCGAGCGCCTCGGTCCCGAACTCGAACCGGTATCCGGCTCCGATGTGCTCAGCGGGGTGAGTCTGGCTGCCGCGCCGACGGTTGCGGGAATTGAAGAAACCGTTCTCACGCTCGAGGCGGCCGCCTTGGCGCAAACCCAGGCCGGGGGTCGGATCGACGCGGATGGGATGGTCGGTAAAGTCACTCGGCGTTCGGATGAAGTAAGATTCATTCCGGACGACGCGAAGCAGCGCGAACGCTTCCGTGAAGTGAGTGTCTTTTTCGATCCACCTCCTCCGAGGTTATCCAATCCGGCGGAAACGCCGAAGAGTTCCGCGACCTATGAAACAAAGTAAGCGTTGGTGGGCGCGGGCCGCCGGATTTTGGTTCTTTGGTATCTTGGCTGTATCCGCCGCCGACGTGCCCCCCGCCGTGCCTGCGCCCGGGGCGACACCGGCGACGGTAGTAATGAACGCCGAACCGATCACGGCATCGGCGCCGGATGCCGCCGCTCAAGCGGCGGTCCCGCCCGCGGCGGCGCCGGGGGCGGCACCTTCCAGCGGGCCGGAGAAGGCCCTGGCTACGATGGTGGTAGATTCTGCGGAAACCGCAGGGGGCAAGGTGGATAATCCTCGGGCAACGCCGAAAGCGGCGGAGGCGCTAGCCAAGCTCAAGTTGGCCCGTTCTTTCCGGCGAAACCTGGAATGGGGTCAGGCAATCCCCTTGTACGAAGCGTATATTTTGGAGAATCCGAATTCGCCCGACTTGCCCCTGACGTTGCTTGAACTCGGGCGGACTTATGCGCAGGCGGGGGCCTATGAAGCGGCGTTGTCTCGGTTTTATTCGGTGCTTGATCTGACGGTTAATCAGGAAAACGCCGGGCTCACTCCGGGGCGGGAAGTAGCGTTTTCGGCGCAGTACGAAATCGCGCGGACGCAATTGGCGCTTGGGCGGTACGCGCAAGCGGCGCGACTTTTTCTTGGCATGCGCCGGTTGCCGCTGATCGATGGGGACCGTGCGAGTATTTTTCTATCAGGTGCACGAGCGCTAAACCTCGCTGGAGACAAGCCCGGTGCGGTGGAGGAATATCAGGCTCTCTTGCAGTCGTTTTCGGATAGTCCGCTGGCGCCTGAGGGGCGTTTCGAGCTGGCGGTCATCTACGCCGAATTAGGACGGCGCGATGACGCCCTGCGGGAAGTGATGGCCTTGTTTGAACGCCAGAAGAATCCCGGTAGTTCCGATGAAACGTGGGTGTATTGGCAGCGTCGCGCGGGCAATCAGCTGGCCAATATGTTTTACACTGCGGGCGACCTACCGGAGGCGGCGGAGCTTTATGGGAAACTGTTGCAGCTTTCAGGCGACGCGCGTTGGCGGTGGCCGTTGTTGTATCAAGTGGGCTTAGTCGCGGAGCAGATGAAAGATTTTGCGAAGGCGAAGATCAGCTACACCGAGTTGGCTGCAGCGAAAGCCGAAGGCCTGAGTGCGGAAGTTGCGGAGTTACCCAAATTGGCCCAGTGGCGACTCGAGCACCTAAAATGGGCCGAGCGCATGGATGCTGAGCTCAATAGCTTGAAGCCGGGCGCTTGAGCGTCTTTGCTCGCACGTCTGCATGAAGCGCATCGAAGCCGTCGAAATTCACCTCAAAATCTGCGAAGAATTGCACGCGTTGGTGATGGAGGAGAATCGAATCTTGCGGGAAGAGCAGCGACTCCCTGGGGCGGAGATTAGCACGCGCAAGGAGGGGTTGTTGCAGCGCCTCAACGAGAGTGTGGCGGCGTTAAAGGCGGCGGATAAAGCGGAGGGCGGAGGACCACGGTTGGTCTTGGCTCGCGAGCGCTCAATGCAGATTTTGCGGCTCGATCGGGAAAATGAGCAGCTCTTGCTACGGCACAGCTTGGGCACACGGCGGCCGGTGGTGGCTCAATCGCTCTCGGCGGCCGCCCAATTGTACGCGACGCGACGGCCGCAGCAATAGCCTGCGCGGACTCAGCCCAAGGTTTGCAGGCGTTGGCCCAGTTGAGCGCTGCGGTCGATGGGAGGAGCGAGTTTTTTCACGAGGTCTTGAGTCGTGAGGCTGGTATCGAGGTTAAACGCGCCGCCTTCCAAGCTGAAGACCGGCGCGACTGGAGATTGACCGATGCCAAGCCGGCCGGGTTGCGGGGCGCGGAAGAGTGCGGCGTCGCCAACGAGGTTCGGGATGCGGAAAAATAGATTTACCGCGGCGGGATCGAGGGCGCGGCCGGCTTGCGCGAGCAAGTGCTCGAGCGCGGCGGGGTGGGGCACGGGTTTCTCGACGAGATAGACGGCCACCGCGAGACAGCGGGCTAGCCATGGAATCGCATCGCCTTTGATGCCGGCGGGAAAACCGCTGCCATCGAAGTGTTCGTGGTGGTTGCGAACGATTTCTGCCACGACCGGATCGGAGTCAAAGTGGCAGGCAAGGTTATGGCTGAGGATGGGGTGCGTCTCGTAAGTCTCGGCATCGGCATCCGAAAGGGCTGAGGAATTACCAAGAACGCGCTCGAGCAACGCGGGTTCAAATCCAATCATACCGAGGTCGCAGACAGCAGCGGCGAGTACGAGCCGGCGGGCGCTTTCTGGGTTAAACCCATCGAGGCGCGTGATTTTATGCACGATGGCCAGTAGATGTTGGCTGCGGGCGGCGAGGGCGGGGTGGCGGGACGCGAGCAAGTGATGGCAAAAATGTTGGGCGTCATCGAGCCCGCGTTGCCGGAGCTGTCCTTGAGTTTGGAGCGTCTGGAGCTTGGCGCTTAATTCGGCGTCAAGGCCCTCAATGCGCAATTGGAGTTGAGCGGCATGGTGGTTGAGGTCGCGCAGTTCCTGCTGAAGGCCGGCGTTTTCCTTACGCGTGTGAGCGGTGGCGGCCCCGGCGGCGATCGTGGCGATCAATTCCTCGCGGAGCCACGGTTTGGTGACGAAGCCGAAGATGCGGCCGGCACTGACTTGCGCCATGGCTTGGTTGACGGCGAAAACGCTGGAGAGGGCGACGATCGAGGCATAGGGCTGCCGGATGGCGGCTCGACTTAGTAAATCGCTCTGATCGCGCATGAGTAATTCGTGGTCGGCGAGAACGACGGCGAAATCCTCGCGTTCGAGCAACGCAAGCGCCGGGGCCGGCGCGGGCGCTTGGTGCACCGTGAAACCCTCAAATTCTAGAGTAAGTTGCAACGCCTCGAGCGTCACTGCCTCCGTGTTCACCACAAGTACCAGTGGGCCGGCGCGATTCTCACTTTGGCCGCGGGCAGGCGGCTCTTTCGGGATCGCGATCGGATCCCGTGAAGCGAGTTGAGCTTGGGTGGACACGTTTAGGCCCAATGAAGGTAAATGGTAAACGACCCGTTTGGTCTCAAACTTAAGGGAAAAATTAGGTTTCTCGCTGTTTCCGGTGGGGAGATCGAATATTCGACATTTTCATGACCCCATTTTTATGACCGACGCAATCTAGCTGGATTGCTTCGTCGCTGCGCCTCGCGCCATGACAGCCTGTTGATCAAGGGGGCTGCGGCGGCTTGGAGGCTTCTGGCGTAGGAGCCCGCTAGCGGGCGATATGACGGGTGTGTGGTGAACGTCGAAGGCTTCAAATCGCTCGTGAATCGAAGCCTCAAATCGCCCGCACGCGGGCTCCTGCGCACGGCAATCGGAGTAAAGCTATTGGTATGAGTCTTTCACTGCTCCCCTCTGTTTGGTATTCGTGTCCATTCGCGTCCATTCGTGGTTAAAAAACTACGAGGGTCGGGCTGCTGCTCCCCGGCACCCTCTGGAAACAGCGAAGAGCCCAAAAATATCGTTCGTTTCGCGGCAAAAATTGCCTGCCTTTTTGGCGTGATAGCCAAGGTCTAAATAAGGTTTTGTGTATTTTAATAAATTATAAATCAATAATTTATGTAATCATAGTGCAGACTGGAACTGCATTTGCTTAATCGTTGGCATGATCCAAGGAATCGAGCCCAGTCTCAACATGCGCATTGCGCAGAGATCCTTGGATGCCTGCGTCCTCCGGCAGGAGGCACTGGCATCCAACATCGCCAACGTAGAAACCCCTGGTTACAAGCGGATGGATGTCGCCAAGGATTTTGCCGACCGCCTCAAGACTGCGGTGCAACGCGGCGGTGCCAAAAATACGCTCCCGACCCCGCGCCTGATGGAAGACAGCCAAGCCCGCGCCCTGCGGGTGGACGGCAACACAATCGACCTAGAAAATGAATTGTTGCAGATGAATAAAAATCAGGTCGACCACGAGTACCTCACGACCCTGATCGGCTCCAACTTCAAGTCGCTGAAAATGGCCATCACTGGCCGGAGCAGCTTCTAATCCGCCTTCGCCCAACCATGGAACTCATCACTGGCGTAGGTGCCACCGGCAGCGCGTTAAACGCTCAAAAAACCCGGCTCGATCTCATTGCCCAAAACATCGCGAACGCCCAGACGACGCGCTCGGCCGACGGCGGTCCTTACAAGCGTCAGGTCGTCACGTTCGAAGCCCAACTCGCCAACCGCCTGGCCCGAGGTGGTCAAGGCGCTGGCCCTACCGGCGTCAAAGTTGCCTCCATCAGCAACGATCCGACCCCCGGACAAAAAATCTACGACCCACGTCATCCCGATGCCGATGTTCAAGGCATGGTGGCGATGCCCAACGTCAACGTTTCGACCGAGATGGTCGATTTGATCACGGCCTCCCGCACCTACGAAGCCAACCTTTCCGTCGTCAAAGCTGCCCGCCAGATGGCGCAGAAAACGATCGATATCGGCCGATAATCTTTTCCCTGACTCATGTCTATCATCGGAGCCATCACCGCGAGCGGAATTAGTCCTCAGGCTGCCACGCGGCTGCCTGCGCTAGATCTCAAAGGTCTCAACCCTGGTGGCGCGGGGGACAAGGCTGCCACGGGACCAACGGATTTCGCCGGCGTGCTTTCGCAACTGGCCTCCCCGCTGATCGACAAGCAAAGTGAGGCCGCCGCTTTAACTAAATCTGTGCTCCTTGGCCAAGGTACTCCGCTCCACCAAAGTGTGATCGCGATGCAGGAAGCTTCGGTGGCATTCAGCCTCATGGTTGAGGTCCGCAATAAGGTCGTCGAGGGCTTCCAAGAGCTCATGCGCATGCCCGTATAATTTCCCCCTAAGTTCGACTAAATGAAACCTTTTCTTGATTCCTTTCTGCGGGTGTGGCGCGAGTTCACCGTCGGTCAGAAAACCTCTATCTTCCTCGCGGCTTTTCTGGTGTTGGGTGGGCTCGTCGCCGCCGCTGTCTGGTCCAGTCAGCCCGATTACCAGCTCCTTTATGGCCGACTCGCGCAGAAGGACGCCGCAATCATCATCAGCTCCCTGCAGGCGCAGAACGTCAAGTATCGCACCAGCACGGACGGCAGTTCGGTCTTCGTGCCGGCGGCAAACATTCACCGCTTGCGCATGGATTTAGCCAGCAAGGGGCTCCCGAGCGGCGAAGGCGTGGGCTTTGAAATTTTTGATAAAGGCCAGTTCGGGCTGAGTGATTTTGCACAGCGCACCAATTACGCCCGCGCGCTCCAGGGTGAATTATCCCGCACGATCGCGCAGCTCGACGGCGTCGCCGCGGCGCGCGTCATGATCGTACAACCCGAAAACCGACTCCTCCTCATCGGTCAGAGCATTAAGCCTACGGCCTCAGTCTTCGTGGAGCTCCGCGGCAACCGTTTGCCTGTTGAGGCGGTGAACGCGATCCGTAATCTCGTAGCCAATTCTGTCCAAGGCCTTGTCGTCGACGAGGTAGCGGTCGTGGACCAAAAAGGCCACGTGCTTTCCGCCGATCTGAAGGACGACCCGACCTTGGGCGCTGCAACCAGCCAGATGCGCTACCGCCAACAGGTCGAAGATTACTTTGCGCGCAAAGTAGAATCCTTGCTGACCCCGGTGATCGGACCCGGCAACGCCGTCGTACGCGTCTCCGCCGACATCGACAGCGAGACCGCCAATCGGAGCGAAGAGCGTTTTGACCCAGAAAGCCAAGTCGTCCGGTCTCAAACCAATATTGAAGAAACTTCCACCGCGGTGGAAAAGAAGAAGTCCGGCATCGCCGGCGTGACCACCAACACCCCGGATGCCGCTGGTAAAGAAGAAGCGCCGCTCGTAGCCAATGACCAGAACACCAAAAACCGGACCACCAGTTACGAAATCAATCGCGTTCTGACTAATTCGTCCCGCACACCGGGCACGATCCGTGGACTTTCGGCCTCGGTCTTCGTCGCCCAACGCGTGGTAGGTACGGGCGCCGACGCCAAGCCGCAGCCCCGCACCGCGGAAGAACTCGAGGGATTGCGCAAGCTCGTGATCAACGCGATTGGCCTCAAAGCTTTTGCTGGGGCCAACGCCAATGCTAACGTTGAGGATTTGGTGACGATCCAAGAAGCCGCGTTTCAATCATCCTTCCCTACCGCCGTTGAGGAAGCGACCGTGCCGGCGAAGGTCCGCACTTGGATCGAGCTCGGCGCTAACTACACCCCCGTGCTGATTGCCGTGCTCGCTTTTGGTTTTTTCTTCCGCCTTTTGCGCACCCAGCGGCCCGAGACCGTGCCGATGGAGGTCATCAATCCACCGCGCGTAGAAGAAGAATCAGAACTGCCCGCCGTGGTGACCGCGGCCTCGCTGAACGAATTGCTCCGCAGAAAACCCGGCAATATCGGCGCCGCGCTGCGGGACTGGTCGGCCGAGTCGAAAACCTGAATTTGATCGCCCGTGACTTCCACCGAATACAGCAAACTTAGCCGACCGCAAAAACTCGCTGCCCTGTTGATTGTGGCCGGCCCGGACGCTGCGGCAGACATTCTACGCACGTTCCCCGATCGCGAGGTGGAGGAAATCTGCCGTTTGATGGGTGAGTTTGAAGTCGTGTCCCAGGAGCTGAAAGATTTTCTCATCGCGGAATTTGAACCGCTCATCATCGGGGGATTAAAATCGATCGAAGGTGGCTTCGATTTCGCCAAAAAAGCCCTCGATCTTTCGCGCGGCGAATTTAAAACCGGCGCGATGTTAAGCCGAATCGGTGCGAGTGTAAGCCTCGCTTCCGCTAAAGTGCTGGAACGCATCTCCGAAATGGAAGGCCGCGATGTGTTCCTCCTGTTAAAACGGGAGCAATCGCAAACCATCGCCTTCGTGCTTTCTTACATCGACAAAGTTAAAGCCCGCGACGCCTTCAAACTATTTTCCCCTGAACTGCAGGCGGATATTTCGCTGCGCATCGGTCTGATTGACAGTACTTCGCTAAAATACATCGAAAAGATTGCCAACCAACTCGGCGCTCACATCTCGCAGACGGAGGTGCCTGCGTTTCACCGTAGTGGCGGCGCCGAAACGGTGGCCAACATGCTCAAAGGTGTTTCGAAAGACGCGACCCGTGCGGTCATGGCCCAGATCGAAGAGAAAAATCCCCGGCTTGCGACCGCAGTACGGCGGAAACTATTCTCTTTCGAAGATCTCTCCCGGCTGCGTCCAAGCGATATGCAACGCCTCATGCGCGATGTGGATTCGGCCCAATTGGCGCTCGCGCTCAAAGGTGCCTCAGACGGCATGCAGGAAAAAATCTTCGGCGCACTTTCGAAACGTGCTGGACAAGGCTTGCGCGACGATATCGCGATGCTCAGCAACGTCCGCCCCAAGGAGGTCGAGACGGCGCAGGCCGCCGTCGTCGATATGCTCCGCAAGCTCGAGGAATCGGGCGATATCATCCTCGACGAAGACGACGCGGAGGGCGCTGCTTAATCTCATGGCTGTTTCACGTCATTCGATTTCGTTCACCGGACCGTTCGTGCTGGCTGCCGAAGCGGTTGAACCCGTGCGGCTGTTCTCGGCGGCAGAATTTGCGGCCGAGTTCGAACGGGGCCGCCGCGAAGGTGCGCGCCAGGCTGACACGGGCGTGGACCGTCGGTTCGTGGAATTTCGCTCGGAAGTGAGTGCGGTGCAGACGGGGATTTTTTCTCGCCTCGGCGAGGCAGAGAAGATGATCGCTGATCAAATCCGGCTGGTTTTGCCCGATCTCGCAGTCGAAGTCGCCAAGCGCGTACTCGCGGGTTTCACGCCGCCACCTGAAGTGGTCGCGCAACTGTGTCAGGAAGCCTTGGTCGCGCTTTTTCCCGAAGTACAGAATCTCGAGTTGGTCGTTGGCGAACGCGATCATGAGATCATCGCCAGTTTGGTGCCGGAGTGGAGGGTGACGTATCCCGGCATCTCGGTGACGATCGATCCGGCGTTTGCTTCGGGCGAATGTCAGGTCCGCAGTCGTTTCGGGGTCATCGATGCGCGCCATAACGCGAAGGTAGAAGCCTTGCGGCGGGAGCTCTCGCGTAAATGAACTCCGGCGTGGCAGACATCGTTTCGTTGGTGCGCGGCCAGGTGCAGCAGGCAGCGACGTTTAGCCGCAATGGCCGCGTGGCCTCGATCTCTGGGCTAATCGTGGAATCCGAGGGGCCGAATGTCGGCCTCGGCGAACTCTGCGTGTTGCGTAGCCAGCGCAATGCGTTCGAGGTGCTGGCGGAAGTGGTGGGGTTTCGGGCGGAGAGAATTTTATTGATGGCGTTGGGCGATGTCGGCGGCTTGCACGTCGGTTGCGAGACGGTCGCAATGGAGTCGCTGTCGTTGCCCGTGGCCAATGATCTCTTGTTGGGCCGGGTGCTTGATGCGCTTGGCCGGCCAATGGATGAAGGGGCGGCATTGTCGCGCCAGCGTCAGGCTTGGGCGGCGCAGACCCCGCCGCCACATCCTTTGCGCCGGCAGCGGATCTCTGAACCTTTTTTAACCGGCGTTAAGGCAATCGATGCGTTTACGCCGTTGGGTCGGGGTCAGCGCATGGGCATTTTTGCCGGTTCTGGCGTCGGTAAATCGACCTTGCTCGGAATGATTGCGCGCGGTTCCTCGGCGGATGTTGTCGTGATCGGCCTGGTGGGCGAACGCGGCCGTGAGGTGCGGGAATTTATTGAGCGCGATCTAGGACCCGACGGTTTGAAAAAATCGGTCGTGGTGGTGGCGACTTCGGATGCGCCGGCGCCCATGCGCTTACGGGCCGCGTTTACCGCGACGGCGTTGGCGGAGAGTTACCGCGATCAGGGCCGCAATGTATTATTGTTGATGGATTCAGTGACGCGTTTTGCTATGGCGCAACGTGAGATCGGGCTCGCCGTCGGTGAACCGCCGGCAACGCGTGGTTACACGCCCTCGGTGTTTGCCTTGCTGCCACGTTTGCTCGAGCGATCTGGCGCGGGTGAAATCGGTGCCATCACGGCGTTGTACACCGTTCTAGTCGAAGGCGACGATATGAACGAGCCGGTGGCCGATACCGTGCGTGGTATTTTGGACGGTCACTTGGTGTTGTCGCGGGCGCTGGCGCACGCAAACCATTATCCGGCCATCGATATTTTGGAAAGCATCAGCCGCTTGGGGCGCGAAGTGGCCCCGGCCGCGGTTTTGCAATGTTCGGCCGCGGCGCGGGAACATGCCGCGCTGTATCGGCGGAACGAGGATTTAATCAACATTGGCGCCTACAACAAAGGGTCGAACCCCGCGCTCGATCACGCGATCCGCGTGCACGGGCCGTTACAGGCTTACCTGCGGCAGAGCATTGATGAGGTGGTCTCGAGCGAGGCGATGGCGGCTGGTTTGAAGGGCGCACTCGGATGAAACGTTTCTGTTTTAGGCTGCAAAGTCTTCTGCTCCTGCGTGAATTGCGCGAGACGCAGGCGGCGACGGTGCTGGCGAAAAAACTCGAGCAACAACGGTGCTTGGAGCATGAATTGGCTCAGGCGCAGGCTCGTTCCGAGGTGGCGCGGGCGAACTTACTCCAAACCGAAGGTAAGCGCTTCGCGCCGCAGGATCATGCTGCGGCCTTGGCTGATTTTGATCGCACGGTTGCGCAGGAGCGCGGGGCGGAAAAAGCCTTACTCGTCCACACCAAGATATTGGAAGAAACCCGCCAGGCCTGGGCCGAAGCCGGGAAAGAACTAAAGGCGGTAAAAAATCTTCGGGGCCGGGCGGAAGATCGTCATTTTCAAGATGCGGCTCGCCGCGAGCAGGCGGAGATGGACGAGGCCGCTCGCCGGATCGCAGGTGCTTCTTATTCCCTTCTGTCATGAAATTTATTACCTCACCTCTAGTAATTATTCTGGTGGCGACGTTGTTGGGCGTCGGGCTTTCCAGCTACCTCGTGCTGAAACGTATCCCTGAATATGCGGCGCTGGCCGCCGCGATGCGCCCGAAGCCGAAGGTCATTCCTTCGCACTTGCCGGATCGTCCACCGCCGGTGGATGTCACGAGCCGCGCGGTCAGTGAGTTAAAGTTAGCCAAGGATCAATTGGCGGTGCGCGAAGCTGCACTGGTCGACCAACAGAAGCGCGTGGAATCTGAGCGCCTAGAGCTTGCCCGGACGCGAGCTGACGTCGATCTGATGCGCAAACAGGTCGAGGGTTATTTGGCGGAGGCGAAAGGCCTAAATGCAAAATCGCGCGCTGAAGATGCCGTGAGTGAACTCAAAAATCTGAAAACGCTGGTGCAAACCTACTCAAATATGTCGCCGAAATCCGCGGTGACGATCATGCTCGAGATGGAGGACGCCAGCGCGGTCAAAATTCTCGCGCTGATGAAAGTTGATGTAGTCGCAGGAATTTTTGAAGAGATGGGCAAGCAAGCCGCTGGCGATCCGCTGATGGCCAAGCGGGCGGCTAAATTAGCCGAGGGTGTTAAAAATTATCGGGCCCCAAAATGATGTCTCCCTTTGAAGCAAAAATTTCGGGGGCCGTGTTGTCGGCTCCTAGAGATCTACCGACTGAAGCATTTACGGTGGAGGCGGGGGCCAAGACGGCGCGTAATTCGGCAAAGCTGAAACGTTCGTTCGCGAGCATGCTTGGGCCGGTTAAACGCGAAGCCGCGCCCGCTTCGATTGACTCCGCTGGAGTTAAGTCTCCTCCGGGAGCCGCTTCTCACCATCAGGTGCCGCAGGTGGCCGAGGGCGTGAAATCGAAGTCTCCCCATCCTGCACGCCTGACCGCGGTTGAAACTTACGCAAAGTCGGCCGGCGATTCGGAGGAGCGCGTGGACAACTCCGGCGAGCAAGAGTTGCCGAGTGATCTGGCCGCCGACCGGCGGGTTGAATCCGCCGAGGTTTCGCCGAACACCGACGATGCCGTGGGTAGCGTCCCGCCATGGATCGGGCAGCCGTTGCCGATCGAGGAAGCGGCCCCAATCAATTTTGGGGTAGGTGAGACGCGGTGCGAGTCCGCGCCGGTTGAAGCGGAAGCGAGGGCACTCGCGATTACCGCTGAAGCGAGATCGACCTCGGGCGGTGAAAGTGCAGGGGCCGCACTCCAGGCGATGCCTGAGGGAGTGAGTCGAGGCGAGGCGGGGCGTGAAGCACCGCCGCCGGCGCCACTTGCAGCCGAGCAATCGCCGGCCACAAAAACTCCAACCACACCGACGCACCAAACCGAAGGCGTGCAGTTGACTTCACCGACTGGATTCGGAGTAAACGCGGACGAGAAATGCGCGATTCCTCAAGACCAAGCTACGGCGGGCACGTTCAAGCTTCCGGCTGGTTTGAACTCTGTCGCGGCACAACCGGCTCCGATCTTGGCTGCGGCTGAATTGCCCCGCTTTCCACGGGCAGAAAAAACTGCCGCTCAGTCCTCTACCGCTGGCTACAAAGGGGGAGATGGCGTAGCACAAATTATTTTTAATAGTGCAGAAAAATATGTTAATCAATCGGTTGTTAAAGTTAATGACGTAGTTGGCTCAGTCAATGCTAAGGTTGATGCGAACATGTTCAATCCTCTGCTAGATTTCTCGGCCGGAAGCGCCTCGGATGCACCTGCAACCGAGGCGGTGACGCGCGTGAATCTGGTGCAAGTCGTTGACGAATTGGCGGCGATCACCGAGACGGTGCGGATTTCCGGTCAACAACGCTGCGTGGTTGATCTCGATGTCGCCGGTCACGGTAAGCTCCGCGTCGAAGTGGTGCGTCGTGCGGACCAAGTGGAAACGGTTTTGAGCACGGATTCGGTTTTCTTGCGCGAATCGTTGCAGGCGGCGTTCGATCGAACGGATCGCTCCAGTAGTTTTTCGTCCTCGTTTCAATGGCAGGGTTCATCGGATACGTCCGGCCGAGGCCAAAATGGGGCGCAAGCCGATGCGGATGCTCGGCAAAACATGCATTCTAAACCCGAGCCCGCGGTGCGGGCGGGGCGCACCCCATCACTTTCGAACAGCCCGGTCGCCCCCATCGGGGCACCTGTTTTAGCCGCCAACCACCGTTTGCAAATCTTCGCCTGACTATGCCTATCCTCTCTACCACGCCCGCACTCGCGGTGGCCGCTCCGGTCGCCGCTCCTACTGCTACCCGCACTGCTAAGCAGACCATGAGCCAACAGGATTTTTTGAAGCTGCTCACCATGCAGTTAAAAAATCAGGACCCGATGAAGCCGATGGATGACAACTCGTTTGTTACAACCATGGCCCAATTTACCAGCCTCGAGCAATCGAGCCAGATGATCACCTCTTTAAAGGGCATGGGTGATGCCAACAAGATGATCGCGGCGAGCAGCATGATCGGCCGCGAAGTCACCGTCAGAGATTATACTGGGGCAGAAACCACGGGCATTGTTGATGCCGTGGAAAATTCGGCCAAAGGCCTACAACTGCGCATGGGTACATCACTTTTCTCGTTCGATTCCGTGACCCGCGTCGCGCCCACTTCCGTAAAAACTCCTCCCGCGACCGTTCGGACCTAAACCTGATTTTTAAACGCAAACTCAAACTCGGAATTTAAAACTTATGCCTATCTCAGCCTCAATCCAGTCTGGCGTCACTGCCATGAAGGCCTTCTCCAAGGGTGTCGAAACCATTAGCGCCAATATCGCTAATGCTAACACCACGGGCTACAAATCCAAGACCGTCTCGTTTTCGACGATGATGGACGACTCGATCAAAAACTCTCAGGGCTCGCTCACCGTGACGGGCGTGAAGACCGACCTCGCGGTTTCGGGCGAGGGTTTTTTCAGGGTATTGAAGACCGACGACAACTCCGAGTACGTCACGCGTGCGGGTGATTTCCATTTGGACGCCGAGGGTTATTTGGTCAACAGCAGCAACTATCGGGTGCAGGGCTTGACCGGCGGTGCCGCCGGCGCCGCGCCGGCGGCCGTCGGCAGTATTCGCGTCAGCCAGACCCCGCCTGCCGGTGCCGAACTGCTCAGCTTCGCTTTTGATAAAAAAGGTAATTTCACGGAAACGTACTCGAACGGGACCACCGCCGTGACCAACCGCGTCCTCATCCAGCGCTTCTCGAACCCGACCGCGCTCAAACTTGACGGGTCCAACATGTTCACGAATTTCGAAAATGCTGCGCCGGTCGGCGGTTTAGCGCTCAACGGTTTAACTAACCTTCCGGGCGGCGTGGGCAACGGCACGATCGAACCGGAGACGCTCGAACTGTCCAACGTAGATCTCACCAACGAATTCGCGACCCTCATTAATGCGCAGCGCAGTCTTCAGGCTTCCTCTCGCATCGTAACCGTGTCCGACTCCATGGTCGAAGACACCGTCAACCTTAAGCGCTAAGATTTAGATTTTCTCCTCCCATGTCAGACTCCGCTTCCGATAAACCAGCCGAAAAAACGGCACCCTCCGCGGGGAAATCTGCCGGTGGCATGCTCCCGGCGATTATCGCGGTGGTGCTCGCTCCCGTGCTTTCATGGGTGGTGGTCAGTTTTGTGATCATTCCTAAACTCACTAAAGAGATTAAGAGTGAGCTCACCACGATCATGGCTGAAGCCAGCAAGCGTGACGGGACGCAAGTTGAAGGGGAGGCGGGAGCTGTTGCAGGTGCCGATGGCGGGGCTAACGCCGCGCCGAAGGCTGACGCAGGCGGTAAGGAAAAATCAGAGGGACGCCCGAAGTTTGAAAATCTCACCGTCAACATTGCTGGCACGCAGGGTACCCGGTACCTGAAGGTCACGTTTAATGTCGTCGGCAAGAACGACGCGGCTAACCAAAAAATCGACGCAAAACACGCCGAATTAGTCGATGCGACGCTCACGATCCTTTCCAGCCTTTCGATGCCTGAGTTGGATGATCCTAGTGGTAAGGCGGTGGTGCGTGGCCGCCTTGTGGCTATCTTCAATGATCTGCTCAAAGCCCCTTTGGTTGAGCAGGTTTTCTTCTCTGACTTTGTGGTGCAATAATGACGGCCGAAATCCAGACTGAGTCGGCGGGTCCCGTGATCCAGCTCGATCCGCTTGGTAATCGCGTCACGGCCGAGGTGGGCCCGGCGGTGCGGGCTTACGATTTCCGGAACCCCGTCATGTTGACGGCGGGGCAACTGGTGCAGCTGCGCGAGTTGCAGACCCAGTTTGCCCGCCAACTTGCGACCCGCTTATCCTTAGTTTTGAAGCTCGAGTGCGTACTCGGAACAGTCGGCTTTTCCGAATGCACCTTCGCCGAATTCCGCGGTCAAATTTCCGAACGTTCTTACAATTGCACCTTCAAGGCCGAGCCCCTGCGCGGCCTAGGCCAGATGACGTTACCCGCCTCTCTGGCCTCGACCGTGGTCGACCGTCTTCTAGGGGGTCCTGGTGTGGCCCAAACCGTCGAGCGTGAACTCACCGAAATTGAGTGCGCCTTGCTCGACGACATGATGGTGCAAGTGCTCGAAGAATGGTTCAACCAGTGGGGTTATGAACAAGCTCTGCTCCCCGCGATCCTCGGTGGTCAGCGTTTTTCGGGCCTCATGCAAAGCTCCTCCAAGACCGCGTCCTTCGTGAATCTCAGCATTGAGATGACCCTGGGTGGAGCTACGGGACCGCTCTCGTTGTGTGTGCCCGAAGTCATGGTTGAGCCGCTCGTGCGCTCCTTCCAATCCCGCCAGGAAAAAATGCAGCCCGACAAACCCGTGGTGCGTGAGCCTAACTGGCATCCTGCTTTCGAAGACGTGTTGGTGCCGATCACCGCGCATTGGAACGCTTTTACGCTCACCCTCGCGGAACTTTCAAATCTTGAGATCGGCTCTGTCCTACCACTGCCCATCAGTATTTTGGAGCAGACTTCGATCGTTGTTGGCTCCGAGGAGAAATTTATCGGTACCATTGGGATCGAAGGTGAGCGCATCGCAGTCTCCATCACCTCGGCTATTCGCTAACTTTTCACCTAATCCATCATGGAAAACAAATCTCTCGACCTCGTTTTAGACATCAAGGTGAACGTTGCCGTGCAACTGGGCTCGTGCGAATTGCCCATGCGCGAGGTACTCGCACTCGCCCCCGGAACAATTTTGCAATTGGCGCAAAAAGCCAATGAGCCAGTCTCGTTGCACGTGAATCAAAAACTCGTCGCTCGAGGCGAGGTTGTGCTCGTCGGCGACAGTTTCGGGATTCGCGTCACCGAATTCGTGGGCCGCACCAAATGAGTCACCCCCCGCTCACCGCGCCGGGTTTCTGTCGGCGTCGCTTCGTCCTTTGGGCTCTTGGTCTGCTCTTCGTTAGCGGCTGGCTTGGGGCGGCGACGCCGACCGCGCCCCGCTCCGCCGATACGGTCATTTTTCCCCAACCGGTCGAGCCGACGATTGCGCGGCCTGCGGATTCACCTTCGACCGGTTACATCGTATTTGTCGTACTCTGCCTCGGGGGCGGTGCTTGGCTCTGGTTTCGGGCCAAAGGGAAAGGCCGGTCGCTCAAAACTACTGGCTCGGAGATTTCGATCGACGAAACGCGGCCCCTTGGGAATCGGCAATACCTCGTGCTCACTTCCTGTCGTGGTCGGTCGTTTCTTATTGGCGTCAGCCAGGGTCGCGTCGATCTGGTCTCGGAAGTGCCACCATCGGAACCTGCGCCATGAATCTGATTTGGTTCCGGCGCCTGCGGTTACCGATTTTGCTTTTGTTCACGGCCTTGGTTTTTGCCCAAGGTTTGCTGCAAGCCCAGACGCCGCCGGCGGCTCCAGGCAGTGGCTCGCCCGCAGCGCCGCCGGCACCGTGGAAATTGGCGGTAAATCTAGAAGGTGCAGAAAAACCCGGCGAGATCAGCGTGGGTTTGCAAATCGTCGTCGTGATGACGCTCCTTTCACTGGCGCCTACGCTCGTGATGTTGATGACGAGTTTCACGCGTATTGTCATCGTA
The DNA here is from genome assembly GCA_002304445.1 of Opitutia bacterium Tous-C4FEB. GTDB lineage: Bacteria > Verrucomicrobiota > Verrucomicrobiia > Opitutales > Opitutaceae > Tous-C4FEB. The sequence continues at coordinate 52,510 of NEVA01000007.1, read as the reverse complement.
CTGGGGTTTCTCCGTACGGCCATAGGGCTCCCTAATGCGCCTTCGAATCAAATCATTACCGGTCTCGCGCTGTTTCTTACTTTATTCGTGATGGGACCGACCTTCGAACGCGTGAACACTCAGGCTTTGCAGCCCTATTTGGCGGGTAATTTGGCTTCCGGGGCTGCGTTAGAGGCGGCCGCGGAACCGGTCAAAGGTTTCATGCTGAAACAGACGCGCACCCGTGATATTGAATTTTTCCTCAAACTCGGGCGGTTTCCGCCGACAAAGGTTCAAGATTTGCCGTTACGAGTAATCGTGCCGGCGTTTGTGATCAGCGAATTACAGACCGCTTTCCAAATGGGCTTTTTCCTGTTCCTGCCGTTTCTGGTGATCGATCTGCTGGTCTCGACGATCTTAATGTCACTCGGCATGATGATGATGCCTCCTGCCGTGGTGGCGCTGCCGTTTAAATTGCTGCTCTTTGTCTTGGTGGATGGTTGGCAGCTCGTGGTGAAAAGCTTGGTGGAAAGCTTCAACGTCTAAACGCCCATGACTCCAGAAGCCGCCATCGATGTTTTAAAGGAAGTGATCGTTTTCTCGTTGTTAGTGTGCAGTCCGTTCTTAATCGGGTTGTTGGTGGTCGGTTTGATCACGAGTATTTTTCAATCGGCGACGAGTATTCAGGAGCAGACCTTGACGTTTGGGCCTAAGTTGATCGCGGGTGGGGTGTTGTTCGTGCTGCTGGCGCCGTGGTTAGTTCGAGTGATGAGCGAATTTACGATCAGCTGTTTCGCGCGGATGGCTAGTTTAGGCAATTAACGCGTCGAGCCCATGCCATGCTCATTTGGTTGATTGCATGGGTTTTGATTAGTTTGCGCTCATTGGGCGTGATTGCCGCGTTGCCCACGCCGGGGGGAGGTACGTTACCCACTCGTGTCCGCGTGGCGTTAAGTATGATTTTAGCGGTTCTGCTGGTTGGGGTGGTACCGTTACCGGTGGCGTTACAAACTGAGGATTGGATCCAACTGGCGATGGCGGCGGTGAGCGAAGTGTTGCTGGGTTTTGCGATGGGTTTGGTGGTGCGAGCAGCGCTTTCGATCACGGCTTTGGGTGGTCGATTGATCGCCAATGAAATCGGATTGAATTCGCCGCCGGGCTACGATGTGCCGGTGCCGGCGCAGGAGCCTTTACCGGCTTTCGTTACGGCGTTTGCGGGGGTGTTGTTTTTTGGGATGGGGGTGCATCTTGATGTCTTGGCGGCTTTTGCCCGGAGTTTTGAGTTTTCGCCGTTGGGCACTTACACCGTCACGGCGGTGGCGTTAGAACGCTTGATCAACGTGACGGCGGGTATTTTGGCGGTGGGACTGCGGATTGCGGCTCCGTTTATTGCCTTAAGTTTTATCATCAACCTAGCCTTTAGTATTTTGGGTAAAGCGGTGCCGCGGATGAACGTATTCATCGCGAGTGTATCGGTGCGGCTGTGGGCTGGATTGTTGCTGCTCTCTGGCTTCGGCGCGCTGTTATTGCGTAATCTCGATCCACTGTGGCAGGCACTGCCTTGGGATATCTTGGAAGTGAGTCTGCGCTCTGCGGGGCCTTAGTTTTGGGAAAAAAATGCCGCGTTAGACCGGCAATTACTTGAGTTAATTCAGTGTAAATAAAATCATAAATAGTTATAGAAAATGATTTTGTGATCGTACTTATAGGCTGGCGTCGAACTTGCTACATGGGCGGCATTGAGCGCTGAAGATCAAGATTCAAAAACCGAAGCACCGTCCGCGAAGCGGCTTTCCGAAGCCCACTCGAAAGGGCAGTTCGCGCGCGCGCCGGAGTTGACCCTAGTGTTTACGTTAGCGGCGTCGTTGTTTGTTTTTGGTCTGGCGGCTCGCGAGGGGTCTGAGAAAATGATGCAATTAGCGGTCGCGATTTTCGGTCGCTTGGGCGAGTTGCGGGTGCAGGGCGACGAAGTCCCAGCGGTGGCGGAATTGGCGATGACGACGTTTATTTCGATTGGATTGCCGGTGGTGCTCGCTACGGCCTTGGCGGCGATTTTGGCCGGCGGGGTCCAGAGCGGATTTCAACTCACCCCGGATGCGATGAAGCCTAGTTTTGAACGTTTCGATCCGATTGCTGGCCTGGGTCGCATTTTCGGAAAAAAAATCTGGGTAACCGCGTCGCTTGATCTATTAAAAGTGATCGCGGTATTCGCCTGTCTGGCAGCGGCGACCAGCAAGATTTTTAGCGATGTGATTTTCTCGGCTCCGGTGGAGCTGCTGTATCTTGCGAATTTTTTGCACACCAGCGCGATGTCGCTGATGTGGCGATTTCTAGGAGCAATCGCCGTGATCGCGGCCATCAGTTACGCGTACGAACTGTATAAATCGAACCAGGAACTGATGATGTCGCGGCAGGAAGTTAAAGACGAGCACAAGCAATCGGATGGTAATCCGCTGGTGAAAGCAGCTTTGCGCCGATTCGCCCGTCGGCTGCTGCAGAAGCAGATGATGGACGCGGTCCCGACCGCAGATGTGATTGTGGCTAACCCGACGCACTATGCGGTGGCGCTACGCTACGTCAGGGGATCGGATGCGGCGCCGGTGATTGTGGCCAAGGGCGAAAATCGTCACGCGCTTAGGATCAAAGAATTGGGTGCGCAACATGGGGTGCCGATCGTGGAAAATCGTCCCGTCGCGCGCTTGCTCTATGCGACGGGCAAAGTGGGGGAGCCGATTCCTCAGGATATGTTCGAGACGGTCGCCGAGATCCTCGCTTTCGTCTACCGGACTTACCGCTACTATTATTTCACTCTTCCCAGCCGGCGGGCGGCGGCGCTTTCTAACTAACTAATTTTCATGCCTGCCGCTGTTCCAGTTTCCGCGACGACGTTTTCCCGCCAACTTTTAGGCCGGGCTGATCTATTAGTCGCGTTCGCCTTGTTTGGCACGATCATACTGCTGGTGCTGCCGGTGCCGCCGATGGTCCTAGATGTGTTGCTGTCCTTCAGTATCGCTTCGTCGTTGTTGATCATGCTGGTGGTGATTTATGTCCGCCAACCGGTAGAATTTTCGGCGTTTCCGACCGTGTTGTTAGGTCTGACGCTTTTCCGCTTGGCGCTAAACATTTGTTCGACGCGCCTGGTGCTGACGCAGGGTGAGGCTGGCCACATTATTGAGGCGTTCGGTAAGATCGTGATTCAGGGTAATTACGTGGTCGGATTCGTGGTATTCGTGATCTTGGTCGTGATCAATTTTGTCGTAATCACCAAAGGCGCGGGCCGGATCGCGGAGGTATCGGCGAGGTTTACCTTGGATGCCTTGCCGGGTAAACAGATGGCGATCGACGCGGAGTTGAACGCCGGGGCGATCGATGAGCCCACGGCCTCCGCCCGGCGGCTTAAATTGCAACGTGAAGCGGATTTTTATGGCGCGATGGACGGTTCGTCTAAGTTTGTGCGCGGTGAGGCAATCGCGGGTATTTTGATCACTTTGGTCAATGTATTGGGCGGCTTTATGATCGGCGTGTTACAGATGGATATGTCGCTGATGGAGTCGTTGGAAAAATTTACGCTACTGTCGATCGGTGATGGTCTGGTAACGCAGATTCCAGCGCTGGTAATTTCAGTGGCCGCGGGTTTGCTGGTCACCCGGGCGGCGGATAACGGCGACCTGGGTCAACAGGTCGGCGGCCAACTGGTGCGATATCCGGTTGCGTTGAAGATGGTCGGCGCGGTGATGTTACTCATGGGCTTTATGCCTGGCTTGCCCTTGTTGCCGCTTGGATTGATGGGGGGATTTTTTCTCTACATCGGCTTTAAACTTCCAGCCGTTCAGCCCGAGGCTGAACCGGTCGCTAAGACCGCCGCCGAGAAGGCCAAGGATAAGGAAGCCGCGCCGCCGAAGAGCGGCTCGGTTGAAGAAGTGCGGCGATTGATCGACGTCGACGTTTTTGCGGTTGAAGTTGGTTTCGGTCTGGTCGGCCTAGCGGATCAGAAACAAGGCGGTGATTTACCTGGGCGCATCACCGGCGTGCGTAAAACTTTGGCCCGCGAACTGGGGATCATTGTGCCGCAGGTAGCGGTGCGCGACAATCTCGAGCTTGCGAGCGGCGAGTACCGTTTTCTTTTGCGCGGCCGCATCGTGGGCCGTGGTTCGCTCATGATGGGGCGTTGGATGGCGATGAATGTCTCGGGCAGTCGCGTGCAATTGCGCGGCGTCGCGTGCCAAGAGCCGGTCTTTGGTCTGGCGGCCGTGTGGATCGAAGAGGGCGAAAAGAAGAATGCGGAGATCAACGGTTATTCCGTGGTCGATTGCGCCTCGATCATCGTTACGCATCTATCCGAAATTTTGAAGTCCAACGCTCATGTGTTGCTTGGGCGGCAGGATGTGCAGGCGTTGATCGATCATGTGAAGCAATCGCATCCGGCGCTGGTCAGCGAGTTGCTGCCAGACTTGGTCAATCTCGGTATCATCCAGCGAGTGTTGCAGAATTTACTCCGCGAAAGTGTGCCGATCCTCAATCTGCCGTTGATCTTGGAAGGGATCGCCGATTTCGCGGCCTTGACGAAGAATCCCGACGATTTGAGCGAATTGGTGCGTCGACGGCTCGGGCCCTATTTTGTGCCGTTGCTGGAATCGGCTCCGGGCACAGTGCGGGCTTTGACGCTCGATTTGCGCCTAGAAAAAGAGCTGGTGGCAAAAATTCATCGGACGGCGGCAGACTTCGGTCTGGCACTCGATCCGACGTTGAGCGCCCATTTACTCCAAGCGATCAATTCCAAGCAGGCGGAATTTGCCGCCGGCGGGAGCGCGCCGTGCATTGCGGTGGGCGCCGAGTTGCGGTTGGCGTTACGGCGTTTTCTCGAGTCGACGTTCCCGCGGCTGACGGTCGTGTCTTTTCAAGAAATACCAGGGACTTACCAGATCGAGAATGCCGGTATAATTTCGGCTCCGCTTGAGCCGGCCCGCTCAGCGGCTTAATCAGATGGCTTCATCTGCTCCTAAATCTCCAGCGCCGGGCACCTACCGGTTCATTGTGCGCTCCGTGAACGAGGCCCTATCGGTGCTCAAAGCGCAGTTAGGGCCGGAGGCGCGCGTGCTTTCGGTGCGGCCCGTGCGGCAGAATTTCATTAAACGTATTTTCGGTGGGGCCAAACTGGAGGTCGTCGCCGAGCTTGCGGCGCCCGAATCGGTTCTGGAGCCAGTGATGGCGCCTCCGGTGCCCGGGGTGTTGAATTCTACGTATGCGGCAGGGTTGGCGCGCGGGAGTCGGCCCGTGGACTTGCGAACCGCGTTGAGGACGGCGGGATTTTCAGAATCGCTACTTTGGCGAGTCGAAACGGAGCGGCGGTGGTCGATCTCGGGCGATAAACCTTTAGGGGATGCGCTGGCGGAGTTTGTGCGTGAATTGCGCCAATTGGTTGGGGCGTTTCCAGTGGTGCCGCTTAGTCGGCGGGTAGTTTTTATCAGTAGTTCGCAGGCCGATAAATCATTGGCGCTTGGGCAATGGCTGACATGGGAAGTGTTCCAGCAGGGCACGAAGTGTCGGGTGCAGCACGTGGAATTTAGCCGGCCCAATCCCTGCCTCGAGTTGGAAGTCTTTTGCGATGCGGTGGGTGTGAGACTAACCCATCATACTCCGGATTTGCGGTTAAGTGATGAGGGCGCTCGGGTGTATTGGGATGTACCCTGCTTCGGTGCGGCCGCGGGCGACGAAATGCCCCTGTTAGCCGATTTGTTGAAGCAACAAGCGATCGAGACGCGGGTGCTCGTGCTCAATGCGGCTTATGAAACCGAAAGCCTCCGGGCTGGCTTGAAATCGGGGCGTGCCCTCGGGGCCACCCACGTGGTGCTTACGCACCTCGACGAAGCAAAAGACGTCGGTAAACTTTGGGAAATATTGCTCGAGGGGGAGATGCGTCCTCTTTTCTTCTCGCATGACGGCAATTTGCTTGGCCCCATCGGATCTGATCCGCTCGATTTCTTGGTCCAAAAAACTTTGGGTAAAAGCTGACTCGTATGCGTTATATATTTTTGGTCTTCGGTTTTGTTTTCTTCACGCTGGTCTTCACCGCCGGCCTCTGGGCCGATCGGACTTTTGCTTTGGTCGTGCGCGATGCTTGTATCGCCGCCGTTGTGGGCGGACTTGCTGGTCAGTGGTTTTGGAATCACGTTTTGGATGCGATGCGCATTACCGTTGCGGTGAAACGCGCGGCGGCCGACGCCGCTGCAAAAGCCAATCGTCAAAAAAAGGGCGAAACGGCGGTCGCCAAAGCCAAGAAATGAACGTGCTGATTTAACGGGGATAACATCATGGAATCTACTCCATCATCTGATACGCCTCCACCGCCGATTTCGCCTTTGGCGTATAAAACGTACCAACAAACAACTGGTGCTTCGACCGCTTTAGTCGAGGAGCACTTACCGTTGGTGCGTCAAGTCGTCGGTCGGATCAAGCTGAGCCTACCCCCGCATATCGATGCGGATGATCTTCACTCCATGGGGGTGATCGGTTTGATTGCGGCGGCGCAACGGTACATTCCGCAGGAGGGCCGGACTTTTGCCGGTTACGCGTACACTAAAATTCGCGGAGCGATTCTTGATGAACTAAGGCGCTTGGATTGGTGTCCCCGTCGCACCCGGGCAAAGGCACGCAAAATAAAGGACGCAATCGCCGAGCTGGAGCAGAAGCACCAACGCGCGGCGACGGCCGAGGAGATTCAGCGTCAACTGCAACTCACCCCTGCTGAGTACGATGAGTGGTTGCAGGAATCGAGCCCGGTCACCTTCATTAACATCGATGCGTCAGCCTATGACGACGGCGATGGATCGAAGCTGCACGAGACGATCGCCGACGAAAATCTTGAGCCAGCCTCCGCCGGCTTAGAGCGGGCTGAATTATGGCGTTTGGTCGCCGACCGGATTGAACTGCTGCCTGAGGCGCAGCGACAAGTTCTGGCGTTGTACCATTTTGAAGGGCTGCGGCTCGCTGAAATTGCCGAGGCGATGGATTTGACGGAAGCCCGGATCAGTCAGATCCACACTCAAGCGATCTTGGCGCTCCGGAGCTTTATTGAACGGAATCAAAATAAATAGGATTTTATATGCTTATTATTATAGGGCTAGCAGTTGTATTGGGCTGTACGGTGGTGTCGTTCATCATGGGGCACAATTGGGATATAGGCATGGTCATGCATCTGCTGCATCCGGCCGAGCTCGTCGCCATTTTTGGAATCACATTAGGTGCAGTATTAATCGCAACCCCTCTGCATGTTCTGAAGGATACGGTCGGTAAAATTATGCAAGTTGTGACCGGGAAAACAATCAAGAAGACTCACTACTTCGAACTGATCGGGGCGCTTTATGAGCTGTTTCAAGCTGGTCGTAAAAGTGGTCTACTGGCCCTCGAAGAGCATGTTTCGGCTCCAACTCAGAGTTCTATTTTTCGGAAATATCCAACTTTGCTGGCCTCGCCGGATCGCCTCTCGTTTATTGTCGATAGTCTAAAGCCCTTGGTCGACGGACGCATCAAGCCAGATCAACTTGAGGGTGTGATTGAAATGGATATTCAGACAAAAACTCGCGAGGCGGAACACTCGGCCCATGTTCTCAATTTTGCCGGGGACTCTTTGCCGGGTATAGGTATTGTCGCAGCGGTCATGGGTATCATTCATACGATGGGGGCTATTGACCAAGGCCCGACAAAAGTTGGCCAGTTGGTGGCTGCAGCGCTTTCTGGAACGATGCTGGGCGTTTTTGCGGCCTATGGTTTTGCCAATCCTTTAGCCAGTAGTATCCGGGGTTTGAACGAGGGCTATATCCAGTATTTGCGTTGCACCAAAATTGCGGTGGTGGCTTTTGCCAAAGGCATGGCGCCATTGACCGCCGCCGAATTGGCGCGCCGCTCGCTCGACCACTCCGTGCAGCCCTCGGCGGAAGCCTTGGAAACCGCTCTGCGTGGCGGTGCCGCGGCCAAATAATCACCCTCGACCCCCTCAAATATCATGGCTGGAAGCGGCGGAGCTTGGAAAGTGGCCTTTGCGGACTTTATGACCGCGATGATGGCGTTTTTTTTATGCATGTGGCTGATGAATCAGAAGCCCGATCTACTGGAAGGCGTAGCCAAGTATTTTAGGGAACCGCCCAAAATTAAGATGCCATGGAACACCGGCGTCCTCAAAGACCAAGCCAAAGAGGCGACGGTCCGTGACATTAATTCCAAGTCACGCAAGGAGGACGCATCTAAAGCCGCCGCAGCCGAACAGAAAAATCTCAATGCGATCGCGATGGGCTTCTACGGTATGATCAACGTGAAATCGGACGATCCCAACCGGCCTGTGGATGTGGTCGTCTCCAGCGACGGTGTATTGATTACGCTCTACGATCGGCCCCGTAAACCGCTTTTCCGAGGTGAAGCCTCCGCCGAACTCTCGCAGTGGGGTGATTTTGTTTTCCAGAATCTTGCGTGGTTGGTCGATCGCCACGCTTTCCGGGTGTCCATTGAGGGTCATTCGCGCGGTGGTTTGAAAATGTTATCCCCGGCGTATTCAGCTTGGGAACTATCGGGCGATCGCGCGAACACCGTCCGGCGCCTCATGGCGGATGTTGCCGTCGCTGGCGAACAATTCGACCGTGTAGCGTCCTTCGGCGATACCCGCCCGGCCAAAGCCGAAAAAAACGATCCCGAGAATGACCACCGCGTAGAAATTAAACTGTCGGTCGCGGGCCGAAAAATCGCCGACCCGGTACCAAAAAATTCACTCGAAAGGGTAGTACCATGAGGTCCTTTTTATCTGGCCGTGCGGGCGTTGCCGTTTTGGATTCGCCACATTCTGCCGAGGTCGAGAAGCCCTCGGGCCTATCTCTCTTGGCCTCTGCTGCTGAGCTGACTAGCGCTGCCGCGCCAAAAGCCGGAGCCTCCTCGGTTCAGTGCGTTCGCGAGGGCGACGTCATCAAGAAATTGATCGTGACGTGTGAATGCGGCAAAATTGTCGAGATCGACTGTCACTACACGACTGGCGCGCTCTAAACGTCTCCGCTATGGTCAGTCTCAAACAGCTCACGCAGCTGGCTGCGTCGTCAACTGGGGTATGGCAGGTGCTTCAAGCTGATGCCTCCAAAGGTGCTGGGACTGATGCTGCCGAAGCTATCGAAGCCGCCGACGCAAAGGAGCGGGCCGAAATCCAACTGCGTCGCGCGCGTAACCAACTAGGGGAGCTTTCCTCCCGCCTCAAAAGTTTGGCCGACGAAGCGAGCGCCAGTCCAGCGATTCGGGCCCGGATGCTCGCCGACAATGCGCTTAAACTCGAAGGACTCGATGCGCGGATGTTGGCCGCGCGTGACGATAAAAACCGATACGCTCAACTCATTCGTGAGTATCAATCTACCTTTGATTCTCTTCGGCTGAATCTCGGTGAGGATAGCATGAGGACTTTGGCGGATACGTTTCATTATCCTGAGCGCATTTATTCGCTCGGTGAGTTCGTGAAATTGCGCCGCGAGAAAGCCGGACTGGAATCGCGGGCGATGGGCATTGAAAAGAAGGTCGAAGAAGCCCGAGAAGAGTCCGCCCAAGCCGAAAAAGAAAGCGCATGCGTCGAAGCGTTTTTGCGGACACGCAAGGCGCAAAAAGGCTCAGCGATCGGTTTGGGGGTCGCGTTGTTGGGCATGTTTTTGCTCAATGTTTCTTTGATCATCGCGGCCGCCGTCGGCGTCCTCGGATTGGTCTTCTTAATCGTGGGACTCTTATCGTGGCTGGCGAGTGGCGTGGCGTTTGCGGCGTTTGATGAAGAGCTGAAACGGAAAGTGAGCGGATTTAAGGAAGAGGGTTTTTTGGCGGTCAACCAGCGGTTGCGTAAGGCGCAGGAAACGATGCGCGTCTTGGAGACACGATTTGAGGAAAACCGCAAAGAATTACGCACCCTCGTCGCCACGCTTGATAAAGCGACGGAATTGGAACGTAGCTGGAAGCCGATGACAGATTCAGAGGCGGATAATTTGACCCAGAAAATGATCGAAAGCTGTAAGCAGCTTTTTGGCGAACCGGGCGCGCGATTGATTTTCCAGAACAAAAAAGAGCTCGCGCAGTTTTGAGCCGCCTGTGCGGCGTCGAAAATCAAAAGTCCTTTTGCTGGATGACAGTTTCTCACCCTCAAAGCGAAGATGAGGGGGTGCTTTCGCGGTCTATGTAGGAGTGAAATTCGGCGGTGCCGAACTTATCGTAAACCGTGCGGCGATGGATGGCGTCCTACAAGCTGAGATTGTTTATGAGGCAGCGCGGATCCGAGCCAAGGCAAGTAGCACAGTTAGGGTGGTTACCGGGAGAAAAGGGTAGTGTCCGGAGAGTTCAGCAAAAAGGCGGATCATGGTAAGTGGTTTGGTGCTAAAGCCAAAAACCACCAACGAAAGGAATACCATGACCCGCCCAAAGCGGAACGATGAGACGATCCAAGTAACGAAACAAGACCTGATGCGGATGCTGACCGAAGACGACGCGATGAAGAGCCTGCTGCAAACGCTGCTACAGGAGGTGCTGGAAGCAGAGATGGACGAAGCCCTGCGGGCCGGTAAAAACGAGCGGACGAGCGGACGACTCGGCTACCGTAGCGGCCATTATCCGCGGACGCTGGTGACCCGAGTCGGCAAACTGGAACTGCGCGTGCCGCAGGACCGGCAGGGCCGGTTTTCGACCGAGTTGTTCGCCCGGTATCAGCGCAGCGAGAAGGCGCTCGTGGCGGCCTTGATGCAGATGTATGTGCAGGGCGTGTCGACGCGGCGGGTGAAGACGATCACCGAGGAACTGTGCGGCCACGAGTTCAGTGCCAGTGCCATCAGCGAACTGAACGTGAAGATGGACGAGGAACTGCGGCGCTTCATGTCGCGCCGATTGGAGGAACCGTATCCGTATATCATCCTTGATGCGCGTTACGAACGGGTCAGGGAAAACGGCGTCGGCCAAAGCCGCGCGGTGCTGATCACGCTGGGTATCGGTTGGGACGGCCGGCGGCATGTGCTGGCCGTGGAGCTCGCCGGTCGGGAGAGCGCGAGCAGTTGGAAAGCGCACCTGTTGCGACTGAAGGAACGAGGCCTGCACGGCGTGCAGCTCGCGGTCAGCGACGATCACGCCGGACTCAAACGGGCGATCATGGAGGCGCTGCCCGAAGCATACTGGCAGCGTTGCTATGTCCACTTCCTGCGCAATGCGCTCGACTACCTGCCGCGCAAGCAGGCGGATGATTGCTTGGTCGAACTGCGCTGGATCTACGACCGTCACGACGCGGAGGAAGCCCGCCGCGATCTGGCCGCGTGGCTCGCCCGCTGGCAGGACAAACACCCGAAACTATGCGCGTGGGTCGAGGCGAACATCGACGAGACCTTCGCCTTCTACCGGCTCCCGCGGGCGCATCACAAACACCTCAAGTCGACCAATCTGCTCGAACGGCTCAACCAGGAGATCAAGCGCCGCACCCTGCTGGTGCGCATCTTCCCCGACGAGGCCAGCTGCCTACGGCTCGTCCAAGCCCTCGCCGTCGAGACCCACGAAGAGTGGGTCGACGAAAACCGCTACCTCAACATGGACCTGCTCCGGGAACATCTCAAACGCCCGCCTCAGCCCAAAGCCGCCTGAACGGCGGGAGGCTGACCGCCTCCCTGCCACCCTCCGCTCAATCCACGAAAGGGAGGTGGCTTCGCCCCCTCCCTTAAATCCTCCCCATAAATCTTTTTATCTCACCAAACCCTCTTACCACCGATCCACTTTTGCAGAACTTGACGGACGCAACTGAGAAAAGTACAGGCGGGCTCTACGGAGCAAACAACCAATGAGGCGCTACCGCATTCGACTCAAGGAGGAGAAATAGTCCCAGCGAGTTCTTCGAGCGGATACGTCATGATCTCAGCCAGAGTAGGATGATACCAAGGGGCGCGTAATAAATCGAAGACCGTGGCTTTCATCGCCAATGGACCACTAAACGCGTGAATGAGTTCACCGGCGTCTTTTCCGACGATTTCCGCGCCTAGAATCCGACCGCGTTTCGGTTCGGCAATCACCTTCACGTAGCCGTAGTTGGCCTCCATGAGGATGGATTTCCCGTGATCGTTGAACGGATAGCTCGCGACCAGATAAGGCGTCCCGGCCTCATCGAGTTCGCGTTCGAGCCGTCCGATGGTCGCCAGTTGTGGATCGGTGAAGACGACATTCAGGAGCAACGACCAATCAACCGGTTTCAACGCCTTGACCTTCGCCGCATGACGGGCGGCGAGCTCGCCTTGTAAAATCGCGGTGTGCACGATCTCGTGGGGGCCTGAGCAGTCGCCGGCCGCGTAGATGTGGGGAGCGCTGGTCTGTTGCCAGCGGTTGATGTGGATCTGGCCATCAGCACGGCTGGTGACGCCGGCGGCGGCGAGATTGAGCGGTGCGGTGTTGGGCTCGCGGCCCAGCGCGTTGAAGAGAAAGGCCGCCCGACGGGTCAGTATTTTTCCGTTGTGGAGGAAGGTTGCCGCCACGCCTCTGGCATCATGGCGAAGTGACTGAATTTGGGTGCCGGCGAACAGCTCGACGCCCTCATCGACGAGTGCTTGCTGCACCACTTTGGCTGCATATTCGGAGTGGTCCCGGAGGATGTGCGCGCTGCGCTGAATCAGGACAACGCGGGTGCCGATGCGGTTGAGAAACTGGGTGAGTTCGCAAGCGACGATACCACCTCCAAGGACGATCACGCTTGGAGGAATGAAATCGAGATTTAGCACGTCGTCGCTGGTCCAAAACTTGATCTCTGCCAGCCCGGGCACGGCGGGCACGCTTACCTTGGAACCGGTCCCAATCAAAAAGTGCCGAGCTCGAAGCGCGCGACCGTTGCTCAGTGCGAGCGTGTGAGGATCGGTGAAGCGGCCATGCGCGCGGATCAGATCAAACTTACCGGAATTGAGCGCCGCCTGCCGATAAGTCGCGAACTCATCGATAATCCGTTTCTTGCGGGCGTGGATCGCCTTCATGTCGGCCCGGGCCGACGGGATCTTGAGACCAAAGCTCTTGGCCTTTTGGGCAAGGTGTAACACCTCGGCCATGTAGAGCAGCGCCTTCGAGGGCATACAGCCCTTGAGAATACAAAGACCGCCCAAGTCTTCGGCGCCGTCCACGATTGCGGTCTTCAGGCCCGAATCGGCGGCAACCCGGGCGGCATTGAAACCGGCGCTTCCGCCGCCGATGGCCACAAAATCATAGTCAAACTTCATCAATTTACGGTTCAGCATCCCTTGCCAAAAATCATGACGCCGATTCTTTGTAAGACGATCAAGGCGTCGAGTAGAAATGGAAAATGGCGGATTTAGTAGCGGTCGTATTCGAATTTTATAAGGGTCTCCTCCATACTGGCTCCGTAAGGGTAATTGACCTGCGCCAAGCCGGCATCACGCCGCGATCGCAGCTGAGATCATCGCCGCTTTTTCGGCCGAAACCAGCGACGTGACCATGAGCAACGCAAAGTCGAGCGATGTGCCTGCGCCCCGGCCGGTCAGCAACCGGCCGTCGGCGACAGTGCGTTGATCTGACAGGATCGCCGGCAACTCGGCGGCGACGGAAAAATGCGCCGTGTAACGCCGCCCGGCGAGCAGGCCAGCATCGTGCAACACGGCCGGAGCGGCGCAGATCGCGCCGAGCCAGCGGTTGGCCGCATGCTGGGCGAGGACGAGCGCGCGGATTCGCGGGTCGGCGCGCAGCAAGGCGACGCCCGGCCCACCGGGCAGAAAGATGCAGTCGAAGTCGCGGCCTGCGATCGCCGACAGCGTGGTGTCGGCGTAAAGGGTGACGGCGCTGCGGCCCGTGACTTGAAGGTGCTCGCCCAGCGCGGCGGTGATGACTTCGACGCCGGCGCGGCGGAGCAAATCGATGGGGGTGATGGCTTCGATTTCTTCAAAACCCTCGGCGAGGATTGCCAGAACAGTGGGCATGAGGGAAGGTTGGCGGTCATGGACGGCGTTGCCCACGGTAAATTTTTAGCAGGAAAGCGATTGGTGATTTTCGGCTGTGGCTATGTGGGCGCGGCGGTGGCGAAACAGGCGGTTGCGCAAGGGCTGGAAGTGACCGCGCTGACCCGAAACCAAGCCAAGGCAGACGCGCTCAAGGCCGACGGCGTGGCGCAGGTGATCGTCGCCGACCTCACCCGGGATGACTGGCACGGGCGCATCGCGGGTGGAGCGGACTTGGTTTTGAATTGCGTGAGCTCGGGCGGCGGGGGACTGGAGGATTACCGGCGGAACTACCTTGAAGGCATGAACAGCGTGGTGACGTGGCTCCGGGGCACCCGGGCGGTGAGCGCCGTGGTCTATACCAGCAGCACTTCGGTCTATCCGCAGGACGGCGGGGTGCGGGTCGACGAGTCGGCGACGACGGGCGGAACCGAGCGGGCCGAGGTGCTGTTGGCGACTGAGCACACGCTGCTGGCGGCGGAGGACGCCGCGGTGACGCGGGTTGTGCTGCGGCTCGCGGGGATTTACGGGCCTGGGCGCCATCACCTGCTGGAGCAGGTGAGATCAGGCGAAGCGGCGGGACGAGCGGAGTCGCATCTCAATCTGGCTTACCGGGAGGATATTGCGGCGGCGGTGTGGGCGGCTTGGCGGGCGCCGGCGGGCGCGAGGGTTTACAATGTCGCCGACGACGGGGCGGCGACGAAGGGCGAGGTGGTGGCGTGGTTGGCGGCCCGGCTCGGTGTGGGTTTGCCCCGGTTTACCGGCGTGCCGGCAGGCGGGCGCAGGGCGGTTACGCCGGATCGGATTATCGCCAATGACCGTTTAAAGTCCGAACTGGGCTGGCGGCCCGGTTGCCCGACGTTTCGGGACGGTTACGAAAAAATCTTGTCACTTTAGGCGCAGGGCCGTCTTTCGACGGTTAACGTTCGAAACCTTCCACCCTTAATTTTTTCCCACCATGGCCGGCGTAGGCAAACTCCTTAAACAAGCTCAGAAAATGCAGCGCTCGATCGAGTCGCTCCAAACCCAGTTGGCCGCGAAGGAAATCGACGTCGCGACCGGCGGCGGTGCGGTGAAGATCAAGATCAACGGCGCGGGCCAGTTTACCTCGCTCGCGCTCGATCCGGAATTCTTGAAGGAAGATGCGAAGCTCGTGAGCGACACCGTGCTCGCCGCCGTGCAGGACGCCGCCAAGCAGGCGAAGGACTTTAACGATGCTGAGATGCAAAAGGTGACGTCCGCGTTTCAAATGCCGGGCATGATGTAGGCCTTTTCGGTTTTGGATTCCCGATTTTCGATGCCTGAGCGAGGCCTTGGGCCACGAATCTTCCGGAGCCGCGATTCGGGCATCAACATCGAGCATCTCCATGACGCCCGCGTTTGAGCGGCTGCAAAAGCAGCTGAAACAATTACCCGGACTCGGCTACCGCTCGGCGGAGCGCATCGCTTTGCATCTGCTTGTCGAAAAGCCGGCGCAATTGCCGGCCCTCGTCGACGCCCTTGAAGCGGCGGCCGCCGGCGTGCGCCGCTGCGAACGCTGCGGGAATATCGCCGAAGGAGAACTCTGCTCGATCTGCGCGGATGAACGGCGTGACCGGGCGGTGGTGTGTGTGGTCGAGCATGTGCCCGACCTCGTGGCGTTGGAGCGGAGCGGAGCGTATCGTGGCTCCTACCATGTGTTGCATGGAAAGCTATCGCCGATCCAAGGTATCGGACCCGAGCAGTTGAACTTGGCTTCGCTCCGGGCGCGGTTGGATGCGGGCGAGGTGACGGAGTTGATTTTGGCCCTGTCCAACGACGTCGAGGGCGAGGCCACCTGTCATTATCTCACCGAGCAATTGCCGCCGGAGCGAGGGGTCAAGACCACGCGTATCGGCTTCGGTTTGCCGAGTGGCGGCGGCGTGCTTTACGCCGACTCGGTGACGCTGAAGAGCGCGTTGGACGGTCGGCGAAATTATTCGTGATTGCGGCGGGAAATTTTCCCCCTTTGATGCCGGTGTTCCAAGCGGGCGTAGTATACCGGTATTATGTGTGCTTCCCAAGCATGAGAAGCGGGTTCGATTCCCGCCGCCCGCACCAATCCCAAAACAAAACAAAAAGATGAAGACCTCAAAACAACTGTTTGTGATCATTGCGTTGCTCGGTGCGAGCTTCGCATTTGCCGCTGAAACCAAACCGGCCGCTCCGGCGGGTAAAAAAGGTGGCTGCTGCGTGAAGGCTGAAGCCGCCGGTGCTGCTTGCGCGCACCCGTGCTGCGTTGAGTCGGCCAAGGCCGGCAAGAACTGTGAGAAATGTGGCGGCACCAACGTCGCCGCGACCAAGAAGTAAGCGACCGCGAGCTTCTAATTAGTTTCAAACCGCGCCCAATTGGGCGCGGTTTTTTTGTGGGCGAGAGGTTGGCTGCGCTCGAAGGGGCGAGAGGCTGGCGCAGGGGCGGTCCGGAGCCCGGGCCTTATTTTCTTTGCGGCGCGCGCTTCGGTGCTGCGGCTTGACGGGCGCGGAGAGCGGCAACGCGGGCGATAACGAGGGCGAGGCGAGCCATGAAAGAGACGGAGCGTACCTGAGTCGCGTGGTCACCGCGCACTTGTGGGTGGAGCCTCGGGCGGGACCGGTGCGCCGGTTTCCTCGACCGGCGACGTGAAGAGGTAACGCCACACGGCTTCGTGCAGGAAATTGCCCGCGGCGTCTTTGGCCGATGCAGGGCCGGGCGTGATGGAGCTGTGAGCGCGTTTGACGTCGCCGTTGACGTCGAAGCGGGTCGTAAGGCGGCGCGAGTGGCCGTAGGGCGGGGTCGTAGAATCGACGTCCATAATCGGACCGAAGCGGTTGAGACCGAGCATGAGCCATGAGCGCGGGTAATGGTTGCCGGGCCAGCCGTCGTCGAGGACATGGGTAAAACCAAAAATACGCTGGGGCGGCGTGGCCGAGGGAAAACCCTGCCAGCTTTCGTGTTGGTCACGCGGACCGCAGAAAGCGACGACGCGGGCGACGCGTTGATGGACGGCGAAACGCGTGGCGCTCGTCGCGCCGTGGGAGGCACCGGACATGATGACTTTTTCCCAGAGCAGGTCGTCACCGGCGGCGTTGATAAATTGTTCCCAGCGGCCGGCCGGATGAGTTTTCGCAAGGTGCCGGACGAATTGGAGCGCGCGTTCCTTCATGCCGTCGGGCTTGGGGATCGCGCAGAGCGGGGAAAAATCTTCGCCGGTGGTGGCCTCGAGGCGCAGCTTCCCGAGGGTCGTGCCGTCATCACGGGCGGCGGTGGGGATCAGGCCGAACCATTTGTTGGCGTAGTGCACCTGGATCGCGTGCAGGCCGTAGTCGCCGAGCCGGTCAAAGAGCGGGGCTTTGTAATCCATGAGCCAGATCACGAGTTGGCCGCGCGGGGTGACGCGGGTGTCGACGACGGCGTGTTGGAGGTCCTGCGGTTTGCCGGCTTTGTCAGCGAAGACGAAACCGATCTCAGGATGTTCGCGGGCGCGTGGATCGATCTCGTGGGCGCGGGCGGTGAGGTGAAAACGTTGCGGCGCGGGGTCGGCCGCGAGGGAGAGGCCGGCGGTCGCGAGGAGGAGAATCGGGAGTCGGAACATGGGGGGAAGTGATACCAATGCCGCTTGGTTGCTAAACGTCGGTCGGTGCGCGGTGGGCGAGGTGCGCGAAGCTCGCGGTGGCAATCCGGCTGGAATGCGTCGTCGCCGTGCTTCTCGCAATGACAGTCTTTTTAGCAGCGCACGGATTAGGCGAGCAGTTGGGCGATGGCGGTGTGGAGCTGGGCCTCGGTGCCGGGATCGCAGAAGGCGACTTCGACCTCATAGCCGCCGTTGGGAAACTCCGCGCGCGTGGGAATATACCAGGGTCCGCCGTCGCCATACGCGGCGACCGCGACGGGACGGCCGGGGCGGAGGGATTGGGCGTGGAGTTGATACTCGAGGAATGACTCGGCGGGCAGGTGCAGGAGGGCGATGTCGTCGAGATGCAGCGCGCTGAGGAGAAACGGGACGCGTTGCGCGCACCGCTCCAACAGCGCGAGGCGAAAGGCGGGGATGATGCGGCGCACCGGGAGTGCGGTGGCATCGGAGAGTTGGCGGCGCAATGCGACCGGGTCGAGGTCGGCGTGGGGCCGGGCGTGCACATCGGCGGTGCGCCAGGAGACGTTCTTCAATGGCACCGGACGAAGCGTGGCGTCGGCGGCGACGATGCCCCGGTAGATGCGTTCGGTGAGGCGGACGCGGGCGGCGGGTGAACCGTCGTTGTATTTGCCGGGGGCGATGTTGCCCGCACAGCCGGTGAAATAGAGGTGCGTGCATCCAGGCTCCTCGCGCTGGCGCTGCTTGCGGGCGAGGCCGACAAAATCGGCGGTCACCCGGCCGTCGCCGTAAAAGCTCATCGGGTGCGTGGCGTAATAGTGGAGGGCGGCGATTTTTTCGGTGCGGTCGTAGAACGCGACGGTGCGCAGGAGCGGGTCGATCGGGCCTTCGGGCAACGCGATCAGCTCGGGGTCGACGCACTTGCTGCCGCGCATTTTCCCGACGCGGCCCTGGGCATCGCGGGCCATGCGGCGATTGGAGGCGACTTCGGAGATGAGCGCCGTGCCGCTCGCGACGTGCGTGACCGGGCGGGCGCGGGGCAAGGCGGCGGTGACGGCGGCGCGGGCGGCGACGAGGCAACGATTGAAGAAAGCGGGATCAAACGTGGGGGGCAGATCGGGCTGCGTCGCGACGAGGGCCGCGGTAGCCGCGCAGACGAAAAGGGCGTTGTGCTGGTGGACGCAGTGCAGGGCGACGCGGTCGGGCGTGGTGCCGGCCGCTTCGGCGAGCGCGGTGCGCCACGCGAGGTGGGAGGCGTTGAGGATGCCGGTCCAATCGACCGCGCAGAGCACGATGGGCGCACCGGCGCCGAGGAGCACGAGGCCGATGGCTTCGAGGGAATCATCGACGGCTTCGACCGGTTTGATCCAGCCACCGCAGAGCGAGTGACCGACGGGCGGCGTGACGTCGAAACGGAATGAGGCGAGGCGGAGTTGGCCGGTGGCGCTGGCGGCGTTCGCGGCTTGAAGCAACGAAGGCGAAAGCGCGGCGGCGGCGGTGGCGGCAGCGGTGTGGCGGAGAAAGCGGCGGCGGTTGAGCGGGGGCATTTTTTGAAGAAGTTTAACGGGGCGGAAGGAAAGGTGAGACAAATCTCAACTGATGAGCAAGAGGCGGGCCGGGTCGCCGGGGTGGGTGGCGGGGGCGCGGTGGACGCAGGGTGGGACGGGGTTGCCGGGGTAGTCGGTGGCGATGCGCCAGAGATTGAAATGGCCGAAGGAGTAGGGCTTGGCGCCGGGGGCGGGGGCGTAGTGGAGGTCGTAGCAGAGCTCGTTGAGCCAGACTTTGAAATCGGCGTCGTCGGGGCCGCCGTAGAGTCTGAGCAGATCGGCGCGGAGGGCGGGGTCGTCGACCTTGCGGCGGGCGTCGGCGGGGTTGAGGCCCTCGCTGGGCGGGCCGGAGTAAGTGCAAAGCCAGGTGTAGGCCTCGATGGGGGCGCTGTCGGCGTGGTAGGAAAAAACGTCGGTCTTGATCGGGCCGGGTTCTTCGTCGCGTGGGTAGCCGTGAATGCAGTTGAGGACGGGATCGAGGTCGTGGTCGCGGAGGAGGCGCAGATCGGCGAGCATGTGCTCGGCGGCGACGCGGCCGGCGGGGCTCAGGGGCAGGGCGAGCAGAACGGTCTCATCGAGCGTGGTGATCGCCTCGCCGTTGCCGTCGCCGAGGAGGCGCACGACCTCGGCATAGTTACCGGGCAATTCGCGTTCCCAGCAGAGGGCGTTGATGCCGTGAGCGAGAGGCGTGGTGGCGAGTTCGTGAAAGCTATGCACCTGCATCACGCAGGATTCGCTCGGCGTCACGGCCGCTCGCGTACGAGTTTACCTGCTTTGAGATAGACGACCGGCACGCGATGCATGCGGGCAGACTTCACGGCAATTTTCCGCGCATCGCGCAGTGATTTGAGAATATCCGCCGTGCGGCCATCGGGTCTGACGCTGCCAATAATCGGTGGAGGGGAGGCTTTCACGGCTTGGTCGAAATCAAGATTGGAGCGGAGCCGCTGACGTCAAACACGGATGAGGTATCGGAAAGGGGTTGGTAGTGGTTTCTAAAGTTCGCCCAACTACGAGGGAATCGCCGCCGCACATCGGCTTCCGGCACAGTGTGTCCACCCGACCGCACGCGGGCAGCGACGCGCTCCAACGAGAGCCGCACGTCGTCGAGTTTTAGGTAGATGATCCCAATGCGATAGCCCGCTTTCTGCCAAGTGCGGAGCCGCGGCAGGTAGGTGAGCCCGCTCAAGGTGCTCTCGAAGGCGAAGTCGTTGCCCCGGCGGAATGGCGGTCGAGTTCCGACAGAAACAAACGCCCGGCTGCCAATTGGACTCCCCGAGGATCTAGTGGGGACAAACCAGCAGCGAGAAGGTCGGCGTTGACGAAGCCGACGATCTAGTCGCGGGGAAGAAACGTCCGGGCGAAGGTGGTCTCACCTGCTCCGTTCGGGCCGGCGATGATGAGGCAGCGTGGCATCTAGCGATGCTCTCGATATATCGTGCCCTTACGCACCGACGTGTTGGCGAATTTCATTCTCGGCGACCGACCACGAAACGGTGGCTCCGAGATTTTGGCGGTAGGTCGCTACCCTAGTGATTACTTGCAATGATAAGTGATATATGTCAGACAGTAGGCATGTCACGAACAGCAGCCCGGATTACGTGCAATGAGGCCGACCGCCAGATCTTGGAGGCGCGGGCAACGAGCCGAACAGAGGCGAAGCAGACCGTGGATAGAGCACGGATGATTCTCGGCTGTGCGGCTGGGGAATCGGTAACGGCAATCGCCGAGCAGTGTCAGACGCGGCCGAATACGGTGATCAAATGGCGACAGCGCTTTGCAGAGCACGGCCTGAAAGGGCTGGCGGATGCGCCGCGCCCGGGAGCCAAGCCGGTTTACGATCAAGGATTTCGCAACCGAGTGCTCGCAACCCTGGAGCAACCGCCGCCTGCCGGCCAGGCGGCGTGGGACGGTCCGGCGGTAGCGAAGGAAGTGAAAGGCTCGGTTCATGCGGTTTGGCGGGTGCTGCGCAAGGAGGGCATCTGCCTGCAGCGTCAGCGCTCGTGGTGTGTGAGCACGGACAAGCAGTTCGCGGCGAAGGCGGCCGATATTATCGCGCTGTATTTAAATCCGCCGGAAAAAGCACTGGTGATCAGCGTGGATGAAAAGCCGAGCATTCAGGCGCTGGAGCGGGCCACCGGCTATGTGGAAACTGACAACGGCAAAATCGTGCGGGGTTGCAAAAGCACCTACAAACGTCACGGCACCCTGAATCTCTTCGCCGCCCTGCAGGTTGCCACCGGCGCGATCACGACGAGCAAGACCACGCTCAAGCGGCGGGCGGAGTTCCTGCAGTTCATGGATCAGATCGTCGCGGAAGCTCCGCCAGAGCGTGACCTTCACGTCATCCTCGACAACTACTGCACGCACAAAAAATGCGAGGCGTGGCTAGCGCAACATCCCAACGTGCACTTCCACTTCACCCCCACTTCGGCGAGTTGGCTCAACCAAGTCGAAATCTGGTTTGGTATCATGTCCAGAAAAGCCCTGCGCGGGGCCAGTTTCCGTAGCGTCGCGGAACTGAGCCAAGCCATCGATGCTTTCATCGCTGCCTACAATCCCACCGCCAAGCCCTTTAAATGGCGCAAGCGCGAGGTCAAAGGGGCTCAACTGAAAAATACTATCGTTAATTTACGCAACTAAGCACTAGATTGGACCATTTGTTGCTCCTCGATCGACAGGGGCGAGACGGAGTCGATAGCATCCAATTGTGAGCGGAACTTCTCGCGGTTCGCCGCAGTGAGTGCGGGCAACTGCGCGAGGATTTCGGTCGTGCTCATCTACTCAGGAAGAAAAGCCGGAGCGTGGCAGCGTGCAAGTCCGTGGTGAGCGGAACCCGTTCGCAAGTGCGTGCGAGTAGTGGCGAGGTCGTGAAAATTGCCGACGTGGCGGATGCAGGGGAAGTCGGCGGGCTGGGGAACGGAGGGCATGCGACTGCGAAACGTTGGCGGAGGAGAAACCCTCGTCGCGTCCGTTGAAAGCCGGTAGTTGAAAACAGAGCTTGCCCGCGAAAGACGCGAAGGGACGTGAAAAGAGGCTCGAGTGGACATGCCTTCAAAATGTCCTTGCGAGGAGTCCTGCTCCGCGGGACGACGATGCAAACTAGCTGGATCGCCCCGGCCCGCGGGTGCGGGCCTCGCGATGACAAGCATGGTGAAGGCGCGCGCTACGGAAGTTCTTGCAGGCGGATGCGGCGGTATTCCATTTGGCCGCGGTCGCCTTCCAAGCCGATCGGGCCGGTGGCGGGGACTTTTTGTGCAGCTTCGAGGATCTCGCCGTTGCAGGTGCTGACGGCGACGCCGTCGGTGACGGTGATCACGATCTCGTTCCAATCGAGCGCACGGTAGCGCTGGAGTTTCGAATAAGGGCCGGCGAGGAGGTAGTCGCGGCATTGGAGCTGGGGGCCGCGCACGTAGATGCCGCTGTCGGCGTTGGGCGTGGCGCGGAACTCGAGTTTCAAGACGAAGTTTTTGGGAAACTCGCGGGTGGTCCAGAGCTGTTGCACGCGGCGGCCGCCGGGAGGCGCGGTGACTATGAGGCGGCCATTTTTGGCGACGAAACGGGAGTCGGGGCTGGCGGTGAGGCCGTCGAAGGCGACGGGGTCTTTCACGATCGGCCAGTGGGGCGCGGCGATATCGGCGGCCTGGATGCGGCGGACGGTGGCGAGGTCGCCGTCGGTCGAAGGGCGGTAGCCCCAGCCGGTGAGATCGCGGCCGTTGAAGAGACTCACAAAGCCGGGCTCGGGCGTGAAAGAGTTGGGCTCGCGTTCGGTGAAGCCGAGCGTGGCGAAGACGGGCCGGAGGGCGGCGGCGAATTTCGTGTAGCCGGCGGCGTTGGGGTGAAGCAGATCGGGAAACTCGGCGGGCTGGGCGTCGTTTTGCGCGTCGGCGAACAGTTTCCAGGTATCGACGAAGGTGACCTGTGGTTGGTCGAGCGTAGCTTCGAGGAAGAGCTGGTTGACGCGGCGGATGAGGAAGGCAGGACGCTGCTTGGTAGCGGAGCTGGGCATGACGGCGCAGAGCACGACCGGGAGCGCGGGGTCGTGGGCGTGGAGTGCGGCGAGGATGAGGCGGAGGTTGGTGGCGACGGTCCAAGGCGTGGCGTTTTCTTCGAGGTCGTTGGTGCCGATGAGGAGGACGACGGCGGTGGGGTTGAGCGAGAGCACGTCTTCGCGGAGGCGGAGAAGGACGCCGCGGGTGGTGTCGCCGCTGATGCCGCGATTGGCGACTTTCACGCCCGGGAAGGAGGTAGCGAGGGTGTCTTTCCAACCCTGCGTGATGGAGTCGCCGAGGAAGACGACAGCGCGTTGATCCTGCGCGATCTGGCCGGCCCACGTGGTGCGACGCTCGGTCCAGAGTTTTTGGAACCACGGGTAGCGGCGAATCGGGCCGGCGCCGGGGAGACCGTCATCGGTAGCCGGAAGGGCGAAACGGGAGGAAGACGGCGTGGCGGTGGCGGTAGCGGCGGGCGACGGGTTGGCCGGAGGCGTCGGCGCGGGGGGCGGGGTAGCGCAGCCGGCGAAGGTGAGGGCGAGCAGGGCAAAGAGCGGAGTGGGGCGCATGGGAATGGGAGAAGAGAGGAGGGGACGAGGAGTAAGAGAAAGAGGAAATAGAAAGATTTCGATCGTTGGCCCGCGGAACACACGGAGTACACGGAAAGGGACCGGCGAGGGGGCCCGAGAAAGATGCGAAAAGACGTGATTGGGCGGAATCGCGGGCGGGCCGAGGGGGCGGGAGAAAGAGGAAAGCTTGGGCGAAAAAGTCGTGGGGGTGGGCATGAAAAGCCCGGGCGGCGAGGCCCGGGCTGGGAGAAAGGCAGGAAGCCCGATGGGGACATCGGGCTCCACCAAGGTAGACCGGCTTTAGCGGACGACGCGGGCGCCGCCGCCACCGATGGTCTTCTCGACTTCTTTGCGGGTGGCCATCGAGGTGTCGCCGGGGGTCGTCGAAGCCAGCGCGCCGTGGGCGGCGCCGTATTCGACGGCTTTCTGGGCGTCGTTGAACTCGAGGAAACCGAACTGCAGGCCGGACGCGAACGAGTCGCCGCCGCCGACGCGGTCGAGGATCTCAAGCTTTGGGTATTTCTTGCTCTCGTGGAATTTGCCGTCGTGCCAGAGAATCGCGGACCAGTCGTTGCTGGTGGCGGTGTGCACGTGGCGCAGCGTGGTGGCGGCGACCTTGAAGTTCGGGAAGTCTCGCACGGCGGTCTCGATCATGGCCTTGAAGGCGTCGGTCTCGATGTGCTTGAGGTCTTCGGCGCCCTTGACGGCGAACCCGAGCGAGGCGGTGAAGTCCTCTTCGTTGCCGATCATGACATCGACGTATTTGGCGATCTCGCGGTTGACCTCCTGGGCCTTCTTGAGGCCGCCGATGGTCTTCCAGAGCGAGGGCCGGTAATTCAAATCGTAGGAGACGATGGTGCCGTATTTATTGGCGGCCTTGACGGCCTCGACGGTGACCTCGGCGGTCGACGCGGAGAGCGCGGCGTAGATGCCGCCGGTGTGGAACCAGCGGACGCCGAGTTTGCCGAAAATGTGATCCCAATCGATGTCGCCGACCTTAATCTGCGAGGCGGCGGTGTTGCCGCGGTCGGGATTGCCGACGGCGCCGCGGATGCCGAAGCCGCGCTCGGTGAAGTTGAGGCCGTTGCGGACGGTGCGGCCGATGCCGTCGTCTTCGCGCCACTGGATGAACTGCGTGTCGACGCCGCCCTGCATGATGAAGTCTTCGACGAGGTGACCGACCTCGTTGTCAACGAACGCGGTGACGACGGCGGTCTTGAGGCCGAAGCATTTGCGGAGGCCGCGGGAGGTGTTGTATTCGCCGCCGCCTTCCCAGACCTGGAAGTTCCGGGCGGTGCGGATGCGGCCCTCGCCGGGATCGAGGCGAAGCATGACTTCGCCGAGGGAGATTTGGTCAAAGGCGCAGGAGGAGGCGGGTTTGATTTGGAGGCTCATGGGATCGTGGTTGAACTTGGAAGTTTAAGTTGAAGCGAGTGTTTCCCGGGCTGTAGGAGCCTGCTTGCAGTCGAGGGCAGACCCTGAATCGCCCGCAAGCGGGCTCCTACAACGCGGATGAAGAAACGCGAAGCGCGGCGTCAGATCGTGACCGTCTTGAAAGAGGCGACGTCCCAGGTGGGTTGTTTCGCTTCGACGGCGATCTCGTTGAAGGCGGCGACTTCGGCGGTGCTGAAGAGCAGGCCGCCGGCGGCGGCGACGTGCTTCGCCCAGTTGGCTTCGAGTTGGCCGGGCAACATGCATTTCTCGTTACCGTGCCCGAGGACATCGGCGATGACGGCCTTCACGTTGTCCGATTGGTTGCGGCCCTTGGCGAAGGCGCCGCCGCTGATTGCGTCGGGGTGAATGACTTGGAAGAAGAAGCAGCACGTGCCCTTGTCGCCCTCGGCGTCGGCCCAGCGGTTCCGGAGAGTCGGAAGCGAACCGCCGATGAAGCCGCCGACGATTTCGTTGATCAGCGAGAGACCGTAGCCCTTGTGCGCGCCGAACGGCAGGAGCGAGACGGCAAGATTGGCGTCGGTGGTGGGATTGCCGTCTTTGTCCACGGCGGCGAGGGGCGGGAGGGGTTTACCTTCGCGTTTGAGTTGTTGGACGCGGCCCATGGCGACGACCGACGTGGCCCAATCGATGACGATGGGATAGCCGATGGCGTCGGTGGTGGGGAAGCCCCACGAGTGCGGATTGGTGCCGAGGGTGGCGAATTTACCGCCGAAAGGGACGACCTCCGCGAGCGCGGCGGTGCAGTTCGTGTAGGCGATGTAGCCCTTCTTCGCGGCGTCCATCACGTAGCCGCCGCCCCAAAGGTAGTGGAAGGCGTTGTCGACGGAGACGGTGCCGACGCCGTATTGGTCGGCGAGGCGGATGGCTTCGTCCATGGCGCGGAAGGCGGTGGACTGGCCGAGTTTTTTATTGGCGTTCCAGATCTTGGCCGCGGGGAAGCGGGACGCTTTCTCCTCGATCTGGGCGCCGGGGACGCAGCCCTTTGAGCCGGAACCGAGGAAGTGGTCCAGGTGGAGAGCCTTGAGGCCGTTGTGGGTGCGGATGCCGTGGCGGGAAGCCTCGGCGCAGAAACGCGCGCCTTCGGCGGACTCGTCGGGATGGAAGCCGCGGTGCTGATAGGCGGCTTGGACGAGGGCGTTGTGCTGGGTCTCGGGGACGACGTGGAAAAGTTCAGGCATGGGATTCGGGCGAGTTGAGAGTTGAAGGACGGAGGGTGGAGCGCGCTTGCGCGCGATGAATCGCGCGCAAGCGCGCTCCTACATGGAATGGATCAGACCACCTTCTTGACGGCGACTTCGGGGTTGATCTGGGCGAGGGGTTTTTCGCCGTGCATCGCGAGGATGAGATTCTTCACGGCGGCGGTGGCTTGGCGGACGACGCTCTCGTAGGTGCGCGAGCCGACGTGCGGGGTGACGACGACGTTGGGCAACTTGAGCAACGGGTGATCGGGGGTTGGCGGCTCTTCGTCGAGGACGTCGGTGCCGTAGCCGCCGACTTGGCCGGACTTGAGGGCTTCGACCATATCGGCCGTGTGGACGATCTCGCCGCGGGCGCAGTTCAGAATGAGCACGCCCTTTTTCATCTTCGGGAAAGACTTCGCGCTGATCATGTCGCGGGTCTCCGGCGTGAGATTGGTGTGGAGCGAAATGTAGTCGGAAGCGGCGTAAATCTCGTCGAGCGAGGCGGCGCGTTTGACGTTATGGGCGGCGGCGAATTTCTCGTCCCAGTAAACATCGAAGGCGATCACGTTCATGCCAAAGGCGCGGGCGCGGATGGCGACCTCTTTGCCGATGCGGCCGAGGCCGACGATACCGATGGTTTTCTCGAGCAGCTCGTGGCCGGTCTTGCGTTTCCAACCGTTGGCGCGGGTGGAGTCGGTATGGAAAAGGAGATTCTTCTCGAGGGCGAGCAGCAGGAGGAACGTGTGCTCGGCGACGGTGGTGTGATTGACGCCGGGAGTGAAGAGGAGCGGGAGGCCGAACTCGGTACAGGACTTCACATCGATCTTATCGACGCCGATGCCGTATTTGCTGATGACCTTGAGTTTCGGGACGGCTTTTTCCAGGACCTTGCGGGTGATGAGGTCGTCGCCGCAGATGTAACCATCGATGTCGCCGACGAGGGCGAGCGTATCGGCTTCGTTGAGAGGGCCGCGGGCGCGGATGATTTCCCAACCGGTGTCGGCGAGAAGTTTGTGGTGTTCGCCCGGAGTGTCTTGGAACGAAGTGGTTGTGAGGAGGATTTTGGTCATAGCAACGAGAGGAACAGCGAGATTTGCACAGCAGTCCGCGTGAAGTGAAGCGAAAGTTTGGTCAAACCGTGGGACGCGGGCGCAGCCGGACGTTGAGCGGCGCGCGGTTTTCCAGGCGCTGAGCGGGCCGTGCCGGCTGGCGACGAGCGGAACGATGACGTAATCAAAACCGCTGATCTGGCGCAGCTACCCGCGATCGAGCACGGGTGGCCGCATACTTGGCCAAAATCGGAGGCGTGCTATTTTACCCACCGAAAATTTGAGCTATGAACCAAGTGCCGTTGTGGCGGATTGTGTGCATGAAACTCCAGCTAGCGCGAAGCCCTGTGACGCCTTGGGCTTCATGCACCGGTCGACCCAGAAATTGCGCTCAGAAGGCACGGCGGGGGCGCTGATGCCGGCACGCGCAATTGCGACCTTCGCCGGAGCGATCGCCCGGCGGGAGCGTGGGAGGCGGATCAGGACGGCGCGGCGACGGCGATGAAGGCGGCGAGGGCGGGATCGGGCGCGGGATTAGTGCGCCAGCCAACCACGAGGCGGCTTTCGGGGGCGGGGCCGGTGAGCGGGCGGAAAACGACTTCAGCGGGTAGGTGTTTGGCCTCGCTCGGGCACATAAACGTCGCGCCCACGCCCGCGCGAACGAGGCCGACGCCGTTGGCGCGGGGCCATACTTCCTCGGCGATCCGCGGGGTCACGCCGGAGGCTGCAAACGCCGCGAGCACGCGGTCGTAAAACCCGGGATTGTGCGTGCGGGGGAAAAGGACGAACGGGGTCGTCGCGAGGTCGATCAGGCGGAGTTCGCGGCGGCGGGCGAGGGGATGGTCGGCCGGGAGCAGCACGCCGTTTTTCTCCTGCAGCAAGACGTGCGTGCGCAGGCCGGGCGTGGGCGCGTCGGGGTGGAAAAAACCGCAGGCGAGATCGCCGGACTGCAACGCGGTGAGTTGGGCCGAGGTGGGAGATTCGTTGAGCTCGAGCCGGATGCCGGGGTGGCGGCGGTGAAATTCGCGGATGATCGGCGGCAGGACCGTGGCCATGGCCAAGCCGGTAAAGGCAACGCGCACATGGCCGACCTCGCCGTCGGCGAGGGCTTTTAGGTCGGAGGGCAGGGCGGCGAGGCCGCGCAGCAGGGGTTCGATGCGATCGATGAGGAGACGGCCGGCGGGGGTGAGCTCGGCGCCGCGGCGGGTGCGGTTGAGCAGGTCGGCGCCGAGCGCGGCTTCAAGTTGCGCGAGGGCACGGCTCAGCGCGGGCTGGGCGACGGCGAGGGTCTCGGCGGCTTTTCGAAAGTGCAGTTGTCGGGCCAGCTCGCGGAAATAGACGAGGTGGCGGAGTTCGAAGGGATATTGGTAGTCGCGGGGCATGAATCAGGGATGGTTGGCTAGGCAATAGTTCGAGGAGGCAATGGGTCCCGGAGGTTGCCCACGGAACACACGGAATAGACGGAAAAAAGAGCGGAGTTGCCCGCGAATGGACGCGAATGGACGCGAATGAGGAGGGGGGATCGAAGGGTTACCACGAAAGACGCGGAAAGGGATCGGAGGGGGAGCGAGGTTTGGGAGGTTTTTCACGGGTCACTGAATCGAATCGCGGCGAACGCTAGTTGCCGTGGTGGAAGCTAAGCGTTGCTGATGCTTATTGGGCATCACGGGAGGCTAAATTAGTATTTCTCGGCATGGCAACTTTGGCGTATAATCGGCCATCGGTTAGGTTCGGGTGTTCGAGATCCGGGTTGTCAGAATCTCCGGGATGCTCGATGACTCGAAATCCGGAAGCCGAAAAAACCGAAACATCCTCCCGGTCCCACCCACCTCTTTTTTCTATGCCAAAATCTCTTTTTCAAAAAGTTTGGGACGCTCACACCGTCCGCCAACTGGCCAACGGTCAGACACAGCTGCTCATTGGCACGCACCTCATCCACGAGGTGACGAGCCCGCAGGCGTTTGGCATGTTGCGCGATCTCGGGCTGCCGGTGGCGTTTCCGCACCGCACGTTTGCCACGGTCGACCACATCGTGCCGACCGATCAGTTGGTCGAGCCTTACACCGACCCGCTGGCGCAGGCCATGATGGACGAACTGCGGAAGAACTGCGCGCAGTTTGGGATCACGTTTTTCGACCGGGCGAGCGGCAAGCAAGGCATCGTGCACATCGTGGGGCCGGAGCAGGGCATCACCCAGCCGGGCACGACGATCGCTTGCGGGGATTCGCACACGAGCACGCACGGTGCGTTTGGTGCGATCGCGTTTGGCATCGGCACCAGCCAAGTGCGCGACGTGCTGGCGACGCAGACGATGGCTCTCAGCGCGCTCAAGGTGCGCCGCATCGAGGTCAACGGGAAGTTGCGGGCGGGCGTGTATGCGAAGGACGTTATCTTGCACATCATCCGCACGCTCGGTGTGAACGGCGGCACGGGCTACGCCTACGAATACGCGGGCTCGACCTTCGACGGCTTCTCGATGGAAGAGCGCATGACGGTCTGCAATATGTCGATCGAGGGCGGCGCCCGCGCCGGCTACGTAAATCCGGACGAGACGACGTTCGCGTACCTGAAGGGCCGGCCCTACTCGCCGCAAGGCGCGGCGTGGGATGCGGCCGTGGCGACGTGGAAGTCTTTCGCCTCCGATCCGGGCGCGACGTATGACGACGTCGTGAAGATCGATGCGGCGACGATCGCTCCGACCGTGACCTGGGGCATCAACCCCGGCCAAGGCATCGCGATCAACGAAAACATCCCGAGCGTCGAGACGGCCACATCGGACGATGACCGGGCGGGAATCATCGAGGCGCTGGCTTACATGAAGCTGCCGCCGGGCGCGCCGATCAAAGGCACGGCGATCCACGTCGCATTCCTCGGCTCGTGCACCAACGGCCGGCTCTCCGATTTCCAAGAGGTCGCCAAATACCTGAAGGGCCGGAAGGTCGCTCCCGGCATCAAGGCCATCGCGGTGCCCGGCTCACAGATCGTCGCGCTCCAATGCGAAAAGCTCGGATTGGACAAAATTATCGCCGAGGCGGGGTTCGAGTGGCGGGCGGCGGGGTGTTCGATGTGTCTCGCGATGAACCCCGACAAACTTATCGGCGACCAACTCTGCGCGTCGTCGTCGAACCGCAATTTCAAGGGCCGCCAAGGCTCCACCACGGGGCGCACGATCTTGATGAGCCCGGTGATGGTCGCGGCGGCCGCAGTCACCGGTCGCATCGCGGACGCCCGCGAAGTTTTCGCCGTTTCGAACAACTAAAATCTCCAATCTAGCGCCCACGGAACATACGGATAACACGGAAACACAGGACCCGCGGATTCCTTCCGTGTCGTCGGTGTGTTCTGCGGGCAGAAAATCTTCCCATCATGGCTCTCGCAAAAATCACCTCTTTCACCGGCCGCGCCGTCGCGGTGCCCGGCAACGATATCGATACCGACCGCATCATCCCGGCGCGCTTCATGAAGTGCGTGACCTTCGACGGGCTGGGCGAGTTTCTTTTCAACGACGTGCGCAAGCAACTCGACGGCACGCTCAAGCCGCACCCGTTGAATGAGCCCCGTTTCAAGGGCGCGACGATTTTGCTTTCGGGCGCAAATTTCGGCTGCGGCTCGTCCCGCGAACACGCGCCGCAGGCGATCCAGAAATACGGCTTCCGGGCGGTGATCGCCGAGGGCTACGCGGAGATTTTCTTCGGCAATTCCATCACGCTCGGGATTCCCTGCGTGACGGCGACCCGCGAGGACATCGCCAAGATTGCGGCGGCGGTCGAAGCCGATCCGACCCTCGAGGTCACGATCGATGTGACGAAGCAGGAAGTGCGTTTCGGCGGGCAGACCGTGAAAGGCGCGATCCGGGAATCGGCGCGCGACGCGCTGGTCAACGGACGCTGGGACGCGATCGGGGAGCTGATCGACGGCCTGCCGGCCGCGAAAACAACGGCGGCCAAGTTGCCGTATCTGGCGGCGTGAGGGGTTGAGGATTTGTAGGAAGGTGGAGCCCGTTGTCCCCAACGGGCTTTTTTGTTGAGCAGCGGAAGAGGCTCAGCTCGATGTCGACATTGCGCTCCTCTCGCTCTCGGGCAGTCACGCTCAGCCCAAAGCCCAGATTTGACGGGGCGATAAAAACCAAGCTTCATAGTTTTTTCTGAACCTTTGCCGGACTCCGGCGTCTCCTGTTGCACACACCTTTATGTTTTTAGCCTCCATTGATGTGGTCCGTATCGTCAAAGAAGCCGGTTTGCTGATCTACCCGTTAGGTCTCTGCTCGCTGATCGCTACGTTTATCATTGTGGAACGGCTCTTTGCCCTGCGCACCCCGGCGGTCATCCCCGAGGATTTGGCGGAGTCGGTGATCGAAGGTCGCGCTTCGGCGGGAGACAAACGGTCGGCTTTGGGCCGAATTCTTAATTTTGCCTCGCGGCATGTCGGTGACGCCGAGGCGGTGAAAGCCTATGCGCGGCTTGAGGTGATCAAGCTGGAGCGCGGGGTCGGTTACCTCGATACGATCTATGCGGCGGCGCCGTTGATCGGGCTGATCGGCACGGTGACGGGTTTGCTCGGGGCGTTTTCCGTGGTGGACCCGCAGACGAAGATGCCGGATCCCGTGCAGTTCACCGAGAGCGTGGGCTACGCGTTGTCGGCGACGATTCTCGGCCTTTGCATCGCGCTGCCGGCGTTGATCGGGAGCGGGCACCTGCAACGCGTGATCAGCAAACATGCGGCGCAGCTGGATGTGTTGCTGGAGCGGGTCCTGGCCAAGCAAGGCGCAGCCGCACAACCGTCGGCCAAGCAGCCATGAGTCTGTTGCAACGGCGGCCGCGACCGCGCCCGGAATTACCGCTCGTGCCGTTGATCGACGTGCTCGTGATGCTCGTGCTCTTCGCCTACGTGACGATGCAGGCGCGCTCGGGCGCGGTGCTCAACCTGACGCTGCCGAAGGTCGACACAGCGGGTAAGAACGATTTCCAGGGCAAGGTCACGGTCGCGATCGACAAGGAGGGTGCGGTGACGTTCAACGGCCAGACCGTGAGCGATGAGCAGCTGATCACCTTGCTGCGCGAGGTGCGTAATGTGGACAAAGACATCCCGGTGCTGATCAAGGCTGACGAAACGACGCAGTTGAAGAAGTTGGCTTTCGTGATGGATGCCTGCCGCAAGAGCGGACTTAACAAGTTTAGTTTGCAGTCGCGCTAGAGTCGGCGGACGAACGTTGAATCGCCGGTCGGCCAGCGTTTATCCAAGTTTCATGAAGATCGTTATCACCGGAGTCACGCGCGGGCTGGGTCGGGCGCTGGCGAAGAAATTCATTGCGCTCGGGCACACGGTGATCGGGTGCGGCCGGAGCGGCACGGAGATTTTTGATCTGCGGATGGACCATGGCGCGCCGCATGATTTCATGGTCTGCGATGTGGCACTCGACGCAAAGGTCGCGCTCTGGGCGGCGAAGGTGTTGGAGCACGACACGGCGCCGGACATTTTGATCAACAACGCGGGCGTGATGAATCCGCTCGGGCCGTTGTGGATGCAGAGCGACCGGGAGTTCACCAAGGTCGTCGATGTGAACGTGCGCGGCGTGGCCAACGTGATCCGGCATTTTGTGCCGGCGATGGTCGCGAAGAAGAAAGGCGTAATCGTGAATCTGAGCTCGGGTTGGGGACGGGGCGTGGCGCCGGAGGTCGCGCCGTATTGCGCGACGAAATGGGCGATCGAGGGGTTGACGAAGGCGCTGGCGGAGGAGTTGCCGGCTGGGATGGCGGCGGTGCCGTTGAACCCCGGCGTGATTGATACGGATATGCTGCGCGCGTGCTGGGCCGAGGGCGCCGCCAACCACCCGAAGGCGGAGGCGTGGGCCGAAGTGGCGGCGCCGTTTATTTTGAAGCTCGGGGCAAAGGACAACGGGCGGAGTCTGAGCGTGGGCGGGTTTGAAGGATGAGGCGGGGCGCGGTGGGTTTGCTCACCACGAAACCCACCAACGACACGAAAAACGGAGACGGTGATGGGGGAATCGGACGCGGGCGCTCGGAGTGAAGCGACGAGTCTGAAGAGAGGGGATATTGCCCGCGAATCACGCGAATGGGACGCGAATGAAGGCAAGAATGGTGAGGGGGAGGAGATCTAGTATTAGGCGCGGAAAAAAGTCGCGGCGCGCAAGACGGTGGCGGCATGGATGCGGGCCGTGTGTTCGCGGTCGCGGTTGTAGCCGCCGCCGTAAAGGATCGCGGTGGGGGTTCGCGTCCGCGTGACGAGACGCAAAATGTGTTCGTCGCGGGCGCCGAAGTCGGCGTCGTTGAGTTTCATTTGGCCAAAGCGGTCGTGTTCGTGGGGGTCGGCACCGGCGATCCAAAAAACCAGGTCAGGGGCAAAGTCGAAAAAAGCCGGCGCGAGCGTGGCTTCGAGTTGCTCAAGGTAGTCGGCTCCGCCGACGTAACGGGGGAGTTCGACATCGAGGGAGCCGGAGGTTTTTACAGCCGGGTAGTTTTTGCCGACGTGAATCGAGTAGGTGAATACGCGTTGATCGGCGGCGAAGATGGCGTGGGTCCCGTTGCCCTGATGCGCATCGGTATCGAGGACGAAGACGCGAAGCTCGGGGCGCGTGACGTGCAGATCGCGAATGGCGATGGCGACGTCGTTGAGGACGCAGTAGCCCTGGCCGTGGTCGGGGAACGCGTGATGCGTGCCGCCGGCGAGATTGCAGGCGAGGCCATCGGTGAGAGCGGCGTAGGTCGCGGCGAGAGTGCCCGCGACTTCGAGCCGAGAGCGGGTGAGCAACGCCTCACAGGCGGGCAAGCCGAGTTTTAGCGCCGCGCGTGGGTCGAGCGAACCGGTACGAATCTGCTCGAGGTAGTCGTTGGTGTGGACGCGGAGCACGAGGTCGAACGGCGCGGGGTCGACGGGATGGATCGAAAGGGCAGGGCTGAAACGTTTGTCATCTAGTGGATGACAAGCGGATGGGGGCGGAAGCGGGCTGGAGCCGGCGCGGATGAGGGCTTCGGCGCGCCAGAATTTGTCCATCGGGAACGGGTGCTCGGCCGGGAGCGGAAAGGTGTAATCCGGATGATAAAAACAGCGCACCGGTTGAGTGAGCGAAGATGCGGGCGAGAGGCAAATGGTTGAGCGTAGCCGGACGGGGCGGGCACCGGATTGCCATGGCAGGAGCCGGGATCCGCGCGGGCGGGCGTTGACGATGAGCGTTAATCCGGCGCCGATGATTTGACGCCCTTGCCGGAGCGGTACCGACGACACCTGCAGTTGGGTTTTTGTCGTCCGGAACTCAGTAGCCGCCGGTGTGAGACGGCGAAAACCGGCTCGGGGGGCAGCGCGGCGAACTCGTGCGACAAGAGTAAGCTCGCCACTGCGAGCAGCGGGTAAAGTCCCACGCCGAGCTACGTAAAGGGGCGGACGCGGTCCGGCGGGCTTTACTCAGCGGGCTTGGCGGCGGGTTTCGCGACGGGGAGGACGGTAACGCGGGAGACGCGGGTGGCGGGGAAGTATTGCTTGGCCAACGCGGACAATTCCTCGGCGGTCATCGCCTCGAGATCGGCGATGCGCGTGCGGGCCCAGTCGAGGCGATCGGGTTGTTCTTGGGCGCGGCTCAACACGGTGCCGAGCCAGTAGCCGTTGCTGCGGAGGTTTTCGCGGCTCGAGGTAAGGAGGGGTTGCTTGGAGCGGTTGAGCTCTTCGGCAGTCACGCCCTTTTCGGCGAGGTCAGCCGCGATCGCGACGACGACATCGGCGATCTCCTGCGCCTTGGCGGGATCGACGCTGACTTGGGCCACGAGATAGCCGTAGCCGGGGTAAATGTCGCTCGAGGAGCTGCCGGCGCCGGGGCTGTAGGCACCGCCAAGTTCCTCACGGACTTTGACGCGGAGACGATCGCTCAGGACCTCGGCGAGCATGTTGAGGCGACGGCTGATCTTTACGTTCAAGGCGTCGGTGGAAGGCCAGTAGAGGCCGATGAGTCCTTTGGGGATCTCGGTTTCGACGGTGTAGGATTTGGTCAACGGCTCGGCGGGCATGGTGACTTTGCGTTGGGCGGCAAGGTCGGCTTTTGGGGCGCGGGGTGGGAGGGCGCCGAAGGTCTGGGCGATGGCGGCGAGCGTGGGCTCGAGTTCGAAATCACCGACGACGGCGAGTTCGATGGCGCCGGTGGCGAGTTGGGGTGCGAGCCACGCGCGAACCTCGGCAAGGGTGCGTTGAGTCATGACGGCTTTGGGCGGGAGGCCGAAGCGCACATCGCCCCCGGCGAGAAGGCGGCCGAACTCGAGGGTGAGCGGACCGTTGGGGACGCGGGCAAGTTGCAGGTAAGTTTGCTCGATGCCTTTCTCCGCTTGGCGGGCGGCCTCGGCGCGATAGCCGGGGTCGGTGATACGGGCGGTCATCAACTGGAGTTGCAGGAGCAGGTCGGCGCGGTTGGTGGCACCGCCGAGGACGAGGGCATCGCCGGAGACGTTGAGGGCGGCGCCGACGGTTTTGCCGGCGAGGAGGCGGCGAAGATCGTCGGTGCTATGGCGACCGAGACCACCGGCGTTGAAGGTGAGGTTGGCGTAGGTCGTGAGGCCGGGTTGGGAAAGAGGTTGGGTGAGGCCGCCGGCGCCGATGCGGGCGCTGAGGTTGATGCGGCTGGCCTCGAACTGCGTGGGCTTGAGGTTGACGCGGACGCCGTTGGCAAACGTCACGAGGGTGATGCCGAGGTCATCGACGGTGGAGCGGGCGGTGATCTTGCCGGGCTGGCCGAAGTCGGTGTAGGCCCAGACCGCTTCAGCCTCGACGGCGGGAGCGGCGACGGGCACGGCGGCCGATTTTTCGTAGGCGGCGGCAAGCAACGCGGCGGCATCGGATGGCGGAATTTTGGCGTTGCCGGTGACGGAGACGATGCGGCCGGTGGGGGCCCACGCGGCGCGGAGGGCGGCGAGGCACTCGGCGGGGGTGACCTTTTCAAGGGCCGGACGGTAAAGCGCGAGATCGGCGGACGGATGCGTGAAGACGTTCTGCGCGTGAATGGTGGAGGCGAGGGCCGTGGCGAGCGAACCGGAGCGACGCGTGGCGGCGGATTTCACGGCTTGCTCGAGGGAGTTGATAAACGTGGCGGTGATCTCACGGAGTTCGGCGGCGGAGAAGCCATGGGTGAGGGCGCGGCGGAGTTCTTGGTCGGCGACGGCGAGCGCGGCGGGCCATTGGTCGGCTTTGCAGGTCAGGTCGAGGGAGGCTTCGCGGTAGAGATCGTAGCCGTCGGACACGGAGGTTCGGCCGTCGGAAAACGGGGCGTTTTCCTTTTTCGCGAGAGTCGAAAGCCGGCGAGCGATGATAGCGTTGGCGAGCGTGCGCGGGAGGCTCTCAAGGCGGTTGGCAACGGTGTCGGGTTGGAAACCTTGCGGCGTGAGCGTCGAGATCGAAACCTCGGTGGCGGGAGACTCGATCTCGGGATGGTAGTAAGTGCGGAGGCCGGCGGTCGCGGTGACGGTGCCGCGGTCGGGCGCGGCGCGAACGGGGGCGCGGGCCGTCAAAGGGGAGAACGCGGCAACGACCTGTTTTTCAAAGGCGTCGACGTCGAAGTCGCCGACGGCAATCACGGTGATTTTTTCGGGGCGATACCAGGTGTTGTAGAAGTCGACGAACTCCTCGCGCGGGGCGCCCTCGATGACGGAGTTAAGGCCGATCGGGAGACGCTTTGGGAGCAGGGTATCGGGTAAATTGAAGGCAAGGTTGGCGACCAGCGTGCGGAAGCCGATGGTGTCGCGGTCGCGTTTCTCCGCGACGATGATACCGCGCTCTTTGTTGATTTCCTCGATGCGGAGAAGCAGGCCGCCGGCGTAGTCGGTGAAGACGCGCAGGCCCTCGTCGAGCGTGGCTTCGTCGGTCTTGGGCAGTTCGAGCATGTAGACGGTGCGGTCGAACGAGGTGAAGGCGTTGGTGTCGTTGCCGAAGCCCATGCCGAGACGTTGGAGAACCTCGATGAGCGAGCCGGGTGGGAATTTCGTGCTGCCGTTAAACGCCATGTGCTCGAGGAAATGGGCGACACCGCGCTGGGCCTCGGTTTCGTGGAAGGAACCGGCGTCGACCTGGAGGCGGAGCGAGGCGCGGTTCTTCGGCTCGGCGTTTTTGAGCAAAGCGTAGCGCAGACCGTTGGGCAGAGTGCCGTAGCGGACGGCGGGATCGGGCTTGAGGTCGCTCGTGGCGTGGGCGAAGGGCGCGATCTGCGGTGGGGGTAAAGCCGGGGTGGCGGCGAAAGCGGAGCCGGCAAGGAAGGTCAACGTGCAGAGCAAGGCGGCGGGAAGGCGGGGAATTAACATAGGATAAAAATTGAAAAGAGTGACTCCGGGCAAAAGCGCAAAGCGGACGAACGGCGAAATTAGGCCGAACGATACATCGGCGGCGAGATAAGTGGTGGGGCGGCGGCGGGGAGGGGTGCAATTGAAATTGCCCAAGCGGGAAAAGTTTGGCGCGTAGGTGGTGTGCTTTGGCTTTATCGACTTCTGTTTCCGTTGGCGCTCGTGCTGGCCCTGCCGAATTACCTGCGGCGTGCGCTGCGGCGCGGCGGGTTGCGGGAAAAATTCGGGCAGCGGTTTGGGGGGCATCCGACATTGCCGCCGGCGTCGCCGGGTGCGCCGCGCATCTGGTTGCAGGCAGTGAGCGTGGGGGAAGTGCTGGCGATCGGGCCCTTGCTGGAGGCGCTGAAACAGGACGGGGCGGAGATTTACCTCACGACCACGACGAGCACGGGCTACCGGGTCGCGCGAGACCGTTATCTCAATCAAGTGCTCGGGCTGGGCTATTTTCCCGTGGACTGGTGGACGTTTTCGGCGCGGGCGTGGCGGAGAATCAAGCCGGACTTGGTGATCTTGACCGAGGGCGAACGCTGGCCGGAGCATCTTTTTCAGGCGAAACAACGGAGCGTGCCGGTCATCGCGATCAACGCGCGGCTTTCGGACCGGAGTTTTCGGCGTATGAAATTTTTTGGACCGGCGGGACGCATGCTCGTGAAGGGCATCACGCGGTTGCTGCCGAGTTCGTCGCAGGATGAGGCCCGATTTCTGGAATTGGGTGTGCCGGCGGCGAGCATGACCACGACCGGCAATATCAAGTTTGACGTGGCGATTCACCGGCTGGACGAGGCTGAAAAGGTAAAGCTGCGGGGCGAACTCGGGTTGCCGGGCGGGTTGGTGTTGCTCGGGTCTTCAACGTGGCCGGGCGAGGAGGAAGCGATGATCGCCGCGCTGCGGGCGACGCGGGAGCGCGGAGTAGAGTGCGCGCTGGTCTTGGTGCCGCGGCACGCAGAACGACGCAGCGAACTCGAACGACTGCTGGGCAAGACGGGGTTGAGGTATCATTTTCGTTCGCAGGGTGCGGCCCCTCGCGAGGTGGATGTGGTGGTTGCCGACACGACTGGGGAGCTGCGGAAATTGACGCAGCTCGCGGATATAGTGTTCGTTGGGAAAAGTCTGCCGCCGCACGGCGAAGGGCAGACGCCGGTCGAAGCGGCAGCGTTGGGCCGCGCGATTATTTTGGGCCCGGGCATGAGTAATTTCCGGGTGATCGCGCGAGAGCTGACGGAATCGGGCGCGGCCGTGCGGGTGACGACCGCGGAGGAACTTGCCGCGACGCTGGCAGGTCTCGCCCGGGACGGGGCGCGGCGCGAAACGCTCGCGCGCGGAGCGGCGGCGTGGCACGCGAAGAATGTGGGCGCGGTTGGGCGTACGCTTGATGTGGTGCGAGAGGAACTGGCGAAGCTCGGCCCGCAGCAAAAGAGCTAGGCGGCTTGGGTTGGCTTGGGGCGCATCTGCGAAAGCGTGTAGCCCGCGGCCGCAAGACCGGTGAGCGCGGCGGGAATGAAAAGGGTGCCGTAACCGAGCGCAGGGAAAACGACGGCCCCGGCCATGCCGCCGGCAACGAAGCCGCTAATGATGATCACGCAGAGTCGGAGGCGACGCGTGTCCACGGCGTGCCCGCGCAGCGAATGGCCGAGGAAGATGCCAAGGTCGGTGAACATGCCGGTGATATGAGTGGTGCGCACGACCGATCCGCTAAAGGTTGAAGCCATCGCGTTCTGCAGTCCACAGGCGCACGAAGCGAAATAGTCGCCGAGTTGACTAAGGCGGTTGAGTAGCGGCACGGCGCAGGCGCGCAACACCGATTCGAGGCCGAGAGCGATCCCGTAACGGCGGCCGAGTTGCAGCGCAGAGTCGCCGATGATGTAGCCGCTGATGGCCGTGCCGGCCACAAACGAACCGAGCACCGCGAGAAAATGGAAAATGGCGGCGGTATCGAGCCGGCCCAGCGCGACGCCGAGGAGCGAAGTAGTGGCGGTGAGATGGGAAATGGCCTTGTGGTCAAAGCCGAGCAGACCGATGACGTTGATCATGCCGGCGATGAACGCGAGGGCCCACGCACCGGTCCACACCCATCGAGGAAGGCGGCTGATCATGTCCTATCAGTCTCAGGCCCCGAGGCGGGCGACAACTGTGATGTCGATGTCGTTCAAACTAGGCCGCGACGGCCGCTTAAGCAGGCGTCAGGCCGGGATCAGATCGGGTTCGTCGGCGGCGGGTTCGTCGGCGGGCAGGGGAAAGCTGCGCAGGAAATCGGAGAAGTTGATCAACTCGTAGCGGCCGTCAAAATGTTCGACGATGGCGGTCAACGATTCGACCCAGTCGCCGCTGTTCAGATAATGGATGTCGCCGAGTTTTTTATCGGCGGCCGTGTGGATATGGCCGCACAGCACGCCGAGGCAGTCGCGGGAGCGGGCAAGTTCGGCGATATGATCCTCGAAGTTTGAGACGTGGTTCACCGCAGATTTCACGCGGGCCTTGATGGCTTTGCTCAGTGACCAATATTCGAGGCCACGCCAGGCGCGCCAGGCGTTGTAAAATCGGTTGATTTTCAAAAGGGCGCGGTAGCCCCAGTCACCGAGGTGGGCTAGCCAGACAAAATTCTTGGTGACGGTGTCGAAGACATCGCCGTGCAGCACGAGGTAACGCCCGGCCGGCCCCTCGTGAATGTGGTCCTCGACGATGGTGAGGTTTTCGAAATCGAGCGGAAGAAACTGGGCGAGAATGTCGTCGTGGTTGCCGCGCACGTAGACGACTTTGGTGTCTTTTTTTTCCAGTTTCTTGAGAACGATGCGGATGAAGCGCGTGTGGGTTTTTTGCCAACTGCCGCCGCGCTGAAGTTGCCAGCCGTCGATGATGTCACCGTTGAGAATGAGTTTCTCACAGCGCACGTGACGGAGGAAGTGATTTACCTCGACCGCCTTGCTCTCGGCGGTGCCGAGATGGACATCCGAGATGATAACGGTGCGGACACGGAGCTTGCTCATGGTTTTGAAAGCGTGAGGCGGGCGGAGGCTGAACCCAGGAAAACGCGAAGGGCGCGCAGCGCCGGCCCCGGGACCGAGCGGGGGCCGCGCAATTGGGAGCGTACGGCGTTGCCAACCAGGCGTGCGCGCGGCGGTGGCAGAGCGGGAAGGATGTAACGCACGACGTTACCTGTTGGCTCGACCGGATGGGAAAGGGGATGGGTCACGGGAGTTGAAGGGCGAAGCCGGCGGGGGCGGATTCATTGGAGTAGGCGAGGGCGCGGCAGGTGACGGGGACGACGATGCGCAGGCTGCGGGCGTGGACCGCGACTTCGACGGTGGAACCGGTTTCGTGCGTCTCTCCGTCGGTGTGGACGAGGCCGGCGGCAGGACGTTCGATGGTGAAGCGTGAACCGCGGAGACGCCGTACGAACGGGCTGGCGTCGATGTTGCCGAGGAAGAGGCGCGCCCCGAGGCTCATGGCACCGAGAAGACCGACCGGGCGGATCGCCACGAGGTCGAGTTGGCCGTCGTCGACGCGTGCGCCGGGAGCGATGTAGGCGCGGTTGCCGTATTGATCGGAGTTGGCGACGGCAATGAGCAGGATTTCGAGCGACTCACGCGTGCTGCCGGTCTGCACGATGCAGTGCTCGCTCCGGCGTTGCGCAAAGGCCGTTAACGCGGTGCGGGCATACGCGGGCAGCCCGCGGGTCGTGAGGTGGTTGAAGCGACGGCTGACATCGGCATCCAGGCCGAGGCCCATGGCGTTGAAAAAAGGATGACCGTTGACGGAGCCGGTATCGACGGCGGCGACGCGCCCGCCGATGGCGGCGACGAGTTCGAGTGCGGCCAACGGCGCGAGGGGCAGACCGAGATGGAGGGCAAGGCCGTTGCCCGAGCCGCAAGGGACGAGGGCGAGGGCGGCGGGCGTGTGGATGAGGGCTTGGGCGACTTCGTTCATGGTGCCGTCACCGCCGACGGCGACGACGCGCGCGCAACCGGCGTTTACCGCTTCGCGGGCGAGCACGGTCGCATGGCCGGGACCCTCGGTGGCGACCAGATCCGCGTCGAGGGCGCGGGCCCCGATGAAGTCGCGCAGGATCGGCAACAGCCGGGCGTTGCGGGCGTGACGGCCGGAGACGGGGTTAAAAATGAAACGGGTTTTCATGGAAGCGCAGCCGCGGGAAAGGATACACGTTCAACGATTAACGCTGAACCCTTAACGCTCACTGAAGCCGGAGTCATGATGTGGTCGGCGATTACTTGGGCGGCGGAGTTGCGCACGATGGGCTCGAGGGCCGTGCGCCATTGCCGCCATTGCGCGCCTTGATCGGCGAAGGCGGCGCGCAGTGTTGCCATGACGGCGGCGGGCGTCTCCGCGAGCGCGCCGGCGCCGGTGCGGCGGAGGAGCTCGTAGTTGCCCTCTTCCTGGCCGGGCACGATTTGGTTCACGATCATCGGGCAACGCGCGGCGATCGCTTCTTGGGTGGTGGCTCCGCCGGCTTTGCTGATGACGACGTGGTGGGTCATGAGCAGTTGAGGGATGCGGTCGGTCCAACCGAGAATTGTGGCCGGGCGCGCGCGACCGGCGGTGAGAGCAGTGAGCTCGCGACGGAGATTCTCGTCGCGGCCGACGGCGATGGTGACCTCCCACCCTTTTTCCTCGAGCAAGCTGTGCGCGGTCTCTTTGGCGTGATGGGTGCCCGAGTTGATGATGTAGAGCACGCGGGGGGCGTGGCCGGGGACGGTGAGATCGGGCGGAGTGAGCCGGCCGGCCTGTTCGCCGAAAAAGGCGGGCACGGGAAACCCGGTAACGTGCAGCAAGTCGGCGGCGACCCCGCCCCGGCGCATGACTTCAGCGGAATCGGCATTAGGCACGAACCAGCCGGCAGCTCCGGCGCGCCACCAGAGCGAGTTGATGCTGATGGAATCGGTGACGACGTTATAGTGCGGCGGGATCGCTTTCCCCGCTGTGGCCAGACGAAAAAGGAGAAAAGCGTAAACGGGATAGGTGCTGCAGAGCACGGCGGGTTTTTCCTCAGCGATGATCTGTGCGAGGATCTTTTGCTCACGGCTGAGGAGCCAAAGGAAACGCAGGACGACATTGGAGCGGTCGATCCACGCATAAAGGCTGCTCCAGAGGCGCGGGGCACGATTGATGGTGCCGATGTAAGCTTGGCGCGTAAACGGATTCAACCGGGGCCGGGCGAGCGCGAAGACATCGACGATCTTGGAGGTGCCGGCGCCGTGAGCGGTGTCGCAGGCGGCGGCGAGGGCGCGCGCGGCGGCATTGTGGCCTTCGCCATAGCCGGCGGTGAGAATGAGGATGCGCGCGGGCATTACGTTGGGTGCGATGGACTAAATGGGGAGGGGATTGAGCGTGGTGCGGCTGCCGGCCTCGGTGACGACTTCGGCGAGGTCGGCCTCGAAGCGGGTAATCACGGTGGTCCAGGATTGGGGTTCGACGATGGCCCGAGCCGCGACGCGGAGCCGGTGACGGAGCGCGATATCCGTCGCAAGGCGCACGGAGGCGGCGACCAGTGCGTCGGGTTGATCACACGGCACGGCGAGACCGGTCTCACCTTCGCGGACAAACTTCAGGGCGGCGGCATAGTTGAACCCGGCGACGGCGAGACCGCTGGCCATGGCCTCGGTAAGGACGTTGCCGAACGTCTCCGTCAAACTCGCGTGAACGTAAACGTCGGCCGAAGCGTAGTAGCGGCCGATTTCGTCCCGGGAGAAAAAGCCGACAAACAGGCACTCCGGGTGCTCGCGGACGAGTTTCGCCTTAAGCGGACCGTCTCCGGCGAGGACAAATTTGCAGCGGGGATTCGCGGCGCGCATGGCGTCAAAACACCGGAAGAGCAGACCGTAGTTCTTCTCCGCGGCCATGCGGCCGACGTGGATGACTACGGGGTCGTCGGGCCCCGCACCCCACGACTCGCGCAGGGCGCCGGAGCGTTTCACGGGGTTGAACTGCGTGGTGTCGACGCCGCGGGAGAGGACCATCATGTCGCGGAAGCCGAGTTCGGTGAGTTCGGCGCACAGCTCCGGCGTGGGGGCAAATGTGCGGCGGGTGCGGTTGTGGACGTGGCGTAACCAACCGAGCGTCAGCTGGTGGAGTGCGCTGAAACCGTAGGAGCGGGTGTAGGCGTGGAAGTTGGTGTGAAAACTGGACGTGACGGGAATACCAAGGGCGTGGGCGGCGGAGATAGCGGTGGCCCCGAGCGGACCCTCGGTGGCGACGTGGACCAGATCCGGGCGATCGGCGCGCCATGCGCGGCGCAGCGTGGAACCGGCGGGCAAACCGAGGCGGAGAAGCGAATAACCGGGAATGGCCATTCCCGGCATCGGCACCACGCGGTACT
Organism: Opitutia bacterium Tous-C4FEB; assembly: GCA_002304445.1. Taxonomy (GTDB): domain Bacteria; phylum Verrucomicrobiota; class Verrucomicrobiia; order Opitutales; family Opitutaceae; genus Tous-C4FEB. Next base: position 8,528 of record NEVA01000007.1, on the reverse strand, counting down.
CCGGGTGGTCGCCTGCGGGAGGAAGATCATCCCGGCGGGGCCGGTAAACGGTAACGTTGTGACCCCGGCGGCCGAGCTCTCGGGCAATCACCCCGAACGTCATCGCCACGCCGTTCACTTCGGGCGGGAAGGTTTCGGTGATGAGGGCGAGTTTCACGTTTTTGACGATGGTCGGCGCGAGTGGGTGGTTCTGAACTTTGTGAATAACTAACCTCCCAGTGTGTCGGATTCATGGCGGTTGCGTTACGAATCGGCGAAAACGCGCGAATCGGTTCGCGGTGTGAATTCGTGGTTGCAGCACGTCGGCCGATTTCTAGGGTCCCCGCTTTTACGCGAATGCAGTCCCACGGCCCGAAGCGCGTCTATACCCCGCACTCCCTCGAGTTTTGGTTTGGAAAACTTGAGAACGATTGGTCGGAGCGATTTAGCTCCAGCCAATTGGAGGTGGGTCGGCAGATTTATCGCGACGGTCAGGTCCGAGAGCTGGAGTTGACGGTCCACGACGCAATCGTTCACCGGCGGGTGGATAAAAAAGACGAGTATGCGGTGATCGAGTGGTCGAGCGAAGGCTTCTCGGTGCGCTCATCGACGACGGATACGGAGTTGGCCCACGCCTTGGCGGTCGCGGGCTTGCACGAAATCGAAGAACTCTTGGCGGACGAGATCTCGCCCTTGCCGGAAGATTTGCCGGCGCCGGTTTCTGCGCCTGTGCCGGCAGCGTTTGGCAGCCGGCCCGGCCTCTCCTCGCCCGTGACAACCGGGATGATGAACCGGTCGTTTGCCGCCGGAAACGGACACCCGCCGGCGCGCCCGCACGTGGTGCCGGCGGCAAGGCTGAGTGCGACGTCGCGGCCGCTGCTGTTGGTCTTCAAGACGAAGACGGCGGGACTGACCTTTCAGGCCTTTTGGGTCGAGTCGGATAAAAAGACCCGGCACCCGGCGCTCGGCCCCGATGCTCATACCAGCGGCAACGGTCTCGTCTCCTCGGGTGAGCGTGCCAAGTTGATCGGCCTCGCGGCCTATGCGCGGAAAGCGCACTTTCACTATTGTCAGGAGAACGGGGCTTACCTGTTGGAGTCGCTCACGGAGATTCCAAATTTCCTGAAGACGACGCTCGCGGCGTGGCGGCGGATGTTTGCGTTGGAGCTCGATGAGAAGTCCGCAAACTTGCTCAAGGGCACGCGCGCGATCGAGGTGGAAGCGGTGGCGGAGCGGGCGGCGCGAGCCGATGGTACGACCTCGGCCGACGGACACGCGGCGCTCAATCTGCGTTGGATCTTCCGTGCCGGAGAGCGGCTTCTGACCGAGGCCGAGGTGAGCGCGTTGCTGAAGCGCAAAGGCCAGCCGGTAATTTTGCCCAACGTGGGCATCGTGGCGATGCCGGCGGACCGCTGGGAGTCGTTCAACGCGTGGCAAAAGAACGTTGCCGACACGCACGGCGCCCACGCGGCTGAGGGCGGCCCGCTCTCGCCCTACTTGGTATTCTCGCTGTTCAACGACACGAAGCTGCGCCTCACGCTTTCGCCGGAAATGGAAGCGTGGCGTCGGCAGGTGCTGGCCCCGCCGGCGCAGCCGCCGGAGTTGCCGGGGCTCTTGCGGCCGTATCAGCGGCGCGGCGTGGAATGGATGCATCACCTGTGTGACGTGGACTGCCACGGTTTATTGGCGGACGAAATGGGGTTGGGGAAAACGCTCCAAGTGCTGGCGCTGCTGACCGCCCGGCCGGCAGCGGGTCTGACGAACCTGATTGTGTGTCCCGCGAGCGTCGTGCCGGTCTGGCGAGAAGAGGCCGCAAAATTCTTCCCCGCACTCACCGTCGATGTGTTGAAGACCGGGCACGACTTTACGAATCAAGCGCCGGTGAACATCTGGATCGCGAGCTACACCCAACTCAGAAAACACCGGGCGCTGCTGGCCGGGGTGAATTTCGGCTATGCCATCCTTGATGAAGGGCAGTTCATCAAAAACCCCGACGCGAAGATCACGCAGACCTGTTTCGCCGTGCGCGCCAAACACCGGATCGTGCTCACGGGCACGCCGCTGGAAAACAGGCAGCTCGATCTCTGGAGTATCTTTCGGTTCTTGCTGCCCGGATTGCTCGGTTCGAGATCCGCGTTTGAGTCGGCGTTGATCTCGGACCGGGAGGGCACACTGGCCCGCCTGCGGACGCAATTGGCACCGTTCATTCTGCGCCGCACGAAAAATGAAGTCGCAAAAGAGCTGCCGCAGAAAGTGGAGATCGATCTGATCTGCCCGCTCACCGACGTGCAGCGGGCGGAATACGCCCGAATCTGTTCGGAGGGTTTGGACCGGCTCGGGGACGACATCGGGTCGGCGATGCGGGAAAAGTCGTTCGGCTTTCTCGCGTTGCTGACGCGCCTCAGGCAGACGTGCTGCGATCCCGACATGCTGCCGTGGATGGAGGCGCCGCTGAGCGATTCCGGAAAGATCAACCTGCTGATGGAAAAGCTCACGGAGATCGTGGGCAGCGGGCACAAGGTCGTGATTTTCTCCCAGTTCGTGATGCTGCTCGAGCGCGTGCGGACGGCGCTCGCGACCCAGTTCCCCGATCTGCCGCGCCACGAGTTGACGGGCATGACGATCGATCGCACGAAACCGGTGCAGCAGTTCCAGACCTCGCCCGGGGCGGCGGCGATGCTGGTTTCGCTGAAGGCGGCTGGGACCGGCATCACGTTGCACGCGGCGGATTATGTTTTTCTGCTGGACCCATGGTGGAATCCCGCCGTCGAGGCGCAGGCCGTGGACCGCGTGCATCGCATCGGGCAGACGAATACCGTCTTCGTTTACCGGATGGTGACCGCCGGCACGATCGAGGAGCGCATCCAGGCGCTCAAGGCATCGAAGCGCGATCTGTTCGACAAGCTGATCGGCGGACTCGGCGGCGATTTCGATCTCAGTCAGCATTTCACATCGCTCCGCGGCCTCGTCAGTCTCACGGCGGATATGGAGCCCGAGCCGTTGCACGCTTACGATTGAGCCGGCCGCCGGGAATCGATTGGTCCGAGTCATGCGCACGCTTATTTTACCGGCGGCACTGGATTCAGCGCGGTGCGCTGCGGAAGAAACAAGTTCGGTCCCGCGGGGGAGTGTTTTGGGCTCCGGGCAAGTGGTGGAGTTTAGAAAGCGCAAATCGCGACTCCCTGATCGCGGGGCGAATCTAGCGGAGAACGCCCAGCGGGGTTCTCGGGGCTTTGGTTTCGCGCGCGATCAGATCCAACCGATGCGAAATCGCACGGGCCAACCTTCTGGTCGCTCGCGACATCCTGCGGTGAGAATTTTCCCGCGTTGTTGCGGATGCGACGTTGAGTGAGGCGCTGGGCAAGTTTTGAACTTTGACGCGCGGAACGTCGGCCCGTATTGAACCCCGGTGGAAAACTGCTCGGTGGTCCGCCTGAGGGCGACTTGTGGTTGGTGCTGGTCGAGGCGGACGAGAACAAGTCGGAGCCTGAAGTTGCGAATCGATTGTTACCGTTGTGTGACGGAATCGTGACGTGTTGGTGACACAGAGAGTATAGCGTTGCAGCCCATTTTTCGGTCCGGCGGTAATCTTCTCATGTTCAAATGTGCAGCGCTTCGGACGCTTCTCTCCACGGGTCTTTTTCTATCGTTGTTCGCCGTCGCCTCGGCCCAAAACGCGGGCGGGACGGGCGTCCTGGTCGGCCGAGTGGTCAGCACGGCGAATGGCCTGCCAGTCATCGGCGTGACGCTCACGATTGCCGGCCAATCGGGGGAGACGAACTTGAACGGCGTGTTTCGCATCGAGGATGTTCCGGTTGGCGAACACAGTCTCACGGTGGATAAAGCCGGGTTTCAGCGCCAGTCGGTGACGGGCGTCGCGGTATCGACCGTGGAGATCGCAAAATTGGATTTGGCGGTTGCGCCTGTGACGGCCGATGCGCCGATCACGATGGCGGCGTTTGGCGTCGCGGCGGAAGTGGTCCGCAGTTCGGGCGTAGGTCTATTGTCGGAGCGGCAACGGGCGATCGCGGTCAGCGATTCGATCGGGAGCGACCAGATGAGCCGGCTCGGCTTCAACGACGCCGCGCAGGCGATGAAGGCCGTGACCGGGGCGTCGGTTGTCGACGGAAAATACGTTTACATCCGCGGGCTCGGTGAGCGTTACAGCTCGACCTCGCTCAATGGCGCCGAGGTGCCCAGCGCCGATCCTGACCGTCGCGCGGTGCAGATGGATCTCTTTCCCGCGGAGCTGATCGACGCGATCGTGACCTCAAAGACATTTACGCCGGACCGCCCCGGTAATTTCTCCGGCGGCAATGTCGATATCCGTACGAAGACCATGCCCGATGCCCGCACGCTCGCGGTATCGTTCGGCACCTCCTTCAATTCGCAGACGACCGGCAAATCGTTCCTCACCTACGCAGGGGGTACGGACTGGCTTGGGCGCGACGACGGTTCGCGGCAGATTCCCGGCGAATTGCAGGCCAAGACCATTCCGGCCCGCAGCACGGCGACCGACTCGGAAATCGGCCGGCTATCGCGACTGTTTTCGCCCGTCATGGCTCCGACGAAGACCGAGGCTCCTTGGAACCGCAAAGCCGCTGTGACCTACGGAGACCGCTTCGAAGTGGGCGCACAAAAGATCGGCGTGATCGCGGCGCTGACTTATAGCCGTGATTTCACGAGCTACAGCGGCGGTCGCATCGGCCGTAACGAGCGCCAAGGCACCACCAGTCCGCAGCTTTCCACGACGGTGTCGTTGGACGATGCCCGGAGCGCGGAAGAAATCGCAGCCGGCGCAACCGGAAAAATTTCCTGGCAACCGAGCAAGGCGCACGAGATTTCCCTGAACGGCCTTTTCAATTCCACGAGTGAAGACGTGGCCCGGCTCCAAAGTGGGCTCTACATCGCCGGCGGCGGGCTCGACAACGACCAGACCTATACCACCCGCACGCTTAAATTCACCGAGCGTTCGCTACGCTCGGGCCAGCTCACCGGTCGCCATGTGTTTCCGGCGTGGCGCGATTTCAAGATCGAGTGGTCCGCCGCTTCCGGCACCAACACCCAAGACGAACCCGACACCCGTTTCTTCAACAACTCCAGTCGGGTGCTCGGCGGGCAGACGTTTTTCGAATGGGAGTCGTCGGGTCTCGTAAACCCGGCGCGTTATTACCGCGAACTCGAGGAAAGCCGGAAAGATTTCACCGCCGATTTCACCCTGCCATTCGTCACTGCCGGCGGGAACGAGTATAAGTTCAAAAGCGGTTTCGCGATCGCCCAAGTCGAGCGCGAGTTTCGCGAGCGGCAATACCTCTATCGGGCGCTCGGTCGTCGCTTCGACGGCAATGACCAGACCTTTTTTCTGCCACAATTTGTGGGTAACGTCACCCCGGCCACCGGCCGGTTCACCAACGACACCCTTTACCTCCAAGACACCTCCGCGCCGCGCAACAACTATGACGCGACGATGGATGTCGACGGTTACTACCTGATGGCTGAGGTGCCGCTTACTAATCGACTCCGCGCCATCGGCGGCGCCCGGATCGAGACGACGGACATGCTGGTGACGAGCCAAGACCCGACGCGGCGTAAGGGCGTCCTCGACCTACGGGACACGCTGCCTTCGCTCAATCTCGTCTACGAACTCCGACCCAAAATGAATCTGCGCGCCGCCTTCGGCCGCACGTTGGCGCGTCCAAATTTCCGCGAACTGGCGCCCTACGAGACCTTCGAGTTTGTCGGTGATTTCGTTTTCATCGGTAACCCCGACCTCAAGCGCACGCTCATCGACAACTATGATTTGCGCTGGGAGTGGTTCACCGGACCGGGGCGCATCGTCGCCGTCAGCGCCTTCCTGAAGGACATGAAGAACCCGATCGAGAAAGCGATCTTCGCGCCAACGGGTGTCATCATCAACCAAGGCGAACTTCAATTTCAGAATCCCGAAAAGGGCCGAGTCTACGGCGCGGAGTTCGAGCTGCGTCAGAAGCTCGGTGGGCTTTGGGCTCAGCTGGAGAATTTTACCTTTGGGCTGAATCTTACGATGGTCGAATCGTCGGTAGCGGTTTCGCCCGGCGAACTTCGTGTTGCCCGGCTTTTCGACCCCAGCGCGCCGGACACCCGACCGCTCGCCGGTCAGTCGAATCACTTGGTAAACGGCGACCTTAGCTACTCCAATCCGCGCACGCGCACCTCGGCGAGTCTCTACTATAATCTGTTTGGCGAGCGCCTCTCGCTGGTGAGCCCGCCGGGCACCCCCGACATTTACGAGCAGCCTGCGGCGCAGCTCGACTTCATTCTTTCCCAGAAGTTCGGAGACCGGTGGAAGGTGGGTTTCGCTGCTAAAAATCTGCTGAACCCGGCGGAGAAAGCCACCCAGACCTTCCGCGGTATCGAGTACATCCGCTATGAGCGAGAACGCGGCCGCAGTTTCTCGCTCAGTCTGGGTTACGGCTTCTGAGCCCGCCCGAATTTCCCGTCACTTTAGTCAGTTCAACCCGTACCGAAAAACAAAAATCCATCGCATGAAACGCTCCTTGCTCAGTTCCATCCTCGCGTTGCTCGCCGCTCCGGCCGCGCTGCTCGCTCAGAACACCGTGGTCGTGACCGCCAATGTCACGGCTAACACCACGTGGACCCGAACCAACACCTACCTGCTCGACACTAAAATCTACGTCACCAACGGCGCCACGCTCACTATCGAGCCCGGCACCGTGATCAAGGGCCGGCCGAAGGCCAACCCGGTGGACGCGACCGCGCTCGTGATTGCCCGCGGTGCAAAAATCAATGCCCAAGGCACGGCAACGAATCCGATCATTTTCACCGCCGAGTCCGATTTGCTCAACGGTAACCTCACCCAATCTGAACGCGGTCTTTGGGGCGGCGTCGTGATCCTCGGTCGTTCGCGGCTCAACACCGCCAGCGGTCAAGGCAACGTCGAAGGCATCCCGACGACGGAGCCACTCGGCACCTACGGCGGCACGGATGACGACGACAATTCCGGCGTGTTCCGCTACGTGCAAATCCGCCACAGCGGCGCGATCGTGGCGGCGAATGTCGAACTCAACGGCCTGACCATGGGTGGCGTCGGCCGCGGCACGACCATCGAGTATGTCGACGTCTATGCCGGCAACGATGACGGCTACGAGTGGTTCGGCGGTACGGTGAACACGAAGTATCTGATTAGCTCTTACAACGACGACGACAACTTCGACTGGGACGAAGGCTTCCGTGGTAAAGGTCAGTTTTGGTTCGGCGTCGGCGCGTCCGACAAAGGCAATCAAGCCATGGAGCTCGACGGCGGCACCTCGCCCGAAGACGGCCAGCCCTACGCCATGCCAGAGCTCTACAACCTCACCCTGATCGGCTCCGGTGCCACCTCGACCAACACCGCGAGTAACGGCTTGATCTTCCGCGACAATACGGGCGGCAAGATCTACAACATGATTCTCCACGATTACCGCAGCTATGCGGTTCGTATTGAGACTGAAAGCGCTCAAGCGCAGGACAGCGCCAAGCGTCTCGCTGCCGGTGATCTCGCAATCGGCAACAGCATCTTCGGCACCTTCGGCGCCGGCACGGGCAACACCCAAATGTTTACCGCACCCAACGCCTCCTCCGGCGGCGCCGCGCCAGCGTCGAACTATACCGTCGCGCACATCACGGCGGCCGCTCAGGCCAATCGGATCAACACCGATCCGTTGCTGACCGGCATCAGCCGCACGCGCAACAAGGGGCTCGACCCACGTCCCGCAGCCGGCAGCCCTGCTCTCAGCGGAGCACGCACGCCACCGGCGGACGGTTTCTTCAACGTTACGAATTACATCGGTGCTTTCTCGACCAGCAATTGGGCCAAGGGCTGGAGCGCGATCTCTTCCCTCGGCTACCTGACCGATGCCGATGCCGCAACTCCCGATCAGCCGGTGGTGAGCGGATCGACGACTAAGCTCTTCGCCCTCTCCAACCGCCTCACGCTGGCGGCAAACGGGACCTTCTTCGGCGGTTTTGTGCTCGACGGCACCCAGTCCAAGACCGTGCTGATCCGCGCCGTTGGTCCTGGCTTGGCCGGTGTAGGCATCCCGACCGGGTTCTTGGCTGATCCGGTATTGAGTCTCCGCCAAGGCGGGAACGAAATCGCGTCCAACGACGATTGGAGCGGTCAGCAAATCGTGGATCTGACCCGTACCGCCGGGTCGTTTCCATTAACGGCCGGCAGCCGCGACGCCGTGCTCGTTCGCACGCTTACTCCCGGCGCCTACACGACTATCGTTACAGGCAAAGGTGGCGCGGGCGAAGTGATCTTCGAGGTTTACGAGATCAAGTAATTCGCTCGGTTCGATTCGCGGAAGTCTCACTTCCGTAGTCACAAAAGCGGTGCCTTAACCGGCACCGCTTTTTTGTGCCTTATTGTTTGGGCTCTCGTTTCGCTTCTTGATGCGAAGTTCTGATAACTTAGCCGGACTCATGCAATTGAGGGTAGGATAAGTTGGTGAGGACCGGCTCTGGCGGAGAGAGCGGCAACTGCATCGCAGTGCTCGTCGGCACTCAAT
>NEVA01000006.1 GCA_002304445.1 Opitutia bacterium Tous-C4FEB | reverse complement strand
CTGGCAGGGCCCGGCGATCCTCGGGGCCTGTCAGATGGCCGAGGGCCGGATCCAACTCACGGGCTGGAAAACATCCCGGCGGGTGATCTTCGCCCGCACCTTGCAAGGGGTCGTGCCCGCCGCGCACCGCACGGAGTTCTGGGACCAGCACAAACATGAGTTCGCGGTCTACGTCACCAACCTGCCCGACGCAGTGAACGGCTGGCAGATCCAAGAACTCTACCGCCAGCGCGCCGACACCGAGAACGTGTTAGACGAACTCAAAAATCAGTGGGGCTTCATCGGCTTCTGCGCGAAGTCCAGGGCGACCACCGAACTGGCGGCGCGGCTGCTGCTCGTCGTTTACAACCTGTGGACTCTGTTCGTGCGCTTCATCGTGCCTCAAAAACATACCGAGGCCAAACGCGGTCGACGCTGGTTTCTTTTGATCGCCGCCAGGCTCGTGCAATCAGGTCGTCAAAAAGAACTACAAGTCTCTATAAGCGGTGGCTGGGCTGAACAATTACGCGACGGTTATCTCCGTCTCCAAGAGTGGATCCGCACAACTGCGCCGCAGTTGAAATATATTGTTCCAGACCACCACCAAAACACCGCGAATCCAGCCCCCGCCGGCGCCTAAATCCGCCCTTCAACTGCGGAATCTAGCTTAAAACAAAATTTAAGCGTCGAAGGGGCGGGGCGGCGGGATGCCGCGACGGATCGCTGCCGGAGTAAAATCAAAACGACAACGTGTTGCTTATGCTCCACGTGCGTTCGGGCGGGATGCGGAACGTGCCCCACGAGCCGTCGGGATTGGAGGCGATCGGGATCAACTCGTCCTTGGCGTTGAGGTTTCGGACGTTGAGCGAAACGACCCAATTCACCGCACTACCCATAATCTTCAGTTTCCTCCGGTAGGCGACAGTCGCGTCGAACGCCGTTTCGGCGGGCCCGAAGTAGGGGCGGGTGATGTCGGCCGCCGTGACGCCGCCGGCGGTGACGTAGGGATAGCCGATGCCGATCTTGTCCTGCCAGCGCACCGCGCCGCCGACACTCAGGCCGCGAATGAAACCGCGGGTGAATTCGTAGCGAGTCACCATGTTTGCGCGCCATTTGCGAATTTCCGGGGCGGCTGAACCCGACAGCCGCGCGGCCGTACGGATTGAGGGCAGCGACTCGGCCACGTACTGGTCGTAAAAAGTGAGCAATGTAGCGTTGGTGGGCGCGCGGGAGCCGGGCAGGAGTTTACCGGCGAACATCGTGTCTAAGTTTTTCTTCCACTGATCGGCATAGGCGAGCTCCTCGGCGGCGACGTTGGCCTTCACGGCTTCGTTTTTCGCCACGCTGAGCGAAATGCGCCAATTCTTGGTGGGATTGATGATCGCTTCGAATTCGGTGCCAGTGGATTCGGTGTTGCTGGTCGAAGCGAGGTTGACGATCGAATCGGGCGTCCATTGCAGTGTATTGCCACTGCCCGTGAAGCGGGGGTTGAAGTTTTTATCCGGTCCGATGTTTGCCCGGAGGCGGACGGGGATGGTTTCGTAAAGCGCAAGAGCGACGTCACTGAAACTGTTCCAACCCGGATAGACGTAGTTGAAATCGGCGGGACTCAGGCCGGCATCGCGGGAGGCGATTAGGCGCGAGATCTGACCACTGATATAGTTGTAGGGATTTCCGACGCTGATGGAATCTCCCTCTATCGTCGTTTTGTATTGGTTGACGCGGAGCTCGAACTTGTCGCGGAAGGTCGCGAGGGAGATGCCCACCTCTTCGGTCTCGGCGGTGGGGGAGCCGATTTCCTCGTTCCAAATGTTCCGGCGTTGGCCGACGGGGTTGAAGTTGCCCGACCGGTTCCAGTGGGCTCGGAGTTCCGAGCCGAGGGGCAGTTTGAACGGCAATTTACCGACGACGCTCCTAGTCCAACTGCGTTTGAGCTGCGCGGCCGATTTTTGAAAGGTGACGTTTGAGTCGTCGAAGCTGCCGTTGGCGAGGCGGTTTGGCGGCAGGGACGTATAGGCTTGGTCTTTGTCCTCGCGCCAGCCGACGACGGTCACGAGGTGATTCTTCAACCAGTGGCTTTGCAGGGCGAAGGCCATCGAGTCCAATTCCTCGCGTTGGTCGACGATGCGCTGGAGCACGCGCAGCGGCTTGGAGGTGCCGGACACGAAGGAGCGGGTGACGGGATCATACACCCGCAACGTATAAGTCTGGCCGGCGGCCGGGCGCGCGGCGCTGATCGCCTGGAGCCGGACGTCGTCGAGGGTGGGGGTGTTGAGCAGAGACGGGCCGAGGTAGAACCAGCCATTTACCTGAGTGCCGAAGGTCGCGGGTTGGGCGCCGTTTAAGCTGCTCTGGGGATTGAGTTGGCCGTTGGGGTCCCACGTGCTGGAGTAGGTGCGGTTGAAGCGCTCGATCTCGGTGGTGAAGAAGAGAGAGGAGAAGGTGTGCCGGCCGAACCAGCGGGCGGCCCTCGACTCGCTTTGGGCGAAGTCGTGTTTGAAGAAGGCGGAGAACTGTTGGGATTCGCGCTTGGTGCGGTTCATTTGGTCGCGGAACACATCGGTCGTGGTGATGAAGGGGCGGCCGAAGTTGGGATTGGGGATGCCCAGCGGGAACGCGGCGGAGCGGACGCTGAGCACCGAGTTTACATCGACTAGAATACCTTCGTCGTTGCCGCCGGTCGGAATCGAGAAGTCGCGCTTGCGGGTGAACGTTTGGTCGTTGAAGGCGAGTTCGAAGCCAGCTTTGCCGCCGAGCAACAACTGGTCGTAGCGGACATCGGTCGCATCGAAGTCCTGCTCGCGGAAGTCGAATGCCCCCGTGATGAGCTCGTCGTAGAAGTTGAAGACCTTCGGATTGCTGAGGTGGGAGCGGACATAACCGGTGCGGAGGCGGTTGCCGTCGCCCGACGAACTCAGCGAGCCGCCGGGACTGCCGGGGAGCGTGGCGGGAATGCCGCCTTGGAAGCCCTGGACGTTGGCCAATGCGGGGTCGGTGAAGCCGACGCTGGCCTCGCTGGAGGTCGGGTTGGCGTAGACGAGCGCCCACTGGGTGTAGAGCGGGAAGCCGCGGATTACGCCGGTCTGGGCCTGGGTGCCGACGAGGGGCGTGCCGGCCGATGTTTGCAGTTGGGCCAGCGCGCCGTTCCAGCGCCACTTGGGGTTGAGCTCGTTGAACCAGTTGGCGACCGTGAACGTCGGCGTAAGGGGATCGGGCGGAACGCCCTCGATTTTGCCCTGCTCGAAATTGGCGCGCAGGGTGCCACGACCGAGAAACGAACCGCGTTTGGGATCGAGTGCGCGCAGGTTGATCGCTGCGTAGAGGCGTTGGTCTTTGTCGAACGAGGGCTCTTGCCGGTAGTTTCTCCGGTCGTTGAGCAAGGCAAGGCGGGCGGCGAGGCGGCCGGGCACGATCACTTTGTTGATGTGAAACTCCTCGCGGTGCGATTCGTAGGAACTGAAGCGTGAGACGACGCGGTAGCTGTCGGTGAACGATGCCTTGCGCATCGCGGAGTCCATGATGCCACCGGCGTTGCCGACGCCCGCCAAAATGGCGTTGGGGCCGCGGCTGATGGTGAGGGTTTCGAAGTTGAAGGTGTCTCCGGGGATGTCGGTAGCGAAGAAGTCTCGGGTGCGCGTGGCTTGGGCGAGGGCGCGCACACGGTTGATCGCAGCCGGATCGTCGCGCACTTCTGCAGAGTTTTCTCCGGCGATTCCCGAGAAATTTCCCCCTTGGCCGGCGACTTCCGTAGAGGCGGTGTAAGTGAGAATGTCTTGGAGCTTGGCGACGCCGATATCCTCAAGGAATTCCTCGGTGTAGATCGAGACGGCGGCGCCGATGTCCTTGATATCGGTGTTGAGGCGCGTGCCGGCGAGCGTGCTGGTGGCGCGGTAGCCGATGTCGCGTTCGGAGCTGATGACAAACGGGCTGAGTTCGACCACTTCGGATTCCGGGATCGGAGCACGGGAAGTCGGAGTATTGACAGCGGCGGTTGACGCAGGCGTATCGGCCGGGGCCGGGGCGCGTTGCGCCTTGAGGTTCGGACCGGCCAAAAGCAGACTAATGACCGCGCTCGCGGCGAGGCGGAGCGAACGGGGTTGGGTGAGGTTAGGGCGGAGTGGTTTCATGGGTTTGGACGGTGAGGGAGAGTGATGCAAAGATCTCGGACCGGGGAACCAAAAGAGCGGAAGGGGGATTTCCGACAAGCTCAACGCTAGACCAATCAATACTGGGTGCAGACGTTCTTCAATACGCGCCGGACCTGCCTCCGCGGCTTCTCATCAAGCGGAAATCTTTAGTCGGCTCGGCCAATGCCGCGAGCGGTCGTTTGCAGGGCCGATCGAGGATTTTAGCAATGGCGTCCGGGTCGGTCCGCACCGAAACAATCCTTCATCCGCCAATTTTTTGTCGGCCCGGTAGTGTCACGATCGTGTTTCGGAAATTTTAGGAAAAGCAACTTGCGCGACTCTTGTCGGCTGCTACGGTCCGGCAACTAGCGTCTGTTAAATTTCTATCCACTCATGGTCTCGGCAAACTCCGAATTGGGCTACAACGGCAAGGTCGAAGGCGAAGTAATCGTCTCGCGGGCCGACGCGGTCATTAACTGGATCCGAACCAACTCCGTGTGGCCCATGCCGATGGGTTTGGCGTGCTGCGCGATTGAATTGATGGCGGTCGGCAACGGGCGGTTTGATATCGCGCGTTTCGGCGCCGAAGTGATGCGTTTTTCTCCCCGCCAAGCCGATTGCATGATCGTGGCCGGCACGGTGACCTATAAAATGGCTCCAGTGGTTCGCCGCATTTATGATCAGATGACTTCGCCGAAGTGGGTGATCGCAATGGGGGCCTGTGCGAGCTCCGGAGGCATGTACCGTAGCTACGCGACGTTGCAGGGAGTGGATCGCATCATCCCGGTGGACGTTTACGTGAGTGGGTGCCCTCCGCGCCCAGAGGCCTTGCTCGATGCTTTGATCAAGCTGCAAAGCAAGATCAAGAAAGAGCATTCCGCCGCCCAGCTCTTCTCGGCCTGATCCCAGCGTTATCCCTTTTTTGTGATGTCTGCCTCCGTCGACGCCATCAGCGCCATCAAGGCGAAGTTTTCTCAAATCACCGATCGTCCTAGCCGGGATTGTCCGGCGGTCGACGTGCCAAACGCGGACATCGTGACCGTGCTCCGGACGCTGCGGGACGAGGGCGGGTTCGATCTGCTCTCCGATTTGACCGCGATCGATTGGGCGGAGGGCGCGTCGCCTCGGTTCACGGCGGTTTACCACCTTTACTCGACGGTTTCGCACGCCGCGATTCGTGTGGCGACGCCTTGTATCGGCGAGGATTCGGCCCCGACGGTGCCGAGTGTCGTGACGCTTTGGCCTGCGGCTAATTGGCACGAACGCGAGGCGTTCGACATGTTTGGAATCAAGTTCGAGACCCATCCGGACCTGCGCCGGATTTTGATGTGGGATGGTTATCCCTATCATCCGTTGCGCAAAGAATTCCCCTTGGCCGGCATTGAGACTGCGCTGCCCGATCTTGAGGTGGCCGAGGAAACCAAAGCTAAGGTCATCGCGGCGCCGATGATGGGCGGGCCCTTTGTCGCTTCGGCGGGCGAAATGAATCTTACCGAGGCCGAACCGCGCGCAAAAGACGAGAGCTGGAACGAACGATCTGCCAAACCTGACGCCTGATTTCACCGACGCTATGGCCACAGAATTTGCTTTTCCAGACAGCGCGGCGAAAGCCGCCGGCGCCGAGCAGGATTTCGCGCCGGAAAAGATGTCCCTCTCGATGGGGCCGTCACATCCGTCGACCCACGGAGTGTTGCGGCTGCAAATGGAACTCGACGGCGAGATTTTGGTGAAGTGCGACCCGGTGCTCGGTTACTTGCACCGCGGTGACGAAAAGATCGCCGAGAATATGACTTACAACCAGTTCGTGCCCTACACGGACCGGTTGGACTACCTCGCGCCGCTGGCCAACAACATGGCGTTCGCCATCGCGGTGGAGCGACTCGCCGGTCTCGAGGTGCCGGCACGTTGTCAGGCGATCCGCGTGCTCACGGCGGAGATGGCACGCGTCTCGGCGCACCTGATGGGGCTGGGCGCATTCGGCCTCGATGTCGGCGCGTGGACGGTGCTCGTGCACTCGCTCAACCAGCGCGAACATCTCTACAAGCTTTTCGAGGAGCTGACGGGCGCACGTTTCACCACAAGTTACACCCGGATCGGCGGGGTGACGCGCGATGTGCCTGAAGGTTGGTTGGGCCGGGTGATCGAATTCTGCGATCGGTTTGAACCGGCGCTCGAAGAAACCCTCGCATTGCTCACACGGAATAAGATTTTCCAAGATCGCACGGTGGGCGTGGGTATCATTTCGAAGGAAGATGCCATCGCCTACGGCCTTACGGGTCCGAATTTGAGAGGCTCCGGCGTGTCGCTCGATTTACGCAAGGACAAGCCCTACTCCGGCTACGAACAGTATGAGTTTGATGTGCCGATCGGCTCGAAGGGCGATTGCTATGACCGCTATCTTTGCCGCGGCGAAGAGATGCGCCAGTCGGTGCGGATTATCCGTCAGGTGATCGCGAAGTTCCCCCGTGGCGATTGGTATGCGAAAGACGCGCGAAAGATTTTTGCGCCGCCGAAGGACAAGATTCTCACCTCGATGGAGGAGTTGATCAACAACTTCATGATCGTGACCGAGGGTCCGCAGATTCCGGCCGGTGAAGTTTACTTTGAAGCGGAAAATCCCAAAGGCGCGCTCGGTTTCTACATCGTGAGCAAGGGCGGCGGGGTGCCGTGGCGCCTGAAGATCCGCTCGCCCTCGTTCTGCAATCTGTCGATTTTGCCCAAGGTCTGCGCCGGCACCATGATCTCCGATGTGGTCACGTTGCTCGGCTCGCTCGACTTTGTGATGGGTGAGTGCGACCGCTAACATTTCTCTCGAAACCAGTTTGATGAATCTCAAGGCCGAAACTCTTTCCAAGATCGACGAGGTGATCACCCATTACCCGGTGAAACGGAGCGCCACGTTGCCGTTGTTGCATCTCATCCAAGAAGACATCGGCCATCTCCCGGCGGATACGAGCGAGTGGGTGGCGGCGAAACTCGAGCTTGAGCCGATCAACGTGCTGGAAGTGATCACCTTTTATCCGATGTTCCGGCAGAAGCCGATCGGCCGGCGCCACATCAAAGTTTGCCGCACGCTTTCTTGCGCTCTGGTCGGCGGCTACAAGACCTGCGCGACGTTTGAAGCGGAGTTCAAGACGCACCTCGGCGAAGTGTCGCCTGACGGTGAAGTCACGGTGGATTTCGTCGAGTGTCTCGCCAGCTGTGGCACCGCGCCCGTCGTGTTGATCGACGACGAACTGCATGAGAAGGTCGACGTCGCGAAGGCCAAGCAGTTGAGCGATCAGATCAAAGCCGAAGCCAAGAAACGCTGAACTTTTCCGCCATGCCCGCACCCGCCCAACGCCGCATCATTTTCCAGCATATCGATGAGCCCGGTTACACGAATGACATCGGTTGTTACGTTCGGAACGGCGGTTACGAAGTCCTGAAGCAAGCGGTCACGCGTAAGCCCGAAGAGCTCATCGACGAGGTGAAGAAATCCGGTTTGCGCGGTCGCGGCGGCGCCGGTTTCCCCTGCGGCGTGAAGTGGGGATTGGTCGACCGCAAGAGCGGCAAGCCGATCTATCTCATCGTCAACGCTGACGAGTCCGAGCCCGGCACGTTCAAGGATCGCTACATAATGCATCAGGATCCGCACCAGCTGATCGAGGGCACGATGATCTCGTGCTTCGCGAACAACGTGCGGCAGGCCTACATTTATATTCGCGGCGAGATGCCGCACGGCGCGCGGATTTTGGAAAAGGCGATCGCCGAGGCGCGTGCGGCGAATTTCGTCGGTCCCAATATTCTCGGCACGAATTACAGCTGTGAGATATTCGTCCACCGCGGCGCCGGTGCCTATATCTGCGGAGAAGAAACCGGCCTGATCGAGTCGCTCGAAGGCAAGCGCGCCAATCCGCGGATCAAGCCCCCGTATTTCCCCGCCGTGCTAGGGCTCTACCAGTGCCCGACGATCGTGAACAACGTCGAGACGCTCTGCCACGTGAAGTATATCGCCCAACACGGCGGCGCCGAGTATGCGAAGATCGGCACACCCGGCAACACTGGCACCCGCATCTTCTGCGTCTCGGGCCATGTGCAGCGTCCCGGTTACTACGAGTTCCCCGCCGGCACGATCACGATGGGCCAATTGCTCAATGACGTGTGCGGCGGTCCGTTGCCCGGACGCACGTTCAAGGCCGTGATTCCCGGCGGTTCTTCGGCCAAGATCATGCGCTTCGGCGAGCGCTACAAGGGCAAGCGCAAGGTTGGCACCGAGATGGTCGACTACGATTGGGGCGTCGAGGATGTGCCGATGGATTTCGATTCGCTCGGCATGATCGGCACGATGGGCGGCTCGGGCGGAGTGATCGTGATGGACGACACCGTCAACATGGTCGAAGCCCTCGCCAACATCAACGCGTTCTATTCTCATGAGAGCTGCGGCCAGTGCACGCCGTGCCGCGAAGGCTCGTTGTGGATGAAGAAAATTTCATCGCGGATGGTCCACGGTCAGGCGAGGCCGGAAGACGCCGCACTCCTCAAGAGCGTGGCGGATCAAATCCCCGGCCGGACGATCTGCGCCTTCGGAGAAGCTTGCTCCTGGCCGACCCAAAGCTTCATCGCAAAATTCGGTGATGAATTTAAGCAGTATTCCGAGACCAAGAAAACCGCGAAGCCGGCCGACGCCGTCGCGCTGATTTGATTTTCCCCGCACCGATGATCGCCACCGCCAAACCCGACCTCGTAACCGTCAACATCGACGGCAAAGAGATCGCCGTGCCCAAAGGCACCAACGTGATCGAGGCTGCGCGTCTCGTGAACGTCGATGTGCCGCATTACTGCTACCACCCGAAGCTCACGATCGTCGGCAATTGCCGGATGTGTCTCATCGAAATGGGCATGCCGGCGGTCGATCCCGCGACCAAGGCGCCGATCATGGATCCGGCCACGGGCAAGCAGAAGATCAACTGGATCCCGCGCCCCCAGATCGGCTGCGGCACCAATGTCTCGCCCGGCCTGCACGTGCGGACGACCACGCCGATGGTGAAGGATGCGCGCGAGGGCGTGATGGAGTTCCTCCTCATCAATCACCCGTTGGACTGCCCGATCTGCGACCAAGCCGGCGAATGCAAGTTGCAGGAGCAGGCTACCGGCTACGGCCGCGGCTATTCGCGTTTCATTGAGGACAAAAACGTAAAGCCCAAGCGCACCCAGCTCGGGCCGCGCGTTACCCTTGATGACGAGCGCTGCATCCTTTGTTCGCGTTGCATTCGTTTTTCCAAGGAAATCGCGAAGGACGACGTCCTCGGCTTCGTGGACCGCGGCAGTTATTCCACGCTCACTTGTTTTCCGGGTAAGAAACTCGAAAACAACTACTCCCTGAATACGGTGGACATCTGCCCGGTGGGCGCGCTCACGAGCACCGATTTCCGTTTCAAGATGCGCGTCTGGTTTCTCAAGCAGACCAACGCGATCGACACCGAATCCTCCGTCGGCGCCAACACGGTCGTGTGGTCGCGCGAGGGCACGATTTACCGCATTACGCCGCGCCGTAACGACGAGGTGAACGACACTTGGATGGCCGACTCCGGCCGGGTCCTGTTCAAGGCGGTTCAAGCGCCCGACCGTCTCTCGGCCGTCAAAATCAACGGCACCGACAGCGCGTTCGACATCGCGATCAACGCCGCTGCCGAGCTCTTTAAGGCCAATGCAGGAGCCGTCGCCGTGGTCGGCTCGGGCCGCAGCACCGTGGAGGAGCAGTTCCTGACCAAGCAGCTCGCGACCGCGCTCAAGGCTTCGACTCACCTCGTGAGTCGGGTCGGGGAGGGCGACAAGCTTCTCGTTTCCGCCGACCGCAATCCCAACGTGCGCGGCGCACTCGTCACCGGCCTTATCAGCACGTTGCCCGGGGTGAAATTAGTCGACCTCGGCGCTCAAATTGACGCCGGGAAAGTAAAGGTGGTCGTGACCGTGGGAGAGGACCTCGCCGCCGCCGGCCTCAACGCCGGGCAGCTCGCAAAAATTTCCCTGATTGTGTTGGGCACTCACGCGAAGTCGATGGATGGCGGCGCCAAGGTCGTGATCCCGACGCTCACCGCTTTTGAGAAGAGCGGCACGTTTGTTAATCAGCAGTTCCGCATTCAAAAATTTCTCAAAGCCGTCCCGCCCATGGCCGGCGCCACGGATGATCTGATCGTGCTCGCCAAACTTGTCGGCGCCGCCGGCGGCGCGACGATCCCGACCGAGGTTAACGCGCTATGGAAGACTATCGCGGCTGCGGTTCCTGCGCTGGCGACCACGACATTCGCCAATTTGCCGGAGACGGGCCAGTTGCTCGATGCGACCCCGTTTTCGGCGTTGCCCTTCGTCGAGGGTGAGACCCTTCACTACAAACCAGCGCAACCCGTGGTTGCCGCCGCGAACGCCTGATTTAACGCGCCGCCATGTTCGACTTCTATTTTGAGATCCCGCTGGTAATCCGGCTGTTTTTGCAAGGGCTCGCGGTGATTATGGTCATCTTTCCGATCGCCGGCGCGTGCTCGATGGCCGAGCGCAAGGTCGCGGCTTGGATTCAGGATCGGCCCGGCCCCAACCGTGCCGTCGTGCCGTGGGTCGCTTGGATTCCTTTCTTGGGGACCTTTCTGCAACGCCTCGGCATTTTCCACGTCATGGCCGACGGCGGGAAGATGCTGTTTAAGGAAGACTCTTTGCCGGGCCACGTGAACAAGTTCTACTTCGTGCTCGCGCCGATTGTCGCGATGATCCCGGCGCTCACAACGGTGGTCGTGGTGCCGTTTGGCGCTTACCTTGATGCGGCCGGCAAGATCATCCCGGTCGGTCTGGCGCCGCTCGACGTTGGCATTCTCGCGGTATTCGCCGTCTCCTCGCTCGGCGTGTATTCGATGATTCTCGCCGGCTGGGCCTCGAATTCGAAATACCCGTTTCTCGGCAGCGTGCGCGCTTCCGCCCAGCTTATCTCTTACGAGCTTTCGATGGCGCTCTCCGTGCTCCCGGTTTTTCTCTGGGTCAACGCGCCGGGCATGGAAGCGACGATGGGTTTTGGCCGCGTCGTCGAGTTCCAAAGCCAACCCGGATTTCTTGGCGGCATGTGGTTTGGCTTTCTGATGCCGCTTTCGGCCTTCATTTTTTTCGTCGCGCTCTTCGCCGAGACTAATCGGCAACCATTTGACACGGTGGAATCCGAATCCGACCTCGTCGGCAGTTTCCACACCGAATACGGCGCGTTCAAGTGGGGCCTTTTCTTCGTCGCCGAGTATTCGCATATGATCGTCGGCTCCGGCGTGTTCATGCTGCTGTTCGGCGGCGGCTGGAATCCGCTTCCTTGGGTGCCGCTCGCGGACTTGGTCGGCTGGCTCGCCCAAATCACTCCGTTGGCCTCGCATCCGCTTTTCGTGGGCGTGCTCTCGATCTCGATCTTCCTCGGGAAGGTGCTCGCGATGATCTTCCTTTTTATGTGGGTGCGCTGGACGCTTCCGCGTTTCCGCTACGACCAAGTGATGAAGATCGGCTGGCAGCGTTTGTTGCCGCTCTCGATCGCCAACCTTCTTTTCTACGCGATCGCCATCGCGTTCATCCAAAAGTAATCTCGAACCGTCCCGCGCCATGGCCGTCATCACCGTAGAACGCAAGCCGCTCACTTTTCTCGAGCGCACCTACCTGCCGCAGATCGCGGGCGGGTTGAAGACGACCCTCAAGCATCTTGTCGCTCCGAAGAAGACGCTCGAGTATCCCGAGCAGCGCCCTGCGATCCCCACCGGTTATCGTGGCGTGCCCACTCTGGTCATGGATCCCAACGGCCGCGAGAAATGCGTGTCCTGCCAGCTCTGCGAATTCGTCTGCCCGCCCAAAGCGATCCGCATCACTCCCGGGGAAATTCCCGCCGATCAGCCCGACCGTGCGCACGTGGAAAAGGGTCCGAAGGCCTTCGATATCGACATGCTCCGCTGTATTTATTGCGGCCTTTGCCAGGAGGTCTGTCCCGAGGAAGCGATTTTCCTGCAAAATCAGTTTTCCATGTCGGGCTACTCCCGCGAGGAGATGGTCAACCATAAGGACCGCCTCTACGAGCTCGGCGGCACGTTGCCCGATGCGCATTTCAAATGGGACAAAAAGAAAGCCGCAGAAGAACACGGCAACGCCCACTGATCGTTTCCCGCTTCCGACTGACCCGCCATGGCCTCCATCCTCTTTTTGCTCTTTTCTACCCTCACGGTGCTCTGCGCCGTGGGCGTCGTCGTGAACAAGAACGCCGTCAATGCCGCCGGTTGCCTTCTGCTGTGTCTCGTCGGCGTCGCCGGGCTCTTTGTTCAACTCGACGCCTACCTCCTGGCTTTCATTTTGCTCCTCGTCTACGCGGGCGCGGTCGTCGCGCTGTTTCTCTTTATCATCATGTTGCTCGATGTGCAGGGGCGCCAGTCGTTCGGTTTTAGCGGCATCACCACGTTTGCCGGTCTGATGGCCTTCGCCCTTCTCCTCACCGGCCTCGGCACCATCGCCGTCAAAGGCCACCTCGACGCACCGCGCCTCAACCGGCTCGCGGCCGAGGGCGCAAATCTCAAGCCCTACGCGCAGCAGCTCTTCACCACTTATTTGCTGCCGGTGCAGATCATCGGCTTTCTGCTGCTGATCGCGATGCTCGGCGTGATCGTCCTCAGCAAGAAACACGCGACGGAGGAGCCCGCCAAATGATGACCGCCAGTCTCAACGAATACGTGATCATCAGCTCGCTGCTGTTTGTGATCGGCTTTTTCGGTGTGCTCCTGCGACGCAACACGCTAGTGGTCTTCATGTGCCTTGAGCTCATGCTGATCGCGTCGACCTTGGCGCTCGTCGCGTTCTCCCGCTTCAATGCCACGATGGACGGCAATATTTTTGTTTTCTTCATTTTGACCGTGGCGGCGGCTGAGGTGGCCGTCGGTCTTGCGATCATCGTCGCGCTCTTTCGCAAGCGCCAGACCGTGCAAATTGACCAGCTTGATTCGCTGAAGAACTGACGCCGCCCGCCATGACGCCCGTTGCTCTCGCCCTCACCGTTTTGCTCGCGCCGCTCGGCTCTGCCGCAGTCATTGCGCTCTTTCTCCGTCGGCAAGGCACGCTCGCTTCCGCCGTGTCTTTGGCTGCGGCCCTCGCGGTCGCGGTCGCCGGCCTCGGGCTCGCCTTGGGTGGCGACGCCTATCGTTTCAGCGCCTCGGCCGAGTGGCTGAAGCTCGGCGGCTTCTCGCTCTCGCTCGGCTTCAAGTTCGACGACCTCGCGGCGCTCATGCTCAGCATCGTCGGCATCGTCGGTGTGTGCGTGCATGTGTTTTCCCTCGGTTACATGCATGACGACGAGGCCAAGGCCCGCTACTTCGGCGGCCTTTCGATCTTCATGTTTTCGATGCTCGGCATCGTTTTCGCCGACAATCTTTTCATGATGTTTATCTTTTGGGAGCTGGTCGGTTTCAGCTCCTATCTGCTCATCAATCATTGGCACGAACGACCTGCGCCTGCGGCCGCTTCGAAGAAGGCCTTTATCGCGAATCGCGTCGGTGACTTTGGTTTTTTGCTCGGCATCGTGATGTGCTACTGGGCCAACCATACGGTAAACTTAAGCGAGCTCGACGCTCTTGCCGCGAAAGACGGCTTGGTCTTCAGCGCGCTGATCCCGCTGCTTCTCTTTTGCGGCGCGGTCGGCAAATCCGCCCAGCTCCCGCTCCAGGTCTGGTTGCCCGACGCGATGGAAGGCCCGACCCCCGTTTCGGCCTTGATCCATGCCGCTACCATGGTGGCCGCCGGCATTTACATGCTTTGCCGGATCAATGTTCTCATGGTGCCCGACGCGCTCACCGTCATCATGTGGACCGGCACCGCCACCGCGCTCTACGCCGCGCTCTGCGCCATCGTGCAGAGCGACATCAAGAAGATCCTGGCTTACTCCACGCTCTCCCAGCTCGGCTACATGGTTGCCGCCTTCGGTCTCGGTTCGCTCGCCGTGGCACATGGCGATCACTCGCACATGGTCGCCGCCGGCGTCGGCGCGGCGATGTTCCACCTCATGACCCACGCCTTCTTCAAGGCCCTCATGTTCCTCGGCTCGGGATCTGTGATCCACGGCTGTCATCACGAACAGAATATTTTCAAGATGGGCGGATTGAAAACGAAGATGCCGCTCACCTTCGCGACGTTCACTCTCGGCGTTCTCGCCATTATCGGGTTTCCTTTCCTTGCGGGGTTTTTCTCGAAGGACGCGATTCTTTACTTGGCTTACGCTAAAAACACCCCGGTCTTCGCCCTCTTGGCGCTGACCGCCGTCCTTACCTCGTTCTACATGGTGCGCCTCTGGAAGATCACATTCCTCGGCGCGCCCCGCTCTGACGCCGCTTCCCACGCCCACGAAGGCGGGCTCACGCTCACGCTGCCGCTCGTGGTCCTCGCGATCTTGTCCGTTTTCGGCGGCTACACGGCGCTCTACCCCAAAGTTTTCTCCGAAGTTTTTGTGCTCATCCCCATCGCCCACGGCACCGACCACATGGTCATTTTGATTACCAGCGTCGCCGTCACCGTGATCGGAGCGGCTGCGGCCCTCGTTTTCTACAAATCCGCCGCCACCGACTCGCTCGGCGCCAAATCCCCCGGCCTTTTCGGCGCGCTCACGGCCCTGCAGTTTTCCTTCGATCGCGGCTATGATTACTATGTGGCCAAGGTCCAACAGCGCTTTGCCCTGTTCCTCAACTTCCTCGAGCAGATTTTCCTCGCCGGCCTCATCGTCCGCGGCCTCGCCGGGATTGTCGGTCTCGTCGGGCTTGGGGCGCGCGGTCTGCATGTGGGCCGGCTTAACGTCTACCTCTACTGGTTCCTGCTGGGCCTCGTGATCCTCTGGATCTACGCCAACGAGATTTTCTGATCCCTCGATGATCAATCTGCCTTTCGATCCTCTCCTCGTCGCCATCCTCGCGCCGCTCGCCGTCGCGCTCGCGATCGCGTGCGGCCTGCCCAAGCGGTTTTCGGTCAAGCTGGCCTACGTCGGTTTCGGCTTGCCGTTGCTCCTCGCCCTGCACGTGTGGTTCTACTACGCCGCCGTTCCCCAGACGAGTGGTTACGCGTTCCTCACGTCCTACTCGACCGGCCTCGACGCCCTCGGGATCGGTCTCAAACTCGGTCTTAACGGCATCTCGCTCCCGCTCTTCGTGCTCGCTGGCATCGTTGGGTTCGCCGCCGGACTCTATGCCATCCAGTCCGGGGCCGAGCGGCTCAAGATTTACCTGCTGCTGCTGCTGGTGATGCAGGGAGGTCTCATGGGCGTGTTCGCCAGCGTCGATATTTTCTTCTTCTACTTTTTCCATGAGCTCGCGCTCATTCCGACGTTTATCATGGTCGGGATCTGGGGTGGCCGCGACCGCAACTACGCGGCGATGAAGCTCACGATCTACCTCACTGCGGGCGCCATGTTGTCTCTGGTCGGCTTGATTGCGCTCTACGTGAAGAGCGGAGCGAACAGCTTTGATCTGATCGACCTGCGCCGGGTGCTCGCCGCCCAACCGCTGGGCGTTACCGTTCAGCAGAATATTTTTGGCCTGCTGGCGCTGGGCTTCGGTATTCTGGTTTCGATCTGGCCGCTGCACACCTGGGCCCCGCTTGGCTATGGCGCGGCACCCAGCTCGGCCGCGATGCTTCACGCCGGCGTGCTCAAGAAGTTCGGTCTCTACGGTCTGATCCAAATCGCGCTTCCGCTGTTGCCCGCCGGTCTCGTGCATTGGTCGCACCCCATCGCTTGGCTTGCGGTGATCGGGAATGTTCTGGTGATCGGGTTTGTCACCGTCGCCCAACGGGACCTCAAGCAGATGGTCGGTTACAGCTCGGTGATGCATATGGGCTATGCCTTCCTTGGCATTGCGGCCGGTTCGACGCTCGGCGTCGGCGGCGTCGTGCTGCTGATGGTCGCCCACGGTCTTTCGGTCGCGCTGATGTTCCTGCTCTCGACCAGTGTTTATCACCGTACCCACACTTTTGCCCTCGATGAAATGGGCGGACTCGCGCAGAAGGCGCCCGTTCTCGCCGCTCTCTTCGTTGCCGCGACCTTTGCTGGAATCGGTCTTCCCGGATTCGCCAACTTCTGGGGC
This sequence comes from Opitutia bacterium Tous-C4FEB, assembly GCA_002304445.1. GTDB lineage: Bacteria > Verrucomicrobiota > Verrucomicrobiia > Opitutales > Opitutaceae > Tous-C4FEB. The sequence goes on along the minus strand of NEVA01000006.1, from coordinate 136,430 downwards.
GAACTCACGATCTTCGTCGCGCTCTGGAAATTCTCCCCGCTCATCACCGTGCTCGCCGTCGCCGGCGTCGTGATCTCGGCTATCTACGGGCTTCGCGCTGCAGCCGCCGTTTTCTTCGGCCCGGTTACCCCGGAGTTCGCCAAAGTCGCGGCCGCGAATCCCGTCACCGATCTCCGGTGGAGCGAGCGTCTGCCCGCCCTGATTTTGCTCGCTGCGCTGATGTTCGTCGGCTTTTGGCCCAAGTCTCTTTCTACCGCCCTCGACGCCACGCTCGCGCCCGCGTCCGCCGCGCAGGTCGCCGCCGCAAAGTAACGCTCCTCTGTCATGGACATCACGGTTCTTCAAAACTTCGCCGCGAACAACCTCTGGGGCGCCATCATGCCTGAGATCATGTTGGGCGTCCTGGCCCTCGTGCTGCTGGTGATCGAGTTGCTCTTTCCTAAGCAGCAACACCAGATGGTCCCGGCCGCCGCGCTCGCCGGTCTGCTCTGCGTCCTCGGCAACGTCCTCGCCACGTTTCACAATCCGTATGTCGCTACCGAGACCTTCAACGGCCTTCTGCGCCACACGCGTGACGGCCAGATCATGCGGATTTTCTTCCTGCTCGCCGCCGTGATGGTCTGCCTGCTCGCCCGCGTGAGTCTCGCCAAACAGGCCATGCCGCGCGTCGAGTTTTACCACATCGTGCTCGTCGTCACTGCCGGCATGATGCTGCTGGCGCAGTCCAACAACCTCCTCCTGCTTTTCGTCACTCTCGAGACCGTCACGATCGGGCTCTACATTCTCGTCAGCTATTACCGCAACAATTCGCTGACCCTCGAGGCCGGTCTCAAATACCTTGTGATGGGCGCACTCAGTTCTTCGCTCCTGTTGTTCGGGATCGTGCTCCTTTACGGCGTCGCCGGCAATGCCGCGCTTCCCGGCCACACCGCCCAAGCGATGCACTACGGCCAACTCGCCTCCTTCCTCGCCGCCAATCCCCACAACTTTCTCGCGAGCATCGGCATCGTCCTCGTCCTCTCCGGCGTCGCGTTCAAGATCGGTGCGTTCCCGTTCCAGATTTGGGTGCCCGATGTTTATCAGGGTGCGCCCACTCCCGTGACCGCATTTCTGGCGGTTTCCTCAAAAGCCGTCGGCTTTGCGGTTTTGCTCAGCCTGAGCCTCACCGTGTTTGCCAGCTACGGCTGGCTGCTGATGCCGGTGCTGACGTTTTTCGCCGGCGCCACGTTGCTCTTCGGCAACGTCGCGGCGCTCACGCAGCACAACGTCAAACGCCTCATCGGCCTCTCCGGCGTTTCCCACGCCGGCTTCTTGCTCCTTGGCGTCGCCGCCGCGAGCCGTGCGCCGATGGCCGTGGGCTCGATTTACTTCTATCTCTTCGCCTACTTGCTCGCCTCGTTTGCGGTGTTTGGCGTGATGACCCACCTCGCGGGCGCCAACGATACCGATCAAGAACTCGACCACTACGCCGGCCTCGCAAAAGCCAACCCGTTCCTCGCCCTCGTGCTCGCGGTCGGTCTCGGCTCGCTGGCGGGCATCCCTCCGTTGGTCGGCTTCATGGGCAAGCTCTTCATCTTCATCTCGGCCTTTCAAGCCGGTCTTTACGGTCTGATCGCGGTGGCGGTTATCGGCGTGGTGATTTCGATCTATTACTACTTTGGTTGGATCAAGGCGGCCTTCTTCGAAACATGGGCGACCTCGCCCGAAGCCCCGGCCAAGCCCGCCCGCACGCCGGTCGATCTGGTGACCGGCATCGCTCTCGGCGCACTCGCCCTCTCGACTGTTGTCCTAGGTTTCTACCAAGGCCCGCTCGGCGCTTGGCTCACGCCGCGTTAATCACTGCGCCGGCTTGGCGTTTGCCGGCATCCGTTCGGGTTCATGCTTCTCATCGGCCTTGACCTCGCTTGGGGTGAGAAAAACTCCGACGGCCTCTGTTTTATCCGCTACGACGTAGCCCGGCGCCGGGCGCGCTTGCTCGGCTATGATTATCCGCAGGGCGATCTCGCTCTGGTCGCTGCAATCACCGGGCGCCTTCGCCCGGATGAACCGGCGTTTGCCGCGATCGATGCGCCGATCGTTTGCCCGAATCTCACCGGCACGCGCCCCGTGGACCGCCTCACGCACACGCTCTTCCACCGCGAACACGCCGCCTGTCACCCGGCCAACCTCACCAAGTGCCCGCGCCCCCCGCGCATCCTCGCCCGCCTCGCCGACGACCTCTGCTTCGTCTCCGGCTGGAGTCTTCCCCCGATCGAAACCCAAAAATCAAAAACCGAAACTCCCGCGCCCCGACTCGCCGCCGAAGTTTACCCGCACCCCGCGATGGTCCGGCTCTTCCGGCTGCCGCGCATCATCAAATACAAGAGAGGGCCCGTCGCCGCCCGCCGGCTTGAATTTCGCCGACTGCAAGGCCTGCTCACGGCACTCCTCGCTCGCGAGTTTCCCTTTCTTCTCCTCGATCCGGAAACCAACGCGCTCCTCGCCACCCCATGGACGAAGCCGGTCGAAGACCGGACCGACGCCCTTTTCTGCGCCCTGCTCGCCCTTTGGCACGTCCACTACGCGGGCACCCGCAGCGAAGTGCTCGGCGATCTCGCAACCGGCTTTATCCTCCTCCCGGCCGTGCTCCGCCCGACGGCGGAGTAAATATCGCCGCGTCGCGCTCCTCCGGCTTGCGCTTTTCCCGTCGCTTTGCGGCTATTGCTCCGCCGCATGAAAGTCACCGGTCTCGCCCTTGTCCCGCCCCCCACCGCCGCTGATCTGCCCAAGGTTACGCCGGAGTTGCTCGCTTCCGTGCTCGCGCGCTACTCGCGCAGCAACGAGGGGCTCGCCGCCATCATGGCCAAGGTCGATCTCGCCAATCCCGACGCCTCGATCGACCGCATTCTCAAGTTCGTCGACTACGGCCACGCTTCCATCGGCGGGCTCACGGGCGGTATCGCCATCGCCCTCGACGATGTCTCGATGTGGCTCGCCTATAAGGTTTTTGAGATCGCCCAGATGGCCGACGGGCAAGAGTCGTCCACCCGCTACATCACCATGGACGCGGCCAATGTCCCGACGGCGGAGGAACTTGGTATCCCCGATGATCTCGCTCCGCGCTGGCGCGATATCGTCGCCCGCAGTTTCGCCGCCTATCACGCGGAGTATGCCCGGCTCGACGCCGCCGCGCTCGCGCAACCCGATCTCGTCCGGCTCCCGCCCGACGCCAAGCCCGCGGTCGTGACGCGCCTCCGCAAGAATTACGCCCTCGACCGCGCCCGCTACTTCATCCCGCTCGCCACCCGCACCAATCTTGGCCTCGTCCAGACGTCCCGCATGTGGGCCGTGACGGTCAAGCACCTCGACTCGCTTCCGCATCCCGAGGCCCGCGCCGCGGCCGCGCTGATTCGGGCGGAACTCATCAAACAGTCGCCGCGCCTCACCCGGCACAGCGTCGCCGAAAAATCTTACGAGGAACAGGCGCGTCAGGAACTTGCGGCGTCGCTCTCGCTCGGTTTGGCCCGGCTCTCCGCGGCGCCTCTCGCCGACGAAGTTTGGGTCCACGTCGACCGGGCCACACCGCCTTTTCTCCGCGAGACGCAATCGCTCGCCGGCGCGCTTGATCATCGGGCCAACCGCTACGCGCAACAGGGCACCGCCACCCGCCGGATGCGGGTGAGTTTTGCGTGGAACAACATGGCCATCGCCGAGCTGCGTGACCTCAACCGCCACCGCACCGGCCATCGCTATACGCCGATGATCCAGGCTGGCTTCTATCTGCCGCCCGAGATCACTCACGCGGCCCACGCGACGTTGCTCGCGGACCAATTGGAACTCACCCGGGAGCTGATGGCCCGCGGCTCCGCGACTTACGTTTACTCGCTGCTGCTCGGCGCCCAGACCCCGTTCGAACACAGCACGCACGGGGACAAGTTTATCTACGAAGCGGAACTCCGCACCGGAATGGGCGCCCATTTCCGTTACGCGGACCACCTTTCCGCTGCGCTCCGGGCATTTTTTGTCCAAGTCCCCGAGGCTCGTGATTGGGTGGTCGAGGGCACGGCCGAGCCCGAATGAATTGGGTTGCGGCGCTGGTCGGTCGCAGGCTCATTTTTTTCGTCCAGATGAATTTACGCGGTGTTTTCATTTTTGCAGTGGGCGGTTTCGTGTCCACGGCTACTCTGGCCGGCGCCGATGCGGCCAAAGTCGATTACACCCAGCGCAACGAGCCCTTCGCGCCGGCTGCGGGCGTCACGCCCGAAAAACGCAGCCCTGAGCACAATCGCACGGTCCAAGATCGCCGGGTCGCGCCCACGGCCACAAATCCCACGGGGAGCGTGCCCAGCGAACGCCGCTCGCCGATCGATCTCGCCGAGACGAAGGAGAAACGCGTGCTGGCTCCCGAAATTCAGCAGCCAACGGTACGTGCGCCGGAGTTGAGCCCGTTTGACCATCGCGAGTCCCGGTTCAATACCGCTGGTTCGACGGAGAAACCCAAGCTCGTCACCCGTTATCAAGACGCCATGACCTCGGCCCATGCCACGACGCAGAAGCGTTCGCCGGCGCTCGGCGCGGATACGACCGCCCGCGTCAACCGGTTCGTCTTTCGGCGCAGTGGCGCCGCTCCCGCAGACGGCGCAGTGCCCGTTGGCAGCACTCCGGCCGCCGCCCGCCCCCAGCCGCGCGCCCTCCCATGAGCCGTTTCCGCGTGCTCCAGTTTAACATGCAGTTTGGCCAGATCTGGGATGAGGCCGACCCGTTGCGTGCACCGATCGATCTTGAGCTGACGCTGGCCGAGATTCACCGGCACCTTGCCGACAGTATTTTCCTGCAGGAGGTCGAGCTCGCCCAAGGCGGTGGGACTCAGCTGCAGTCGCCGCCCAATTATCTGCACCTACGCGCTGACTAACGACTACGGGCCCGTTCCCGTCGCGAACCGAATCACTTCGAGCGTCGCACCTGCTCTTTTTCCGTCTCGCGCTCTTCCTCGAGCCGGGCGCGTTCGCTCACGAGTTGCTTTTGGATTTTATCCACCTCTTCGGCCTTCTGCTCGGCGTAGGCGAGATTGAGCTGTTGCTTCAAAAAGATCTCCCGCTCGGCGAGCTTTCCTTTGAAGACTTGGTCGATCTCGGCGAGCCGGGCTTTTTTGGCCGCGGTGATCGGCTTCTCGGCGGGGGAAGATTTGTCGAGACGTTCCATCGCAAGTTCGTAAGCGCTTTTCATGGGGAAACCATGTCCTTGGTGTGGGGCGGAACACACGGAAAATTTTTCTAAGATCAGCCAAACCGGACGCCGAAAATCAAAATCAGCCCCACGAGCGCAAACGGGACCCAATAGTAAACGCGTCTCCGCCAACCCGCCGCATATCCCGCCAGTATTCCCGTTCCCAAAAGAAGAAGGCCGACGGGGCCCAGCCAGCCGGCCGTAAACTGCGCCGGACTAAATGCTCCCGGAATCATGACGCTCAACGCCACTCCGCGTTCGATCACGAGAAGCACGAGTGCCGCAGCGTGGTTGCACAGGACGGCGCCACCGATCCAGCCGACCAGCCCGCACAACAACGCCGCGAATCCGGCGAGAGTCACCACGATCGCGGCTGGGATCAGGGCAAGATTGGTCAGCAACGCTCCCGGAGTGAGCAGGCCAAAATAGTGCAGCCCCGTCAGCAGGCCCACGAGGGTCGTCGCCGCGCCGACCGCCAAGGCAGGCGCGAGCCAAAGCCACGCCTCACCCGCCGCGTGATGCCACCAACGCCAGGCGGCTTTGGGCAAGTCACGGCCGGGTGACCAGCGCTCCATCCAGGCGTCACCGAGGGGCAGGCCCAGCAGAAGCAGCGCGGCGACGATGCCGTAGCTCATCACAAAGCTCGCCCCGAAGATCTGAAGCGGCGCGATGATCAACACCGCCAAGGCCGAGGCCGCGAGGGCCGCGAGCACGCTGGCTGGTTTCCACATCGCCAGCGAGGCCTGCAAAAATACGGCCATTGCCCACGCGCGGACCGCGGACGGTGCCGCGCCGGTGATATCGACAAAGAGCCACAGCAGCGCTGCCCCCACACCAAATTGCAGCAGCGGCCAACGCCGCAACGGCCACATCAGCATGGTCAGCGCGCCTGCGATCACCGCAATATTCAGCCCGCTGATCGCGAAGAGATGCATGGTGCCGCTCTGCTTGAACAACTCGTGTTGCGCGTCACTGAGCTCGTGCGTTTCACCGAGCATCATGGCGCGCAGGAGCCCCGCTAGCTCCGGTCGCTTCTCCGCGAGTCCTAAACCCAAGATGGTTTTAAATCGCTCCGCCGCCCGCGCGCAAAACCGGGCGTAGGCCGTCGCCGCCCGTTCCTCGGCGAGGATTCGTCCGCGGGTTAGCCGAAAGTTCATGCCCGCGCCTGCGAGGTAGCCGTCAAAGGTGTTGCCCGGGGGATTGCGCGGCAGCGCAGTGAGCACGCCCACCGTCGTAACGAGCGCCGTGCGCAAGGGCGGGGCTTCACCTTTTTTGAGCGACAGGGAAAAGTAGATGTTTTGTCCCGTCAGCTCGCGCAGGTGTTCGTCCGCGCGCACCACCGTGGCCAAGCCCGAGATTTTCCCCGGATCGTTTTGGACGAAGGTGCGCCCGATCTTGATCGTGAGCCGCGCCTCGCGCGGCGGCAGCGAGTCCCACGCCGGCAACCGCGCCCGATGCAGCCCGTAGGCCGCCATGCCCGCGAAGTTCATCGCGATGCCGAGCCCGAGCGCCCACCACCCCGGGCGATCGGCCGCGAGCAGGGCCAGACCGGCCGCGGTCAACGCCGCCAGCAGCAGCCAAAAGGGTGGGGCGATCTCGGCGATTTGTCCCGCCGGCAAGCCTGCCATCACCGGTATCACCAGCCACAGCAGCGGCGCGCGGTGTCCGAGGCTTCGACTGGTCATGGGGACGAGTTAAGCGTCAAACTCCCGCATTCCACGCAAATTCTGAAATGCCTTTTCATTCGCGGTTTTTCGCGGAGATTGGCCGTGAAAATGCCCGCTGCCGATCAACCCGAATTCTTCGCCGAGGAGCCGGCGGCGCCGTCCCGTGGGCTCGGCGAGAAACGCACGGGCCCGCATCAGCCGCTGGCCGCCCGGATGCGGCCCCGGCGGCTGGCCGAGGTCGTCGGGCAGGAACACATGCTGAAGCCCGGCAGCCTCCTACCGCGACTGGTCGCGCAAAATCGTTTCGGTTCGCTCCTGTTTTACGGTCCGCCGGGCTGTGGGAAAACCAGCATCGCGGAAGCCATCGCCCACGAAACCGGCAGCCGCTTCGTCCGGATCAACGCCGTCATGTCCAACGTGGCCGAGTTGCGGGAGATTCTCGCGACCGCCCGACGCCGTCCTGAAGCGGCGACGGTTCTCTTCATCGATGAGTTGCACCGCTTCAACAAATCGCAACAGGACCTGCTTTTGCCCGATGTGGAGGAGGGCACGGTGCGCCTGATCGGCGCCACCACGCACAACCCCGGCTTTTATGTGAATCCGCCGCTGCTTTCGCGCAGCCACTTGTTCCGCTTGGAGCCGCTCGCGCCGGAAGCCATTGCCGGCGTGTTGGCCGCCGCGCTCGCGGATGGGGAGCGTGGCCTTGGCGCGCGGGGCGTCACCGCCGAGCCGAAGCTGCTCGCCGACCTTGCGGTGCTGTGCGACGGCGACCTCCGCCGCGCGCTCAACGCCCTTGAAGTCCTCGTGCTCGGTTTGCCCGAGGGCGTGGCTTTGCGGGCCGACGATCTGGAGGTGTTCGCCCGCGAGCGCCGGATTCGCTACGACGCCGATGAAGATGAGCACTACGATACGATTTCCGCTTTCATCAAGAGTTGCCGTGGCAGCGACCCGGATGCGGCCATGTATTGGCTGGCCAAAATGTTGGTCGGTGGTGAAGACCCCCGGTTCATTGCGCGCCGGCTGGTGATCTTGGCCAGCGAAGACGTGGGCCTCGCCGATCCGCAGGCGTTGCCGCTCACGGTGGCCGCCCATCACGCGTGTGACTTTATCGGTTTGCCGGAAGCGGAGCTCACGCTGGCTCATGCGACACTCTACATCGCAACGGCGGCGAAGAGTAATTCCGCTACCCTCGCGCTCGCCAGCGCGCGAGCCGCGTTGCAGTCGTCGCCGGTCCAACCGGTGCCGCTACCGCTGCGCGATAAGAGCGGTGCCGCGAGCAAGCAAAACGCTCATGGCAAAGGCTATCTCTACTCGCACGACTACCCCGAAAACATCTCCGGCCAAAACTATCTGGAGCAACCGCTCTCGCTCTACACGCCAAAGACCGCCGGTTGGGAAGCCAAGATCGCCGACCGTCTTGCCCGCTGGCAGGAGCTGAAAGCAAAGCAACTGACCCGCACCTGAGAAAGACTGCGGCCTCTGCCTTTGCCCGATAACCGAGCTCGGAAATTTTTGATTCGCTCGGGTTTTCGGGTAGAATGTTGCAACCGATCCGACCACGATTCGCGGCGATGAATCAACGTCCCTCGGCCTATTTGTTCGCTTTGGTGCTCTCCATCGCTCTCACCGGTTGCGGACCAGCGGAGCCCAAGTCCCCGGGACCCGTGAAACGTGACGATGCGGCGATCATGCGTGAGTGGCTTTACGGCCCGAGGGCTTCGACGCCGGGCGTTACGTGGTCACCCAGCGGTTTGGGCATCCGCGTGCTCGCGCCCGGCGCGGGCGTGGCTCCCCAGGCGACCGACAAGGTGCGCGTCCATTATTCGTGTGCGCTCAAGGACGGGACGGTCGTCGATGATTCGCGCAAACGCGGCGCGCCGGCGGATCTGGTGGTGAAGACGCTCATCGCCGGCTGGGCCGAGGGCATGACGGCGTTGAAACCGGGCGGCAAAGCGGAGTTCTTTATCCCGCCTTCCCTCGGCTACGGCACGATGGGAGGAGGCGGCGTGCCGGCAGGTGCGGGATTGATTTTTGAGGTCGAGCTGATGGCGGTGAATCCCTGAGGACGAGGTGCACCGCCGGCTGCGCCCCACCGGAGCGATCTCCGCGAGAGTTATCCGCTTCCGCTTGGCGATCCCGAGCGGGCCGCTGTCGGCCGCCACTTGGATTTGTGACGGACAGGTTAAATTGTTGCATGGAATTCGGGCCATTGAAGGTTATCCTCGACCGCTATTGATGGCGGCTGCACATCTCGCCTTTTCCCTCATGACACCTTCGCGAAAACGACTGGTTACGGTCACCTTTTTACTCACTGCACTCGCTTCCGCCCAAACCACGGTCCCGAGTCCGGGCGCGGCGACCGGTGACGAAACGGTGAAACTGGAGGCCTTCACCGTCACCGGCTCCAATATCCGCCGGTCCGACGCGGAGACTGCGCTGCCGGTCACGATTCTGAACGCGGCCGATCTCGACGCGCGCGGGGCGGCGACGATGGCGGAGCTCTTCGAGACGCTGGGCATGGCTGAAATCTCGGGCATTACCGAAATCAACAACGGCCCGCAGCTCGCCCGCGGCGACGTGGCTTCGATCGACCTGCGCGGCATCGGCTCAGGCAGCACGTTGACCTTGCTCAATGGTCGCCGCATGGCCCCGCACCCGATTTCGATGGCCGAGAACGGCGTCCCCTCGCTCGCGGTGAACATCAACACCATCCCGCGAGCCTTGGTGGGGCGGGTGGAAATCCTGCGCGACGGCGCCTCCGCCATCTACGGCGCGGATGCGGCGGCGGGCGTGATTAACAATCTCGTTTCCCGCACGTATGTCGGTCGCGGGCTGACGCTGAAGGGTTCAATGACGCAGCACGGCGGGGCGAACGAGTTCAACGCGACGGCGTTTGAAGGCAGACAGCTCGGCAAGACGCACCTCTCGATGTCGATCGACTATTTTCACCGCGACGCCCTGGCCGCGCACGACCGCGCGTGGGCAAAAAACGCCGACCTACGCGTGAACCGGAAGCTGCCGGCGCCGTGGAACGGGATTCCCGTGATCGATCCGGTGACGGGCACCGCGTTCGCCCGGGATAACGATTTCGCCAACACGAACAGCGTGAACCAGTGGGGCCAATGGCAGCGCGGATTTATCCAGCCCAATTTCCTGACCTTCGTCGGCTCGCGGCCGGCCGGCAACGCGGGTATCACCACCAGCGCGACTCCGCCGGCGGGCGTGGCGACGATGGCGGCGGACGGTATGTTCTACCTTTGGCCCAGTCCGGCGGGCGTTTCATTCAAGCAGACTGCGCTGTCCCGGAATATTGACAGCGCTGAAAACGCGACCTTCTCGAATTGGAATCTTTGGAAGATGCTGATCCCGGCGACGGATCGCGTGCAGTTTGCCACGTTTGTCGACCACACGATCAACGACCGCCTGAGCGCGTTCGGCGACTTGCTGTTTTACCGGGCCTACAGTCGGACCGGGCGCGAGCCGGTTAATTTCAAGAACACCGACGACCGAGGTATCTACCTGCCCGCGTCGAACCCGTGGAATCCTTTTGGCGTGCGCTTCTATAGTCCCACGGGCGCCGCGAACGCGGATGGAACGCCGCGCCTCACGGGCACGCCGGCCGATGTCTCGCTGTGGACCGGGATCTCGCCCGGGCAAAACTCCAGCGAGGGCCTCGAGCCCCGCGTGACCGAAGTCTACACCTACTCATGGCGCGTGCTTGGTGGCCTGCGCGGCAAGCTCGGCCCATCGTGGGAGTGGGAGTCAGCGGTCGTCGCCTCCGGCTCGCAGACGCACGAATACGAACGTTTCCAAGTGCGCGAATCGCTCCTGCGGCGCGCCTTGAACCGCACGGATGCGACGGCGTTTAACCCGTTCCCCGTGACGTTTAAAATCGTGAACAACCAGATCGTCGTCGATCAGCCGTATAAGAATCCGGCCTCGATTTATGACGGCATCTACGGCGACGAAGACCGGTTTGGCCGCACGAATCTTTTCATCTGGGACGCGAAGATCAACGGGCAGCTCTGGCGGTTGTTCAACGGCGGGCGCATCGGCGTCGCGAGCGGCACCGAGGTGCGCTACGAGACCTACGACGACAAACGCGCCAGTTTCGTCGGCCTCAATCCGCCCGGGTCGGGCAGCCAGTTTCCGTTTTTGCGTGAAGGCGACAACGACTTCCTCGCGCTCAGCTCGAACGTGCCGATCAGCGCGGCGCAGACCATCTACGCCGCCTACCTCGAAACGGCGCTGCCCCTCGTGACGCGCGAAAATCGCCTCACGCTCGTGGAAAGCCTCGAGCTGACCTTGGCCGGCCGCTTCGAGCATTTCTCGATCTTCGGCCAGACGACGAAACCGAAGGCCAGTCTCGTGTGGAAACCGTTTTCGTTCCTCAAGCTCCGGGCTTCGGCGGCCGAATCGTTTCGGGCGCCGAATCTGGTGCAGACCAACACCACTCCGCTGCGGCGCCAGATCGGCGCGGACGATCCCTATCGCCTGGCCGCGACCGGCCTCGCTTCGGATGGCATCGCGCAACGGACGGTTTTCCGGCAGGGCAACCAGGACCTCGAACCCGAAGAGGCGAAGACTTGGGTCGCAGGGTTCGTCTTCGACGTGCCCAAAGTGCGCGGTCTCTCGCTGTCCTTTGATTATTTTCACCTGAACCAGAACAAGGTGATTGAAAACGTAGGCGGCCAAGCGGCGATTGACCGCGATGAATTGGTGCTCGAGCTCGCCACGCAGGCCGAACTCGCGAAGGGCACCAACATTAACCAGATCGATCTTGGTTCCGGCACGGTGGCCTACAAGGGCTCGGAAAAAATCGTGCGCAAGCCGGTGACCGATGCGGACCGGCTGGCGTTTGCGACCTACAATGCCCAGCAGACGAGCAACAACGCCCGGCGCGCGGCCGTCGGCGAGATCGTGAGCGTCATCGACGACTACCTCAATTTGAGCGGCCGCGATATCCAAGGCTATGAATTCGGGGCGCAGTGGCGTTCGCCGAAGACGGGTTACGGGCAGTTCACCTTCAACGGTGACGCGACCCACTACGTCCTTCGGACTTCGCAAGAGAACGCCACCTCCCGGGTCCTCGACGAACTCGACCGCAACGGCCGCGTGAAATGGCGCGCCAGCGGTTCGGTTTCGTGGCGGTTGGGCGGTATCTCGGCGGGTTGGTTCACGAGCTACTTTGGTTCGACGGTGGACACCTCGGCGGCGACCACCGAAGCGGTTTTCCGTGCACTTGGGTCGCCGGACTACATCCGGGTTTACAACGACAACGGTATCACGCGCTACTTGCTGCGCATTAAGCCGACCTACAACCACAACGCGTGGGCGTCCTACCGGTTCTCCGGAAAACAGGGGGCGTGGTTGAAGGGCGTGACCGTGCGTGGCGGGATCAACAACGTGCTCGATGCCGAGCCGCGATTGGCGGATGAACAATACGGTTATCTGGCCGGCTCGGCCAATCCCCGGGGGCGCCAGTTCACTTTTGAAGTTTCGAGGAAATTCTGATTCCGCGCGGGCGTCGCGCCGCAGGTGCGGGGCTATCGTGAACCTGCGCGCGCGTGGATGTTGGTAGCGCCGGTCGAGGCCGCTCGGGCCGGGTGCATGCCACGGATTGCCTAGCCCGCCACCGATGTCTTAGCTCGGGCGTCTTTTCGTTTTACCCTCGTGATCTCCTTTCTAAAACCCGCCCAGAGTATTTCACCGCTACCCGCGGATCGCATCGATCCGGAATACCGTCGCCTTCGCTGGCAGGTATTTGCCGGAATTTTCGTCGGCTATGCGGCGTTCTATTTGGTGCGAAACAATTTTGCGCTGGCGCTGCCTTCGATCCTAAAGGCGCATCCTGAGTTTACAAAAGTTCAACTCGGCTGGGCGATGACGAGCCTTTCGGTGGCGTATGGGATTTCAAAGTTCATCATGGGCTCGGTGTCGGATCGCAGCAATCCGCGCTGGTTCATGGCGCTCGGCCTGCTGCTCACGAGCGGGGTTACCTTTGCGTTTGGCACGGTTCCGGCGATCTACGATTCATTGGCGCTGATTATTGTGCTCCAGGCCCTCAACGGTTGGTTCAACGGCATGGGCTGGCCGCCGTGCGGTAAAACGATGGTGCATTGGTGGAGCACCAAAGAACGGGGAAAAATTGTGGCCGCGTGGAACGCTGCGCATAATGTCGGCGGCGCGCTCGTCGCGGTGTTTGCGACGTGGGCGGTTGTGCGGTTCGGCGACTGGGGAGCGACGTTTTACTTCAACGCGGCGATTGCCGCCGGGGTGGCCGGACTGATTTTGCTGCTGCTGCGCGATACGCCCCAGAGCTGTGGGCTACCGGCCATTGAAAGCCACAAAGATGACTATCCGCCGAACTATTCCGCCGACCACGAGCGCACGTTTACCTTCAGGGAGATTTTCGTCAGCCACGTGCTGAATAACAAATTTTTGTGGGCAATCGCGATCGCGAACGCGTTCGTGTATTTCGTGCGTTTCGGGGTGGTGAACTGGATTCCGACCTACCTGCAAACGGCGAAAGGGTTCAATTTCAAAGAATCTGGTTTTGCGTGGACGGCCTTCGAACTCGCCGGAATCCCCGGCACGCTTTTGTGCGGGTGGATTTCTGACCGCGTCTTCAAGGCGCGGCGGGCGCCGGCGACTATTTTGTTTATGGGACTCACGCTGGTCGGGTTGTTGATCTACCGTTGGAACGACACCGGCCCTTACTGGATCGACGTCGCGGCGCTGATCATGATCGGCTTTTTCATTTACGGGCCGATTATGATGATAGGTCTGCACGCGCTGGATCTCGTGCCGAAAAAAGCGGCGGGCACGGCCGCGGGGTTCACGGGATTTTTTGGCTACTTCCTCGGTTCGGCGCCCTCGGGCGCGGGCGTGGGTTGGATCGCGCACACCTGGGGCTGGGACGGCGTCTTTAGAACGATGATTGCGTGCTGTGTGCTGACGATGGGGTTCAGCGCGATGACGCTGGGGCAGCCGACGACCAGCCGTTCGATTTCACCATGAAAAAAATCCGAATGATTCTGACGATGGCGACGCTGTTGGCGGGGGGCTCCCAAGCGGCGGAAACCCGGCCGCTCGTGATCGCGCACCGCGGGGCGAGCGGGTATTTGCCGGAGCACACGCTCGCGGCGAAGGCGATGGCGCACGGACAGGGCGCGGACTACATCGAGCAGGATCTCGTGCTCTCCAAGGACGACGTGCCGGTGGTGTTACATGACGTGCACATCGACACGGTGACGGATGTGGCGAAGGTTTTTCCGGAGAGGAAGCGCGCGGACGGTCGTTTTTACGCGCTGGATTTTACGGTGGCGGAGTTGAAGCGGCTGCGCGTCTCGGAGCGGTTCGATGCGAAGACGGGCGAGCGAGTTTTTCCGCGGCGCTTTCCGGCGGAGCTGGCGGAATTTCGGATCGCGACGTTGGAAGAGGAGTTGCAACTGATCGACGGAATGAACCGCAGCACGGGGCGCATGGCTGGGGTCTATCCCGAGCTGAAGCAGCCGAAATGGCACCGCGAGCAAGGGCGCGATCTCAGCAAGGTCGTGCTTCAGATTCTTGCGCGCTACGGCTACGCCACGAAAGCCGATGCGTGTTTCGTGCAATGCTTTGAGTGGGAGGAGTTGAAACGCATCCGCAATGAACTGGGCTGGGAGGGGAGATTGGTGCTGTTGATCGAGGGCGACGCGACCAGTGAGGACGGCACAAATTACGATGAGATGTGTACGCCGGCGGGTTTGATAAAAATCGCGCAGACGGTGCAGGGGATCGGACCGCCGCTCGGGCGTGTGGTAACGTGGAGCGCCGCGGGCGAGGCGAAGGTGACGGCGTTGGTCAAGGACGCGCACGCGGCGGGCCTGGTGGTGCATCCCTACACGGTGCGGTCGGACGCGCTGCCGAAGCGTTGTCCCTCGATGGCGGCGTTGCACGCGGCGTTGTTTCGCGACGCGGGGGTCGACGGGGTGTTTACGGATTTCACCGACGTGACCCGGGCGTGGGTCTCTGCGCGATAGTTTCCGCTCAGCGCGCCCGATCGAGAGGACCGCCACGCGGGGTGGTTGTGTGACTCGCCCGAAAAAATTATGCGGTCAGTCGGCGACGGGTTTTGAAATCGCGTCGAGGCGCTTCATAAAGGCCGGGGTGAGTTTCTCAATGAGATCGAGGGCGCCCAAGTTTTCGGTGAGTTGCTCCGGGCGGGAGGCGCCGAGGATCACGGTGCTGACGTGCGGGTTCTTGAGGCACCAGGCGACGCCGAGGCGCGGGAGGGTGGTGCCGAGTTCTTCGGCGAGCGCGGCGAATTTTGGTACCGTGGCCAGTTTTGCGGGCGTCTTGGGATCATTGAGCACCATGTCGCGCAGCCATTCCATGCCGGGGGCGCTGAGACGGGAATCTTTCGGAATGCCGGCGTTGTATTTGCCGGTGAGAAGTCCGCTCGCGAGAGGTGACCAGATCGTGGTGCCGAGGCCGTGATCGCGGAAGATCGGGGCGTATTCCTTTTCGACGCGGGTGCGGTGAAAAAGGCTGTATTGGGGCTGCTCCGTGATGGGCGCGTGGAGGTTGTGCGCAGCGCAGAGCCGGAACGCTTCCTGGAGTTGCACGGCACTCCACTCGCTGGTGCCCCAATAGAGAACTTTGCCTTGGGCGATGAGGTCGTGCATCGCGCGGCAGGTTTCAAGGATCGGCGTCGTGGGATCGGGGCGGTGGCAATAGAAGAGGTCAAGATAGTCAACTTGCAGGCGGGTGAGGGCAGCGTGGCAGGCCTCGAAGAGGTGCTTGCGGGAGAGGCCGGTCTGGTTGGGCTTTTCGTCTTCGCAGCCGAAGTAAGCTTTGCTCGAAACGAGGTAGCTGCTGCGGCGCCAACCGGATTTTTTCAGAATTGCGCCCATGACAATCTCGGCTTGGCCGGCGGCGTAAACTTCGGCGTTGTCGAAAAAATTGATGCCGGCGTCGTAGGCGGTGTGGAGGAGCTTCTTGGCGACGGGATCGCCGATCTGTTTACCAAAGGTGACCCAAGCACCGAAGGAGAGCGCGGAAATTTGCAGTCCGGAGCGGCCGAGGTTGCGGTAAATCATGTGAGGATTCGGTGAGCGGAGTTGGTGGATTGGAGTTCGGGGAGGTTGTGCCCACGGAACACACGGAAGACACGGAAGAATTCAAACCGGGAGATACGAAACCGGGCGAATCATGGGCTGAGCCAGGATTTAGCGGCGGTGAGATCGTCGGCGATGAGGCCGTGGCTGGCTGTGACCATCTGCTGCGTCACTTCGGCTCCGCCGGCCCGGAGGAGGGCCGCAAGGCGGGGCGGGTGGTCGAGCGGGACGATGGGATCGGCGGCGCCGTTGAGGAGAAGCACGCGCTTGTTGGAGAGGGACGCCGAGGTGGCGGGTTGATCGAGGACCACCATCGAACGGAGGATCACGGCGCCGCCGAGGACGGTGGGACGGAGCTGGAGGATCGTGGCCGCGATGTTGGCGCCGTTGGAGAATCCGACGGCGGTGAGACGAGCGGGATCGAGGCCGTAGTGCGTCGAGGCGGCGGCGATGAAGTCGGCGAGGGTGTGGGTGCGCCGGGTGACCTCGGCGGGATCGAAACGGCCCTCGGCGAGCCGGGCGAAAAAGCGAAGCGCACCGTGCTCCGAGACGTCGCCGCGCGGGCTGAGGACGGCGGCGCCGGGCGAGAGCGTGCGCGCGAGGGGGAGGAGATCGCGCTCGTTGCCGCCGGTGCCATGGAGCAGAAGTAGGGGGGCGGCGGCGGGATCGCTGCCGGGTTGGAAGATGTGGTGGTAGGAGAAGTTCATCGGGGAAGCAGAAGGAAGCGGAGTGGGGTCACCCCGCCGACATACGGAAATTGGAGAAGTGAGTTCAGTCGATTTTTGGGAGGTGAGCTTCGATCTCGGCGCGCTGCGACTCGTATTGGGCGGGGAGCTTGAGCGCGTGGCCGAGCGTCGCGAGCGGTTCGTCGACGGTGAAGCCGGGGTTGTCGGTCGCGATCTCGAAGAGGACGCCCTCGGGCTCGCGGTAGTAGATCGAGTGGAAGTAATTTCGGTCCATGACCGGGCTGACCTGTAGATCGAGGTCGACCAGAATTTTGCGGGCTTCGGCTTGAGTCGCGTCGTCCGGCGTGCGGAAGGCGATGTGGTGGACCGTGCCGGCGCCGGGAAGGCCGCGGGCGAGCTTCGGATCCACGAGGAGGTCGATGTAACTGCCAGGACCAGCGGTGCCAACGGAGTAGCGGATGCGCCCCGGGGAAGACAGGGTGGCGCGGTAGCCCATCGGGCCGGTGAGGAGCGCGGCGGTGGGGGCGGCGGAGGTGACGGCGAGCGTCACCGAGTGGAAGCCACGGATGCCGTGGGCGGCGGAGATCTCCGGGTGCGCGTGGGCGGTGCGGGTGTCGGGCTCTGAGGTTGCGATGAGTTCCAAGACGAGGCCGTCGGGGTCGTTGAAAGCGAGGGCTTCGTCGCCGAAGCGCGTGACGGGCGCAGCGGGTGTGACGCCGTGGGCTAGGAGGCGGGCGGTCCAGAAGGGCACGCTACCGGCGGGCACGGAGAACGCGGTGGCGTAGGCTTGGCCGGTGCCCGGACGGCCGCGGCGGACACCGGCCCAGGGAAAGAACGTGAGGACGGAGCCGGGGGTGCCGACGCTGTCGCCGTAGTAGAGGTGGTAAGTGGACGGGTCGTCGAAGTTCACGGTGCGCTTGATGAGGCGCAGACCGAGCACGCGGGTGTAGAATTCGACATTGCGACGGGGGTCACCGGCGACGGCGGTGACGTGGTGAAGGCCGGTGAGATGGAGGTTGGAGGCGGTGGTCGCGGGGTTCATGGCAGTCGATGCTTTGATGTTGAAACGATGCACGCTGGAACGGGCATTGCAAGCGGCGGAAGGGACACAGAAGCTTTACGGTCAAGATTTGGGTGTGGGTGGGGGGGCGGCCCGGAAACGAGCGGCGCGGGTTTAGAGATTCCGGGTGGAGCCCGATGTCCCTATCGGGCTTGGGTTGGGGCGGTGGCATGGGTTTCGGAAAGCCCGATGGGGACATCGGGCTCCACCACATCGGGCTCACCGGGCTTGAGTTTGAGAAGGAGGCGGGCACGGTCGGCTAATGGCTGGATCAGGCGAGACATGGGCTTGGCCACAGCGCCTTCATCATGAGGTGCCGGGTTGGGTTAAGGCCGGCGCGGTGTTTCATGTGCGGCTGAGAGCCGATGTCTCGCAGTTTCCGTTGCTGACTGATCCGGAGCTGGCCGAGCGGCTGTTGGCGGCGGCGAGAAACTACGATGAACGCAACGAGTGGCGGTGTCTGTTGATGCTAATGATGCCTGATCATGTTCACGCGCTGTTGGCGTTTCCTTCAGGGAAAGCGATGGCGACGGTGGTCGGGAGTTGGAAGCGTTATGCGGCGCGGTCGCTGGGAGTGAAATGGCAGGTCAATTTCTTCGACCATCGCGTTAGGAGTGAACGCGAGTTGGCCGAGACTTGGATCTATGTGCTGCGCAACCCGGTGGCGAAAGGGTTGTGCGAGAAAGAAGAGGACTGGCGCTGGGTTTGTAGGACGGAGCGGTGAGGTGGAGCCCGATGTCTTCATCGGGCTGGATGGCCGGTGACGAGGCGTTCGATGAATTCGGGAAGCCCGATAGGGACATCGGGCTCCACCAATTGAGTTCCGCCTTAAGGGTTCACCAGCCGTAGTTCCGCTTGATGCGGAGGGCTTCGTAGAGGTCAGGGGAGAGCTCGGTGATGAAGCGGCTTGGGGTCAGCATCATGCCGCCGGGGCCGGCGCGGGAGGCGATCTTCGGGTAACTCAGATAGAGTTCGTTTCGCGCGCGCGTCACGGCCACGTAGAAGAGGCGGCGCTCCTCTTCGACGTCGCCGCTCTCGATCGCGCGGCGGCCGGGGAATTGGCCGTCGGCAAGACCGATCAAAAAGACGACGTCATACTCGAGGCCTTTGGCCTGATGGATCGTCGTGAGTTTCACGGCGTCGGTTTCGGGGTCGACGCGGCGCTCGCTGGTCTCGCCGTTGAGAAGCACGATTTGCGCGAGGAAGTCCTGCGTCTCCTCGAAGCGTTGGGCGAAGCCGATGAGGGCTTTCAGTTCTTCGAGGCGGTCAACGTAATCGGCGTAGGCGCCTTTGAGGTAGTCGCCATACCAGCCCTCGATGGCGATCTCGACGGTCTCGGGCGGCTTGCGCGTCTGCATCGCCTCGGCGACCTGTTGGAGCGAGCTGCAGAAATTCGGCCAGTCTTCGCGGGCGTCTTTGGCGACTTTGCTGAGGACGTCGTCGGTCGCGAGGACGTCGATGAAGTTTTTTTGGAGGAGCTGGGCGTTTTCGCGGGCGACGGTGTAGATCTTCTGCGCGCCCTTTTCGCCGATTTTGGGGAGAAGAATGGCGATGCGTTGCCAAGCCTGTTCGTCGGCGGGGTTGTAGACGAAGCGGAGGAGGGCGATGAGGTCGCGGATATGTTGGCGCTCGAAAAATTTAACCCCGCTCGTGATCTGGTAGGGAACGGCGGCGCGGGAGAGGGCGAGTTGGATTTCGAGCGCGAGAAAATGCGAGCGGTAGAGGATGGCGATCTCGTTGAGCGAAACGCCGTCGTCTTCGACGAGAGAGCGGATGCGCTTCAGGATAAACTCGGCTTGTTCCCGGTCGTCCATGGCTTGGACGACGAATGGTTTTTGCGAGTTGGCGCGATGGGCACGGAGCTCTTTCTCGAAGTGGCGGCCTTTGGGTTGGGCCTCGAGGACGCCGTTGGCGAGGGCGAGGATCTGGGGCGTCGAACGGTAATTGGTCTCGATGCGGTGGATGACGGTGCCGGGGTGACGCTCAGGGAACGTCATGATGTTTTCGAAGTCGGCGCCGCGCCATGAGTAGATGCACTGGGCGTCGTCGCCGACGGCCATCACGCGGTGGTGGGCGGCGAGTTTGTCGACGATCTGGGCCTGGAGCGTGTTGGTGTCCTGATACTCGTCGACGAGGACGTGGCGGAAGCGCTGGGCAAAATGCTGGGCGACCTCGGGGGCGTCGCTGAGGAGCTTGAGCCAAAGTTCGAGCAGGTCGTCGTAATCGACGACGTTTTGCTCGCGTTTCTTTTTGGCGTAGGCAGCGGCGAAGGGCGGAAAGCGGTGGGAAATCTCGCCGTATTGCGGGAACTGGTCGGTGACGGTCTGCGCGAGGGAGAGCTGGGTGTTGCGGGCGAGGGAGAGGACGCTGAAGAGCGGGCCGGGCTTGGGGTTGGTTTTGTCTTTGAAAAACAGTTTGTCCTCGGACTCGACCGTTTGCTTGAGCAACGATTCGGATTCGTCGGCGTCGAGGATGGTAAAATTTTTGGGCAGACCGATGGCCTCGCCGTGCATCCGGAGGGCGCGGTGGCCGATGCCGTGAAAGGTGCCGCCCCAAAAGCGACCGGGCTCGTAACCGGTGAGCTGTTGCACGCGGTGGAGCATTTCTTTGGCGGCTTTGTTGGTAAACGTGAGCAGCAGAATTTCCCAAGGCTTCACGCCTTGAGAAATGAGGTAGGCGACGCGGTAGGTGAGGGTGCGGGTCTTGCCGGAGCCGGCACCGGCAAGGACGAGGATTGGCCCGGGCGGGGCGGTGACCGCGGCAAACTGTTCGTCGTTGAGCAGCGCCCGAAAATCAATGGGCGGGAAGCCGGGGGGGCCGGAAGGGGCGTCGAGTTCGAAATCCATACGGGAGGCGCGGGCGAGGGGCGGAAGGCGGGAGGCGTGGGCTTGGTTGGATGGCCGGCGGGGGCGGCCGGCGCCAAAGGTTAGAGGAGGACGAGGTCGTTGCGGTGGACGACTTCGAGGCGCTTACGGGCGGGGTGCAGAGCGCGGAGAGCGTCGGCCTTCAGACCGGCGAGGGCGGGAATTTCTTTGGCCGAGAAATGGGTTTTTCCGCGGGCGAGCACGGTGCCGTCGGGGCCGGCGATGTTGACGATATCGCCGGCGGAGAAATCCCCGCGGGCGTGGGTGATGCCGACAGCGAGCAGGCTGCTGCCGCGCTCTCGGAGGATGGGCACGGCGGGGGCGTTGACGAAGATCGTGCCGGCGGGGCGCTGGAAATACGCGAGCCAGTGTTTCTTGGCATCCAGGGGGATTCCGCTTGGGACAAAAAAGGTGCCGCGGCCCGTGCCGCCAAGCAGGCGCGCGATGATCGCAGGAGCGTCGCCGCTGGCGATGAAGACGCCGCAGCCGGCGCGCGTGGCTAGTTTGGCGGCGGTGATTTTGGAAATCATGCCGCCGGTGGCGGTCTCGCTGGTGGTGCCGCCGGCCATGGCCTCGATGGCGGGCGTAATTTTCTCCACGACGGGGACGATTTCGCCGGTGCCCTTCAGGTCGATGAGACCGGGCGCGGTGGAGAGAATGAGGAGGTGATCGGCCTCGACGAGGCTGGCGACGAGGGCGGAGAGGGTATCGTTGTCGCCGAATTTGATTTCGGCGGCGCTCACGGTGTCGTTTTCGTTGATGATCGGGATGGCGCCGTAGCCGATGATCTGACGGAGCGTTTCACGGACGCCGAGGTAGCGGGAGCGGACGCGGAGGTCGTCGTGGGTGAGGAGAACTTGGGCGACGGTGAGCGCGTGGGGCGTGAAGGCAGTTTGCCACACCTGCATGAGGCGCGATTGCCCGATGGCGGCGCAGGCCTGTTTTTTGGAAACGTCTTTGGGCTTTTTCGTGAGCGCGAGCGCACCCATGCCTAGGCCGACGGCTCCGGAGGAGACCACGATCACTTCG
Source organism: Opitutia bacterium Tous-C4FEB (assembly GCA_002304445.1). GTDB lineage: Bacteria > Verrucomicrobiota > Verrucomicrobiia > Opitutales > Opitutaceae > Tous-C4FEB. Next base: position 114,818 of record NEVA01000006.1, on the reverse strand, counting down.
GTGCCGGCGGAGCGAAGCGCGGCGAGTTGCTCGGCGAGGTCAGCGATGCGGGCGGTGTCGAGCTGGCCGATGCCGGAGGTGAGGACGCCGGTGCCGAGTTTGACGACGACACGCCGGTAAGCGCGGCTGGAGATTTCTTTTTTCAACGCGGAGGACGCGGAGAGAGCGGGCGGGCAAACGGGCGGCGGGGAAGGGCGGGTCGGAGACCCCGCCCTGCGACTTAGGCTCAGACGGTGAGCAGGTCCCTCTCTTTGTGCGCGAGGTGGTCTGCGATGCTCTTGATGGAGGCGTCGGTCGCGGCTTGGATGTCTTTTTCGAGGCGCTTGGCCTCGTCTTCGGGGAGCTTGGCTTTCTTGACCGATTCCATGACGTCGCGGCGGACATTGCGGACGTGAACGCGGCCTTCCTCGGCGAGGCGATGGGCGTTCTTCACGAACTCAAGGCGGCGCTCCTTGCTCATGTCGGGCAGCGGAATGCGGATGACTTTGCCGTCGGGGATCGGGTTGAAACCGAGGTTGGCCTCTTGGATGCCCTTGATGATGTCTTTGATGAGTGAGGTGTCCCACGGCTGAATTTGAATCAGGCGGGCGTCGGGCGTGCTGATGGCGGCGCATTGCTTGAGCGGCGTGCGGGAGCCGTAGGCTTCGACGAGCACGGTCTCGACCATGGCCGGCGTGGCTTTGCCGGTGTGGATGGAGCTAAACTCGTGGAGCGTATGATCCACGGCTTTTTTCATTTTGGCTTGGGCTTCGGCGAGGAAGGGAGAGGACATGGGTGGAGAAAATTGGGATTAACGATGGGAGATTTTCCGTTGCCGGAGCGACGGCGCCGGAAACTAGTTTTTGACCAAGGTGCCGATCTTTTCACCGAGGACCGCTTTGCGGATGGCGTGCTCGTCGTTGAGGTCGAAAACGAGGATCGGGACGTTGTTGTCCAAGCAAAGGGAAAACGCGGTCGAGTCCATGACGTTGAGCCGCTGTTTGAGGGCGTCGATAAACGTGATTTGGTCGTATTTGACGGCGTCGGGGAATTTCTTCGGGTCCTTGTCGTAGATGCCGTCGACCTTGGTGGCCTTCATGATGATGTCGGCGTGCATCTCGGAGGCGCGCAGGGCGGCCGTGGTATCGGTGGAAAAATACGGGTTGCCGGTGCCGGCGGCGAAGATGACGACGCGGCCCTTTTCGAGGTGGCGCATGGCGCGGCGGAGGATGAACGGCTCGGCAATCTGGTTCATCGGGATGGCGCTCTGGACGCGGGTGGTGACTCCCATTTTTTCCAAGCCGTCCATGAGAGCGAGGGCGTTGATGACGGTGGCCAACATGCCCATGTAGTCGCCGGTTGTGCGGTCGACGCCGCGTTGGGAGCCTTGGAGGCCGCGGAAGATGTTGCCGCCGCCGATCACGACGCAGACTTCGACGCCGAGATCGGCGATTTCCTTTACCTGGCTGCAAGTTTTTTCAAGCGTGGCCGCGTCGATGGGATCGCCGGTTTTACCTCCGCGCAGGACCTCGCCGGAGAGCTTAAGGACGATGCGTTTATACTTCACGCCGAGCGCGACACGTTTGTTGGCATGCATGGAGCGTCAGGAAACGATTGTGCAAAATCGGCGTCAATGCCCGAGATGGCACGACCGAGGCAAACCGCTGTAACCGGACGTGAAGACAGTGGTTTTCCGCGAAATCCGACCGACGGCGCGGCGGGGGAAAACTAGGCTTCGCCGCCGGGGTCGCCAGAAACGTTAAGTGTTTCCCCGACCCACCGGCTCACGACGACTGCGGGCTTGCCGGCCTCCATTGGCTCTCTCACGTTCGCGGGCTTCATGAAGAAAGCCCTCATCACCGGTATCACCGGACAAGACGGTTCGTATCTCGCCGAGCTCTTGCTCGCCAAAGGCTACGAAGTTCACGGCGTGATTCGCCGGGCCTCGACCTTCAATACGAGCCGGATCGATCACCTTTACCGCGACCCGCACGTCAACGGCGTGAAGCTCCATCTCCACTACGGAGACCTCGCCGATTCCGTGCAGATGGTAAAGCTGCTCTACGAGCTCCAGCCCGACGAAATCTACAATCTCGGCGCTCAATCCCATGTGCGCGTTTCCTTCGATATCCCGGAGTATACGGGCGACGTCGTGGGGCTCGGCTCGGTGCGAATCCTCGAGGCGATCCGCGAGGCCGGCCTGGTGAAGAAATGCCGATTCTACCAAGCTTCGTCGTCCGAGATGTTCGGCAAGGTCCAAGAGGTCCCGCAGGTTGAGACCACGCCGTTCTGGCCGCGCTCGCCCTACGGTTGCGCAAAAATGTATGCTTACTGGCTCACGGTGAATTACCGCGAGAGCTACAATCTTCACGCCTCCAACGGCATTCTCTTTAACCACGAGAGCCCGCGCCGGGGCGAAACCTTCGTCACCCGTAAAATCACCCGCGCGGCCACCCGGATCAAACTCGGCCTCCAGGACCGCCTTTACATGGGCAACCTCGACGCCCAGCGCGACTGGGGCTACGCCAAGGAATACGTCGAGATGATGTGGGTCATGCTGCAACAGGACCAACCCGACGACTACGTGGTCGCGACGAATGAGACCCACACGGTGCGGGAATTCATCCAAGAGACATTCGGTCTGCTGAATCTCGATTGGGAGAAATACGTGAGCTACGACGCCCGTTATGAGCGTCCCGCCGAGGTCGAACTCCTGATCGGCAATCCTGCCAAAGCCAAAAAGCAACTCGGTTGGGAGCCGAAAGTTAAGTTCAAGGAGCTCGTGAAAATTATGACCGAGGCCGACCTCGAACTGGCCAAGCGCGAGGCTCAGATCGCGAAACTGCCTTTGCCCTGATTTGGAACCACGGAATACACCAAAGACACGAAACCGGTCTAATTGCCGGGCTCGCTTTCGTGGTGTGGTAGGTTTCGTGGTAAATTGCCCTTTCCCACCATGAGGCTCTTCATTGCAGGTCACAACGGCATGGTCGGCGGCGCGCTGGTCCGTCGCTTCTCCCGCGAGTCCGGCACCACGTTGCTGCTCCGCACCCGCCGCGAACTCGATCTCACCTCGGCGGCCGCGGTTGACGCGTTTTACGCCGCCGAGAAGCCCGACGTCGCCATCATCGCCGCGGCCAAGGTCGGCGGTATCCACGCCAACAACACCTACCCGGCCGAGTTCCTCTTCGAGAACTTGGCGATCGCCGCCAACACGATCAACGGCGCCTACCGCGCGGGTGTGAAGCGCCTGCTCTTTCTGGGCAGTTCGTGCATCTACCCGAAGCACGCGCCGCAGCCGATGCCCGAGGATTGCCTGCTCACCGGACCGCTCGAGCCGACCAACGAGGCCTACGCCATCGCCAAGATCACCGGCCTCAAGCTCGCCCAGTCCTACCGCAAGCAATACGGCGTGCTCTATCACTCCGCGATGCCGACTAACCTCTACGGCCCCGGCGATAACTATCACCTGCAGAACTCGCACGTGTTACCCGCCCTGATCCGGAAATTTCACGAGGCCAAAGCCGCGGGTCGGCCCGAGGTCGTCGCCTGGGGCACCGGCACGCCGAAACGCGAGTTTCTCCACGTGGACGACCTCGCCGATGCTTGTGCCTTCCTGCTCGGGATGGATAACCCGCCCGATTGGATCAACGTCGGCACCGGCACCGATGTGACCATCCGCGAACTCACCGAATGTGTCGCCGCCGTCACCGGGTTTGCCGGGAAGATCGTCTGGGATGCCACGAAGCCCGACGGTACGCCGCGCAAGCTCATGGATGTTTCCCGTCTCTCGGGTCTTGGCTGGACGGCGAAAATCGTGCTGCGGGCCGGAGTCGAAAAGACCTACGCCGCCTTTCTCTCAGAACAGGCCGCCGGCACGCTGCGTGCGTAAAAACAGGCTTACTCCGATCCCCGTTCCTCAATTGGCCCTTGGGTCGGGAGGACGCGGAGCGCAGAAGGCGACGAGGGCCTCGCATCTCCAAAGAGCTTCACTCGAATAAACGGGGTTCGGGGTTCGCTTCGCTCGTCAGGCGTTTTCGTTTGCCGCCGTCACCGGTTGTCGGCGAGTTTCTTCTTTCCCATCATGGTCTCCACCGAAAACAACAATCAGATCGAAGCCATTAAGAAGCGCGCCGGGCATCTATGGAGGTTTCTTTGACTGCGATCAAAAGCAGCGTGAAATAGAGTCGATGGACGCCCAAATGGGCGACCCGGATTTCTGGAACAGCAACGACCGCGCCCAGAAACACATCGCGAAACTCAACGGCCTCAAGAAAGCCGTGTTTCCCGTCGTGGCTTATCAAAAGAAGCTCGATGACATGGCGATGATGAACGAGCTCATGGCCGGCGAAGACGCCGCCGCCCAAGAAACCTACGACAAGGAGCTCACCGGCACCCTCGCCGCGCTCACGACCGAACTCGACGAGCTTGAGATCGCCTCCTTCCTCACCGGCCAGTTCGACCGCAACAACGCCATCTTCTCCATCCAAGCCGGCGCCGGTGGCACCGAGTCCAACGACTGGGCCGATATCATGTTTCGCATGTATTCCCGCTGGGCCGAGCGGCGCAATTACACCGTCGAGCTCATGGACGTGCAGCCCGGCGACACCGCCGGCATCAGCAAAGCCACCATCTTGATCAAAGGCGAAAACGCCTACGGCTACGCCAAGGCCGAGCGCGGCGTCCACCGCCTCGTGCGCATCAGCCCGTTCGATTCCAACAAGCGCCGCCATACGTCGTTTTGTGCCGTCGATGTGGTCGCCGAGATCACCGAAGATATCGACGTCGAGCTCAACGAATCCGACATCCGCGTGGACGTTTACCGCTCTTCCGGCAAAGGCGGTCAAGGCGTCAACACGACCGATTCCGCGGTCCGCCTCACGCACGCGCCGACGGGTATCGTCGTCGTCTGCCAAAACGAACGTTCGCAGATCAAAAACAAAGCCACCGCCATGGTCGTGCTCAAAGCTCGCATCTACGAGCGGAAGCAGGACGAGCAACGCGCCGAGATGGACAAATTCTACGGCGAGAAGGGCGAAATCGGTTTCGGTGCCCAGATCCGCAGTTACGTGCTCCAACCCTACCAAATGGTGAAGGACCTGCGGACCGGCATCAGCACGAGCGACACGCAAGGCGTCCTCGACGGCGACCTTGACCGTTTCGTCAACGCCTGGCTCCGCGCCGGCTGTCCGCGCCACCGCAACAAAGATATCCAGATGGACGAGTAAGCCGCGCCCAAATCGCGAAAGGTGGAGCCCGATGTCCTCATCGGGCTTTTTTTGCGCCCGCTCCGCCCGTTGCGCCGTATTTGCCCTTTCTGTTCTCCGCTGCTCAATCGTCTTTGACTCTCAGCTTTCAACTCTCAGCTCTCAGTTCTGATTCTCTCATCATGCCCGACCTGTCCTACGAACACCTCCGCTCCACGTTCGCCGCGCAGTCGCTGTTTGAGGACAAGACCTGGCAACTTTCGCCCGAGGCATGGCCGCTCTCCGCCGAGCAAGTCGCGCAACTCGAAGCCATCGGCGTCGCCTGCCTCGAGTTTCACCAGGCGCTCGAGAATCTCTACCTGCGCTCCGCCGCCGGAAAAAATCTTCTGCGCAACAAGCCCCTGCTCGCGCCGTGGGTCGCCGATTACCTCGACCGCGGCAAGCCCGCGCATCTCATCGCCCACGCCCGTGATCCGAATAATCGCGGCACGTTTCCCACCGTCCTCCGGCCCGACCTCCTGCTGACCGACGAAGGCTTCGTCATGACCGAGCTCGACTCCGTGCCGGGCGGCATCGGTCTCACCGCCTTTCTGAATCGCCTCTACGCCGCCGACGCTTCCGGTGTGGGCGGGGTGGCCCCACCCCGCGAACCCATCCTCGGATCCGGGGATGCGATGATCAAAAACTTCCACGCCTCGCTCGCCGCTCTGCGTCCCGGAGAACGCAATCCCCTCATCGCGCTCGTGGTGAGCGACGAAGCCGCGACCTACCGCCCCGAGATGCACTGGCTTGCGCATCAACTGCAACTCCTCGGCCACCGCGTGTTTTGCCTGAAGCCCGAGGATATTTTTCCCCTCGAAAACGCCCTCTTTTTCTCGGCCGACGGCAATCCGGAAAAAATCGACGTCATCTACCGTTTTTTCGAACTCTTCGATTTGGCCAACATCCGCACGGAGAAGTTTATTTTTGAATCGTGGGCGGCCGGCGAAGTCGCCCTCGCGCCGCCCATGCGCCCGTTCCAAGAGGAGAAAATCGCCCTCGCGCTCTTTCATCATCACCTGCTCGCCGATTACTGGGCTGAGGCGCTCGGCGGCCGCTCGCTCAAACTCCTTCGCGCGCTGATCCCGCCCTCGTGGATCATGAACCCCGCGCCGCTGCCGCCGGGGGCGATCCTTGATGCGCCCCACGCCGCCGGCCGCCCGCTGAGCGAGTGGCGCGATCTGGCCAATGCCACGCAGAAAGAGCGCGATCTCATCATCAAAATTTCCGGCTACCACGAGACCGCATGGGGCGCCCGCAGCGTGATTCTCGGCAGCGATTGCTCGCGCGAGGAATGGCAAAATGGTCTCGACCAAGCGATCGCGCTCGCGCCGACCAACCTGCACATTCTCCAGACGTTTAAAAAACCCCGCCGCCTCGAACACCGGTTGTATCGGCAGGAAAGTGGCACGGGCGTCCCGCCCGTGGGTTCGCCGGTATCAGGCGAAGCCTTTATCGCCCGCCCAACCGCCGGCCGGCTCCGCCTCTGTCCGTATTATTTCGTCATCGCCGGCCAAACCCGCCTTTCGGGCGCCCTCGCCACTTTCTGCCCGCCCGACAAAAAAATCATCCACGGCATGACCGACGCCGCGCTGCTGCCGTGCCGGGTGGTGTAGTGAGCCGCCAAAGACTGAGACCTTTTCAGTTTCTGCATTTTTTGAACCAGCCGCTCCCTGTGGCCCTCGACACGTCGCGAGAGCCTCAGTCGACTGCAAAAGCAAGGCGCGGCCCTTTTTCAGACCCCTGTGGCACACGCAGTTCCAATTTGCCAACCCGCGTCACGAGCGTCCGCGGATAGTGCCCGCTGCGATAGCCGAGCCGGCCGATTGTCGGCTCGTTTTTGCCGGCGCGCAGCGCTTCGTCCATCTCCGCTTTCAACACCTCCTGCAGGAGCGTTTGCAGCAGGCTCTTTATAGCGTCGTCTTCAGTCCGCATCCGCATCAGGTCGTGTTTCGTTAGTTGGATCGGCTCATCATTCCGCTTTGGGCGGGTCACAGTATTCCTTTTGTTGGTGGTTTTCGCTTTAGCACCAAACCGCTTACCATGCTCCGCTTTTTTGCTGAACTCTACGGACACTACCTCCGACCGGGTCAGCTGAGGCCGGGGCTTGAATGCCGAGGAGCGCTTTTCCAGCCCTCAACATCGGCAGTTGGGAAACCGCCGTTCCACGATGATTGTCGGAATGCAGAAACTGCGCGGCGGCTTGGAGGATGATCGGGGAACTTTGTGGCTGGACGGGCGGAGACTCCCCGCTTGCGGGCATGAAAAAAGGCGGGCCGATGAAGGCCCGCCCGAGAAGACGAGTGTGAGGGTTTAGCTCAGCGTCACGCCCTTGGCTTTGGCGGCGCGGAGGAGGGCGTCGGCCATGTCGCTGGGGGTGATGGCGACTTCGATGCCGCATTCTTTGAAGACGGCGATCTTGGCGGCGGCGGTGTCTTCCGCGCCTCCCACGATGGCGCCGGCGTGGCCCATGCGGCGACCGGCAGGAGCGGTCGCTCCGGCGATGAACCCGGCGACGGGCTTGGTGCAGTTGGCTTTGATCCAGCGGGCGGCCTCAACCTCGGCGTTGCCGCCGATTTCGCCGATCATGATGATGCCGTGCGTCTCCGGGTCGGCATTGAAGAGTTTGATGACATCGAGGTGGCTCGTGCCGTTGACCGGGTCGCCGCCGATGCCGACGCAGGTGGTCTGGCCGATGTTCTTCGACGTAAGTTGGAAGACGGCTTCGTAGGTGAGCGTGCCGGAGCGGGAGACGACGCCGACGTGGCCTTTTTTGTGAATGTAGCCGGGGGCGATGCCGATGCGGCAGCCGCCGTGGGAGTCTTTGCCGGTGCCGGGCGTGACGACGCCGGGGCAGTTGGGGCCGAGGAGGCGGGTCTTGCTGCCCTGCATCGCGCGCTTCACGCGAACCATGTCGCGGACCGGGATGCCTTCGGTGATGGCGACGGCGAGGTCGAGCCCGGCGTCCACGCATTCAAGGATGGCGTCACCGGCGAACGGTGGCGGGACGAAGATGACCGAGACGGTGGCGCCGGTGGCCTTGGCGGCGTCAGCGACGGAGTTGAAAATCGGAACCTTGTGCCCGGCGTGTTCGAAGAATTGGCCGCCCTTGCCGGGGGTGACACCGGCGGCGACCTGGGTGCCGTAGTCGAGGGAAAGCTTGGCGTGGCGGCCGCCGAAATCGCCGGTGATACCTTGGACGATGATCTTGGTCGTGGGAGTGATGAGAATAGCCATGAGAGAAGTTTTTTGACCCGCGAATCACGCGAATAGGCGCGAATTCAAGCGGGAGATGAGGGGAAGTTATTCGCGTGGATTCGGTTGATTCGCGGGTGTGCTTTACGCGACGAGCTTCACGATTTTCTGGGCGGCGTCGGCCATGGTGTCACCGGAGACGAGGGCGAGGCCGGAGGCGGCGAGGGTGGCTTTGCCGGCGGCGACGTTGTTGCCTTCGAGGCGGACGACGAGTGGGAGCTTGAGGCCGACTTCCTTCACGGCTTCGACGATGCCGGTGGCGATCACGTTGCAGTCCATGATACCGCCGAAAATGTTAACGAGGATACCCTTCACGTTGGGATCACCGAGGATGATCTTGAAGGCGGCGATGACTTGGTCCTTGGAGGCGCCGCCGCCGACATCGAGGAAGTTGGCGGGAGTGCCGCCGAAGTGCTGGATGATGTCCATCGTGCTCATCGCGAGGCCGGCGCCGTTGACGAGGCAGGCGATGTTACCGTCGAGGGCGATGTAGCTGAGCGAGAACTTGGAGGCTTCGATTTCCTTGGAATCTTCCTCGTTGAGGTCACGGAGAGCGACGATCTCGGGGTGACGGTAAAGGGCGTTGGAGTCGAAGGAGACCTTGGCGTCGAGGGCGAGGACGTCGCCGGTCGGGGTGGTGATGAGGGGGTTGACCTCGAGCATCGCGGCGTCGGTCTCCCAGAACATCGTGTAGAGATTGCGGATGAGTTTGGCGGCGTTTTTGGCTTCGGCGCCGGCGAGGCCGAGGCGGGTAATGAGGTCGCGGACTTGGAAATCGGCGAGGCCGTAAGCGGGATCGACGAGCACCTTGAAGAGTTTTTCGGGGGTGTCGTGGGCGACGGTCTCGATGTCCATGCCGCCCTCGGTGGAGGCAACGATCACGGGCTTGGAGGACGCGCGGTCGAGGAGGATGGCGAGGTAGTATTCCTTCTTAATGTCGCTCGCGACGGTGAAGTAGATGGTCTGGACCTTGCGGCCGGCGGGGCCGGTTTGCGCGGTGACGAGGGTGTTGCCGAGCATCTTTCCCGCGATGTCGAGGGCGTCGGCCTTGGTCTTGCAGAACTTGACGCCGCCCTTGTAGCCGTTGGTAAAAGTGCCTTTGCCGCGGCCGCCGGCGTGGATCTGGGATTTCACCATGGTCGGGCCTTCGGGCAGCGCTGCGAGCGCGGTGATGAATCCCTCGGGGGTGGTGGCGGTGGTGCCCTTGGGGACAGCGACACCGAATTTTTCAAAGAGGGCTTTGGCCTGATACTCGTGGATGTTCATTATTAAAAGGGAAAGCCCGAAGGTGTGGCAGAAGAGATCGGGGGCTGGCACGCACAAAAGCGAATTCCAGACGCCGAACACGGGCCGATGCGTGGGATTGCCATCAGTCGAAAACGCCTCTCATAATTTACCGAATGGAATCGCATGAAGTCATCCGGGAAGTTTTGAAGAAAACCAGCGCGAAGCAGATTGCGTCGGATTTGCAGCTTTCGCTTTCACTGATCTACAAATGGGCTGAATTGCCCGAGGGGGATACGGCGGGCGCAAACAATCCGTTGGACCGCGTGGGGCAGCTGATCCGGAGCACGAAGGATGTGCGAATCGCCCAGTGGGTGGCCGAGCAGGCGGGAGGTTTTTACATCCGAAATCCGGAAAATTTGCCGCCCAACCAATCCTTGGTTCCGTTGACGAACGGGATTGTGCAGGAATTTGCGGATATGTTGGCGACGATCGCGATTTCCTCGTCGGATAGCGTGATCACCAAGGACGAGGCCAAAAAAATCCGGGCCCGCTGGGAGGAATTGAAGAGCGTGACGGAGGGCTTCGTGCACGCGGCCGAGGAGGGTACTTTCTCGCCGGCCAAGCCCGAGGTAAAAAAGTAGCTCGAGCGTGCTGCGCCCGTTGGGTCACCGGTTGGCGGCGACCAGACGATGGTTGGGAGTCGGGCGCGTGGAAGACTCAATCCCCGCAAGATCGCAGAGGGCTTGGGCCGTGTCGGTCGAGCGCCATCTCGCTGATACCAACGTCCCTTAATTTCCAGACGTTTGTAATTGCGAGGTGCTCGAAGCGCGCCGTGGCAATCCAGCTGGATTGCTTCTTCGCGGCGCTTCTCGCAATGACCGTCTGTTGATCAAGGGACGTTGGTATTAGGCGATCGCGGGCTTTGATTTGATGGAGTGCGGTGCGTTCAGCGCCGGGTGGTTCCAACCGGACCAGCAGCTTACCGGGTTCGATAAAGCAAATGCTGTCGGTGGCGTCAGTCTGATTGAAGAGCCGCGCCACGGCGGCGAGTTGAACTGCCTCCGAGTGCTCCCGCCGGATGCGCGGTTGGCTGACCTTCGGCGCAAACGGCGAAAGCAATTCGATGGATTTCCCGCGCCGTGGACTTGACCTTCGGCGGGAGCGGAGTCCGCGAAAAATATCACGGGCGAGGTGCCCGTGCCCCGGCTGACTCAGGCGATTTTGCGCAAGAGCGTGATGCGGCCGATGGGGAGCCATTCGGCGACGAGGATGTCGCCGTTGTTGAGGAAGATCGCGCCGTGGGGGGTGATGAATTTGCCGGGAGTAAACTCGGCGCGCGACTGGCCGCGGCGGGAGCCCCGTTTGCCGTTTTCCTCGATGCCGTCGCCGAGCTGGGCGATGACTTTGTAGTCTTTGTCGAGCAAGCAGACTTGGCTGTCGAGGTCGGGGCACACCATGAGGTCGCCGCGCACGTCGAAGTGGCACGGTTCGCGGAGCTTGGTGTCGTCCTTGATGGTGCGGAGGTGTTGGCCGGCGAGGGTATAGGTTTGAAGGCGGCGGTTGGTGCGGTCGGCGATGACGAGCACGGGCTCTTTGCCGCGCGAGTCGACATATTGGCCGTGGGGTCCGCTGAGCTCCTGGTCGCCTTTGCCGGGCTTCGAAACTTCGTTGATGAATTTCCCGTCGATGGAGTAGCGCAGCATCCGGCTGGAGCCGTAGCCGTCGCCGATGAAGACTTCGCCGTTGGGGGCGAAGGCGACGTTGGTGGGAATGAAGCGGACGGGCTTGGCGTTGTAGGCGGGATTGGCCGTCGGGTAGCCGGCGGTCCAAACGACCTCGCCGGTGAGCGTGGTCTTCACGACTTTGCAGCGGGCGGTGTCACAGTGATAGAGGAACTCGTTGCTGCCCTCTTTGCGGACGCCGAGGCCGTGGGCGCCGCTGCGGAATTCTTCACCGAAGGCGCGGACGAATTTGCCCTTGGCATCGTAAACGATGACGGACTCGGGGCGCATCGACGTGGTGTTGACGGTGTGGGCGACGTAGATGAGGCCCTGGCTGTCCTGGGCCAGACCGTGGGTGTCGCCCCAGACGAGGCCCTGTGGCTCGGGTAACCAGTCGTGGATCACCTCGTAAGTGTGCGCGCCGGTGCCGGTGATCAGGGAAGCCGAGCCGGTCTTCGTCTGGGCGCGGATAAAGGGAGCGGAGACTGAGGTGACAGCGGCGGTGGCGGCGATTTGGGTGAGGAATGAGCGGCGAGTTTGCATAGGGGGACGGATGAAGGGTGAAGGCAAAGAATGAAAGTTGATCGATGGGAAAGTATCAGGCGAGGAGTTCCTTGATGACTTTCGCCGGATTGACGCCGGTGAGACGTTGGTCGAGGCCTTGGAATTTAAAGGTGAGGCGTTCGTGGCTGAGACCGAACTGATTGAGGATCGTCGCGTGAAGATCGCGGATGTGGATCGGGTTCTTCGTGATGTTGTAGGAAAAATCGTCGGTCTCGCCGTAGGAGATGCCGGGTTTCACGCCGCCGCCCGCCATCCACATGCTGAAGCAACGCGGGTGATGGTCGCGGCCGTAGTTGGTGCCGCTGAGGGTGCCTTGGGAGTAAACGGTGCGGCCGAATTCCCCGCCCCAGATCACGAGGGTGTCGTCGAGGAGACCCCGTTGTTTGAGATCGGTGAGAAGCGCGGCGGTCGGCCGGTCGGAGTCTTCGCACATGAGGCCGATGTTTCTCGGCAGATTGCTGTGCTGGTCCCAACTGCGGAGGAAAATCTGGCTGAAGAGCACGCCGCGCTCGGCGAGGCGGCGGGCCATGAGACAGTTGTAGGCGAAGGTGCCGGGCTCCTTGGCTTTCTCGCCGTAAAGGTCCCAGGTGGACTGCGGTTCCTTCGAGAAATCGGCGAGTTCGGGCACCGAAGTCTGCATCTTGAACGCCATCTCGTATTGGGAAATGCGGGCGTTGATCTCGGGATCGCCGACGCTCTCAAACAGGTGGCGGTTCAGGTCGTTGACGCCGTCGATCATGGCCCGGCGGACATCGCTTTGGATGCCCTTCGGGTTGTTGATGTAGAGGACGGGATCGGCGCCGGCGCGGAGGGTGACGGCGGTGTGTTCGGGGGAGAGGAAACCGGACGACCAGAGCCGGTTGGAAAGTGCCTGCACGTTGGTGCGGTGGGGCATCTTCGAAGTCATCACGACGAAGGTCGGAAGTTCTTCGTTGGCGGCGCCGAGGCCGTAGGAAAGCCACGAGCCGATCGAAGGGCGGCCGGGAAACATGTTGCCGGTGGTGAGCTGGAGGATGGCGGGCTCGTGATTGATCGCATCGGTGTGGAGCGACTTGATCAGACAGATGTCGTCCACGAGTTTGGCAGTGTGCGGCAGGAGATCGGAGACCCACGTGCCGGATTTTCCGTGTTGGCTGAATTTGGCAAAGCTCGGCGCGATCGGGAAACGGGTCTGGCTGGCGGTCATGCCGGTGAGCGTCTGGCCACCGCGCACCGACTCGGGCAGGTCGCTGTTGAAGAGACCGGGCAAGGCGGGCTTGTAGTCCCACGTCTCGAATTGGGAGGGCGCGCCGGCCATGAAGAGATAGATCGCGCGTTTCGCCTTTGGAGCGAAGTGGGTGCGGACGCCTTGGAGGGCGGCCTTGGCCGCGAGATCGGGCGTGGCTTTGGCAAGCAGAGTGGCGAGGCCGGCCCAGCCGAGGGCTTTGACGCCTTTGCCGAGGAAGTGCCGTCGTGTTTCGAGGTCGAGCCACTCGCGTTTCAGGCCGAGGGGCACGTGGGGCAAATCGAGCACGGTTGGGTGTTCGCCGCCGTGGTCGGAGCAGAGATCGTGGTCGGCGGCGGAGTGATGGGCGTGAGGATTCATGGGGAGCGCGTTACTTGGTGAGGAACTCGTCGAGGTTGAGAAACTGGCTGGCGACCATCGTCCATTGGGCGAGTTCGAGGGGCGGGAGGGTCGGATCGGCAGGGGAATCGCCGATGGTGAGGAGGGCGGCGACTTCCTCGCCCCGATCGGCAAAGCGGGTGCGGAAGGTCTCCGCGCTGCGGAGGAGGATGGCGGTTTCACGGGCGGCGAGCGGACGGGCGAGGGTGCGGCGCGCCATGTAGTCGATGCGCGCTTCGGCGTTGGGCGCGGCCTTGACGGCGCGCTCGGCGAGCTTGCGCGCGGCTTCGAGCCATTGCGGGTCGTTCATCGTGACGAAGGCCTGAAGCGGGGTGTTGGTGCGGGCGCGTCGGGTGCACGCGACCTCGCGCGAGGTCGCATCGAAGGTCTCCAAGCTCGCGGGGGCGGAGGCCCGTTTCCAAAAGGTGTAGACGCTGCGACGGTAGAGGTCTTCGCCTTTGCCTTGGGCGTAGGTTTTGGTGTTGGACTCGGGCATGGCGACCTCTTCCCAAATACCGGCCGGCTGATAAGGCTTCACGGGTGGGCCGCCGATTTTCTCGACGAGCAGGCCGGAGGCGGCGAGGGCGCTGTCGCGCAGCATCTCGGCGTCCATGCGGAAGCGCGGGCCGCGGGCGAGGAATTTGTTGCCGAGGTCTTTTGCGAGGCTCTCGGGTGTGGCCACGGCGGACTGGCGGTAGGTGGCGGAGGTGACCAGCAGGCGGTAGAGTTTCTTAACGTCCCAACCGCTCTCGCGGAATTCGACGGCGAGCCAGTCGAGCAACTCGGGGTGTGACGGGCGGTCGCCGGTGATGCCGAAGTCGCCGGCGCTCTCGACGATGCCGTGGCCGAAGACTTCCTGCCACATGCGGTTGACGGTGACGCGGGCCATGAGCGGCTGGTCGGGTGCGAGCAACCACTCGGCGAGGCCGAGGCGATTGTTGGGCGCGCCTTTGGGCAAAGGCGCGAGGAAGTGGGGCGGGGCGGGCTCGACGCGTTCGCCGCGGGCAAAGTAATCGCCCCGTTTCAGAATATCGGAGAATGCCGGGGTGTCTTTCTCGAGGGCGATCAAGGTCGGCGTGCCGTCTTTGGTGAGCGTGGCAAAGGCCTTGTCGTGAGAGGCAACGGCCGAGGCCAGCGCGATCGCATCGGCGTCCTTTTCGCCGAGATAAAAACGGTCGACGACGACGAAGCGTTCGTCGGTGGTCCACTTTTTCGGATCGGGCTGGCGAGCGAAGATCTCGGCGGCGACGTCCTCGAAGGGGAGACGGGCGACCTCGGGAGCCGTTAACAGCCGACGGTAAAACCGCAGGTCTTGGAAGCGGGTTTCGCGCATCGGATTGTAGTCGTCGCGGCGCCCGACGTGCATTTCGGCGTCGGTCTCGATGCAGTCGCTGGCGCTGAGGGCGTCGATGGTGATTTCGGTGTCGGCGCGTTTGCCGTTGAGATAGACGGTGAGGCCGGAGGCTTTGCGGGAACCGTCGTAGGTGACAAAGACGTGGACCCATTCATCGCGGTTGATGAGGCCGGGGAGCGTGGCGATGCGCAGGCCGCGGCCCGGTGGAGTGGCGACGGTCTGCGCCGCTGCGATGGGCGGCGCGGCCGGGGTGGGAGGAGTGGCGTTGGCCGCGACGGCGGCGGCGGGTGCTGCGGGCGGGGTGGCGGGTTTCGGCGCGGCGGCGGCGATCGCGGCGAGCTCGGCCTCGGTCAGTTCCGGCATGAGGCTGACGACGATCCGCCGACCGTCTTGGGCAATATCCCAGCCGGCGCCGCCGCGGCGTTTGGAATCGCCCATGCGGGCGATGAGGGAGCCGTTGCCCGTGCCACCCCGGGTGATCGCGTTGCCGCCGGGCTTATCCCGGAGCATGATCCAACTGCCGGCGGAAAACGCCTGGTCGGCGCTGACGTCGCCTTGGTCACCGAGGGAAATGCGGGTGTTGATGTCCATGCGCATCGCCGGCCAGAGCCAGTTGGTCTCGGTCCACAGCAGTGGATTGGTGTCGGCCTTGAAATACTCGACCTTTGCGAGCGGGGCGGAGTTTTTGACCACGTCGCCTTTGCCCTCGTCGAATTTCAGGCGGATCTCCAAGCCGTCGGTGGGGACGGCTTTCGGGGCGTTACCCGCGGCGAGCCATGAGGCGGTGAGATCGACGGCGCGGGTGCGGCGGGCGTCGAGCTGGGTGATGAGCGCGGAGCGTTGCGTGAAGAGCAGTTCGGCGGTGGCGGCGTTTTCGGGTTTGGGCAGGCGCAAGACCGGCGCGGGGTCGGCGATGTTGAAGTCCCAGGGTTTTTCAGAGGTGTTCCCCAAGTAGGCGGCGAGGGCGTAGAAGTCGTGTTGGGAGGTGGGGTCGAATTTGTGGTCGTGGCAGGCGGCGCAACCGGTGGTGAGACCGAGGAAAGTCGCGCCGAAGGACTCGACGCGGTCACGGGTCTGGTTGACGAAG
Organism: Opitutia bacterium Tous-C4FEB; assembly: GCA_002304445.1. Classification (GTDB taxonomy): domain Bacteria; phylum Verrucomicrobiota; class Verrucomicrobiia; order Opitutales; family Opitutaceae; genus Tous-C4FEB. The sequence goes on along the minus strand of NEVA01000006.1, from coordinate 98,782 downwards.
ACTTCCTCCGTCACGGTGCCGCCCTCGTTGGTGGTGAGATTGGAGCGGACGAAGCCGGTGGCGGTGAGCGAGTCGAACGTGCGGTCGGGGAGCAGGTCGCCGGCGAGCTGCTCGCGCACAAAACGGTCGAAGGGCTTGTTGGCGTTGAAGGCGCGGATGACGTAGTCGCGGTACGGCCAGATCGAGCGGAAATTGTCGAAGTGGATGCCGTGGGTGTCGGCGTAGCGCATGTAGTCGAGCCAGTAGCGGGCGCGGTGCTCACCGTAGCGTGGGCTGGTGAGGAGGCGGTCGACGACGCGCTCGTAAGCGCCGGGTTTCAGATCGGCGATAAACGCGGCGACCTCGGCGGGTGCAGGCGGGAGACCGGTGAGATCGTAGGTGACGCGGCGGATGAGCGTGGTGCGGTCCGCTTCGGGCGAAGGGGTAAGGCCGGTGCCGGCGAGTTTTGCGGCGATGAAGGCGTCGATGGGATTCGGGGAGGGTTGAGAGTTGAGCGTTGAGAGTTGAGCGACCGGAATGGCCGGCACGGTGGGGCGGGTGGGGACGGCGAAGGCCCAGTGGCTTTCGTAAACGGCGCCCTCGCTGATCCACTGGCGGAGTTTTGCGATCTCGTCGGGCGAGAGACGTTTGTGCGCCTCGGGCGGCGGCATCATTTCTTCCGCGTCGGTGGAAACGATCCGGGCGATGATTTCGCTCTCCTCCGGCTTGAAAGGTTTGATGGCGGAGTAGCCGCCGCGGTCGAGCGTGGCGCTGGCAGCTTGGTCGAGGCGCAGATCGGCTTTGCGGGTGCCGGCATCAGGACCGTGGCAATGGTAACAGTGCTCGGAGATGATGGGCTGGATGTGGGTGCCGAAAGAGAGTTTCGCCACGGGGGTGGTGGTGGCGACGGTTTGAGACTGGGCGCTGGCTTCCGCTTTCGCGGCGGGTTGGCTCGGAGCGGTGCCGGAGCGGCCGCTGGCCTGAAAGATCAACAAGGTCGCGCTGACAGCAAACAGTCCGCAGACAGACCAGAATCGGTGACGAGGAAATAGCATTTTTCGGGAGTGGGGAAGAGTGAGAATCAAGGCCGCGGGACAACGACTGCAAGCGCCGAGGCACGGAATTGGGTCGGTCAGATTCCGAGCTGAATTTTCAGCCCCCGAACGGCCGTGGGGTGGAGTCGATCTCCAGGGTCGGAACGGGCGAACCCGTTCCTGTGGGTTACTCGGCCTTGATCCAGTCGATCTCGAGCGCGAAGGCGCCGGGATTGCCGTCGGCGAGCGACACGCCGACCTCTTCGATCCGAGCGCGGTCCAGCTTCGGGCCGGAAAGGGTTTGCCCGCGAAACATCGGAACGAGCGTGGCGAGCGGCACGCGGACTTCGAGCCATGTTCCGACTTGGGTGGGGAACTCGGCCTGGTAAGAAATGCGGGAGCGGCGGTATTGGGCGTCGGTCGCGAGCTGGAGGCGATAGCGGCGACCGTCGCCCTTGACGCGGAGCACGATCACCTGCGCCGCGCTCAAGTCGCGGATGGGGCCGCCCGAGCGGATCGAGGAAAAGCCGCCGTTGTTGTCGAGGGAGAGAATGCCGCGAAAGTGGAGTGAGCCATCGACGAGTTTTGCGCCTCCGCGAGAGACGCCGCCCATGACGCCGTCGTTGACGGCAGTCCAGCCGGGCTCGGCGGCGGAGCCGGAGAAATCGAAGAGAGTCATAAAGGTTGCGGGTGCCGGCGGTGAGCTCGGCAGACCTTTGGTTGTTTCGGCGGCGACGAGAACGGGCAGCGCGGCGGTTAGAACCACGAGCGATACGGGGGAACGGAAAGGGCGCATGGGTGACGGTCGGTCAACGGCGCGGCGCGTCAAGCGGTCGCACGCACGAGCGGGGCGACGCGTTCGCCAAGCAGGGTGATGGCCTGCATGAGTTTTGCGTGTGGGAGCGCGGCGACGTCCATCTGGAAACTGAGCCGCGAGATGCCGCCGAGAGCGGCGCTGTGTTCGAGGATTTTTTGCGCGATTTCATCGGGGCCGCCGACGAGGAGCGCGCCATGGCGGCCGATGAGCGAGTTGAAATGAGCGCGCGTGACGGGCGGCCAGCCGCGCTCTTTGCCGACCTCGGTGAAAGCGTGGGCGTAACCGGGAAAAAACTCTTCGGCGGCTTGCTCGGTGGTGGCGGCGACATAGCCGAGAGCGTGCACGCCTACTTTGAGTTGCGCCGGAGCATGCCCGGCGGCGGCTCCGGCTTCCCGATAGAGATCGACGAGCGGGCGGAAGCGGCGGGTCTCGCCGCCGATGATGGCGACCATCAGGGGCAGGCCGAGTGTGCCGGCGCGGACGAACGACTCGGGCGTGCCGCCGACGCCGATCCAGACGGGCAACGGGTTTTGCAGCGGGCGCGGATAGACGCCTTGGCCGGTGAGCGCGGGGCGGTGGCGGCCGGACCACGTGACGTGTTCGTGGGCGCGGATCTTCAGGAGGAGATCGAGCTTCTCGGTGAAGAGAGAGTCGTAGTCTTTTAACTGCAGGCCGAAGAGTGGGAACGACTCGATGAAGGAGCCGCGGCCGACGACCATCTCGGCGCGGCCCTGCGAAAGCAGATCGAGGGTGGCGAATTGTTGAAACACGCGCACGGGATCGGCGGCGCTGAGCACGGTGACGGCGCTGGTGAGGCGGATGCGGGAAGTTTTCGCGGCGGCGGCGGCGAGGATGACGGGCGGGGCGGAGTCGAGGAAGTCGCGGCGGTGATGTTCGCCGATGCCAAAGTGGTCGAGTCCGACGGCTTCGGCGTGGGCGATGCGCGTGACGAGATCGCGAAGGGAGGCCGAAGCGTCGACGGCGAAGTCGGTGGATTCCTTGCGGAACGCGGTGGCAAAACTATCAAGGCCGATTTCGATGGTCCGGCGCGGCGGAAGTTGCATGGCAGGGAGTCAAAAAGATCGCGGTCTGAAAACAAAGAGTCGTTTTCGGAGCAGCCGATGGGCCGGTGTGGCAAAATTGACAGGCGGTTGATGTGAACTAATTATGTCCACATAAAAACCGCTACGGTCCGCGACCTACGCAACAACTTCTCCAAGCTCGAAGCGTGGTTGAGTGACGGGGAGTCGGTGCGCATTGAGAAACGCGGGCAGCCGGTCGCACTGCTGACGGCGTTGCCGCGGGCGAAGGGCAAGGCGTTCAAGCTGCCGGACTTTATGGGGCGATTGAAGGAGACTTGGGGCGATCGGGTCTTCACGGCGGCGGAGGTGAAGGCGATGCGCGACGCGGAGCACGAGGGCGATCTCGGATGAGCGTGTTTCCCGATACGTCTTTCCTTTGCTCGCTGTATCGGCGGCAGGACAACTCACCTCAGGCGATCGCCTATTTGGAAAAGCACGCCGCCCCGCTTTCCGTTTCCAGTTTTCTGCTGCTGGAGTTTCGCCAATCGCTACGCGTGCAAGCGCGGCTGCACGCTCATGATCGCACGAAGGACTTTGCCGGAACGGAGGGGCAAGTGATGTTGCGTTTCCTCCAGAGCGATCTTGCGGCGCAGGTGCTGCAAATGATCCCGGTCGACTGGTCCGACGTGTTTCAGCGCTCTGAGGCGTTGAGCGCGCGGTATACGGTGAGCGGGGGACATCGGCTGGCCGACATCGTGCACGTCGCAACGGCGCTGCACCTCGGGGCGGAGGAATTTCTGACGTTCGATGCGAATCAGAAAAAGCTCGCGGTGGCCGAGGGGTTGAAGGTCCGGGTGTGATGCGTGGGGGCGGCCCGGAGATCCTGCCCTACTTTGGAGCTGCGGGGTCCCAGAGGGTCAGGCCAACGAGGGACTTTTTGGCCGGAGCGGGGAGCAAGAGGCTCGCGAGGTAGCCGATCACCATGCACGAGGCGACGGCGACGAAACCGTGGGCAAAGGGGGAGACGGTTGTGAATTTTTGGACGGACCAAGTCGCGGCGATGCTGGCGAGCGCACCGATCATGACGCCGACAGCGTGCGCGCGGCGGGTGAGCAGACCGAGGGCGAACACGCCGGCGAACCCGCCGCCGAGCAGGGCGATGAGCTTCATGAATTCGTCCCAGAGCGAAGCCGCGTTTTGTGCGGCGAGCCAGCTCGCCATGCCGATGCCGAGGGCCCCGCAGATCAACGTGGATAGTTTCGCGAGGCGGAGACGTTGGGCCTCGGTGGCGTGCGGTTGGAAGGTGCCTTGAAAGTCGGAGACGACGACGGCGGCGGTGCTATTGAGGATACTGGAGAGCGCGCCCATCGCGGCGGCGAAGAGACCGGCGATGATCACGCCGACGACGCCGGGCGGGAGCTCGTTGGCGATAAAGAACGGGAAGATGGAATCGTTGGGCAGGCCGGCGGCGAGGCGGTCGGGGTGCGCGCGGTAGAAAGCCCAGAGGGCGGTGCCGACGAAGAAAAAGAGGATGGAGCTGCCGACGCCGATGAGGTTGCCGAGGATGACGGTACGGCGGGCTTCGGCTTCGTTGGAGGCGGACAACATGCGTTGCATGAGCGGCTGGTCGCCGATCTGGATAAACACGGTGGCGAGAAACTGCGCGACGAAGACGATGACGGTGGGCTGGGAGAAGTTGGGCGCCCAATTGATCAGGTTGAATTTACCGGCCTCGGTGGCCGCGGGAATCAGACTGCCCAGTCCGCCGGGGAGTCCGGCACCGAGGAAGGAGAGCGCGACGACGACGCCGCCGAGCATGACAAAGGCTTGGAGCACATCGGTCCAGATGACCGCCTCGAAGCCGCCTTCCAGGGAGTAAAGCGTCGTGACTACGCCGATGAGAGCGATGCTCACGTAAACGTTGAGCCCGGTGACGGTGCTGAGCGCGAGTGACGGCAGCAGCATGACGACGCTCATGCGGCCAAAAATCTTGAGCATCATGCCGAGGCCGGCGCCGACGAGTTGGACGCGTTTGTCGAAGCGGCGTTCGAGGTAGGCGAAGATGGAGACGACGCCGAGGCGGCGCAGCAGGTTGACGAAGACGAGCCCGACGATGCAGCCGGCGAGAGCTTGGGCGGGAGCGGAAAGAAAGACGCCCCAGTCGGTGGAATAGGTTTTGGCCGGAAGCGCCATGAAGCTGATGCTGCTGGTGGCGGTGGCGAAAAAGCTGATCGCGGCGGCCCACCACGCGATGCGGCCGCCCCCGAGAAAGAAGTCACCGCTGGAGGCGCGTTTGCGGCGGGTGCACCACCAGCCGATCCCGAGGTTGAGCGCGAAGTAGAGCGTGAGCGCGAGGTAGTCGGGCCACGAGAGCGTGCGCGGCGTGATGGCGGCGAAGTGAAGAGTCGGGAGAAGCATAGCGTGGGGTAGGCGACAAAGCGCCCGCAGAACGCGGGCACGGGCGAAGTTGACGCGGATCGACCTCCCGGGCGCAAGCGCGCGGTGCGGAAAATTTCAACCTGAACGCCGGCGCACTCCGACGTTGGGAAACGGCGCGGTCACCGGAGCCCGACCGCGAGGTTGATCGCAAATCGCCGGGCGTTGCCGGCAGGATCAGGCGGACTTGGCCGCTTCGGCGCGTTCGATCTGCTCGTCAACGATGACGGCGGTCACGAGATCGCAGCCGACGTTCGTCGTGGTGCGGGCCATGTCCAAAATACGGTCGGCACCGAGGACGATGCCGATGCCCTCGGGGGGGATATTGAAGGTCACGAGCAGGCCGGCAATCAATGGGAGCGAGCCGCCGGGGATGCCGGCGACCGCAACGGCACTGATGACGGAGAGCAGGAGCAAGGTGCCCTGTTGCACGAGCGTGAGATCGACGCCGAACACTTGGGCAACGAAGAGCACGACGCAGCCCTCGTAAAGGGCGGTGCCGCTCATGTTCATGGTGGCGCCGAGCGGGATCACGAAGCCTGACGTCGAAGGGCTGACCTTGAGCGTGTCGCGGACGCAGGTGATCGCGGTCGGCAGAGTGGCGTTGCTGGAGCTGGTCGAGAACGCGGTGATGAGGACGGAGCGGACATCTTTGAAAAACTGGAGGGGTGAGCGCTTGGTCCAGATCTTGAGAAACACGCTCATGGAGCCGAAGAGGTGGAGTGCGAGCACCCCGAGCACGCCGAGGACGAAGGCGCCGAGGGCGATCAGAATGTCGACGCCGACTTTGACGGTGACGCTGTAGATCATGAGCGGCACGGCGTAAGGTGCCAGCCGCAGCGCAAAGTTGACGATGCCCGTCATGAGCTCGCAGACGAGGTCGAGGGAGTCCTGCAATTTCTGGCGTTTGGCGGCGACGAGTTGCGTGCCGACGGCGCCGATCATAATGGCGAAGACGATGAGCGGCAGGACGTCGCCGAGGGTGGTGCGGTTGTTGCCGACGAAAGCGCCGAAGAGATTTTTCGGGAGAAACATCTCGACGAGCGTGGTGAGGCCAAAACCTTGGCTGGCCTGATGGGTGGCGATGGTCCGCTGGGCGGCCCCGCCGAACTCCGTCATGAGGCTCGTCTTGGCCTCGGGGGAGAGATGGTTGCCCGGTTGGAGCAGGTTCATCATCAGTAGGCCGAGGGCAACGCCGATGGCCATGTTGAGAAAAAAGAGGGCGAACGTGCGGGTGGCGAGGGGCCCGAGTTTGTCGAGCCGGCCGAGTTGCACGACGCCGGCGGCGAGGGAGGCGAAGACCAGGGGAATGACGACGAAGAAAAGCAGACGGAGGAAAATTTGGCCGATGGGATCGAGGTAGGTGGTCGAGACGTTGCGCATGAACGCCAGAAACTCGGGCGAGAAACGGCCGACGATGAGCGTGGCCGCGCCGGCGACGACGCCGATGCCGAGACCGATCAGGATACGATTCGCAAGGGGGCGGTTGGATTCGGACATGGAAGGGTGATGAGCGGGACCGGCGGGAGTTGTCCAACGGGAAGTGGAACACCGGATGATTTCGCTGGCGTAAGGCCGGCGGGCCGCGTGAATGGCGGGGAGTATGAATTTCCGTTGGACACTGCGCCGACTTAACGAGTGGGGCCTTTCGCGCTACAAACTGCGCGGGGGTATTCTGCACACGCGGTTGGGCGACCGCTTGTTGGAACGGGAATTGTGGGTGCCGAGCCGCGATAGCCTGGCCCGGGCGTTTTTGGTGGGCATGCCGGTGACCATCATTCCCTTCTTGCCGGCGCAATCGCTGTTCGCATGCACCTTTGCATTTTGGGCGCGGGCCAATCTGCCGGTGAGTTTTTTGCTTCAGTTCCTCTCTTCGCCGGCGACCGCGATCGTTCACCTGCCGGCGTGTTACCTCGTGGGTAAAATTGTGTTGGGTACGGACCTTCAGTCCGAATGGCATCGGGTGTGGGGCGACCCGATGGCGATCGTGACCGGGTGGCAGGGCAATTTGGGCGCGCTCTATCTCGGGGCCGTGGTGCTTGGGCCGATTCTTGGGGTGATGGGTTATTTTCTTACGTTGCTTTTTTGGCGGGCCAAACCGGTGCCCCACGGGCCGCCGGCTCCCAAGCGCGCGGCGGCGGTGCGGCTCGGACCGCGGCCGAAGCCCAAGGTGGGTTGAAGGATCGGGCCGGCCGCGGCGCGGTGCAGTGATCGGCGCGCGCGGGGCCGCGTGCGATGAGAACCGGAATCAGGCGTAGCGGTCCTCGGTCCACGGGTCGGCGCCGTTGGAGTAACCGCGGACTTCCCAGAAGCCGAGTTTGTCCTCGGCGAGAAAGCTGATCGCCTGCACGAATTTCGCGCCTTTCCACGCGTAAAGCTTCGGGACGATCACGCGGGCCAAGCCGCCGTGCTCGCGCTCCAGCGGCGCCCCGTCGAACTGCGTGGCGACGAGCACGTCGTCGTCGAGGCACGCGGCGAGGGGTAAATTGGTCGAATAGCCGTCGTAGCTCGTGAAGTAGACGAACTGCGCCTCGGGCTTGGGCTGGGCGAGTTCGTAGAGCGTGGTAAAGGCCACGCCGCCCCAAAGGCAGTCGAATTTGCTCCACGTGGTCACGCAGTGGAAGTCGCTTACGTCCTCGACCTGCGGCAGAGCGTGGAAGGCGGCCCAATCGAGCTTGGCCGGCTTTTCGACGAGGCCGTCGAGCGTGAGGGTCCAGTCGGCGGGCTCGATGGCGGGTTGCACGCCGAGGTCGAGCACGGGAAACCCATCGGTGAGTTTTTGGCCGGGCGGAAGACGATCTTGCGAGGGCACGGCGCGGGCGGTGACGCCGCGGGCTTTTTGTTTTTCGGCCCATCTCTGTTTTGCTTCGATGTAGCGTGCTTTGGACATGGTGGGAAATGTGGCGCGAAGGACGCCGGGCGCAAGGGCGGGCGCGCGGCGTGAGCGCTTGGCGCGGAGGGCGGGTCGGAGACTCTGCTCTACTTTTCGGAGTCGGAATCGGCGTTCAGCGCGGCGGTGATCGCGGCGCGGCGACGATGATAGTAAAGGGCCATGCCGCCTTGGTAGAGAAACGCCACCACGCCAAAGACCGAGGAACTCAGGGTATAAACGGTGCGCAAAAACTGATCGTCGGTGAAGCCGGCCTCGGCGATGGTCTCGCGTTGCTGCTCGGTCAGAATCTGGCGCATGGGCTCGACGTCGATGTGGTTCAGGCGGAAGGCAACGTAGGCGAGAACGACGACCAGCAGATAAAGTTGGCTGCCCACCAGCCAGTGCGTGCCGCGGTCGTCGCTGCGGCGGAGCAGGCTCACGCCGTGCAGTTCGAGAGCGCCGGCGCCGGCGACGAGGACACCGACGAGGGCGCCGGGCACATCCTGCGCGGCGGCGGAGATCACGGCGAAGAATCCCGCGATGCCGAGGACGCTGAGGCCGTTGAAGCGGGCAAGGCGCAGCACGCGGAACAAGGTTTCTTCGGGAAGCAAGGGCGGCGCGCGCATGGAAGGGTTGTCATTCCCGCGCCGGCCCCGAATCTCAAGCCTCTTTCCGTGGCCGCATCCGACCCGCAACCTTCGTTTCCCTTCCGCATCGAGTTCCCGCCGGAGCTGCCGATCAGCGCGCGCGCGGATGAAATCACGGCGGCGATCGCGGAGCATCAGGTCGTGATTCTCGCGGGTGAAACAGGGTCCGGCAAGACGACGCAGATCCCCAAAATGTGTCTGGCGGCCGGGCGGGGGCAGCGCGGGCGGATCGCGTGCACGCAACCGCGGCGGGTGGCGGCGTTGTCGATTTCACGGCGGGTGGCGGACGAGCTGAACGTGGAATGGGGCCGCGAAGTCGGCTGCAAGATCCGCTTCGACGACCGCACGACGGGGAAGACGGTGATCAAGTTTCTGACCGACGGCATGTTGCTCGCCGAGGTGCAGGGCGATCCGCTGCTGCGCGATTACGACACGGTGATCATCGACGAGGCGCACGAACGCTCGCTCAACATCGATTTCCTGCTCGGGCACCTGCGCACGCTGCGGTTCAAGCGCCCCGAGCTGAAGATCATCATCACCTCCGCGACGATCGACACGGAGGCGTTCAGCGAGGCGTTTGACGGCGCGCCGATCATCAAGGTGGAAGGCCGGGTGTATCCGGTCGAGGTCATCTACGCGCCGCTGGACGGACTGGGCTCCGACTACGACGAAAACGACGAGAACGAAGACCGGAGCGATGCGGCGGCGGTGGCTTCGGCCAAGGCGGAGGCGTTGCACTACATCGACGGGGCGGTCGAAGCCGTCGAGCGCATCACGCACGAGAGCGAGGCGGGCGATGTGTTGGTGTTTCTGCCGAGCGAGCGGGACATCCGCGAAGCCGGGGACCTGCTCGAAGGCCGCAGACTGAGAAACTGCGAAATCGTGCCGCTCTTCGGCCGACTTTCCAACGCGGAGCAACAGCGGGTGTTCTCCTCGTCCCAACGGCGGAAAATCGTGCTCGCGACGAACATCGCGGAAACGTCGCTGACGATCCCGGGGATCAAGTTTGTCGTCGATACCGGTCTCGCGCGGGTGAGTCGCTACACGGCGGCGTCGCGCACGCGGCGCCTGCCGATCGAGCCGGTTTCACAATCGAGCGCCGACCAGCGCAAAGGCCGCAGCGGGCGCGTGGCGGAGGGCGTGTGCATCCGCCTGTTTTCGGAGCAGGACTTTTTGGAGCGACCGCGGTTTACGGAGCCGGAGATCCGGCGGGCGAATCTGGCGGACGTGATTTTGCGCCTAAAGGCGTTTGGCCTCGGTGACATCGAGCGGTTTCCGTTTATCAATCCGCCGGCGCCGAAGGCGATTCGCTCGGGGTATCTGCTGCTGGAGGAGATCGGGGCGCTCGAGGGGGAGGCGGCGGGTGAGCTGGCGCGACCGCTCACGGAGATCGGGCGTGAGCTGGCGCGGCTGCCGGTGGACCCCACGGTGGGGCGCATGATTCTCCAGGGGCGCACCGAGCGGGCGTTGCGCGAAGTGCTGGTGATCGCGGCGGGACTCAGCATTCAAGATCCCCGCGACCGGCCGATGGACAAGCAGCAGCAGGCCGACGCGGCGCACCGGCGGTTCGCGCATCCGGATTCGGATTTTCTCACGTTGCTCAACATCTGGGAGACGTTTCACGACGAGTTCGAGCGGCTCACCCAGGCGAAGCTGCGTCGGTTCTGCCGCGATCATTTTCTGAGCTACACGCGCCTCCGGGAGTGGCGCGACGTGCACGCGCAATTGCTCGACACCTTGCGGGAGCGCGACGCGTTTCGGATGACGTCGATCTACGACGGCACGCGGGAGCACGCGGAACGAAACCCGGAGCAACCTCTGGCCTTTGGCACGCCGGGCTACCGGGCAATTCACCGCAGCGTGCTCGCGGGTTTGCTCGGAAACATCGCGCAACTGGATGAGGACAATGGCGGCTACAAGGCGACCAACGACCGGCGCGTGGCGCTGTTTCCGGGATCGGTGTTGTTTAGGCGCGAGGAGCCGAAACGGGGAAAAGCGGATCCCGCAGCCGCGCCGAAGAAAGGGCCGAAGACGCCGCGCTGGATCATGGCGGCGGAGATGATGGAGACGACGCGGATTTTTGCGCGGACCTGTGCGCGGCTCGACCCCATGTGGGCGCTGGAGCTGGGGTCTCACGTGGTGCGCGTGGCGCACAGCGAGCCGTTTTGGAACGAAGAAGCGGGGCGCGTGATGGTGAAACAACGCACGCGGCTTTACGGACTGGAACTGGAGAGCCGCGCGGTGGGCTACGGCAAAATCAATCCGGCGCACGCGACGGAGATTTTTATCCGCGAAGCCCTCGTGAACGACACGGTGGTGTTTCCGCTGGATTGTCTGATTCACAATCGGGCGGTGCGGGCGAAAATCGAGAACGCACTCACGCGCACGCGCGACACGGGATATCTGAATCTGGACGAGGCGATCTACCGGTTCTACGCCGCGCGGTTGGTGGAAGAAAGGGCGTCGTCGAACGACGCTCCTACGGGGATCAGCACGGTGGCCGAGCTGGTCGATCTGGTGCGCGAGCGCAAAGGTGCGGAGCCGAAATTCCTGATGTTGGAGCCGGAGGACCTGCGTGATCCGGAAACCTTGGTGCACGATGCGGTGGCGTTTCCCGAGGCGGTGGCGCTGGCGAATTCGGCGTTGCCGTTGGCCTATACTTACAAGCCGGGGCAGGCCGACGACGGCGTGACGCTCGATGTGAATGTGCGGGACGCGGCGTCGCTCACGCCGGCGGCGCTCGATTGGGCGGTGCCCGGGCACCTCGAGGCGAAGGTGGAGCATTACCTGCGGGCGCTGCCCAAGGAATTGCGCCGGGCGTTTGTGCCCCTGAGTGAAAATGCGAAAAAGTTCGCGGGCTGGGTGGCGGCGCGGGACCGGTTGACGGACCGGCGCGAGACGTTGACCGAGGCGCTGGCGGCGGAGTTGCGCGAGCGATTTGGCCTCGGGGTGCAGGCGAAGATTTGGGAAGACAAAGCGCCGCCGGATCATTTTCGCGTGCGCGTGCGGGTGTTGAACGACGTCGGCGTCGAGCTGTGCGCCAGCCGGGAGCTGGGCGAGATTCAGGCGGCGCTGAAGCAACGCGGTCGTGAGGCAACGGTGGCCGTGGCGAAGGCGGAACCCGAGGTGTGGCGGCGCGCGCGGGCGCAGTGGGAGAAGCCGCCGCAGACGGCGTGGACCTTTGGGGAGTTGCCGCCGCGGGTGAACGTGAGCGAGCAGGCGGGCGTGCCGGTCGAGGCGTGGCCGGCGCTGGTGGTCGAGGCGGGAGGCGTGGCCTTGCGGCTGGCCCGCACCCCGGAGGAAGCGCAGGCGGCGACGGCGCGAGGGCTGGCGGCGTTGTTGGAAACGCAGGTGCGGTATGAACTCGGCTGGCTGGAGCGGGATTTGAAGGCGTTGCGTGATCTGGGGGCGCTGCTCGCGACGCTGGTGCCGTTGGCGGATTTGCAGGTGCACGCGCTGGGCTCGATTCGGGCGTGGATTTGCGATGCGAAGCGCGTGGGCGCGCTGACGGCGGCGGGGTTTGAAGCGGCCGTGAATCGGGCGAAGGCGGATCTGCGCGGGCTGGTGCCGCGTTACGTGGACCAATTGCGCGAGATCCTGAATCTGCGGCTGACGCTGGAAGTGCACCCGACCCCTTATGCGGGAATGGCGGCGGAGTTGGCGGGGTTGTTGCCGGCGGACTTTGTGCGGGTGACGCCTTATGGGCAGCTCGCGCAGTTTCCGCGTTATTTGAAGGCGATGAAGCAACGGGCGGATCGCTGGCGGCAGAATCCGGCAAAGGACGCGGAGCGCGCCCGGCAGTTGGCGCCGTATATCGCGGCGGTCGGGAAACTGCGCGGGCGGGAGGACGGCGCGGCGTTTCGCTGGCTGGTGGAGGAGTTTCGAGTGAGCGTGTTTGCCCAAGAACTGGGGACTTCGGAGCCGGTGTCGGCGGTGAAATTGGACCGCTGGTTGGCGGGCGCGGCGAAGGTGGGGCCGGAAGCGGCGAAGGCCGAGGTGCCGCCAAAATCGATTGCGACCAAACCCGCGGTGGCGGTGGCACCGGTGCCGATGGCGACTGTGAAAACGCCGGACAAAAAAAGCGCGCCGCTGAAAAACTTCGGCGCCCTTGGTAAATTGATCCAGCGGTAGCTCGGCGGCGGCAGCGACGATCAGCGTGGCGCGGGGTGGAGGGGTTCGACGGCGGCGAGGGTGCGGTCGAGGGCGCGGCGGAGCGTCCAAGCGCGCTCGGTGGGGTCGGGGTTTTTGGCCGACTCGGCGAGCGCGGTGCGGAGGATTTGGTTCGCTGCGGCCGGGAGTTGGGCGAAGGCGATGAGAGATTCGGCGGTCACTTCGTAGATGGCGGCGCAAGCGGCGGGTTGGCCGTCGTTGAAGAGCGGGACGCCGCGTTCGATGGCGAGGGCGATCAGGCGGACGGGTGATCCGCCGACCATGGCCGCGGTGGCGACGGCTTTTTTCTCGGGCAAAAGAACGGTGTCGATGACGTGGATCACGCCGTTGCTCGTGTTGATATCGGCGGCGGTGAGCTTGGCGCCGTTGACGCGGACGGAACCGTCTTTGAAGGCGATGGCGACGGTTTCGTCGGCGAGTGTTTTCGCGCTGCCTTTTTCAAGGGCGGTGGAAAGCGGGATGCGCGCGGCGATGACGTGAAGTTTGAGGATCGCGACGAGTTGGGCTTTGTTCTCGGGCTGAAGGAGCGACTCAAGCGTGCCCTTGGGCAGTTTGGCGAAAGCGGCGTCGGTGGGGGCGAAGACGGTGAACGGTCCCGCGCTTTTGAGCGCGCCGACGAGATCGGCGGCGGTGAGGGCGGCGGCGAGCGTCTTAAACGAGCCGGCGGCGACGGCGGTGTCGACGATATCGGCTTTGGCGGCGGTGGACGGGGCGGCGATGGCGACGACTGGTGCGAGAGCCCCGAGGAGGATTAAGGCGAGGAGCTTGGAAGCGAGGGGACGACTTTTCATAAGATGGGTGAGTTAGCTGAATTGAGGTTTTGAAAACCCGCGGCCGTCGGGAGCTTTCGGGGAGATACTATGTTTGGAGTGATGCGACGGGTGCATGGCGCTGGAGGATACGAATTGTCGGAGCAGCGCCTCGAAGCGCCAAATCATCAGGAGCGAGGCGGCGAGGAACAGAGCAAGGTAAGTCCACGGGCCGGCGAGGCCGAGAGTCTCGATGGATTCGGCGAGTGGATTCACGCGCGGTCGGCGACCCAGCCGAGGGCATAGCGGCCTTGGCGGCGGCGCAATCGGAGCGGCGCGCCAAAGGTGGCGGCGAGTCGGGCGGTCGTGAGCGTGGTGGCACGGGGGCCGGCGGCGACCACGCGGCCGGCACGGAGCAAGAGCGCGTGGGTGAAGCAGGGCAGAATTTCTTCGACGTGGTGCGTGACCAAGACGAGGGCGGGGCAGTTTTTCCGGCCGGAGAGTTTTTGCAGAAAGCGGAGAAACTCTTCACGGGCGACGGGATCCAAGCCGGCGCAAGGCTCGTCGAGAATGAGCAGCCGCGGGCGAGCCATGAGAGCGCGGGCGATGAGGATACGCTGGCGCTCGCCTTGGGAGAGAAACTGCCACTCGCGATTGATGAGACGGGTGGCCCCGAGCAGGCGGAGGAGTTTTTTCGCGGCGAGGAGGTCGGCTCGGGTCGGCGTCAGCCAGAGATCGAGTTGGGCGTAGCGGCCGCTGACGACAGTTTCGATCGCAGGCTCGGCGGCGGGCACGCTGGCTTGGAGCGCGCTGGTGACGATACCGAGTTTAAGGCGGAGGTCGCGCCAATCGGTTTCGCCGTAGCGTTGGCCGAGGACGGCGATGTCGCCGCCGGTGGGTGAGAGGTAACCGAGGAGGGTCTTGAGCAGGGTGGTTTTGCCGCAACCGTTGGCCCCGAGGATCGTCCAGTGTTCGCCGCGGCGCACCCGCCAGTCGAGACCGTGGAGGATGACGGTGTCGCCGCGCGTCACGCGGAGGCCGGAAACGTCGAGAATCAGAGACATGGAAGGGGAGCATGAATTTTCGCGGCCCACGGCGTCAATGGCCGGGGGCGGAGCCGGGAGTTGCGCGGCGCGGGGTGACGGCTCACGTTGTTCGGATGCGAAATGTTATCCGGTTGTTTTTTGGCCTGCTCGTGTTGGCCGTGGCGGCGGCGCAAGCGCGGCCGTTTATGGTGATGGTTTACAACGTGGAGAATCTCCACGACGCGGACGGTGTGGCGACCTTTGAGGACTATCAGCCGGCGCGTTACTCCAAGACCCATGTGCTGACGAAGTTGAACAACATCGCCAAAGTTTTGGCGCAATTCGAAGGTGGGCGCGGACCCGATGTGATCCTGTTTCAGGAATTGGAGGCGGATTTTACACCCGGCAAGGCGGCACCGAACTATGCGGAAATTTTGGCGCGCTACGCGGGGGTGAAGATCGACGCGATGCTCGGGGCGAAGTTTAACGCTGAAATCGCCGACCTCCCTTCGGAGGCGCTCCTGTTGAAGACCTTGGCCGACCGGGGGATGACGGGTTATTTTGTCGAAGTGCCGGCGGTGGTCGCGCCGAAGGATGCGCCCGAGCGAAAACTGGAGCAGAAGTGCGTCGTGTTTACGCGGTTTCCCGTGAAGCACGCGCGGTCCTATGCGACGGCCAACGCCCGCGCGGTGCAGGAGGTGCTTATCGAGGTGGATGGTGCGCCGCTCTATCTTTTCAACAATCACTGGAAGTCGGGCGCGAGCGATCCGGCGACGGAAAAAGACCGCATCGAAAACGCGCGCACGTTGCGCACGCGACTGACGGATATTCTCAAAGAAGACCCGCATGCCGATGTGATCGTGGGCGGGGATCTCAATTCCCAATACAATCACAGCCGGCGTTACGCGAAGACGATGAAGCAGACCGGCATCAACGACGTGCTTGGGTCGCAAGGCAACGAACTCGCGGTGCGTGGGACGACGCGTGATCTCTATAATCTCTGGTATGAACTGCCGGCGGAGCAACGCGGGAGCGACACGTTCCGCGGGGAATGGGGCACGTTGATGCACTTGATCGTGAGCCGCGGACTCTATGACTTCCGCGGGGTGCAATACGCGGACAACTCGTTTGCGGTGGCTAAAACTCCCGGGATGAACGCCGATGCGAAAGGATTGCCGGTGCGCTGGTCGGGTGACGGCGCGACCGGCTCGGGGTTCTCGGATCATTTTCCGATCTACGCGCGATTCGTGACCGTGCCGGACGGGCGGGCGGACAAGTACCTGCCGCTGAAGAACGCCTCGACGGAGCCGGCGACGGTGGCGGTGGTGAAGATCGATTATGCCGGAGTCGACGTGGAAAAGACCGCGCTCAAGGCAGCGCAGATTCCGGCGGACCAGAGCATCCGCTCCGACGCCTTCAAAGGAAAACTTTTCCGCGTGGAAGGCAAAGTGGGGAAGGCCAAGCGCCTCAGTGTCGAGTTCATGGGGGAGACCTATGATGTTTACAGTCACGATCCCGCGCTGCTGGCCAAGCTGCGGGAGGACCACCAAGCCGGGGATATGCTGCGGTTTTACGGCGAGCTCGGAACCTTTCGGGAGCGTTGGCAGTTTGTCGTCCAAGACCCGAGTTGGGTGAAATGAGCACCCTCACCGTCTACACCTATTCGAACTGCGACAGCTGCCGGCGCGCCGTGACGTGGCTGCGCGGCCGCGGGCTGGACTTTGTCGAGAAGCCGATCCGCGAGACGCCGCCAAGCGGGGCTGAGTTGAGGCGAATGCTCGCGGCGCAGGGCGGTGAGCTGCGGAAGCTTTTCAACACCTCGGGCCTCGACTACCGGGCGCAAGGATTGGGCGAGAAGTTGCCGGCGATGACGGAGACGGCCGCGCTGGCGTTGCTTGCGGGCAACGGAAATCTGGTGAAACGCCCTTTTTTGCTCGGAGCCGACGGTCTGGGTTTGGTGGGTTTTAACGAAGCCGTCTGGGCGGCGCGACTGGAGGGCAAATGAACGCGGAGAATCCGACGGTGATCGAATTGCGGCTGCGGGAGATCGCGCAGTTGTTCAACTCGCTGGATCCGTCGCCGTTTTTGGAACGCGATCTCGATGCCAAGGCGGAGGAGTTCATCGAGAGCTGGGCGGCGGAGATTCCGAAGCACCGCGAACTCGCGCTGGTGATCCATGTGGCGACGCCGCCGGCGACAACGATGGACGTGCCGGCGGCGGTGCGGGCGTATTTCTGTCACCGGGCGGAGCACAAGCAGCGGGAGTTTTTGCAACTGATGCGCCGGGGCCGGCTCAGCCTCGTGGTGGGGTTGGTTTTTCTGGCCGGGTGCTTGATTGTCGCGCAATGGATCGCGCTGGAGCCGCATGGAACAGTGCTGGAAATCGTTCGCGAGAGTCTCTCCATCGTGGGTTGGGTGGCGATGTGGCGTCCGCTTGAGATTTATCTCTACGACTGGTGGCCGGTGCGGGCGGAGCGGAGAAACTTGCAGCGGCTTGCGCGGATGGAGGTAAAAGTCTTAATGTCCGACTCATCGTTATGAATCCGCTGCAATCCACTGTCCGCTGGCTCGCCACGCACACCCTATTTCCATCGAGCCGACTCGATGCGCGCGCCGAGGCCATGGTTTGCATCGCCGCGATTGTCGCGTCGGAGGATGCGGCGGCGCTGGCCAACACCCGGCACCTGATCAAGTCGCGCGACGGAGCGAAAGACGCGGCCTTGCGGGCCTACAATTACCGCCGGAGCATGGTGCACTACGTGTGCGACAACGCGGCGAAAGTGTGAGTGCAGTTGCGGAAAATCATGGTTGTAGCCGTGACTTCCGGCACAGGCGTTGGCCGGGCGGTTTCGGCTAGAGTGGCGGGACCGGAACCTACCCATTGATTCTGATGTTTGGATTTTCGATCCGTGCGGCCTGGGCCAAGGTTGCGGACGGGGCGACGGCAGCGGTCGCTGCGACAGAAGAAAGATTTTGCGGGTGCGATCGCTCTGCTGGAGCCGATGGCAAAAAGGGGAGCCAAAGAAAGCTGACGTTCAGCCCGGGCTGGAGAGGGTCTTAACGGGTCAGCTCGGCAACGTTGGGCTGCTTGGCAAAGCGGGAGTCGGCAAGCGTCGCTCTCGGGCACATTGAGCGGCGGTGGCCCGCACGCGCACGTGTGCGGGCGCGCTTTCGGTGGGCATGTGAGTTTGGATTCTTATCAGCTTTTTTTCGATTTGGCCGAGGGGATTTGCGCCCGGGGCAAGGACTCGGTCAGGACTGCAAGATTGCGCCGCGCTCCGCGGGCGGCACGTTGTGGAGGTCATGCAATTGATCGATACGCATACCCATTTGGACGGGTTCGCCGCGCGCGGAGAACTGCCCGCGGTGTTGGCGCGGGCGGCGGAGGCGGGCGTCGAACAGATGATCGCGATCGGCACCGCGGCGGACGATTGGGGCGTCTACCGGGAACTGGCGCGAGAACACAGTCACCAGGTCAAGTATTCGGTGGGGCTGCATCCCTGTTCGGTGGACGCGAATTGGGCGGAGGCCGTCGGGCAGATGGAGGACTTCTGGGTTGGGCGCGGGCCGAAGCCGGTGGCGCTGGGCGAATGCGGGCTGGATCGGTTTCATCTGCCGAAGGACGATTTGGCGAAAGCGGCGGAGATTCTGGGCTGGCAGCGGGCGGCATTTCGGGTGCAGCTCGACTTGGCCCGACGGCTCGGGTGTCCGCTGGTCGTGCATTCGCGCGGAGCGTTTCAGGAGTGCGTTGAGTTGATTGATGGGAGCGGAGTGGCGTGGGAGCGGGTGATCTTCCACTGCTTTACCGAAGGCGCCGCGGAAATGGCCGAGCTGACGAAGCGGGGCGGTTTTGGGTCTTTCACCGGGGTGCTCACTTACAAATCGGCCGAGAATGTGCGGGCGGCAGCGCGGGCTCAGGGCTTGCAACGGCTCATGCTTGAAACCGATGCGCCGTTTCTGACCCCGATGCCGCACCGGGGGAAACCCAATGAACCGGCGTTGATGAGGCACACGGCGGAGTATGCGGCCGGTCTTTTTGGCGTAGAGCTTCAAGAGATCGCCGAGGTCTCGACGCGAAACGCCCGGGCATTTTTCGGGCTTTAGGCAGCCGACGGACGAAAGGTTATGGGCACAAAAAAGGCGCCCGCTAAGGACGCCCTGGTTTTCGGCCTAATGAACGCCGACGGAGCTCAGGCTTCGTCGAATTTCTTTGCGAAAAGCGATTCAAGCTCGGTGAGCATTTGCGGTGCGTCCTCGCCGGTGGCGATGAATTTGACTTTCGAGCCCTTGCAGGCGGCCAACATCATGAGCCCCATGATGCTCTTGCCGTTGACCTGCTCCTCGTCTTTTTCGACGAAAACCTCGGCTTTGAACTTGTTGGTGATCCGGACGATCATCGCGGCCGGCCGGGCGTGAATGCCCATCTTGTTCTGCACGATCAGCGCCTTGATGAGGGGCTGGGCGGCAGGCGGTGTGGCGGCAGGATTGTTCATGGCTGAGTGGCGGGAAAGACCGATAAACATCAAGCGGGTTGCCTCGGCTTGCAACCCCAAAGCCAGAGGCTACGGTGCCACCCGATGCCGAAAATTGCGCTGATCGTCCCGTGTCGACTCGAGTCCACCCGCTTTCCGCGCAAGTTGTTGCACATGATCAAGGGCAAGCCGTTGCTGCTTTGGGTGGCCGAACGTATCGCGCGCGAGGCTCCGGAGATGCCGCTGTATTTCGCGGTGGATCATGAGCTTCTGGCGGAATGCGTGACGACGGCGGGATTTGAGGCGATCATGACGCGGAGCGACCACGCCAGTGGCACGGATCGTCTGGCGGAGGCCAATCGTAGCATCGGTGCCGACTACGTGATCAACGTGCAGGCGGATGAGCCGTTGGTTTCGGCGCGGCAGATTCGCGCGTTGGCGGAGTTGATCTCCGGTCCGGCGGACATGGCGACGCTGGCCACGCGGTTCACCACGGCGGCGGATTTTGCCAACCCGAATCAGGTCAAGGTCGTGCTCGCGCCGGGCGGGCGGAAGGCGCTCTATTTTTCCCGCTCGTCGATTCCCTACGCGCGGGATTTGGCGGGCAAGGTCGATGACGCCTGGGTGCGGGCGAATCCGTGTTTCCGGCACCTCGGGCTCTATGCCTATAAGGCGGCGCTATTGGAAAAATTTGCAGGACTGCCGGTCGGACGCTTGGAGCAGATCGAGAGATTGGAGCAGCTCCGCGTGCTCGAGAACGGGTTCAGCATCGCCTGCGACCTGACCGAGGACCCGACGATCGGCGTGGACACGCCGGAGGACGGGGAAAAGTTTGAGCGTTGGCTCGGGTAGAGCCCGCGGAGTTCGGGGACGCGGAAGGACGAAAGAGGCGGTTGAGCGCCCTTCGTCTTCAGATTTTCCCGGCTTTGCGCGCTTCAACCATCCGGTAGAAATCGGTGAAGAGCGGATCGGCGTCGTTGGGGCCGGGCGCGGCCTCGGGGTGGTATTGCACGCTGAAAACGGGGAGCTTCGTGTGCCGCAGGCCCTCGACGGTCTGGTCGTTGAGGTTGACCTCGGTGACTTTGGCGCCGTGTTTTTCGAGGCTCGTGGGATCGGTGGCGAAACCGTGATTTTGGGCGGTGATGGAGACTTTGCCGGTCTCCAAATTCTTTACGGGCTGGTTGCCGCCGCGATGGCCAAACTTGAGTTTGAACGTCGTGCCGCCAATGGCGTGGGTGAGCATCTGATGGCCGAGGCAGATGCCGAAGATGGGGAATTCGGGCAGCAGCGCCGAGACCGTTTGGTGTACATAGCCCAGCGCCGCGGGGTCGCCGGGACCGTTGGAAAGGAAGACCGCATCGACCTTGTGCTCGCGCACTTGCTCGGCGGTGGCGGTGGCGGGGAAGACCTGCACGTCGAAACCGTGGCGGACAAGTTTCCGGAAAATCGTGTGCTTGGCCCCGAAATCGAAGGCCGCGACTTTGAAACGTTTGGCGGGCGGGGTGGGGGCGTTGAAGGTGGTGCCGACCGGCAGGTAGGCGGCGTTGTAGTTGCCGGCGTCGGTGGCGGACCAGAGGTAAGGCTCTTTGCAAGTCACGTCCTTCACGTAATCGCTGCCGGCCATGTCCTGCCAGGCGCGGGCCCGGGCGACGGCTTCTTCGTCGGAAAGAGGCAGAGTGCTGAGGCAGCTCTTCATCGCGCCGTCGACGCGGAGTTTCTTGGTGAGAGCGCGGGTGTCGATTTCAGCGAGACCGGGGATGCCGTGTTTCGTGAGGTAGGCGTCGAGCGAGGTTTCGCTGCGCCAGTTTGAAACGACGGGAGAGAGCTCGCGGATGACGAAACCGGCGCACTTCGGGCCGGAGGATTCTTCGTCGGCGGGGGCGAGGCCATAGTTGCCGACTTGAACGGCGGTCATGGTGACGATCTGGCCAAAATAGGAGGGATCGGTGATGATCTCCTGATAGCCGGTCATCGACGTGTTGAAGACACATTCTCCGGCGATGGCGGCGGCGGCGCCAAACGCGCGACCGCGAAACACACTGCCATCTTCGAGAGCCAGGACACCGGGTTTGAACGTGGACATTAAAGCTGAAAGAAAAGGCGCGGCGGCATGGGTGCCAAGGGTTTTGTGCGCGAGGCGGGGACTTGCCCAAAATTTTCTCCATCGGCCGTCATTAAATTGAAGTGCGTTGGTCATTTGACAGCAGTGATTAGGGGCCTAATCGTCCCACTTCCAAAAATTCGATGCCCTACACCGAAGACCGCACTGCCTGGTATGAAGGCCAAGGCCTATGGCAGCATATACCCGCCTCAGATTGGAGCGACTGGGTGTGGCAACTGAAGAACCGAATCACGAGTGTGGCCCAGCTGGAAGAGCATATGATGCTCACGGCCGACGAGAAGGCCGGTTGCCTTTTTGCCAGTCAGAAGCTGGCGCTCGCGATCACCCCGTATTTCTTCAACCTGATCGACCGCGACGACCCAGATTGTCCGATTCGGAAGCAGTTGATTCCGCGGGGCGGCGAAGCGGTGGTGAGTGAGGAAGAAATGCTCGATTCGCTCGGCGAGGATGAGCATTCGCCGGTGCCCGGATTGGTGCACCGCTATCCGGACCGCGTCTTGTTTTTGGTCACGGACCGTTGCGCGGCCTACTGCCGTTATTGCACGCGGAGCCGCCTGGTTTCGAACGCCCAGGACTACAATTTTCACCCTGAATTTGAACAAGGGTTGAAGTATATTGAGACGCATCCGGAGATCCGTGACGTGCTGCTTTCCGGCGGCGATCCGCTGCTGCTCTCAGACAAGAAGTTGGACAATTTGCTGTCCCGGCTGCGGGCGATCAAGCACGTGGAGTTTATCCGGATCGGCTCGCGAATTCCGGTGTTTTTGCCGCAGCGCATCACCCCGGAATTGTGCGAGATCTTCAAAAAGCACGGCCCGATTTGGATGAGCATCCATACGAACCACCCAAAGGAGGCGACGGCCGAGCTACGGGCGGCGTGCGAGCGCTTGTCGTTTGCCGGCGTGCCGTTGGGGAATCAGAGCGTGTTATTGAAGGGCATCAACGACGATGCCGAGGTCATGAAGGCCCTGATGCACCGGCTGCTGCGGATGCGGGTTCGGCCCTATTACATCTACCAGATGGATCTGATCACGGGCGGCGCTCATTTCAAAGTCGATGTGCGCAAGGGTATCGAGATTATCCGCGCTCTGCGTGGTCACACCACCGGCTATGCGGTGCCGCAATACGTGATCGATGCGCCCGGCGGTGGCGGCAAAGTTCCGATCAATCCCGATTATGTGGAGAAAATCACCGACTCCGAAGTGGTGTTCCGCAACTACGAAGGCCAACGGTTCAGATATCCGCTGACAAATACGCCTGTGCCGGCCGTCGGTGAAGGCGAGCGCGATCTCGTGGCGGGAGCCACGATAGTGGACTGAATTAGTTCTCCGGCGAGGATTGAGGAATCGATCAGTGTTTTTAATTTTTATCAGTTAGGGTTTTAAGCGCTGATTGCGTCGTGAGAAAAAAACTTTCGGTTTTTTTGAGCAATTTTGAATTGGGCGCATCTATCTTAATGAAAAGGCTGTCCTGGTAAGACGGCCAAGGTTAGAGGTTCAATGGTTTGCTTGGTGTCAGGTTACATGAGCCGCCTCCTTCATCGGAGGCGGCTCTTGTCGTTTTTGGGGTCTGCGGCCGGATTTGGGATCCAAAGTTTCCTTGGGCAATTTTGAGCGTTTTCCAAAATTCAGCATCTATCGACCAGATAGCAGGGCCGTGCTGGTAACACGGTCAGGATTAGTAAGTCATTCCGGTTTGCTTGGTGTTTGGTTATGTGAGCCGCCCCTTAAACGGGGCGGCTTCTTTTTTCCCGGCGGGGCGGCTTCGCGTTGAATTCGCGAAATTGGCAGGAAATTCTTGCGCCGCCCACGATCACGCTTTTGCTCCGCTTTGCCTGTAGGGGTGTCTTCCGCGGAAGACTGAGATTGTGGCGCGATTCGGCCGCTCGACCCTTCGAACCTGAACGGATCATGCCGACGAAGGAAACAGCAGGCGCGGATTGCGCCTTTTTTTGAGGGCGCGACTCGC
The DNA here is from genome assembly GCA_002304445.1 of Opitutia bacterium Tous-C4FEB. Classification (GTDB taxonomy): domain Bacteria; phylum Verrucomicrobiota; class Verrucomicrobiia; order Opitutales; family Opitutaceae; genus Tous-C4FEB. The sequence continues at coordinate 75,469 of NEVA01000006.1, read as the reverse complement.
GCCCCCTTTTTCGGCGGTCCGTTTGGGTTGGGCATCACCCACCATGCATCCTCCGATTCGAATCTCTCTTCTCAGCTTCGCGCTCGCCGCGACGTTGCCTGCCGCCGAGCCGGCCCAGCCGCCCGGCGCCGTGACGTTGGCGCCCGTGCGCGTCACGGCCGATCTATGGGCGTCCCCACTCGCGCAAATTCCGGCGAGCGTGACGGTCTTCGACGAAGCGACCCTACGCTTCGGGGCGGTCGGTCATTTTGGCGACTTGGCCGACCGGATTCCCAATCTCACGTTTACCGGCGGCACTTCGCGACCGCGGTATTTTCAGATCCGCGGCATCGGCGAGAACTCCCAATACGAGGGCGAGACGCCGGATTCTGCGGTGCGTTTTCTTGTCGATGATTTCGATTTCACGGGGCTTGGCACGCTCGGGAGCACGTTTGATGTCAGCCAAATCGAGGTCTTGCGCGGGCCGCAGGCCGGTGCGTTCGGGGCCAACGCGGCCGGGGGCGTCGTGCGCTTGGTGACCAACGCGCCGACGCCGTTTTGGACGGGACGCGTCGAGTCGCGTTTCGGCGAAGACGCGTTGCGCGAGGGCGGATTTGCACTCGGTGGCCCACTGGTCGCTGCACAGCCCGATCGTTTCATGGTGCGTCTGGCGGTGCAGCAGCACGCGAGTGACGGCTTTCGGCGCAACGCCACGCTCGGCCGCGCGACCAACGCCCGTGACGAGTTCAACGCCCGGCTCCGTCTGACGGCCAATCTCTCGCCGGCTTGGCGCTGGGACGGCGCGGTGCTTTTTTCCGAGGTAAACAACGGTTTCGACGAGTTTGCGCTCGATAACAACGGCCGCCGCACGCTCAGCGATCAACCGGGGCGCGACGAACAACGCTCCACCGCCGCCAGCCTGCGCGGCACTTACTCCGGGCTCGATGGCGTGCGGCTCACGACCATCACCAGCGGTACCCGGGTGAAGTCGGTTTACAGTTATGATGACGACTGGACCGCCGCGTCTTACCAAGGCTTCAGTGATCTTCGGCGCTCGCGGGACGGCTTTAACCAGGAGCTGCGACTTGACTCCTTGCTCACGCGCGGAGCGTTCGGGGCCATCGACCGGTGGACGCTTGGCGGCTTCTACGCGAACCTCGTCGAAGACAGCGCCTACACGAACACCGATCCGGGCAACGTGCGCGGTCTGCGCACGCGCTACGATTCGGACCAGTTTGCGGGCTTCGGCCAAATCGCGCATGATTTTTCGCCGCGCACGCGTCTCATTGTTGGTCTGCGCGCGGAGCACATTGCCCTCGCCGGTCGGGGCACGAGGACCCGTTTCCGCCAAGCGCGTAACACGTTTGATCCGGTGGTCACGTTTTCGCCTGCCTTCGACGACACCCTGCTCGGCGGGAAACTCACGCTTGAGCACGATCTCACCGGCGCCGTGCTCGCGTTTGCCTCGGTCACGCGCGGTTATAAGGCAGGTGGCGTCAACCTCGACGCGCGCATCAATCCGCCGGCCGATCCGCTGACCTACGGCACCGAGACGCTGTGGAACACCGAGGTTGGCCTGCGCGGTTCGTGGCTGGAGCGTTCGCTCACGGCCGAGATCACCGCGTTCAGCCTCGATCGCGCCGACACGCAGGTGCGCGACTCGGCGGGTTTCGGCGGCAACTACCGCTTCTTCACGGCCAACGCCCGCGCCGCCCGCGTTACCGGCTTCGAGGCCGCGGTGAATTATGCGCTGACTCCCGACTGGTCCGTCGCCGGCACGCTCGCGGCGATGGAGTCTGAACTCGATAGATTTTCGCTCACCAACGGCAATGCCGGCGGAGGTCGCCCGCTCGCGAATACGCCGCGCACCGGCACCACGTTGAGCACGCGTTACCGGCCGGCCCCGACCGGGCTCTTCGCGTCGGCCGAACTCGTCGCCCGCGCCCGGCAATTCGACTCCAACAATCAAAACGAAGCGCGCCGCGCGTTCCGCCTCTACAACGCCAGCCTCGGCTATGCGTGGCGCGAATGGACGTTCACGCTCTGGGGGAAAAATCTCACGAATACGCGTTATGAGAAACGGGTGTTTTTCTTCGGCAACGAGGACCCGGACTACGTCGAGACGCGCTACGAGACCCGGGCCGATCCGCGGCAGTTCGGCGTGAGCGCGGAGTATCGGTTCTGATCGCGCTCCCCGTGCGCTGGCCGGTTGACCTCGTGGGACCGGAGTCGTTGGGCTGTGGGTGATTTCTCGCTCCATGGCCCGTCGTCTCAATCTATCCGCCTTGCCGCGTTCGCTTCGCCGGACGCGCGCCTTCGTCGTCGCGAATCTCGTGCTCTGGGGCGTGATCGGAGGTTGGTATTTGTTTCAGCCGGTGACGCGGCAGCAGGAGGTTGCTCGGCTCGTCGGAAATTTGTTCGACGGCCGGAAGCAGGTCACGGCGTTCGATGTCGGCCGGGATCTTTGGCAGCTTTACTATAGCGACGAATTTGTTCGCGCCGCGCCGACCGGTGATCGCACGCATCTGCTCGGCGGGGCGCCGCGATTGAGTGCGGGCAGCGGGGCGGGACCGGTGCGGGTCTTGAGCAACTCCGGCTACGTCGTCGGCTACAGCGATGCTTTGGCAAATCCGCTTTGGGCGGCGTATCGCCTGCGCGATCTCGACTGGCGCGAACCGGCGGCGCGGCCCGGGCAGTTCCGCGTCGATCCGCGCACGGCCGCGCGGATTGAGCCGGGCGACTACACGCGGAGCGGCTACGATCGCGGCCACCTCGCGCCCAACTACGCCATCGCTACGCGCTACGGCCGTGAGGCGCAGGAAGACACGTTTCTGATGTCGAACATCACGCCGCAGAAACACACGCTGAACGCCGGTCTGTGGAAGGCGTTGGAGCAACGCATCGCGACGAACTATCCTGCGCGCTTCGGGGAGATTTGGGTGGTTGCGGGGCCGATCTTCGGCGCGGTGCCGGCCCGGTTGAAGCGACGGGTCGCCGTGCCGGAGGCGTTTTTCATGATCATCCTCGATGAACAAGCAGGCGGGGTGCGGGCGACGGCGTTTGTGCTGCCGCAGAGCGCGAAGGACGAGTCGCTCGACTCCTATTTGGTAGCGATCGACGAGGTGGAGCGACGTACGGGGCTGGACTTTTTGAACGAGTTGCCGGCCGCGGCGCAGGCAGCGCTCGAATCAAAGCGAGCGGCGCGGGCATGGTGAGAGCGTTTCCGACGGCGGGCTTTTCTTGCCGCACCGGCGGTGGGTAGTTCCACTTCTCCCATGATTGGAATCCAAGAGGGCGCGGGGGCGCGCACGAAAAAGAAAACCGCGGAACGCGTGTTCCCGTTGCACTTGAGCTTGGTCGGCAGCGAGCCACGCGTGTGGCGGATGGTGCTCGTGCGCGAGACGATGTGGCTCTCGCGCCTGCACGACTGCATTCAGGTGGCCTTCGATTGGTTCGATTATCAGACCCACGCGTTCAACTTCGACGACCTGCGCTATGGCAATCCGCTCAAGCGGGATGAGCTGGTGATCGAGGACGACCGCGACATCGCGCTCTCTGATCTCGATCTGGAGAACCGCGAGCGATTCACCTACGGCTACCATTTCGCCGAGGGCTGGCAGGTCGAAATCCGCGTGGACAAGCCGGTGGCGATGGAGAAGGGCCTGCGTTATCCGCACTGCGTCGGCGGCGAGCGGGCGGGGCCGCCCGAGGATTGCGGTGGGCTCGATGCGTTTCACGACATGCTGGCGTGTCTGAAAGAGCCGGAGACCGAACTCGGCCGCGAGTGGCGCGAGTGGGTCGGCCCCGACTACGACGCCGAAGTGTGCGACGTCCCAAAGATCAACCAGTCGCTGCGGCGGTTGACGAAGTAATTCGCGTTGAAGCCACAAAGTACTCCTAACCCGACCAAGGGGTTAAAGTGGGCCCAACGTTTGCCTGCATTAATTTCATGAACACACTACCGGATTAAAACATTTTTGGTCCTGCCACGTCCTTGTTCACAGAACGCGAATAACAAACGCCGTTTAAGGCCTTAATTTTTCAAAACCACACGTTACCCATGACCCTACAACACAAGCCAGGAACCACTTGGGACGACGTCTATCGTCGCGCCCGCCAAGCCGCTCCTGAGGCTTTTGAGGCTAACCGTATCGCCAACCTGATTGGCGGGGAATGGAAATTTGTCGGAGAAACCCGCCCACACGCTTTAGCGATCGATGCCTCGTTGATTCCTGGCCCGCCCCGGATCGACAAACAAACGGCCGTCGCGGCGGTCGAGGCGTCCGCCCGCCAGCATGCTTCCTGGGCCAAGGTGCCGCTAGATGAGCGCCAGCGCCGCGTGCAGGCGGCTCTCGGGCTCCTCCGCGAGCACCGCGATACCCTCGCGCTTCTCCTGATGTGGGAGATCGGCAAACCTTGGCGTATCGCCTGCGCGGACGTCGATCGCTGCGTCGACGGGGTGGATTGGTATATCAAGGAAATCGAACGACAGATGGAAGGGCGGACGCCTCTCGCGGGGCCCGTTTCCAATATTGCTTCATGGAATTACCCCCTGAGCGTGCTGGTCCATGCCGAACTTGCGCAGTTACTGGCGGGTAGCGCCGTCATCGCCAAGACCCCTTCGCAAGGCGGCTTCCACGCTTTGACGCTGGCGCATGCCCTGATGGTACGGGCGGGATTACCCGTGACGTTGCTTTCTGGTATTGGGGGCGACCTCAGCGACGCGCTCATCTCGTCTCCGCAGCTGGGCGCGCTGGCGTTCGTCGGCGGGCGCTCCAACGGCCGCAAAGCCGCGAGCACCTTGGCTGACTTGCGTCGCCGGCACATCCTCGAGCAGGAAGGCCTCAATACATGGGGCATCTGGAATTTCTCGCAGTGGCCGCTGCTCGCGGGCCATCTCAAGAAAGGTTTCGAATACGCCAAGCAGCGCTGCACCGCCTATCCGCGCTATGTCGTCCAACGCCGCCTCTTGCCCGACTTCCTCGCCACTTACCAAGAAGTCATCGCCTCCCTAAAGTTCGGGAATCCCTTTGCGGTGGCCGCGCCGGGCGACCCGTTGCCGGAGCTGGATTTCGGACCGGTCATATCTCAGTCGAAGGCCACCGATCTCCGGGCACGATACGAGGAAGCCATCGTGGCCGGCGGCATCCCTTTAATCCGGGGTGGCCTAGGAGTCGGTCGCTTCATCGCGGGTCAGGACCAGTCGGCCTACATCGCGCCGGCCTGCGTGCTTAATCCGCCGACGGGTTGGTCCTTCCATCACAGCGAGCCTTTCGGACCGATCGACTCGATCGTCATCGTCGATACCGAGTCTGAACTCCTGTCAGCTATGAATGTCTCGAACGGTGCTTTAGTAGCCTCCATCGCGACCGATGACCCTGCTTTCGCGGCGCGGCTCCGGCCAGACGTCCAGTCTTTCAAGTTTGGCGTCAACGCCCCGCGGAGTCGCGGCGATCGGGAGGAGGTTTTCGGCGGCCGGGGTGCCTCGTGGCGCGGCGCCTTCGTGGGTGGTGATCTGCTGATCTCTGCCTTCACCGACGGGGATCGGCCGCTCTGCGGCAACTTCCCCAACGGGTCGCTATACCCGCCGAACACCTGACCAGCAGGTCCGGCGGGCGGAGCTCAGACGGATCAGCTCCCTTTATCGGCAGCTTTTTTGTCAGCGGCGGCTTCGTCGCTGCTTGTCTTGGCTTCGGAAGTCTTGGCCAACTTGCGGAAGGTGGACATGGCGGAGTAGAAGGCGATGCCGAACAACACCATAATGAAGCCCGCGAAATAGAGAATCAGCTCATTCATTTTTGGAGATTCCGATGAGTTTGAGGTAGATACCGAAACCGAGGATAGAGGGCACCCAGAGACCTACAAAAATAGCCTCCGTTTTGTGGCCGTTGAAAAAAGTGATTTCAGCGAAAATCAGGGACAAGAAAGCAGAGACGAAGAGTAGTTTGTCGGTGAGGGTGAACTTTGAGAACATGGCAGTAGTGTTGGAGGTGTTGAGTGGGAGTTTTAGCTGATAGGAGACTGGATTGTTGTTGGGGGGGATGGGGGGGCTGAATTTATAAACGGTAGATCGGTTTTGAATTTTTGCGCTTAGGACTCGCGTTCCTCGTTGTCAAAAACTTCAGGCATTTTTTGATAAAGGTTATGGATCGTAAGGATGAGTAGCCCAAACAAAACTGAACTCACAATTAGGACGACGTTGACCAAACCCTCAGTCGAAAATGATAACCTGATCAAAATGGTCGAGACGATGAAACCAGAATTGCGGATGACCGTGTGGAATCTCTTGGTGAGAAAAAAAGAGAAGAGGAGTAGAATTACATCCACCACAATCAAGATCGTGAAGAATTGATCGAAGAAAATGCTATTGATATTTTTAAAAGCCAACGGCGCAGAGGTAGCTGGAGAAAAAATATCGATGGACCAAGTTACGAAGGTAAAGAGCGCTAAGCCTAGTAAGACCGGAATTAAAATGACGGCTAGACCCTTCTTAAATCTGATGAAGCGAGCTAAGTTGGCTGGCTGAGGCCAGATCTCAGATTTCACCGGCAGGGCTTGTTTTCCCTTCAAAACAAAGAGGTATAGAAGATAAAAAAGTACCAGCGATGCGATGAGATCGTAGGTGAATTGGAGGTCTCCGCTGATGTCGAACCAGTTGGACGTGATCTCGAGATTGCCCAAATCTTTAAACAGCCGGCGAATGATGATCAGGGTGATGATTTCATACTGTTTACTTATGTAAGTCGTGATCGACCTCGGAAGATAATAAACGAGCATATAGACCTCGTAAACGATGATAAACGAAAACGGGGTGTAGGTCGCTACAATGGGATTACTCAACATTTTTGAGCCAGCTCCCAACGTAAAAACTCCGAAATCGGCTAAAACGATCAAGGTAAGATGCACGAGAAAGCCAAGAATGGCGATCGCGAGGATGGACCGCTCTGCCCCCGCTCTCACCTTTGCGGAGAGAAACGTGTTGTAAGCTCGATCGAGAAAAGAGGGAGCAGGCACCGGGGGGAAAGAATCCGAAAGATTCGGCAGGTCAAACTAAGAGGCGGGATATCAAATCCTCTTTGAGGCGAGGGATTCTTTCCAGAGCGAACCATTGGCCGCAGTTGGGGGTTCAACGACGTTTGAGTTAAAAGCCATTTCCGTCGGCCGGCTCACGCCTCGCTCTTGAGCACGTAAACGGCGCCTTTTTCGGAGCCGATGGCGAGGAGGCGATCGTCGGGGGACCAGACGAGTTTCGTCGCGGCGGCGGGCATTTTTACGGTGGCGCGGAGGGGTTTGGCACGCTCGGGGCTCCAGAGTTGCACGACGCCGTCGAGGCTCGCGGTGGCGAGGAGGCTATGGGCGTGCTGGAAGGCGACGGCGCACACCGGCGCGTTGTGCGGGAGCATGGCGGGTTCGCGGCCTTCGGGGCCCTCGCCGGCACAGTCCCAGATACAGGCGTCGCGGCCGCCGCCGGTCGCGAGCCAACGCGAGGTGTGGTCGTAGGAGAGGTGTTTCACTTTCGACTCGTAGCCGCTCATGTGGAGTTCGACATCGGTTTCCGGAATCCAGAGGTGAACGCTCGGGTCTTGGTTGCCGGAGACGAGCCAGCGGTTGTCGGGCGACCAGACGAGGGCGTGGATGCCGTTGGCGTAGGGGAACTCTTTTTGAAGGACAAAATCGTCGGCGTCCCAGAGTTGCACGCCGCCGAAATGCGAGGCGGCGACGCAGCCGCCGGCGGGCTGGGCGGCGAGGGCGGAGATGGATTTGGCGGCGAGGGGAAAGGTGTGGGCCACGGAGCCGTCGGCGCGGAGGGCGACGAGCTTACGGCCGGCGGAGGCGAACAAGAGTTGAGCGTTAAGAGCTGAGCGGGGTGAGCCGGATTCCGAGCGGGAGGGGGAAGGGGGGACCCAAGCGAGGTGTTCGACCCAAGTGGGGCCGAGGGGGGCGGTCGCGGTGTGTTGGCCGGCGGTGGCGTCCCAGAATTTCACGGCACCGTCTTGGCCCCCGGTGGCAAGATGAAGTTGAGAGTTGAGGGGTGAGGGTTGAGAGCCGGAGGTTGAGGCGGAAGGCTGCCATGCGAGGCAGTTGGTGCCGTTCTCGTGGCCGGGCAGCTCGTGGAGTTTTTTCCCGTCGGCTGAGGCGAAAAGCGAAACGGGGCCGGCGGAGCTGGCGGCGGCGAGTTGGGTGCCGTCGGGCGACCAGGCAAGGTCGATGGCGTAATCGTCGAGTTGGGCGGCCCAGTGTTTGGTCAGTTGCATGGCAGGAGTAGCGGGTAGTGAGGAGCGAGTGGCGGGTAGCACAAGCCCAAGCGGGCCGACGGGGAATTTCGGTTTGCGCGGCGGAACGCGCGGGATGGCGACGCCGCTCAGGATTTCTCCAGATACTTCGTTGGCGCGCGGTTGAAGGCGGCGGATTGGCCGGGTGCGATGCTGAGGCTTTGCCAGCGGGGGCCGGCGAAGTGTTTTGCGATGTAGACGATTTGGCCGATGTGGTAGGCGTAGTGGGTGAGCTGACGTTGGACGGCTTGGAGGACGGTGAGAGGCTCGCCGCGGATGGTGATGGTGCGGTCCAAATCAGCGGCGGTGAGCGGGGTGAGCGCGGTGAAGAGCGCGGCCCAGCCCTGCGCCCAACAGTCGAGGAGGTGCTCGCGGGTGTCGGTGGGCAGAATGACGAACTCGGTGTCGCGGTCGCGGCCGGGTTTCTCGCCGTCGGTCGTGAGAAAATCGGTCCAACGGGAGAGCAAGTTGCCGCCGACGTGCTTGAAGATGGCGGCTACGCTGTTGTCGCCGGGTGCGGGTGGGGTTGCAAACGTGCCCGGCGGGAGCTGGGCGATGGCACGGTCGGCGATCTGCCGGAGCCGGGCGAACTCGCGGAGTGCGAGAGAGAGGTAGGTTTCGACGGGCATGGGGCCAATGTGGGAACTTGCCGGCGGCGGGCGAAGCAGGAAAGGCGTGTGCCGGCGAACGAACTCGCGGACTGAAGCGGTGGCGCTACGGAGCGCGGTGGCGAGCACGGTGACGTTTTTCGCGGGGCCGCGGATGATGGGATGGTCGGGGGTGTGGGTGGTGACGGGGAAGTCGGGGCGATCGGGCGGCAAGCCTGCGGCGCAAAAGCGATGGGAGGCATAAGTGGGTAAGATTATTTCGGCAGCACGCATCACAGGCGTTGCATTGGGTTAATTTTTTCTAACCGTGAGCATCCGCCCTCGGTGGCAAGCGTCTGGCTCTCCGATCCCCTCAATCCCCCCAAGTTATGAATGAATCATCCTCAAATCATATGAATCGCCGCGACTTCATCGCGTTTTCCGCAGTGGCCGCGTCGATGCTCGGCTTCGCCGGCTGCGCGACGCTGGCCAAGAATCCGCGCAAGCCGCGGCCGATCGCGGCCGGAGCCAAAATTCGCCTCGCGCAGATCGGGTGTGGCGGCAAGGGCTTCTCGGACATCATGCCGCATAAGAACGAGGACGTCGTCGCCCTCTGCGATGTGGATTGGAGTTTGGATACCCCCCGTGGGGGCAGCAACCGCAAGAAGCTGATCGCGGAGTTCCCGAATGCGAAGCGCTACACCGATTTTCGGAAGATGCTGCTCGAGATGGACGACCAGATCGACGCGGTCTGCGTCTCGACGCCGGACCACATGCATTTCCTGCCGGCCTATATGGCCATCATGCTGGGCAAACACGTGTATGTGCAGAAGCCGCTGACGCAGACCGTCGGCGAGGCCCGGGAGCTGTTGCGACTGGCGCGCTTGAACGGCGTCTGCACCCAGATGGGCAACCAAGGCCACGCCGGCGAAGGCATTCGCCTCGTGCAGGAGTGGTTCAACGCGGGCGTGCTCGGCGAGGTACGCGAGGCGCAGATCTGGACCAACCGCTCGGCCGCGATGGGACCCGACGGCAAAGAGCAAGTCGTGTGGCCGCAGGGCATGCAGGAGTGGCCGAAGGCGGATACGCCGCCGGAAGGTTTCTCGCAGGATCTCTTCCTCGGCCGCGCTCCGGATCGTCCTTACAGCAACGCGATCCATCCGTTCAAATGGCGCGGGTATATCGACTACGGTTGCGGCGCGCTCGGCGACATGGCCTGCCACATTATGGACGCCGCCTACTGGAATTTGAAACTTGGCGCACCGACCAGCGTTGAACTCAAAAAGATCGTGGGTAAGAGCCCGATCGCGTTCCCAAAGTCGGCCATCGTCGAGTATCAGTTCCCCGCGCGCGGCAACCTCCCGCCCGTCAAACTCACCTGGTATGAAGGCGGTGAGAAGCCCGCGAAACCCGCGCAGATGGAAGAGAGCCGCCAACTCGCCAAAGGCGGCCAGCTCATCATCGGCAGCAAGGGCACCGTTTACGACGGCAACGACTACTGCAATAGCCCGCGCTTTATCCCGGAGTCGTTGCACCGGGAGCTCACGCCGTCGTTCCCGCCGAAGACGATTCCCCGCGTGCCGGAGAACAATCCGCATTACGAGTGGACCGCCGCGATCCGCGCCAACAACCCGCTCGCCGCCGGTTCGAACTTCGAATACTCGGTGCCGTTTACGGAGATGGTTTGCCTCGGCACGATGGCGATTCTCGTGGGCGGGAAGTTCACGTGGGATCCCGTCGCGATGAAGACGAACAACCCCGAGGCCGACAAATTGATCTACCCGACCTACCGCAAGGGCTGGACGATCGCCGACATGGTCTGAACGAGCAGAGTATTCATCGGGCGATTTTCGCCTGAAACTGTTTCTGGGTTGCCGCGAAGCCGAGGTTTTAAAAACCTCGGCTTCGCTCTTTATGATCAACCCAAACGCCCCCTCCACCCGCCGTTCCTTTCTTAAATCTGCCGCCGCGCTTGGTGCTCTCGGTGCGCTGAGCCCGCTCGCCCGCGCGGCTGCGACCCCGGCCACAAAACCGGCTGCCTTCAAGATTTCGCTCGCGCAATGGTCGCTCAACAAGCGCTTCCTCAAGCGCGCCGGGGCCGAGCCGCTCGACCATCTGGAGTTCGCGAAGATCGCCCGATCCGTCGGAATCGACGGCATCGAATACGTGAACCAGATGTTTAAGGACAAGGCGACGGACCAAGCCTACCTCGGGGAAATGAAGAACCGCGCGGCGGGCGAAGGCGTCGCCAGCCTGCTCATCATGTGTGACGGCGAAGGCAGCCTCGGCGCGCCGACCGAAGCCGGTCGGCAAAAAACCGTGGCGAACCACTTGAAGTGGTTGGATGCGGCGGCGTTTCTCGGGTGCCACAGCATTCGCGTCAACGCGGCGAGCGACGCCACCCTCCCGTGGGATGAACAGGCCAAACTCGCGGCCGCCGGACTTCATCAATTGTGCGTCGAGGGCGACAAACGCGGCCTCTGGGTCGTCGTCGAAAATCACGGTGGGCCTTCCTCCAATGGCAAGTGGCTCACAAATGTGATGAAGTTGGCCGACCACAAACGTGTGGGCATCTTGCCTGACTTTGGGAATTTCTACACCGACCGGGTTAAGTCCGAACTCTATAATCCCTACCAAGGTCTGCGTGAGTTCATGCCTTGGGTGAAGCAGTCCGTGAGCGCCAAATCGTGGGACTGGGACACCGGTGCCGGCCGTTTCTATACCGAGGATCGGCGTGAGAAGATCGAGATGATCCTCGATTTTGAGCGGATGGTGAAGATCACGGTCGGTGCCGGTTACAGCGGCTACATCGGCATCGAATACGAAGGTCACAAGCACAGCGAAATCGAAGGCATCAAGCGCACCAAGCAGGCCCTCGAAGAGATCCGCGCGCGGCTCTGAGCGGCACTGCCTGTTGCCCAACCCCACCGCATGGCAGCCGCGGTGGGTTGTCCCGTCGAACGGGAAAACGCAGTCGTTCACTTTGGCCCGGTTCCCGCCGGGCAACGCTTCACTCATTTATCTTATGAAATCCAATTCCTCGCTCTTTTTTGATCGGACAATTCGAGTCGTGTGCGCCGTTTTCGGCCTGCTCGGCGCCTCCTCGCTCTCGGCTCAACTGGCCGCGCCGCCCACTCCGGCTGCCGCCAAGGCCGCGGATAGGAAATCGACGGTGGCCCCGGGATCGGTTGCGGCGCCGGTCGTCCGCGATTCCGAAGAGGTGGTGAAGCTCACGCCGTTCGTGGTCGAGACCGACACCGACAAAGGCTACCAGTCGGCGTCGACGTTGGCGGGCACGCGCCTGCGGACGGAGCTCCGCGATGTCGGCGCGGCGATCAGCGTGGTGAACGCCCAATTTTTGGCCGACACGGGCTCGACGAACACCAAGGAGATTCTCGTTTACACGACGGGCACGGAGGCATCCGGCCCCGGCGGCAACTACTCCGGCGTCAGCACGGGCAATAATTTTTCCAACGCGGAAGCCAATCTTCAGAGCCCGAATGTTTCGACGCGGGTGCGCGGGCTCAGCGGCGCCGATCTCACCCGGGATTTTTTCCCCACCGATATCGGGCTCGATTCGTATAACACCGAGCGCGTCGATATTTCACGCGGGGCCAATGCCATTCTGTTCGGCCTTGGTAGCCCGGCGGGCATCATCAACAACCAGCTGAAAGTCCCGAATCTGCGCAAAAATGCCTTGGTCTTTCAGCAGACCTATAGCCGCTACGATTCGCACCGCGAGGTGCTCGATCTGAACCAGTCCATCATGAAGGACCGGTTGGCGGTGCGCGTCATCGGCCTGAACGACGACAAGAAATTCCGCCAAAAGCCCGCCTTCGAGGACGACCGCCGGCTCTACGCGGCGCTGCGCTGGGAGCCGCGCCTGATCCGCGACGCGTTCACGCAGCTCAACGTAAGCTATGAGACCGGGGAAATCTCGGCCAACCGCCCCCGGCCCACGCCGCCGCAGGACGGACTCTCGGTTTGGTTCAACGTGCTGAACAAGGTCGCCATCGATCCGAGCCAGCCCACGACGGTGACCACCAATCCGCTGCTTGCGGCGCATCTCGGCTCGGCGGGCCGTTGGTTCGGCCAAGTCGGCGGCGTCTTCACGGATCCCAACTCCGCCGTGATGGGCGGCCCCGGCACGCCGGCGTTCATGCTCAGCCGCGGCGGCAATCCGTTCACCCAATGGTTCGGCGTCGGCAACTACACGACGCAGGGCAACAACCCGCTCTTTTTCCTCAACCAACAGTTCGCGCCCGCCGGCCAGGCTTACGCCGGGCTTTGGAAATACCAGGAGATCCGCGATCCTTCGGTCTTCGATTTCTACAACACGCTGCTCGACGGCCCCAACAAACGCGAGGGCGCGAAGTTCAACGCCTTCAACGCCAGTTTCCGGCAGACCTTTTTCAAAGACGCCCTCGGCTTTGAAGTCGCCTACGACGAGCAGAAACAGGACCGCGCCAACACCAGCATCATCGGCTTCGACGCGGCGACGATCCATGTCGATATGCAAAGCCGGCTCGTGAACGGAGCGGTCAACCCCAACTTCGGCCGGCCGTATTTCGCCTCCGATTCCATCGGCAACAATTTCTCCAACAACCGCCGCAAGGCTTTCCGCGCGACCTCCTACGCCACCCTGGATCTCACGCAAAAATCCGGCCTGCTCCGCCATCTCGGCAAGCACACGGTCACGGGCGTTTACAGCGACCTTGAGAGCTCCACGTTTTCCCGCAGTTACCAGGGGTTCTCCTACACGACCGACCTCAACGCCTACGCCAACAATCCCGCCGCGCTGACCTATCCCGATTACGCCGCGATCCACTACCTCGGCGGCTCGCTGGCCAATCGCACGTCGGCGGCCGGCGCCGGTATCCAAGGCCTCACCGCGCCGCACATTCCCCGGACCAATGGCACTGCGTTGCTCTTCGACAATCGGACCAACGAGTGGGTGACCAACGCCCCCGTGACCGTGATCGGACCGGAGAGCGGTCTCGACAAACTCTACTCCAACGCCTCGCGCGCGCGGAACCAGACCACGAGCTACTCCGCGATCTGGCAGAGTTATTTTCTCAACCGCAAACTCGTCGGCCTCGTCGGCTGGCGCGAAGACGAGTTTTCGCTTTTCAACCGCGGCGCGCCGGTGCGCGTCACGGCGACGAATCAGGTCGATCCCTTCGCGGCGTCGTGGATCTCGCCCGCCAAACCCAACATCTACGCCAAGGACCGGACCGTGAGCTGGAGCGTCGTCGGCCACGCGCCCGATTTCATCAAGCAGCGCCTCCCGCTCGGGATGGACGTGAGCTTGTCCTATAACCGCTCGGAAAATTTCCGGCCGTCCTCGACGGTGGCCGATGTTTACGGCCGCCCGTTCAGCCCGCCCGCCGGTTCCACGGTGGACAAGGGTCTCACGCTCTCGTTTGCCGACCAGAAATTCGTCCTGCGCATCGTGAACTACAAAACCACGCAGGCGAACGACGTGAGTACCTTCTACAATACGTTTTGGCCGGGCAACGACGTCACCCGCGCGATGAACGGACTGCGCGGTTCCAACACCAGCGAGGTGCTCATCAACAAATGGTTTGGCTTTGCGCCGAGCGATCCGCGCTACCTCCCGCTGCGCGCTTCGCTCACCGCGCCGGCTCAGGCGGGCAACGCGAACCCCGCGCTCACCGCGGCCGAGACCACCGCCCGCAACCTTTGGTTCACCCAGCGCACCGCCGCCGAGTGGCTCCGCCCGGTCGATCCGCAGCTCGTATCCTCGTGGGCCTTCTCCCAGGCCGCTGGTGGCGGAAACTGGAGCGCCACGCGTCCGCCAAACGTCGGCAATATCTCCGACACCACAGCGGAAGGCTGGGAATTTGAGGGCACCTACAATCCCCGCCGCAACTGGCGCATCACCTTCAACGCCGCGATGCAGGAAGCGGTGCGCGCCAACTACGGCGCCGACTTCGCGGCCTTTGTGGCAAAAAATCTGCCCCTCTGGTCGGATGGCAACGGCATCGCCGCCACGAGCATCCGCGCGCAGGAAGGGTTCGAGGACATTCCGTATTTCAACAGCGTGACGGGCACCCGGTTCGGCGGCGCCACGACCAACAACATGTATATCCCTTACCTCAATGCCCTCGCAGCCAACGGCGCTGCGGTGCAAGAGCTCCGCAAGTGGCGTTTCAACGCGGTGACAAACTACGACTTTGTCACGGGGCCGCTCAAAGGCTTCGGCATCGGCGGCGCCGCCCGCTGGCAGGACCGCGTGGCGATCGGCTACGGCGTGAAGCGAAATTCGATCGGCGTCTGGGTCTCTGACATCAATCAACCGTTTTACGGCAGCGAGCAGCTCAACTGCGACGCTTGGCTGCGCTACGGCCGCAAGTTCAGAGACGGCAAGATCGGCTGGTCGATCCAACTCAACGTCCGCGATTTCTTGGGCGACGACGACCTGATCGCCGTCACCGCCCAGCCCAACGGGCAGGTCGCCTCGGCGCGGATTCCGCAGCCCAAACAGTGGTCGATCACGAATACGTTCACCTTCTGATCGCGGCGCCGGTTTGATCGAGTAGGGCCGGCTTCTGTCGTGGCGTGGCTCGACCACGCCCACCCGGGCGGACACAAGTTCCGCCCCTACGCCGAGTAAGAAACTGAGATGCGCCCGTCGCTTCGCGCTCTTCACTGAGCGCGAAATTTCTCTGGCCCCCGGTCGAGTCGTTAACAACTTTCCGAGGGTCGGCGCGTCTGGTCTGTTCGTAAGCCGGCTTTGCTTTTTTGGCTCTCATAATCATTTTCCCCGCTTCCCCCTTTGCGTTCCCCCCGCTGCAATTTCCTTGGCCCTCTGCTTGGGCTCGCCGTTTTCGGCGGGCTGGCGGATAGCCGTGCCGCAGACCCAGCTTTGGACTTCTTCGCGAAGGAGATTAAGCCGATCTTGAACGAGTATTGCTACGGCTGCCACGGCGGCGGCATCGACAAAGGCGGCGTCACGCTCGACGAGTTTGCGAGCGGCGCGGACCTCAAGGACCACGCGCTCTGGGTGCGGGCGCTGCGCAACGTCCGCACGGGCATCATGCCACCGGCCGACGAACCGCGGCTCCCGCCGGAGCTGGCGGAAAAGCTGACGAAATGGGTGAAGCGCGATGTGTTTGAGCTCGATCCGGCGGTGCCCGATCCCGGTCGCGTGACCTTGCGTCGGCTGAATCGCACCGAATATCGCAACACCGTGCGCGATCTCACCGGCATCGAGGTCGACACCAAGCTGGAGTTTCCGGCCGACGATTCCGGACACGGTTTCGACAACATCGGCGATGTGCTCACGGTCTCGCCCTTGTTGCTCGAGCGTTATCTCGACACGGCGCAGCGGGTGATCGCTTTGGCGGTTCCGACGATCGCGAAAGTAGTCGATGAAACGACGGTGCCGGGGCGCAAATTTGTATCGTCGGCTCCGCCCGTGGCGGTCGACCCGGCGCGTGGACGGGAGCGCGGAGGTGCGTCACCGGGCTCCGCTTTGGAGTTGTCCTACTATGTGCCGGCGGTCGCGACGGCGAAGCACCGCGTCGCTGTGGCCGGCAGGTATCAACTGGTGCTCGATCTGCGGACGGTCGAACGCTACGTGGAGGACAAGTTCGATCTCAACCGGGCCGTGCTCATCTTCCGCGTCGGAGGCGAGCCGTTGCTTGAGCGCGAGTTCGCCCGGGAGGGCAGCATTCCGCATGAGTTTACTTTTGACCGGGATTGGGCGGCGGGAGAGCACGAGCTGTCGGTGGAAATCAGGCCGTTGGGCGATGCGATGCCCCAGGAGCGGCAGCTGCGGATCCGGCTCAACGGCGTGACCGTGAAGGGACCGATGGCACCGGAGCACTGGGTCGCACCGAAGAATTACGCGCGGTTTTTTCCGAAGGTTGTGCCTGCGGAGTTGGCCGGGCGGCGGGCTTACGCGGGCGAACTGTTGGGGCAATTTGCGACCCGCGCGTTTCGGCGTCCGGTCGACGAGCCTACGGTGAAGCGGCTCGTTGGTTTGGCCGAGCGCGTGATGACGCAGCCCGACGGCAGCTTCGAAGCCGGCGTCGCGCAGGCGATGGTGGCGGTCTTGGCGTCGCCCCGATTTATTTTTCGGGAGGAAGGCGTGGAACCGATCCGGCCGGGCCAGACGCATCCGCTGATCGACGAGTATGCCTTGGCCTCGCGGCTGTCGTATCTGTTCTGGTCCACGATGCCGGATGAAGAGCTGTTCCGGCTGGCTCGGGAGCAGAAGCTCCGGGCAACGCTTCCCGCGCAGATCACCCGTCTCATGGCCCATCCGCGCTCGGCCGAGTTTGTGCGGAATTTCACCGGCCAATGGCTGCAGTCGCGCGATATTTCGACCGTGGTGATCGACGGCAGTGCGGTGTATCTCCGGGAGCATCCGCCGAGCGCGGCGTTCCGACAGGCGCGCGCGGTGATTCGGCGGATATCGGATATCCCGGATGTGCGGCGCACGCCGCAGGACCTCGCCGATCTCGCGGCGGCGAGACAAGTGCGGACCGAAGGGAGCCGGCAAACGGTGCCTCAGCTCACGGGGCCGCTTCGGCAGGCGATGTTGGATGAGACCGAGATGGTTTTTGAGCATATACTCAAAGAGGACCGTCCGCTCACCGAGCTGATCGATAGCGACTACACGTTTCTCAACGAGGAGCTCGCCAAGCATTATGGCATCCCCGGCGTCACCGGTCGGGCGATGCGCAAGGTGA
This sequence comes from Opitutia bacterium Tous-C4FEB, assembly GCA_002304445.1. GTDB lineage: Bacteria > Verrucomicrobiota > Verrucomicrobiia > Opitutales > Opitutaceae > Tous-C4FEB. The sequence goes on along the minus strand of NEVA01000006.1, from coordinate 57,910 downwards.
TGTTGCCGCCGGACAGCCCGCGGGGCGGCGTGCTGACCCACGGCAGTGTGCTCGCGGTAACGTCGAATCCCACGCGCACGTCGCCCGTGAAGCGCGGCGTCTTTATTTTGGAAGCGATTTTGGGCACGCCGCCCGCCCCGCCGCCGCCCGATATCCCCGGGCTGGAAGATGCTGCCAGCCCCGAAAAGCTCGCACAGATGACGCTCCGCGAAACCATGGCGCTGCACGCCACCAACCCGACCTGCTATTCCTGCCACAGCCGCATGGATCCGCTCGGACTCGCCCTCGAAAATTTCAACGCCCTCGGCCAATGGCGCACCGCCGAGGCGAATCACGAGATCGATTCGACCGGCCAGCTCATCACGGGCGAAAAGTTTTCCAACATCCGGGAGCTGAAACGCATCCTCGCCACCGGTCACCGGGGCGATTTCTATCACAACGTGGGCGAAAAACTTCTCACGTATGCGCTCGGGCGCGGGGTCGAATACACCGACACGGACACGCTCGACCAATTGGCCGCCAAGCTCGAAGCCGCCGGCGGCCGCCCCTCGGCCTTGATCCGCGGCGTCATCGATTCCGCTCCTTTCCAACAACGCCGCGCACCCATTCGCGCGGTCAACGTCAGCCTCAACGCTCCCGCCCCATGAAAGCATCCCCGCCCGATTCGTTCACCGCCGAGCAGCACACCCAAGCCATGAACCGCCGGCATTTCCTGCGCGGTCTCGGCGCGTGCATCGCGTTGCCCTCGCTCGCTTCGCTGGTGCCGTCGCGGCTGTTGGCGGCGCAGGCGGCCAAGGGTCTCGCCACGACCGCGACCGGTGCGCCGTTGCGCACGGCGTTCGTCTATTTCCCCAACGGGGCGATTCCCGCCTCATGGTGGCCCGAGGGCGGCGGCTCGGATTTCCGTTTCGGTCCCACGCTGGAGCCGCTCGCGGCCCTGAAGAACCAGCTGCAGGTGGTGAGCGGGCTTGATCACGCCAACGCGAAGGGCGGCAAAGACGGCGCCGGCGACCATGCGCGCGGCAACGGCGTCTTTTTGACCGGGGTGCGGCTCAACAAGAGCGCGACCGAGATCCGGGCGGGCATTTCGATCGATCAGGTGATGGCCGGCCAAGTCGGCCACCTCACGCGTTTCCCCTCGCTTGAACTCACCTGCGACGTCGAGCGCCGGTCTGGCAGCTGCGATTCCGGCTACGCTTGCGCTTACCAACACAATCTCTCGTGGCGCTCCGCGACGACGCCCATGCCGCCCGAGTCGAATCCGCGCCTGCTCTTCGAGCGGATGTTTGGCGGCGGCGCCCATGGCGAGCGCGCCGAGAACGCCCGCCGCCGCATGGAGGCGCGTCGTTCCGTGCTCGATTTCGTCAACGAAGACACCCGCCGGATGCAGGGTCGGCTCGATGCCCACGACCGCGATAAACTCGACCAGTATCTTACCGGCATCCGTGACGTTGAGATTCGAATCGGAAAGGCCGAGCAGTTCGGCCCCAACGTCGACCCCGACACCGACACGCCGGCGGGCGTGCCGCGCAGTCACGGTGATCACGTCCGCCTGATGTATGACATGTTGGCGCTCGCGTTTAAGACCGATTCGACGCGCATCGGGACGTTTACGCTGGCCCACGACGGCAGCAACCGCTCCTTCGGCGAGATCGGCGTCTTCGAAGGACATCACGATCTCTCGCACCATCAGGGCAATTTGGAGCGCATCGCGAAGATCGAGAAAATTGACCGCTGGTATGCCGAGCAGTTTGCCCGCTTCTTGAAGGATCTGCACGAGACGCGCGACATCGACGGCAACTCGGTTCTCCACAACACGCGCATCGTTTACGGCAGCGGCAATGCCGACGGTAACCGCCACTCGCACGACAACCTCCCGGTGATTCTCGCGGGCGGTGGCGGCGGGCAACTGACGCCGGGCCGCTATGTGCGGCACGGATCGAAGCCGATGAGCAACCTCTTCCTCACGCTCGCCGACCAAATCGGGGTGACGAAGCTCGACCGCTTCGGCGACTCGACCGCGCGGTTGGGCAATGTGTGATATGAGTCAGGCGTAGCGTAGGCACAGGGTAGGAGCCCGCTTGCGGGCGGTAGCGACGCGTATTTGTCCGGCGATCGAGCACGTCATCGCGCGCAAGCGCGCTTCTACCGCCGGCGTTTTGCTTGGATCGAGGCCGCGATGCGGGTGGCGAGGCCCCTCTGCCGGTCCGCGCGTTGTGTCACTGTGACGGTGGGGCGGAGGTTGTGCGGGGCGTTCGGAGCGGCGCGGCGATGAGCGCCGGCCCTACGCCAAGCAGGCCTTGAACGCTTCCGTGAGGGCGGGGCGGTCGAGGTTTTTGCCAATGAAGACCAAGGTGTTTTGGCGGGGCTCGCCGGACTTCCACTCGCGATCGAATTTCGCGTCGAAGAGCATGTGCACGCCTTGGAAGACGAGGCGCTTGTTGGAGCCCTTCACCGCGAGCACGCCTTTCATGCGGTAGATGTCGCCGCCTTTTACGCGCAGGAGTTCGCTGATCCAGTCGTTGAGTTTCTTGCCGTCGAGGTCGCCTTTTTCGGTGATGCCGACGCTCGTGACGGCGTCGTTGTGGGTGTGGGCGGCGTGGAAATCCTGCTGCCAGCACGGCTTCGCGGTCTCGCCCATCACCTGGATGTGCAGTGGGTCGTGGCCGCAGGATTCAAAGACGAGATAGAAGCCGGGGTCTTTGATTTTAAGCACGAACTTGCCGTTGCCCTCGGGGAGGAGGAGGCGGTGGAGCGTCGCGCCGGGGACGACAGTGTCCCCCTCCTTGAGGCGGGCTTCCCAGTCGGCGAAGACGTGGACGGCGGCGTCGCGCGCGGCAGCGAGGGCGGCGAGCGAATCGGGCGTGGTGAAGTCGCCGTTGACGGGCAATTTTACGGGTATGACGACGACGTCGAGTTCGTTGGCTTTACCGTGGTGGTGATGGTGGTCGTGCTCGCCGTGCGCGTGGTCGTGGCCTTCGTGGGAGTGGTCGTGGCCGTGATCGTGACCGTGGTGGCCGATGATGAGTTCGTGCGCGCCGACGGGGAGCGCGTAGGCGCCGGCCCATTCGAAGGGATATTCGGGTTCGAGGAACTTCGGGTCGACATCGACGGCGCGGCCGAGGTTGAAGCCGCCGACGTTGAGCACGTGGCCGAGGGGAACGTTGGCGTTTTGCGCGCGATGGATCTTGGCGACGGCGTTGATGGCGCGGATGCGGGCTTCGAGCGGCGCGAGCTCGGAGTCGGGGATAAGGTCGGTTTTGTTGAGGATGATGACGTCGGCGAACGCGAGTTGCTTCACGGATTCGTCGTCGGTGCCGAGGTGCTGGAGAATGTGTTTGGCGTCGACGACGGTGACGATGGCGTCGAGGCGGAAGTTGGCCTTCATCTCGTCGTCGGTGAAAAACGTCTGCGCGACGGGGCCGGGGTTCGCGAGGCCGGTGGTCTCGATGAGGATGCCGTCGAGGGGCTCCTTGCGCTTCATGAGGCGGCCGAGGATGCGGATGAGATCGCCGCGGACGGTGCAGCAGATGCAGCCGTTGTTCATCTCGAAGAGTTCTTCGTCGGACTGGATGACGAGCTGGTTGTCCACGCCGACCTCGCCGAATTCGTTTTCGATCACGGCGAGTTTCTTGCCGTGCTGTTCGGTGAGGATGCGGTTGAGGAGCGTGGTTTTGCCGGCGCCGAGGAAGCCGGTGAGGACGGTGACGGGAATGGGCATCTGGGAGATCGGATCGCTGAGAGTTGAGAGCTGAGAGCTGAGAGTTCGGACGCCGAGGGTTACTTTGAGAGGGCGAAGCCCACTTTCTCGAACTTGGTGCCGCGGATCTCGACGGTGAAGATACCGGTGAAGGGGCCGGAGGTTTTGAGCCAATCGGCTTGGACCTCGAATTGGGAGGTGCTGCCGACGGTCTCGCCGGTGGCGGGGTTGGCGACGGCGGCGAGGGAGAGCGGGGTGAATTTTCCGCCGGGCATGGCTACCACCTCGATCGCGGGCGAAGCGATGCGGACGAAGTTTTCGGCGTGGGCGTCGAGAATCCAGGCGGTGAGCTTGCCGGTGGCGGAGTCGCGGAGGAGTTCGACGTTGTAAGCGTGGTTGCCGAGCTCGACGAGAATGCCCCCGTGGGGCGCGGTGTGGGCGTGGCCGCCGTGGTTGTGACCGGCGTGGGCGTCGCCGCCGGGGGCTTTGGAATAGTCCTTATGCTCGGAGTGCTTCGAACAACCGGCGAAGGCGCAGAGGAGCAACACAGCGAGAGAGGCGCAGAGGGTGGTCTTCATGCGGTGAAATTGAGTGGCCGCTGCAGAATGGCGAGCGGGCAATGGCGAATTTTACCGGTGGGCGTTGGCCCTGGAGAACCGAGCAGGCAGGCGGACAGACGGGAGTTTTCTAACCACGAAACACACGAAAGGCGGAACGGGGCCGATCGGACAGGGCCCACAGAACACACGGAATACACGGAAAATTCAGAGGCGGAGAATCGGAAGGGTTTCGGAGACGCCGGATCAGGGCGATCTGGTCCACGCGGTGATCGCAATAGGAGGAAGACTTTTACGAGGCGGCTGAGGCGGGTTTCCGATAAACCAGGGTGTAGAGGGCGGGCAGGACGAGGAGCGTGAGCAAGGTGGAGCTGATGATGCCGCCGATGACGACGGTGGCCAACGGGCGTTGGACTTCCGCGCCGGCGCCGGTGGCGAGGGCCATCGGAACGAAACCAAGGCTGGCCACGAGGGCGGTCATGAGGACGGGACGCAGGCGCGTGAGGCAGCCCTCCTCGACGGCGACGTCGATCGGCTTTCCTTCGGCGCGCAGGGCATTGATGAAGGAGAGCATCACGAGGCCATTCAGGACGGCGACGCCGGAGAGGGCGATGAAGCCGACGCCGGCGGAGATGGAGAGCGGGATGTCGCGCAGCCAGAGCGCCGCGACCCCGCCAGTGAGCGCGAGGGGCACGCCGGTGAAGACCAGGAGCGCGTCCTTCACGTTACCGAAGCTCATGCAGAGTAGCCCGAGAATCAGCAGGAGGGAGACGGGGACGACGATCTGCAGGCGTTTGGTTGCAGAGAGAAGTTGCTCGAACGTGCCGCCGTAGCCGAGCCAGTAGCCGGCGGGGATTTTTACGGCGGCGGTGATTTGGGCCTGCGCTTCGGTGACGAAGCCGCCGAGGTCGCGGCCGCGGACGTTGGCCGTGACGATGACGTGGCGCTTGCCGTTTTCTCGGCCGATCTGGTTGGGGCCGGGGGCGATTTCGATTTTGGCGACCTCGCGGAGGGGCACGGTGCGTGCCAGTGAAAGTTGAAGAGCGGAAGTTGAAGGAGCGGAGTCGGAGGGCGGGAGAGGGACGGGTAGATTTGAGAGGGCAGCGAGGTCGTTGCGGAGTTTTTCGGGGAGGCGGACGACGAGGTCAAAGCGGCGGTCGCCTTCGAAGATTTGACCGACGGTCGTGCCGCCCATCGCGGTCGAGACGAGGGCCTGCACGTCGGCGACCGTGAGGCGGTAGCGGGCGAGAGCTTCGCGGTCGAGCTGCACCGTGAGGAGCGGGAGGCCGGTGGTTTGCTCGATCTTCACATCGGCAGCGCCGGGAATCGCTTTGAGCGTGGTTTCGACTTCCTGACCGACGCCGGTCATCACTTCGAGGTCGTCGCCGTAGATTTTCACGGCGACATCGGAGCGGACGCCGGAGATGAGTTCGTTGAAACGCATCTGGATGGGCTGGGTGAATTCGTAATTGTTGCCGGGGAGTTTTTTTAGGGCGGCCTCCATCGCGGCGACGAGATCAGCTTTTGTGCGCTTGGGGTCGGGCCACTGGGCGCGCGGTTTCATCATAACGTAAGTATCGGCCACGCTGGGCGGCATGGGATCGGTGGCGACCTCGGCGGTGCCCATCTTGGCGATGACCTTATCCACTTCGGGGAAAGCTTTGAGGGAGGCCTCGACCTCGGCCTGCATCTTGATGGCTTGGGTGAGGCTGGTGCCGGGGATGCGGAGGGCGTGGAGGGCGATGTCGCCCTCGTCGAGATTGGGGATGAACTCGGTGCCCAGCTTCGACGCGGCGAGACCGGCGAGGCCGACGAGGAAGATGGCGGCGAGGGCGACGGCGGGGCGGATGGTCAGCACAAAACGAAGGACGGGACGGTAAAGAGTTTTGGCGCCGCGGATGGCGATGTTGTCCTTTTCGGAGACCTTGCCGGTGATGAAAATTGCGACGGCGGCGGGGACGAACGTCACCGAAAGAATCATCGCGCCAAGGAGGGCGAGGACGACGGTGAAGGCCATGGGGTGAAACATTTTTCCCTCCACGCCGGTGAGGGCGAAGATGGGGATGTAAACGATCGCGATGATGAGTTCGCCGAAGAGCGTGGCGCCGCGAACTTCTTTGGTGGCCTCGAAGGCGAGGGCGAGGCGCTCGGGCTTGGTGAGGAGGCGGCCGAGGCGGTGTTGCTCGGCACCGTAGCGGCGGAGGCAGTTTTCGATGATGATGACGGCGCCATCGACGATGAGACCGAAGTCGAGGGCCCCGAGGCTCATGAGGTTGCCGGAGACTTTATTGGTCACCATGCCGGTGATGGTGAGCAGCATCGTGATCGGAATAACAGCGGCGGTGATGAGCGCGGCGCGGATGTTACCGAGGAGAAAAAACAGGATCACGATCACGAGGAGCGCACCTTCGACGAGGTTGTTGCGGACGGTGGTGATGGTGCGGTCAACGAGGGCGGTGCGATCGTAGACGGGTTTGGCGATCACGCCCTCGGGCAGACTGCGGTTCACGTCGGCGAGTTTTTGCGCCACGCGGGTAGCGACGTCGCGGGAGTTTTCGCCGATGAGCATGAAGACAGTGCCGAGGACGACTTCGCGGCCGTTCTCGGTGGCGGCGCCGGTGCGTAATTCTTCGCCGATGAGAACAGCGGCGACATCGCGGATGCGGACGGGTTGGCCTTCGCGCTGGGCGACGACGAGCGCGCCGATCTCGGCGAGGTTGGCGATTTGGCCGGGGACGCGGATGAGGTATTGCTCGCCCGCGCGCTCAATGTAACCGGCGCCGACGTTGGAGTTGTTGCGCGCGAGGGCGTCTATGACATCGCGGAGCGTGAGACCGTAGGCGAGGAGGCGATCGGGGTGCGGCGTGACGTGAAATTGCTTCACGAAGCCGCCGATGGTGTTGACCTCGGTGACGCCCTTGAGGTTGCGGAGTTGGGGGCGGACAACCCAGTCCTGCAACTCGCGCAAATCGGTGGGCGAGTAGGGCGTGCCGTCGGGCTTGCGCACGGAGTCGGCTTTGGGCTCGACGGTGAACATGAAGATTTCGCCGAGGCCGGTGGCGATGGGCCCCAGCGTCGGCTCAAGGCCGGCCGGGAGCTGCGACTTCACTTCTTGGAGCCGCTCGGTGATGAGTTGGCGGGCGAAGTAGATATCGGTGCCGTCTTTGAAGACGACGGTGACTTGGGAGAGGCCGTAGCGGGAGAGGGAGCGCGTGTAATCGAGGCGCGGGAGACCGGCGAGGGCGGTCTCAATGGGGAAGGTGACGCGTTGCTCGGACTCGAGGGGGGAGAAGCCGGGCACCTCGGTGTTGATCTGGACCTGGACGTTGGTGATGTCGGGGACGGCGTCGATGGGGAGGTGCCGGAAATGGTAGGCGCCGAGGGCGGCCGCGCCGAACGTGAGTACGAGCACAAGCCAGCGGCGGCGGATGGAAAATTGCAGGAGGGCTTCGAGCATGGTGAAAAGGCAGATGAAAGCGCTGGGGAGCTGAGGGCTGAGAGTCAGAGCGTGAGACTTGGGGCTACGGCGGGATTTTAGTGATCGTGCGAGGCGCCGGATTTCCCGATGTCGGCTTTGATGAGAAAGCTGTTTTCCGTGACGTAGCGTTCGCCGGCGGCGAGGCCTTTTAGAACTTCGACGTAGCCGCCGCTGCGGCGGCCGAGCTCGAGGGGGCGGGCTTGGTAGACTTCGCCGTGCTGGGTGAAGACGACGGTGAAATCGAAGAGCGTCTGAAGGGCGGATTCTTTCACCGCAACGGGCACAGCGTGGGTGGCGAGCGTGATGTCGGCCTTGACGAAAAGGCCGGGGCGCCAGCGGGCGTCGGGGTTGGGTAGGACCACGCGCGCGACGAGAGTCTGGGCCTCGCTGGAGCTGGTGGGAGCCAGCCACGCGATCGGGCCGGTGGCGGCGGGCGCGCCGTCGTAGAGCAGGAGCGCGGCGGTCTGGCCGACTTTGACGCGGGCGTGGTCGCCGCGCGGGATGTGGAGATCGACCCAGACGGTGGAGAGATCGGCGATGGTGTAGAGCGTGGCGCCCTCGGCGACGGTCTGGCCGGCATGAACCTCGCGCTCGACGATGACGCCGGAGATGGGGGCCTTCACCTCGATGGTGGCAAGGGTTTGGTTGGTCTCGACGAGAGCGACGACGTCGCCGGCGGTGACGGTATCGCCGAGGGATTTGCGGGCTTCGCGGACCAGGCCCGCGAAGCGCGGGACGGCGCGGGCAAGGCGGTCGGCGTTGAGTTTCACTTGGCCGTAAACGGAGACGGCTTCGGTGATCGTGGCTGGGCCGGCGGGCTCAGCGAGGACGCCGCCGCGCGTGGCCGCGGCGGCGGCGACGGTGGTCTGCATTTCCGGGGCGTCGAACGCCCAGCGGTGCAAGGTGTCCCCGTGGCGGGCGATGATCTTGTAGGAGAAGGAATGGGGTTCATAGACCTCGGCGGGGCTGCGGACGTAGTCGGCCTCGGGGGCGAAGCGGTGATCGTCGATCACGCCGCCGGGACGGATGAGCTGCACGGTGAGTTGGACGGCGGAGGGCGGGAGCGGTTTGCCGTCGAGGGTGAACCACGCGCGAAACTCGGGCGGGATGCCGCGTTCGACGATGGCGAGTTCGAGGGTGAATTTGCCGTGGTGGAGCAGACGGCCGTTGTGCGGTCCTTTGGCTGCTTCGGTTTCGGCGGGAGCGCCGTGGCCGTGAGCGCCGTGGGCGTGACCGTGGTCATCATGGCCGGCGGCGGAGTGATCGTGGCCGGATTCGACGATGAAATAGGCGGCGGCACCGCCGAGGGCGACGACGGTAAGGAGAGAAAGTGGGAGTTTCCAGTTCATGATAAATTTGGGAGCGGAGAAATTTAGGACGAGGCGGGGGTGGCGAGGAGGTGTTCGATTTCGACGAGGGTGGCGTGGTATTCGGCGGCGGCCTGGACCTGGCGGCGGCGGGCGGAGAAGAGGGCGACGCGGGCTTCGAGTTGGTCGCGGGCGTGATAGCGGCCGGCGGCGAGGCCGGCGTCGATGGCGGTGAGCCACGCGGTGGCGGCCGGGATGAGTTCGTCGCGGGCGGTGTCGTGCGCGATGCGGGCGTGGCCGAGCTCCTGATGCAGGGAAAAGAGCGTGGCGCGGGCGGCGTGGAGGGCAGCCTCGCCCTCGGCGGCGGCGCGGTCGCGCTCGGCGCGGGCTTCGGAGGCGCTCGCTTCGCCGGAGGCCCGATTGGGGAGGGCGTAGCCGAGGCCGACGACGAAGCCGAAATCATCGGTGGCTTCGACGCGGCGGAGGCCGGCGGACCAGCGGGTCTCGCCCCGGGCGGCCTCGTAGCGGGCGAGGCGTTCTTGGGCGTCGCGCCAGCGGGTGAGCGCGGCGTAGCGGGCTTGGGCAGGCGTGCCCGTGAGGCGGGCGACGAGCGTCTCGTAAGGTGCGACGGCTGGGAGCGTGGTAAGATCGGCCAAGGCGGTGGTGAAATCGGGAACGGGGGCACCCCAGAGCGAAGCGAGGGATTGGCGAGCGGAGAGCAGGAGGTGCTCGGCGTGTTCGCTCTCGAGGGTGGCCTCGGCGAGGGCGAGGCGGGTGCGGGCGATGTCGGCAGGCAGAGCGACGTGGGCGCGGGCTTGGGTGGCGACGGTCTCGGCCGTGCTTAGGGCGAGGGCGACGAATTCGCGCGAGGCGATGAGTTCGGCTTGGGCGGCGACAACGCGGATGAAGCGGCATGCGGCCTCGGCGTGGAGTTCGCGGCGGCGTTCCGCCCACGCCAGTTGCTCGGCGTCGTTGCGCGCGGAGGCGACGGTGTTGCGGGAGGCACGGCGGTCGGCGAGATCGATGGCCCGGCTGAGCTGGAGGGTGGTTTCGAGGCTGCGGGCGGCGCTGAGTTCGCTGGTGCCAAGGGCGTTTTCAAATTGGAGGGAAATCTCCGCGGCGGGGCGCGCGGAGGCTTGGGCCGAGCGAGCGGAGGCGAGGCGGGATTCGGCGTCGCGCGTGCGCAGGAAAGGGTGGCCGGCTTCGACGCGGGCGAGGGCGTCGGCGAGCGTGAGCGGGCGCTCGGCGGCGGTGAGCGTCGCGGCGGTGAGCAAAAGGAGAGTGAAAACAGGTAAACGCATGGGAAAAATACGGACGATGGAGTGAAGGCAGGCCGACGCGGCTGCTCGTGGCGGGGACGGGCTCCGCGAAAGCGCGGAGACGGAACGGGCGGCTCGCTGGGCGAGCGCGTTAAACCGAAGCGGACGGAGCGCGTGCCAGCGGAGCGGCGCGCGTGGCGAATTGCCAACCTCGACCCAACTCACGGGGCACATCGGTGCGCTCGGGGCACACGCGATCGACCGGGAGTTCGGGTGGGACAGGCAGGAGAGCGATCAGGAAAAACGTGGCTTGGCCGACGAGTTTCGCGAGAGACGTGGGTTTAATGGCCGCATCTTCCAAAGGGTGGCAGGCATCGGTGTGGGACTGAGCGCCGTGGTGGTCCGGTGCGGGCGCCGGGTGACTATGGCCGTGACCATCGTCGTGGTCGTGGCACACGAAGGCGATTTTGAGCCCGGCGGCCTCGAGGGCGCAGTGCAAAGTCGCGGGCAGCCAAAGGGCCAGGAGCGCGACGGCAATGAAGCGGCGGAGGAACGACACGGCGGAAAACGAGCCGGGGAATCGGCGGCGTGTCAAGGGACGCGGCAGCGAGAGGATCCACGCGAAGGGCGCGAAGACGGAGGGTGCCCACGGAACACACGGACTACACGGAAGGGCGGAAGCGGAGGAATCGGTGGCTGCGAGAATGGCATGCACCGTGAGCCGGAAGATGCCCGAACTGTAGGCCCGACCGCCGGTCGGGCTGATCGGCCGGCCGACAACCGACCGGCGGTCGGTTCTACAACGGGAGGGGGGGCAGAAAATTCAGGCGGTGCGGGGTGGGCTCACCGGGCGGCGAAGCTGTTCGTGAATTCGATCACCTTGCCGTCGCGGAAGGTGACGGAGCCGAGGAAGATCGTCGGCGTGGAGTTGGCGTAGCCCGACTGGTGGGAGTCGAAACCGGTGGGCTTCGTGACATCCAGCGCGGTGTAGCTCCAGACGTCATAGCCGCCCTTCACGGCGGCGGCGGAACTGGAGTAGTTGGGGCGGCCGAGGGCGAGGCGGACCATTTCGGGCGTGTAGCCGAGCTCGACGCGGCCGCGGAGGATGTCGGCGCGGACCTTGGGATCGAGTTTTGAAAACGTCTCGTAGTTGGTCAGCACGCGGACGGCGGTCGTGTTGCAGCCGGAAAGTAACAGCGTGAGGCCCCAGCAAAAGGCGAGAGCGAGAAACTTCGGGCGCATGGGTGGCGGCGCGTTAAGGAGCGGGAGGGGTGAGCCGAGTAAGAGGCGAGAAACGTGAGGAGATGAGTGGGAATGCGGGAGTTCGCGGCAGGCGGCGACGAAGCACGCAAGAGCGAAGGGACCGGTCGTGGGAAACCGCGAAAGGCCGCGAAGTTGAAAATGCTGGGCAGGATCTGCGGGCGGTTACGGCGGCGGGCTATTTCGGGGCGCCCGGGTTACTGGGCGGAGTGAGTTTGGCGAGGTAGCGCGCGGGGTTCTTTAGGAATTTCTTTTCGCAGGGCGGGCAGCAAAATTTCACCGTCTGGCCTTCGTGGATGAAGGAGCTCTCGTCGCCCATCGAATCGAGGTCGTTGTCGGTCACGATGCAGACTTTTAACGGATAGGGCTTCGGAGCGCTGGCGGAGTCTTTGGATTTTGAAGCATCGACTTTTTCGGGGGAGGAGACGGCGGCGAAGGCCGGGACGATCAATAGGGCGAGGGTGAAGAGGATGGGTTTCATGAAGAATTATTTTGGAGCTTAAAAACGGACGGCGACGCCGGCGCCGAGGCCGTAGTCGCCGTCATGGGATGCGACGAAGGAGATGGTTTTTGAAACGGTGTAGGCAAGCGTGACGGTCGAGGCGAAGCGCAGCGCGGTGTCGTATTCGACGTGGAGCTGGAGGCCGAGGCGGGCGGTGAGTGGGAGATTTTTGGCGAGGGAGAAACGGGCGTCGCCGTTGCTTTGGAGCGTGGTGGTGAAATCGACGAGGTAGGGCAGGCGGTACGTGGCGCCAGCGATCGCGGAGTGGCGCGTGGCGGTGAGGTTTGCGGCGCGGAGGCCGGCGAAGGCGGTCCAGCGGGGGTTGAAATAGCGGGAGTAGGTTGCGTCGATTTCGAAGCCGGTGTCGTCGACGCGGGCCCAACCGGTTTCCCAACTGAGGTTGAGGTTGTCGCGGCCGGTTTGGACGGTGCCGTGGCCGGTGCTGAGGTGGGATTGCAGGGTGACGTCGAGCCAGGCGTAGGTGTGAGGTTTGGCGTGTTCACCGAGGTTGGGGGCGGGGGTTGAATTTGAAGCGGAAGTGGAAGAATTCGGAATCACGGGCGGGACGCCCGTGCCAATCGGACGGGGAGCGGACTTGGGCGGGAACTTGGGCGGGACGCCCAAGCTACCTGGGACCACGGGCGAGACGCCCGTGCCACTTTCGTAGCTTACGACCCGCGCCATGCCGGCCATCATGTGGTAAAGGAGATGGCAGTGGAACAGCCAGTCGCGGTCCTCGCTGGCGAGAAACTCGATGGTGCGGCGGCTCATGGGCGGGACGTCGACCGTGTGTTTGAGCGGGGCGTAGGCAGGGTCGCCGGCATCGGGGATGAGGAGCCGAAAAAAGTGTCCGTGGAGATGCATCGGATGGTGCATCATCGTGTTGTTCACGAGGACGAGGCGGAGGACTTCGCCCTTCTTCACCGCGATGGTGCTTTCTTCGTCCATCGTGCGATCGTCGAGAGACCAGAGGTAACGGGTCATGTCGCCGGTGAGCTTGAGGGTGACGGAGCGGCGAGGTGCGGCGGCGGGGAGGGTGGTGGGGGTGGGCGAGCGGAGGCGGACGTAGGGTGGCAGCGGACGGTCGACCTCGGCGGCAAGGGCATCGGTGTCGGTGATGTCGCCGGTCTCGTCGTGTTGGGCGAGGATCACCGAGAGGGCGGCGTCCATGTTGTAGATTTCGAGCGGACCGGGCGGCGGGGCGTTTTGCGCGGGGCCGGCGGGGTCGCCAACGAAGAGGGAGGCGTGGCCGGAGTTGTCTTGGGCGGTGGCGCGGATTTCCCAAGCGGCGGCGGCGGGTGAAAGGGGAACGGTGACGAGGACGTCGTAAGTTTCCGCCATGCCGATGAGGAGCCGGTTTTGTTTGATCGGCGCTACGTCCATGCCGTCGGCGGCGACGATTGTGAGCGGTCCGGCGGCGGAACTCAGGTAGAAGTAAGTCGAGGCACCGGCGTTGATGACGCGGAGGCGGATGGTATCGCCGGGGCGGGCGGGGAGGCGGGAAACGGACTGGCCGTTGAGGAGAAAGGCGTCGTAGGCGACGTCGGACAGATCCATCGGGAGCATGCGGGCGCGCTCGCGTTTCAGGAAGTCGCGGAGATGGCCGGAGCGGTAGGCGCCGAGGAGGGATTGGGCGGTGTTTTTGCGGATCGCGAACCAGTCGCTGCCGCGGAGGAGCGAGCGCATGACGGCGTCGGGGTTGTCGTTGGTCCAATCGGACAACACGACGACGTGATCGTGGTCGATGCGGGGAAGATCGGCGCGGGGCGGAGAGCCGGGGGCGGGCTCGACGACGATGCTACCGTAAACGCCGCGTTGTTCCTGCAGGCCGGTGTGGCTGTGATACCAGTAGGTGCCGGCGTGAGTGAGGAGAAACTCGAAGGTGCGCTCGGTGCCGGCGGGAATGGGCGGGGTGGTGAGGTGGGGCACGCCGTCCTCGAGATTGGGGAGGAGGAGCCCGTGCCAATGGAGGGACGTCTCGCCGGCGGCGAGGCGGTTGCGGACGATGATGCGAGCGACATCACCGACGCGGAAGCGGAGGGTGGGGCCGGGGACGGAGCCGTTGATAGTGAGAGCGGGGACGGGGCGACCGGCGGGTGACAGGGTGGTCTCGGCAATCTCGAGCGTGTAATCGACGACCGGAGCGTTGGGGTAAAGGGCGGTGGCCTTGGGCGCGAGTTCGCGGGCGAGCCAGCCGGCTTTGCCCTTGCCGCCGCAGTTGGCACAGGCGTGAGCCGCGGGGATGGTGATCAGGGCGAGGAGGGCGAGGAACAGCGGAGCGAGGGGCGCGGATATACGCGGCAGCTGGGGAGGACGGAAGGTCACAACGAAAAACACGAACTACACGAAATCCGGACGAAGTGAGCGGGCATGGGCGCGGAGGGCGGTTCGGAGACCCAACCCTACTTCTTTTTGGCGGCGTCGAGTTTGGCGAGGTAGTTGGCGGGGGCGGCCTTGAAGTCGGCGACACAATCGTTGCAGCAGACGAAGATGACGCGGTCGGGTTGGCCGGCGACGCGGTGCACGTGGCCGACGGCTTGCTCGATGGTGGTAAACGCTTCGTCGGCGACGAGACAGGTTTTGAGGGGATAATCGGCGCGAGCTTTGGCGATCGCGGCGGCGTCGGCGGCTGAGGGCTCGTCGGCAGCGGCGAGAGGCGCCAGGCAGCACGATTTTTGAGCGGTGCAGCCGGAGGTGGCGGGCGTTTGGGCGGACGCGGTTAAGGTGGCCGAGACGGTGGCGAGAACGAGAAGGAGGGAGGATATTTTCATGGAAATTTTGAGCTGAAATTGGGTGGTTCAACGGGTAATACGCCGTGGGCGGAAAAATCCCACGGAATATTTTGAGGGATTTTTTCCGGCACGGGGTATAGCAGATTATGAAGATGAAACCGTCGGATCAAAAATTGAGCCAAGTGTTGGCCGAGTGGTCGGTGGAGCCGAAGGCGTCGGCCGGGTTCCGCCCGGGAGTTTGGGCGAGAATCGGGCGGGCGCGGGGCGACGCGGCGTGGGCGGGATTTGCGCGGGCCCGGGCGGTGCCGTTTGCGGTGTTGATGACGGTGGCGCTGGGGTTGGGCGCATGGACGGGGAGGGAGCAGGCCCGCGGGCGGGTGGCGGTGGAGCGGGCGGAGATTTTGCAAAACTACGTGAGCGGGCTCGATGCGCGGGCGATGGCGATGCGATGAGAAACTGGGTCATTACTCTGGCGATTGCCGTGGCGGCGGGCGCGGTCGCTTTTGCGGCGTTCTTCACCCTCAACGACGATCCGGCGCTGCGGCGAGCGGCGCAGGCAGGCGACGCGATGGCGTGGCTGCGGGTGGAATTTCGCTTGAGCGACGCGCAGGCGGCGGCGGTGAAAAAGCTACACGACGACTTCAGTGTGGAGTGCGGCGAGCACTGCGCGGCGATCCTCGATGCGCGGGAACGCAAGGCGCCCGCGGCGGAGATCGCCCGGCTGGAGCGGGTGTGCGTCGACGCGATGACGCAGCATTTTAAAAACGTCGCGGCATTGATGCCGGCGGAGCAGGGGCACCGTTATCTTGGGATCGTGCAGCCGCGGGTGGCGGATCACGATCATGCCGGAGCGCCGAACGTGCGGGTGAAGCCTTGATGAAGGCGACGGGCGAGGGTCGAGGAGCGACGGGAGGTGACGAAGAGGTCGAGCGCGCCGCGGCGGAGGATGCGGTGCTCATGGCGCGGGTGCGGACGGGAGACGAGGCGGCGATGGGAGTCCTGATCGGCCGTTGGGAGTTGCCGGTGAAACGGGTGATTGCGCGGATCGTGTTCAACGCGGGCGAGGCCGAAGAGCTGGCGCAGGAGACGATGGTCCGCGTGTGGCAAAAGCGGGAACAGTTTCGAGCAGGGGCGGCGGTGCGGCCGTGGATTTTTGCGATCGCGGTGAATGTCGCGCGCAACCGACTGCGTTGGTGGCGGCGACGGCCGACGATCGCGCTCGAAGAGTGGATCGAGACGGAAGACGGGGAGAGGGAGGGACGGAGAGAAGGAGAGACGAGGAGAACCGGAGACGGTGGCGGGCTGGAACGGGCCGAGCGGGCGGCGGCGGTGCAGGCCGCGGTGGCGGCGCTGCCGGGGGAATTGCGCGAGGCGCTGGTGCTGTTTGAATATGAAGGCCTGCGACAAGCAGAGATCGCGGCCATGCTGGGCTGCTCGGTGAAGGCCGTGGAATCTCGGGTGGCGCGGGCGAAGGAGAAACTACGCGCGGCGCTGATGCCGTGGGCGTAGGCGAGGAGCTGCCGGAGAAGAACGCCAATCTAATTCGCCGAGGAGCGAACGCGTAGGACTGCCGCTTCGGCTGCTCACCGGCGCGGGAGGGCGGCGGTGGATTGCCGACGGGGTGGGGCTGACAAAGGGCACAGAAACCCGATGGGGACATCGGGCTCCACCGTTCAAGGCAGGAACTTCACCGCTTCGAGGACCCAATCTTTGCCTTGGCGGGACATCTGGCCGGTGAGGGCGGCGCCGACTTTGGCGGCGGTGAGCGTGGGGGCATCGACTTTGAACTGCATGGTCATCGCGCGCATGAAGCCGGGGATTTCTTCGTGCTTCACGCGGAGGGCGGATTTGTCGGCGTCAACGGCGACGACGACGCCGCGGAGGGCGTAGCGCTTGATCTCGGGCGCGGCGGTGGGCGCGCTCGGGTTGGCGGCAGCCGGTGAGGCCGAGGCGGCGGCTTCGGTGTTGCAGCAGCAGATGGCTTTGCCTTTGCAGCAGTCGCAGCCGCAGTTTTTGGCGGTGGTTTTCTCGGCGGCGGCGCGGAGCGTGACGGGGGCGAGCGCGGCGAGGGCGAGGATGAGGAGAGTGAGGAATTTCATGAGAGATAGGAGATTTGAGAGGCGGTTTAATGGACGGTGGCGGAGACGGCGATGCAGAATTCGAAACCACCGGGCCCGGAGTTCCCGGCGCCACCGCGAAAGGTCAGGGTGGTCTGGGGGACGAGCGGCGCGGGGTCGAAGGTGAGGGTGCGGACTTGGGGGGAGTCGCCGGTTTGGGTGAAGGAAATGAGCAGTGAGCCGTCGAGGCGGAGGGCGGCGCGGGGGAAGCCGCCGGTGCGGGCCTGCGTGGTGGTGGTGAGCAGTTGCGGAGCGGAGAGGCGGCCGTCGGGGAAAAGGCGGCGGGCATAGAGACCGGCGGCATTTTTTTCCGACTTCATTTCCAACCAGAGAAAAACGGCGGAGCGATCGGGCAGGGCGACGGTTTCGAGGCGACCGATGGGTCGGCCGAGGTCGATCTGCACCGGGGCGGTGAAGGCGGTGCCGGCATCGACGGAGATACGGGCGAAGACGCGGGCGATGCCTTCGGCGGCGGTGAACCACGAGACGGCGAGGGTGGAGCCGAGCGAGTCGGCAGCGGGGCCATTGACGGGGCAGGCGGCGATTTTCCAGCCGTCGTCGCGGAGCGTGGTGAGCTTGGACCACGTAGCGGTGGCGAGGTCGAAGGTGGTGTGAAGGTTGTCGCGGATCTCGTCGCGGGTGTGGCCGCGGTAGGCGACGAAGACGCGGTCGCCGGGGAGGACCGCAACGGTGTTTTGGCAGCAGGTGCAGACGTCGGGATCGACGGTCCAGTCACCGAGGCTCGTGCCGTCGGGCGAGAGAAGCCGGGCGAGAAGCTTCATGGCGGGCTGGTAAGGGGCGCTCGGATCCGTCGGAGGAAGGTGGTTATGGCCTTCGAGCGGGCGCGTGCTTTCGAGCCAAACCGCAAGCGTGCGACCTTGGCTGAGCGGGGCGAGGGCGACGAATTCGTGGCCGAGCCGGGCCGGAGTGCGCCAGGTGCGACCGCCGTCAGCAGAACGGGAAAACCAACCGTTGTAGCCGTGGGCGTCGGGCGCGGATTTTTGAAACCACTGGGCGGTGAGTGCGCCGTCGGTGCCGACGGCGAGCGTCGCGAAGTCGGCCCAATTCTCCATGAGGAGCGGAGTCGTGACGATGGGGCGCGGCGGGGAAAACGTGGTGGCGTTGGGCGCGAGGGTGGCGTGCCAGAGCGTGCGCGCGTTGGGCGCGGCGTCGGCGGGGGCGGGGCCGTAGTAAGTGAGGTGGAGCGTGCCGTCGGGGGCTTGGGTGAGACTGGAGCACTGGGTGTCGGCGGGGGCGGGGGAAGCAAGGTTGAGCGTTGCGGGTTGAGAGTTGAGAGACGGAGTGGGCGTGGCGGAGGCGACGGGGAGGAGTGCGGCGAGGAGGAGGGCGGAGAGCATGGCGGAGGGAAGAGGGCGCATGGGAGAGGGGGGAGAATGATTGGACTTTGCGACGGCGGGGGACGCGAGGCGCGTGACGAATGAGCAGATGGATTGCCGCGTCGCTGCGCTCCTCGCAATGACGGGAAAATTGAAAGGGCGGGTCGGAGACCCTGCCCTACTTTTTTAAAAGAGAGTGCGGAGAGTGAGTTCGGCGGAGATGGGGTCGGCGAGGCGGCGCATGGTGGTGCCGGCGATGGGTTCGTAGTCCTCGTCGAGGAGGCTGCGACCGCGGAGGGTGATTGTTGAGCGGCCCAAAGGATAGCTCACGGAGGCGTCTACGGTGGTGTAGGCTTTGGCGATGACGGAGTTGTTGGTGTTGCCGTAGCGGTCGCCGACGTAGCGGGGGCCGCCGCTGAACGTGAGGCCGGAGGCGAAGCGTTTTGAGACGAAGGCATTCGCGACCCAGTCGGGGACGTTGCCCGGGACTTTGCCCTTTCGGGAGATGACGCCGGTGCCGAGGTTTTCGTTGAACGCGCCGAACTCGGCGGCGGTGTAGGCGGCGTTGAGCTCGATGCGCCAGCCGTCGGCGGGGGAGAGGGCGAAGGCGGCTTCGACGCCGGAGGATTTCTGCGAGCCGATTTGTTGGCTGATACGCACGCCGGTGGTGGGATCGAGGGTAGAGGTGAGCAGGTCGTTCTTCTCGATGTCGAAGTAGGCGAGGGTGAAGTCGAGACGGTCGCGGAGCAGCGTGCCCTTGAGGCCGACCTCGAGTTGGCGGCCTTTTTGCAGGGAGAAGTCGGCGTTGGCCGCGGCGAGGCCGACGAGTTGGGTGACGGGCTCGGCGGCGGTGCTGGTGGCGGCGTAAGCGTTGAGGGTGTTGGTGGCGGACCAGACGAGGCCGGCGCGGCCGGTTACGGGGCGGTAGCCCTTCTTGAAGGTGGAGAACGGGGTGGGCGTGGCGGTGGTGGGGTTGAACAGAGTGTCGCGCTGGAGGGAGATGTGATCGTAGCGCAGACCGCCGACGAGTTTCAGGGCGGGCGTGAGTTCGAGAATGTTTTCGGCGAAGAGGGCGTGGGTGCCGACTACGACGCGGGAGGTTTTTTGCTCGCGGGCGACGGGACCGCGACCGACGTCGGGGTTGAGGAGTGAGACGCTGGAAAGCACGGTGGGGACGTTGGCGGGAGCGCCGCCGCGGATCTGGTCGTTGTGCTCGATGCTGGCGCCGATGAGGAAACGGTTGGTGAGGCCGAAGAGCGGCCGGCGGAGGGAGAGGTCGAGGCGGTTACCGAGAAGGACATCGTCGCGGTAGATGTGGACAAACGAAGAGCGGGCGACGAGACGGGTGACGGGGTTCCAAGTGTTGGTCTCGAGGTTGCGCCATTTGAGGACCTGGGTGGCGGCGTAGGTTTCGTTGCGGAGTTCGAGGTCGGGGGCGAGGGTGAGCTCGGCGCGGAGACGGTTGAAGGAGTTTTCGGTGTCGGCGTAGTTGTCGAGGATGTTGTAGTTGGTGCGTCGGGCGGCGGGATCGACGCGGGGGTTGACGAAGCGGTCGGTGGCGCCGTTGAAGAGACGGACCTCGGGCTGGGCACCGGCGACCGTGGTGTTGATGACAGCGTCGTAGACGACGGGGTTGCCGTAGTAGCTCTCGACGGAATCGGAGAGCCAAGTGGTGAAGTAGGTGAGCGAAAGGCGGTCGCTCACGCGCCAGCCGAGGGCGCCGGCGAGACCGAGATAATCCTGTTGGTTGCGGTCTTGGTAGCCGCCGGTGGAATTTTGGACGAGGTCGAGGCGGTAGGATACGGAGCTGAGAGTCGAGGGTTGAGCGTTGAGAGACGGAATCGGGCCGCCGAGGCCGACGCCGATGCGATAGGTGGACCAAGGGCCGATGCTGGCGAGGAGTTCGCCGCGGCGGGTGCGGTCGGGGTTTTTCGAGACGTAGTTGATCGCGCCGCCGACGGCGCCTTCGCCGAACATGAGGGACGACGGGCCCTTCAAGACTTCGACGCGGTCGAGGAGAAACGAGTCGACGGTGCGGGAGGATTGGGAGGCGGTGTTTTGGCGGATACCGTCGCGGAGGATGGTGACGTTGTTGCCGCCAAAACCGCGCGTGGAGTAAGTGGGGATGGAGCCGAAGTTGGTGCCGCCGGTCATGCCGACGGCGGATTCGACGGACTCGACGGCGGTGCGAAGGCCGCGGAGCTGCATCATTTCTTGCGTGATGACCGAGACGCTCGCGGGCAAGTCGCGCACGGCGAGGCCGAGGCGGGAGCCGGTGGTGGGGGCGGCGTCGAGGGGGAGCGAAAAGTTTTTGGCTTTGTCGGCGATGACGTCGATGCGGTCGAGCATGACGGGATCGTCCTTGGCGACGAGTTGGGTCGTCTGCGCGGAAAGGGCGGAGCCTAGGAGGAGCGAGCAGGCGGCGAGATGGAGAAAAGGAGAGAAGGAGGGACAGAGAGACATGGGTGGAACGCAGGCTGAGTTTGGAAGACCGCGGGCGCGCGGCGGCGCGGCGGTTGCTCCGATAGGAGCGGGGCGGAATTGCGGCACGGAGCCGCCGCCATTTCGAAACGGAGGCCGGCGACGGCCGGCACTACGCGGGTGAACTCAGGCCAAGGCTCGCGGCGGCGGCACGGGGGGCGCGGCGCGGCAGGTGACGGGGACCGATTGGTCGCTAAGCGACCACGAAAATGAAGCGGACGAAAGCAGGAGCGGCGCGGCGGGCGCGGGGGCGAAGACGAGATGGATTTTTTCGAGGGACTTACCTGCGGCGGGCGAAGTGGGATGGGCGGAGTCCTGCGATTTGGCGGCGGCGACGACTGCGCAGACGCCGCAGGTCGCGCCGGCGCTGAAGGTCTTTTCCACGGCTTGGGTGAGCGACATGGTTTGCGAGTAGGTCGCGATCATGCGGCCCCAGGCGAACGTCTGCACCACATCCCAGTGGCTGCCGGTGGCGAGAAGCCACGCGCACAGCGTGAGGACGAGGGAGAGTTTGTGGCGCACAGTCGGGAGCCAACGGAGCGGACCTGATTTGGCAAGTGCCGGGGGCGGCGAGGGGCGGTTCAGAAGCCGGGTGGGGTCACGCCGACTCCATCTTCTAATGAGAAGGAAGGACGGGCTTCAGGGTGCGAAGGTCTCGTCGTCGGGGGTGTGGAGTTTTTTGTCGGGGCCGGCGCTGGTGATGGTCATGCGCGTGGCGCTTTCGGCGTGAAAAAAGAAGGGCGTGCCCCAGCGGTCGCAGAGTTCGCCCTCGCGGTTGGTCGCGGGGCGGTCGGGCGGGATGAGCGCGAGGCGGAGCGGGTTTTGACCGGTGAGAGCGGCGGTAATTTCGGAGTTGAGGCCGAAGGGATTGCCGCTGCGGGGAAAGTTGGAGCGGAAAGTTTCGAGGATGACAGCGACGAGGCGGAAGCAGATGATAAGCTAAAGGGCTGAATCGGCACTTAATCGGGTGAAGTGAGGGGAAATCGAAGAAGGGCCGAGAATATCAGCGTCAGGGCAGATCGTCACTCGATGGCGCGAGGAGTGAAAAAGGCAGTCCGCGGGCGGCGGCAATTTTTTGAAAAAACCTGCCGCTCTGATCTTGGGGAATTTTTTCCGAACTGTGCCCTAGGGTTCGGATCGGCGGAAAGCTTACCGGATCGTGCGGAGCTGGATGGCGTCGACGAGGCGGTCTTGGGAAACGATGTCCGTGACGACGATGATTTTGTCGCCGGGCGCGACGTGACCGAGTCGGCGCAAGGTGATGATCGCGTTCTCGATGGTGACGTCGGGCTCGGAGGAGAGCGGCAGCAGGTAGGGCTCGACGGCGCGGAGCAGGCGGAGCTGGCGCAGGAGTGGCAGATGAGGAGTGAAGGCGAGAATCGGCGAATGGAGGGGGCGCAGCGCGGCGAGGCCGTGGGCCATGAATCCGTGGCGGGTGAAGGTGAGCAGCTTCGAGCGCGGGAGCTCGTTGGCGAGAACGACGGCGGAGTGCAGCACCTTCATGCGCTCGGAGGTGAAGACGGCGGTTTCGCGGAGGGCGGGGGCTTCCTCGCGCTCGATGCGGCGGGAGATTTTGTCGAGCATCTGCACGCAATCGAGCGGGTATTTGCCGATGGTGGTCTCGCCGGAAAGCATCACGCAATCGGCCTGTTCGTAGACGGCGTTGGCAACATCGGTGATCTCGGCGCGCGTGGGCACGGGCTGGATGATCATCGATTCGAGCATGTGGGTGGCGATGATGACGGGCTTGCCCTGGGCGATGCAGGATTGGACGGCGCGGCGCTGAATCACAGGCAGTTCCTCAAACGGGCACTCGATGCCGAGATCGCCGCGGGCCACCATAATGGAATCGGTGGCGGCGATGATCTCGTTGAGGTTGGTGATAGCGGACTGGTCCTCGATTTTGGCTATGATGCGGACGAGGGATTTCTTTTGTTCGAGATAGTCGCGCAGGAGGCTGATGTCGGCGGCGGAGCGCACGAAGGACAGCGCGAGAAAGTCGATGCCTTCCTCCAAGCCGACGTTGGAGTCGGCGCGGTCCTTCTCGGTGAATGAGGGCAAATTGACGGTGACGCCGGGGAGGTTGATGTGGCGTTTGGATTTAAGCTCGCCGGGGATGAGCACTCGGCAGCGGATGTGGGCGTGGTCTTTGGTGAGGACTTCGAGGCGGATGAGGCCGTTGTCCACGAGGACGGTATCGCCAATGGCGATATCGTTGACGAGGTCTTGGTAGTTTACGTCGACGGAGCGGATCTCCTCGGACTGGTTGCGGTCGGCACCAGGTTTGACGGTGAAGTCGAAAATTTCGCCGGCCTTGAGCTCGATGGGCACCTCGAGGTCGCCGGTGCGGATTTCGGGCCCCTTAATGTCCATCATGATGGCGACCTCGCGGCCGATGCGGGCGCTCACCGCGCGGATGCGGCGGATGACGGTGCGGGTCCAGTCGTGTTTGGCGTGGGCCATGTTGAGCCGGATGATGTCGGCGCCGCCGAGGATGAGCTTTTCGAGCATCTCCTCGCTCTCGGTCGCGGGCCCGAGGGTGATGATGATCTTGGTGCGGCGAAGAGGGGCGGGCAAAGCGGCGGTGGTGGGCGGTGTAATCATGGCGGGGGTGAGCGAAGCAGGTGCCGGGCCGCTGGCCAGCCTGCGAAATACAACACCGTTAAACAATTGCGTGACGGCCTGCGCCGCGATCGGGGCCGACGCGTCAAACGTCGTAGAACGGTGTGCTTTCGTCGGCGCCGACGATGGTGAAATCGCAGGTCGCAAGCGTAGCGCGGACGCCGGCGAGAGCGGTTTCGATGGCGGCGGCGGAATTACAGTCGCGCGACAGGTGCGTGAGGTAAATCCGGCGCCACGACGGGCTCGCGACGGAGGCGAGGAGCTCACGGACGGCCTCGTTGGAAAGATGGCCGTGGCGACCGGCGATGCGCTGCTTGGTGGACCACGGGCGCTTGTTGTCGGCCTTGAGCAACTCGGAGCAGTGGTTGGCTTCGACGACGACGACATCACAGGCGCGGAGGTGTTCGCGGATATGCTGCGGGGCGTGGCCAAGATCGGTCAGAAAAACGAGGGAACGGCGCGGGGAAAACAAGTCATCGTCCCGGCCGGCGGTGAAGCGAAAGCCCACGGGATCGTGGGCGTCGTGGGGGACGGCGAAGCTCTCGATCTCGAGGTCGCGGAAACGGAAACGGGCGCCGGTCTCGAAGAGTTGCCAGTCGGGTTTATGGGCGTCGGCGATTTTAGCTTGGACAGCGCGGGACGTAGCCGGGTTGGCAAAGACGGGGATTTTCGGGAATTTCTTCAGGCCCTCGATGCCGGCGGCGTGATCGCCGTGTTCGTGAGTCAGAAAGATCGCGTCGATGCGGGTGAGCGATTCGCCGGCGGCGGCGAGCAGTTGTTCGAGTTTTCGCGCGGAGAAACCGGCGTCGATGAGGATGCGCGCGCCCTCGGTGACGAGCAGGGCGGCGTTGCCCGAGCTGCCGGAACCGAGGATGGAAAAACGCATGGGCATAAGGCAGGGAGGCGATGAAGAACGGTGCTGAACGCGCGCCAAACCAAAACGTGGCGGGCGTCGCGGAGAGGCGTCTCTATCGGGGCGTTACCATTTGCAGAGCGCCTCGATGGCGGCGGCGCTGCGGTCGCGGGCCCAGCTGTCGAGTTGGGCTTGGTCTTTGAGTTGTTGGCCGCGCGCGCGCGGGACGGCGGCGAAGACGTTGGCGCACTCGGCGAGGCCGGTCATGTCGCCCCAGAGTTTTTCGAATTGGGCAACCGGATAGACGTCTTCCTGGCCGTGGCCCCAGCGTTTTTTCACGTCTTTGAGTGTGACGTAGGTGGGGACGCGCGCGGCCATCGCGCGGACGGCGGCGGCAGTGCGGTCGGCGTCGGCGAGCTCGGCGCGCGTGAGCCCGAAGAGCGCGAGCAGGCGGTCGATGTCGATCCAGCAGGTGTTGGTATTGTAATAAGTGAGATTGAATTCGTCGGACTCGCGCGGGAGGGCGAGACCTTCGACGAGGCGTACGCGCCCATCGACGCGGGCGAGGCCACCGCCGTGGTCTTCGATGCGGCGCGGGATGACTTCCCAGCCGAGGGTGGCGTTGCTCGCTTGGAACCAGCCGACGAGGGCGGGATCGAGGGTGGCGCCGAGCGTGTCGATGTTGTGGACGAGCAGCGTGCGGAGTTGAGGGCGGGCTGCGAGGAGGTGGGAGAGGGTGCCGTTTTTTAGCAGGTTGGGAATCTCGAACCAGTGGCCGACGGGATGGAGGCACTGGCCGGGGAGGTTGTCGGTGTAGTCGGCGCCTTCGCCAACGGTGCGGGCCCAGTTGGTGAGGGCGGCGCGGACGCTGTCGCGCATCTTTTCTTTTTGTTCGTCGAGTTTCTGCTGGGCGGTTTCCTCCCACGCGAAGACGAGGTCGCGCACGGCGGGGACGAGGCGGAGGCCGATGGAGCGGCCGGGAGAAAGGAAGACGGTGTGGTCGAGAGCGCTGGAGAAATGGGCGCGCAGGTAGGCTTCGATGGGGGCGTGCGTGAGGTTGCTGGTGGAGAAAATGTGCGGGACATCGGCGCCGTGGAGGGCGGCGGTGTGGCGCGATTTGGCGAGGTGGACGTCGGCGAAGCTGCGGTGTTGGCCGGAGAATTTGGCGAACGGGTGGAGGGCTTTGACGACCCCGGCGCCCTGGGTCCAGCGGGAGCCGACGCCGGCGGCATAGGTGAGGACGGCGCACTCGCCGCGGACGAGCGCGGCGGCGCCGGCCTCACGGTAGGAGCCCGCGGGCGGGCGCTGCGGGGTGCGGGAGGCCGATCGATCGCCCGCGAGCGGGCTCCTGCCGTCGGAGGAGGATAGGTTGAAGAGATCGGACGAGGGCACGTCTTCGATGCGCGTCGAAGGAGC
The DNA here is from genome assembly GCA_002304445.1 of Opitutia bacterium Tous-C4FEB. Lineage (GTDB taxonomy): Bacteria > Verrucomicrobiota > Verrucomicrobiia > Opitutales > Opitutaceae > Tous-C4FEB. The sequence goes on along the minus strand of NEVA01000006.1, from coordinate 32,289 downwards.
GAGCCGGTTCATCGCGAGGCCGATGCGGCCGGCGCGGAGATCGGTGCGGATCTGCTCGTGCTGGGCGCGGTCGAAGCCGTTTTGGGCGAGGAGCGTGTCGAGGGTGTGCGTCGTGCGCGACGTCTCGGAGGAGGTGGGGAGGAGGCGGTCGAGGAGCGTGGGGAGCGCGGCGGTGAAGGCGGGCGCGGTGCGTGCGGTCTTCGTGAATTGGGCGACGTCGGCGCGTTCGCGGGGCGTGAGGTCGCGGGCTTCGCGACGGAGCAGGGCGGGGACCGTGAGTTGATAGAATTCGACGGGCAGGAGCGCATCGGCGCCGGTGAGGAGCGCGGCAACGGAGCCGTGTTCGTTGATGGCGAAGTCGTAAACGACGGGGTCCATCGCGAACGGCAGCGAGGCCTGCAGCTCGCGCTTGGTGGCGAGCATGATCTCGAGCAGGCGTGACTGCGCTTCGGCGCGGCGGTGCGGGGCAAAAATGAAGCCCATGCCGCCGCCGGACATGCCGCCGAGCATCCAGAAGCCCCAGAAATCTTCGCCGAAGGCTTCGCGGGTGCGGGCGATGAGTTGCTCGGTGTAGCGGTTGCTCACCCACGGGATCATCGTCTGGAGCGGGCCGAAGAAGTTTTCGGTGAGGGCGCGGCCGAGGCCGCGGATGTCGCCCGCGGAAAGGAGCGCGAGAATGTCGTCGAGGGTGGCGACGGCGCGGCGGCGGGCGGTGAGCTCGGGTTCGCAGCGGAGGAGATATTTCTCCGTGGCCATCTCGAGGATGGGGCCGACGTTTTGGGCCATGCCGCCGTGGACGAGCACGAGGGAATCGGAGAGTTTTTGCCGAGCCTCGGCTGAGATGCGGTCGCGGCCGAGGAGCGTGTGGCGTGGGAGGAGACGGCCGCGGCTGATGCCGTGTTCGGGATCGCCGGGCAGCGCGGGTGCGCCCTCGATGAGCTTGATGCCGGGCCAAAGACCACCGGAGTCCTGCCAACCGCCGCCGGAGCCGCCGATCCATTCGCCGAGGATGGCCCGGGCGGCGACGATGCGGCGCTCGGTTTCGTCGTTGGGGCCGGAGAGCGCGCGGATCTGGCCGGTGGCGCGCATGCAGACGCCGATGAGCGCGCCGAGCAGATTGGTGGAGACGGCGAGGCGCGAACCCTTGGGGATCCGGTTGACGTTGGAAACGAGTTCGAAGCCGCGACCGGGGCCGAAAATGGTGGCGAGAAGTTCGGCCAAGCTGGCGCCGGAGCGTTCAATGCCGGGTGGAACCAAGCCGGCGGCGATGACGGCGGCTTTTAGCAGGCCGAGGTAGTCGCGGCCGAAATCGAAAACGTCGTCGAGCGAGGTGAGCGTGGCAGTTGCCTCAAGATCGACACTGGCGAGACGGATGACGGGTTCGTCGATGACCCGGAAGTAGGCTTCGACGGGCGGGCGCGGAGCGGCGTCGCGGCCATGAACGCCGAGATTGACCGAGATGTTGAGGACCCGGGCGCCCTCGGGGAAATCCATGCCGAGGAAAAAAATATCGGACCAGCCGCAGTGGGTGAGGTCCATGCGCACGGGCGTGAGTTCGCGGAGGAGCGGGAAGGGCGCGGTGGCGTTTTCGCGGGCGAGGAGCTCGGGGCGAACGCGGAGCGGTTGGTCGAGCGGGTGACCGAGGCGGAACATCCAGGCGTTGCCGCGGGTGGAGCGGACGGTGCGGCGGACTTGGTCGGCGAGGGTCTGGAACGCGAGCGCGTGGTGTGCGGAGGCGAGGGCGCTGGAGAGGGTTTCGCTGGGGCCGTGGGCGGCTTGAGCGGCGGCGAAGACGGCGATGGCTTCCTCAAAACGGCGTTCGAGCAGATGGCGAAAGCCCTCGTAGGGCACGCGGCCGAGGCGCGGGAGATCGGAGCGCGCGGGCAAGTGGTAGCGGTGGATCGCGGTCAGGAAAAAGAGCGCGCGGACGCGTTGGTAGAGGTTGGTTTCACGGCGCCGGTAGGTGTCGAGCTCGACGCAATCGGCGAGGAGTTGGGCGACGGAGCGGCCGGCGCACCACGAGTCGATGGCGGTGTCGCGCGTCGCGGCATCGGCGGACGCGATAAGATCGGTGACGCGCAGGCTCATGGGGTGTCGGCGCGGACGGAGAGAAGTTCCACGAGTTGGGTGAGGACGCGGTCGCGATCGCGGCCGGAGAGCGAGAGGGCGAGCTGGGCGTTGAGCAGGCCATAGGGCGCACCGATATCGTAGCGACGGCCGGCGATGGAGAACGCAAGATAACGCCGGCGGGCGGCGAGCGCGTGGAGCGCCGGGGAGAGGCCGAGGGATTGGTCGGGAGCGGCGGCGTGTTGCTCGTCGAGGATGGCGAAGAGATCGGGTCCAAGAACGTGCAGGCCGAAGAAACAGAGGTAAAAACCGGCGCGCAGGCCGGGTACGATGAGCTGTTGCTCGGCCGCGGTGGGGGTGGGTTTTTCGAGGACGGTGTCGATTTGGTAGAGCGGATGGTCGCCGCCGATGAGTTTGCCGCCGATGGCGCCGTAGGAAGTGAGCTGACTCTCGCGCGTGGGCTGCACGGCGGAGACGGAGGCGTTTTCCGAAACGGCGATGTCGATGAGCTGGCGGGCGCAACTGGTGGTGCCTTGGGCGACGTGGAGGTGGTCGCCGACGAGGTGGAGGAACGGTTGGTCGCCGACGAACTCGCGGCCGCAAAGGATGGCATGACCATAGCCGCGAGCGGTGGGCTGGGCGATGAAGCGGACGCGCGGACGCAGGGCGCCGCAGGCCTCGGCGTAAGCGGTTTTGTCGCCGGGGCAGACGACGACGCAGAACTCCTCGATGCCGGCGCCGGCAGCTTCCTCGAGCACGATCTGCAGGGCGGATTTGGGATCACCGTTTTGATCCATCAGCGTTTGGAGCGGCAAGGTGCGCTGGCGGGGATTGGCGGCGGTGATCAGGGCTTTTCGGATCGGCATGGGCGGTGGGATGAGAATGGGGAAAATCGATGCCGTTCTTCGCCAGTTCAATTGGAAAGGTGCGGCCGGGCCCGGTCCGGCGATTGACGGAGCAAAGTTTTGTGCTACATAATCATCCTCTATGCCGTCGAAATCTGCCGCCAGAAAATCCGCCACGCGCTCCGGGAAGGTCGCGGCTCCGCGCGTGCTCGCCGGGGTGGTATCGATCACACGGCAGGTGCATTTCAATTCGGCGCACCGGCTGTACAATCCGACGAAAAGCCAGAAGTGGAATGAAGAACACTACGGGCTGTGCACGAATCCACACTGGCACGGGCACAACTACGTGCTCGAAGTCACCCTGCGTGGCGCGCCCGATCCGGAGACGGGCTATGTGATGGATCTGGGCGAATTGAAGCGGATTTTACACACGGCGGTCGTCGACAAATGCGACCACCGCAACCTCAACGACGAGGTGGACTTTCTGCGCGGGGTTATTCCGTCGACGGAGAACCTCGTGATCGCGTTTTGGAACGAAATCGCCCCGCACATCAAACACGGCCGGCTGCACTGTGTCCGACTGTTCGAGACGCCGCGCAATTTCGCGGAGTATCACGGCCCGCTGGCCGACTAATCCAATCCCAATCCCGCGCCAGATAATCCCGGGTGACCGGGGCAACGGTTATCGTCCCCACCGCTTGGCGCCCGTCCGACCGAAACAAAAAACGAAATGAAAAAGAAACCCATGTATTTGCACGAGACGCCCGGTGGCGTGGCGCCGCTCGTCAACCGCACGTTCGACGCCTCGTTTAAGTCCGATGTGTCCTATCGCGATTCATTGCCCGACATGATGGAGGCGGTGAACGCGGCCGACGGGGCGCGCGTGCCGATCCAGCAGGTGGGGTGTGCCAATTTTCGTCTGCCGCTGAAATTCAAAGCTGCGAACGGCACGGTTCACACGCTCGAGACGAGTGTGACGGGGACGGTTTCGCTCCAGGCCGGGCTCAAGGGCATCAACATGGGCCGGATCATGCGCTCGTTCTATGACTACCAGGACGAGGTGTTCACGTTTGACGTGTTGCGCCGCCTGCTGACGAAGTATCAGCGCACGATCGTGGCCTTCGACGCGCGGATCAAACTGTCGTTCTCCTACCCGATGGTCCAGTCGAGCCTCCGCAGCGGACTTTCCGGCTGGCAGTACTACCGGGTGGCTTATGAGGCGACGATGGACCGCACGGGAAAATTCCGCCGAGTCGTGGAGTTTGATTTTGTCTACTCGTCGACCTGTCCGTGCAGCGCGGAGCTGGCCGAACACGCCCGCAACACGCGCGGTGTTTTTGCAACGCCGCACGCGCAACGATCGAAGGCGCGGGTGCGCGTCGAGCTCGCGGCGGGACGCACGCTCCGGATCGAGGACTTGCAGCGCCACTGCGCCAACGCGCTCAAGACCGAGACGCAAGTGATGGTGAAGCGCGAGGACGAGCAGGCGTTTGCCGAGCTCAACGGGGCGCACATCAAGTTTGTGGAGGACGCGGCGAGGTTGCTCTATCGAGAGCTCGCGAGTGACGCGCGCATCGCGGACTTCCAAGTGGCGTGCTCGCACTTGGAGTCGCTGCATTCGCACGATGCCGTCAGTGTGATTTGCAAAGGCTTGAAGGGCGGATTCACCGCGGATTTCTCGGACTTCGCGTCGTTGGTGTGTTGAGGGTTGGTATTTCTCCCGCGGAACATCCGGAATTCACGGAGCCTGATTCATGAGCAAACCCGTCGTTGTGATCACCGGTGCATCGCAGGGAATCGGCGCGGCGATCGCCCGGGTGTTCGCCCGGGAAGTCCGCGGGGTGCGGCTCGCGCTGGTGGCGCGGAACGAGCAGAATTTGGCGGTCGTCGCGCGCGGGGCGGCGAAGCTCCTGAGCGGGCGAGGCGCCGCGGTTGCGACCTTTGGTTGTGACGTGAGCGACGAAGCCTCGGTCGCGACCATGGCGGCGGCGGTGTCGAAGCGGTTTGGCGGTGTTGATGTGTTGATCAACAACGCGGGCAAGTTCGAGGCGTCGACGTTGACCGAGATGAGTGTGGCGCAGTTTGACCGGCTGATCGGGGCAAATCTGCGCAGCGTGTTTTTGGTGTCGAAGGCGTTCGTGCCGGGGATGGCGGCGCGCGGGCGCGGTGATGTGTTCAACATGAGCTCGATCGCGGGTTTGGACGCCTATCCGGGCGGCGCGGGCTATTGCGCGGCGAAGTTTGGGGTGACGGGTCTCAGCAAGGTGATGCGGGCCGAACTCAAGACGAAGGGCGTGCGCGTGTGCTGTGTTTATCCGGGCGCGACGTGGTCGCCTTCATGGAGCGGAAGCGGCGTGGCCAAGGAGCGGATGATGCCGGCGGAGGATGTGGCGCGGGCGTTTTTGGATGTTTATCGCCTCACCCGAAAGACGGTCGTGGAGGAAATCGTGCTGCGGCCGCAGTTGGGCGATTTGTAGGCACGGGAGAACGGGGCAAGGCGTCCGCGTGATTTTAGGGGTGCGGGCGCTTGCATTGGGGCCGGCAGGATCGCATGAGTTTTTGCAATCCCCAACTTGCCCTATGATTCCTGAAGAATTGAAGAAAACAATGTCGGCCGGCCTGCTTTCGTTTCCGATCACGGACTTCGACGCGGCGGGCGACTTCCGAGCCGATACCTACGCGAAGCGATTGGAATGGCTGATGCCTTACGGTGCCACGGTGCTGTTCGCGGCGGGCGGCACGGGAGAGTTTTTCTCGCTCACGGCGCAGGACTACAGTGCGGTCGTCGGCACCGCGGTGACGACCTGTCGGGGAGGGGTGCCGATTGTGGCGGGCGCGGGCGGACCGACGCGTCAGGCGATCGCGTTCGCGCAGGAGGCGGAGCGGCTGGGGGCGCAGGGAGTGTTGTTGTTGCCGCACTATCTGACGGAGGCGGGGCAGGAAGGACTGGCGGCGCACGTCGAAGCCGTGTGTCGGTCGGTGAAACTCGGCGTGATCATCTATAATCGCGGGGCATGTCGGTTGCAGGCGGAAACGCTCGTGAAGTTGGCCGACCGGTGCCCGAATCTGATCGGTTTCAAGGATGGGATCGGCGAGATCGAGCTGATGGTGACGATCCGGCGGAAACTCGGAGACCGGTTTGCCTATCTCGGCGGGTTGCCGACGGCGGAAGTGTATGCGGCGGCGTATAAGGCGCTGGGCGTGCCGGTGTATTCCTCGGCGGTATTTAACTTTATTCCGAAGACGGCGATGGAGTTTTCCCGCGCGGTAGCGACCGACGACCACGCGACGATGGGGCGACTGCTCGACACGTTTTTCCTGCCGTACCTGGAGATCCGTAACCGCAAGCCGGGCTATGCGGTGAGTATCGTGAAGGCCGGGGCGAAGATCGCCGGGCGCGATGCGGGACCGGTGCGGCCGCCGCTGGTGGATTTGACCGCCGACGAGTGCGCCCGGTTGGCGACGCTGATGCAGGCACTCGGACCGCAATGAGACCCGGAGCGAAAACAAACGCCGCGCCCACCGTAACGGCGATGCGCGTGGTTCCCGTCGCGGGACATGACGGCATGTTGCTCAACCTAAGCGGCGCGCACGGACCGTTTTTCACGCGCAACATTGTTTTGCTGACCGACAATGCGGGGCGGACCGGGGTCGGAGAGGTGCCGGGCGGAGAGAAGATCCGGCAGACGCTGGAAGATGCGCGAGAGCTGGTCGTCGGCCGGTCGGTCGACGCGAGTGCGGCGGTGATCGAGACGGTGCGGATCCGTTTCGGGGATCGGGACGCGGGCGGGCGGGGGCAACAGACCTTCGATTTGCGCACGACGATCCACGCGATGACGGCAATCGAGGCGGCGATGCTCGATCTGCACGGGCAATTTTTGGAGGTGCCGGTGGCGGCGTTGTTGGGTGCGGGGCAGCAGCGGAAGGAGGTCGAGGTGCTGGGTTACCTTTTTTATGTCGCGGACAAAAAAAAGACCAACCTCGGCTATCGCGAAGAACCGGAGGCGCACGATGATTGGCTGCGCCTCAGGCACGAAGAGGCGATGACGACGGCGGCGATCGTGCGCTTGGCGGAGGCAACGCAGGCGCGCTATGGCTTCAATGATTTCAAGCTCAAGGGCGGGGTGTGTCGCGGCGAAGTTGAGATCGAAGCGGTCACGGCGCTCGCCGAGCGCTTCCCTACGGCGCGCATCACGCTCGATCCGAATGGCGCGTGGTCGCTCGACGAGGCGGTGCGGCTGTGCACGGGAAAACAAAACGTCTTGGCGTATGCCGAGGATCCCTGCGGCGCGGAGAAAGGGTTTTCGGGCCGCGAGATCATGGCGGAGTTTCGCCAAGCGACGGGCCTGCCGACGGCGACCAACATGATCGCGACGGACTGGCGCGAGCTGGGTCATGCGTTGGCGTTACAGGCGGTGGATATTCCGCTCGCCGATCCGCATTTTTGGACGATGCAGGGCTCGGTGCGAGTCGCGCAGGTGTGTCAGGAGCGCGGGCTCATGTGGGGATCGCATTCGAACAACCATTTTGATGTTTCGCTCGCGATGTTCACCCATGTGGCGGCGGCGGCACCGGGGCGCGTGACGGCAATCGACACGCACTGGATCTGGCAGGACGGACAACGGCTGACGCGTGAGCCCTTGGTGATTACCGGCGGAAAATTGACGGTGCCGGCCCGGCCCGGCCTAGGAATCGAAATCGATCTCGCGCAACTCGAGGCTGCGCATGAACTCTACCGGAAAGTCGGCGGCGGTGCGCGGGATGATGCGGTGGCGATGCAGTTTTTGCTGCCGGGGTGGAAATTTGACCCCAAGCGCCCGTGCTTGGTCCGGTGAATGCTGCGACCTATGCGCTTCCGGACGGTCGCGTGCGCGTTTGGGCCGAGTTTACCAACGAAAGCAAAGGTTCGCGCACGCCGATGGTTTATTGCCGGTTCAACGACAACGACGAGCGCTTCGCGCCGGTCTGGCGCACGTTGCCGGCCATGGGTTCGAAGCAACGCCGGTTGGTATCGTTTGAGTCAAAGGACAGCGACGTGTCCCGGGTCACCGTTTTGGTAAAATAAAAACGCGCCGAGTGAATCGGCGCGGAGGGGGCGGGAGTCGGGCTTCCGTTGGAAAACCTACCCGAAGCTGGAGTTGGTCCGGCGATCGGGCGAGGCGCCGTGATTAACGGCCGGCCTTCTTGTCGCGTTTCGCGATTTTTTTCTCCGCTTGGGTCTTAAGCGGTTTCTTGAGGGTCTTTTTTTGGGAGTTTTGTGTTTTGGCCATAGTTTTTGTGGGACAGTGGGAGCGTGAGCGAGATGCAGCCGAACGCAAGGACGACGGCGGAAGCCGGGGCGGCAGTTGTCAGGCCGCGGGCGCGGCCGGTCGGACCATGGGGCTGGTGCGCGAGATCCGGCGCGCAGTTTCTGAAAGGTGAAACCGAGCCGGAGCGGCATACCGAGGACGCCGGGCGGTTGACCGTTGGCCTCGCTTTCGGAGTGAGCGAGCCACTGAGGAAGAGCGGCGGGCGTCGTTGTAGGACCTTGGGTGCAAGTCGCACGAGTCTCCCGCCGAGACGATGCCGCTGGTGAGCCCCACTTTTCGTCCCGCGGGTTTAGAACAAACCGGGTTGGTCAGCGGCGACGGAAGCTTTCAGTCCGACGGCGGCGTAGCCCTTCGGGGTAAGCGTGCGGCCCTGAGGGGTGCGTTGCAGGTAGCCTTCCTGAATCAAAAAAGGTTCATGAACTTCTTCGAGGGTTTCGGCTTCTTCGCCGACGGCGACGGCGATCGTGCTCATGCCCACGGGCCCGCCGCGATAGTTCTCGGCCATGACGCGTAACATGCGTTTGTCCATCTCATCGAGGCCGGCGGCGTCGATCTCGAGCAGTTCCAAAGCGGCGGCGGCGGCGGGTTTCGTGATTTTGCCCGAGGCGCGTTCCTGGGCGTAGTCGCGGCAGAAATTGATGAGATTGTTGGCGACGCGCGGCGTGCCGCGGGCGCGGGTGGCGATCTCGGACGCGCCGCCTTGATCGATGGCCACGCCCAGCAAGCCGCAACTGCGCTGGACGATCCCCTCGAGGGTGGCGTGATCGTAATAGTCGAGCCGCGTCTGGAGGGTGAAGCGCGAGCGCAAGGGCGCAGTGAGCAGGCCGGAGCGGGTCGTGGCCCCGACCAGCGTAAAGCGCGGAATCGACAGGCGGACGCTGCGGGCGTTGGGGCCTTGGTCGATCATGATATCGAGCCGAAAATCTTCCATCGCCGAGTAGAGATACTCCTCGACGGTTTTGGGGATACGGTGGATTTCGTCGATAAAGAGGATGTCGCCTTCTTCGAGACTGGTAAGCAGGCCCGCGAGATCGCCGGCTTTTTCGATGACCGGGCCGGAAGTGACGCGCACGGCCTTGCCCAGTTCGTTGCCGAGGATGAAGGCGAGGGTGGTCTTGCCGAGGCCGGGCGGGCCGGAGAGGAGAATGTGATTGAGGGCCTCGCCGCGTTTCTTGGCGGCGCCGACCATGATTTTCAGGCGATCGATCGTCTTGAGCTGACCGGTAAAATCTGAAAACGAAAGAGGACGCAGCGCGGCCTCGGCGGGCGAGACGGGGGTGGCGAGGGTGGAGGCGAGAAAGTTGACGCCCTTGTTGGAATCGGAAGCGGCCATGGGATTATTTCCACTCCAGCTCGGCGCCGAGGCTGCGAAGATTTTCGACGAAGCGAGGGTGGGCGCGCTTGATGATCTCGGCGTTGCGCACGACTGATTTGCCGGGAATCGCGGCCGCGACCATCGCGAGGGCGACGGCGGCGCGGATGATGTAGGGCGAGTCGACGGTGGCCGGGTGGAGGGGACGGTTGCCGAAAATGACGATGCGGTGCGGATCGCTCACGAGCGCGTGGGCGCCGAACTTCGCCAGTTCGGGAATCCAGGAAAACCCGTTTTCGTAAACCTTGTTCCAAAAGTGGATCGTCCCTTCGCAACGGGTGCTCAGTGCGATCATAAGCGGCAGCAGATCGACGGAGAAGTAAGGCCACGGCGCGGCTTCGATTTTCGGCAGGAGGTTGCTGGTGAACGGCGCCGCGATGCGGAGCGATTGGTTGCGGCGGACGACAGCGGTGGTGCCCTCGTGTTCGACGATCACGCCGAGTTTGGCGAAGGCGCGGGCGATGAGGTCGAAGTGATGCGGGAGCGAATGCTCGACGCGCACTTCGCCGCCGGTGATCGCGCCGAGGGCGAGGAAGGTAACGATCTCGTGGTAGTCGGTCCCGATGGTGATGGTGGCACCGTGGAGCCGTTTCACGCCGGTGATTTCGAGGCGGCTGGTGCCGAGGCCTTCGATTCGGGCGCCCATCGCAACGAGCGCGGCGCAGAGCTCCTGCACGTGCGGCTCGCTGGCGGCGTTGATGAGCGTGGAAGAGCCGGCGGCGAGGGCGGCGGCCATGGCGAAATTCTCCGTGACGGTGACCGACATGTAGTCGCACCAGTGACGGGCGCCGGTGAAGCCGCCGGGGAGGGCGAGGATGAGCGGTTCGCCTTCGTTAATGACGGTGCCCAGGGCGCGGAGGATTTCGAGGTGGGGGTCGATCTCGCGGACTCCGAGCGAGCAGCCTTTGGTGTTGGCGCGGATGGTGAGTTTGCGGAAACGATGGAGCAGGGCGGGGTAAAGCAGGACCGTCGAGCGCATGTCCTGCGGCAGCTCGTCGTCGGCGAGGGTACTGCGAAACGACGAGTGATCGACCCGCATGGTTCCGGCGTTGCGGTCCCAACTGATCTGCGAGCCCTGAGTCTGAAAGAAAGCGACGAGTTTGTTGAGATCGGTGATGTCGGGGACGTTTAGCAAGGTCACGGGCCCATCGGTGAGCAGCGTGGCGCAAAAGATGGGAAGAACGGAGTTCTTGTTGCCGGACGGAGTGATGGTGCCGGAGAGAGGGCGACCGCCGTGGACGATGAGATCGGACATCTGGGAGGAAGAAGTTGAGAGCTGAGAGTTGGGAGCTGGGAGTCCGATCCGGCGCCGGAGGGAGCGGAAAATGAAAAAAGGCGCCCCGGTGAAGGGACGCCGTTGAATTGCGCTTGGGTCTGCGCGGTGGGCAAGGATTAACGCAAATCAGATCGCGCCGCCGCCCTGTCGACCTTCTGGGCGTGGATCGGAACCGCCGCGATCGCCGCGATCTCGGCCACGACCGCCGCGATGGCGACCGCCACCGCCACGATACTCACCGCGGCCTCCACCGCGAGGTTCGCCCTGGCCCTCGCCGCCGCCGGAGCTCTGGCCCTCGGGACGCGGGGTATAGCCCTCTTGGCGATCACCGCCTTGGGAGCGACCACGACCACCGCGACGGCTGCGGCGACGACCGCCGCCTTGATAACCGTCACCGCCACCTTCGCTACCCTCGCGGTGCCGTTCACCGTGAGCAGTCGAAGGGGTTTCAGTTGCGGCCGGCTTTGCGCCGAAAAGACCTTTGAGCCAGCCGATGAAGCCGCCGCCGGATTTGGCTTTTGGAGCCGGGGTGGGCAGGCGGTTGCTTTGCTCGGGCCGGGGATCGCGGCGAGGTTCACGGGGCTCGAAACGGGGACCGTCGCGTCGCGGGCCGCGGCTGGAATCGCGCGGACCGGAGTCACGCGGGCCCGAATCGCGGGAAGTCGGTGCCGAAGCATCCAACGGGTAAAGGTCCTTGGTCGGAGAGGTTTCGGGGTTGCGCGGCTGGCCGGGGCGGGGCTCGACGCGGAACGTCGGGCGATCCTCGCGGCGGGCAGCGGACCCGCCGGAGTGCGATTCCCAACTCGTGGCGGCACGTTTTGATTCGGCCGGCGGGAGGATGTTGAGTTCGACTTTTTCCGCCGCGACGACGGGAGCCGGAGCGGGCGCAGGCGCAGGTGCTGGGGCGATCACCGCGGCGACCGGAGCCGGGGCGGTGACTTCAACGGGAGCCGGAGTGCTAACCGGCGCGATTGCAGGAGCTACCGGCTCGGGCGCGAACGGATTCTTATATTCGCTCTTTGAGGTGATGACCTCGAGGGAGCTGGGGGTGTAGGCTACGGTGGACGCGGCCGGGGCCGGGTTGCTGTGGGCGGGACGTTTCTTGCCGCGGTTGAGGCCGGAGCCCTTGGCAGCGCCGAACGAACCGAACGGCTGGGTCTCGCCGCTTGCGGTGCTCGCAGGGGCAGTCGCGGCAGGGGCCGCCGGCGCCAAGCTATCGGCGTTCGGGGCGGCGGGTGTGCCGGACGTATCTTGATCTGTCATGTTGTTGTTTTTTGTTTTCTGGGCACTCACCGCGATGCGGGAGCGGCCCGGGTTGGTGACACCGGCGGAGCGCGGTAAGCGCACTCGACGTCGGCCTCAAACAATCAGGATCGCGTGACTGCCTTGCCGGGGCAACTGCAAATTCAAGAGGACGGGTAACGCGGTCCGCGGCATCGGCGTCAACGCGGGCTTGCCAGCGTTGGAGCCCGTTTGCACCGTCGCGCGCATGGACAAATTTGAAGAAATTTTTCGCATGCAGGCGGCGCTCAATGCACGGATCGGCGTCACCTTGCCGCCACCGACCGATGAGGAAAAAGCCAAATGGGTGCTCAATTACACCCGCGCTTTACAGCAGGAAACCGCCGAGCTGATCGACAGCGTGCCGTGGAAGTGGTGGGCGAAATATCAAAAATTCGACGAGCAGAACGCCAAGGTCGAAGTCGTTGATCTGTTTCATTTTCTCGTGTCGCTGGCCCAGACCTTGGGCATGTCGGCCGACGACGTTTACCAGGCTTACCTCAAGAAAAACGCCGTGAATCATCAGCGGCAGGACAGCGGCTACGTGAAGAAAGACGAGGCGGATTCGAAGCACATCTAAGCCCGCAAAAAAACCACGCCGGGTCGGGCGCGGTTGGACGACGGGGCGGGGTCAGGCGGACGGAGTCTAGCGGGTGACGACAAAAGCCGCGGTCACATCGACCGCGGTCTGACCCTTTTCGATGACGCGGGCGCGAAGCTTGAGCTTGGCTTTGCCGTAGCGGGCGAGAGCCTCCTTGAATTCGGCGATGGCAGCTTGGGCCGGGCGCTCGCAGATCGCCCTCAGGTCGCCGATCACGGGGCGGCGGTAGGCCGCTCGGCTCTCCTTGACGACGATACTCCATTCGGGTTTTTCGGCGCCTTTTTCGTTTTTCATCAACTCCCAGACGACACCGTAACCGGCTAAGGTGGCGAGTGAAACGAGACTGCCGCCAAATGCGGTGTTGAGCGAATTTTTGTTTTGCTCTTTTGGAGCCGTCAGGGTGAGGGCGCGTTCATCGCTGACTTCCACGCCGACGCCCATCGCCTTGGCGAGGGGGATCATTTCGTGGAGGAACAGCTCCAAAGCGGGCACCTTGACGGATTTCATTCGGGGCGAAGTTGCAGGTTATTTATCGGCACGTCAAAGCCTCAACCGGAGGTATTTTTGGGCTAAATTGTCGGGTAATTTGACGCCGACGCCGACCCTCGCTCAGTGGCTGCACTATGATTTCTCCCGGAAAGAAACTGAAAACCAACTTTAAGCTCACGATCGTCGCCGGCGGCGTCGCCAAGGAGGTCGCGTTCAAGGATCTGCTCACCCGCCGCACGATTGTGTCGGTCTATATGAAGAATAACACGGGTTCCTGCGATAAGCAGAATGACTCGCTCGCGGCCCACGCCGCCGAGTTTGCCGAGGCCGGTTTTTCACTCGTCGCCGTCAGCCGCGACACTCCCGGCTCGCATCTGAAATACGCCGCGAAGAAGAAAATCACCTATACGTTGGCGAGCGATCCCGGTGATCTTTTTGCGCAGGCGGCGGATGCGGTCGTGGAAAAGTCCATGTACGGCAAAAAATACTTTGGGCCGGCGCGGGCGGCATTTGTGCTCGGGGGCGACGGCACGGTGCTCGCGGTGGCGGAGAAAGTGGACACGGCGGACCACGCGGCGCAGCTCAAGGTGCTGATCGCGGGCTTGAAATAGCTTGTGCCGGCGGGCCATGGCCCCGCTTGTCGGCCATGGACTGTCGCGCTGGTTGCGGCGCGTGTTGCATCGCGCCATCGATTTCTTCGTCGATCCCGGGGATGCCTCACGGCAAGCCGGCCGGCGTGAGGTGTGTGCAGCTGCTCGCGGATTTCCGCTGCGCGATTTTTGGGCGGGCCGACCGCCCGGCGGTCTGCGCCAGTCTGCGGCCGATGGCGGACATCTGCGGGGTAAATCGCCTTGATGCGCTCGACCTGCTCGCGCGGCTTGAACTGGCGACGAAACCCTAGTCGATTCGGCGCATGGCCAAAACCGAAGAAGCCCCGAAGATCATTTTCTCAATGCTCGGCGTCTCGAAGAAAATCGAGCGCAAGGAAATCCTCCGCGACATCTCCCTCTCGTTTTACTACGGCGCGAAGATCGGAGTCCTCGGCCTGAACGGCTCCGGCAAGTCCTCGCTCATGCGCATCCTCGCGGGGATCGATACCGAGATCGACGGTCGCGTGCATTTTGAACCGGGTTATACGGTGGGCTTTCTGCAGCAGGAACCGGCCCTCACCCCCGGGGCCACGGTGCGGGCCTGCGTCGAAGAGGGCGTGAAGCATCTCACGGATCTCACGGCGGCCTACGATGCGAGTTGGGACGAGCTCGCCGCAGCGGCCGACGATGCGGCGAAGGATGCCGTCGCCGACAAACAGGCGAAGCTGCAGGAAAAGATCGACGCGCTCGGCGCGTGGGATGTCGCGCCGCAGGTGGACATGGCGATGGATGCGCTGCGTTGTCCGCCCGGCGACGCCATCGTCGATCATCTTTCCGGCGGTGAACGGCGCCGCGTGGCGCTCGCGCGACTGTTGTTGCAGAAGCCGTCGATTCTCTTGCTCGACGAGCCGACGAATCATCTCGATGCCGACAGTGTTAATTGGCTCGAGCAGCACCTCGGTCGCTACGAAGGCACGGTCATCGCCGTCACGCACGACCGCTACTTTTTGGACAATGTGGCCGGTTGGATTCTCGAACTCGATCACGGCCACGGTCTGCCGTGGAAGGGCAACTATTCCTCGTGGCTCGAGCAGAAGCAGGCGGTCGCCTCCGTCGCCGAGCGCACCGAGAGCAAGCGCCAGAAAGCCATGGCGCGAGAACTGGCCTGGATTCGCCAAGGCGCGAAGGCCCGGCAATCAAAGGGCCAGGCGCGCATCAACGCCTACGAGGCCATGCTCAAAGCCGATGTCGTCGAACAGGAAAAGATTTTCGAGATCATCATTCCGGCCGGCCCGCGGCTCGGCACGGTCGTCGTCGAGGCGCAGAATGTGGCGAAGGCGTTTGGCGAGAAATTGCTCTTCGATAAACTCAACTTCGCGCTGCCGCCCGGCGGCATCGTTGGGATCATCGGGCCCAACGGCGCGGGCAAGACCACGCTCTTCAAGCTCATCACGGATTTGGAAAAAGCCGATGCGGGCACGTTCAAGGTCGGCGAGACGGTGAAGTTCGCCTACGTCGAGCAGTCGCGCGATTCGCTGGAGGGCAACAAGACGATTTGGGAAGTGATCAGCGACGGGCAGGAAATCCTCGCGCTTGGGCCGCGCTCGGTGAACAGCCGCGCCTATTGCGCGCAGTTCGGTTTCACGGGTGCGGACCAACAGAAAAAAGTCGGCGTGCTTTCCGGCGGGGAACGCAACCGCGTGTTGCTCGCGCGCGTACTGAAGAGCGGGGCAAATCTGCTGCTGCTCGACGAGCCGACCAACGATCTCGACGTGAATTCGATCCGCGCGCTGGAAGAAGCGCTGGAGACGTTTGCCGGCTGCGCGGTGATCATCTCGCACGACCGTTGGTTCCTCGACCGCGTGGCGACGCACATCATGGCCTTTGAAGGCGACAGCACCGTGCATTGGTTCGCCGGCAACTACTCGAGTTACCTTGAAGATTTCAAGAAGCGGAAAGGCAAGGACGCCGACCAGCCTCACCGGATCAAATACCGGAAGCTCTCGCGGTAAGCGTCAGGGCGTCTCTCCGTGGTCCGTTACGGGAGCGGGGGCCGGCAGCGGGCGGATGCGGGCTGGCGGCGTCCGTGCGGGCCGACTTGCGGCGGGAATAATTTTGGGCACGGTAGCTCCTCTCGCCCATGAAACCTATCGCTTGGTTAATCTTCGTCCCCGCGCTGCTTGCCGTGTTCTCCCCTATGTCTTCCGCCGCTGAATCCAAAACCGCCTCGCTCGTCCTCGGGGGCGGGTGTTTCTGGTGCACTGAAGCCACCTATGAAATCGTTCCCGGCGTAAAAGCCGTCGTCAGTGGCTACGCCGGCGGCAAGGAACCGAACCCCACTTACAAAGACATCACCGCCCAACGCACGGGCCACGCCGAGGTCATCCGGATCGACTACGATCCAGCCGTGGTCTCGCTCGAGGCGTTGCTCGACTACTTCTGGCAGGTGCACAATCCCACGCAGGTGGGCGGGCAGGGGAACGATCACGGTCCGCATTATCGCTCGATCATTCTCTACGCTGATGAAGTGCAAAAAACCGCGGCGATGAAATCGCGGGTCCTGGCGAGCCAAGAATTTCGCGATCCGATCACGACGGAAATCGTGCCGCTCGTGAAATTCTGGCCAGCGGAGGATTACCATCAGGATTATTTCGCGAAAAACCCGCAAGCGGGCTATTGCTCGTTCGTGATCGCGCCGAAGATCAAGAAGCTGAAGTCGCAGGCGCCGGTGTTACAGAAGAAGTAGCGCGAGGGCGGGAGGGCGGTGAAGCGTTGGCGGGCGGCGCACGATATTTAGGCACAAAAAAGCCCGAAGCCTTGAGGCTTCGGGCGATTCGGTTGAGCCGGCCGGGGATCAGTTGGCGTTGAAACGGCTGGAGCTGCCGGCGGCGGACTCGGCGTCATCCTGGGTGACGGGAGCGTCGGGGCCGGTGGCGGCGGGTTGCCGACGGGCGAGCGCGCGGCGATTTTTCACGAGCGCATCGGCGCGGGCGTCGCACCAGCGGATGAAAGCGTAGGGCCGGGGCGTGGTGAACTCGGAGGCGTGCCACTCGGAGCCGTGGGTGAAGAGAGTTTTCGGGATTTGGAAAGTGCCGAAAACCCAGTCGAACACGGGCAAGGTAAAGAACCCGGAAATGCCCTCGTTGGAGTCGATGGAGGCGTGGTGGCGCAGGTGGAAGCTGTAGATGTGACGCCAAAGGCCGCCGAAGTATTTGTGCGCGAGGAGCGGGGCCCAGCGCTCGAAGGCCCAATGTTCGAAGGCGTGGAAGATTTCGTAGAGCGCCAGGGCGAAGGCGAGGGCGGCGAAGCCGGCGAAGAGCCACGGCCACGTGGGCATGAGCCACTGCATCAAAATCAGGAACGGAGCGAAGCCGGCGGCAAAGGCGACGAGCGTATACCAAGGAAAGAATGACGCCTCGCCCTGCTCCGGGGTGGTGACGGGGTAGATATTCTCAACGTAAGGGACCTCGCGACCGCCGGGGGTGAACCGTTTGCCGATGCGCGTGAGCGAGTGGTGCAAGGTGTGTTGCTTGTAGAACCGGCTCAGGGCGGGGACCACCGGGCGGTGCAACACGTAGCGGTGGAAGAAATACTCGAAGAAGCAGGTGCCGAGATGCACCACGAGGAAGGCGACGATGAAGGGAACGACCGGCATCGCGATTTGCGCCTGCCAGACGGAGTCCGGCGCGAGCAGCCACACGAGGGCAATGAGGCCTGCCAGCGAGACCGCGACGGTGAATAGAAAAAGGGGAAGAGAGAACTTCTCTTCGACCGGTGCGGATGAGCCCGAGGTAGGTGCCATGAGTGCGGCAACGGTCCGGAGGTTTCGATGGGATGGCAACCGTTCATGCATGATTAAGCGGGATCGCCCGAAATTCATTAGCCGGGACGTGGGAGTAGAAGTAGCGCGAACCGGCGGCGGGCCAAAAACGCCTCGCCCACACCTTGTACGGTTTAACCCCCAAGGGTGGAGTCTGGGGCGAAGCGACGGTAGGGAATGCCGAAAAAATTCGCCGAAGGGCGGAATCTTGGAGAGCCCGCCTCGGTCCCTCGCCGGCGCGAACGACCTCGAGGCGGCGGAGGGCTTTACTCCGGCGCCAGGTTGTCGCTCCGTGGAGTGATGAACGGTGAGCCGAATCGAGAGGTGATCTGCGCGGATGCGATTCCGTGGCTGCGGGAACGCGGGCGGATCGACGGGGCGTGTGCGGTGACTTCGCTGCCGGATGTTTCCGAGGTGGGCGTGACGCTTGAAGTGTGGCGGGCGTGGTTTCTCGGTGCGGTGCGGCTGGTGGTAAATGCGGTGCCGGATGAGAGCGCGGCGCTCTTTTTTCAAAGCGATATCAAGCGGGACGGGGAGTGGATCGACAAAGGCGCGATGGTGATCGGGGCCGCTCAGGATGCGGGGGCGCGCGTCTTGTTTCACAAGATTGTGCTGCGGCGGCCGGCGGGAATGCTCACGACCGGGCGGCCGGGATTCACCCACTTCATTGCGGTTTCGCGGGCGTTGAAGTGTCCGGAGGTGTTGACGATTCCCGATGTGATCGCCGACGCGGGCGAGCAGAAGTGGGTGCGAGCGATGGGCGTGCGCGCGGCCGGCCACGCGGTGCGCTTTGCGCGGGAGGTTGTGGCGGCGAAGGTGGTGGTCGATCCGTTTTGCGGCGTAGGCACCGTGCTGGCGGCCGCAAATGCGCTGGGTCTAGACGCGCTCGGCGTGGAGAAAAACCGGAAGCGAGCGGAGGAGGCGCGGGCGTTGGTGGTAAGGGCGGGGGAGATTTAGGAGAGTGGAATCGTGCGGATGGACGGGGGAAGATTTTCCCCGCGAAACACGCGAACTAACGAACGGTGAATGAAAACGGGAGTGCCCGCGAATGGGCGCGAATCGACGCGAATTCCGAAGGGTTGAGGGACTTTCGAATAAGCGTCGGGCGTTTCGGAGTTGCCCACGGCACATACGGACTGCACGGAAAATCTGAGGTGGAAAATCGGACGAGAGCTTCAGATTTTTCCGAGGAGGCTCCGGGGGATTTGGTAGAGATAGCCGCAGGAGCGCCAAGCGCGGACGAGGGATTTTTTGGCGTCGCCGGTGCGAAGGACGCAGACGGCCAGGAGCGCGACGACAGCGTAGCCGAGAGTTTTGAGGATGTTGGCGAGCCAGCGCGTGGCGAGGTAGGAGCGACCGCCCGGTTGGCCGGCGCGGTCGATGGTGCGCGAGCGGGCCGAGTCGAAAGCGTGGCGCGCGGCGTAACGAAACGTGGTGCGACTCGCGGGCATCTGGTGGCGCACGGCGGCGGCGGGAGCGAACCAGATTTCCAGACCTGCCGCGCGGATGCGGCGGATCATCTCGCTGTCGCCGCCGGAGAAATAGTTCCCGGCCGCACGGTCGAGTGCGGTGTGAAACACGCCGACGCGGGTGAAGACAGCTCGGGGGATGGCGAGGTTGGCGCCCATCGGGCTATGGCGCGACGGAAGTGGGCCGGCGTCGGCGCGGAAGGCGAGCGGCGCGTGCCACTCGGCGACCCAGGGCGGGAGGCCGTCGGGGAAGACGGGAATCACTTCGCCACCCACTGCGCCGATGCGGTCGCAGGCATCGGAGGCGAACGGCGCGAAGATGTGGGTGAGCCAATCGGGCCGCGCGAGGATGTCGTCGTCGGCGAAGAGGATGACATCGCCGCGGGCCTCGGCGATGGCGCGGTTGCGGGCGTAGTCGAGGCCCTGTTGTTGTTCGAGAATGTGGCGCGGGGCGAGCGGGGTGGAGGCAAACTCGGCGACGACGGCGGCGGTGTGGTCCGGGGAGTTGTTGTCGATGACGAGGACTTCGAACTGGTCGCGCGGGAAAGTCTGCCGGGCCAGACTGGCGAGCGTTTGGCGCAGAAATTCGGCGCGGTGGTAGGTGCAGATGGCGACGGTGAGGCGCATGGCGTTCAGGCGAGTCGCTTGAGGGCGGCCCAAACCCAACCGCTGGGCAAGCGCGCAAACGGGATCGAGCCGAGACGAAGGGCGCGGGTGAGCGAGGCGGGTTTCTGGGGGAAACGGGCCGCGTAACTGAGCGCGTTGCGGTAGGTGAAGAAACGGGCGATCCAACGGCCGAGGTGCGGGCTTTTTGGGAACTGTTCGCGGGCGATGCGGAGGCGGAGGAGATGCGTCTGGCGAATCATGGTCGGCCAAGCGCGTTCGGTCCATTGGCCGTCGGCCACGCGGTAGAACGCGGCGACCTCGCGAACGACTTCGATGCGGCCGGCGCAGGCGAGGCGATACCAGAACTCATAGTCGGCGAGTGGGCCGGCTTTTTCACTGAAGCCGCCGAGTTTTTCGGCGAGCTCTCGACGGATCAACACCCCGGGGAAGGGCGTCATGGCGCTTTTGAGAAAATAGCGCGGCGGGTACGCAAGGGTCGCGGCCGTAGCGGGCGAGGTGGGGGCGGGCAGGGCGGGCATGGTCGCGCCGGAGACGGTGCTCGTGCAGATGGCGGCGAGATTTTCTCCGAGGTGTGGAAGGACGGTGGCGAGATACCACGGATAGAGCGTATCGTCCTCGTGGAGCACCATGACCCAGGTGCCACGCGCCCGGCGGAGGGCTTCGTTCCAATTGCGCACGGGGCCGAGCGCGGGCGTGTTGCGGTGGTAGAAAAATTTATCGGACGGAAAACGGGCGACGGTGGCGGCGGTCTCGGGGAGGGTGCCGTCGTCGCAGACGATGACTTCGTAATCCACGGCGACGGTTTGCGCGGCGAGACTGGCGAGGGTTTCGGCGAGGAGTGCGGGCCGATTGTAAGCCGGCACGCCGAAGGTGATGAGTGGCGGGGGAATCATCGTGGGCCGGCGAGCGCGGTGCGCACGGCGGAGAAAACCTCGGCAACGGTGAGCCGGCGCACGCAGAGGTTTTTGTAGGAGTCGCCGGGGGTGCAGGAGTCGGGGGCGACGCAGGCGGCGGCACAGGGTTGGGCGGCCTGGAGCACGGTGTGATGCGGGCCGACGGGGCCCCAAACCGTGGCGTTCTGCGCGCCGACGAGAGCGACGACGGGCGTCCCGACGGCGGCGGCGACGTGCATTGGGCCGCTGTCGTGGCAGAGAAAGAGATCGAACTGCGAGGTGAGGGCGGCGAATTGTCCGATGGGCAACGGGCGGTCGAGGACGACGAGGTGGGTCTTGGCGGCCGCGCGGATGGCGTCGAGCAGCGGACGCTCGGCGGGACCGCCCACGAGGAAGATCTGGACGTTTAGGTCGTCTTGGAGACGGTCGCAGACGGCGGCAAAATTCTCGGCGGGCCAGACGCGGTAAGGACTGCGGGAACCGGGATGGAGAAGAATTTTTTGGATTTTCGATTTTGGATGATCGATTTTCGGCTGTGGGCCGAGGAGAGCGGAGATGGCAGCGAGGTCGGCGGGGCGGGGCACGAGGCGGACTTCACGGCTCGCGATCGGGATGCCGGCGGTGGTGAGCATCGCGAGATAGGTCTCGGTGATGTGTTGGGCGCTATAGGCGACCGAGTCGACGAAGGTGGTGTGGGTGTAAAGTCGCGGGAAGTGACGGCGAACGTTCTCAAGGTGGAATGCATGGCGGTGGGGTGCGCCGGTGAGCCGGGTGAGCAGCGCGGTTTTCTGGGTGTTATCGAGATCGAAGACGTGGGTGAAACGGGCGCGGCGCAAAAGGCCTAGAAACGCGGGCCAGTCGGTGGTGTGGCGCGGCAGGGCGAGGGCGGCGGAGACATCGGGGTTGAGCGCGAGCACGGCGGAGTAGGCGGGCTCGGTCAGGACGGTGAGGCGCGCGTCGGGCCAGTGGAGGCGCAAGTTGCGCAGGAAAGAACCGAGCAAGACGATATCGCCGAGGTAGCGTCGGCGGATGACGAGGAGATGCGGTGCGGCCGTCATGCGGGTTTTCGAGTTGGCGCGAGTGCGCGCGAAGCGATAAGTCTTAAAAAAATCCGCAATGCAATATCACCCGCCGAGCTGGCTCCCCGCCTCAGAAAACGGAAAGCGCACCGATTACTACGCCCATCTGCGCGCGGAGGTAATCGAAGCGATCCCGGAAGGGTGCGCGGTGGTGCTGGATGTGGGCTGCGGGAAGGGGACGCTCGGACGTTGGCTGAAAGAGCAGCCGGGCATGATGACGGTTTATGGCGCCGAACTGTTTCCGGCGGCGGGCGAGGAAGCGCGGCGCTGGCTCGATGACGTGGTGGTCGGTAACATCGAACACGTCGCGTTGCCGTTTCCCGAGGGCACGGTGGACTGCATCATTTGCGCGGACGTGCTGGAGCACACGGCCGATCCGTGGGCGGTGGTGGCAAAGTTGAAAAAACTGCTCAAGCCCGACGGCTGCATTGTGGCGAGTATTCCCAACGTGGGGTTTCACCGAAACATCCGGAAGATGCTGCGCGGGCAATGGACCTACGCACAGGAAGGCCTGCTCGATAAAACGCATCTGAGGTTCTTCACGCTTGAGACGATCGCGGAATTGTTTGCGAGCAACGGGCTCACGATCGAGCGGGTGTTTAAGAAAGTGGACGCGGGCTGGAACGTGCGGATTTTGAACGCGCTGACGTTTGGCTATCTGAAGAACACGCTCTATCTGCACTACATCGTGCGGGTGCGGCGGTGAGGGCGTGGCGCGGGGACGAGGGGTGGATCTCGACGCAGGTGTGGATCGCGGCGTAAAGCCGCTCCTACCGCGGGGCAACCGGGCGCCGGCGCGCGGGCGTCTTATGCGCCTTGCTGGCGGTCGTAGAGGGAGCGGTAGAGGGCGTTGCCGGCGTGGAGTTCGGCGTGGGTGCCGTCGGCGACGATCTGGCCCTGGTCGAAGACGAGGATCTTCGTCGCGTCGCGGATCGTGGAAAAACGGTGGGCGATGATCAGCACGGTTTTGCCGACGACCAGTTGCTTGAGCGCGAGCTGGATGGCGGCTTCGCTCTCGCTGTCGAGGGCGCTGGTGGCTTCGTCGAGGATGAGGACCGGGGCGTTGCGGAGGAAGGCGCGGGCGAGGGCGAGGCGTTGCTTTTGGCCGCCGGAGAGCCGGGCGCCGCGCTCGCCGACGACGGTGGCGTAGCCTTCGGGAAAGCCGGTGACGAAGTCGTGGGCGAAGGCGGCACGGGCGGCGGCTTCGACTTCGGCAACAGTGGCCGCGGGGCGGGCGATGAGGAGATTGTTGAAGATAGTGTCGTTGAAGAGGACGGGGTCTTGGGAGACGACGGCGATGGCGCGGCGGAGATCGGCGAGGCGGAGCTGGCGGAGATCGTGACCGTCGAGCGTGACCCGGCCGGCGACAGGATCGAAGAAACGCGGGACGAGGTTGGCGAAGGTGGACTTGCCGGCGCCGCTTGGGCCGACGAGGGCGCAGACGGTGCCGGCGGGCAGGCGGACCGAAACATCGCGCAGCACGGGCTCAGAGGCGGCGTAGGAAAAACCGACGTTTTCGAAAACGAGTTCGCCGGTGGCGCGGGGCAACGGGAGGGCAGCGGGGTCGTCGACGATCGCGGCGGGGGCTTGCAGGACGGCTTCGAGGCGGTCGAGAGCGCCGATGCCCCGCTTCAGCTCGTTGTTAAGGCTGCCGAGTTTCTTGATCGGCTCGTAACTCGCGTAGAGCGCGGTGATGAGCGTGATGAAGGTGTCTTGGGCGAGTTGGACTTTGTAGGCGTAAAGCAGGGTGAAGGCGATGCCGGCCGAGGAGATGATCTCGATGAGCGGGGTGAGCGCCTTCTCGTACTTCATGAACTTCATCTGCGCGCGGATGAGCGTCTGGGAGGCGCGGGAGAAGCGGGTCGTCTCGCGGGCTTCAAGACCGAAGGCGCGGACCTCTTTGGTGGCGCTGAGATTTTCGGAGAAAATATCGGTGACGCCGCCGAGTTCGGCTTGGATCCGGCCGGCGCGCTTGATGAGCTTTTTGCCGATGTAGCGGATGGGTAGAACCGAGAGCGGAACGACCGCGAGGGCAACGAGGACAAGGGCGACGCCCTGCTCGGTGTAGGCGGTGTAGGCGACGAAGCCGATGCTCCCGAGGAGGCTCGCGGGGCTCTTGATGATTTCGTTGGCGACGGTGGTGAGGGTGACCTGAAGCTGGTTGGCGTCGGAGAGTCCGCGCGAGATGAGGTCGCCGGTGGAGTTTTTCTGGAAAAATGAGAGCGGGAGAATCTGGAGTTTGCGGAAGAAATCGAGGCGGATGGCTTCGAGGACGCGCGTGCCGACGAGCTGGATGAAGTAAGTGTTGAGGTAGGTGGCGACGCCGCGCACGAGAAAGACGGCGGGAATCCAAAGCGTGATGAGAGCGAGTTCCCACGCGGTGAGCGGAACGGCGTCCTTGGCGAAGATAACGGGGAAGACCTTCTTCACCATGTAAGGCAGACCGGCGCCGGAGGCCACGCCGGCGATGATGCCGCAGAGAATAGCGACGATGAGCAGGCCGCGGTGGGCGCGCAGGTAGCTGAAGTAGGGTCGGAAACGGCGGATCATCGGGTCGGTCCGGGAATGATGAGCGGGATGGCTTGGCGGCCGTGGCGGCGGTAGCGTTTGAAATCGGAGTCGAGGGTAAAGACCCGGGCGCGGTCGTGCAGTTCGCTCATGCGCACGAGGCAGGCGTCGGCGAGGGACATGGGGACGTCGGAGTATTTTTCGATCAACTCGGCGACCGGGACGAGATGAGCATCAAGGTGAAAATCGAGCCGAACATAGCCGTCGCGCATCAGCCCGGTGACATGGTTGGAGCCACCGTGCACGTTCTGCAGGAGGAAAAGACTTTCGGCGATCACGGCTTCGCAGGTGAGAAATGGCGGCTTAAGCAGCTTGACCTCATTCGCCGCCCAAGCGTGGAGCGGATCACGCCGATCGATCAGCGCCACGAGCGGACCGGTATCAAGAACGACGCGAGAGCCCATAGCCTTCCATCGTCTTGCTGCGGGCAGAAAGATCGCCGGGGCCCTCGACCGCTCCGATATACTTGTGGGCCAACTCGTAAAACGAGCCGCGCATGATCGTCTTTTTCGTGCGCTTGGTCACCGCGGTCGCCGTCTTGGCTGAGCGAATCCGAACAGCTCCCATGGTGGAGAGGCTTCGGGTGGCTTTGGTCGAAGCAAGTGTCGGGGCGGGCATGGGGAGACCAAATTCTCGCGCCCCGGCAGTGTCAATCCGCCGGCGACGCTCAATCCTTCGACGAGCGCACGTCGAGGGCATCGCGGAGGCCGTCGCCGAGGAAGTTCAGGGAAAACAGTGTGAGCGAAAACACGCCGCCGGGGAACACGAGGAGCCACCAGAATTCCTCCATCTTTTCCGCGCCGTCCTTGATGAGCACACCCCAGGAACTCATGGGCGGTTGCACGCCGAGGCCGAGGAAGCTGAGGAACGCCTCAAGCAGCATGACGGCGGGAATCGTGAGCGTCGTGTAAACGATGATCGGGCCGAGGATGTTGGGGATCATGTGGCGGAAGATGATCCGGCGCTTGCCGAGGCCGAGGGCACGGGCGGCCTCGATGTATTCCATTTTCTTGATCGTCATGATTTGGCCGCGGACGATGCGCGCCATCGTGAGCCATTCGACCGCGCCGATGGCGAAGAAGAGCAAAAAGATATTTCGCCCGAAAAACACCATGAGCAGAATCACGAAGATCGTGAACGGCAGGGCATACATGATATCGACGATGCGCATCATGAACGCGTCGAGCTTGCCGCCGAAGAAACCGGAGACGGCGCCGTAGGTGACGCCGATCGCGAGGGCGACAAACGTGGCGACGAGCCCGACCAAGATCGAGATGCGGCCGCCGAAGAGAATGCGCGAAAAGAGGTCGCGGCCGAGCGTGTCGGTGCCGAGCCAATGCGCAGCGCTCGGCGGTGTGGCACCGAGGTCGAGGTTTTGCGTCTGGTAAGACTGGGTGAAGAACGGGCCGATGCCGCAGAGCAGGCCGAGCACGACGAGCGTGACGCCGCCGAAGACGGCGAGTTTGTTTTTGCGCAGGCGTGACCACGCGTCGTGCCAGAGGGAATGACCGGTTTCGATCTGCTCGGGTGTGACGGCGGGGGACGGGATGCGGTCGGGAGAAGGGGAGAGTGAAACCATCGGAGTGAGCCCGCGAATCACGCGAATTGGCGCGAATGTCGGAATGAGGACGGGAGTTCGGGGGAGAAAAGGCGAGCAGGGTGGCTCATTCGAATTTAAGTTTCGGGTTGAGCCAGATCTGGACGATATCGACCACGAGATTCAGGACGACGATGAGCGTCGCGTAGAGGATGACGGTGCCGAGGACCAAGGTGTAATCGCGGTTGAAGGCGCTGTTGACGAATTCGCGGCCGAGGCCGGGTATTTGGAAAATGGTCTCGATCACGAACGAGCCCGTGAGAATGCCGGCGATGCCCGGCCCGAGGAAGGAGATGACGGGGAGCAAGCCGCCGCGCATCGCGTGCTTGAAGACGACCCGAAGTTCGCCGGCGCCTTTCGCGCGGGCGGTGCGGATGTAGTCTTGATTGAGGACCTCCAACATGCCGCCGCGGGTGAGCCGGGCGATGTTGGCGGCGTAAACGCAGCCGAGGGTGAGGCAGGGCAAGATGCGGTCGGAGGGGCCATACCAACCGGAGGCGTTGAGCCATTGGAAATGGATCGCGAAGGTGAGCACGAAGAGCGGGCCGAGGACGAACGTGGGCACGCAGATGCCGATCATCGCCGAGGACGAGCACACGTAGTCGAGCCACGTGTTGCGTTTTACGGCGGCGAGGGTGCCGAGCGTGATGCCGAGCACCAAGGCCACGGCGAGGGAAATGAATCCGAGCTCCAAGGACGTCGGGAGCTTGTCGCCGATGATTTCGTTGACGGTGCGATTGGGGTATTTGAACGACGGACCGAGGTCGCCGCGCAAAAGGCTGCCCATGTAGTCGAAGTATTGCCGGTAAAGCGGTTTATCGAGACCGTAGTGGGCCTCGAGGTTGCGGAGGATTTCCGGGGTGACGGCTTTTTCGGCCGTGAACGGTCCACCGGGCACAAACCGGATCATGAAAAACGTCGCCGTGATGATGATCCAGAGCACCGGAATGATCTGGAGCAGGCGGCGGAAAGTGAAGCGAAGCATAGTGCGACGAAAGACAGGGCTGAGGGCGGAAGCGCCAAGAGAGAGCGGAGAGGGAAACGATGGCAAGCGTGTGCCGGGCGTCACAAACAGGTCACGGTCGCCGGCCGTTTTTGACAACGGGCGCGGGGTCGGTGTGCTCGGGATATGACGACTCGACGCGACTTTCTGAAATCAGCCGGGCTCTACACCGCGGGGTTTATCGGCCTGCGCGAATTGGTGAACCGCCCGGCCGCGGCGGCGACGGGCGGCGGAGCAGCAGCGGGCGCACGGGCGGGCTTCGGTGCACTGGTCGACGACCCGGCGGGGCTCTTCCAACTGCCCAAGGGTTTTCGTTATACCCGGTTTGGCGCGACGGGCGACGAGATGGCGGATGGCTTGCTGGTGCCCGGTAAACACGACGGCATGGCGGCGTTTGCGGGAGAGAACGGGCGGACGCTGCTCGTCTGCAACCACGAGATCAAAAGCGCCGAGTCCGAGTTGGGCGCGTTTGGCAAGGACCTGAGCCGGCTCGGGCGGATCGACCGGGCGAAAATTTACGACTACGGCAAGGGCATCGCGCCGCATCTGGGCGGGACCACGACGTTGGTCTTCGACACCCGTACGCAACGGCTCGAGCGGCAGTTCCTCAGCTTGGCCGGCACGACGGTCAATTGCGCGGGAGGTCCCACGCCCTGGGGTACCTGGGTGACGTGCGAGGAAGTCGGCGATACGCCCGAGGCGCACTCGGAGCAGGCGCACGGGTACAACTTCGAAGTGCGGCCGACGGCGCAACCGGCGCTGGCAGATCCCTTGCCGTTGAAGGCGATGGGACGTTTTCGGCACGAGGCCGTCGCGGTCGATCCGGCCTCGGGGATCGTTTATCAGACGGAGGACGTGGGTGACGGCCTGCTTTACCGCTTCATTCCGAAGGAGCCGGGCAAACTCGCGGCGGGCGGAAAACTTCAGGCCATGGCGGTGCGTGATCGGAAATCGGCCGACACCCGCAATTGGAAAAAGAGCGCGTTTCCGATCGGTCAACGGCTCGCGGTAGAGTGGATCGACCTGGAGGAAATCGACAACCCGAAGGGCGACCTGCGCCTGCGCGGCGCGGCGGCGGGCGCGGCGGTGTTTGCACGCGGTGAGGGCGCGTGGTGGGGCAACGACTCGGTCTATTTCGCGATGACCAACGGCGGGCGGAATGCGTCGGGGCAGATCTTCCGGTATTTCCCGAGCGTGCATGAGGGCACCGCGCGCGAGGCGGCGACCCCGGGGTTCATCGAGCTCTTCGCCGAACCGAACGACACCGAGCTGCTCCGCAATTGCGACAATGTGACGGTGGCGCCGTGGGGCGATCTGATTATCTGCGAAGATGCCGACGCGATCTGCCGCATCGTGGGCATCACGCCGCGCGGCGAGTATTATGTGATCGGCGCAAACACGAAACGGGGCCGCGAGCTGTGCGGCGCGTGTTTCTCGCCCGATGGGACGACGCTGTTCGTGAACGTGCAGAATCCTGGCTACACGCTGGCCATCACGGGTCCGTGGGGCGAGCGGAGGGGCTGAGCGCAGGTCCGGGCGCGTCGGGTGGCGCGGGCCGCTGGTTTGCTGATCGCGCGCGAGCGCGCTCCTACGTCGCGCCGGCTAGGGCGATTGTCTTCCGGCGGTTTTGCCGGATTGAAAGTTTTCCGGCGCGGGATAACGGTTGGCGTGATGTCACCTTCTACGTCGAAGCCCCGGATGAATCGTCGAGCGGCGTTGTGGTTGCTCGGCTCGGCCACGCTCTTGGCGGGCGGACGAAACCTGATGGCGGCGGTGGCGGCCGAAGCGCCGCGGGCGACGCCGCTGCTCACGCGGGCGATTCCGTCGACGGGGGAGCAGATTCCGGTGATCGGCTTGGGCACGTGGCAGACGTTTGACGTGGGTTCGGGCGCCGACGAACGCGCGCCCATCGAAGCGGTGTTGCGTGAATTTGCGGCGTTGGGCGGCCGCGTCCTGGATTCGTCGCCGATGTATGGTCAGTCCGAAGAAGTCGCCGGTGACCTGATGGCGAAAAACGCCCTGCGGGAAAAATTGTTTGTTGCGACCAAGGTTTGGATCTCCGGCCGCGCTGCGGGTATCGCGCAGATGCACGACTCCATCCGCAAATTGCGGGCGGGGAAAATCGATCTGATGCAGGTGCACAACCTGCTCGATGTCGGCACGCATCTCGACACCTTGCGCGGCTGGAAAAAAGATGGCCGCATCCGGTATCTCGGAGTGACCCACTACACGGCCAGCGGGGCGGAGGCGGTCGCGAAACTGATCCAAAGCGAAGTCGTCGATTTCGTGCAGGTCGCTTACTCGGTGTCCGAGCGTGACGCCGAGAAGCGGTTGTTCGATCTCGCCCGGGATAAGGGCGTGGCGGTGATTGCCAATCGTCCGCTGGGCGGGGGCGACCTGATCCGGCGCCAAGCGGGAAAGCCGTTGCCCGCGTGGGCCGCCGAGATCGATTGCGCGAGTTGGGCGCAACTGCTGTTGAAGTTCGTCGTGTCCCATCCGGCGATCACCGTCGCGATCCCGGCGACTTCCAAAGTCACCCATCTCCGCGACAACATGCGCGCTGGGATCGGTCGGTTGCCCGACGAGAACTTGCGCAGCCGAATCGCCGCCGCGGTGGCGTGATGGAACAGGGATACCAACGTCCCTTGATTTCTAGACGTTTGTCATGGCGAGGTGCGCGAAGCGCGCCGTGGCAATCCAGCTGGATTGCTTCGTCGCTGCGCTTCTCGCAATGACAGTCGGTTGATTAAGGGACGTTGGTATCACCTATGAGGTGAAACCGGTTCCCCGTCTTTATCCGGGATAATTTCGGGTGCAGCCGTGGTGGATAAATTTGGACGGTTGGGCTGCGGCGGGTTTAAGGTCTAATGGTGAAAACCGCTGGGCCTTTCCGGCCTGATCTGCGCTAGGGGATTTTTGGCCGCTGCGGGGCGCGGGTGTCGGCGGAGACCGGGTAAAGGGCTTGGTGGTGTTCGAGTTGGTCGGAAAGGGCGGTCATCATGCGCCGGAGCGCGGCGGGCTCGGTGGCGGCGAGATCAGCCTGCTCGAAGGGGTCGTTACCCAGATGGAAAAGTTGGTAGTGCGAGCCGCCGGAGACCGCGGTGGGGAAGTAGTGATAAATGACCTTCCACGGGCCTTCGCGATAACTGGTCCAGTAGGAGGTGCGGTGGGGGCCGTGAGGGTAGTGCATGAGGAACGACTCCGGCCGGGTGGAGTCGGTTTGGCCCGAGAGCAGGCGGTCGAGGCGGAAGCCGTCAACCGGGTGGGCGGCGGGGGCGCGGGCCTCGGCCACGGCGAGGAGCGTGGGGAAAAGATCCATGACGGCGGCGGTTTGGGTTTGGAGGGCGCCGGCGGCGATGGGGAGGCGGCGCTGATGCGGGTTGGCGGGATCGGGTTTTGCCCACGCGGCGATGAAGGGGATGCGCATCCCACCCTCGTAATGGGAGCCTTTTTTGCCGCGGAGTGGTGCGGCGCAGGCGACGGCATGCTCATGGCCGAGGGGCGCATCGGAGCCATTGTCGCCCAAAAAGACGACGAGGGTGTCCTCCGCGATGCCGAGCGCCTCGAGGTGGTTGAGGAGGTCGCCGAGGGATTTGTCCATGCCCTCGACCAGCGTGGCGAAGGCTTGGGCGTTGGCGGGTTTGCCCGAATCTTGGTAGTGAGCGGCGAAGCGCGGATCGGACTCGAAGGGCGAATGGACGGCGTAGTGGGCGAGGTGGAGGAAGAACGGTTGCCCTTGCTTGGCGGCAGCGGAGACGAGGTCTTTGGCCTCCAGGGTGAGCGCTTCGGTGAGGAAGAGATCTTGGCCGTGATATTTTTCGAGGTGAGGAACGGCATGGCTGGCGCGCTTGGTCGATTTTTTACCGAAGTCCTGGCGGGCGAAATAGCTGCCGGGGGCACCGATGGAAGCGCCGGCGATGTTGACGTCGAAGCCGAGTTTGACCGGGTCGGCTCCGTCGGCGGCGCGGGGACCGAAATGGCCCTTGCCGACGTGAAACGTGCGGTAGCCGGCGTCGCGGAGGAGACCGGGCAGAGTGACATCGCCGGGCTTGAGCCCGCGCCAGTTCCACGCGGAGGGACCTTGGGTGCCGGCGTTGTCCGTATCGGGATTGATCCAGTTCGTGGCGTGGTGACGGGCGGCGTTTTGGCCGGTCAAGATCGCGATGCGCGTGGGCGAGCACACGCTCATCGCGCAGAAGTTGTTGAATCGGACGCCGCGGGCAGCCAGGCGCTCCATCGCGGGGGTGCGGTAAAAATGGTTGAGCGGCTGCCGTTGGGCCCGGCCGGAAGCATCGGTGATAAACGGGACGGACGTGTCCATCACGCCCAGATCATCGACCAAAAAGACGACGAGGTTGGGCTTGGAGGCCGCGGCGGTGAGAGAAAAACCGAGGAGGAAGAAGGCGGCGAGGAAGGCGCCGGGGCGGGTTTGGCGGAGCATAAAAAGGAGGCCTGATCGCGGGGGGTCCGGCCGTATTTGTTTAATTTTTGGCCCGTTTTGCTTGGTGGAGATAGCCGCGCAGAGAGTTTGAAGCGCCAAGTTGCAGGTGTTCGGCCAACCACGCGATCGAGGCCCCGGTTTGTTGGCGAATCTCGTCCGCCATTTCGATTTTCCAGCTCTGTTTCTTCGGTTTGGTCGTTAGGTCGGAGACTGTCTTTCCGCGCTTGGCCAAATTGGCGGACAAGCTGGCGTGCCAGCTTGCCTGTCGCAGCTCGATGCGTTCCGCCCGCGGCAAACCAGCGGTGAGGGCGCGGGCGGCGTGCTCTTTGGCGAGGGCCCGTCTCCACGCGAGCGTGCCGATTGCCCAGCCTTGCGCCAAGCCCACCAAACCCTCGCGTTGCCAAGCCGCCTCGTCTTGCGCGAGGGCCTTCAAGTAGTCGGTGTAGGCCCGGTGGCCTAGTGCATCATCCGGCCAATCCCCGAGGGCACGCAGCCAATCTTGAGGCTTGAGCGACTTGGACCGCGGACCTTTCAGCAGCGCCGCGAGACTGCTCCAACGAAAGCCGGCGACCTGCTCAGCAGGCACGATTTTCGCCCTCACCGGATTGAGGTGGATGTAGTTCACCACGCGGGTCAACGCGGCGACGTTCTCGATCAGCAGCGCCTGATAACGGCCCTGGAACAGATGCCCGCTTTCCCCGCGCAAGCGATTGAACCGGGTGGCCATTGAACTTTGCAACCAATGCATCCCTTCGCCCAAGTTCGGCTCGGGTGTTTCCACCGCCAGGTGAAAATGGTTCGGCATCAGCACATAGGCGTGTACCCGCCAGCCGAACTTGTCCGCCGCTTCAAACAGCGTGACCAAAAACGCTTCCGCCGCTCCCACGCTCTCAAACAAACCCCGGCGATAATTGCCGCGGTTGATCACGTGATGCAACGCGCCGGGGTATTCAATTCGTAGT
>NEVA01000005.1 GCA_002304445.1 Opitutia bacterium Tous-C4FEB | reverse complement strand
GGGGGCGAGCAGCAGGGCGTCGATGACGGCCGCGCCCCTCATTTTCCGGCGGGCTTAAGTTTGGCCAGTAGGAAGGCCGTGGGCGATTCGTGCTTAATGTCGTTGGCTCCGCGGTAATGGACTTCCGCGGAGACGCCATTGGCGGCGCAGTGTTCGGCGAGCTTCACGCCGAAGTTGGCCGTGTGGGTCGGGTCCTTCTGGTCCTGGCCGATTGCGGGCGGAGCACCGAAGGTCATGTAGACCGCGGGGTCGTCGGAACTCACCAGGGCATACGGCGAATACTCGGCGATGAGCGGGAGGATCTTCTCCCGGGCCGCAAGGAACTCCGCGAAGGTGCCTAGGCCGAACGCGTGGCCGCCGTAGGTGCTGTTCGGGGTCCACGCCTTCATCTGGGCGGGGTCGAGCGTTGTCTGTGGTCCTGTGACGGCGGCGCAGGTCAGGCGGGTGGATTCGCGGGCGATGGGGTCAGCCGATTTTGGATCGGCGAGGTCGTCATGGAAAGCCAGCCAGAGGCTAGAGCAGGCGCCTGCGGATCCGCCGGCGGCACCGACGCGGGTCTTGTCGAGGTTCCACTCGGCGGCCTTGCTGCGCACGAACTGCAGGGCGCGGGCGGCGTCATGCAAGGGCGCCTTCACGGCGGGCGAGGTGTCGACCGCGGGGTCGCGCTTGATCAGGCGATAGTTAATTGAGACGACGGAGATGCCCGCCTTGAGCAGAGCGTCGACATCAGCGAACTTCTCGGCGCGCTCCTTGCTGCCGCCGACCCAGCCGCCGCCGTGAATGATAAAGACGAGAGGTGTTGGTGTGGCTGATTCGGCTTTCCAGAAGTCGAGTACTTGGCGTTCGTGGTCGCCGTAGCGCACGTTCGCCGCGGTAGGCTTGGGCAACTGGGCTGAATAGGCGTCGCCCATGGGCGCAGTGGCCTTGGCCTTCTTAGTTGGAGATTTGGGCTTAGGAACGTCTTGAGCGCCGAGCGAGACGGCGCAGGCGAGGGCGAGGGCGGGGATAGTGATGAAGCGCACGGTCTCAGATTGGTCGTAGTTGCCGGCCTTGACGAACTCTTCTTTCGAGCGGCGTCCGTCCTTATCTGGATCGAAGCGGACGAAGCGGGCCGGGGTATCGGCTTTATCGGCAAGGTGCGGAATGAACTCCTCCTTGCTCGGGAAGCCGTCCGTATCCTTGCCCCATGACCCGAAGATCTTCGGACGGTCGAGGGTGGATTTGGACTTCGTTGCGGTCTTCGGCCCTGCTTTGGTTGTGCCAGCGACAATTTTGTCGCGGGCCGGGCTGGCGGGCAGGGTCTTGGCCCAAGCGCGGGCCTTGGTGGTGAGTTTTTTGCTGAGAGGGGGATTGGATTGTCAGAGGGATCGGATACGGGCGGGGTTTATCTCACCCCGGCTTTCCAGCATCAGCCGCAACCAAGTCTGGAAGATATGGCAGGTAGGTGACCTCACAGCCCCGTCACGTCGTAGACTTCCACCAGGGCGACGCCGGTTTCGCCGGCCGCACCGGAGACCAAGACGGTGTAGCTCGTGTTGGTCGAGGTGGTGAAGAGCAGCGATGCATCCTTTGACCCGCTAGGCAGAGTAAAGGCTCCCGCTTTGGTCGTGAGTTCGCGCACCTCCGCGGCGGTAAACGTAGCCGTCGCGCTCTGCGTCTCCCAGTCGTCGTTGGTCGCGACCGTGGTGTCGGTCCCATTGACGCTCTGGATGACACGGATCGTCGGATTGGCCAGGGCGCCCGGGACGCCGAAGGCGCCGAGCGTGGGGCCGACCGCGCGGATCAGTAGGATCCGGCTCGACGAGCCACCCACGGAGACGCCCGGGATGATGATGTTTTGGCCGTTGCCGACCACGCCTCGGCTGGAAATCGCGATCAACTTGGACTGACTGGTCTGCACGCTTTCCATGTCGTAGGTCTCGATGAGCGTCGTCCCCGTTGCGCCGCCCATGCCGGCGACTTGCGCGGTGTAGGTGCCCGGGAGCAGCCGGATCAGCAAAGCGGAGTTGGCGCTGTTTTCAGGAAAGGCAAACGCTCCGGCCGCGATACTGGCGCTGCGGACGTCAGCTTCATTGGGCGCTTGATTCCAGCCGGTGTTGGTGGCGATGGGCGTGCCCGCGCTATCAAAGAGCGTGAGCACGGGCCGGGTCAGGGCACCGCTGACGCCGAAGTTGGCCAAGGCCGGGCCGGCCGCGCGGATGAGCATCTGCTTCGGCGCCGTGCCAGTGATGCCGACACCCGCGATGAGCACATCGCCGCCCGCGCCCGTCTGCCCGCGTGTGGCGAGGCTGCCCAAGCGGCCAGCGAAGAAGGGCTCCGATTGCACGATCACTTCCCCAAAGCCCAGCCCGTAGAAGCGGTTTTGCGCAAAGCCGGCCGAAAGGTAGAGGGTCGAGGTCGGGAGTGGGAGCTGGGTCCAGCGACCGTAGATCGAGGCGAGGTAAAAGGCCGTGCCGTCATCGGCGAAGACGACCGCCGCGCCGCCACCCGAGGCGAGGCCGCGCAGGCGAGCGGTCGTGACGGGTTTGTATTTGGCGTCATTCGTCCAGCTCGAGCCGCCCAATAGCACGTAGGAGAAGAGGCATTCGCCGTTGCTGCCGACCGCCATGAAGTAGTTGCCGACCACCGCACAGTCTTCGAGATCGTTGGTCGTGCCGGAAGTGCGGACCGTCCACGTCAGGCCATCGGTGGAGGACAGGACCGTACCTTTGCCGCCCGTGGTGATGAAGAAGCCCTCGTGGTAGACGAGCCCGTGCAGATAGTTGGTGGTGCCAGAGAGGACCGGGCTCCAGGTGTTGGCATCGGTGGAGGTGACGATCACGCCGTTTTCGCCCACGGCGACCCAGCGGTCGCGGGCGTAGATCACACCATTGAGCCGGAAGATCGTGCCCTCGTTGGCCGCGTAGGTCCACAGGACGCCATCGCTGGAGCGGAGGATGCGGCCATTGTCGCCGACCGCGACAAACTGGTTGTTGCCGAAGGCGACGCCGACGAGCCACTCGTTGGTGCCCGAGGCGCGCTGCGTCCACGCCACGCCATCGGTGGAGGTGTAGAGCAAGCCGGGGCTGCCGACGGCGACCATCGTGCCGTTGCCGGAGGCGAAATCCCACAGGGAATTGCTGCTACCGCTGGTGCGCCGGCGCTGGGTAAACGTCGTCGCCGGTGCATCGACCACGAGCGTGGCCGCCGCGCTGGTGACGCTGCCCACGGCGTTGGTAATCGTCACCGTGTAGCTTCCGGCGCTCGCGCTGGTCGTGTTGTTTAGGGCTAGCGTCGGGCTGTTGCTACCGACCACGGTGTTGCCGTCTTTGCGCCAGACATAGGTGAAGGGGGCGGTGCCGCTGGCGCTGACGGAGAAGCTCGCATTGAAGCTGGCGATCACCGATTGGCCGGTGGGCTGGGTGGTGATGGTCGGGGCGGAGGGCGCCGGGGTGACCGTGAGTGTAGCCGCACTGCTATTGGCCGTGCCGTGGGGATTGGTCACAACGACCCGGTAGGTGCCCGCATCGCTGGACGTAGCCGAGGTGTAGGTGTAGCTGGCCGCGGTCGCGCCGGGAATGGAGATGCCATTTTTGCTCCACTGGTGGGTAAAGGGCGCGGTGCCATTGGCGACGACGGAGAAGGTCGCGCTCGCGCCGGCGGTCACCGAGAGCACCTGGGGTTGGGAGGTGATAATCGGCCGCGAAGAAACAATTAGAGGCGCGCTTGTGACCGTACCCGCGATGTTGGAAGCGACAATATAGTACGAACCAGCAGGGTCAGATGGATCAATGGTGTAGTAAGATGTAAGTCCAAGTGGTGCCGGCGTGAACTTTTCAGAAACAGCTTTTCCGTCCTTGAACCATTGGGCACTTATTGGTGCGGTCCCGCCCACGGAGCATTGTAACGTTGTAGCTCTGGTTAATCCCCCAATTCCCCCAACAAAATCACCATAAATAAGGAAATGTTTAAAAATACCGACGCTTGGCGGCGTGTTCACCGTGACGGTTACGGTGTTGCTTGTGACGCTGGTGCCCGTCGTAGAGACCACCACGTAGTAG
Organism: Opitutia bacterium Tous-C4FEB; assembly: GCA_002304445.1. GTDB lineage: Bacteria > Verrucomicrobiota > Verrucomicrobiia > Opitutales > Opitutaceae > Tous-C4FEB. The sequence goes on along the minus strand of NEVA01000005.1, from coordinate 190,444 downwards.
GAAGTGGTGCCGACGCGGTCGCTAATTTCGAGATTTGCTGTTGTACCAACTAACGCATGACGGAAGGGAACGATCTGAAACCACTGGTATGTTAACGTACCGGTACCGGTGGCTGTTACGGAGAGCCTAATTGGAGCGCCCGCAACTACGGTTTGGGATGTAGGTTGTACGGTGATTGTCGGTGGCGAAATCACCGTGAGGCTGGCTGCGCTGCTGCCCACCGAGCCGAGCGCGTTCGACACAACCACGGTGTAGGAACCAGCGTCGCTGGCGGTAAGTGAGCTGAAGGTCAGGCTCGCGGAGGTCGCGCCGGTGATGGCCGTGCCGTTTTTGCTCCATTGGTAAGCCAAGGGCGAGGTGCCGGTGGCAACGACGGTGAACGTGGCCGAAGTACCGAGGCCCAACGATTGGCCGAGCGGCTGCGTCGTGATGGACGGCGCCACGCCGGCCGGGTTGACGGTCAAGGTTGCGGGCGCGCTGGTGACGCTGCCCACGGAATTGGTGATCAGCACGGTGTAGCTGCCCGCGTTGGCGGTGGTGGTTGCAGCGATCGAGTAAGTGGCCGCCGTGGCTCCGCTGATCGCGACGCCGTCTTTGCTCCACTGGTAGCCGAGTTGGGTTGCAGCCACGGACCCGCTCAGACTTGTAATCAATAGGCCGGTGGCGGAGCCGCCGCTGTTGTCCACGCGAAAGGTAATTGTGTTGCTGCCCGAAACAAACGTGGCGTTGCTGCTATTAAGTGAAAAACCGAGCGGCTGCGCCCCATAGCCTCCCGTCGCCTGACCTGAGACTAAAATACCGTTGACGAAAATTTTACCCGAGTCGTCCGAGGCGCCCGCCCCCGTGATGCTTACGCTGCTAAGATTTGCGCCTGCTGGCATGGTGAAGGTGAGCGTATAATCGAAGGTACCGTAGCCGCGCCAGGGATCGTTGCCGCCATCCGGCCCGCCGTTCCCGCTCGTGCCGGGAGTGGTGATCCATCGCGCCGTTGAAATATTCGGCGTCCAGCCGCCCGGCAGTGCGGTGTTGAGAACGGTACGCGACGTGCCGGCATTATTGGCGGGAGCGCCGGCGGGAATGTTACTCACCACATAGTGTGAGTCGGAGGCATTATTGCCGAGGAGGGCGTTGCTGGCGTCAACGCCGGTCGTGAAAAGTCCGGGAATCGCGACCGTCTGCACCGGAGCTGAACCGGTGGCGACGACGGAGAAGGTGGCCGTATTCCCGACGATTACGGTCTGCGCGGTGGGTTGCGTGGTGATGCTCACCGGGGAAATCACGGTCAAGGCGGCGACCGTGCTGGTCGTGCTGCCGAGCCAGTTGGTCGCAACGAGGGTGTAGTTGCCCGCCGATGCCGCCGTTGTGGAGGCGATCGAGTAGGTGGTCGTAGTGGCCCCGGCAATGGCGCTGCCGTCCTTGAACCATTGGTAAGTGGCGGCGCCGGTGCTGGTGACCGTGGGCGCAAAGGCCGCAGAGGCTCCGACCGACACCGAGAGCGCGGCGGGTTGCCGAGTGAAGGCCGGCTGGGTGAGCTTAATCGCGGTGTTACGCTCGGTGGTGGTGCCGTCGGCTAGCTCGCCATATTGATTGTAGCCCATCGCCCAGAGGGAGCCATCGGTCTTGAGGTAGAAGCTATGTTTTGCGCCCGCCGCCGCCTCGGCGACGCCTGTGGCGATCTGGAGCGGAGTCGTCGTGCTGGTGAGCGTGCCGTTGCCAAATTGGCTCCACTCGTTGTTGCCGTTAGCCCACAGGGAACCGTCGGATTTTAAATAGAGCAGATGGGAGTTACCTAAAAATGCCTTCGAGACCCCACTTTGTATCAATCTTTCCCGCCTTTCGTAGGGTCCCCCCTGAACTGGCCCTTGCAGCCCTGTGTTCGGGCCTCCTGAAGCGTATAAATCTGACGTTGAAATGCGTAAGGCTTGATACTCTCGCGCAAAAATAGAGCTTTTATTTACGCCTAATAATTGAGGCGAAGCGTAATTGCGGAGTTCGGCATTTCCGAATGTGCCGTAACCCCCATATCCCATTCCCCACAGCGATCCGTCTGTTTTGATAAAAAAAGACACCTGATTTCCTGCGGCGATGGATCGCACGCCGCTGGCGACTTGAATGGGCGTCAACGTCGGTCTCGTGCTGGTTTGCCCGGTGCCGAGTTGGCCGTAGCTGTTATCCCCAGTGGCCCAAAGCGTCGCATCGGCTTTTAAAAACAAAGTGTGGTTGTTGCCTGGCGCCACGCTGATCACATCCGTCGCGACTTGGATAGGTTGATAGAATGAACTCGTCTGGGTCCCGTTCCCAAACTCGCCATTACTGTTTACACCGGAAGCCCAAAGGGTGTCGTCGGTCTTGAGGTAAAATACTCTGACGCTGTTCGCAAAAACCTCTTTCACCCCGGTGGTTATTTTTACGGGATAGGTCGTGGCGTTGCCGGTAAATACATAGCTTTGTCCCGCTCCCCACAGCGACCCATCGTCCAGCACAAAATAGCTCGCGTTGCCCACAGCTGCCACGCGGGTGACCGTCCGGGGCTGAGCGTGAAGGCAGGAAGCGCCGCTGGCGAAAAACACGAGCGCGAGGAGCAGTAATAGGCGAGAGCAAGAGGTGGATATCATGTGGAAGCGAGCGGGCAGGCGAGGGCTTGGAGTGAAGAAAAGCAGTGGGGCTGCCAAAGTAGGACAAACCGCCGGGCAAACCCCGCCAGTCTTTTGTGAGATTTATTTCTGAAAAAGTGGTTGGGCTGGGCACCGTTGGCTGCCGCCGGTCCGCTCCGACGGGCGACCGGAAATTGGGCAACGCTTTGACCCATTCGGCTCGGCCCACCGGATCGCAACTGCCGTCTGAACGCTCACGGTGAGCTAAGACCAGCGCCGTTTGGTTTTTAGACTTTCCGTCGTAGGCAGCCTGCTTGCAGGCGCTCGGTGCGTCCGCAAGCGGACGGCCTACAAAAGTCCAAATCTCATGTGCCGTGGGTATAAGACGTTTTCCCCCGGTGCGCCGCGCGCGAGGAGTTTCAGGGGGGAAATAGGGCGACGCCTGCTTGCTTTGCCGCTTTGGCGAGAGCGTGGTCGCTGGTTGCGAGCGAGGCGCCTCGCCGCATCGCAAGCTCGAGGTAAGCGGCGTCATAGATCGTGAGCCCGTATTGGCGAGCGAGCGCAGTGGTGTCGCTGCCGACGCGTCGTGCGGTCTCGTCGTCGGCGATCACGGGAAGCGCCGATACCAGATGCAACGCCTCGGTAATGTTGGCTTGGCTGGCGCGCTTGCGTCGCTCTGCCATCACAAGACCATTTGCGACCTCGACGCACCAATGCGCCGGCACGAAGGTCGGGATGCCACGCTCGATGGCTTCGAGTGATTTGAGGGCATCGGGATGCTGCTCGTCATGCATCAAAAAGCCGAGAGCGGTTGAGCCGTCGATGACGAGAGCTTTCATGGATCAAATCCGCCGGCCGTCGTTGATCAGGTCGCGAGCAGACATCCCATCGGGGAGCGAAAGCTTCGCGTGGAGCTCCCGGATGCGGGTAAACACCGATCGATCTGCGGCGGGTTCGGCGGCCGGGACTAGCCGCGCAACATTGCGGGCGTGACGGGTAATCGTGACGGTTCGGCCGCTCTCGACGAGATCGAGGAGTTCCGAGAGTTTTGATTTGGCTTCATAAGCCCCGACGATTTTGGACGGTGCAGTAGGTGGAGCGATCATGTGAGAAGGAGGTTGGACTGGTCGGAGGACTGGTCGGAATGGGCCAGAAGGCAAGCAGTCCCGCACTTAAAAAGGGCTGGAGCCGTGATGGGCGCAGTGGCGAGAGCGCGCCGAGGCGCGGTAACGAGCAGCTCGTCCACGTCTGAATCCCTAAAATCGGCTGAACGATTATGACCGAGAGCCTAAAGGATGCCGTCGGTTCTGAAGTAAAATAAATAACGGCGATCCGCAGCAAACGTGAAGACCGGAGGCGCCGCTGGTGAAAAACACGAGCGGGCGAAGGCGGTGGAAAAAAACGGAACGGCGGTGCGTGGTGGCTGGCGGAGTGGGCGGGTGAAATTCGGCCAGGGCGGGTCGGCTGGCGGAGTTGGCGGGTGAGATTCGGAAGGGCGGGTCGGAGACCCTGCCCTACTTGGGGAGTTTGGCGGCGATGAAGCGGTGGAGGTCGGCGAGGGTGCGGAGGCGCGGAAGCTCTTCGGGCGCGAGAGTGAGCTGGAGCGTTTCCTCGATCAAAATGACGAGCTCGGTGAGCGTGAGAGAATCGAGGCCGAGATCGGCGGTGAGGCGGATTTCCTCGGCGGGCATTTGGAGTCGCGGGCGGAGGGGGCGACGCCGGCCGGGTTGACGGTCAAGGTTGCGGGCGTGCGGGTGACGCTGCCGACGGAGTTGGTGATCAGCACGGTGTAGCTGCCCGCGTTGGCGGTGGTGGTTGCGGCGAGCGCATACGCCGCCTCAGTCGCACCACAAAAAAACTGAAAGGTTTACCAACCGCTGCAGGCAATGTGATCGCGGAGGTTAGGCCCCACGGCATCGCCGGGGATCGTCGGCGAGGACTACCAACCGAATTTCCGCGCGATGTCGCTTGGGGAAGCGAGTAGGAGCGGGGAGACGTGCGCGGCGGCGAGCAAGGGGTTCAGGCGATGGGCGGAGATTTCGCGGATGTGACGGTCTGACGACAAGAGCAAGGTGCAGCCCGCCAGCGCACTCTCGGCGACGATGAAGGAATCGTTGATTTCCTCTTCCGGGAGTAAGCCGTCGGCCCGCAGGCCGTCCGCGATCTGCTCGGTGATGCCGTGCCCGGCGGGAATGAAATTGATCGGGACGAATTTCCATTTGCCCAAGAGCTGTTGCGCCGCGAGCAGGGCCAAGGTGCGTTCGCGATCGGTAGCCCCGTGCTCGATGAGATGGGCGAGTTCTTGCACGACGGTGGGCGGTACCACGATTTGCACGCCCTTCAGTCGGCGGCGCACGGTTTCCACCGCGCCCCATACCGCCTCGTTGCCGTCCGCCAAGTCGAGCAGGACGTTGGTATCAACGGCTACGAGCAGGGGCTTTTGCAGCCTGGGTGCCGCCATAAATCAACTGCATACCCTTCGCGAATAGAGCGCTACGTTGCGAATCGCCGAGGTGGTTCATCTTTGCTCGGTTTTTCTCCGCAATGGCAGTCCCGGTGGTCGGCCGCTCGGTGGCGGTGATGGGTGTTTTGATGGCCATGCCGCGAGGAACATCGCCGGGCAGACGTGGGTGTCAACCGCAGGGCGCGGACCTGCCTGGTTTTTTCAACAATTCGCGTCACGTGCCCGGCACCAAGACGGTGGGTAAGAGAACGGTGGTATCGAGGACGAGAATCCCCAAAATCGGCTGAACGATTATTAACGAGAGCCTAAAGGATGCCGTCGGTTCTGAGGTAAAATAAATAACGGCGATCCGCAGCAAACGTGAAGACCGGAGGCGCCGCTGGTGAAAAACACGAGCGGGCGAGGGCGGTGAAAAAAACGGAACGACGGTGCGCGGCGGCTGGCGGAGTTGGCGGGTGAGATTCGGCAAGGGCGGGTCGGAGACCTGCCCTACTTGGGGAGTTTGGCGGCGATGAAGCGGTGGAGATCGGCGAGGGTGCGGAGGCGGGGGAGTTCCTCGGGCGCGAGAGTGAGCTGGAGCGTTTCTTCGATCAAGATGACGAGCTCGGTGAGCGTGAGAGAATCGAGGCCGAGGTCGGCGGTGAGGCGGATTTCCTCGGCGGGCATCTGGAGCCGCGGACGGAGCGGACGGTCCACATACCGCTCGATGATACCGAAAACAATCGCGGGGAGGTGCGCGGGGTCGCGGGTGCGGCGGTAGTTGAGCGCGGCGGTGTAGGTGGGAGGGGAGCAACGCTTGAGGAGCGAGCGAAGGTCGTCGGCGGGAGCGGGGGCGGTGTCGGCGGGGGCGGAGAGCACGGGGGAGGCGGTGGGGGACACGGCAGATGGGTGGATGCCGATAGAGACAAGGCTCGGCGCGGGAACCGCCAGTGCGGCCGCGAATTTTTTTGGGGCGGGGCGCAGTTGAAATCTCTCGGTGCTGTGGGGTGCGCTTCGCGCGTGGAGCGGTGGGCTGGATTGCTTCGTCGCTGCGCTTCTCGCAATGACATCGGACGCCTCGGAGAGGCGTCCCTACCGCTCGGAAGGTCGCGGAGGAGTGACCCTCAGAAAGTCGCGGTGAGCGACAGGGAGTAAACGGGGCCGCGCCAGTCGCCGTAGGGTTGCACGCCGGTGAGGGCGGAGGCGTGGCGGAGCGGCTCGGCGGCGAGGAAATTATTGACGCGAAACTGGGCGCGCAGGCCGAAGCGATCGTTTCTCCACGGGAGCCAGCGGGCGACGTCGCTCTGCAAGTAGGCGTCGAATTGCCACTGGGCCGGCAGCTCGCGGGCCCCTTGGGCGGACCACTCGTAAACGGGGAGCGTGCGCGAGTGGAAGTAATGGCCGTCCACGCCGAAGCCGAAAACAGGCGACGACCAACCGGCGCCGAAATTCACCCGGTGACGCAGCAGGCCGGGCGTGACGCCGTCGGGCGTGGTGAGTTGATCCACGGGCGCGCTGCCGGGGAGGAGCTGGGTTTCAAAGCGCTGAAACATGAGCCAGCGGGTGTAGAGATCGAGGCGACCGCCGAGGCATTGGGTCCAAGCATAGTCGAGGGCGGCGGTCCAGTTTTGGGACTCGCGGTAGGCGAGATTGAACGTGCCGGTGAGCACGGATTGCACGCGCCCGGCGGCTTCGCCGGGTAACGCGGCGGCGCGGGTCACGCGACCCGGAAAGAGCGACTCGAAATTGACGATGCTTTGCTCGTCGAGGAATTGGAGTTCGCCGGATTTGCGGGTGTCGGCGAGATCGAGCGAGGCGCGGAAACGGTGGACGTGGCCGCGTTGGTAAACGATGCCGAGCGTGCGCGTGACGGCGGATTCGGGCCGGAGGGCGGTGTTGATGAGTTCGCTGGCGGTGACGAATTCGTTGGTCTCGTTGCCCCGGCGCGGGTCGGTGATTCTGACGTAGCTGATCTCCCCGCCGCCGCTGCCCGGGTTAACCGGCGGGGCGGCGACGGCACGCGAGAGGACGGGCGCGGGCAAGCGGTTGGACGTGGCGACGGTAGCGCGAAGGGAAAAGCCACCGGCAAGATCCAGTTTGAGACCGCCGGTGGGGGCGAGGTTCGACTCCTGCGACGTATCGGCCGCGACGTAGCGGGCGGCGATTTCGGTTTTGATTTCGCGGATGAACGACGGGAGCCAACGGGCGGGAAGCAGCGGAGTTTGGACCTCGCCGAAGAGGCTGATGCGCTCGACGCGGCGGGCGCCGGTGGGCGCGGGCGTCTCGGCGAGCGAGCCGTCACCGTAGACGCGGCGGCCGGCGTAGCTGGAGATTTGGTTCTCCCGGAAGTCGGTGCCGAAGCTGACGGTGGTGCGGCCGGTGGGGAGCAGCAGGTTTTGGTTGGTGATGCGGAGGGCAGCGTCGAGCGTGGTGTAGTCGCCGAGGGTGACGAAGCGGTCGCGGGCGCCGTAGTATCTGAGTGCGCGGTCGTAGAAGGCGGCGGGCGGGCCGGAGAGCTGGGTGTCGCGGAGCGGATTGTAGATCCGTTGATCGACGAGCTGTTGCCAACGCTCGGAATCGACGCCGGCGAGGCCGCGGTAGTGGGTGAGGTTGCGGCCGTATTGGAGGTCGCCGGAAGCGCGCCAATCGGCTGGCAGGCGAACGAGGGCACCGACGACGAACGAGGAGAAATCGACGCGGGCCTCGTTGTAATCGGCGCCGAGGGCGGGGGCGGTTTCGAGCAATGAGACGAGCACGGGTTGACCGAACGGGTTGAGGGGATTGGCGGCGCCGAGCGTGAGGTCGCCGCGAAAAACCTGATAGCCGCGATGCGCGGTCGTGCGGGTGTAAATGCCGTTGAAGCCGAGCTGAAGCCAGGGGGTAAGCTCGTAGGTCGCCGACCCGAAATAGCTCTCACCCTGTTGGCGGCGGCCGTAGGAGAAATCGATGGAAGCGGCGGAGTTGGCGAGGCCGCCGACGGAGTCGAAGAGATCAAAGTTGCGCACGCCGGCGCGGCCGGTGAAAGCGGCGAGACCGCCGGTGCCGTCGGCGCCGCGGGCGACGGACGTGACCGGTGACGTGCCGGGGCCGAAGAGCGGGAGTTGAGCGGCGCTGCGCAGATTGGGCGTGGCGTGGTAGAGCGGATCTGAAAGCGGCGGAGACAAACGGGGGTGGGCGCGGATGTGACCGAGCTCGGCTTCGGTGGCGGGCTCGGTGCGGGAGAACGTGGCGCTGAAGAGCACCCGGAGCGCGCCTTCGAGGAACGAGTGGCCGTGCAAGAGCGAGACGCTGGATTGCGGCGCGTCGAAGCGGCGGAGGGCGTTGGTGTAGGTGGTGGTGACCTCGGTGCCCTCGGCTTCGGGGCGGAGGACGATGTTGATCACGCCGCCGACGGGGTTGCCGCTGTAGAGCGCAGAGGCGGAGACGGGGAGCACCTCGACGCGTTGCACGAGGCTGAGGGGAATGAAATTTACGTCGGGCTGTTGGCTGGATTGGCCGCCGCCGGAGCTGGTGATGGCGACTTCGGGCAGCCGGCGACCGTTGACCAGGAGGATGGTCTCTTCGGATTTGTAGCCGCGGAGATTGAGGTTGGTGCTGCCGGTGACGGAGGCGAGGTCGGCGCCGGCGGTTTGCTCGGGCGGACGGGAGGTGGCGTCGCTGTCGACGACGGCACGGGCGAGAAATTCGCTGAGGCTGACTGCACCGCTGCGCGCGACCTGTTGTCGGTCGTAAACGGTGTAAGGGAGCACGTCGTCTTCGGTGCGCGGGAGATCGAGATTGCCGGCGGCGACTCGGGGAGCGTCGGAACGTTGCCCGCGGTCGAATGGGCGGAGGCGCGAGGATGAACCTTGGACGACGACGGCCTCGAGTTGGGTGGTTTCGGAAGCGACGCGCATCGTCTGGGCGTCGAGGGTGAACGTGCGCCCCGGCTCGATCGGGACGCCGGTGATCTGGAGCGGTTGAAATCCGCTGCTGGTGGCGACGACGGTATAGGTACCGGTGGGCAGGGCAGAAAACGAGAAAGCGCCGGCGCGGTCGGTCGTGGTGGTGAAGCGCGTGCCATCGAGATTGAGCCGGATGCCGCGGGCGCCGCCGGTGTCGGGCGCGAGGATGCGGCCGCGCAAGGCCCCGACGGGAGGTGGGGCGGGGACCAGGACGAACTTGCCGCGGAGATTGCGGCGGGCGGTGAAGCCGGTGGGCGCGAGCAGGAGCGCGAGAGCGGCGGCGGGTTCATGCGGGCCGACGACGGCGGCGGATTGGACGGAGCGAAGATCGTCCGTGGAGAAGATGACTTCGACTTGGGCCTGTTGGGAAAACGCGAGGACGGCCTGACCGGCGGGTTGCGCGGGAAGATCGAACGTGACGGGGGCGGCGCGGAGGGAAGGCCCGCAGGAAAAGAAAAGGACGAGAGCAGGAAGGAACGCGAGCAGGCGGGCGGGAGAACGCGACGGGGGCGTCGCGGCTCCAATGGGCGAAGGGCGGATCACTTTTGGGAGCGAAGGGAAACGACGTAAGCGCCGGAGGCGTCGCGGATGGCGCGGACATTCTTCAGCTCGGCCAAACTGGCGAAGAAACCATCGAGGTCGTCGAGTTCGAAGCGGGCGCTGATGCGGAGATCAGCGACGTCGGGCGAAGCGGTGATCCGGCGATCGTGGTAATGGGCGAAACGGGCGAGGGCTGCGGCGAGCGGGACATCATCGAAGATGACCGCGCCCTGGCGCCAAGCGAGCGTGTTGGCGAGGGTGGCGGCGGAGAGTTTGTTGACGATCACGCCGGAGCCGGGCCGCAAGGAAAGGTGGTCGCTGGCGGTGAGGGCGAACGGGGTGCCGCGGGCGGCGTTGGAAGCGGCGGGGCTGACGGCGACCGAGCCCTCAAGGACGGTGACATCGAGTGCGGAGGCGGACTCGGAGAGGACGTTGAAGGCCGTGCCGGTGACGCGAACGGTGCCGGCGGGAGTTTCGACGTGGAACGGACGCGACGCATCTTTGGCGACTTGGAAAAACGCTTCGCCTGAGGCGAGGCGCACGCGGCGTTCGGCGGACCCGAGGGCGACGGTGAGCTGGGTGCGGGCGTTGAGCTCGATGCGGGTGCCGTCGGCGAGGGTGATAGTCTGGCGCTGCGCGACGGCGGTGGCGTGGGCCTCGGGTGCGGCGGGCCGGGTGAGAACGACGGCGAGAGCAATCGCGGCGACGGCGGCGAACGCGGAGGCCGTGACAAGTTTCAAGGACCACAAGCGGCGCGGTGCCGGCGTGGGTAGGGCGACGCGGCCGGCGGCAACGAGCGCGGGAAGTTGCACTTCGAGATCGGCGGAAAATTGGCAATACATCGAAAGCGCGGCGCGGTGGGCGGGCGACGCGGCGAGCCAAGCCTCGAGGGCGTTGCGGTCCGCGGCGTCGAGCGTGCCGCCTTCGAGGCGGGCGGCCCAAAGAGCAGCGTCGGTGTCGATGGCGGGGGAAATGGGAGCAGGTGAAGGGTTCATACGTGGGCCTCCGGGTCGGAGGGTGGAGAGGAAAAGGCGGTGGATTCGGCGGGGAGAGCGGCGCGGAGGAGGCGGAGGGCGCGGGCGTGTTGTTTCTCGACGGTGCTGATGGCGATGCCGAGACGCTCGGCGATTTCGCGGTGGGAAAGGAGTTCGACTTTGCGCAGGAGAAGGACGGCGCGGCAACCGGCCGGCAATTCGGCGATGGCGGCTTCGAGCAGGGTGAGTTCCTGGCGGGCCATGACCTGCTGTTCGACGCTCGGAGCCGCAGAGGCGGCGGTGTCAAAGTCGGCGGGGCCGGACTGGATGGGCGAGATGCTGCGGCGCTTGAGCCGGTTGATGGCGAGGCGGCGGGCGGTGACGTAGAGCAAGGCCTCGGGCTGCTCGGTCGAGGACTGACTGATCGAGGGAAAGACGCGAAGATAGGCGTCGTGAGCGACGTCCTGCGCCTCGGTGGAGTTGCCCAACAGCCGGGAAAGGTAGCGACGGAGCGGCGACAGCGTGGCGCGGTAGATCGAGGCGAAGTCGCGGCCGGCCGGCGGAGGCGGAGCCGGTGGGGGCGCGGGCGGGGTGGAGTCAGGCATGGCGGCGACGGGCTTGGGCGGGAGCGCGATCCGAGGGAGCGTTTGGGCGGAAGATGAGTTCACCGGTAGCCTTCACGACAAGAGAGTGGCCCGAACCCGCCATCGGGACCACGATTATTTTGAAGGGCGGGCTATGGCCGCGAATGGCAATGTAGAAGCCGGGATGGAGAATGGGGAGGCAGCGGCTAGGAATACGGGCTTCACGAAGATATCGGAACGGAAGTTGGCCCGCGAATTACGCGAATAGGCGCGAATTCGGAATAATTCGGTCTTTGGCAGAGAGCCGAAAGCAAGCGACGAGGGAGAGAGAGCAGAAACTCGGTCGATTCAAGGGTTCTGCCCGTTGCCACCGCGCGGTTCAGGCGATGAGCGGATTCTCCCAACTTACCCCGGCGAGGCGGGCGAAGTCGGTGTCGGCGCTGTGGACGGTGGCGCCGTATTCCAAGGCGAGGGCGGCGATTTGGGCGTCGGTGACGAGGTTGCCGCCGGTGCCGGCTTTGGTGAGGAGGCGGCAGACCGCTTCTACGTGGCTTGGGCCGGCGACAAGGAGGCGGACGTTGGGGCGAGCCAGCCAAGAGGTGATGTGTTGGCCGGCTTCGCGGACGGTCAGCGGGTTTTCGAAGACTTTGCCGTGGGTGGACAGCCGCAGGAACGCGAAGACGACGACGGGGCAGAGCCCGATGGGTTCGATGTCGGAGAGCAAAGCGGACCACCAGCGCGCTGATTCCCGGTGAAAGGGGCTCTCGGAGTCGTAGGCGTAGAGAATGAGATTGGCGTCGGGGATGATCATTTCTTCAGCGCCTTGAGGAGCTTGCGGGTCGTCGCGGCGAAGGCCTCGGCTTCGAGGTCATCGGCGAGGTCGTGCAGCCGTGACGGGTCCACGCCGGCGCGCAGGCCCATGGGCCGGGCTTTTACCACGAAGCGCTCGGCGGCGACGGCGGGGGCGAGGTGCGCAAGACCGCGGCGGAGGCCGTCGTTGAGCGCCTCTTTGAAGTTCTGCTGGGAGCCGTGGGTCGCGTGACGGAGCAGTTGCTCTACATCGGGATCGAGGGTGACGGTGGTGCGCATTTAAGCATCATGATGCTCCATTTTGTGGCGTGTCAAGATGCGCACCGTAGAGACCGGGTGATGACCCTCTGCCTCAGGCGGAGGCGAAGAGTCCGTCGAGCACGCCCGGCGTGTCCTTCAGCGCCGAATTGAGGCGCGAGCCGGCGAGGGTGTTCTGCGCACGGTAGCCTTGGTCGTCGTCGGAGGTGACGGTAAAGGGGCTGAGTTCGACGGGTTTTTCTTCCACCGGAGCGGCGGCGGCGGTGGTCGGCGATGCTTTCGCCGGGGCGACGGCGGGAGCCGGCGTCGAGGCCGAGGCTGGGGCGGTTTGGGCCGACAGCGTCGAGGCGGCGGCGAATAGACCGAGGAGGAGGCAGGCGTGAGGTAGGCGGTAAGCGGAATGTGGTTTCATGGGTTTTGGTGAAGGTAAAGTGTCGGAGGTCAGATAAAGGACTTCGGAATTGAATATTGGTTTTAATTCGCGGCGACGCGGGTGGCGCGGGCTTGGGCGGCGGCGACGGCTTCGGCGGTGACGGAGTAGCGGTAGATGAAAACTGCCGCCAGGCCGGCGAGCACCACCGTGCCTCCGGCGAACACGATGCGCATGGCGAAGAACGTGCCCTCGCTCTGTGCGGCTTTGAGGGCCGTTTCCCAGCCGACGAAATGGAGCACGACGTTGGCCAGGAGGATGGAGCCGGTGAGCGCGAGTTTCAGCGCCCAGCTCAGGACCGAGTTGAACATGCCCTCCCGGCGCTGGCCGCTCTCGGCGGCGTCGAGGTCGCAGATATCAGCCGTCATCGAGGGCACGAGAACCATGACCGCGACGAGACCGGGCCCCATCAACGCCGAGGGCAGCAGCAGCCACCAGCCCGCGCCGGGCGCGTAGCAGAACCATTTGGCCACGCCGCCGACCGCGATCGTGAGCGTGCAGAGGAGGAAGGTATGTTTTTTCCCGATGCGGCGCGACAGGCGCACGATCAGCGGGACGGCGAGCAGTCCGCAGAGTTGAAAGGCGGTGCCATACCAACCCTTCATGCCGGCGCCGACGCCCATGTCGCCGCCGTTGACGTAAAACACGTTTAGGTAAAACCCGGTCGTATCGATGACTAGGAAGCTCATGTAGATGAAAATCTGCGCGAGGACCAACCGCCGGAAATCGGGCTGGCTCATGGTGATTTTCCAACTTTGCCAAATAGATGTTTTGGGCCGGGCCTGCCGCGTGACGGGCCGGGGGCGTTCCGGCGTGCGCCACGCGGTGATGAAGCCGAGGACGGCGATCGTGCCGCCGATGAGGGGTGCGCAGAAACGGCCGCCGACCACGAGATCGCCGGCCCCGGCTTCGCGGACCCACTTGAGCAACCATTGGTTCACGACGCCGGAGGCTTTGTGCAAAATGGATTTGGTGCCCATGAGCTTTGTGCGCTCGTGGTAGTTGGTCACCAACTCGAGTCCGAGCGCGCCGTAGGGCACGATCAGAATACTGTAGGCCACGGACATCGCCGCGCAGCCGCCCAGCAGCCACCAGAAATAAAACATCGTCGATTGGCCGGCGGGGAAGAACCAGATCGCGGTCGCGATGGCCGCGCAGAGCAGCGAGCCCACGAGAATAAACGGACGCCGCCGGCCCCAGCGGGATTCCAGCCGGTCGCTCCAATTGCCGATGAACGGATCGAGAAAGACGTCGATCAGCCGCGGCAACGACAAGGCCAGGCCGACGAGGAGGAGCGGGACGCCGAGCGTGATATTGAAGACCGCGTTGGCGAGTTGGTTGATCGAGTTGATCGCCAAGTTCTCGGCCGGAGCCGAGGCGCCGTAGGCCAGGCGGGTGCCCAGCGAGAGCGGTGGCTCGGCTGCGGGCGCGGGCGGAGGGGGCGATGAGGCAGGGGCAGACATCAGGAAGTTTCAGATTTTTTAACCGCTAATCTTCGCTAATTTTTCGGAGGCGGAGCGGTTGGGCGGAGGTTGCAGGCTTCGCCTAATCGGCGAAGCGCGAGGCGAGAGGAGTGTCGCGGGCCTATTGGACTGGATAGGGGTGTTTTGGGTTCGGAGTTGGGCACGGACGTCGGCATCAGGAAGCGCACGGGCCTTGACCGAAATCGGTGACACCGCGGGCGAATTGTTTGATGCGCACGCGGGGAAACGGCGCGAACGGGAAGGAGCGGAGGCCGCCGTCGAGGACGGCGGGGCGGGTGACCTCGCGGGCGGCGAGCAGATCGGCCGCCTCTCGGCGGAAGGCGGTGACGAGCGCGGGCTCTGCGGTGAGAAACGAGCGGGACTCGGCGGGATCGAGGCGGAGGTTGAAGAGCAATTCGCGGCCGCCGTTGGCGAGCCAGATATATTTCCAATCGCCGCGCCGGATCATGCATTTGAACTGGCTGGTGCCCGGGGTGCCGAACATGCCGACGAGGAAATCGCGGGCCGGGGCCGAGTCGCGCAGCGTAGCGAGCAGGTGGTGGCCGTCGCGGAGTTCGGGCGCGCCGCTGGCGGCGGTGGCGAGGCCGAAGAGATCGGTGAGGGCGGCGAGTCCGGTGTGGCGGGCGGCGGCGGGGAGTTGCGCGGGCCAGCTCACGAGAAACGGGACGCGACAGGAGGCCTCGAAGAAACTTTCTTTCTGCCACGCACCGTGGTCGCCCATGTGGTCGCCGTGGTCAGAGAAAAAGCAGATGAGGGTGTTGGCGGCGTCGGGCCGGGCTTCGACCGCGTCGAGGATTTTGCCGATGCACTCGTCGATGAAGGTGATCGAGCCGGCGTAACGCGCGCGGAGTTGGCGGGCTTGGGCGTTGGAAATATCTTCGGCCCAGACGGCGTGGTTCATCCAGCCGAGGTAGTCGTCGGCGGAGTCGATCGCGGGATCGCCGAGGGCGGGGTCGGGCATATCGTCGGGGTTGAAGAGGCGGTTGTAAGGCACGGGCGGCGCGATCGGCGGATGCGGCGTCACAAACGACATGAAACCGAACTGGGGGCGCGGATCGGGCCGGTTGAGTTCCTCGACGGCGCGGGTCGCGACCCACGATTCCACGGTGAGCGCGGCGGGCACGGCGCGCGTCTGGGGGACGTAATACATGTCGGTGCGCTCGCCGTGGACCTGTTCGAGATGGTTGAACGACGGATCGCGGCGGCGGAGCCAAGCGACGTAATCGTCGCGGAGAAAATCTTCCTCGGTCGGCCAAAGTTCCTCGCTGTATTCATGGGTCTCAAAGCCGAGGGGCTCATGCCGGGGCTCGGTGTGGAACTTGCCGAGGCCCCAGGTGCGGTAGCCGCGGGCGGCGAGGGTCTCGGCGAGGTAAGGGCCGCAACGGGTGGAGACGTTGTCGCCGGGCGCCCAGTTGCTCAGCCAACTGGTCTTCGACGGCTCGCAGCCGGTCATGAGCGTATAGCGGGCGGGCACGCAGACGGGGCAGGACGAGTAGGCGTTGGTGCAGGCGATGCCCCGCGCGGCGAGGCGGTCGAGATTGGGCGTGCGCGCGTGGCCATGACCGAGGGCGGCGATCGTGTCGAACCGCTGCTGGTCGGTCATGATGAAGAGAATATTGGGCGGACTCATGGAATTAACGGGAGCGGGCATCGAGACGGCGTCCGTCGGGCAACGTGAGCGTGCCCGGGCCGACGGCGGTGAGAGAGGGATTGGGTCCGCAGTCGGCGAAGGCGGCCTGGGCGGTGGAGAGCTCGTGGCCGCGGAAACGCAGCGAGGTGCCCTCGCCGATATAAAGCGAGGTGAGACGGTCGCGGTCGTCGAGGGAAACGACGGCGTAGCGACCGCGAAACGTGAGGCCTAGATCGGAGTCGGAGAATTCGCCGTCGGCGGAAGCGGAGACCAGGACGAGCTGGGTGAGTGTGCGATCGGCGACGTGGCTGACGATTTTGAAACCGGAGAAGGAGCCGCGCGAGGTGAGCGCCGTGACGGCGCGGATGGCGCCGGCGCCGACGAAGGGCTCGAAGACGGCGGCGAAAGGCCGGTCCCACGCTTCGCCGCGTTGGCGGACGACGAGGACGGGCGTGGGGGCTTTGTCGTAGGGCGACGGAGCCTCCTTGGTTTCGAGCGAGAGCGCCGACGAATACTCGCGGCCCTCGGTGCCGGGGAGAAACACGCGCATCGCGGCGGGGGACGGTTTCAGTTTTGCGGCCGTGAACTCGGCGGCGACATCGCCGGCAAACGGCGGGGAGGTGCGGGCGGATTTGAAGACATGCCAGCCGGGGAAGAGGAAGCTGCGGTTGCGCGACCACGAGGTGCCGGCGGCGGGGCGGAAGCGCTCGGGCGAATCGGCGAGCGGGAGCGGTTGGCCGGCGACCGTGAGTGTGAGGCGGTCGCCGAGGTTGTGATACAGGTAGTCGTGAAATTGCTCGGTCTGCGTGGTGCGCGAGCGGAAGACATCGACGTAGTAACCGGTCGTCGCGGACGTGCGCACGAGGCCGACGAGCCGTTGCTGCTCGGCCTTGGTGTCGCCGGCGGAACGGTCGGTGAAGCGGGTGACGGTGAACGAGTGATTCGGCGAGACGGGAGCGGCACCGAGAGCGGGCTCTAGGACGACGGGCGTGACGGTATCGGTGCCGAGGTTGACCCAGCCACCGGTGCTACGGGAGGAGCCGTTGACGATCACACCGTTGCCGGCGGCGAAGAGACGGCGGTGGTTCTCGTGTTCGTCGGTGGTGTAGGTGCCCTTGCCGGCGTTGGCCCCGAGGACGTGGCCGGCGCCGTAGAGTTCGAGGGCCATGCCGGTGGCGTGGCTGTGAACGTAGGACGCGCCGCTGACGGCGGCCATCAAGGCGTGCGCCGGGTCACCGGTGGGCGAGAGGTTGCGCTGGAGCACGGCGCCGGCGAAGGGCAGCGCGTCGGTGGTGCGCGGAACCGGGGCGGTCATGGTGCCGGTGATCGTGGGCGCAAACCAGAGCAGTTGCAGCGGGCCTTGGTAGCTGTTGGCGCCGCCGGTGAAGCCGAGCGGGTTTGCGCGGTCGTAGCGGCCCTGAGCGATACCGAGGTTGAGCAGTCCGCCCATCGTCTGCTGCGTGGCGGTGTCGCCCTCGCGGAGGGCGAGCGCGTAGGCGATCTCGAGGGCTTCCCACGGCTCGCCGGAGCGGCGCGGGCCGTCGCCGAGGCGAAGATTGTCGTCGTTGGGAAAGCGAAAATCGGTGAGGCGAACGAGCGAAAGCGGAAAGGCGGCCACGCCGTCGAGCGGAACTGCGGGCGGAGTTTGGCGGCGAAGCAGCGCGGCGAGAAAAGCGACGCGGCCGGAGACGCCGACGGAGTATTGGAACGATTCGGGCCAGATGCCGCCGGACTCCCGGAAAATGCGCATGACCTTTTTGAGCGAGTCCTGATTGGGCGAGTCTTTCACCGTGAGGTAGGCAATCAGGTCGGCACGCTCGGCGGGGTCGTCGAGGGCGAGAGCGTTGACGGCGAGACACGGCATCTCGAGGACCGGGTGGTTGCTGTCGATTTGGCCGTGCTCGACGATGAGGCGGGCATATGCGCGGAAGACGGCTTGGGCGACGGCGAAGTCGAAAGCGACGGGTGCACGCGTGACGACGTCGTGGACGCGGACGCCGCGCACGAGCCAAGGATGGAGGAAATCGTAGAGGATCGGAAGCTGGGCGCCGACGGCGCGGGCTTCGTAGAGGACGTCGCCGGGGTAAACGATGCCGCCGCTTTCGGTGGCGTCGTTGCGTGGCATGAGGGCGAGGGCGCGCGTGGCGGTGGAGAGAATGTCGGCGGCGCAGCGCGCGTAGGATTCCTCGCCGGTGAGGTAGAAGATGACGGCGCAATCGGTGCCGATGTGGAGATAGCGTTGCAGGCTGTGGTTGCGGCGACTGTCGGGGGTGCTGGCCATGTTGCCGCCGATGAGCGCGAAGGTCGGGTGGCGCGAGGGATCGGTGGGATGCGCGAC
Organism: Opitutia bacterium Tous-C4FEB; assembly: GCA_002304445.1. Classification (GTDB taxonomy): domain Bacteria; phylum Verrucomicrobiota; class Verrucomicrobiia; order Opitutales; family Opitutaceae; genus Tous-C4FEB. The sequence goes on along the minus strand of NEVA01000005.1, from coordinate 172,415 downwards.
GAAAGGAAGGCCGCGGAGAAACGCATCGGGATCGCGCGCGTGCGCGGCGACGGAGTCGGCGACGCGGGCCTTCATGGCGGCAAAGGCGGTCTGCGCCCACGGCTGCGTTTCGATCTTGGAAAGAATCGCAGCGCGGTCGGCGGCGGTGACCCAGATCATGGGGCGGGGAGAAACCGGCGGAATCCCCGCCGCGATCAAGACGGCGACCGGGGCGACAAAGAGCAGGGAGAGGGCGGCGCGGAGGAACAGTTTCATGTGGCGGTGGCCGAATGCTTCCCGAACCGGGAGCGGCCGCGCTCGCGGCACAGATTAGAACTCGAAGGTGTTGGAAAGCTCGTAGGCGCGGGCGGGGGCGATACCGAAGACGGACGAGCCGTCGGAGTTGGCGCCGATGACGCGGAGGCCGGTCTCGCTGAAGATATTCTGAGCGTTGAGTTGCACGCGCCAGTTGATGCGACCGCCAAAAATCTTGCGGCGATAGGTGGCTTGCATGCCGCCGGTCAAAGTGGCGTCGCCCGTGAATGGCGAGTCGACGTCGAATACTTGGCCGGCGTAGTTCTGCAAACCGCCGAAGTTAAACGTCGCGGGCTTGAGGCGGTAGCCGATGATTTTTCCCGATTCCCAGCGCAGATTGGTGCCGATGGTCAAACCGGTGAGCGAGCCCGTGAGGAATTTATAGCGGGCGACGAGCGAGCTTTGGTAGTCGGCGAGGCCGCGGTTGGAGGTGCCGACGAAAGCGGCGCCGGCGGAATACTCGGCGGCGACACCATTGGCGAAGTCCGTAGCGGCGGGGTTGAGGCCGTTGGTGATGAGTCCCTCGTCAAAGTATTTGCGATAGAATGATGCGCGGGCGGCGAAGAAGTCGGCCAGCTCGGAGCCCACCGTGGTGATTTTGTTTTCGATCTGATCGATATTGAAGATGAGGTCGATCTGACGGATGGGAGCGAAGGACAACTCCAGCGAGGTGCCTTTGGATTCGCGGGACTCCGTGGCGGCGGTGGCGTTGGGGGTGACGTAGGGCGCGGTGCTCGGCCTGCCGAATTCTCCGATGGTGGTCCACTCGGCCAGTCGGCCGGCAGCGGCGAGAGCGTTGTAAAGGCGGCCCTCGAAGGCGGTGATCCGGTTATTGGGGACTTGGCCGAATGCGCCGGAAGAGGCATTTTTCTGCGAAGACGCGAAACGGGTGATGCGGATGTCGAGCTTATCGTTGAAGAAGCTGAATCCGAGGCCGATGTCGCGGGTCTCGCCGCTCTGCGGATCGATGGGGCGGTAAAGATTATCCTGGCGCTGGGCGGAAGCAGCGAAGTTTTCGGAGGCACTGGCAAACACGCGCGCCCACCGGAGCGGTTTATAGACGATGCTCTGGGTGGTGGTGGCCTGATCGAATTGGAAGCGGGCGCCGGTGTTGAGGTAGTCGGCGCGGGTCTTGCCGAGAAGCGTCGGGAAGGGCGCGACGGACGCGGTATTGACCAGGCTGCGCTGGATGTTGTCGACGCTGTCGGTGCGCCAGCCGAAGAGCGTGATGATTTTTTTGTCCCAGAAAAAACTCTGGAGGGAGAAACCGGTGCCGCTGTTTTTGTTGATGGTATAGGTGCGACCGTTGACGAGGAGGTAACGGTTGGAGGTGATCGGGGTGGGGGACATCTCCCAAGTGTTCGAGGCCGCGTTGAAGTATTGGTAGTTGTAGGAGCGCTCTTTTTGGGCGGCGAGGTTGGTGGGGAAGCCGGTGAAGCGGAGGGACGTGTCGCCGACTTTTACCGGGTCGCCGACATACCAGAGCTGCATGTTGAATCGGGCTTGGGAGTTGCCGGCGATCGATTGGGGCAGGACGCCGGGGATGTCGTCGCCATACTGATAATTGAATTGGTAACGAAGCCGGTCCTGCTCGGAGCGCGTGTGCACGGTGGTGAAGCGGTGAAAGCCGAGCCAGCCGAGGGACTTGGTTTTTTTGGCGAAGTCGAAGTCGTAGTTGGCCTGGAGCACGAGGCTCTTCAGAGAGGCGTCGACGTGTTCGCCGATGTTGCGACCGTAGATAAACGGCCGGAGAAAATTGGGGTTGGTCCGGCCGTCGGGGAGCCGGGTGGTGATGTCGATGGAGATCTGGTTGGTTTGGCTGATGGTGGCGAAATATTGCTCGGTGGTGCGGGTTTCCTGTTGGAAAGCGGCGGAGAAATACAAGTCCGGTGTGATGCGCTGCTCGAGGTTCACGTAGTATTTGTGGTCATTTTCCCAACGGTAATTGCCGGGTAACGCGCCGATCTCGACCGTTTCGAAAGGGAAGATTCCGCTGCTGGTGACTTGGGGATCGAGGAAGCCGACGGTGTTTTCCCGAGGGTCGCCGGAGCGGATGAAGCGGGCGTTCGGGCTGGCGTTGCCGGCGGCGCCGGTGTTGTTCCGGGTGCTGAGGATCGTGGCGCGATTATCGAGCGGGTTATCCCACTGGCCCGGACTGTAGAGGAGGGCGGTGCTCTGCGCCGAGCTGTCGAGATCGCGCCGGATGAGGCCGAGGTTGACCGTGCGGCCGTCGGCGAGCGTGGCCACCGAGACAGGCGGGTTGCCGGCGGCGTTGGCCGGATTGCGGAAGCCACCGTCCCAGTAAAACGTGGCCGCGATCTGGGCGGCCGTCATCTGCGGGGCGTAGGTGTTGTAGGCGTTGAGCCAAGTCGAGACGTTGTCCTGCACGGTGCGGAAATTGGGCCGGCGGCCCTTTGAGTTTTGGGCCTCGTAGTAACTGCGGATTGTCGTGCCGGAGAAAGGCGTGTAAGTGCCGGTGGCGAAGAGCCGCTTGTCGCGCTGGAAGGCGCTTTTGACCGCGTATTGTTGGTCGTTGTAGAGGGCGACGCCGCGCACGGCCAAACGGTTCTTGATGAGGACTTGGTTGTGATCGAGCACGAGGCGGTTGGAGCCGAGGTCATCGACCTTGGTCTCAACCTTGCTGGCGTTGCGGTTGAGACGGGCGGCTTTGGTGGAGGAGTTGATGAGGCCGGCGGGCTCGGCGAGGCCGAAGAGGATGGAATTGGCGCCGCGGAGGAATTCGGAGCGCTCGGTGTTGTAACGGTCGGTGGAGCCGAGGACCTCGATGTAATTGATGGTGGTCGTGGCGCGGCCCAGGCCACGCACGCGGACCTCGCCGGAGCGGTTGTTGTTGTCGCCGAAGTCGCCGCCGACGTAATTGTTGGCGCCGCTAAAGGTCAGGCCCTCCTGATGGTAGGTGGAGTCGTTTTCCGCGCCGGAGACGAAGGCGAGGGCGGACGCGACATCGTTGGCCGCGAGGTCGTTCATGAATTCATCGGTCAGGATCGAGACGGACGCGGCGATGTCCTTGAGGTCGGTTTTAAGGCGGCTGCCGGCGGTGGTGAACTGGGAGCGGTAGCCCTCGTCGCTCTGGTTGGTGACGACAAACGGGGACAAGATGACTGCTTCGGATTCGGCGGGCAGGGTGGGGTTCACGGGAGCGGTTTGGCCTATGACTAGCAGGGGAATTGCGAGGCCTAGACCGGTAAGCAGAAGCGGGCGGAGGTTGTTCATGGGAGGGCGCGGGAATGGGTTTGGGAAGCGGGTAGCCGCCGGGACGGATTTGGTGACGGAGTTGTTCCGTGCGAAGGATGAGACGGAGGGGTTGGGGGTGGGCGCCGACGCTTGGTTGCCCAATCGCCAGTGCGGTCGAAGGTAGCAGCGAGCGCCCGGAAAAACCATAGACAAGTGGGGAATGTCTTGTTGTTTTGCGTTCTGTGGCCGGTCCCGGGAAAAAAATTACCAAGTCAGACGCAGAGGCGTCGGACCCAGCCCTCGGCGGACCCGCAGTTTGCCGTGCGGGTTTTTTTCAATTCGCGGCGGGGCAAGATTTCACGAACGCCTGCGTGCAAAGCCGGGCGTTGTTCTGGTGCAAAAGCGGACATGGGACGTTTGAAGTGAACGGGGTAGAGCACAGCTTGAAGCCGCACGACTTGTATGTGCTGCCGTGGAACCGGCGGATCACTTATCGGCCGTCGGCGGACGAACCCATGTATACCGCGCACGTGCACATCGTGCCGTGGTATCGGGCCGGAGCCACCTGGGTGCCCAATGTGCCCCACGAGCGAGATGAGCCGGAGTTCGATTCGCCGGACCGCCGTGATCTGGTGTGGCCGTTGCCGGCGGAAGTAGTCCGATTGCGGACGGAAGCGGATGACCCGCTCGGCCGTTTGATGGACTATGCCGTTCGCTGGTTTCTCCAGTCGAAGCGGGACGAACGCGAAGGCCGCGCCCTCGGGCTCCTGTTGAAGCGCGAACTCTTTCGGGCGGTCGAAGCCCGGGTCGAGCCGCCGGAAAGCAGGCCGGAGGAGTTGCGCCGACTACTGGTGCACATTGAGAAAGGCTTCCAGCTATCGCCGCGCATCGAGGATCTGGCCGCCATCATCGGCCGGAGTCGTTCGCATGTGTTGAAGCTGTTCCGGCGTCACTTGGGGATATCGGCCAAAGGACATGTAGTCGGGCGGCAGTTGCGTGAAGCGCGCGAATTGCTGTTGAGCACCACGCTGGCGATTTCGGAGGTGGGCAAGGCGGTCGGCTTGCCGGACCCCTACCACTTTTCAAAGCTCTTCCGACGTCATGTCGGTTTGTCGCCGCGACAGTTTCGGGCGCAACACGGACCGTTTTCATCGCCGCCCAGGCCCTCAAGCCACACCCCGGTCCCACCCAAGGCAAATTAAGGAAAGGCGGTCTGCTCGGAAAATGGCGGAGCAGACATAATTTTAATAAGAACGAACGTGGCGCGAATAAGTGTCTATAAAGGGGAATTGCGTGGAAAATTTCCCTCGGGTGAGTGCTGCAACAACGGCAATTTTGGCGTCGCTGGATTTGGCTAGCGGGAGATTGCAGGATGGATTTGTGCCATTTCGGCCACGGGCACCTTTACGCCCAACCGCCGCTTTCATGTAAGCCCATCGCCGCCGCTCGAATGATTCCGGCGCAGTGCCGCAGATTAAATGTTGGGCGCCAATCTCTCCCCATAGTAGGGCGACTTCCGCAATCGACTCCGCTCTCACTGCTCAAGTTTGCGATCTTTAGTGTTCTTGCCCGTCCACTCGCTGCCCGTGGATTCCTTCCACCAGGCCAGCCACGCGGCGTCCAATTGTTTGACCAGTTCGGGCCGCTTCGCCGCGAGGTCGCTCAACTCGTTGCGATCAGACGCTAAGTCATACAGCTCCCAGGTCGCTCCCATGCGCACGAGCTTCCACGGTCCATTGCGCACCGCGGAGCCTCGGCCGAATTGAAAAAACAACGGTTTCGCTCGTGCAATCGGCTCGCCTTTGAAGGCGGGCAACAGGCTCACACCGTCCAGCGGAGGAATCATGGCCTGCTTCGAGGCACCCGGATATTGCGCCCCGCTGACTGCGAGCACGGTGGGCATGATGTCCTTGTTTCCGTTGCAGCCGACGTGCGGTAGCTATGGTCGTCGGAGAGGATGAGCAGGACGATCGGTTTCGGCTCGGCGGCGGCGAGCGGAGCCAGCAACAGGGCGGCGAATAGGAGCAGTGTCGTTGTTACACCGGGGCCTCTGGCAGCAGTGCTGCCGAGCGCGAAAAGAGTGCGGCGCGAATGGAGTCTCTTCGAGATTTCATGAGTGCCGTTAGAAGCGTCCGTTGACACCGAACGTGAGCGTTGTGCCGTTGAGAATGGTGTTCTGCATCTGGGAACGGACGCTGCGGTAGAAAGCCTGGGGCTCGTTGGTTAGGTTGGCGGCGTCGAGTGTGAGCTGGACGTCGGGACGAATCTGATACGCCATGCCGGCGTTCACGGAAGCGTAGTCGAAACGGTAGAGATTGCGGCCGGGTGTCGCGGCGGTGAAGGCGGTGATGTAGCTGCCGGTAAAATTGTAGAGAACGCGCGTGCTAAATTTGCGGTAGCGCCAAGAGAGCGTGGCGTTGCCGGTGCGCGGAATGAAACCGGGGACCTCGTTGGTGCTGCGTGAGGTCGTGCCGCCAAAATCTCCGCTGGTGCTGACCAGCGTGTAGTTGGCCGAGGCCCCGAAGCCCTTGAACAGGCCGGGGAGAAACGTGAACTGCTGCTGATAGTTGAACTCCCAGCCCTGGACCTTGGCCGTGCCGGCGTTAGACGAGGTGAGACGCGTGAAGCCGGGGTATTCGCCGTTGTAGCCGTTGTCGGAGCCGGTACCGATCGTGCCCGCATTGGTGCCGGTGACGATGTAGTCTTCGATGGTCTTATTGAACCAGCCGACAGAAAGTGTGCCGACGGGTTCGAAGTAATACTCGAGCGTGGCGTCCCATGTGGCGGCGGTCTGCGGGAGCAGGCTCGGGTTGTTGACCGTGAGGGTTTGGTTCGCCTCGGAGATGGTTTCGTTGGGGAGCGCGTTGTTCAATGGTGGACGACCGAAGCTGGTGGACCAACTCAGCCGGGCCTTGAGGTTGGAGGTGAGATCGTGCGTGAGATGGGCGCTGGGAAACGATTTCGTGTAGCTCCCGCTGAGATCGCGCCGGGTGCCGGCATAGTCGCGGGTGGCGGAGCCGACGGGATCGGCGGTCTGCTGGGCCACGGTGCTGCCGGTGCGCGTGCGCACCCAGCCCCAGCTCGATGTTTCGGTGCGCTCGGTGCGCACGCCGGCGACGAGGCCGGTGCGGCCAAATCGGCCCGATGCCATCGCGTAGCCGGCCGTGACGGTTTCGGTGACGGCGCGGTTAGCGGTGTATTTGTTTTGCTCGAAAAAGTAGAGGTCCTCGCGCCAGAGCGCGGGAGTGACCGGCTGGCGATCGGCGAAAAACTGGACCGGCTCCCACTGCGGAATGCGGCGGCCGGTTTTCACGGAATCGAAGGTGATGATCGAGGGATCGGCGGGGAGGGCGGTGGTGCCGGCGTAGTTCCAACGGCGCGCGACGCTCTCGGCATTCGCGTAGTGCTCACGCCAGACCGCGCCGGACTTGAGCGAGAGAGGGAAGGAAACCGGCAGCGTATAGCGGAGGTTGGCGCGGACCTCTTTGATCTGATCGTCGTTTTGGAGGATCGAGTTGTTGTAGGTGGTTGGGCGGTAGTTGGCGGGATTGGTGAAATCGGGGCCTTCGGTTTGCGTGAAGCGCGGGTGGAGATCGGAGTCCGTGCGATCAAGACGCCAGCCGACCGCGGTAATGCGGTTCACCAAGATCCCGCCGCGCCCGCCGCCGCCGCCGTTGATATTGGACTGGGTGTAGATGGCGTTGTAATCGACCTGGAGGGCGCCGAAAACGTGTTCGGCGCCGAGGTCGAGGCGGCGCATACGGTTGTGGAAATTACCCGGGCCGGTGGACGTCTGGTCGATGGTCGAGCCGGCGGCGGCGCGGACCTGCGTGATTTGATCGGTGTAGCCGGGCAGAATGCCGGCCGTGCCGGTGGTGCCGACCTGTTGCGTGGTGAAGGCCCGCGTCTCGTATTGGCGGCGAAACGTCTCGATGGCGTCGCTCGCGACGGTGTTGATCGAGAGCTTGGTGGAAGGCGAGAGACGGTAGTCCGCTTTAAGGCTGACGCTGGCCTGCTTGCGGTTGTTGTAGTTGTCCCACGTGCGGTAGTCCCAGAGGTAGGCGGGCTGGGCGGTGGTATTTTCGAAATCGCGCGTGGTGCGGAAACCGCCGACGGCGTTTTCGGAGTAAAACACATTGAGCGAAACGCCCAGGTTGCGCTCGCCACCGTTGACGTCGAAGAGTTCCTGCCAGCCGATGTTGAAGAGCGGATGCGCACGATGTTTTTCGCGCGTCGGAGTTTGCTCGGTGAACGGCGGGGCGTAGCGCACACCGGCGCTGTAGGTGAGACGTCGGCGCTCGCTCATGGAGAGAGGGGAACGGCTCTTGAGATTGATGGTGCCACCGATGGAGCCGGCCTCTTTGTCGGGTGTGTGGCCCTTGGTGAGTTCCATTTGGTCGAACATGGCGCCCGTGAGGTTGTTCATGTTCGTGGCGCGGTTGAGGGCGCCTTGGCTGGTGAGCGGTGAGCCGTCGAGAGTAACGGTGTTGAGGCCCGGACGGATGCCACGGATCGTGAAACCGTCGACAAGGTTTTCGTCCGAGAGATTGCCGGCGACGCCGGGCAGGCGGATGGCAACCTCGGCGGCATTCATGTTCGGCAAGTTTCCGAACGAATCCATCGCGACGATATTCTTCACGTTCTCGGCATTGCGCTGCGCGGTGATGGCGGCGGCACCGCCCTCGCGCTCGCCGGTGACTTTAAAGGCATCGAGTTTGTAGACGACGCTGGTCAGATCAAAGTCGCGCGTGGTGCTGGCCGAGTCGGCGACGATGACGGTGGTGCGGACCGAATCGAGGCCGACGTAGGTCACGACGACTTCGTGCGCGCCCGCGGGGATAGCAGCGAGCACGTAGCGGCCCGTATTATCGGTCAGAGCCGTGAGACCGAGGGCGGGGACTTCGACCCGTGCGCCCTCAAGGAGATTGCGGGTAGCGACGTTAGAGACGTTGCCGGTGAGAGTGGCGGCATGCGCGGCTGAAAGGGAGAGAACGCAGAAGAGAGAGAGGTAGCAAAAGAGCGGTCGAAGGCAGCGCAGGGAGCGGGCGGAGTAATGATTCACGTTAGGGGATGGGTTGTCTGGTTGGATGAGAAAGTCAGTCACACCGGATGCGGCCGAGGTCTAAAACGCCGAAGTGGTGGAACTAGTCGTGTGCGATGAGATGGGGCTAGACTCGCGATCAGAAGCAGAGGGTGCTAACAGATCCGTGCGAGGTCGCCGTTGGGGCTTGGGGTTTAACAGAACGTGGAAATCGAGCTAAGCTAAATCCTACGCAATACCCGCGAATTCGACATAGACGAATTTAGCCTCAATCTGGGCTTTTTTAGTCCCGCTTGGACCGAATTCTTGCGGTCCGTCAAAGACTTGGGGTCTCTTTGCTTGAGGCGGCGGGCTTCGCGCTTTGCTCGTTCTTTCCTTTAGTCGGTCTTGGGCTGCCTTGCTCGGGTGCGTCGTAATACGGCGACGGGGAGTGTTCCGCTTTCATGATCGCTTCGATCTTTCGAACGATGTCCGGGTGGGCGGCGGCGATATTCTGCTTTTCGGCGGGATCGGCCTTTAGGTCGTAAAGCTCGAGCGGGGCTTTGGTGCCGAGCCGGTATCCCTTCCAATCCCCCATGCGCACGGCTTGTTGGAAGTAGGGCTCGTAGATTTCAAAATAGAGCGATTCGTGCCGCGTTGGTTGACCCTTCCCGAGCAAGGTCGGCACGATCGAATGACCATCGATACCTTTCGGTGCCGGGAGCCCGCTAAGTTCTGCGGCCGTCGGCAAAAAATCAACGAACGCGGTGAGTAGGTCGCTGGTCGTGCCCGGCTGAATCTTGCCGGGCCAACGCACGATAAGCGGGGCACGCGTGCCGCCTTCGTAAAGCATCCGCTTGTGCCCGCGCAGTCCTCCCGTGCTGCCGAGTGGCTCGATAAACTCCGGGTTGGCGCCGTTGTCGGAGCTGAAAATTACCAACGTCCGGTCATCGATGCCGAGGTCCTTCAGTTTTTGCATCACGCGGCCGACATCCCGGTCAGCGAGGGCAACCATCGCAGCGTAGCTCTTGATCTCCTCCGGCCACGGCTTCCCGGCGAAAACCGGATTCTCCGGGATGACGTAGTCCCCGTGTGGCGGAGTCCATGCGGCATAACAGAAAAAGGGCCGGTCTTTGTTTTGCTCGATAAAACTGAGAGTCTCGTCGGCGATGCGGGTGGGAGCATAGTCCGCCCACGTGTGTTTGCCCGATTGTTGGATGGGCACTTTGACACTGTTACGAATCAGATAGTCGGTGTAGTGGTTATGAGCGTGTTTTTGGTCGTAGTAACCGAAGAACACATCGAAGCCTTGTTTCTCCGCTACTCCGGTGGTTTCAGGATTGCCCAAGCCCCATTTGCCGAAGCCACCGGTGGCGTAACCGGCGTTCTGCAGCATACGAGCGACCGTGGTCTGGCCGGCGGGGAGTGCGAGCAGGCCGACTTTGCTTTGGTTGGCGCGACGCAGAATATGACCGGTATGTTGGCCCGTCATCAGCACCATTCGTGATGGAGCACAGACCGCGCTGCCGCTGTAGGCCCGGGTGAACTTCATGCCTTCCGTGGCCAAGCGATCAATGTTGGGCGTCACGCCATACTTGCAGCCGTAAGCCGAGAAATCCCCGATGCCGGCGTCATCAAGCAGGATGTAGATGATGTTGGGCTTGAGCGGCGGGGCGGACGGGACGGCGCCCGGCAGCGCGCTCCGCGGTGCGAGCGCCAAAAGGATCAAGAGAGGGAGGAGGTGATGTTTTTTCATGGGGCGATGCTAGTGGGCCAATTTCAAGTTGCCGGCGGGGATGCCAATGCCACCGCGGTCGGTGTATTTCTTCAAGACTCCGACCGCCGGAGCGATTCGTGCAGCCGTGCCGGGGCGGGACAAGGGTGTTAGGGTGGATTTTATGTGATCAAAAAACGTCCGGTTGTGATGCGGGAAATGTCTAGGATTTCTGTTTGGCTTTACCGCCCTTGCGTTGGGCTCGTTTGTCACCAACGCCCGGGTTATTCTTGGGGGCAGCGGGCTCATTGTGAGCGGGCAAATGCGGTTTGAAGCGGGCGATGATTTCTTGCGAGGCGGGATTCGCGGCCAGGTTCTTTCGCTCAAGAGGATCGGTGGCATGATCGTAGAGTTCCTCGGCTCCGACAGCCTTGCCGCCATACCAAGTGTAACGATAGCGCCCGTCGGTGAGAGAATGGTTGCTAAAATTATAGGTGGTGAGCGTCGGATGGTTCCACACCATCGTCGGATTCTTGAGCAGCGGGGCGAAACTGCGCCCTTCATTTTCCGGATTGGCCGGCAAGCCGCATAGTTCGATCAGCGTAGGATACATATCCAAAAGATTGACCACGCCCTCGCACTTGAAACCGTTTGGCGTCAGGCCGGGCACGCGGACGATGAGGGGGACGCGGTTGGATTCTTCCCAAAGGTCGGTCTTTCCATATTTCAGCTTTTCTCCGAGGTGCCAGCCGTGGTCGCCCCAGAGCATGATGATCGTGTTGTCGGCATATTTGCTTTTCGCCAAAGCATCGAACAGCACGCCGAGACAATAATCGACATAGCTCACGTTAGCCAGGTAGGCCTGCTGGGCTTCGAGATGCAGGTTGGCGCGGTCCGCCGCGAGAAAACGTGAATCCGGACCAAAGATCGGCTTACCGTTTTTGCCGACGATGTCATCGAGGTCGTCGCGCACGATCTCGACCGGCTTCAATTTATCGAGGGGATACAGGTCGAAAAACTGCTGCGGAACCTCCCAAGGCAGATGCGGTTTGGAGAGACCCAAGGCCAGGAAAAACGGTTTGCCGTCAAAGTCACGTTGGAGCTGCTCTGCGGCCCATTTGCTGGCCACGTAGTCCTTGGTGTTTTCCACCGGGCCCTTGATCGCCCCCCAACGGAACTCGTCACCTTTTTCGCCGCTCTCGGTCGCGACGGGTTGTTTCTGCCACAGTATTCCTCCCGTGCCTCCGCGGCTTTCAGGTGTGCCGATCTCATGAAACGCCCACTGGCCTTCATCCAGACCGTTTGGGGTGGCGTGCTTGTGGAAAATCTTCCCCGTCGAGAGCGTATGATATCCGTGTTTCCCGAAATATTCCGGCAAGGTCACGAGGTCTTTGGCTTTGGGCGCTCTTTTTAGATTGTGGGTATTGCCGTAAACCCCGGTCGAGGAAGGCCGCTTGCCAGTGAGCAGCGCCGAGCGGCTCGGGCAGCAAACAGTGGAGGCGGCATACGCTTTGTTCATTACCATCGCCCGCTCGTTGGCTAGCCGATCCATGTTCGGCGTGATTGCCTGTGGGTGGCCACCGAAAGCGCCAATCCAGTCGTTCAAATCGTCCACCGCGATAAAGATAACGTTGTAGCTCTTGCTGGGAGCGGTTGGCGAAGGCGGCGACGTTTCCGCCGCGGCGACGGACAGGGTCAGCGCCGATGAGAGAAAAACAGCGGAGCCAAAAAGGGGCAGGAATTTTTTCATAGTCGGGTGAAAGGAATGCGTTGAGCGGTTGGGCCGGGCCGTCGGCAGGGCCGACGCCGCGACGGGAAGAGACCACTGCCGTTGCCGGTCTTCATGTAGTCGAGGTGGTCGGGAAACGTTATGAGTTTATGCTTGTTAAACACGGTCTGCGATTCCGCCACGTTCATATTTGCGTCCTCCATGTGATCCATTCGTCCGGCCACCCCGGTGAAGCTGCGCGCGCGACGGCACGCAATGCGGGCTCATCATATCGGCGCGATCGAAGCGCATGCCCTCGGCGGCGAGCGGGTCGAGGTTCGGCGTCATAATGTCTTTGTTCCTGCAGCAGCCGACGTGCGGATAGCTATGATCGTCCGGGCGGATGAGCCGGACGTGGGGCTTCGACTCGTCGGCACCGAGCCGAGCCAGTGGAGCCAGCAGCACAACGGCGAGGACGAGAAGAGGGTATTTCATTTTGCGTGCGACGCCGCGCGCTCCACCTCAATCAGATGGAAAAGGGTATTGTCGCCGGTTTCATAGTTTAGGACCAGTTCCGTCATTCCGGATAATGAGACCACCTGGGTGCGCCAATCGCGGCTATTGGTGTTCTGAATACGCGTGGCGCCCTCTTTTCCCGGGATTCCGATCGACCAGGATCCCGTCCCTTGGTCGAGATAGGTGACGCTCACCTTCACCTGCTTGGCCGCAAAGCGCGGGTCGAGTTGGAAGCGCAGCTGCTTTTTGCCGGATTGATGCTCAAAGGCGCGGCCAAAGCGCCCATAAATGGACTCATCGATGTTCCACCGGCCCACATCGCCGGAGCCCGGTTCGATCTGCGTCAGGAAGCGGGAGTAGTTGCCCGACAAAATATCCCAGCCCACATCGTTGGGTCCGCTGCTCTTGCGGTTGATCATGCCGCCGCCAATTGCCTTTTCAGGATCGGCCATAAGCGCGCCGTAGCTGGCGTAGGCTTTGGTGATGCGGAGGTAACGATCCACTTCCTTTTTCTGTCCCGGCTTTCCGCCGAATTCTGAGGCCGGGAAGCGGTTAAAGTCGGAGGCGTCGAGCCCGTCACGCAGCGCACAAAAGGCGGCCGGGGCGGTCGCCGGATCCTTGTGCCCGGCATATTTGTTGAAGAAGGCGCCAGCCGGCCAATTCGCCCTGTCCTTCAATGCTTGATAGGGCACGTTCCAGATATCCAACCGGCAATGGGTCGCGAAGATCCCCGACCAGTAGAGGGCCTGCGGAATGTTGCGTTTCGACCAACCCATTTCAAACAACTCGCCGTCCATCTCGCCGCGGGTGAGCACCGGCTTACCGCGTTGTTTCGCCGCGGCTTCCAACGCCTGGAACTTGGCCAGCCGCTCGCCGTTGTCGCTGACCTGGAAGCCGTGACTGAACATGCCCTGCTTCAGCGCGATGACGTCCATGTTCTCCAGCAGCCATTGGGTTTCCAAACCGCCGTTGGCGTCGGAGTTCACCAGGATCGGAATTCCGGGCACGGCGTCCCGGTAGCGCTTCCATGCTTCCAGTCGGAAGTCATTCCACACTTCGTCGGAGATGGCATATTTTTGATCGAGCGGTTTGCCCTTATAGGGCTGGCCGTCGCCGGTGGATCCCTCGGCGCACTGCACAAACACAATGCGCGCGCGCAGTGCTGGCGGCAGGGCGGAGACATATTTGCCGAAGGCATCAATCAGCCCCATGAAACGCTTTTTATACTCCGGATGCAGATAGTAGGGATATTCTTTCTGCCCATCGGTTTTCTGACCCAGCGCATTGACGTTCCGGTTCGTGATCACCCGCGGAACTCCGCTTTGATAGATCCATTCAGGTGCCGCGGGGCCAACCCAGATCATCAGGGTTATATAGAGCCCGCCTTCCTGCGCCGCTTGCAACGGTCGCCCGAGTTCTTCGGCGAACGCGTAGCGCCCCGAGGCTGGTTCCAGCGAATCCCATTTCAGAATGAGCGGAACACTGCGCAGCTCCGGGCATTCCGCCGGCGAAATCTGCCCCGGCTTCCACCCCGCCCAGCTGGATATTCCGTAGCCCGGTTTCCCTTCCGCCGCACCCCCGGTAGCCATCGCGGCGAACAGACACACATACATTATTGTTTTCATTGTAGAAGGGTGGCCGCACCTGGCGCTGTCGCGGGGCGTGCGATCAAGATTTCACATCGGCGGTGCAACCGGGAAGAAATTCCCCGACGCCGCGGTTGTGCTGATATTGCGAACCTTCCTCGTTCCCAGGTTGGCGAGACCGTTTTTGCCCGCCAGCGTTAACCATGAAAGGAGCAGTTCCACGATTGGATCGCTGGGGATGGATGCTGCCGGCGGGAGGACGCTGGGCGGCGACGACGAATCCGCACCCAGTGGGGCGATCGGCGCCAGAAGCAGCTCGGTGAGGTAGGGGAGGAGAGGGGCATGGTAGGGTGAGCGGCTCGGGTTCTTTGGAGGGGGAAAACCCGGTAGCGGTGGACGGTGAAAGAAATGAAGGAGCGCGAACTGCACGGCAGCGGTTGCCATAATCTCAGGGGCTGAGGTTAAGTGTTCCTGCCCTGCGAGCCCATAGACGTTCCGCATGGCTCGCTGGACTTTTTGTCTACGCGACTTGGGCGAAGGGGCCAGAGGTCGATCTTAATGGCTAGCCAAGCACCAAGCAACACGGCCAAGTCCGTGCATAATTCAAAAAGTCTAGATTGATGCCAAATTCGTCTATGTCCGATGCGTTGGGGATTGGTATCTTACCTCGGTCTTCGTTCCCCTGTTTCGTCAACCCCCTTGCTACCATGCTGACTTATTCTCCGATACCTGTCATCTCGTGTCGGTTCCCGTTGACGATTCTGCTTTGTCTATCCGGGTTGGCCTCCGTCGCTTGCGCCCAAGCGGTCGCGAATTCCTCCTCTCCGGCCTCGCCGACGGATGATCCGAAGAATACCACCGCTTCGGAAGTGGTTGAACTCACTCCGTTCTCCGTCACGTCGACGTTGGATCGTGGCTATCAAGCGCAGTCGACCTTGGGTGGCAGTCGCCTGAGGACCAATCTTAAGGACGTCGCCGCGCCCACCACGGCCTTCA
Organism: Opitutia bacterium Tous-C4FEB; assembly: GCA_002304445.1. Taxonomy (GTDB): domain Bacteria; phylum Verrucomicrobiota; class Verrucomicrobiia; order Opitutales; family Opitutaceae; genus Tous-C4FEB. Next base: position 157,386 of record NEVA01000005.1, on the reverse strand, counting down.
CCGCAGAATTTCTTAACGACGTCGGCATCACGAACACTGACGACCTCGCGCGTTACATGCTCAGCACCGAGTATGACTTCGGTGAGAATGCCGGGCCGGGGCAGAACTTTCTTGCGAGTTCGAGCACGCGATCATTGCGGATGCGCGGGCTCCCTGGCGGCACCGTCGCCGTTAATTTTTTCAAATCCGATTTCCCGGCCGACACGTTCAGCACGGAGCGCATCGACCAAGCGCGCGGCCCGAATTCGATCCTGTTCGGTATCGGCTCACCCGGAGGTCTCATCAATGTGACGAACAAGCGGGCGATGCTGGGCAAGAACGCTTTCTCGGGCACCGTGCAGGGCCGCTCGGAGGGCGGTCTCCGTCAGGACGCCGACTACAATCAGGCGATCGGTGATGATCTATCCATCCGGGTCGCCGCCGTGAAGGAACAACGCGGCAGTTGGCGCAACTATGAGTTTAGCGACTCGGAACGTGCCTATCTCACCGGTAAATGGCGCATGGGGCGGAAAACCGAGTTCAATTTCGATCTGGAGAAGGCGGACCTCAATAAGCGCACCATCCGTTCCAGCACGGCCTACGATGCCTACACCCGCTGGGCGGCTGCCGGACGCAACGTCGGCGCGGCCAATGCCGCTCTGCAAATCTCGAGGGTCGCAGCCAACAACACGCCCTACATGGTTTTGGACACCGCCTCGAGCGCCGTGACCAATTGGGTCAACAAAACCAGGAGCACCCTTTGGACGGCGATTGATGGCGAAAATGTTCCCATGTCTGATTTCAACGTGTTGCCCAAGGAGACGTCGGTTTATGGGCCGGGTTTTGGTCTTGATACGAAATACGCCCGTCTCGGGGCCTATTTGACCCACTCGTTTACCGCCAACCTCAATCTGGAAATCGCGGGGATGCGCACCGATAGCCATACGGAGAACTCGGACCCGCAGACCGCCAACACCCGGGCCATCATCGTCGACACCAACCCGACCCTGCCGTCCGGCGCCGTTAACCCCAATGTCGGCAAAACCTACATCGAGGGACTGCCTCAGATCGGATTCAGTGACACCCGCAGCGACTCAGTGCGGGCGGTGCTTTCCTACGCGAGAGACTTCGGCCGGTGGGGTAAACACACGTTGGCTGGCGTCTACATATATGATTTTACGAAATTGTCTCAAATCGCTGTCCGCGAGCAGATCATCTCGCCGAACGCTCCGAACCTGACCAGCGCGATCAACAACAACAACCGGATATTTCGCCGCACCTATGTCGATCTCGCCGGCCCGAGCCGCAACATCGTGATGGCGCCCTACAACCGACAGGCTTTGGGCACGTTTACCGAAACCCTCAGCGGCAGAACGTACACCACCGCTTTGGTGCCTTTCAACGTTAACGGCATCCTTAACAGTTTCGATAGCCGGAGCATGATCGGGATGCTGCAAAGCTCGTTCTGGAAAGATCGAATCAAGACCATCATCGGCACCAGCCGCGATGACCGCAACGATTACGCATCCACGTCGGTGCTAACGCCCGTCGCTGGATTTGCTTCCGGCATACCGGGCCCGGTGCGCAGCCAGACCCCTATAAATACGGTCGCCACCAGTGTTTCATTCAGCGGCGTGCTACAAGCCACCGATTGGTTAGGTCTGACCTACAGCCAAGCCGGCAACAGCGGCCTGCCGAGCTTTGGGGGACGGCTGAACGTCCCCAACTCAGATGTGGCCGCGTTCTCTCGTCCGCCCACCCCAAAAGGCAAGAGCCAAGACAGCGGATTTAAACTGGATTTGTTGAAGAACCGGCTGTTTGTCACCGCGCAGTATTTTCAAACCAGCGCCGAAAGAGATTTTGATTTCGGCAACATCGCATCGTCGATCAACCCCATTTGGAGCGCCCTCGCGTTGGCCGGAAAAGTTCCGAGCGGAACCGTTCAAAGCGGCACCGGCAGAACCTTCGATAACCGCACCCAAGGCTATGAGGTGGAAATCACGGCCAACCCCACGGCGTATTGGCGGGTATTCCTCAACTATAGCCAATCGAAGTCCGCCCAAACCAACATTGGGCAAGAGGATTTTGCTTACATCGCCTTTTGGCGCCCGACTTGGGAGGCCAACGCGGCGCTGCCGCTAAGCACCGGCGTCGGCACAATCGGCACGCAGCTCGCGGCGCTCGATGTCCGGACGTTCACCGACTTTACGCTCGCCAACGGGAGGCCGGCGCTTGGACAGATGGAGCATAAGCTGAATCTCGTATCAAATTATGAGTTTTCCCGAGGAGCCTTAAAGGGCATCACCGTGGGCGGCGGCGTGCGATACACCGGCCGGCCAATTAATGGCTACCGCGCCACCGGAACTCCTGGCGGAGGAGTGACGAGCACGGTTTCATATGGGTCCGAGCAGGTATTTCTCGACCTCAACGCCGCCTATCGGCGAAAGCTTCAGATCATGGGTAAATCCGTCGCTTGGTCCCTGCAGACGAACATCAACAATGCACTCAACAATGACGCCTTCATCCGGATCAACACCGCTCGGGACGGCGTGTTGACGGCCTATCGGTTCAATCCTCCCTTGGAGTGGATTATCACGACCAAGTTCAGTTTCTGAATAAAGTCTCCCTGTAGATCTAACTGACCGCGGCCGGCTTCCGGGGAGCCGGTCAATATTCCCACCTATGAATCTTCCGCTCGCCGTCGGCTCATTCGTTTTTTTCACCGTCGTGGTGGCATTGATTTCGTGGTGGCAGACCCGCCGGGAGGACAACAGCGACGCGCAAACCTACTTCCTCGCGGGTCGGAAATTGCCGTGGATCCAAGTGGCCATGGCTCTGTTGCTGACCAACCTTTCCACCGAGCAACTCATTGGTTTGAACGGTGCGGCATCCATCCACGGCGCGGTGGTGATGGCGTGGGAAGTCGTGCCGGTGTTCGCGTTGATCGCGATGGCGTGGTATTTCCTGCCGCGTTACTGGTCCGGCAACATCACTACGGTGCCGCAGTTCCTCGAGCAGCGCTTCGATGCGACGGCGCGCCGGATCATGGGCATCGTTTTTATCATCACGATCGCGCTGAACATCCTGCCGTTTGTGCTCTACTCGGGCGGCTTGGCGATGAGCACGATCTTCCATGTGCATACGCAGCTGGGTATTTCCGAGGAGGCTTCCTTCCGGCTGATGGCGTGGAGCATCGGCATCATCGGCACCTGCTACGTGCTCTTCGGCGGCATGAAGGCGGTGGCACTGTCCGACACCCTCTACGGTGCCGGCCTGCTCGTGTGCGGTCTGCTCATCCCGGTGCTCGCGCTTTTCAAGTTGGGTGACGGTGACTTCCTCGCCGGCATGAACCGCGTGCTGCAGCACCAAGCCGCGAAGATCGACCCCGTCGGTGGGCCTCGTTCGAACGTGCCGTTCGACACGCTCTTCACGGGGATGCTTTTCATCAATCTCTTCTACTGGTGCACCAACCAGATGATCGTGCAGCGCTCCTTCGGTGCGAAAAGTTTCGCGGAGGCTCAAAAGGGAATTCTCGCCACCGCCGGTCTCAAGCTGCTTGGGCCGTTCTTCCTCGTGATCCCCGGCATCATCGCTGCGGAAATGTTTGGCGCCGCAGCGATCGGCAACGGCGACCTCGCTTATTCGCTGCTGGTTGATGCCGTGCTGCCGCCCTATCTGGTGGGTTTGTTCGCCGCGGTTTTCCTCGGCTCCGTGATCAGCTCATTCAACGGCGGACTGCACAGTGTTTCGACTATGTTTAGTTTGGATCTTTATCGGGGCTGGCTCCGGCCGGGAGCTTCGGACCGCGAGATGGTCCGAGCGGGCAAGCTCTTCTCCGTCGTGATCGTGTTCGTGTCCATCCTCACCGCCAGCCTGCTGGGCAGCTCGTCTGAGGGAATCTTCACGATGATGAAGCAGGTCATGTCCGCCTTTAAGTTACCCCTGCTCGCCGTGGTCGTCACCGGTATGTTCAGCCGACGGGTGCCTGCCTGGGCGGCCAACGTGTCGATGATCCTCGGCGTGTTTACGTCGATTCTTCTGAACTGCTTGTGGGGCGATGGTTTCCTCGGGCTGGGGCGCTTCAACGTTTCCGCGTTGCATATTCACTGGCTCCATCTCGCCGCCCTCAACACCGTGTTGCTCTGCGGATTCATGTTGGTCGTCGGTTGGTTCGCCCCCGCTGCGCCCTCCTCCGCAAGCCCGAAGCGGGACGGCCTGCCGGCCGACGTCGCCGTGGATCTCACGCCGTGGCGCGGCCTGCGTGTGGCCTCGGTGGTGGTTTCCATACTCGCGGTCGTGCTCTATTTTTCCCTGTGGCGTCTCGCCCATTCCGGCTAAGACCTACGGCCATGAGCAAGCCTACCGAAGGCAAACGTCCTGGCGCCGCGCCGGCCAAACCGCGCAACCGCGTGTTGCCGCCGTTGGATCCGAAGGCTTTCTCGCTGGAGGGCTACATGGCGGACGACAAGACCCGCGTGTTCAGTTTCAATGGCCGCAAGCTCGTCTCGGTGCTCGGTCGTGAGGACTTTCCGGGTGAACGGATTTTCAAGCTTCCCACCAAAGTCGTGGAATCGGCCAACCGGCAACCCTTGACGGCGGCCTTGCTGCCTTGCCGTCTCGGCTACTTCCCCCGGGCCAAGGGACAGAAAGTTTCCCGAGCAAACGGGGATTGGGCGTTCACGCTGCTCTACTGCCTCGACGGAGCGGGTACGCTCGATCTCCGCGAAAGCAAACACCGGATCACCCCTGGCACCATCGCGCTGCTGCGGCCGTTTGAATTCCACGCGTACGCTGCCGATCCGGGCGACCCTTGGTCCTACTATTGGATTCACTTCAACGGTACGGGCGCCCAGCAGTATTACGATGTTCTGACCACCGGCGGAAAAGACACCTGCATCGCTGTTCAATCCGATCTCCGTTTCGTCGAGACCTTCGAAAAGATTCTTGGGATCTACCGCGCAGGCCAGGCCTACAAGGATCTCGTGCAGGCCTCCTCGGCGATGCATCAACTGCTCGGCGATCTCTTTGCAAAGGTGTGCCATCGCGCGGCCGTGCAGGAATCAACGGCGACCCGGATCGAACGCACGCTCTCGATGATGCGCAAAAACCTCCGCGCGCACGTGAGCATCCACGAGTTGGCGGCCAGCGCCGGTATGTCTCACGCCTATTTCACCCAACAGTTCCGCAAGCACACCGGTCAAAGCCCGCGAAGCTTTTTCAACCGACAGAAGATTGCCAAGGCGTGTGAATACCTCGTCGAAACCGACACGAAGGTCGAAAGCATCGCTCACCTGGTCGGCTATGAGGACCCCTTTTATTTCTGCCGTCTGTTCAAGCGTATCACGCAACGGACTCCGACCATGTATCGACAGTCGTTCCGCAAAACGTCCCTCGCCGTCGTCAAACCGGACCCGCGCCATGAGTGAAGCGCGGCAATTCCTGATGGGTTTGAGTAACAGCGTCCCCAGGCGGCGAGGTTTCCGCGCGCCGTGATGGGCAAACACCGCTAATCCACGAAAGTAATTCCTATGTCTAAACGACAGACCGTTCTCTTCCTCATCGATACCCAGGGAGCCAATTGCGTCGGTTGCTACCGCCCCGAGTTGGCGCTGGGCACTCCGAACATCGACCGACTCGCGTCCGAGGGAGTGCGGTTTAACGGTGCCTATACGTGCTCGCCGGTCTGCGGGCCCTCGCGCTCGGCCCTGTTTACGGGGCTTTATCCGCACAGCAACGGCGTCCTCGGTAACGATATGGCGCCCCACCTCGATCTGCCCACCTTAGGTCAGCGCCTAAGCGACGCCGGATTTGCGACCGGTTACATCGGCAAGTGGCATTTGGACGGCAGTGACTACTTTGGGGACGGACGCTGTCCGCCCGGCTGGGACCCGGGTTATTGGATGGACGGACGAAATTACCTGGACTCATTGCCCAATGACGAAGCGCGCGCTCTCTCTCGGTGCGTATTGGATGCCAAAGGGGTGGCCGCACACGGGATTACCGCCGATTTCACCCATGCGTGGCGAATAGCCGAACGGGCTAGGGAATTCATCCGCGTTCACCGGGATCGGGATTTCCTGTTGGTCGTCTCGATCGACGAACCGCACCACCCGTTCATTGCTCCGGAACCCTACGCCAGCGCATTCGACGAGTTCCTCTATCCCGTGCCCAATGCGGACGATCCGCTTTCGGACAAACCGCTCTCACAAAAAGAGTGGGCCCGGCATACCGAGTCCCATCGGACCCAATTGGCTCGCATCGGAGACAAGGCATACTTGCGCCATCCCCACCATTTTGCATGCAATAGTTTTTGCGACTCCCAGGTAGGCCGGGTGATGGAGGCAATTGATGGCGAAACACCCGGGGCCCTCGTCATCCATACCAGTGACCATGGTGACATGTTTGGCAGCCACGGTCTCTATGGCAAAGGCCCGTGCATGTATGAAGAAATTGTCCGCATCCCGTTCATCGTCCGATGGCCCGGCGCGTCGCCTGCGGGCGCAGTATCGCAAGAACCGGTATCCCACATCGATCTGGTGCCAACGCTACTCGACTACTTCGGGATGACGGTTCCGTCCATTCTTCAAGGACGTTCTTTACTGCCCCAGATGCGTAATCCGGCCCACCGCACAAATCATTTCGTCTTCATGGAATTCAATCGGTTTGAAATCGACCACGACGGCTTTGGTGCGTTCGCGCCGATACGTAGTGTCTTTGATGGACGATACAAATTGGTCATCAACTTGCTCGATACCGATGAATTCTACGATTTGGCGGCCGATCCCCTCGAACTCCAGAACCGGGTAAACGATCCGGCGCTCACACCTGAACGGGAACGGTTGCTCGACGAATTGCTCGCATGGATGAACCGAACGAGAGATCCGCTCCGTGGTCCGCATTGGGCACGCCGGCGTTGGGGAAGCCGTCCAGGCTCAACGTGGGGAGGACCGACGCGTCCACGACCGTTTGATGAGGCGTATTATCCGAAAACTCTGCTCTACGACACCGGAAAAGTCATAGACCGCTTCGAGTATTCCAAACATTAGGAACCATTACTTCGGCCACACGAGGTTCTTGATAATCAAAACTGGCGGAGAGGGGGGGATTCGAACCCCCGGTAGGCTTTTACACCTACGGCGCTTTAGCAAAGCGCTGCTTTCGACCACTCAGCCACCTCTCCCGCTTAGTTTTCTAGCGAACAAATCGTTCCCGCGAAGAGCAAGGTGTTTCTGCGAAACCTCGATGGGCCCCGCAAAACACCGCCTCACGGTTTGTCGTCGTCTTCGTCGGCTTCTTGCGGACGTTCAATCTCTTCGCGGCATTCGCTGATGACGCGGAGCCAAATTTCGCGGAGATCAAAGAGCGCGGGTTGGGCGTGCTCCCGAAAGGCGACAATCGCGGGGATCGTCGCGGTCTCCGCGGAATTCAGCAGGGCGAACGTACTGTTCACGAGGTTGAGCGCGCGCTTGAAGAGGCTGATCGCCATCGCGTAATCGCCAAAGTCCAGCGCATGGATTGCCTGCGCGGATTGGTCTTCGCTGCGGTGCAGCGAATTCAGCAGCGCCATGGAAACCGGGACGGGAAGCTTGGCGAGGCTTGCGCTCTCCAGCCACTTTTCCTGCAAGCCGCCGATGATGGCCTTGGTCGAAATGAAAATGGGATTTTTATGCAGCGTGTAGACGTCGTCTTCGTCGTCGAAGTCCATGTCGTCTTCCGCCTCGTCGTCATCGTCATCCGAATCCGGAATCTCGCCGCCTTCTTCCGTCCAATCTTCGATACTCCAACCCATCTGCTCGGCCACTTTATCGATTCGGTTGGGGCTTTCGGCGTTGGCCTCGTAAAGTTTGCGGTAACGGGCGATCGAGGCGTCCTGCTCGCGCAGGTAGCGTTCCCAATCGAATTCGTTCCAAGCCACTTCGCCGCGATCTTCCCACTCGTTGTTGGAGGGGCCGTCAGAATCTGAGTTGCTCATCAGGTTGTGGGGAAAAGGAGGGGGCGAGCCGGGCGAATGCAAACAAAAATCCCCGTTAGGTGACCGATGGTTTTGCGGATTGAGTCGTGGGCCGGGCGGCGCCTAGGTTCGCCGGTCATGGGAGTCGTTTACCACGAGAACGTTTTCTTTTCAGGTCACGTCCAAGGCGTGGGTTTCCGCTATGCGGTGTTGCAGGTCGCGAAGGAGTATGAGGTGGCGGGAGTGGTCGCCAATCTGGCCGACGGACGGGTGCAGCTTGAGGCGGAGGGGGCGGAGGCGGAAGTGAAGGCGTTTACCGCTGCGGTTGAGGATCGGATGCATGGCTATGTGCGCAAGGCAGAGCGCAGTCACGGACTTCGTGCCGGGCAATTCAGCGGATTTAAGATCGTATGACGGGCGGGACCGAAGCGGCCGTGGAGCTGGAAGGGTTGACGAAGGATTTTGCGACCGGGCTGCGCGGGGTGCGATTGCGGGCGGTGGATCACTTGAGCCTGCGCATCGGCGGGGGTGAAGTGTTCGGCCTGCTCGGGCCCAATGGCTCGGGCAAGAGCACGACCATCAAGGTCATTCTGGGTTTGTTGGCGCCAACGGCCGGAGCGTGCCGGGTTTTTGGCGTGCCGAGTGACCGGGTGGAATCGCGGGTGGCGGTGGGCTATCTGCCCGAAGCGCCGAACTTTTACCGCTTTCTCAGCGGGCGGGAGTTGGTGGCGTTTTACGGGAGGATTTGCGGCTTGAGCGGAGTGAAATTGGCGGCCCGGGTGGCGGAGGTGATCGCGTGGGTCGGGCTGACGGAGGCGGCAGAGCGGCGCGTCGGGACTTATTCGAAAGGGATGCTGCAACGCATCGGTTTGGCGCAGGCGCTGGTGCATGATCCGAGACTGGTGATTCTTGATGAACCGACGGCGGGGGTTGATCCGATCGGCACGGCGGCGATAACGACGCTCATTCGCGGCTTAAAGGCCCAAGGCAAGACGGTGCTGATCACCTCCCATCTCTTGGCTCAGATCGAGGAGGTCTGCGACCGCGTGGCGATTCTGGATCGGGGCCGGTTGTTGGTGAGCGGAACGGTGGCCGAACTGACGATGCCGACGGGCGGCGGACCTGATCGCCTAAGCGGGGCGGAACGGGAGGAATTGAACCAATGGCTGGCCGCCCGGGGGAAATCGCCGACGGCACTATCGGCGCAGTCCACTCGGCTGGATCAGATTTTTATCGAACAGGTGGCGCGGAATCGGCCGAAGGAAACGGAGGAAAGCGCTTGAAGAAGGTGCCGTTTTCAATGGAGCGCACGGGATTGATTGCCGCCGTCACGTTGCGTGAGGCGCTGCGGCAAAAGCTCGTGGGTTTGTTGGTGCTAGTCGCTGCGGGCTTGGTCGTGGGCGTGCGGGGGTTGCGGGATTTTAATTTCGGCGCGCCCGAACTGAAGTTCATCGCGGATTTCGGGGATGGGGCGATCGCGGGGTTCGGGGCGGTGCTGGCGATCGTGCTGACGGCGCAGCTCTTCTTCAGTGAGATTGAGAATCGCACCGCGCTCACCCTGCTCGCCAAGCCGGTGTGGCGGACGGAGTTTTTGCTGGGCAAATTTATCGGCGTGGCCGTGGTGCTGGTGACGTTTTGCGCGACGTTGACCGCGACGTTGGCCGTCGTGCTATGGCAGCGTGAAGCCGGGTTGCGGCTGGAGCAGCCCGAGGCCTTTGCCCTGGGCGGAGCGGTGAATTATGGCGCGCTGGTCGTCGCGGCGTGGTTGCACGCGCTCAAGTTGATGCTGTTGGCGGCGGGGACGTTGTTGGTGGCGAGTTTTGCCCAGACCCAGATTTACGCGGTGATGATGGGATTTGCCGGTTTCGTGATCTGCCATTTGCAGGGTTTCGCTCATGGGGCTTACGAGCGGAGCGGGGCCAGTGTGATGCTGATGCCGGCGAAGTTGATCCATTGGGTTTTTCCCGATTTCCAACGGTTCGCGGTAGAAGCGGCCGGGGACGGTTCGGCGCTAGGGCTGGGGCGCCTGACGATTTATGCGGCGGGCTACACGGCGGTGGCTTTGGGGCTGGCGGTTTACGTTTTCCGACGACGTGAAGTCTAAGCTATATTTGCTGGCGGTGGTGTTGGGGGTGCTGGCCGCGGCGGGGACCGGGCTGCGTTACGCGCTCGGGCCGACGAGGGAGGTTCCGGTGAACGAGACGATGCTAGAGTCGCCGGGGGCCGGGGCGCTGTTTGGCTGGCTGGGCGGCTTTAAGGCGCTGGCGGCGGATTTTCTTTGGCTGCGAATGTATGCGGGATGGGAGGATCGTGATTTGCCCGGCACGCAGACCCTGATCCGCGCGGTGGTGGCGGTGGATCCCCGGCCAGTTTATTTCTGGCTGAACGGAGCCCGTATTCTCGCCTACGACCTGCCGGTGTGGCGGATCGCGGCGGAAGGTGGCTATGAAGTCTTATCGGCCACGCGGCGGCGGATGATCGAAGTCGAGCACGCGCAAATGGCGATCAGGCACATTCAGGCGGCACGGCGGGTGCAGGCGGGCCAAGCTGCGCTCTGGGTCGAGCAGGCGAACATCGAACTTAACAAGCTCGGAGATTTGGCGGCGGCGGCAGAGAGCTATCGCCGCGCTTGGGCGGAACCGCGGGGACCGTATTATGCGGCGCGCATTTATGGGGAATTGCTCCGACGGCAGGGGAAGGACGCGGAGGCTTATGCCTGGCTGCGAGAGCTTCATCCCCAGTTGCCGGCCGAGGACGATGCGGCGGATGCGCCCCTTGTGCTGGCGCGGTTGCGGGAGCTGGAAAACGTGTTGGCGGTGCCGGCGGAGCAGCGCTACCGGGCAAAGTGACGAGTGCGGCTTTGACATCGAAGCGGGTAGATTTCTCGATGGCGGAGATGGCCTCATTCACGATCGATCACGTAGTGTTACTGATCGGGCTGAGCCTGCTTTATTTCCCCCGGCAGCGGCTCAGATGCGGGGGCGAGCGTGCACGCAGGAATGAGCGGCAATTGAAGACTGCGGACAAAAACGATTTCGATTCCAACGTGCGACGGTTGATCGGGCTGCTCGCGAAGCAGCAGTTGATGTTTTTAAAGCGCAGGTTTTGGGGTCTCTAAGCCGATGAAAAAATCGCCGGTGTGGTCGGTCTGGATTGAAGCGACGCGGCCGAAAACGTTGCCGGCGGCGGTGGCTCCGGTGCTGGTCGGGACGGCGTTGGCGGCCCACGGCGGCAGCGCCGATTACGCGGCGGCGGGCCTGTGTCTGCTCTTTGCGCTCCTGATCCAGATCGGCACGAATTTCGCGAATGACTACTACGACTTCATCCAAGGAGCCGATTCGGCGAGTCGGGTGGGGCCGAGACGGGCGGTGGCGGCCGGTTTGGTGCGGCCTGAGGTGATGAAGCGGGCGATGGTCGCGGTCTTTGCTTTGGCTTTTGCGGTGGGGCTGGGATTGATCGCGTGGGGTGGACCGGGCCTGATCGTGATCGGCGTGGCGAGTATTGCCTGCGGGGTGGCGTATACCGGCGGGCCGTTTCCGCTGGGATACAACGGACTCGGCGATCTGTTTGTATTCGTTTTCTTCGGACTGGTCGCGGTCGGCGCGACTTTTTTTGTTCAAACCGGTGAGGTGACGGTGGACGCGATTTTGGCCGCGATCCCGATCGGTTTGTTGGCGGCAAATATTTTGGTCGTGAACAACTATCGCGACGTCGACACCGATCGAGCCGCAGGGAAGCGGACGTTGGTCGTGCGCTTCGGGCGCGGGGCGGCTCGGGCGCAGTTTGACGCCTCCTTGGTGGTGGCGCTTGCGATGCCCCTCGTGTTCTGGGCGCGAGGATTTTCCCCGTGGGTCTTGGCGCCGCTGTTACTGGCACCCGTGGCTTGGCGACAGGCGCGGAGACTGAGGGTGAGCGAGACGCCGGCGGAGCTGATCGCCTTGCTGGGCGACACGGGAAAACTGCTGGCGGGATATGCGGTTTTGTTGAGCGGCGGGCTCCGGTTTTGAGCGGCCTCAGTCCAATCGCAGAATCGTGCCGGCGATGTGCTGGATTTCGCCGGCGGCTTTGAAGTAGTAGGTGACGAGGATGCGCCGGGCGTCGAGTTGCACGGACCACGGATAACCGAGGTCGGTGGTGGTGCCGTCGTCGCGAATGATGATTTCGGGGGCGTTGGCGAAATCGGTGCATTCGGCATCGAGCACGCGGGCGCGAATGCCAAAGGGTGCGTGGCGGTAGCCGTAGGTGACGAGAACGCGGCCCTCGGGCAATCTGAGGGCATGCAGGGGATGACCTTGGAAGCCCATCTTTTGCCAAGGTTGGAACGTTTTCCCTCCGTCGGTGGAGCGAGCGATGCAGGCTTGATCGCCAAGCTTCTCGGATCGGAGGAAAGCGACGAGGTCGCCGCGCGGCGTTTCGATCAGCGACGTTTCATTGAATGACGCCGTGGAGTCGGCGGCGACCGGAGCCGAGTAACTCCACGTGAGTCCGCGATCGGTGGATGAAAGCAAGTGAGTGGATGTCTTGCGCGGGGTCTCTTGGTCGGTCGCGGCCACGACCCAGTGCAAACGACCGTCACGCGCCTCGATCGCGGCACCGCGATTGTAGGCGGGGACGAGTTGGCCGTAGGGATCGCGCAGGATTTCAGGGGCGATATGCGGCGGATAGAACGGGCCCAGCCACGTTTGGGCGCGGTCAACCGAGCGTAGAAAATAGCCCCCGGTGAAGATGGAGCCCGGGTAGTTTTGCAGGAAAGGCGGTTTGAGGTTCTTGACTCCATCGGGGCGGAGAAAAGCCCAGCCATAGCTCAGGCAGAGCAAGGAGCCGTCGCTTATCTGCAGCAGGCAGGGATCCTGCGACCCTCCGATCGCGTGAGCATAGATGAGGGTGGGCGTCGTCCAGTTCACGCCATCCTGGGAGCGCACGAGCATGAGTTGGCTATTGGGATCGACGTGGTTGTTCTTCTCTTCGCCGAAGGCTTTCCGGTTGGGCGCGCGGCGAAAGGCGAGCAGCAACTCCCCGCTCGGACTTCGCACCACCGAAGGGAAAGCCGAATGGAACCGCGGGTGCTCGTAGATGATGAGGTCGCGCTCCTTTCGGAGCTGGGCAAAGCCGAAGGCGGAGGGAGTGGCGCTCAGGCCGACGGCAACGCCGAGCGCGGTGATCAAAAGCGTGGGGAGGCGGAAACTCATGGCGGATGGTTACAAAAAAGCCCCGACGTGGGCGTCGGGGCTGGAGGGTTGACCGAAAACTCGGTTAGAGCTGGGCGGTGAGTTTGGCCTTGAGGGCGGCCTTGGGCATCATGCCGACGATTTGCTCGACGACTTTGCCGCCTTTGAAGAGGAGCATGGTCGGGATGGCGCGGATGCCATACTCGGCGGCGATCGTGTCGTGGTCGTCGATGTTGACCTTGGCAATTTTCACTTGGCCGTCCATCTCGGTGGCAATCTCCTCGAGGATCGGTGCGATGGCTTTGCAGGGTCCGCACCAAGGAGCCCAAAAGTCTACAAGCAGAGGCGTGGTCGCAGCGGCGACGGTCGTTTTGAAGTCGGCGGTGGTGAGATTTGCAATTTTTTCGGACATGTTGGAATGAGCGTTAAGGGAAGGAGGTCTGGAATAGGGCGAAAGGCAAGTGGCGGCTCGGGGCTGCGGGTTATCGCGGGGTGGATTTATGGAGAATCTCGGCGAGTTCGTTCGGCTCGACCTTATGCAGCGGTTTTCCGCGGGTCTTTAGTTCTTCAAACGTTTTCACCACGGTCTCCGTCATCCGGTCATGAGTCTCGGCGGAGCCGCCGACGATGGCGAATTGCTCGCCGGTGGTGAGCCGTTTGTGGCCGTCGGTGTTGTCCAATCCGAGTCCGAGGAGGCTGGCTTTGGGCGCGGCAGGTTTTCGCTTGTTGGTCACGCGAGCAACGTGCTGGTGGCGGCCGCAGTTTCAAGCGGGTTTTCTTCGCGCACGGTGCAGACGATGTCGGTGAAGGCTTCGTTCTGGGCGAGGTGAAGTTTTCCGAGGCGCGTGAGTTCAAGCACGGCCAGAAAGGTGGCGACGAGTTGGCGGAGAGTTGTGCCGTTGGGAAACAGGTCGGAAAAGATGAACGTCTTCTCGGTCCGAATGCGGGCGAGCAGCCATTCCATCTGATCGGAGACGGTGACCGTTTCGTCGTAAATTTCGCCGACGACGAGTTTCTCGGCGAGCCGGCGGAGGACGATATTGAAGGTGTTCCAAAGCTCGATCCGGCCGACGGCTTGCAGGGGGCGCTCGTTGAACTCGGCGGAGAGCGACGAAACGTGACGCTCCATCAGGTCCTGTTGGCGTCGGATGATCGCGGCAAGTTCGCCGGCGGCCTCTTTGAATTTTTTGTATTGGAGCAGTTGGTGGACGAGCTCCCAGCGAGGGTCGATGTCGTCGTCCGGGTTGGCGTTGGGATCGATGGCGTGGAGGCCTTTGGGCAGCAGGAGCCGGCTCTTTATCTCCATCAACGTGGCGGCCATGACAAAGAATTCGCCGGCGACGTCGAGGTCGAGCGATTGCATCGCTCGAAGGGCTTCGAGGTATTGCTTCGTGACGGACTCGATCGGGATGTCGTAGATGTCGATCTCGCTCTTGCGGATGAGAAAAAGCAGCAGGTCAAGCGGGCCTTCGAAGACCTGAAGTTTGATGCGGTAATCGGTTTCGGGAGCCACGGTTCGGAGAGGTTTGGGCGGCGATGGGGCGCGGCAAATAAAAACGCGCGCCGAAGTTGATTCGGTTATTGCCGGCGCAGGGTGGCGACGAAGAAGCCGTCGGTATTGTGGCGGGCGGGGAGAATGGTGAGACCGCCGGTCGCGGCGTCGGCGGTGAAGCCAAAAGCCCGGTCGGACGCCGGGAGCTCCGGGACAAACGAGGAGTTGGCGGCCAGAAACGCCCGGATCACATCTTCGTTTTCAAAGTGGCTGAGCGAGCAGGTGGCGTAGATGAGCTGGCCGCCGGGGCGAACGAGGGCCGCGTACTGAGTGAGGAGTGCGAGCTGTTGCTCGGCGGCCGCGGTGACTTGGGCCGGGGTGGTGGTCCACTTGAGATGCGGAGACCGGCGCCAGGTGCCGGTGCCGCTGCATGGGGCGTCGACGAGGACTCCGTCGTAAAGCGCAGTGGGCGTGGCCGGGAGGATTGTGATTTGGTTGAGCCGGGCGCGGGTGGCGCGGATTTGTAGTTCTTTCAGGGCGCTGGCGCGGATGTCGTAGGCGTCGATGTGGCCGTTGGGGCCAAGGATCGCGGCGAGTTGCAGGGCTTTGCCGCCGGCGCCGGCGCAGGCGTCGAGCCAACGTCCCCCGGGGGCGATCGCGGCGGAGGCGAGAATCAGTTGCGAACCGAGATCCTGGACTTCGACGAGGCCGGAGAGAAAGGAGTTGGTTTTGGTGATATCCGCATCCGAGAGCAGCTCGAGTGCGCCGGGTAGGACAGCGGCAGGACGGGCGGCCCAGCCGAGGCTCGCGAATTCGGCGAGCACGGGTGCCGGGTCGGGCGTTTGCAGGCGGAGCCAGACGGCGGCGCGAGCGTGCAAGGCGTCGAGGTCGGGCGCGACGCCGGCGGCGGGACAATGACGGGCCAGCCACGCGGGCAGGAGAAGCGACGGGTCGAGATGGAGGTGCGCGGCCCGGGACGCGATGGAAGCGGGGCAACGGGGCCAGTCGCCGCAGGTGCCGGCGCGGTAGGCTTTGGTGGCGGGAAGATCGGCGGCTAGCCAAGCCACGATGGTGGAGGCACGGGCGGGATCGGTGTCGAGCAGCGGCTCAATCCACGGGAGGTAGCGCAGCGTCGTGTAGATGAGCTCCCGGTAAAGCTTCCGATCTCGGGACCCGAAGGAGCGATTGGCGGCAAATTCCTGCTGGATGCGCAGGGGTAAGGATGGGTCCGTGTGCCAGTGCGGGCGCAGCACGGAGAGGAGGCGGAGGAATACTTTTTGCTGGCTGCCGAAAAGGGACATAGAGGGCGATTGGGAGTTGAAGAAGGAAAGTGTTGGCGGCGCGGAGCCAAAATCGCCCGCAAGCGGGCTCTCGCGTCGGATCAGGGCGGGTGACTCAGAAATTGCGGGCCGCGACTTGGACGTTGAAGCCAAAGCCGTTTTCACGGCGACGACCGGAGTAGACGGAAACGACGTATTCGACGAGCCACGTGTTATCGAGATTCTGGACGAGCCCGTAGGCCTGTTCGTTGAGGCGGCGTTCGCGGGCGTCGTATTGGAAGCGGGCGAGCGCGTCGTAGGTTTCGTTCAGATGGATGCGCCCCTCGATGCGGTAGTCTTCGCTTTCGCGGCGAAGAAAATTGGTGGCAAAGCGAAGCGACCAAGCATCACCGTCGCGGAGCGTGATGCCGGTGTTGAGCTCCTGGAGCGTGCCGGTGTGAGGCGTGAAGCTCTCGTAGAGGTCGAATTGAAGCCATGGGGCCGGCATCAGGGCAATTTCGGTATGGACCGCGGAGAAATCGCGTTCGCCAGGGCCGCGGTGAAACCGGAAATCGACGGCGTTGTTGAAGAGGAGCAAGTCACGCGAGCCGTAGGTGGCGTCGCGGGTCTGGAGGGTGTTGTCGAGGCCGAGTCGGAGGGTGTTCGTGGCGCGGAGATCGTCGATGCTACGCTGCTCGCCGAGGCCGAGCGGACGCAGGTAACTGGTGAGAGGCTCGCGGCGGTCGATCCCGGGAATGAAGCGGCGGCCGAGGTCGCCTTGCGGAATGTAACGGTAGCTCAACTTCGGGGTCACGAGATGGCGCAGGCCGTCTATTTTCCACTGGGGATTTTTGTAGGCGTAGGTGGCGCTGGCCCGCAGAGCGGCATCGACGCCGACCTCACCGAGGGCGCGAGTGTAGCGACGGCTGGCCTCGGAAGCACCGGCGGGGTTTGAATAGTGGGTTACGCGGGCGCCGGCGGTGGGCGTGACGGTGAGCCATTCGCGGGGCGTAAACGGCCGGTTAAGCGCGTAGTAGGCGTCGGCGCGATCGCTGGCGAGGCGGGGCGCAATCGCTCCGGGAGGGCGCTCGCGGAGGGACACGACGCTGGCTTGGGCGCGTTGATAAATGCCGTGACCGATCGCGGAGGGAAACAGGTCGTAGCGCAACTCGGGGAGGCGCTCTTGCACGGACTCGAAGGAATTGGGCTGGAGACGGGCGAAGAGTGAGATCGAGTAGTTGTGACCGGTGTAAAGCGACTCGATGAAGTTATTGGGTGCCTGGACGGGAAAGAAGGTCCTGGGGCGAAAATCACGAATGACCTCGGAATCGCTCCACAGGTTAAAATGGGCGGCAAGCGTGAGGTTCTCGGTGAAGCGCTGGGTGTGTTGCCATTCGGCATGACTGCGATCCTCGGGGACGGGGCGACGGAGCACGTCGGTGAGTTTGTCACCGGAGTCGCGAATGTAACCGGAACGAAAGAGACCGCGCAGGTTTTGGCCGTCGTTTTCGCCGATGTAGCTGGCGGAAGGACCGGCCATGAGGCCGCGCGCCGTGTAGAAGCCGATATCGGCGCCGATTTTTACCCCGGCAGCGACAGGGACGCGAAGCCCGGCTTCGAGATAAGCGCCAAGGAACTGTCGATAGCCGGCGGTGGCGGAAACATAGGAAAGGAGAGGTTCGTTCAGGTTTTGCTGAATCCTGGGCAGAGGAATCGGCTGGTTCCGACCCAGACCGAAGCGGGTGTCTTCGCTGCGGAGATCGCGACCGGGCGCATAGAACAGACGACCGGATTGAACGGTCGGCTGCCACCGGCCGGGCTCGCGAAAGGTGACGGTGGCGGACGAGACGCTGATTTCATCAACGGTGCCGGAGGCTGTGGCACCGGACACGTAGAACGGGTAGGAACCGACCCGGATCGATTCGGCGGTGAACGATGCGGTGCCCCGTTGATAGATCAATTTTTGGGCGATGAGTCGCTGGGGACCGCGGGTCAGGGTGACATTCCCGTTGGCGGTGGCGACGTTGGTGATAAAGTTGTAGCTGATCTCGTCGGCCGTGAGCAGCGAGGGCCCATCGCTGAGGCTGGCCTTGGTGAAGACGGTTTCTCCCGTGGTGAAGTCGACCGAGGAGCTCTCGTATTGGACCTCGGGTTGAGCATTGGGCGTCTGCCCGGTGGCGTGCGGGTAGGCAGCGAGCAAAGCGATGGAGACGAGAATGAGACGACGAAGCACCAACCGAGCAAAGGAGTCGCCTACGGCGCAAGCAAGCCTACGGGAATGGGCGGCAAGCTGGCGTAGTTTTAGCTTTTGCCGGGTTCCGGCGCGCCTCATGGTGCGCCGAATTCATGCCAAAACCAACGACGCCGCTCCCGGTCCCTCCCAACGAAATCGCCTCGCTCCGAGCCGAGGTGCGTGCGCTCGGCAGCGCGCTCGGCCGCGTGATCACCCGACTGGAGGGGCCGGAGACCTTCACCACCGTCGAGGCCTTGCGACAATTGGCCAAGGCCCGGCGTGCGGGTGACGAGAAAGCGGCGCGTGGTTTGGCGGCGCGGATCGCGGAGTTGAGTCCGACCGAGGCGTTTAACCAAGCGATGGCGTTCACGCTCTATTTCGAGTTGGTGAACCTCGCCGAAGAGAATTTTCGCATCATGCTGCTGCGCCAGAGACGCGCTGCCCGCGGCAAAGAAGGCACGGCGAGCCCGCCGATGCGTGAATCGATTGAAGCGGCGGTGATCGAATTGAAACGACGCGGGGTGGGTGCGGCCGCGATGCAGGCCTTGGTGGACCGGCTGATGATCGAGCTCGTGTTTACGGCACACCCGACGGAATCGAAGCGGCGAACCTTGCTCACGAAGTTGCGCCGACTGGGCGAGATCCTGCGGTTGCGCTCGCAGCCCGCGCTGTTGACCGATCCCGCGTTGCTGGAGGCCGAATGTGTCGAGCGGGAGATCGCCTCGCTGTGGTTGACCGATCGTAGCCGCGCGGCCCGGCCGGAGGTGACGGATGAAGCGAAGACGGGGCTGTGGTATTTTGATACGACGTTGTTCGAAACCCTGCCGCGTTTGCACGCCGACATGAAGCGTGCGCTCGGGCGGCATTATCCCACGGTCACGCCGCCGCGGCGTTGGCTGGCGTTTGGGTCGTGGATCGGCGGCGACCGCGACGGCAATCCCGGGGTAACGGGGGCGGTCACGGCGGAAGTCCTCCTGCTGCATCGGCGACTCGCGATCGAGAAGCTGCGCCTGGCGTTGAGGGATCTGGCTCGCTCGCTCACGGTGAGCGATCGGAGAGATTCGGTGGTGCCGGCGTTGAAGCGAGAGCTGCGGGAGAATTTGCATCTTTCGAAGCACGTCGAGGAGTTGAGCAAACGTTATCCGCACGAGCCGTATCGACTCGTCTTGGGTGTGCTGCGCGCGCGTCTGGCGCAGGCGGTGAATGAAGTGCGGGACGGAAGCGTGCTCTCTTCGGACTCGTTGGTCGGCGGGTATCTCGACCGAGCGACGGTGGAAGAAACGCTCGAAACGATCCGGGTGAGCCTGGCCGCGGGGAAGGGGGCGATGTTGGTCGAGGGCGATTTGAAGGCAATCGGTGAGCAGTTCGAGGTGTTTGGTCTGCACACCGCCAGGTTGGATATCCGCCAGCATTCATCGCAGCATGAAGCGGCGGTGGCTGAGATTCTCGGGCTCCGGGACTACGGGGCGCTGAGTGAAGCGGAGAAACAGATGCTGCTTTTGGCCGAGCTGGCCAACGCCACGGTTTTGCCGGCGGCGACGGTGGCGAAGTACTCGGCGGGCACGCGGCACGTGTTGGATCCGCTCGCACTGGCGGCGCGGGCGGTGGAGCGGTTTGGCGCCGAGGCGCTCGGCATCGCGATCATCAGCATGACGGACGGAGTGTCCGATGTGCTGGAGTTGGAGCTCTTGCAGAAACTCACCGGCGCGGCGCTCCCGGTGGCCCCGCTGTTCGAGACGTTGGATGATTTGGAGCGGGCGCCGGATATCTTGACGACGCTCTTTACGTTGCCCGGGCGGCAGAAACCGGCGCACCAGCATGTGATGCTGGGATATTCGGACAGCAACAAGGACTGCGGCTACGTGACCGCGAATTGGGCGCTGTTTGAGGCGCAAGAGGCCATCGCGCGCGTGGGACTTGAACAGGGAGTGAAGATCACGCTTTTCCACGGCCGAGGCGGCAGTATCGCGCGGGGCGGCGGCCCGGCGGCCAAGGCGATTCTGGCCCAGCCGGCCGGCCTACGCGACGGGGGAATCCGCGTGACCGAGCAAGGCGAAGTGCTTTCCACGCGGTATCATGATCCCGACCTGGCGCATCGTATTCTCGAGCAGATGGCCTATGGAGTGATGCTTGGAGCGCATGCGGCGGAAACCAAGGCCGAGGTGCCGGCGGAATGGCGCGAGGCGATGGCGGCGATGAGCTCGGCGGGGTTCGCCGCCTATAAGGCCATTGTGCACGATGATCCGGAATTTCTCGTCTTTTGGAAACAGGCGACGCCGATCGACGAAATCAGCAATCTGAAGTTTGGATCGCGGCCGACCTTCCGGCGGGCGACGACCAGCGTCGAAGACCTCCGGGCGATTCCTTGGGTGTTTTCATGGATGCAGAGTCGTTTCAATTTCCCCGGGTGGTTTGGTTTGGGCTCGGC
The DNA here is from genome assembly GCA_002304445.1 of Opitutia bacterium Tous-C4FEB. Taxonomy (GTDB): domain Bacteria; phylum Verrucomicrobiota; class Verrucomicrobiia; order Opitutales; family Opitutaceae; genus Tous-C4FEB. The sequence goes on along the minus strand of NEVA01000005.1, from coordinate 136,876 downwards.
CCTCGAGGCGATTTTGCAACGGGGCCCTGCGGGCAAAAAGCTCCTGAGGACGATGCACCAGGAGTGGCCGTTTTTTCAGACCATGATCAACAATGCCCAACTCACGATGCACAAGGCGGACATGGGAATCGCCTCCCTCTACGCCGAGTTGGTCGACGACCCCAAAATTCGAAAACGAATTCTTGGCCTGCTCACGGTGGAGTTTGAGCGAACAGCGCGAACGATCCTCGCGGTCACGGGCGAGCGGCAGATGTTGGCGCGGGAACCGGTGCTGTTGAAGTCGGTGCAGCTCAGGAATCCTTACATCGATCCGCTCAACTACATCCAGGTCGACATGCTGCGCCGTCTACGGATTCAAGCGGCGGGGAAGAAACTCTCCACCGAAGACGCCGAAGCGGCGCGTGCCGTGGTGGAGTTGACGATCAATGGAATATCGGGGGGGCTGAAGAACACGGGCTAGGCCCCGTGGGCGAGGACACAGATCGCTCGGTATTCGCGACTAGACGAGAGGGGTGGCAGGAGTCACGGTCGCGGTGTTCCCACCGTGATAACTTCCAAATCTGATCTGGCGGCCTTGCTAAGCGCAACTCACGCGGCGCCCCACGGGGTGCTCGGGATGCACCCCCACAAGCGCGGGCGAAGCCAAGGTGTGGTCGTCAGGGCTCTGTTGTGCGATGCGGTGAGCTGTGCGGTCGTCGAGCTCGATGCAAACGTTGAGGCGGTGCATGAGTTGAAACGGATGACGGATGAAGGTTTTTTCGAAGGCTTCATCGCCAAACGACCCGATGTTTTTCGGTATCAGTTGCGCGCCACTTTCCCGAACGGTGAGGCCCGGCAGTTTTTCGATCCTTACAGCTTTCTGCCGACATTGAGCGCGCAGGATCTGTATCTGTTCAATGAGGGCAACGAGCACCGTATTTTCGAAAAGCTCGGAGCGCATCCGCGGGTGATCGGAGGCGTTCCCGGGGTGGCCTTTTCCGTTTGGGCACCGTCTGCCGCCCGCGTCTCCGTCGTGGGAAATTTCAATCGTTGGGATGGACGGTTTTTCCCCATGCGGCCCTTGGGCGCTTCAGGCGTTTGGGAATTGTTTGTGCCCGGGCTCGGGGCCGGCGAGCTCTACAAGTTTGAGATTCGCAGCCAGTCGGGCCGGGTGAGCGTGAAGACAGATCCTTACGGGACTTTTTTCGAAGCGCCGCCGGGGAATGCGGCGATCGTTTGTGCTACGGATGGATTTAAATGGAGCGACCGGGACTGGATGGATCGGCGGAAAGCGGAGGCGAACCAATTGGATCGACCGATATCCGCTTACGAGTTGCACCTTGGTTCCTGGAAGCGAAAGCCGGAGGACAATAACCGCCCGCTCACCTATCGCGAGCTCGCCCCGGAACTCGCCGACTATGTGGTCGAAATGGGGTTCACGCATGTTGAGATCATGCCGATCGCCGAGCATCCGTTCGACGGTTCATGGGGCTATCAAGTCACCGGTTTTTTCGCTCCGACCCAACGATTCGGAGCACCGGAGGATTTCGCATGGTTCGTCGACCATCTGCATCAACGGGGAATCGGGGTCATTTTGGACTGGGTACCGGCGCACTTTCCTCGCGACGCGTTCGCCTTGGCGGAGTTTGACGGGAGTCATCTCTACGAACACGCCGATCCTCGCCAAGGAGCGCACATGGACTGGGGTACGCTGATTTTCAATTATGGACGCAACGAGGTGCGGTGTTTCCTGATTGCGAGCGCCTTGGCCTGGCTGGAGAGGTATCACCTCGACGGCCTGCGCGTGGATGCCGTGGCGTCGATGCTCTATCTCGATTACTCGCGCAAGGCAGGGGAGTGGATTCCGAACAAGCACGGTGGTCGGGAAAATTTGGAGGCGATCGAGTTTCTGAAGCAGGTGAACGACCTAGTTCATCACTATCATCCCGGCGTGATGATGATCGCGGAGGAGAGCACGTCATTTCCCCAAGTGACCCGTCCGACCGGCGACGGCGGCTTGGGCTTCGATTATAAATGGAATATGGGCTGGATGAACGACACGCTCCGCTATTTTGCGAAAGAATCGGTGCACCGTCGCTGGCACCAAAGCGACCTTACCTTTGGCATGCTCTACCAGTATGCGGAGAACTTCGTAACGGTGTTTTCGCATGATGAAGTGGTGCATGGGAAGGCCTCGATGCTTTTCAAGATGGGCGGGTGGCACATTCCGGAGAAGGCGGCAAATCTACGCTCTTTGTATGCCCACATGTGGTGTTACCCCGGAAAAAAACTTCTCTTCATGGGCAGCGAGTTCGCGCAGTCACGGGAGTGGAATTATTCGGCCAGTCTGGATTGGCACCTCTGCCTGTATCCGGATCACGAGGGTGTGCGTCGTCTGGTGCGGGATTTGAACCGGCTCTACGTCAACGAGCCGGTGCTCAGCCGAAATGATCACAATCCTAATGGTTTCCGTTGGGTCACTTGTCAGGACGCCGATGCGAACCTGATCGCTTACCTGAGAATGGATGTCTTCGAGCAAACGCTCTTCCTGATCGTGGCCCACTTCGGCGGAGCGACCCGCTCCTATTCGGTGGGGGTGCCGCGTCGTGGCTTCTGGCGGGAAGTGATCAATTCAAACAGCGAGTATTACGGAGGAACCGGACTGGGCAATGAGGGGGGGCTTGAGGCTGCGGCGATTGGGCGGGACGGGTTTGCGCAGTCGGTAAACCTCAAGCTGGCTCCACTTTCGACGAGCGTATTCCGGTGGTCGGCCGGTTGAGCGATTCACTTTTTGATCGGCCTTCCTGGAAAACAGTCCGATCAAGACCGCGTTGATGCAGCGCTGGTGTTGGCCAGGTGGAATACGCGCATCGGTTCGGAGTTTTTGATTTCGATCACGCCCCGTTCTCCGGTCACGAACTTGTCTCCCAATAGCTTCCTGGTGCTTTCGGTGACCTGAATCCGCCAAGGCTGGCCATGTGACTCCATCCTGCTGGCGATGTTTACGGTCACTCCCCAAAGATCGTAAGCGAATTTATTTGTGCCGATGCTGCCACCAATAACCGGGCCGCTGTTCATTCCAATGCGCTCCGCCCAATCGATCTGGTAGCGGCGGTTAAAGGAACGAAGATTTTCCAGCATTTCCAATGCGGCTTGCGCGCAGACCGCGGCGTGGTCGGGCAGAGCGGTGGATTCAAGGCCATGCGCCTTTTTTTCGCCGCAGGAACATCCCCGGAATCTTGTGGAATTCGCCCGCCCAACAATCGGGTGTTCGTCGCTGCGGTGCCCGAGCACGCCCGGCTCTCTTGTAATAGCACCGTCCGTAGGTGCGCCTTCCGTCTGAAATTTTTTTAGCGCGCTACCCATACCGTTGAACATGGGCTAGACGATGTGGGTAAGTGGCGGTCATTGCGGCTAGGTGGAGGTTGAGGCGTAGCGGCGACAGGAGTGTTGTCGGTCCGATGAAGATGCGAGCGGGTCGGAGTCCGCTACCGACTTGGGGAAGGCGTTTGGCGCGGTTGCGCTGAAATTTGCTCCCGGGCGGCTTGCTTTGCGGCGGGGGTGCGGCTTCTTCGGGCACATGTCGGTCACTCCCACTCTCATTTGGTTTCGGCAGGATCTGCGGTTGAAGGATAATCCGGCGCTCGCGGCGGCAGTGGGGCGAGGCGGTCCCGTCGTGCCGGTGTATGTTTTGGACGATGCGGCCGAGGGAAATTGGCCGATGGGCGGAGCGGGGCGGTGGTGGCTGCATCACGCGCTCGCGGCGCTCGACGCGAGTTTGCGCGAGCGCGGATCGCGGCTGGTGATCGCCCGCGGCAGCGCGGTGGAAGTGGTGCGGTCATTGGTGAAGGTGACCGGTGCGGGCGCGGTGTTCTGGAATCGCCGATATGAACCGGCGGTGATCGCGCGGGATGCGTCGATCAAAGCCGAGCTGTTGGCGGGCGGGGTCGAGGCGAAGAGTTTCTGTGGCGCGGTGCTGTTTGAACCGCACCTGATTCAGAACAAGCAGGGCAAACCATTTCAGGTGTTTACGCCGTATTGGAAACACTGCCTGACGTTGCCGGTGCCGCCGGCGGTGAAGTTCACCGAAACGACGATCGCTACGCCGGCAACGTGGCCGAAATCGCTGGAGCTCGCGGAGCTGGAGCTGCGGCCGAAAATCAAGTGGGACTCGGGGCTTGCCGCGACGTGGCAGCCGGGTGAGGCGGGCGCGGCGGCGCGGTTGAGGACCTTTGTCGCGCGCGCGATGGACAGCTATGCGGACGCGCGAAATTTACCGGACCGCGATGGCACTTCGATGCTCTCGCCGTGGCTGCATTTCGGGGAAATCGGGCCGCGGCAAGTGTGGGCGGCGGTGGCGGCGGAGTCGAAGGCGTCCGGGGTGTTTCCGTCGAGCAACGGGGCGCGGGTTTTTCTGAGCGAGATCGGGTGGCGGGAGTTTGCGCATCACCTGTTGTTTCATTTTCCGCACACGCCGGAGCGGCCGCTGCGGGCAGACTTTGAAAAATTCCGCTGGGCTGAGGACGCGGACGGGAAAAAATTGCGGGCATGGCAACGCGGCCGGACGGGCTATCCGATCGTCGACGCGGGGATGCGGCAGCTCTACGCGACGGGCTGGATGCACAACCGCGTGCGCATGGTGGTGGCGTCGTTTTTGGTGAAACACCTGCGACTCAATTGGACGCACGGCGCGGCGTGGTTTTGGGACACGCTGGTCGATGCGGATCTCGCGAGCAACACGCTCGGCTGGCAGTGGAGTGCGGGGTGCGGGGCGGATGCCGCACCGTATTTCCGCGTGTTTGCGCCGGTGCTGCAAGGGACGCGTTTTGATGCCGATGGCGACTATGTGCGGCGGTGGGTGCCCGAGTTGGCTAAGCTGCCGGCAGAGCACATTCACGCGCCTTGGGAGGCGCCGGCAGCGGTACTGGCGCGGGCGGGAGTGGAGCTCGGGAAGAACTATCCGGGGCCGATGGTGAACCACGCCAAAGCGCGCGATGAAGCGTTGGCGGCGTTTAAGGCGCTGCGTGGGCCGGAGGCTGTGGTCGCTGACTGACCAGGTAGTTTTATGATCAAATCGGTGCGGAATCTAGTGGTGGTGCTGGGCGACCAGTTGGACGCGGAGGCATCGGCGCTCGACGGCTTCGATGCGAAACAGGATGCGGTGTGGATGGCGGAGGTCGCGGAAGAGTCGGAGCATGTGTGGACGAGCAAACCGAGAATCGCGGTGTTTTTGGCGGCGATGCGGCACTTTCGGGATGCGCAAAAAAAGCTCGGGCGGCAGGTAAACTATGTGGAACTGGATGACGCCGGAAACACGCAGACGCTGGCGGGGGAGTTGGCGCGCGCGGTGGCGGAGTTGAAGCCCGAGCGGCTCATCATGACTGAGGCGGGCGAGTGGCGGGTGCAGGAGGCGATGACGGCGCTGGCGAAGATGGTGAAGCGGCCGCTCGAGGTGCGGGATGACCGGCACTTTTTCCAAACGCGGGCGGATTTTGCGGCCCATGCGGAAGGCCGGAAAATGCTGCGAATGGAGTTTTTTTACCGGGAAGTAAGGCGGAAGCATCGCGTGTTGCTCGACAAGAAAGGAGAGCCGGAGGGCGGGGAATGGAACTACGATCACGACAATCGCGGAGCGTTTAAGAAAGGCGGTCCCGCCGCGGAAAAACTGAAGGCGCCGTGGTTGAGCCAACCCGACGCGACGACGCGAGAGGTTTTGGCGATGGTGGAGAAACGGTTCGCGAGTCACCCGGGCGAGCTGAAGGATTTCGCTTGGCCGGTGACACCGGAGGCGGCGCGGGCGACCTTGGCTGACTTTATCGAACATCGGTTGCCGAATTTCGGGCAGTTTCAGGACGCAATGTGGACGGAGGAGCCGTGGCTGTTTCACTCGCGGATTTCGGCGGCGTTGAACCTGAAATTACTCAACCCGCGCGAAGTCGTGGCGGCGGCGGAGCGGGCGTTTCGGGAAGGACATGTCCATCTTGCGAGCGCCGAGGGCTTCATCCGGCAGATCCTCGGGTGGCGGGAATATGTGCGGGGGATTTACTGGTTGAAGATGCCAGCCTACGCGGGGCTCAACGCGTTGGGCGCGAAGGAGAAATTGCCGGACTTTTATTGGACGGGGAAGTGCGAGATGAACTGTCTAAAGCAGAGCATCGGGCAGACGCTGGAACACGGCTACGCTCATCACATCCAGCGGCTGATGGTGACCGGGCTGTATGCGCTGCTGCTCGGAGTGGAGCCGCAGAAAGTCCACGGGTGGTATTTGGCGGTTTACGTGGACGCGGTGGAGTGGGTGGAGCTGCCGAATGTGCTCGGGATGTCGCAGTATGGAGACGGGGGCATCATGGCTTCCAAGCCTTACGCCGCGACGGGCAAGTACATCGATCGGATGAGCAATTATTGCGCGGGCTGCCGATTCGATCCGGCGAAGTCGGTGGGGGAAGAGGCTTGCCCGTTCACGACGCTGTATTGGGATTTTCTGCTGCGGCATGAGCCGTTGCTAGCCAAGAACCAGCGGATGGCATTGCAGGTGAAAAACATCGCGCGACTCGGTGAAAGCGAGCGGGCGGCGATCCGCGCGCGGGCGCAGGAAATCCAAAGTAACGGCGGCGCGCCCAAGGTGGCAGGTGGACTTTTGGGACTTTAGGTCAGAACGTTTTCTCTATGCCGAAAATGCGCAAAAAATCCGATCTGCCGACGAAGCCCTGCGTGGTGTGTGGAAGGCCGTTTGCGTGGCGGAAGAAGTGGGAGAAAGTGTGGGACGAAGTGAAGTTTTGCTCGGATGCGTGTCGGATGAGGAAGAACGGAGGCGCCCGTGGCTGATGAAATTTTCAAGCGCTCGGTGAGAATCGCGCGGCCTGCGGCGGAGGTGTTTGCCTGGCATGAGCGGCCCGGAGCGTTTGCGCGATTGTGTCCGCCTTGGGAGCGTGTGGAGCTCACGCGGCACGTAGGCGGGATCAGGGACGGCGCGCGGGTTTCGCTGCGGACGAAGGCCGGACCGATTTGGCTTAAGTGGGAAATCGAGCACCGGGACTACATCGAGGGCCGGCAGTTTAGGGATGTGCTGTTGAGCGGACCGTTTGCGAAGTGGGAACACCTGCATCGCATCGATCCGGAGGGAGAGCACGCGTGTGTGCTCACGGACGAGATCCATTATCGGCTCCCGCTGGGCTGGCTTGGCCGTCTGGGCGGGGCGGCGTTTACGCGGGCGCAGTTGAACCGCATGTTTGAGTATCGGCATGCGGTGACGAAGGCGGATTTGGAGATGGGTGCGAGCGGGCCGGCGAAGTGTGTGCTGGTGTCGGGTGGTTCGGGTTTGGTCGGGCGGGCGTTGCAAGGATTTTTGGAGACGCAGGGTTGCACGGTGCGATCGCTGGTGCGACGGCCGGCGCGGGGCGAAAGCGAATTTCAATGGGATCCGTCGGCGGGGACGATCGACGGGCGTGCGCTGGCGGGAGTCGACGCGGTGATTCTGCTGGGAGGGGAGAACGTGGCGGGCGGGCGTTGGACGACGGTGCGCAAGGCGGCCATCCGCTCGAGCCGCGTCGATGGCGCGCGGACATTGGCGAAGGCCATTGCGGCGCGGCCGACAGGCGAGCGGCCGGAAGTGCTCGTGAGCGCGGCGGCGGTGGGTTTTTACGGGAGCCAAGGTGACTCGGTTTTGGGTGAAGACGCGGGGTTGGGTGGGGGATTTTTGGCGGAGGTGTGTGCGGCATGGGAAGGGGAACTGGCCGCGATCGAGTCGTTGGGCGTGAGGACGGTGGCGCTGCGTACAGGCGTCGTGTTGTCTCCGGCCGGCGGCGCGCTCGCGAAGATGTTGCCGGCGTTTTTGGTCGGAGCGGGTGGGCGGCTGGCGACGGGGCGGCAGTGGATGAGCTGGATCACGCCGGATGATCTTTGTGCGCTTTACTTGCGGGCGGTGCTCGATCCGACGTGGCGAGGTGCGTTTAACGCGGTGGCGCCCGAGCCGGTGACCAACGCTGAGTTCACGGCGACGTTGGGGCGGGTGTTGCGGCGGCCGGCGATTTTGCCGGTGCCGGCGGCGGCGTTGAAATTGATTTTTGGCGAGATGGCCGAGGAAACCTTGCTGGCCAGCACGCGGGCGGTGCCGGTGCGGGCGGCGCAGGCCGGGTTCACGTGGCGGCACGCGGGGTTGGAATCAGCATTGCGCCATGTGCTTGGTCGGAAAGGCTGAGGGTTCAATTTATGAACGAAACGATCGCGGTGGTGGGAGCGGGAATTGCCGGTTTGTTGCTGGCGCGTGAACTGAAGGCGCGAGGCGCCGAAGTGGTTGTCTTTGAGAAGAGCCGCGGCTTGGGCGGGCGGATGGCGACGAAGCGGGTGGGCGAAGCGGTCTTCGACACGGGTGCGCAGTATTTCACGGCGAAGTCGGAGCGGTTCGCGGCTCAGGTGACAGAGTGGGCGGCGGCCGGGGTTGTTGCGCCGTGGCCGGGGGCTTCGGCGCACCGGTGGATGGCAAAACCGAGCATGAACGCGCTCGGGAAATTTCTGGCCGAAGGTTTGGAGATCCAACGCGAGTCCAAGTTGGTAAACGTGCAGCGCGAATTCGGCGTGTGGGAGCTGACGATCGAGAATCGGCCGGCTTGGCGGGTAGGGCGGCTGGTGTTGGCGGCGCCGTTGCCGCAATCGCTGGCGTTGCTGAAGGCGGGAGGTGTGGAATTGCCGCGGCTGCTGGCGGCGGAGTTGGCGGCGCTGACGTATCATCCCTGTTTGGCGTTGTTGCTTACGCTGGCCGGACCGAGTGCGATGCCGGCCGAAGGCATCGCGTTCGCCGATGGACCGGTGCGGTGGATGGCGGACAATTCGAAAAAGGGAATCTCGCCGGAGGGCCACGCGGCGGTGACCGTGCATCTGAGTTCGGCCTTTGCCGCCGAGCACTACGCGAAGACGGAGGCGGAACTGGCGGAGCTAGTGGTGCCGGGAATCGCGGACCAGCTCGGGCCGCCGGTCGTGAACGTGGCGCTGCAGCGCTGGAAATTTAGCGAGCCGGCGGCGACGTTCGCTCAGCCCTGCGTGTGGTTGCCCGACTTGGGGCTGGGCTTGGCGGGCGACGCCTTTGGCGGGCCGCGGGTGGAGGGCGCGGCGCTTTCCGGCTGGGCCATGGCGGAGCGAATGGCGGTGCAGGCGAGGACATGAAGGACGTAGTAATCGTGGGTGGTGGGTTGGCGGGGCTGACCTGCGCGCGGCGATTGCAGGCGGACGGAGTGGACTGCACGGTGCTCGAAGCGAGCGACGGCGTGGGCGGCCGGGTGCGCACGGACGAGGTGGAGGGATTTCGTTTGGACCGCGGGTTTCAGGTGCTGCTCACGGCGTATCCGGCGGCGAAGCGGTGGTTGGATTACGAGCGCCTGGAGTTGAAGAGATTTTCGGCGGGGGCGCGGGTGTGGTGCGAGGGTCGGATGCACCGGGTGAGTGATCCATGGCGGGAGCCGGGGGCGCTGTGGGATACGTTGCGGGCGCCGGTGGGTTCGCTGGGGGACAAGTTGAGAATCGCGACACTGCGGGCGGCGGCGCGGCGCGGGACGATGGCCGAGCTATTCGCCCGGCCGGAGACGACGGCGTTGAGCGCGTTGCGGGCGCACGGCTTTAGTGAGCGGATGATCGAGCGCTTTATGCGGCCGTGGCTCGGGGGCGTTTTTTTGGATGCGAAACTGGAGACCTCGAGCCGGATGTTGGAGTTTGTTTTCAGGATGTTTGCCGAGGGCGATACGGCGGTGCCGGCCTTGGGCATGCAGGCGATCCCCGAGCAACTGGCGGCAGGATTGGCCCCGGGCACGGTGCGACTGAACGCGCGGGTGGCAGCGGTGGAAACGGGCGCGCTGCGGCTGGTGAGCGGCGAGAGGATTGAAGGTCGACAGATCGTGGTTGCGACGGAGGGAGCGGGCGCTGCGGAGTTGCTACCGGAGGTTGAGGCGCCGACGTGGCGGGAGGTGACGGCGGTGTATTTTGCGGCGAAGAAAAGTCCGCTGGGTGAGCCGACGTTGATGCTGAATGGAACGGGCCGGGGGAGGGTGAACAACGTCGCGGTGCTGAGCGAGGTGGCGCTGGGCTACGCACCCAAGGGTGAGGCGCTGGTATCGGTCTCGGTGTTGGGCGATCAGGCGATGGACGAGGCGCCGTTGGTGGCGGAGATAAGCGGGGAATTAGCCGTGTGGTTCGGAGCGGAGGTGAAGGACTGGAGGCATTTGCGCAGTTATCAGGTGAAACGGGCTTTACCAGTGCGGTGGCCGTTGACGCGGCTGGGGGCCGGGGCGGTGAGGCCAGGGGTGTGGGTGGTGGGGGACTTTGTGAACTCGGCGTCGATCCAAGGAGCCATGGAAAGCGGGGAGAACGTGGCGGAGGCGATTTTGCGCGAGACGGGGCGTCTGTCAGGGCGGGTCTAAAAACAGGCTTCCCATCGGGAGGGGGCGGCGATTTGTTGGAGGTTTATGGATAAAACCTTCGTCATTTGTAAGCCCGACTGCATGGACCAAAAGCATGTCGGAAATGTGGTCGACCGCTTTGAGCGCGCCGGCTTCGAGATCATCGGGTGCAAGATGACCCGCCTCGACCCGGCGGTGTTGCGCGAGCATTACGCACATGTCGCGACCAAGCCGTTTTACCCCGAGATCGAGGCCTTCATGAGCTCGAAGCCGGTGATCATGCTCGCGCTGAAAGGGCCGGGTATCGTCGCCAAAGTGCGCGATTTGCTGGGGCCGACCGATTCGCGCAAGGCGGCGAAAGGGACGATCCGGGGCGACTTTGGCACCGAGATGATGAAGAACGTCTGCCACGCCTCCGACACCGATGAGAACGCAGCGATCGAACTCGCGCGGTTCTTCAAGGCGAACGAGCTGTTTGGCTGAGCGAGACTTAGCCTGATTTTTTGAAAACAAAAACCCGCGCCATCTAAGGCGCGGGTTTTTTTTGGTCTTAAATTGGTGCCCCCACGGAGAGTCGAACTCCGCTTTGGTGGATGAGAACCACCCGTCCTAGCCGATAGACGATGGGGGCGATGAAGGAGGCGAAAAGCTTTGGATTTTGTGCGATGCGTCAAGCGCGAGTTTTTTGGCTTCCTGGCGAGAAGGCCGACCCGATCCGGCGTCAGTAGAAGACCGCGCGGTCGAGACTGCGGTATTGGATGGCCTCGAGCAAATGGGGGGACTCGATGCGTTCGGCGCCGGCGAGGTCAGCGATGGTGCGGGCGACCTTCAAAATGCGGTCATAGGCGCGGGCGGAGAGGGAAAGTTGTTCCATCGCCTGCTGGAGCAGGTCACCGAGCGTGGAATCGATCCCGCAGTTTTTGCGGATCTGCGCGTGCGTCATGCGGGCGTTGGCGGTGGTCTTGGAACCGGAGAAACGGTTGTGTTGAACCGTGCGGGCGGTGTGAACCCGCGCCCGAATCACCGCCGAAGATTCGCCGGGCTTTTCCGAGCGAAGATCGCCGATAGCCAAGGCCGGGGCCTCGATGTGAAGGTCGATGCGGTCAAGGAGAGGACCGCTGATGCGGGCGCGGTAACGCTGGACCTGCGAGGGCGTGCAACGGCATTCGTGCTTCGTGTCGCCGAGGTAGCCGCAGGGGCAGGGGTTCATCGCCGCGACCAGCATGAAAGCGCAGGGTAGGGTGACTTTTCCCGCGCTGCGCGAGATGGTGACGTTGCAATCTTCAAGAGGCTGGCGGAGGACTTCGAGGGCGGAGCGTTTGAACTCGGGGAGTTCGTCGAGGAATAGCACGCCGTGGTGCGCGAGGGAGATTTCACCGGGCCCAGGAATGGTGCCGCCGCCGAGCAGGGCGATGTCGGAGACCGTGTGGTGGGGCGAACGAAAGGGCCGGGTGCCCCAGGAGGTCTCACCTGAAATCGTGCGGCCGGCGGCGGAATGGATGCTGAGAATCTCCAGGTGTTCGTCGAGGGTGGGCGGCGGCATGATCGTCGGCAGCCGTTTCGCGACCATCGATTTGCCGGCGCCGGGCGGGCCGATAATCAGGAGATTGTGACTGCCGCTGACGGCAACCTCGACAGCACGGCGAAGGGCGTGTTGGCCCTTGATCTCGGAAAAATCGCCAAGACCCTCGGTGACTTGAGCGCTCGCGGGACGAGAGCGCGCGAGCAGCGGGTCGAGCGGGGTCAGAGGTTTTTCACCGCTGAGAAAACGGAACGCTTCGTCGAGCGAGGTGACGCGATAGACGGCGACGCCTTCGACGAGCGAGGCCTCCTCGGCCGAGAGGGCGGGGAGGAGCACGCCGCGTTTACCCAAGGAGCGGGCCAAGCGAGCCATGGCCAAAGCTCCGCGCACGGGGCGGGTGGCGCCGGAGAGACTGAGTTCGCCGGCGATGAGAAAATCGTCGAGCGCAGGCGCGATGAGCTGCTTGGTCGCGACGAGAATACCCAGAGCAATGGGCAGATCGTAAATCGGCCCTTCCTTGCGGAGGTGGCCGGGGGCGAGATTGATCGTGGTGCGCGTGCGCGGCGGGCGAAAGCCGCTGTTGCCCAGCGCGGAGAAGACGCGGTCTTCGGACTCCTTGACGGCCGCATCGGGCAAGCCGACGAGATAGATGCGGGGTTCGCCGACCTCGCCTGCGTTTACCTCGACGTGGACGGGCTCCGCGTCGATGCCTTGGAGGGCGGCGGATGAGATCGTAGCGAGCATGAACCGGGATGGGGCGGAGTCAGGTCGTTGCTGCAAAAAGACGTGTGCAGATCATCGGAATGTTTTGCTTGCCGGCAACGGGGTAAGGTTTGAGCCCACGCGGGAAGGCCTCTGCCAAAAAATGCCAGAGGCCTTCGGAATCACCCTCGAGTCGGGAAGGCCCAATATTTTCGTGCGTTCAAGTTGTCGGCAACTCGCCATGGGCTCGATCTCGGCGCGGTGAGTGCCGGCGAAGAGCTCGACCAAGCGTGCGGACGCTGGCAAGGTGGGTACGAGGGTATGGTCGCGCAGGCCGATCGCCGAATAATCGGGATGGCGAACTAAAAAAAGTGCTGCGACGTCGGTGAAGATCCGGGCGATCCAGGGATCTGATACGCCTAGCAATAGTCGCTGAAACACTTGATGGACAAACTGGGCTACGGCTTGCCCAGACTTGGTATCGATGGTCCGGGGCATAGGTAAACGAATTGAAAATCGCGTTGCCTCGTGGGGCGCTTGGCGAAAATTTCTAAAAATGATAAGGAATTTGCGGAAAAAAGGCGCAAGCCTAAAGCTGGCGATGAACGCCGCTGCGTCATGATCTTAGGACTGACCGGGGGGATTGGGTGCGGGAAATCGGCGGCGGCTCAAAAATTCGTCGCGTTGGGCTTTCATCTCGTTGATTCGGATGCTCTGATCCGAAACCGAGTGCTCCAAGACCCGGCCGTGACGCGGGAGATCTGTGCGCGCTATGGCGATGCAATCTTGATGACCGACAGCCGGGTGGACCGGTCGGTTTTGGCGGCACGGGTGTTTGGTGATGATCGCGAACGGGTCTGGCTTGAGGCACTTACGCACCCGATCCTTTTTGGCATTTGGAGGGAAGAGTTGGCGTTGGCTTCGGTAAGACGGTGGGTTTTTGAGGTGCCGCTGCTCTTTGAGCAGAGATTGGAGAATTGGTTTGATTTCACGGTCTGCGTGGCGTGTTCTTTCGACCAGCAAATCGTTCGTCTGGAGCAACGCGGTCTGTCGCGAGGTCTCGCCGAAAAACGGATTGCGAAGCAACTCCCTCTGGCGCGCAAAGTTGAACTTGCCGACAAGGTCCTGTGGAACGACGGGACCCTTTCATTTCTCCACGCTCAGATCGACACGCTCGTCGGTTCATTACCCAACTAATTTCTTCAGCTCATTCTGCCCACCAAGAGTCGGGCGTTAAGCACTTTTCTATCATGGCCCTTTCTCCTAAATCCGACGGCGAATCTTCGTCTTCCGCCAAACCCGCAGCGACTGCGTCCAAAAAAGCCAAACGGCCGGCCAATCCGCGGGCGGTTAAGCCTAAAGCGAAAGCCAATGCCAAGGGGAAATCTTCCGAGGCCGAATTGTCTTTTGAGGGCCCGGCGGCCACGAATTGCGAAACGTCGGCACCGTCACCCCAACCGATTTTTGTGCCGACGCCTGCCCCGGTTTCGACGCCGCCCGCCGCGATTTTTGTTCCTGACCGTTCGCCCTCACCGGAACCGTCGGAAAGGCCTTCGGCTCAAGCTTCCGGCCACGATTTCGGCGGTAATGAGGGTGGCGACTTCAATGCTGCGCCGGCTTCGGAGCAGGGTTCCGGACCGGGCGGCGGTGGACCGGGCGAGCCGCAGGGTTTTAGCGGCAACGGCGGTAACGGGCACCCCGGTGGCGGCGGTGTCGGACGCGGCGAGTGGCAAGGCCGTGACGCTTGGAAACGCAATAAACGGAAGCGCGGACGCCACGGTGCTGGACCGTGGCAGCCCGGCGGCCCGGGCGGCGGTGGATTCGGCGGCGGTGGTGGTGGGCCAGCGCCCGCCTTTCCACCGCAGCCCCTACCGCCGAGCGCGCCGCAGGTTTTTGGGGATTTGCCGAATCCCGCCCGATTTACCAATGTCTCCACCCTCGATACTTTGGCGGCCGAAATTTCGTCGGGGGGAGGCGAGCCGTTGGTGTTGGACGATCTCTACACGCTAACGTTGGCCGAACTCACTGCGTTTGCCCGACGCGAGGGGATCACGTTCGAAGGTGCGCCTAACCGGCGGACGCTGCAGGCGCAGATTTTTTCGGCGGCGGCGACGGCCAAGCGGCCGATATTGGACCGCGGCTATATCGATATGACGGACCGCGGCGCGTTTATCGTGCACGCACAGGGCAATTATCGGCTCTACCCTGACGATGCCTATCTGCCGGAAAGTTTGGTGACCCGCTATGGTTTGAAGCGCGGCCATCACGTGGAGGTGCTGGTGCAAGCGCCGCAGCCCGGTGATCGTTGTCCGGCCGTCGTGCGGGTTGACAAAGTCATGGGGCTCGCGCCCGAGGCCATTGCCAACGTAACGCCGTTTGAGGAGCTGACGCCCTACTATCCGCTGAAGCGTATTTTGCTGGAGTCCGAAGAGGTCGCGAAAGACGTGTCCATGCGGGCCGTCGACATTTTGACTCCGATCGGTTTTGGCCAACGCGGCCTGATTGTGGCCCCTCCGCGCACCGGCAAGACGGTGCTCATGCAAAACATCGCCAACTCGATTTCGGCGAACAGTCCTGAGGTGAAGTTGATTTTGCTTTTGATCGACGAGCGCCCCGAGGAGGTCACGGATTTCCGCCGGCACACCAAGGGTGAAGTGGTTTCGTCCACGTTTGATGAGACGCCCGAGAGTCACGTCCACTGCGCCGAGATGGTGGGTGAGAAGGCCCGGCGCTTGGTCGAGCAAGGGCAACACGTCGTCATTCTGCTGGATTCGATTACCCGTCTCGCCCGGGCCTACAACGCGCTCTCCGGCAACGGGGGGAAGACGATGTCGGGCGGCTTGGAATCGAATGCGTTGCAGAAACCCAAGCGCTTCTTCGGTGCCGCCAGAAACATCGAAGGTGCCGGCAGTCTCACGATCATCGCCACCGCGCTGGTCGACACCGGTAGCCGGATGGACGAGATCATTTTCGAGGAGTTCAAAGGCACCGGCAACAGCGAGATTCATCTGGACCGCGGTCTCGTCGAACGCCGGATTTTCCCGGCCATCAACATCGATCGCTCGGGCACGCGTAAAGAGGAGCTTATCTACCATCCTGAGGAACTCCAACGCATCTATGGTTTGCGTCGGGCGATGCAGGGCCTTGGGCCGATCGAATCGATGGAGATGCTGATCACGCGGCTAAAGAAGACCAAATCGAACGCCGAGTTCTTGCTCAGTCTTAGCCGTCAATAATCACCCATCATGAGCGATTTCGCCTCCGCCGGTTCCGTGTCTTCGGTCGCTCTGACGCCGGGGGCGGATGAGTTTATCGTGCAGTTGGCCTTGGAGCGGACCTTGGTTGCTCCGGCGGCGGTCGAGCGCGCCCGCCGGCAGATCGCCGAGCACGCGGATTTGGTGACGCCGGCCCCGCGACTGCTGGCCTTGCTGGTGGCCGACGCCGGTTTGGATCTCCGGCGCGTGGCGGAGTTTTTGGCGGTCGATTTCGGTCTGCCGCTGGCGCCTGATCTGGGGGTGGTGCGAGTCTCGGGCGAGGTCCTGGGAATGGTGCCGCGGGAGTTTGCGGCGCGCTATAAAATTCTCCCGTTTGCCCATGAGGGCAGGGTGCTCAAGCTGGCGATTTCCGACCCGATCGACACTGAAGCGGTCGATAATTTGGGCCACATGTTGAAGCTCACGATCGAGCCGCACGTGGCGACGGCCGACGATATCGCCGCGGCCATCGATCGATTCTACGGCAAGGATGCGGGCTCGCTGGACCAGTTGTTGAGCAATCTCTCGGCCCCCGGTAACGGGGATTCCGCCGTTGCTTCGACCGAGGCCAGTGGACTCGGCAACGTGAGCGATACCGACGCCGATGCTCCCGTCGTGAAATTGGTGCACAGCATCATTCTGGAAGCGATTCAGCGGCGGGCTTCGGATATCCACATGGAGCCGCTGGAGAAACGTTTCCGGGTGCGCTACCGGATCGATGGCGTGCTCCTCGAAGTGGAGAATCCGCCCAAGCGGTTACAGCTTTCAATTGTTTCCCGGCTGAAAATTATGGCCAACATCAGCATTGCGGAGAAACGGATTCCGCAGGATGGACGCATTCAGATTATGGTTAACGGCCGGCAACTCGACCTGCGCGTTTCGTCGCTCCCGACGGCGCACGGCGAGAGCATTGTGATGCGCATTCTCGACAAGGAAGGCCTGCAACTCGGTTTGCCGCAGCTCGGTTTTTTCAGCGATGACCAGAAGGAGATGGAACGGCTCATCGCGATGCCCGATGGGATCGTGCTGGTGACCGGACCGACCGGCTCGGGCAAAACGACGACGCTTTATTCCTGCCTGCACCACATCAACAAACCCGACCGCAAGATCATCACGGTGGAGGACCCGGTCGAGTATCAGCTCAACGGCATCAACCAAGTGCCGGTGCGGGCGGACGTGGGGATGACCTTTGCTTCGGCGCTGCGATCCATGCTCCGGCAGGCGCCCAACATCGTTATGATCGGCGAGATTCGAGATCTCGAAACGGCCGAGATCGCGATCAACGCATCTCTTACCGGCCACATGGTGTTCTCGACGTTGCACACCAACGATGCGCCCAGCGCCGTGACGCGCTTAATCGATATCGGCGTGAAACCATTCTTGGTTTCGACCTCGTTGCGAGCGGTGCTCGCTCAGCGACTGGTGCGCAAGATCTGCCCCAAGTGCACGCAGCCCTACCAGCCGACCGCCGCCGAGCTGCGCTCGCTCAACATCTCCCCGGCGATGGCCTCGGCGGCGAATTTTGCCAAGGGCACCGGTTGCGCCAATTGCAACGGCACTGGATTCCGCGGCCGGCTGGTGATCGTCGAGCTGTTTCTGATCAACGAGGACGTGCAGCGGTTGATTTATGAAAATACCGGTTCCGCGAGACTGCGGGACAAAGCCCGGAGCTTCGGCATGCGCACGATGCGCGAAGATGGCTTGCGCAAAGTGACGGCCGGTCTGACCACGATCGACGAAGTCGTTTCGATCACCGTCGGCGACGCCAGCTAACGATGACTTCGTTTCCGACCGCGGCCGCACCGTCCCATGTGATGCATTACGAACTGAACGAGCTGCTCGAACTCGTGGTGGACCAGAATGCCTCCGACCTTCACCTCCAAGTCGGCCAGCCGCCGACGTTGCGGCTCAGTGGCAGCATGTTGCCGATCGACGGACCAGCGCTCACGCCCGGCGATACCGAGAGGCTCATGCGAGCGGTCACGCCCGAAAGCCACCTGAGCAACGTGCAGCTCAACGGCGGAACCGACTTCGGTTTTGCGTTTGGGGAAAAGGCGCGTTTCCGCGTCTCGGTCCTCCGTTCCAAGGGCTGCTACGGGATGGTGCTGCGGCAAATTCCCAATAAACTATTTGGCCTGCGAGAACTCGGTCTGCCGGATAAAATCCGCGAACTGCTTTATCGGCCGCGCGGTTTGATCTTGGTCACCGGCCCGACCGGATCCGGCAAGTCCACGACGCTGGCGTCGATGATAAACTACGTGAATGAGAACCGCGACGGACATATCATCACGATCGAAGATCCGATCGAGTATTTGCATGCGCACAAACGGTGTGTGGTCACCCAACGCGAAGTGCACGCTGACGTACCGAGTTTCTCTGAGGCTATACGCCGCGCGCTCCGGCAGGACCCCGACGTTATTTTGGTGGGCGAGATGCGCGATCTCGAAACGATCGAGGCCGCGCTCACCGCGGCCGAAACCGGGCATTTGGTCTTCGCCACGCTCCACACCAACAGCGCCGCGAAGACGGTCGACCGCATCGTCGATGCCTTCCCGGCCAGCGTGAAAGAAATGATTCGCACCCAACTGGCTTCGTCCCTCGTGGCGGTTATCTCCCAGGTGCTTTGCAAAAAAATCGGCGGGGGGCGCGTGGCCGCTTTCGAAATTATGGTTAACAACACTTCGATTGCTTCCCTCATCCGGGAAAACAAAACCTTCCGGATTTCCTCAGACATTCAGACCGGGTCCAACTTAGGCATGATCACGCTGGACACGCATCTCCTGAGCCTCGTGAATCGAGATTTGGTTTCGCCCGACGAGGCGCTCGAAAAAGCCCAAGAACCCTTGATCATGCGGGAAAAATTAGTGCAAAGCGGTGCGCAGTTGCGTTCTCTCTGACCATCGTCACCCGTCCATTACCCCAAAATGTTTTCCACGCACAGCCCCGCGGTTTACGAGTTTCTGCGAGACCAAAAACTCGTCGAGCCTGCGCAGCTCGACGAACTCAACGCGGAGCATAAAGCCACCGGTAAACCGCTGGCCGATGTCGTCGTGGATCTCGGGCTGATCGAAAAACCTGCGTTGCTCCAACGAATCGCCGCGCATCTGGGCTACGACTACTTGCCGGATATGCCGACCCAATTTCCCGGCGATGCGATCGCGGCTCTGACTGGAAAGCTGGCCCGGGACTATGCGGTCATGCCGATCCGAGTGGATAGTTTTAGCATCGATCTGCTGGCGGCCGATCCTTTCAACGGCCACGCGGTGGACGACCTGACTTTTGCCTTGGGCCGAAGCGTTCGTCTGTTTCTGTCCGACCCGGAGAAAATCGACGTCCAGATTCGCCAGCATTACGGCGAAGACGATGCCAGCATCGCGGACCTGTTGGAGGAAATTAGCACGGGCGAATTCACGCAGGACGAAAGCAAACTCTCCGCCCACGACATCGAGACGATGGCGGAACAGACGCCGATCATCCGGTTTGTAAATCTCGTGATTGGCCAGGCCATCCGCGACAAGGCTTCGGACATCCACTTCGAGCCGTTTGAGCACGAGTTCAAGATCCGCTACCGCATCGATGGTGCGCTCTACGAAATGGCGCCGCCGCCCCGATCGCTGGCGCTGCCGATCACCTCGCGGTTGAAGGTGCTCGCCAACCTCAATATCGCCGAGCGCCGCATCCCGCAGGACGGGCGCATCAAGATCACGTTGGGCGGACGACAGGTTGACTTGCGCGTCTCGACCCTGCCGACGCAGTTCGGCGAAAGCATCGTGCTGCGCGTCCTCGACCAGTCGGCGGTGCAACTCGAGTTGTCCCAACTCGGAATGCCCGAAGATGTCTTCAACGGCATCAATGACATCATCCGCCGGCCGAACGGCATTTTCATCGTCACCGGGCCCACGGGATCGGGGAAAACGACCACGCTCTACAGCGGTCTGCGGGTCGTGAATACGCCCGATCTCAAAATCCTTACGGCCGAGGACCCGGTAGAATACGAGATCGAGGGCCTCATGCAGGTGCCGGTGAATCCGCTCGTCGGGCTGACCTTTGCGTCGGCGCTGCGGTCGTTTTTGCGGCAAGATCCCGACATCATTATGGTGGGCGAGATTCGCGATTTGGAGACGGCCCAAATTTCCATCCAAGCATCGCTCACCGGGCATCTGGTGCTGTCGACCCTGCACACCAACGACGCTGCCGGTGCGGTGACCCGCCTCATCGACATGGGCGTCGAGCCCTTCCTGATCGCCTCGACCGTCGAGGCGGTTTTGGCGCAGCGGCTGGTTCGCCGCATCTGTCCGCATTGCAAGACGACCTACGAGCCGCCGGATTCGTTGCTCAAGCCGCTTGGGATCACGCGCGAGAGCATCGGCGACCGACATTTCTCCTTCGGCCGGGGTTGCGCCGTCTGCAATCAGACCGGTTACAAAGGCCGCCTTGGAATTTATGAGTGGCTCCGGATGTCCGAGGCGGTCCGCGACCTCGTCGTGCAACGGGCGCCGACGCTCCAGATACGCCAGAAAGCCCTTGAGCAGGGCATGAGAACGCTCCGCGACGACGGGTTGCGGGCAATTTTTGATGGTCACACGACGATCGAAGAAGTCGTCAAATACACATGAGCACCGCCCCCAAACTCGCTCTGCGCCCAGCCGTCCCTCCGCCCCGGGATAATCCCGTGCCGAAACCGGCTGCGGCCGGGGTCGCGCTGCGGGCGGCAGCGGCGAAGAAAAAATCCCGGCCGATGACCTTTGGTCGCGTGCTGAACAGTAAGGGACTCACGATTTTCACCCGGCAGTTGGCCACACTCGTCAAAGCCGGCATGCCGATTTTACGGAGCATCGAGGTGTTGGCCCGCCAGGAAAAGCGCGCGGGATTCAAAATCGTGCTGGAAGAAATCGCCGACACGATCCGCTCGGGTGGCAACTTTTCCGAGGGACTGGCGGCCCATCCAAAGCTTTTTGACCGGCTCTATGTAAACATGGTCCGCGCGGGTGAGGCGGGCGGTGTGCTTTCGACCGTGTTGGAACGGCTTTCGGTGTTCAACGAGAAGTCGGAGCGCATCAAGGGCAAGGTGAAGTCGGCCATGATCTACCCGGCCATCATTTCAAGCGTGGCCGTTGCGATCGTTTCGATTCTCATGGTCGTGGTCGTGCCCCAGTTCCAAGCCATTTTTACGGGTATGCTCAAGGGGCAGCCCCTGCCAGCGCTGACTCAGTTGTTGCTTTCCGTCAGTTTTTTCATGCGCGACAACTTTTTGCTCACGGCGGCGGCGGTGGCGGGAATTTATTTTGGCTTTGGTCTTTTCAAGAGAACGAAGCCGGGCGCGCGGGTGATCGACTGGCTCCTCATCCATGCTCCGGTGATCGGTGACCTGATGTTAAAAGCGACGATTGCCCGATTCACGCGCACGTTTGGCACGTTGCTTTCCAGCGGGGTGCCAATCCTGCAGGCGCTGATCATCACGCGGGACACGAGCGGCAACGTGCATGTCGCCAACGCCCTGAATCTCGTTCACGATCGGGTGAAAGAGGGCGACAACGTGGCCAAGCCCCTAGAGGCGACAGCGATTTTCCCCGGCATGGTCACGAGCATGATTGAGGTCGGCGAAGAGACGGGCTCGCTGCCCGACATGCTCACGCGTATCGCCGACAGTTACGACGAAGAGGTGGATAACGCGGTCGCCGGGCTTACCTCAGTGATTGAGCCGATCATGATCGTGTTCATGGCGGTGGTCGTCGGCACGATCGTCATCGCGCTGTTCCTCCCGCTGGTGAGCATCATCGAGAGCCTAAAGTAAGGTCGGGCAACCGCCGGCTGGCCTGAGTGCGGCTAGTTTGGGACTTTCCGCGTGAGCAGAGGCGAACTCAACCCTGGCAGGCGTTCGGAAAATTCGTCGGTCTCGTTGGCCTGCCGCAGAGCGCGTTGGACCATGCCCATTTTTGCATCGAGATTGTCGATCATCGAAACGAAGACGGCCTCGGGGGCGGCGGCATAGACGGCGGCACCCCACTCGGGTTCGCCCTGATGGCTGAGCACGATGTGTTCGAGCCGTTCGAGGCGCTCGGGATCGAGCTTGGCGCGCAGACCGGCTTTGCGGACGAGTTGGTAGCCGAGCACGACGTGGCCTTGGAGAATACCGCGGCGGCTGCGCTTGGTCGCGAGGGTGCCCTCGTATTCGATGGTTTTTCCCGTGTCGTGCACGAGGATGCCGGCCATCGCGAGGTCGGCGTCGACTTCGGGATAGAGCGGGAGCAGGGCTCTGCAGGCGCGCGCCATGTGGGTCGTGTGTTCGAGCAGGCCGTGACGATAGGCGTGGTGCATCGCGACGGCGGCGGGTGACCAACGAAACTGGTCGCCGATCTCGTCGAAGACGGCCTGCACGGTGGCGCGCAACTCGGGATGAACGATGCCGGCGATGAAGCCTTGGAACTCGGTCCAGAGCGCGGCGCCGTCCTCGGGTGCGACCTCGATGAGGTTCTCCAACATCGCCGAATCGGTCAGCTCGCTTTCGGGGACGACTGTCAGGCGCGAGAGTTTGGGCGAGAGCCGACCTTGGTAATACTCGATCTTGCCTTCGACGCGGATGACGGCGCCTTCGCCGGCGAGCCGCAGGGCGTCGAAGCCGGGATTGTCACCGAAGACCGTGCAGCCGAATGAGCCGGAGCGGTCGCCAAGGTCGAGGCTCAGGAAAGGATTGCCGTTGGAGGCGGCCTTCACGGCCAGCTTTTTGATCACGAGCATCGCTGCAAAAGGGGCTTTGCCGCCGGCGTCGAGACCCTTGAGCTCGCGGACAGATGAGAAAGGGAGAGGGTCGTCAGCCATGGGATTTTACGAGTTGGGTGTAGGTCTTGAAGAAAGGATGGCGCACGTGGCCGAGCAGCGCGTAGAAGACTGACTCACTCGGCAAGACATGGGCGCCGGCACGGGCGAGCGCGGCGAGACAGGCCGTGGCGTCATCGGGCCGTCGGGCGCCAACGGCATCGCTGAGGAGCGTCACATGAAGCCCGGCGTGCAGCGCATCTAGTGCGGTCTGATAGACGCAAACCGGCGTCTCAAGGCCGCACACCAAAAGGTGTTCGGCCGGGGCGAGGGCGTGGCGGATGGTGTCGTCGGCGAGCGCCGAAAACGTATCTTTGCCGAAGGCCATTGCACCCGGAGCGGCCGAGAGAAGCTCGGGCGCGGTGCCACCCAGTTTGGCCGGAACTTGTTCGGTGAAGACCACGCGCAGGCCGAGGCCATGGGCGGCGGCGACAACGAACTGGCACCGGCGCAAGAGACGATCTCCGTCGGTCACAGCGCGGAGGAAGACCGGCTGCACGTCGATGCAGAGGACGGCGATGCTGGCGGAGGTCGGGTCAAGTGGAGTCGGATTCACGAGAAATAAGGGCGACGAGCCTTCACTTGGACGAAACGCTTTTCCGGCAAAATGAAGGCGGTGAGGTGTCCGCCCATGGCGCAGGCCGTATCGATGCCCACAGACCATTTGCGTTTGTAGATCTCGGCACGGGGAGTGTGGCCGTAGACGACGAACGGAGGGCCGTTCCAAAGATCCGCCCACGACGGGGCCTCGGGGGCGTCGGCGCGTTTGCAGGGCTGGCCCGCGGCGTCGACGACTTGGATGCGGGTGATGATCTCGGCCGGTTGTTTGCTCCAAGGGATGTCCGGCAAGAACCCGCCGTGGACGCAGACGAGATTGAGGTCGGGATCCTCGTAGGTGAGCAGCATATTTTCCAAGTAGGTCCAGTCCTCGGCCGTGAGTTGGTCGAACGTCTCGAGGTCGTTTTCTTTGACAAACTTTAGGTCACGAGTGCGGCGATAGTTCAGCAGCCGGAGCTCGTGGTTTCCAAGGAGTGAAATCGCCCGGTGCACGCGGGCCAATTCGAGGACCCGCGGGGTGTTGGGACCGCGGTTTACCAGATCGCCCAGGAGGACCAGGCGATCATCGGGCTGGAGGTCGATGAGACGGAGCAATTCGGAGAATTCTTCGTGGCAGCCGTGGATGTCGCCGATGGCGATGAGGCGTCCGTTCATGCGTTGGGAAAGTGCTAGCGTCCGCCCTCCGCGGGAGTAAACACTAAAGGCTATGGAAATGAATCTGCAGCCGCTGGCGACCGCGTGCTTGGTTTCGGGTCAAGCCTTTGCCGAGGGCGACGCCGTGGCGAGCTATCTCGTGCGCACGGCAAATCTGGAGATCATCCGGCACGACGTGCTTGCGACCCAAGTGGCGGCGTTTGTCCCGGCGGGGTTCGTCGCCTGCAGTTGGGTGCATCCCTACAAGATGCGGAAGGCGGGCGAGAACTCCGAACGCACGCTGAAGTTGAATGCGGAGACGCTTTTCTTGGCGCTCGCTGATCCGGCGACGGAGCCGAGTCCGGAGAACACCCGCCTCGTGCAGTTTCTGGCGTTTATGTTGGAGCGGAAAAAACTGCTCCGACCAAAAGGGCGCAGCGCCGACGGGACGAAAGATATCTATGAACACGCCAAGACCAAGGTGCTGTATGCGGTGCCCAAGGGTGAGTTGACCCCCGAATTTTTCGTGAGTGTGCAGGCGCAGTTGAGTGTTTTGGTGGGGGAACCAAAGTCGAAGGCGACGACGGTTGCCATTGCCTCGACGGCGGAAGCCCAGACGGTGGTGACCCCATGATCACGCCCGAGTCCGTCCCTGCGCCCGTCATTCCTGCTTCTGTTCCGGTTTCGGCCCCGGCGGCAGTACCCTTTCTCAAACTCAAGGCCAACATCAAGCCCCGCGTGGTGCAGGGGCACCCTTGGGTTTTTGTAAATGAAATCGAGGCGCTCATCCCGGCGATTCATGATGGCACGGCGATCGAATGTCGGGATCGCACCGGGCGGTTTATCGGCACGGGAATCTACAACAGCAAGTCGCAGATCGTCTGGCGGCGGTTGAGCCGGAATCGGATGACGCTGGACGCAGCGTGGATTCGGGCGGCGTTGGTTCGGGCGATCGGACGCCGGGCGCCGGGGACGGCACGACGGTTGGTGTGGTCGGAATCGGACGAATTGCCGGGCCTCGTTGTGGATCAATTTGGCGACGCCCTCGTGGTGCAGATCCAGACCTTGGCGCTGGACCGGATGACGGCGGTGATCAGCGATCTGTTGGCCGAGCTTTTGCAGCCGGCGGAGATCATCTTCCGCAACGACGCGAACATCCGGCGACTTGAAGGGTTGCCGTTGGAGACCCATACGCGGTCGGGGCAACCTTGGCTGCCACGTTGGGTAACCATCGAAGGGATGGATTATTGGTTGGATCTGGAGGGTGGTCAGAAGACCGGGTTTTACCTCGACCAACGCGCCCAGCACCCGCTGGTGGCGAAGTACTGCGCGGGTAAACGGGTGCTCGATGCCTTTTGCAATCAAGGTCCGTTTGCTTTGCACGCCGCGCGGGCGGGAGCGAGCGAAGTGCTCGGGCTGGATAGCTCCGCGGAAGCGATCGCGGCGGCGCGACGCAACGCGGAGCGCAATGCGGTGCGCGCGGTTTTCCAAGGGGTCAATGTCTTCGACTGGTTCAATGACGAAGCGCGCGGGACCGAAGCGGCATGGGATGTCATCGTTTTGGATCCGCCGCCCTTTGCGAAATCGAAGAGCGCGCTCGATGGAGCGCTGCGCGGCTATAAGGAGCTGAACCTGCGGGCCCTAAAGGCGCTCGCTCCAGGCGGAGTTTTGGCGACTTATACATGTTCCCATCACATGCAGGACGCGGAGCTGCGCGGCGTGTTGGCCGAAGCGGCGGCGGATGCGCGTCGACGGGTGCAGGTGCTGGAGTTTTGCCACCAGCCGACCGACCATCCGGTGCTGTTGACCATGCCGGAAAGCGAATACTTGCGTGGCTACGTGTTGCGGGTGGAGTGAGGTGCGCTCGCCGCGACTCGCCCCAAAAATGCGTTCACCGCGGATGACGAATCGCGGTGAGTGTGTTGCTCGAATTGGTGTTAAGTGAACCGGGGATCGACGATTTTTCGTCAGCAGCGTTGGTTCAGGAGTTGGCGCCGATCGAACTCAAAAGCGCATTGATCACCCGCAGGGTGATCGGGATTCCGTCAACGCAGGGCGCTTTCGAGATCGCGGCGCAATGCCTTGATCTCGTTGAGCTCTTTGCGGAGCGCCTCTTTTTCTTCCTTAGTTTTGGCGTAGGCGATGGCCTCCATCAGGTCGCGCTCCGACTCCATGAGGCTGACGCGCTCCTTCGCGACGGATTCGCGTTGAGTAGTCGTTTGGCCGCCAAAAATTGAGAGGCTCTTGCTGGAAGTCTGGTTCAGGGCCCGGTCGGTGTCAGTGGACTTGATCTTCGCTCTCTCTCGCTCGATCTCCTTTTCCTGCTTGAATACTTCGAGCTCGATTTCGGTCGCGCGGGAGCGGCGAACTTCGACTTTGGGCAAAATCTCCGGCGTTTCGGCTTTTGATTTGGCGAGCTCGGCGCCGGTGGGCGCGGGCAGGTGGGCGGGGGCGCCGGTCTCGGATTTGCCGCTCGCGGGCGCTGCGGCCGGTTTCGTCGCGGTCTTGGCCTTGATTCGCTCGGCTTGGCGCGCGCGGATCATGGCTTCGGTCACGTTTGCCGATGGGGCAGGCGCAGCCGAATCCGATGAGCTCTGCTCCGGAGCCTTGGTCGTGGGCGGGGTCGCGGGCTCGGCGGCGGTCAGCGAGGCGGTGAGGGCGACGGTGAGCCAGGCGACGGAAAAGGTGGGCGCATTCATGTTGAGGTAAGAGCCTGCGAATGGGGGGGTGCGGTTCCGAGGAAAAAAAAGACCGGGCACGGGCCCGGTCTCGTAACAGAAGATGCGGCCGGGAGCGGCCGCGTGCCCGAGGCTTAGAGCTTGCCGCCGTAGATCGCGCTGGCGCCGAGCTCTTCCTCAATGCGAAGGAGTTGGTTGTATTTTGCCACGCGATCGGTGCGGGAGGCGGATCCGGTCTTGATCTGGCCGGCGTTGGTGGCAACCGCGATGTCGGCGATTGTGACGTCTTCGGTCTCACCGGAGCGGTGCGAAATGATCGTGGTGTAGCTGTTGCGCTGCGCGAGCTCGATGGAGTCGAGGGTCTCGGTGAGCGAGCCGATTTGGTTCACCTTAACGAGAATCGAGTTAGCGGTGCCGGTCTCGATGCCCTTCTGCAGGAACTCGACGTTGGTGACGAAAAGATCGTCGCCGACGAGCTGAACCTTGTCGCCGATGGCGTCGGTGAGTTTTTTCCATGTGGCCCAGTCGTTCTCGGCACATCCGTCTTCGATGGAGACGATGGGATATTTCGAGCAAAGATCCTTGTAGTAGGCGACGAATTCATCGCCGGTGAAGGAGCGTTGGTCTGATTTCTTGAAGACGTAGGTTTTCTTTTCCTTCACGTAGAACTCAGAAGATGCGACGTCGAGAGCGAGGAAGATGTCTTTACCGAGCTTGTAGCCGGCGCCCTTGACGGCTTCGGCAATGGCGTCGAGCGCGTCGGTGGTGGAGGCAAGGTTGGGGGCAAAGCCGCCCTCGTCGCCGACGGCAGTCTGGAGGCCTTTGGATTTCAAAACCTTTTTCAGGGAGTGAAAAACTTCGGCGCCGGCGCGGAGGGCATCGGAGAACGAATTGAAGTTCTTCGGGACGATCATGAATTCCTGGAAATCGATCGGGGCATCGGAATGCGCGCCGCCGTTCATGATGTTCATGAGGGGAACGGGCAGGACCTTGGCGTTGGGGCCGCCGATATATTTATAAAGGGGAACACCGGCGGCGGAGGCGGCGGCTTTGGCGGTGGCGAGGGAAACGCCGAGAATGGCGTTTGCGCCGAGCTTCGCCTTGGTCTTGGTGCCGTCGAGTTTGATCATCGCGCGATCCACTCCGGTTTGGTCGAACGCATCGAAACCGATGAGCGCCGGGGCGATTTTGCCCTTCACGTTGCCCACGGCTTTCTGAACACCTTTGCCGCCGTAGCGATTTTTGTCGCCGTCGCGGAGCTCGATGGCCTCGTGCTCGCCGGTCGAGGCGCCGGAAGGAACGGCCGCACGGCCGAAATGGCCCGAAGCGAGTTTGACGTCGACTTCGACGGTAGGATTGCCGCGGGAATCGATGATTTCGCGGGCGGTGATAGCGCTGATGGTGGTGTTCATGAGTGAAGGATTAAGAGGAAGAGGGAGAAAAGCAGGGGCAGCGGAGAGGGAAAGGCGAAAGTAGGGCGGTGGACAGATTCAGATAAAAGGCGATGAAACCCCGTTCCACCCCGAAGGGGATTTGACTTGATTGAGTTCATCGGCTCCTCGGAACCTGCCGTCTAAAAATCAAACGTCATGGGTGTAAAAACGGCAGTTGAACCACGGATGGACACGAACGGACACGAATGGACACGAATCCCAAACCGATGGGCGTTTGCGATTGGTTAATTGTAGGGCCTCACCTTGCGTGAGGCCGTTTCCCTCTGCGGCGCCCGCCACCCTGAACGGCCCGACACGAGGTCGGGCCCTACAAAAATGCGCGCGTAGGAGCCCGCTTGCGGGCGATTTGAGGCTGCGACGTTCGCCCTCGGCACATCGCCCGCGAGCGGGCTCCTACCCCGGAGGCCGTTTCCTCGGCTTTATCCGGGTGAATTCGTGTCCGTTCGTGTCCATTCGCGGGCAAAAAGCTACGAGGGTTGGGCTGCGGCGGATTCAAGGTTCAAGCGGAGGGGGCGAGTCGGGCGTTGAGATAGGGGGCGGTTGGGCTGCCTTTGGTTTTGAGCAGGCCGGCGAGGTCACCTTGGTAAAGCAGTTCGCCGCCGTCGGGACCCCCGACGGGCCCGAGTTCGAGGATGTAGTCGGCCTCAGCGAGCAAATCTAGGTGATGCTCGATCACGACCACCGTATGCCCTTGGTCGACGAGCGAATGTAGGACACGGATGAGTTTTTCGCAATCGCTCAGATGCAGGCCGATGGTCGGTTCTTCGAGGAGGTAGAGATTTCGCGGTGGCGTGCCGCGGGAGCGTTCGCGGTAGCTGGCAAGGCCGGTGGAAAGTTCGGTGACGAGCTTGAGCCGTTGGGCTTCACCGCCGGAAAGTGTCGGCGACGATTGGCCGAGCGTGAGGTAGCCCAACCCGCAATCGACCATGAGCTGGCACACTTGTGAGAGCTGGGAGTGAAAGTCGAAGAATGCAGCGGCTTCCTCGAACGTGAGCTGAAGGACTTGGCCGATAGACTTTCCTTTCCAAAGAATGTCCGCCAGGTCGGGACCGTAACGGAGGCCGCGACAATCGTCGCATGGGAGATAGGTCGTCGGCATGAACGCCATCTCGAATTTGATGCGGCCGGCGCCCTCGCAGGTGGGACAGCGGCCACCGTTGGTGTTGAAGGAAAACCGGGCGGCGGAATAGCCGCGGATTTTCGCCTCGGGGAGCGACGCGAAAAATTGGCGGATGAGATCGAAGATACCCAGATAGGTCGCGGGCGTTGAGCGCGGAGTCTTGCCGATGGGGCTTTGGTCCACCTCGACCACCGTGCGAAAAATATCCGCGCCGGTGAGGGCGGCGAACGGAGCGGTTGCGCCTTCATTGGCGAAGCCCGTGGCATGCGCGAATTCGCGGCCGGTAAGTTTGGCGGCTTTGGTCTTGATCGCGTGGCTGACGGCGGGATGGAGCACATCTCGGAACAGAGTGGATTTGCCCGCTCCACTGGGTCCGGCCACCATGATGAGGCGGCCGAGTGGGAGGCGAAGGCTGACGTTCTTCAGATTGCGGAACCGGACTTGGGTGAGCTCAAGCCACGCGGATTTTGCGCGGGCGGCGGGCAGAAGGCGGTAATCGCCGCGGAGGGGATGAGTGATGCCTTTGGCGAGAAAAACGCCGGTGAGGGAGTGCTTACTGGCGCGAATTTCCGCGGGCGTGCCTTCGGCGAGCAGGGCACCGCCATGAACGCCGGCGCCGGGGCCGAGATCGATGATCCGGTCGGCGCGCGCCATCAATTCGTCGTCGTGCTCGACGACGAGCAGGGTGTTGCCTTTGTCGCGGAGCGCGAGGAGGGTTTCGATGAGTCGGTCGTTGTCGCGGGCGTGCAGGCCGATGGAGGGCTCGTCGAGAACGTAAAGGACGCCGGCCAGATTGGTGCCGAGTTGGGCGGCCAAGCGGATGCGTTGGGCTTCGCCGCCGGAAAGGGTGTCGGTCGGTCGGTCGAGGGAGAGGTAGCCGAGGCCGACGTGGTCGAGAAATTTGAGGCGCTCGGCGATCTGCGGGACGATGTCTTGAGTGATGAGCTTGCCTCGGTCGTCGAGCGCGAGGGCGCGGAGGTGCGTGATGAGTTCCGCGGGAGTGGCGCGGAGGAGGGCGGGTAAAGAGAGCGGGAGTTGTTTGCTCTGGAAGTGGAGTTTTACCGCGCGGGCGGTGCGGTTGAGGCGGGCACCGTGGCACTCGGGGCAAGGTTGCCCGTCGTCGGCAACCTCTTCGGCGTCGTCGATTCCGAACTCTCGGAGGCGTGCGGCGGAGTCGTCTTTTTCAGCGTCGTCTTTCGCCTCGAGCATCCAAGGGAAAATGCGACCGTGGCCTCGACAGGACGGGCACCAACCGCGAGGCGAATTGAAGGAAAAATGTTTTGGGTCGAGCTCCGGAAAACTCTCGCCGGTGTCGATGTCGGTGCGTGTGGTTGAAAACCAACTGAGGATGGTGCCGTCGGGGGTCAGGAGAAAACAGGAGCCTTTGCCAAGGCGGAGGGCCTCGGTGAGGTGGTCGGTTTCGGTTTTTGATTTTCGGGTTTCCGTTTTCGGATGCTTGAGATCGGCGACGACGACCTCGATGTCGTGCTCGATATAGCGGTCGAGTTTTTGGAAGGCGTCGACGCGGGTGAGTTTCCCGTCTGCGCGCATGAGGTCGTAGCCTTGATTGGCGATCCAGGTCGCGATCGGCTGATGGTGGCCTTTGCGGCCGCGGATGAGCGGAGCACAAAGATAGAGGTGCTTGGCCCGGCGGGCGGCGGGAGTGTCGATGACCCGCGCGAGAAGTTTTTTCAACGCGCCGGGTGAGAGCGGAGTAACGGGTTTGTCCGAATCGGGATGATGTTGGACGCCGAGGCGGGCGTAGAGGAGGCGGAGGTATTGGGCGACCTCAGTGATGGTGGCGACGGTGGATTTGCGGGAGCCACGGGTGATGCGCTGCTCGATGGCGACGGTGGGCGGGATGCCGGTCAGACGGTCGACGTCGGGGCGCGGGAGCTGTTCGACGAACTGGCGCGCGTAGGGCGACATCGACTCCATAAAGCGGCGCTGGCCCTCGGCGAAGACGATGTCGAAGGCGAGAGTGCTTTTGCCGGAACCCGAGACGCCGGTGACGACGGAGAGTTGGCGATGCGGGATGCAGAGAGAGAGATTCTTGAGGTTGTTTTCGCGGGCGCCGGAGATGACCAATTCCGGGGTGCGGAGAGCGGAGAGCGGCGTGGTCGAGTAGCCCGACTGCGTTTCGGCGGCGATGGCCACGGGCTCGTGGGGCGCGAGAGCGGCAGCAAGGAACGGCGTGGTCGCGGTGACGGTGCGGAGGTGATGCTCGGGCGGGCCTTCTGCGACGATCTGGCCGCCGGCCGCTCCGGCCTCGGGGCCGACCTCGAGAATCCAATCGGCGGATTTTAGCACATCCAAGTTGTGCTCAATCACGACGACGCTGTGGCCGGCGTCGACGAGGGCGTGGAGGGCCAGCAGGAGACGTTTGACGTCGTGGCGATGGAGGCCGGTGGTGGGTTCGTCGAGCAACAGGAGAGCGCCGGTTGAAGGCGCGACCTGAGAGTTGGGATCCGAAACTTGAGGGCCCACCGAGCCGGCGAAGGCTCCGAGGTAGCGAACGAGTTTCAGGCGCTGGGATTCGCCGCCGCTGAGCGTGTTGAGCGGCTGGCCGAGTGTAAGGTAGCCGAGACCGACCGACTCGAGGGTGGAGAGACGCTGGTGAATCGTCGCGAGGGCGGCGGCGTCGCGGCGAGAAACAGGAGCGGCGGTCGGATTGAAGAGCGGGAGGGCGTCGGTGATACTGGTCGCGAGGAGATCGGCGACGGACTTTTCCTGCCATTGGACGGCGAGGACTTCCGGTTTAAAGCGACGACCCTCGCACACGGGGCATGGCACAAAGACGTCGGAGAGGAACTGCATTTCGATGCGTTCGTAGCCGAGTCCTTGGCAGTGATCGCAGCGACCTTCGCCGGAATTGAAGGAAAACGACGAAGCGTTGAAGCCGGCGGCCAAGGCCGCGGGGGTTTCGGCGTAGAGTTCGCGGATGAGCTCCCATGCTTCGGTGTAAAGAGCGGGGTTGGAGCGTGGAGTGCGGGAGAGTGGAGATTGGTCGACGAGGACGATCTCGGAGAACGTGAGATCGCTCGCGATAGCTTCGATGGCGGCGGGGTCGTCGGTGAGTTGGAGGCGCTGGGCGAGTAGCCCCTGATAGATGACGTGATCAAGCAAAGTGGATTTGCCGGAGCCGGAGACGCCGCTCAGGCAGACCAAACGTTGCAACGGGAGGCGGAACGAGAGGCGACGGAGATTATGCTTCGTGGCGTTGGTGAAACGGACGGAGGGGTGGTTAACCGGCACCGGACGGCGTCGCTCGGGGACAGCGATGGATTGTCGGCCGGAAAGGTAGCTTCCCGTGATGCTGACAGGAGACGCAAGCAGGGCGGGAATGTCGCCTTGGAAGACAACGTGACCACCGCGGGCACCGGGCTCGGGTCCTATCTCAACGACGTGGTCGGCGGCGCGGATCATCGCTTCGTCGTGCTCGACGACGACGACGGTGTTGCCGGAATCGGTCAGGGTGCGGATGATCGCGATGAGTCGGTCGATGTCGCGCGGGTGCAGGCCGACGCTGGGTTCGTCGAGGACGAAGAGCGTGTCGACGAGCGAAGTGCCGAGACAGCTGGTGAGGTTGACGCGTTGGACTTCGCCGCCGGAAAGGGTTTTCGACTGACGGTCGAGCGTGAGGTAGCCGAGGCCGACTTGTTCGAGGTAACGAAGACGGGTGAGGATGGAAATAAGCGCGTGGTCCGGGCCGGAAGAGGTTTCAGATTTGGGCGTGGAAATCTGAGCTCGTGAGACCAAGTCCAGCAGGGTGCTGACGGGGAGTTGGTAAAGTTGCGGGAGCGTGCGGCCCTGCCATTGCCAGCAAAGAGACTCGGGTTGGAGACGTTGGCCGCCGCAGTCAGGGCAGGGATTGTAGGCGCGGTAGCGGGAAAGAAAGACGCGGACGTGCATCTTATACGTGGTCTTTTCGAGCCACTTGAAGAATCCCTTCACGCCATACCAATACTTGGGCCAAGTCTTGTCGTTGTCTTCGCCGTAGCCGGGTTCGCCGTCGATGATGAAAGATTTTTGTTCCTCGGTGAGCGAGGCGAAGGGCACGTCGCAGGGAATTTTTTTCTTTTTCGCGAAGACGCGGAGGTCGTCGAGGGAAGCGCGGTAGACTTCGCCTTCCCAGCATTTGAGCGCGCCGCCGTTGATCGAGAGCGACTGATCCGGCAAAGCGAGGCGGTAGTCGATGTCGATGACGCGACCGAAGCCGCGGCATTTGGGGCAAGCGCCCAGGGGGGAGTTGAAGGAGAACAGAGCCGGCGATGCGGCGCGGAACGTGCGGCCGGTCGTGGGCGAGTGCAGACCGCGGGAAAAGTGCCCTGCCGGGATCAGTTTAAGTTCGGCCGGTGAAGTCGAAGGATCGGAGGCGGTGAAAAGATAGACTTGGCCGTGGCCAAAGTGCATCGCCGATTCGGCCGCTTCGAGGAAGCGGGACTGGTTCGCCGTTTGAATCGCGAGGCGATCTTGCACGACGAACAGAGCAGGTGAGACGGGCGAAGCGGGGAAAGCGGAGCCGGCCAAAAGGTCTTCGATCTTTTGCGCGGCTCCCCCGATCAGGACGCGGACGTAACCTTGATTCTTAAGGCTCGTGAGAATCTCGGTCCAGGTGAGGTTGGCGGGTTTCTCGACCTTGAACGTGATGAGCGTCGTGCGCTGGGCATGGGCGGCGAAGACCTTGGCCCAAATCGTTTGGGGCGTATCATCTTCGACGGGTTCGCCGGTGACGGGATCGTAGCACGTGGCGACTTGGGCGAACCAGACTTTGAAGAAATCGGTCAACTCCGTCATGGTGCCGACGGTGGAACGAGAGGTCTTTACGGTATTCGTCTGCTCGATGGCGATGGACGAGCGGATGTTTTCGATGGAGTCGACTTTGGGTTTATCGAGCAGGTCGAGAAACTGGCGGGTGTAGGCCGAGAAAGTCTCGACGTAGCGGCGTTGGCCCTCGGCGTGGAGCGTGTCGAAGACGAGGGAGGATTTGCCGGCGCCGCTGAGTCCGGTGACGACGACGTAGCGACCGATGGGCAGATCGAGATCGAAGCCCTTGAGGTTGTTTTGGCGGACGCCACGAAGGCGAATGCACTCCGGTGCGGAGGCGGTTGGGCGAGCGGAAGAAGGAATGGAACTAGCGACTTTTTTAACCACAGGTCGGCACGGATGGACACAGAGTCAAAGAAGGCAAATGCGGAAGCGCCCGCCCGCATAAAGGCTGACAACAGGGGGGGGCAGGCGGAAACGAGGTGATCGCGCGAGCAGTCAGGTGCGCCCGATGCGATACTACTTGGTCAAGGTGAGTTTAGCGCCGGAGGTGTTGATTGCGCGGGAAACAGCGGGGGTGGGGCGCGTATCGGTGACGATGGTGAATTTGGGCTGAAACGGCGTCGTCAAGCTGAGGGCCTTTCGGCCGAATTTGGACTTATCGAGCGCGAAGATCGTGTGCTCGGCGGCCGCGATCATTTTGCGTTGGGCGGCGACAATGAGCGCGTTGTGATTCCATATGCCGTTTTCGGTGATGCCGGCACCGCCGAGGATCGCGAGATCGGCGTGAGTCTGTTCGAAGGATTGCTCGCAAAGCGGGCCAACCAGAACCCCGAGTCGGCTGTAAATACTGCCGCCGGTGACAATCGTCTCGACGCTGCCGATCTCGCCGAATAGCGAGGCGATGGGAAGCGAGTTTGTAATCACCTGGAGGTGTTTGTCGGCGAGCAGTCGGGCGACGGCGTAAGTGGTGCTGCCGCCATCAAGAATGATGGTCATGCCGGGCTGAACCTGCTCGGCCACGAGGCGGGCGATGGCGAATTTCTCATCGGGGTGTCGCTGGTTGCGGGCGATGAAATCGTATTCCTGCGCGAACACATCGGTCTCGATGAGCGATGCGCCGCCGTGGTGGCGCCGGGCGACGCCGCGAGCTTCGAGCGTATCGAGCACCCGGCGCACGGTGGAAAGCGAGCCGCCGAAGCGAGTGGCGAGCGTGTGAAGATCGGCGTATTTGTGCTCGCGCAAGTGGCGTTCGATCGAGTCGGTGCGCTGCTGGTTGGTCATGGGTTGGGACGCGCGGCAAGAATTAGGTACCGGCAGAAAGGCGGGCAAACAGTTCGAGGTAGGCACCGACTTGGCGGGCGGGGTCGAACGTGGTGCGGGCGAAGGCGCGGGCTTCGTCGGCTAGGGCCGCTCGGGCGAGGGGGGAGCGTTGAAAAAGAGGCGCGAGTGCCGCGATAAACGCCGGGCGATCCGCGGGTGGAATCATCCAACCGGTGCGATCCGGGACAAAGCATTCCCCGATACCCTGGGCAGCGTAAGCCACGGCGGGGAGGCCGTGGGCTTGGGCCTCGATGAGAAAGTTGGAGAGAGATTCGCTCGTAGAGGCGTGAACGGCGACGTCGGCGGCGGCATAAAGTGGAGCGGGGTCGCGGTGGAAGCCGAGGAACCGGACGCGGCGGCTCAGTCCGAGTGCGGCGGCGAGTCGCTCGCAGGCGGCGCGGGCGGGACCATCGCCGGCTAACCAGAGTTGCCAATCGGCGGTCGCCGGCAGCCCCGCAACGATTTGGACAAGCGCGCGTTGATTTTTTTCCGGGCGGAACATCGCGACGTTGAGCAAAACGTTGGTTTCCGGGGTGGCACCGAAGTGAGCGCGAAGTGCGTCGTTGCGGCCGGCAGCGCTCGGAGCCGGGAAAACCAAGGAGTTGTGAATGACGGAGATTTTCTCCGGGGGAAGGTGCTGGTTTGAGATCAAACCGGCGCGGGCCTCGTGGCTGTTGGCCACGATGTGGCGCACGGTGTGAAGTGAACGACGGAAGAGGAACGGGAGCGCTTTGCCGGTGCGCAATGTGGTCACCACCGGGCTGCGGGGGAGGTGGTGTTGGAGGTTGCCGGCGTAGCAATTGGCCATTCGCCCCATGCAAAGGACCACCTCGGGTTGGAGCCGGGTTGCGGCGGCACTCAGTCCTGGAGCAAACCAGTCGAGATGGAGGTCAAAGGGCTGGAGCGAGCGGTGATCCAAGTCCTCGCCGAGGTGGGCCAGCGCTCCGCCGGGGCGGAAGGTGAGGAGAGTCGTGGGATGTCCGCCGGCGGTGAACGCCCGGGTGAGCAAAAGGGATTGGCGCTCGGTGCCGCCGCTGCGGAGATAGTCTTGGACGATGAGAATTTTCATTGCAGGGCTATCAGCAGGTCGGAGAGTGCACGGCGATGAACTCGGCGTTTCTGCAACTGCTTCTGCGTTGGGCGATCCTCGCGCTCGGAGTGACTCTAGCGACCAAACTCGGGATCGGCATTTCGTGCGACAGCGGCACCACGTTGCTGGTGGTTGTGGTGTTGCTGAGTTTCTTCAACGTGATTCTCAAGCCGCTGATGGTGCTGTTTACGCTCCCCTTCATTTTACTGACGTTGGGGTTGGGCATGGTCGTAATCAATGCCTTGTTGTTTCTGCTCGTGGGACGACTGGTCGATGGATTCCACGTCGATTCGTTTTGGTCGGCGGTAGGGGGTGCGGTGGTAGTCGGCGTGACGAATTTGGTGCTCAGCGCCTTCACGCGGAAGCCGCGTGGTCCGGGGAGCGGTCCGGGCGGGACGGTGGGGACCCGGCCGGCCCAAGCCAAGCCGACCGACGTCATCGATATCTAGAGCGGACGGAGTTTCCATTTGACGGAGATTGGGCCGATTGCACGTTGGCCACATGGCAGACATCACGGATTACGATCTCGTTGTAATTGGCGGCGGCCCGGCGGGCTACGCGGGGGCGATTCGCGCCGGACAACTCGGCAAGAAGGTCGCTTGCGTCGAAATGGAACGCGCCGGCGGAACCTGTCTCAACTGGGGTTGCATTCCCACCAAGGCGCTGCTGAAGAGCGCCGAGCTTTATCAAAAAATTAAAAAAGCGGAAACGTTCGGGCTCACGGTCAAGGACGTGGGGTTTGATTTTGCAAAAGTGATGGAGCGCTCGCGCGGGGTCGCGGGCCAAATGGCCAAGGGGATCGAGTTCCTTTTCAAGAAGAACAAGGTGGAGTATTTCGTCGGTCGGGCTCAGGTCAGCGCGCCTGGCATGGTCTCGATCACCGAAGGCGCCCACGCGGGAAAGATTTTGAAGGCGAAGAACATTTTGGTCGCGACCGGTTGCAAGATGCGGCGGATCCCGGGACTGGAGTTCGACGGGGTGCGGGTGATGACTTCGCGTGAGGCGCTCGCCAACACCGTCATGCCAAAGTCCATCATCATCGTGGGCGCGGGCGCGATCGGCGTGGAGTTCGCTTACTTCTACAACTCGTTCGGTTCAAAAGTGACGCTGGTCGAGATGCTGCCGCAGATCCTGCCGGTCGAGGATGAGGAAGTGGCCAAGACACTGGCGAAATCGTTTGAGAAGCAGGGCGTGGCCTTGCACACGAACACCAAGTGCGAGAACTTCCGCATCGGGAAAAATACGGTCAAAGTAGATCTCGTTGCCGGTGACAAAAAGACCGAGGTGGAGGCCGAGGTGCTGCTGTCGGCCATCGGCGTCGTGGCCAATATCGAGGGCGTTTTTGCGGCGAATCTGAAGCCGGAGCTCGATCGGAATTACCTCAAGGTGGGCGATGATTATCAGTCCAGCGTCAAAGGCGTTTACGGTGCGGGCGATATCATCGGGCCGCCTTGGCTGGCGCATGTCGCCACGTTTGAGGCGCTCAACGCGGTGAACGGAATGTTCGGCCACGGAAAACCCAAGCGCGTGAAAAATTTCCCCGGCTGCACCTATTGCCAGCCGCAGGTTGCAAGCACGGGCTTGACGGAGAAAGCGGCGAAGGAAAAAGGCCTCGATTTCAAGGTCGGCAAGTTTCCGTTTGTGGCCTCGGGCAAGGCGGTGGCCTCGGCAGACAGCGAGGGTTTTGTGAAGGTGATCGCGGACGCAAAGACCGGCGAAATTTACGGAGCGCACATCATCGGTTCCGATGCGACCGAGTTGATCGCCGAGTATGGTCTGGCGATGGATCTCGAAGCGGCGATCGAGGATATCCACCACACGATTCACGCCCATCCGACGTTGAGCGAAGCCAACATGGAGGCGGCGGCGGCGTTGCTTGGCGAGGCCGTGCACATCTGAGGCCGCGACGGGTTACCTTCGTTTGTTCGGGGACGGCGTCGGTGTGCCTCTGGTGCCGGAAGCACCGTCGACGCCCATTTCCTTGATCAGATTGGTCAGGTAGGGAATAAGCTGCTTCTTGCGGCTGACGACACCAGGCAGATCGAAGATTTCGCCCTGTTCCACTTGGGCGAAATTGATGCGTTGAATCAAATCGTCGTCACCTTTGACGAGCAGGAGGGAGTTCTGCGTGTTGATATCGGTCACCAACAAGGCCGCGAACGCGAGCTGCTCGTCGTCCCGCAAGCCTTGAAGCGCTGCGGCGATCGACTCGGCGTGGGTCCAGAAATTGCCGAAGCCCAGTTCTTCGACCTGAGAGACGGAGAAACGCAAATTCTCCTCGTCGTAGGTCTTGAAGTCCGAGCGGACGACGCGCTCGGGCGGATTGGCGAGGATGACCGAGCCGGAATTGAAGATCTCGTCGGCCAGTTGCTTGGAGTTTACGCCGGCGATCTCGGCCAGCCAGGCGAGGAGAATGGCGTCTTTGCGCGTCGTGGTCGGGCCGTTGAGGTGTAGCGTGTCGGATATGAGTCCTGACATCATGATGCCTGCGATGGAAGGTGACGGCTGAAGGCCTTCACGGCGGAACAGATCGGCGATGATTGTGCAGGTGGAACCAACGGGCTCATTGATGAACAAGATGGGTTGGGCCGTGTTCAACGCGCCGAGCCGGTGATGGTCGATGATCTCGGTGATGGTGACGTCTTCGGCGCCGTTCACCGCTTGGGTCATTTCGTTGTGGTCGACCAACACGAGGCGGGTCTGGACGGGCTTAAGAATATCGCTTTTGGAAAGAACGCCGACCAAGGTGCCGTCATCATCCACAATCATCGCGGCTGGAGCGGTGAGCGCGGAAAATTTTCTGCGAATGTCCGCGATACGGGCGTCGGGATGGAAAGAGAGAAACTGCTTTTCGACGATGTGTTCGATCGTGGTGGCGGTGCGAACGCAGAGGGCGGTGGTCGCGGAATCCCAAGGGCTGCTGATAACGCTGACGCCGGCATTGGCGGCGAGGCGGATAATGTCATCATCGACGGGTTGGCCACCCGTGATAATCAAGGCTCTGACGCCAAGGGTTATGGCGCGTCCCTGGATGTCGCGCCGGTCGCCGACGATGATCAGAGATTTGTCGGCTCTGATGTTTTCCCGCTCCGAGATTTTCCAGAACGTCCCGACATCCATCGCTCCGACGCGGATGAAATACTCATCCACGCGGTCGGCGTCGACGAGGTGCAGCGCCGTGGCCTTGAGCGTGCGGACCATATAGGAAAGCGATGACCTGACCTGTCGCATGCTGCGGGGTTCGCTGAGACGGGGAATGAAGATGCCACCGAGGTGGGGGAGCGAGATGGTGCCAACGACGTGGCGCTGGGCGGTGGTTACCGGAAGCAGGCGGATGTTGTGGCGATCGATGAGCTCCAAGGCTTCGGCGCAGGTGGCCTCGGGCGCGACGGTGACGACCTCCGAAACCATCAAATCGCGCACACGCGGAGAGACATCGCTGAGGTAGACCGGCAGGCTTTGGTTGAAGCGCGCGAGAATGGTGTCGATGCGGGCGTTGGAGTTGCCGCAACGGGCGGCGACGTAGCCTGTCTCGCCGCGGGCCTTCTTAAATGCAGCGTAGGCCAGCGCGGAGCAGATTGAATCGGCGTCGGGGTTTTTGTGACCGATGACGTAGGTAGTCTGGTTGGCGGGCGCGGGAGCGGCAGTGAGCATGATGCGATGCAGGCAGGTTGATCGGCTGGGCGGAGATGGGGAAGCGGGAAATAAAAAACCCGGCGCGCGCGAGGCGGGCCGGGCGAATGATCGATGAACGGTAACGGTGGTCAGGGACCGCGGCTGGCAACGGTGCCGTTGGCGGATCCGACCATGCCGCCCGCGCCTGATGGAGGCGGTATTCCGTAAATCCGGCCGGTGCGCGCGGCGACGGTGTTAAAGGGGATCGCCTGACGAATATCGATGGGTTTACTCTGGCTGGTGCTGGTGGTGTTGTTGGTCAGGAATGGGCTGGTTGTCGGGGTGGAAACGTTGGGGTAAAATGAAATGTTGCCGCCGAGAAACGCGATGAATCCGCCGGTATCCCGATAGACACCGCTGGTTGGACTCCAAGTGCCGTTAGCTTGCAGCCCGCGGGTATAAAGAACGGGCGTGGTTGCGGCATCGCTCATTTTGACCCCTCCGACAAACTCCCAAGAAGGCGAGCGGGCGTTGGTAAAGCTGGGATGGAGTGTGTTTCGGGCCGTGCTCGGTGTGATGATGAACTGGAGTGGGGTGTTGGAATTGAACGCGGGGTCGTTTTTCGCAAAATAGAAGTTGGGGTCGGTGAGAATATTGTTCTTCGCCAGAATACCGGGCCACTTCCAGGCAAGCTGGGGTGAGTTCAAGACGGCGTTGCTGATGTTAAAAGGGTCGGGCAGCCGGTCTTGGTTGTCGCCGGCATAAATCTGCGCGGCCTTCAGGATCTCCCGGATGTTGTTTCCATCCACTGCCCGCTGGGCTTTTTCCCGGACCGTACCGACGGTGGGTATGATGATCGCGGCAAGGATGCCGATGATCGCGATGACCGTGAGCAATTCAATGAGGGTGAAGCCGGCAGTGACTTTTCTGGCAGAGGAGCGCATGTTAGGGGAGGAGGGTGAAGCGGGAAAACGAACCGCGCTCTGAAAATTTGGACGAACAGCGCGGACCTCAAGCAGAATCTAGCTGACGAGGACTGGACAAAGCTTTTCGCGCCCGCCTACGTTGTAATGATGAAGATCTATTTGGATGGAAAATTCGTCGACTCGTCAGAGGCCAAGGTGTCGGTGTTCGACCATGGGCTGCTTTACGGCGACGGCGTGTTCGAAGGTATCCGGCTTTATGGCGGAAATATTTTCCGGTTGGAGGAGCATTTGGAGCGGCTCGAATACTCCGCCAAGGCCATCATGTTGGAGCTGCCGCTCACTCGGGACGAGATTCGGGCGGCGACCTGCGAGACCTGCCGCCAAAACGGCCTGACCGACGCCTATATCCGTCTCGTCGTCACGCGCGGGGTGGGTGATCTGGGTTTGGCGCCGTGGCTTTGCCCAAAACCGACGATTTTTATCATCGCGTCGAAGATCTCTCTTTATCCGAAGGAGCACTACGACAACGGCCTCGCGATCGTGACGGTACCTACGCGCCGCATCGGGCCCGCGTCTTTGCCGCCGGCGATCAAGTCGTTGAATTATCTCAATAATATCTTGGGTAAAATCGAGGCGAAGCTGTTTGGTGCGTTGGAGGCGATCATGCTCAACGAGCAGGGTTATGTGGCCGAGTGCACAGCCGACAATGTCTTCATCGTTCACAAGGGGATCATCATCACTCCGGCTGCATCGCAAGGCGCACTCAAAGGTATCACGCGCGGTGCGGTCATCGACATCGCGGCCGAGCTAGGAGTGCCCTTGCAGGAGTCGGACATGACGCGTTACGATATCTGGTGCGCCGACGAGTGTTTTCTCACCGGTTCCGGCGCCGAAGTTATTCCGGTCGTCAAATTGGACGGTCGAGTAATCGGCTCCGGTAAACCCGGCCCCATTACTCACCGGGTGCTGGAGGCTTTCCGCCGCCGCGTGCTGATCGAAGGCACGCGCATTTGACCCCGGCGGGCCAAATGTGCGCAGGGTCCGATCCGCGTTGAGCCAATCGGGCTCAGCTTGAATTCTTCGTTCCGCGCACTTGCCAGCGCGGGTTGCCATGGCATGTTCCCTGCAGAATCAAAACGCTCCATGGCCAACCCGTTAAAATGCGATCTCTGCGACAAGCCCGCGACCGTCCATCTCACGCAGATTGTAAGCAGCAAAGTCCACAAGGTGGATTTATGCGAGGCGTGTGCCCAAGCCAAAGGGGTCACCGATCCGAGCGGATTCTCGCTTTCGGATTTGTTGCTTAAAGCATCATTGACCCCCGAATCCAGCAGCGGAGCGCTGCGTTGCGAGTCATGCGGCTATACCCAGCTCGATTTCAAGAAGCATGGCCGGTTCGGTTGCCCGGCGTGTTACGACACATTTAAGGGGATGCTCGATCCAATGCTGGACGGAATGCACAAAGGAATCACGCACAGTGGAAAGGTCCCGCAAACGGCCCTTGCCCGCAAATTTCTCCACGAAAAACTCTCCAAACTCGAGCTCGACCTCACGGACGCCATCAAGTCCGAGCGTTACGAAGAAGCCGCCCGCACCCGCGATGAAATCAGCCAAGTCAAACAAGCCGCCAACCAGCCGCCGCCGCGCTGATGCTCCCATGACGATCGCCTCGCTCATCGCCACGCCTTCGGAGCTGACGGACGCCGCCAGCAACAAGACCGCGATCGTGCTGATGACGCGTATCCGCCTTGCGCGCAACTTGGCGGGCCGGCCGTTCTCAGGCTGGGCGACTCCAGCCCAACGCGCTAAAATCGCCGAGACCTGCTCCGCCGCCGTCGCGGCAGCGCTGCCGATTAAGCGGAATCTGAGCGTGTCCGTCAGCGAACTTGGCGAACTCGAAAAACAAATTCTGGTCGAGCGCCACTTGATCAGCCGCGAGCTCAGCGGGTCCAAGCAGGGCAGCGCGGTCATCATCAGCAAGGACCAGACGGTGTCCGTGATGGTAAACGAAGAGGACCATCTCCGCATCCAAGTGTTGCGCGCGGGTTTTCAGCTCAAAAAGAGCTGGAACATCATCAACGACCTCGACACGTCGCTGGAGTCCAGCCTGGACTTCGCCTTCTCACCGACGCTCGGCTATCTCACCGCTTGCCCGACGAACCTAGGCACGGGCATGAGGGCTTCCGCGATGATGCACTTGCCCGCGTTGGTCATTGCCAGCCAGATGGAAAAGGTCGTCCGCGCGGTTAACCAACTCGGCATGGTCGTGCGCGGC
Organism: Opitutia bacterium Tous-C4FEB; assembly: GCA_002304445.1. Lineage (GTDB taxonomy): Bacteria > Verrucomicrobiota > Verrucomicrobiia > Opitutales > Opitutaceae > Tous-C4FEB. The sequence continues at coordinate 93,779 of NEVA01000005.1, read as the reverse complement.
CTTTTTGGCGAAGGCTCCGATGCGAGTGGAAGTATTTTTCAAATCTCGAACCAAACGACGCTCGGCGAATCCGAGGAAGCGATTTTGAAACGTCTGACCAGCGTGCTCCAATCAATTATCGAACATGAGCTCAATGCGCGGGAGAAGCTCCTCGAAGCCGATGCGGGTAAACTCTTCGACAAAGTCGGTCGTGCTTTTGGGATTTTGCAAAATAGCCATTTGCTCAACTCGAGTGAGGCCATGAATCTGTTGTCGTTAATCCGGCTCGGTATCGACCTCGGTGCATTTCCGGACGCCAATCGCTCGACCATCGACCGACTGTTTATCGAAGCCCAGCCGGGGCACCTCCAGCACGCGCAAAAGGGTGAATTTGATCCCGGCCAACGCGATTTGCTGCGCGCCGCGCACCTCCGTTCCGAGTTTGCCAATTTTGTGCGCCCGGATTTCTCTCTCATTAACAGCGAAATGAACTAAACCGCACTCCACTTTACGCCGATGTCCCAAGAACCAATGAACAATTTCACGCCGCGCGCCCAGCAGGTGCTCGCGCTCGCCCGGAAAGAAGCTGACCGGTTTCACCACAACTACGTGGGCACCGAGCACATCCTCCTTGGGCTGATCAAACTCGGCCAAGGCGTCGCCGTGAGCGTGCTGCAAAAAATGGGGCTCGACCTCGAAACGGTGCGCGGTGCCGTTGAGAAACAAGTGGGCACCGGTCAAGAAACCAAGACGCCCGGGAGCATTCCCTACACCCCGCGGGTCAAAAAGGTCCTCGCCCTTGCCGGGAAGGAAGCGAAGACGCTCAATCATTCTTACGTCGGTACCGAACACATTTTGCTCGGATTACTCCGTGAGGGCGAAGGCGTGGCCGCGCGCGTGCTCAAGTCGCTCGACATCGATATCGAACGCACCCGCAACGAAATTCTCCGCGAACTCGACCCGCAGTTTTCTGGCAGTGGCTCGGGCGAGCCCGGCGCACCCGGCGAAGAAGCCGCCGCGGGATCGCCCCAGCGCACGTCGGGCGCATCCGATGAGAAGAAAGAAGTGAAGACCCCGGCGCTCAAGGCCTTTGGTCGCGACCTCACGGAACTCGCCCGCAAAGGCGAAATGGATCCTGTTGTCGGTCGGAAAAATGAGATTCGCCGCGTCGTGCAGATTCTTTGCCGCCGCACCAAAAACAATCCGGTGCTCATCGGCGAAGCCGGCGTGGGCAAGACGGCAATTGCCGAGGGCCTCGCCCAGGAAATTGTGTCCGGAAACGTACCCGAGATTCTTGCCGACAAGAAAGTCATCACGCTCGATCTCGCTCTCATGGTCGCCGGCACCAAATACCGCGGTCAGTTCGAGGAGCGCATCAAGGCGGTCATGGATGAAGTGAAGCGGGCGAAAAACGTCATCATCTTCATCGACGAGATGCACACGATCGTCGGCGCGGGCGCTGCCGAGGGCGCGATGGATGCGTCCAATATCTTCAAGCCCGCGCTTTCCCGCGGAGAACTCCAATGCATTGGCGCGACCACGCTCAACGAGTATCGCAAATACATCGAGAAGGACTCCGCCCTCGACCGTCGATTCCAGAGCGTGAAAGTTGAGCCGCCCTCGGTCGAAGACACGGTTACGATTCTTAAGGGTATCCGGGGCAAATACGAAGATCATCACAAGGCCACCTTCAGCGACAAATCGCTCGAAGCGGCGGCCAAGCTTTCCGACCGCTATATCACGGGCCGCTTCCTGCCTGACAAGGCCATCGACGTCATGGACGAGGCCGGCTCGCGAGCCCGTATTTCCGCTTTGGTGCGCCCGCCCGATATCGATGGCCTGACCAAGGAAATTGAAAGCGTTTGCGCCGCGAAGGAGAAAGCGATCGCCGACCAGCACTTTGAGGAGGCCGCCAAACAGCGCGACACCGAGAAGCAACTCCGCGCGAAACAGGACGAAATCACGGCGGAGTGGCGTAAGTCCCGCGACGAAAAACGGATTCAGATCGACGAAGAGCTCATGATGCAGGTCGTGGCCGACTGGACCGGAATCCCGCTTTCCCGGATGGAGAAGAAGGAGAGCGAGAAATTGCTCACGCTCGAACTCGAGATTCAGAAAAACGTGGTCGGCCAAGAAATCGCCGCCAGCGTCATCGCCCGGGCCCTCCGCCGCTCGCGCGCCGATCTCAAAGATCCGCGTCGCCCAATCGGCTCGTTCATGTTCGTCGGCCCCACCGGCGTCGGCAAAACAGAGACCGCCAAGCAGCTCGCGATGCAGATGTTCGGCAACCAAGACGCGCTCATTCAGATCGACATGAGCGAATACATGGAAAAATTCGCCGTCTCACGCCTCGTGGGCTCGCCTCCCGGCTACGTCGGCTACGAAGAAGGCGGCCAGCTCACCGAAGCCGTCCGTCGCCGCCCCTACGCCGTCATCCTTTTCGACGAAGTCGAAAAGGCTCACCCCGACGTTCTGCAAATTCTTCTCCAGATTTTGGAGGACGGTCGTCTGACGGATTCACTCGGTCGCACGGTGGATTTTCGTAACACGATTATCATCATGACGAGCAACGTCGGCGCCGCGCTCTTGCAGCGCCAGACCTCCATGGGTTTTGCCGCTGCCGCCGCGACCTTCAACGACGCCGAAAAGATGCGCGAGAAGGTTCTCGAAGAAGCCAAGCGGGTGTTCAAACCAGAGTTTCTCAACCGCATTTCCGACATCGTTTTCTTCCGGCCGCTGGATAAGAAAGACCTCATCAAGATCGTCGAGATCGAGATTACCAAGTTCGCCAAACGTCTTGTTGAGCGGAAAATCACCCTCGAGTTTTCGACCGAGGCCAAGGCGCTCTTGATCGAGAAAGGCTACGACGAGAAATATGGCGCACGTCCTCTGCGGCGCGCGGTCGAGCACTACGTCGAAGATCCGCTCGCCGAGGCGCTCCTGCGCGGGGACGTGAAGGAGGGCGAAGCGGTCATCGTCGAGCGCGATGGCGAGAATCTCACTTTCAAACAAAAGACGCCCCCGGCTGCGACGGGTGTAACGCCCTAAACGAAAAGGCCAGCTGCCGGATAAACGAAACCCCGCCCACCGAGGACCCGGTGAGCGGGGTTTTTGTTTTCATCGGCACCCCGGCGGTCAGACGGCGCGCGATCAGGTTTGCCCCGGTAATGAATCCCGACTGAATCGAGCCATGTCGTTGCGGACAATTTTGTTGGGTTTGGGTCTGACGGTGGGCCTCGGTGGATATCCGGCCCCGGCACCGATTTCGGACGCAGAAACGGTTTTGCCGCCGACTCCCGCGCGGCTCGCCGAGTTGGCCAAAACAGCAGGGGCGGATCAATGGCGCTCGTCCGTGCCGATACTCCGCGCCGCGGCGAGGACGGCCTACGTGCGGGAGCGCAACGACGCGGCGAATCGGTGGCTCTTGGTCGCCCGTTGGGCGGCGTTGTTGGCGAAGTCAGATGCGGAGTTTATTCCGGAGTGGATCAACGCCATCGAGGGTGCCCGGGTTGGCCATCCCAACATGGCCACTCGATACGACACCGCGGATCTGCCTTTGGGCCGCTGGCTGTCGCCCGATCTGCAGCGCTGGCTCGTGGGCAACGCGGCGTTCGGCGAGGAGTTCTTTTCACTCTTGGCTCCTCAGGACAACCTGCCCGCGGCGTTTCAAATTCTCAACGCCTTGCATCGGCGCGATCCGGTCAAGTTCGCCCGGTATTCCTCGCTCGCGCTGGCGATCGCGCTCGTGCACGACGTGCCGCCTCCGCCGCATTGGCCGCACGGTCAGGTCTCGGCGAAGACGCTGCCGAGAAAGATGAATACCCCGTCCGAGGCCTTTGACTGGTGGATCGCGGAGGATGTGGCCGGTCGAACCTTCCACCGTCTCTCTCGCTTGCAGGCCGACGATTTGAAATTCGTCGTCGACGCGGCGGCACCTTTGGCCGAGCTGAAATGGACGCAGCAAGTGGCCGACTATCCGCTCAGTCATCTGGACCGCGCTTACACGATGGTGCGTTATCGGCAGGATCGGATCGCAAACAACACGCCTGTCTGGCCCGGCGCGACCTACAAGCTCCACGACATTTTGAAGGCCGGCGGCATCTGCGTCGACCAGGCGTATTTCGCGACGGAGACCGGAAAGGCGCGGGGCGTTCCGACGTTGTTTTTTACCGGCGCGGGCGACGATGGCAGGCACGCGTGGTTCGGGTTTCTCGATACCGCCCAAAAATGGAAATTTGATGTCGGCCGCTACGCCAAGCAGCGCTTGGTCACTGGGTACGCGCTGGACCCGCAGACGTGGAAAAAAATCTCCGATCATGAACTTATGTTCCTCGCGGAACGCTTCCGTACGTTGCCGACTTTTCGGCAGTCGGCCGGCCACGGTGCATTCGCCGAAGATTTTTTTGCCACCAAGGACTTCGAAGCGGCGGCGCGGGCGGCCCGGAGAGCGGTGACGCTTGAGCGGCGAAATCTCCCGGCTTGGGAAACGCTATTGGCGGCCGAGGCCGAGTTGCCGCGCACACCACGGCAGATCGAGGCGGTGCTGCGTGAAGCGGCGCTCGCGTTTCAGTTGTATCCGGATGTCGCGGCCGGTTTCTCAAACCGGGTGAGCGCGAGCCTGAGGGCGCGGGGTGAAACCAGCGCGGCCGACGCCGAGGAGCGGGATATCGCCCGGCGCAACCGGTCAAAGCGAGGTGATCTTAGCGCCCAACAAGCGCGGGAGATTTTGCTTCGGAGCATGGCGAGCGATTCCGTGCCGGCCCAGGAGCGAACTTACCAGTCGCTCTTGGCGAGTTTCGGGCCCGGTGCGGGGATCGGATTTTTTGACCACGTGGTGGTCCCCTTCGTGCAACATTTGATTCGGCTGGGTAACAAACCGGCGGCGGAGCGTGCGCTGGTTCGGGCGCGGCAAACGTTGAAATTCGAGCCGAACAGCCAGTTGGACGAAGATTACTTGCGCTTGCTCGCTGCGGTGCGCGGGAAATAGCGACGCCCGGCGCCCAAAGCGGCCCGCTCAGTCGGCAATGAAAACGTGGTCGCCTGTGCGCACGTCTTCGTAGAGCTCGACGATATCGAGATTGCCCATCAGCACGCAGCCCGAGCTCAAGGGCTCGCCGAGGCGGCTCTCGTGATTCGTGCCGTGGATGTAGACGTAGCGCTCGTAGGTGTCAACGTTGCCGCCGCGATTCACGCCGGCTTCGAGTCCACGAAGCCAGAGGATGCGGCTCGTGATGAGATTGTCGTTCACCGCCGCATCGGGGAGTTCGCCATAGTGCCGACCGGTCGGCACGCGGGATTTGAAAACCATGCCGGGCGGTTGACCGGCGCCGATGCGCTCGGCGATTTCGTGGAGCCCGCGCGGCGTGCCAAGAGAGTCCTTCACATTCGATGGCGGGCGCTTGGAGGTGGAAATACCCCAGCTTTTCACGAGGTTTCCGGCCCGGTAGAATTGCAGGGTCGAAGAGGATATCCTCACCAGCAGAACCCGGTCTGCGGGCTTGATGCCGAGGCCGGTGCGGGTTTGGTTGTAAGGCTCCCAGAGAGATTTCATGGACAATACCGCTTCCTTCACAGTCGCAATCGTCGGCGCTACGGGCGTCGTCGGTCAAGAGCTGCTCGCGCTTTTGCTCGGGCGAAATTTTCCGTTGGCCCGGTTACGGCTTTTTGCCTCGGCGCGGTCGGTGGGTAAAGTCATCGAAAGCGGCGGCCAAAAATTTACCGTTGAAGAGGCGAAGCCGGGCGTGTTCGGCGATGTTGACGTGGCGTTCTTCGCCGTCGACGACGCCACGAGCCGGGCGCTCGCACCCGACGCGGTCAAAGCGGGGTGTCTCGTGATCGACAAGAGTTCTGCGTATCGGATGGACCCGGCGGTGCCGCTCGTGATTCCCGAGATCAATCCGGAGGGCCTGCGTTCACATCAGGGAATTATTGCCAATCCCAATTGCTCGACGGCCGTCACGTTGATGGCGCTCTGGCCGTTGCATCTCCGGTTTGGTCTGAAGCGCTACTTTGCCGCCACTTATCAGTCGGTCTCGGGCACGGGCGCCGACGCGGTGGACGAACTCGAAGCGCAAATTCAAGCGCATGTCGCGGGCGCGCCGATGACGAAGAAGGTTTATCCTTATCAAATCGCGTTCAACGCCATCCCGCAGGTTGGTTCGTTTGGAGCCGACGGTTATACCGGCGAGGAAACGAAGATGCGGGAGGAAAGCCGACGGATCATGGGCTTGCCCGACCTAAAAGTCTCCGCGACCTGTGTGCGCGTGCCAGTGGTGCGGGCTCACTCAGTCGCGGTGAGCGCCGAGTTTGAGCGCCCGGTCGATGTCGCGGCCGCGCGCGAGGCAATCGCGGCGTTCGCCGGCGCCCAGTTGGTTGATGATCCGGAGCAGCGCCTTTACCCGACTCCCCTCGACTTCAGCCGCCAGGTGAAGTGCGGCGTCGGTAGGATCCGCGTGGATACCGCGATCGACAACGGTCTTTCTCTCTGGGCGAGCGGAGACAATCTCTGGAAAGGCGCCGCCCTCAATGCCCTCCAAAACGCCGAACTCATGGTGCGCGACGGCACCCTCCGCCCGAAGACCGCGCGTTGATTTTTCGTTGCACCGCCGGTCGGCGCCGCGCCCGAATAATTCCTTGTCATCGCCACCGCCCGCACGTTTTCCTCTCCCCTCGGTTCGGACGCTTAGCTCAGTTGGTTAGAGCATCTCGCTTACACCGAGAGGGTCGGGGGTTCGAGTCCCTCAGCGTCCACCATTTCACCTTTTTATCCTAAATTTCATGCGACACACGATTTCGGTCCTCGTTGAAAACACATTCGGCGTTTTGGCGCGCGTCACCGGCATGATTTCCGGCCGCGGCTTCAATATCGACTCCCTCAACGTCGCGCCCACGCACGATGCGTCGCTTTCCCGGATCACTATCGTACTCAAAGGCGATGAAGCCGCCCTCGGGCTTTGCACCAAACAACTCCGAAAGCTGGTCAACGTCGTCGACGTCTCCGATTTCAGCGATGGCCAAGCGGTCGCCCGTGAGTTGGTCTTGATCAAGGTTCGGGCCGACTCGGCCAATCGCGCCGAGTTGCTCCAGATCGCCGGCGTCTTCCGCGCCAAGATCGTCAATCTCTCCGTGGACTCGCTCATTATCGAAGTCACCGGCGATGAGGCGAAGATCAACGCCTTCCTCGGTCTGCTGGAGCCGTTTGGCATCATCGAGCTTGCCCGCACCGGCCAACTCGCCCTCCGGCGCTAATTTCTGTTTCTTACTCGCAACCCGAAACCAAAAAACTCCAACCCGATTTCCACCATGCCCGCCAAAGTCTATACCGACAAAGACGCCGATCTCGGCGTGTTTGAAAACAAAACGCTCGCCGTCCTCGGCTACGGATCGCAGGGCCACGCCCATGCGCTCAACCTGAAGGACAGCGGCTGCAAGGTCATCATCGGTCTTTATGAGGGCTCGAAATCCAAGGCGGTCGCCGAGTCGCACGGCTTCGAGGTCGTCGAGACCGGTGAAGCCGTTCGCCGGGCCGACATCATCATGGTCGGTTTGCCCGACATGAAGCAGGCCGACGTCTACGCCAGCTCCATTTTGCCCAATCTCACCAAGGGCAAGACCCTCCTTTTTAGCCACGGCCTCGCGATTCACTTCGGTTTGATCAAGCTCCCGAAGGACGTCGATTGCATCATGGTCGCACCTAAGGGCCCGGGCCACATGGTCCGTCGTCTCTACGCCGAGGGCAAAGGCATGCCGGCGCTCGTTGCCGTCGCGCAGGACAAATCCAAGTCCGCCAAGAAAAATGCCCTCGCTTGGGCCAAGGGCATCGGCTCGACCCGGGCGGGCGTGCTGCAGACCTCCTTTAAGGAGGAGACCGAGACCGATCTCTTCGGCGAGCAGGCCGTGCTCTGCGGAGGCGCCAGCGCTCTCGTCCAGGCCGGCTTCGAGACCCTCGTTGAGGCCGGTTACCAACCCGAGATGGCTTACTTCGAGTGTCTCCATGAGCTGAAGCTTATCTGTGATCTGATGTATGAATCCGGCATCGCCGGCATGCGTTTCTCGATCTCGGAAACCGCCAAGTTCGGTGACATCACCCGCGGCCCGCGCGTGATCAACAAGCAGACCAAGGTCGTGATGAGGAAGATCCTTAAGGAGATCCAATCCGGCCAGTTCACCAAAGAGTGGGTCAAGGAGCACAAGGGCGGTCTCAAGAACTACAACGCCCTCCTCAAGGCCGGCGAGAAGCACCAAATCGAGAAGACCGGTGCTTACCTCCGCAGCATGATGCCGTGGATGGCCAAGAAGAATCTCAAGGGCGTTCAGGCCAGCTACTGAGCGCGGCGCACCTCACCGTTGCCAAAACCTTCCGGGCGCAGACACTGTCTGCGCCCTTTTCTTTTCCGTGTTCAAACCTGTCCTCGCCACTCGCCAAAGCCCGCTCGCCCTGGTCCAAGCCGCGGCTGTCGCTGCGCACCTGCGGGCCAGGCTGGGTTGCGAAACGGAGCTGTTGAAGCTGGTCACCACCGGCGACCGGCAGACCGATTGGTCGCTCGAACAGCGCGGTGGCAAAGGCCTCTTCACGGGCGAACTGGAGGCGGCGCTCCTGCGCGGTGAGGCCGACTTCGCCGTCCACAGCGCGAAAGATCTTCCCGGCGCCATGCCGGCCGGCCTCACGGTCGTCGGCTACCTGCCGCGCGCCGATGCGCGGGATGTTTTGATTCTGCGGCAGGGCATCACAGCGCCAGTGACCGTCGCCACGGGCAGTCCGCGTCGCCGCGCCCAGCTCGCGCGGTTGTATCCCGCGGCTCAGTTCACCGGCATCCGCGGCAACGTTGACACACGCCTGCGCAAGATCTCGGACGATGGGCTGGCTGACGCTACGGTGCTCGCTGCCGCCGGGCTGGCCCGTTTGGGAATCGGGACGTGGCCCGGGCTCACCTTTGTGACGCTGGAGTACACGCAGATGGTGCCGGCGGTGGGGCAGGGGGCGATCGCCGTCCAGTGCCGCGTGGCCGATGCAGCCAAGTATGCCACGATTTTCGACGCACCGACCGCCCGCGCCGTGAATTTGGAACGGGCCTTCCAGTTGGCCCTTGGTGGCGGCTGCCAAACGGCGCTCGGCGTTCATGCGACGGCTGACGCGCTCTATTTTTTCCACGAAAACATCGGCGTGCGCAGCCTTCCGCTTTCGACCGACGACTTCACCGCGCCCGCGGCCACCGCCGCCCGGGTGCTCAAACAATTGGGTTTAATTTTATGAGCAGTGTTCTCCCTCTCTCCGGTCGCCGCATCGCGGTGACGCGTGCCCGCGATCAAGCGCCTGAACTGGCCGTCAAACTCACCGCCCTCGGCGCCGAGGTGATCGAGTTGCCGCTTATCTCCATCACCAAGGAGGTTTCCAATGACGCGCTCGCCGATGTTTTCCTCGAGTTCGGCAGCTACGATTGGCTCGTCTTCACGAGTCCCAACGGCGTGCGCTATTTTTTCGAGGAGATCCGCCGGATTTTCGACGACATCCGTTCTCTCGGCCTGATTCGCTTCGCGTGCATCGGCGAAGCGACGGCCGAGGCGATCCGGGCTTTTCACCTCAAGATCGAGTGTCAGCCCAAGGTCGCGACGGCCGAAGCGCTCGCGGAGGCTTTGATCGAAACGGGCAGCCTCGATCACGCCAAAATTCTCGTCGTTGCCGGCTCGCTCAGCCGGGACGATCTCGTCGATAAACTCACCGCAGCCCGCGCGATCGTGGACACGCTCCAGGTTTACAAAACCGAGCAGACCGATCTCAGCGGCTCGCCCGCCGCCGCCGATTTTCGGGCGCGCGGGGCCGATGCGATTCTTTTTGCGAGTTCGTCGGCAGTACAGTCATTCGTCGACCAAGCGGCCGCGCTCAAACTCGGCAAAGATGCAATTTCGCCTCTGGCCGGCAGCATCGGACCGCAAACCGGAGCGACGATGAAGGAGCTGGGAGTTCCGGTCGGTTTCAGCGCCAAGACGCCCAGTCTCGACAGCTTGGTTGAGTCACTGGTTAAAAAACTCGGCAAATGAAAGTCCCGTTCCTCGATCTGAGCCTCCAACACCGCGCTCTGCGCGAGCCCGCGCTTGCCGCGCTCACCGCGACCTACGACGCGACGCGTTTCTGCCTCGGTAAGGACGTGGAGGAATTCGAGGCAAACTTCGCGAAGACGCTCGGGTATCCGCGCGTGCTCGCGATGAACAGCGGCACGTCGCCCCTTCACGTCGCGTGCATGATCGCGGGGTTTGGTCCCGGTGATGAAGTCATCACGGCGCCGTTCACGTTTATTTCGTCTGCTTGGGGCATCAACTACGTCGGCGCGACCCCGGTCTTCGCCGACATCGAGCCGGGCACCTACAACCTCGACCCGGAGAAGGTCGAGGCCGCGATCACCCCGCGGACCAAGGGAATCATCGTCGTCCACCTCTTTGGGCAGCCGGCGCGGATGGATGAATTGATCGCCATCGCCCGCAAGCACGGGCTTTACGTGATCGAGGACTGCGCCCAAGCGATCGGTGCGAGCTACAAGGGCAAGCCGGTCGGTCTGATGGGCGACGTGGGCACGTTCAGTTTTTATCCGACGAAGAATCTCGGCGGCTGTGGCGAGGGCGGGGCGTTTGTCGCGAAGGACGAGGGGGTGCACATCAAGGCCCGGCACATCCGCGTTCATGGATCCGACCGGCGCTACTACCACGACATCGTCGGCGGGAATTTCCGGATGGATGGTTTCCAAGGAGCACTGCTCAACGTGAAGCTGCCCTACCTCGCCGGGTGGACGGCGCGCCGCCAGGCGATCGCCGCGCGTTACCTCGCCGGGATCACGCTGGCGGAGGTGCAGCTCCCGGAGCAACCGGCTTACGGTCGGTCCGTCTTTCATCAGTTCACGATTCGTCATCCGCGGCGTGACATGCTGCGCGAGCACCTGACGCGGGCGGAGGTCGGCACCGATCTGATTTATCCCGTGCCGTTGCACCTGCAAAAATGCTACGCCGGTCTCGGCTATGGGATCGGATCGTTTCCGGTTTCCGAACTCACGGCGAACACGTGTGTGAGTCTGCCGATTTTTCCCGAGCTGACCGATGGGCAGGTCGATCACGTGATCGCCGCGGTGAACTCATTTTGACCGATGATCGCCGGCATACGATTTAAGGTGTGCGGGCTGACCTCGCTGGTGGACGCCGAGGCGGCCGATGCCGTGGGCGCGGATTATCTCGGTTTTATTCTCCACCCCAAATCGCCGCGCTACGTGAGCCTGGCCCAGTTCGAGGCGATGGCTCCCCGACTGCCCCCGCGAAAAAAAGTGGCTGTGGTAGTCGAGCCTTCCCTCGAAGAACTCACGGCGATTAAGGCGGCGGGCTTCGACCACGTGCAGCTGCACTTTGCCAACGAAACGCCGTTTTCCATGGCGGCGCGTTGGCTCGATGTGATTCCGCCGGAAATGCTCTGGCTCGCCCCGCGCGTGCCTCCGGGCAAGGACTTTGATTTGGCGTTCGTGCCGCTCGCCGCCACCATTTTGCTCGACACTTATCATCCGAACGTCTTCGGCGGATCCGGCCACACGGGCGATTGGAAGTCGTTTGCGTGGCACCGCACGCAGTTCAAAAAAGTGAACTGGGTGCTCGCCGGCGGACTCAACGCCGAAAACATCGGCGACGCGATCGCCGCGACGGGCGCGCGATTCGTTGATGTGAACAGCGGAGTCGAGGCAGCGCCGGGGCGTAAAGACCCCGAGAAGTTGAAAGTGTTTGCGTCCGCCCTGGCGCGGGCGGTGAACCCGGCGACCGGGAGTGCCCCCTTATAGATTTTTGTCCGTCACCGCGCCCTCGGAGGCGGTGCTCACGAGTTTGGCGTATTTGGCGAGGACGCCGCGGGTTTCTTTTGGCGGGAGGGGCTTGTAGGCCGCCAGGCGCGCGGCGTAGTCGGCTTCGGGGATGAGAAGGCTGAGGGTGTTTTTGACGGCGTCGATTTCGATGAGGTCGCCGTTTTGCACAATACCGATGGGGCCGCCTTTGGCGGCTTCGGGCGTGATATGGCCGACGTCGAAGCCGTGGCTGCCGCCGGAGAAGCGGCCGTCGGTGATGAGCGCGACATCCTTGATGAGGCCGCGGCCGGCGATGGCGCTGGTGGGTGAGAGCATTTCTCTCATCCCGGGGCCGCCGACGGGACCCTCGTTGCGAATGACGACCACGTCGCCTTTGTCGACGTCGCCGCGAAGGACGCCCTGAAGCGCGCCTTCCTCGCTTTCGTAAACTTTGGCGGTGCCTTTGAAATACAGGCCTTCTTTGCCGGTGATCTTGCCGACGGCGCCACCGGGGGCGAGGTTGCCGCGGAGGATACGGAGGTGGGTATCGGCTTTGATCGGTTGGTCGAAGGGGCGAATGACATCCTGCTGGTCGGGGTAGGACGGGTAGGGGGCGACGTTCTTGAGGGACTCGGCGATGGTCTCGCCGGAGACGGTCAGGCAATCGCCGTGGAGCAACCCGCGATCGAGGAGCATTTTCATGAGCGGGCGAATGCCGCCAATGCGGATGAGATGGGCCATGCCGTATTTGCCGAAAGGTTTCACGTCGGCAAGGAGCGGGACGCGGGCACCGATGGTCTTGAAGTCATCGATCCCGAGCGGGACTTCCGCGGAATGGGCGATAGCGAGCAGGTGGAGGACGAGATTGGTCGAGCCGCCGAGCGCGGTGCAGACGGTGATGCAATTTTCGAAGGCCTTTCGGGTGAGGATATCGCGGGGTTTGATACCCTTTTGGAGCATGGCCATGACGGCGGCACCGGCGCGCTCGCAGTCGTCGCGCTTCTCTTTGCCGACGGCGAGCTGGGCACTGCTGTTGGGCAGGCTCAGCCCTAGGGCCTCGATGGCGGAGGCCATGGTATTGGCGGTATACATGCCGCCACAGGATCCGGGGCCGGGAATGGCGCTGGCCTCGACATCGCGGAGACCGGCATCGCTGAGTTCGCCCTTGGCGTGTTTGCCGACGGCCTCGAAGACGGAGACGATGTCGAGGGGTTTTTGTTTGTCGCAGTCGGAGGCGAGGAAGCCGGGCAGAATGGTGCCGCCGTAGATGAAGACGGCCGGGCGGTTGAGGCGGGCGATGGCGATCATGCAACCGGGCATGTTTTTGTCGCAGCCACCGATGGCGACGAGGCCGTCGAAGCCCTCGGCGGCGACGGCGGTCTCGATGGAGTCGGCGATGACATCGCGGGAGACGAGGGAGTAGCGCATACCCTGCGTGCCCATGCTGATGCCGTCGGTAACGGTGATGGTGTTGAAGTAGACGGCCTTGCCCCCGGCGGCGTTGATGCCCTTTTGGGCGTGCTCGCTGAGCTCGCCGAGATGGACGTTACAGGGCGTCATGTTGGACGCGGACGAAGCGACGGCGATCTGGGGTTTCTTGAAGTCTTCGTCGGTGAATCCTACGGCGCGCAGCATGGAGCGGGCGGGGGCTCGGTCGTTGCCGTCGACGATAACAGAGGAGTGAGTGCGAGGATTGGCGGGGGAGCTCATGGGCGATAGAAGGTGGAAGATAAAAGAGAGGGGATGGGATTGCGGGAGACGGGAAAACGGAGCGAACCAAGGGGCCGAGGGGCGGGCAAGTGTGTTTGCGGGGTGATGAACAGGGGTAATTTGGCTGGGGTATTGGGGAGTCGCTTTTCGTGGTTGCGGAGGGGAAACGCGGGGGCATTCACTGGGGGCGACCTTCTTCGCATGGCGTTTAACCTAAAAAAAGTTCTCAAGGCTCTGTTGCTGTCGTCCAACCAGCCGCTCGCGATCAAGGATATCCAAGCAGTGTTTACGCGGTTCCACGAGCAGATGACGCTGCCGTTGCCGGGCGTGGTGACGGATTACGCGTCGCCGGTGGACGCGGTCGCGGAAGGGGAGACGGCGGTAACGCCGGCGGAAGCACCCGCAGCCGAGGAGCCCGTGGAAGTCATCTCGGAGGTGCCGGAGGATAACGAACTTTACCAAGATGTGCCGTCGCTTATCACCGCGACCCAGATCCGCGAGGCGATGGATCTGATCGCGGCAGAGCTGCGGTTGTCGGACGAAGGGCTTTTGCTCATCGAAGGATCGAGCGGCTACCGATTGATGACGCACCCGAGGTTTGCGCGTTGGCTGCGGATTTTGCGGCAGGAGCCGCCGCCGGTGAAGCTGAGCCAGTCGGCCCTCGAGACGCTCGCGGTGGTTTCCTACCGGCAACCCGTGACGCGGACGGAGATTGAGATGATCCGCGGAGTGTCGGCGGAGGCGGGGGTGAACAAATTGCTGGAGCGAGACCTGATCTACATCGTGGGCCGGGCGGATTTGCCGGGACGGCCGTTGCAGTATGGCACCACGGACAAGTTTTTGGAGTTCGCCGGCATGAAGTCGTTGGATGAGTTGCCGGCGTCGGACGTGCTCAGCTCGCGGCAAATCGACGACTGGTTGCAGAAAGCCACAACCGCGCCGACCCCGACGGATACGGACATGGGTCTGGCGGACGAGCAGCTGCCACTGGAAGGCGTGGTGACGTCCACGCCGGAATTCGTCGTTGCGGACGAAACGACGGCGGTTGCGCCGGTGGACGTGGCGGCGGAGCAGGCAACCCCGGATGCGGACGACAGCGGTCGCGCGCCCACAGCTTAATATGGAACTCGGCCCGATTCGCGAAAAGATCGATGTGCTCGACCGTCAATTGGTCGAGTTGATCAACCAACGGCTGGCACTCGCAGCTGAGATTGGAAAAATCAAACGCAGCACGGGTGGGGAAATCTACGTGCCGGAGCGAGAAGATGCGGTTTTCCGCAAGGTCTCCGGGCAAAATCAAGGGCCGATCAAGAGCGACGCGCTGCGGGCAATTTACCGCGAGATCATGTCGGCGGCAATCGCGCTCGAAAAGCCGTTGATGATCGCCTACCTCGGGCCCGAGGCGAGCAACACCCACGCGGCGGCGATGAAGAAATTTGGTGCAAGCGTGGACTATCACGCGATGGCGACCATTGCGGATATCTTCACCGCGGTGGAGAAGGGTGAGGCGGACCACGCGGTCATCCCGATCGAGAATTCTACCGAAGGCAGCGTGCGCGAAACCCTGGATAGTTTTGTCGAGAGCGACCTGAAGATTGTCGGTCAGATTTATCTGGAGATCACGCATGCGCTGGTGTCGCAGTCGCCGCTGGACAAGATCACGCACGTTTATTCGAAGGATCAGGCGCTGGCGCAGTGCCGGCTGTGGCTGAACCGGCATCTGCCGCATGCACAGCTGGTCGATGCTTCCAGCACGTCGCGCGCAGTGCAGATCGCCAAAGGCGAGCCCACGGCGGCGGCGGTCGCGGGCGAACTGGCGGCGGGGCACTACGGCGTGCCGGTGCAGGCGAAAAATATCCAAGACAAGGCCGACAACACCACCCGGTTTTTCGTGCTCGGCCGCAAGGCGGCGGGGGCGGTGGGCAACGGTAAGGATGTGACGAGCCTGCTGGTGTCGCTCGGCGATGAGGCGGCGTCGCACTCCGGTGCGCTTTTGAAGATGTTGATGCCGCTGGCCGAGCGCGGGGTGAATCTTTCCAAGATCGAATCGCGGCCGAGCAAGAAGCGCCCGTGGGACTACTGTTTCTTCCTCGATGTGAGCGGTCACTACGAAGACGTGGCGATGAAGGCGGCGCTGGCGGAACTACGCGCGACGTGTCCGCTGGTGAAGTGGCTCGGGAGTTATCCGGCGGCGAATTGAGAGGTGGCGCGGATTTGGCGGCGACGCGTCCGGCGCGCGCATCGCTACTTTGATCCGGTGAGGAGGTGGTAGACGATGAGCAGGCTGAGGCCCAAGAGGGAAAACGCGCCGAGGCTGTAAAGCAGGCAGCCTTTGCGCACATCGGTTTTCAGACGGCCTTCATCGCTGCGATATTGGCTCAGAATTGCGTCGGGATCGGCAGTGATGAGCGGCTCGGCGGCCCGCAGCGTGACGCTGGGGTCAGGAGTGGGCGGAGCGACTGCGGGTGAACCCTCCAGGGTAGCGTTGAGCGAGGCTCGGGAGATTTCCCGATCGAGCCAACTGGTGTGCTGCTGGAGCAGGGCCCGTTGGCGGCGAAGTTCGGTCAGGCGATCGGGCGGCGCCATGGGGACAATAAAAAACGCAGCCGTTTCGGGCTGCGTTGTGAAGGTAAATCGTTAGGCCCGCTCAAGAAGCGTGCTCGACGACACCAACGCTGCGGTGGGGCTTGTCGTATTTCACGACGCCGTCCTTCAGCGCGAAGAGGGTCCAGTCACGACCGATGCCGACATTCTTGCCAGCGTGGGTCTTGGAGCCGCGTTGGCGGACGATGATGCCGCCGGCGCGAACGACTTCGCCGCCGAAAAGTTTGATCCCGAGCCGCTTTGATTTGCTGGAGCGGCCGTTGGACGTGGAGCTTTGACCTGTTTTATGCGCCATGGTGGGTGGTTTCCTTTAAACGGTGATGGACTGGATCTTGATCACGGAGAGCTCTTGGCGGTGGCCGCGCTTCTTCTCGTAACCTTTGCGTTTCTTTTTCTTGAAGACGATGACCTTGTCGCCGCGTTTATTCTCAAGGATCTTAGCCGAAACAATGGCTCCGGCGAGGGTGGGACGTCCGACCTTGTAGTCAGCGCCTTCACCGGCGGCGAGGACTTCTTTGATCTCGATGACCTGTCCGGCCTCGGTGTTCGGGTAACGGTTGACGAAAAGGACGTCGCCCTCGGTGACAGTGAACTGCTGGCCTTGGGTCTTGATGGTGGCTTTCATAAATAAAACCGGTGAAAAAGCGGTTTTGGCGCAGTGAAAGCAAGGCTTTATTTGGTGAAATTGCCGGAAGAGCCCGCATCAGGCAGCGGAAAGTCGGCCACACCGGGGTGAGCGGCGTTGGCGGCGGCGAACGGCAGGGCAAACTGGACAGCGGCGGCGAGGTCGCGACCGAGGTGAAACCACGCCTGGAGCACGCAGGCAAAAAAGACATCGCCGGAGCCGGTAGCGGAGACTTCGTCGATGGGCGGCGGTGTGGCGGTGGAGAGGGAGCCGGTATCGTCGCGGATCTGGATTGGGCGGGGACCGTCGGTCACGATCCAGCGCCGGGCGGTGGCGTGGGTTGGGAGGTGGGCGAGATCGGGGGCGAAGGTGCGGAGTTCGTCGGCGTTGATCTTGATCAAAGCGACGGGCCGCGAGACCGCCCAAGCGAGCGGCGGTCCGTAAGTATCGGCGACGAGGATGCCGCGGGTGAGCCAACGATCCAAGGCGGCACGGAGCGGCTCGTAGGCAGACGAGGACCAACCGGGAAAACTGCCGCAAAGCGCGAGGACTTGTCCGTCGGGTTGCGCGTCAAGAAAGGCGGCGCAGGCGAAGAGCGCGAGGGCATCGGGCGCGGCATCGGGGGCGAGAAAAGTCGTCTCGGGCTGACCGGGGGTGCGGATGACCGTACCGGTGCGGGTGGGCGCGGTGGAAGGAAAATTTTGAAACGGCCGGCCCGAGGCATGAAGCGCGGCGAAACACTCGTCGCCGGCAGCGCCACCCGTGAAACAGAGCGCGGTGTGCGGCGCGCCGAGCCGTGCGAGCATTTTCGCCACGTTGATGCCCTTGCCCCCAACTTGGAAGGATTCGGCGGTGGCGCGTTGGGTGCGTCCGGGGGCCCACGATTCGAAGGTGAGGGTGCGCTCGGCGAGCAGGTTACCCGTAAGCGTGAAAATGTGAGGAGCTGCGGAGGTCACGGGCGTTTGGACGGAGCGCGGTAGAAAACGTAGTTGATGAGGAAATCGAGGCCAAGGACGCCGCCGAGGGTGCGGATGTTGCGCATCGCGCCGAAGACCATGGTGAGTGAGCCGGCGGCGGGTTCATGGACGCGAAGCAAGATGCCGGCCGCGACGAGCGAGAGCAGGGGCTGAAGCAAAAAGCAGACGTGGTAAACGGCGAGGTCGTTTTGCCAGCGGGGGAGGGCCCATTGCAGAACGGCGCCGCCGATGATGGGCGCGATCGCGGCGACGAGCGAGGTGACGGCGAGGTTGAAACCGATCGCGAGATTCTTGGCTTCGACCGGCAGCAGGCGGAGCAGAAGGGTGAACTGGCCGAGGATGAAGCAGGCGCTGGTTAGGCCGCCAAAAACCCACATGCCGTAAAGCAGGCTGCGATTATCCGGGGTGATGAAACACCAGAGGAAATTTTGCAGCTGCCAGACGATGAGGGCGAAGGTCATGACGGGCTTGTTGCCAAAACGGTCCAAGAGCCGGCCCCACGCGGGCAACGCGAGCGCGCCGCCGAGTGCGGTCAACGTCGAGAGGATGCCGACGTCGAAGGCGGAGAAGTTGAGCTGCTCAAACATGAAGACGTGGTAGAACGGGCCGAAGCAGTTGGCGGCGAACGACCACACGGAGCCGAAGAGCACAAACAGCAGGAACGAGCGCGAACGGGACAAGACATCGACTTGGGCGCCGAACGAAATGGTGGGAGCCTGCGCCTGGGGCAGCGGCTGGGTGGGCGAGATCCATTGCCAGTAAAGCGAGTAGATGCGGATGAGGCAGGCGACGCCGATCACTGCTTGGAAGGCCGGGATCGCGTAGTTCCAGTGGGCGAGGGCCCAGCCGGCGGCGAAGAGAAATGTGAGGGTGGAGAATTGCAGGTAGGCGTTACGGCGGGCGAAGTATTTTCCCCTCAGACGGGCGGGGACCCACTCTTGAATCCAGGAGTTCCACGAAACGCCGGCGATGGCGGCGAAGCAGCTGGAGACGAAAAACCACAGAATGAGCCAATATGCGGCGGCGACGGGATTCTCGCGCGGGATGAGCGGCAGGAGCGCGCCGAGCACGACCCAGAGGGCGAGATGAATGCTCGCGGCGACGACGGTGACGGTTTTGGGCGGACGCCAGCGGGCGATGAATGGCGCGGCGAAGATTTGAAGAAAGTTTGCGACGAACGGCATCGCGGTGAGGACGCCGATTTCGGTCTTGGGCAGAACGTAGGCTTTGGTGACGAGGGCGGTGATGAAAACGTTTACCGGGAGCGACATCGTGACCAGCGGCATGGCCACGAGGCCGTCGGCCGTGCACAGGCGGAAGCTGCGGGCGAGGTCGGCTTTACGTTGGGCGGCGGCGGTGCGCGCGGTGGTTGCGTTCACGTTGGATTGGCGCGCAATCAAAGGGGGTGGCCGGGATAATCAAAGCGAAAGCGCGAGTCGAAACCCGGACCTTGGAGTGTAGGGAGGAGGGCGGCTTGGACGTCGGCGAGGCCGAGGAGGTCGAGGGATGGGGCGCGTTGGAGGACGGTAACGTGCGGTGCGGGCGGAGCCCAGATAGCGGGATCGGTGGGGCCGAAAAGAAGGAGACTCGGGACGCCGCAGGCGGCGGCGAGATGGGCGATGCCGGAGTCGTGGCCGATGAAAAAACGGCAACGGGTGAGGCGAGTGATCAGGTCTTCGAGCGGAAGTTTGTGGGCTGACGTGCCGAAGGCCGAGAAGGCGGCGCGGGTGGCAGGCGGTTCGGCTTCGCCGGTGATGATCAGCAGGTCGGCGGCGTGGGTGGTGTGAAGCCACGCGGCGAGTTCGATCCAGCGGGGAAGTGGCCAGTTTTTTTTCGCGGAGCCGCTGCCGGGGTGGAGAGCGATAGTGGGGGAAGCTAAGCGTCGAGAGTTGAGCGCTGAGAGATCGGATTCCCTCGGTGGGCGGGCGTTGGCGCGGGCGAGTAACGGATAGAAGAAATTGGTTATTGGGAGGCCGAGGGTGCCGAGAGGTTCGCAGTAGTGGGCGGCGACGGGGGCGCGGGTGGGGTGCGCGGAGGCGGTCAGAAAAATGGGGGCAGAAAGATTTTGGAAATGACGGGCGAGAGTAGCGTCGGGGTCGGGCCAGAAGTTGAGGATGAGGTCGAACGACGTGAGCCACGTGGCGAAGGCGGGCGGGAGCGGAGCGGAGACGTAGAGTGCGGTCCAGCGGGATTCGTGCTGGGAATGGGCGGCGTCGAGCAGTCCACGGGAAACAGCGACGGTGGCGGCCAGGGCGTTGCCGGCGAGTTCGATGCGGGCGGAGGGGTAGGCGGAGCGAAGGGCGGCGAGAGCCGGGAGTGTGACGATGAAATCGCCGAGGGCGCCGCCGCGGAGAATTAGTATGCGGCGCATGGGGCGATCGGAGAGGAGGTGGTCACAACGAAAAACACGAGATGCACGAAAGGAAGAGACGGAGAAGGCACCGGCGGAGCGCCCACGGAACCCACGGACTACACGGAAAGGAAGAGGGAGAGCGGAATGGTTTTCTTTCCGTGTAGTCCGTGGGTTCCTTGGGGCATTACAATTTGGGCGAAGCGGGTGGTTGGTAGCCGACCAAGGTTGCGACGCCGGAGCCGAATTTGAGTTCGACTTCGAATTTCACCGGGAGGCGGCGCGGGTCGTTTTGCGCGATCCAGACGCGGACGGCGGACCCGCGTTTGAACATCCCTTTGGGCGGGGTTTTTTCCATGCGCGGCTCGAGGACGAGGGTTTGGAAAGTGCCGAGGCGGGTCGTGATCTCCTCGTAGCGGACCGCGTGGATGGTGAGCTCGTAGGGATCTTGATCAAAGAGCACGAGTGCATCGCGCTTTTCGCCGGGCTTGAGATCCCATTGGCGGGTGGTGATGAGGCTCATGATGAGGTCGAGCGGATCTCCGGGCGGGAGCGGCACATCGAGGTTTCGTCCGGGTTCGATCTCGTCGCGGTAGCGCGCAAGACGTTTGGCGTAGTCGAGCGTGGTGACGTGCCGCGTTTGTTTTTCCTTGGTCGTGGTCGTTTCGACGTGGGAAATGAGTCGGCCGGTCGGGGCCTCGACGAGGGCCTCGGCGCGGGCGTCGAAGGCGTAGAGCGCGCGGGCGAAGCCGCGGGTGGCGGTGGTCGTAACGTTGAGGATGCGGTCGGAAGGGATGGCGGCCGGGGCCGGCTCGGCGAAGATCCGGATTTCGCCGGCCGCGAAAAAAATGCCCCAGCTCACGCGATAGGTGAGTGCCTCGCCGGGGAGCAGGGCGGGTTGGGCGGTGGTGGATGAAATCAAGTTGAGGGCGGCGAGAACTGCGGCGGGCCAAGGACGGATCATAGAGGCGGTAAGAGACCGGTCAGCCCAAGGAAAGTTCGCACTGTAACGGCTCGCCGATGGGCGTCCCGGCAATCCCGCGTTCGCGGAGTGTCGCGGCAAATTCTTTGGCGAAGCCGTGAAGCGTGAGGACGCGCTTGGGTTGAACAAGCTCGACGAAGCGAAGGAGTGACGGGAAATCGGCGTGGTCGGAAAGGGGGAAACTGGCGGCGTGGTGCGAGCCGTGGAAGGAGCGGTGGTCGAGGGCCCAGCCGGTGACGGCCGCGGTGCGGGCTGCGGGGATGCGCTTGAGAAGACCGGGCGAATGGGGCGGGCAGATGACGACGTGGCCGGCGTGGGTGGCGGGGTCGAACTCGGCGTGCGGCGGGAAATCGAGGCCGAGTTGCGCGCAGATACGGGTGAGGCGATGCGTCTCGGACTGGAGCATGATCGGCAGGCCGGAGGCAGCGAGGGCGCGGAGGACTTCCTGGCTCTTGCCGAGGCTGTAGCAGAGCAGGACGGGCGTGGCGCCGGCAGCGAGAGTGTCGCGGCAGAACCCGATGAGGTTGGCGACGATTTCGGTGGCCGGCGGGAAGACGTAGCGCGGGAGGCCGAACGTCGTTTCCATGATGAGCGTGTCGGCGCGCGGGGTGGCGCAGGTTTCAGCGGCGTGGCTGGGCAGGAGTTTGAAATCGCCGGTGTAGAGGAGCGTGCCGTGCTCGGCGTGATCGAGGAGGATTTGGGCGGAACCGTAGATGTGGCCGGCGGGGTGGAGCGTGACGGTGCAGTCGGCGGTGAGTTGCTCGGTGTGGCCGAAGGGGAGGATATGCTCGGTGCGCTGCTTCGACGGAAGACGGGCGCGCATGAGGCGGGCCGTGGCGCGGGTGCAGAGGACCTCGGCGTGGCGCGCCATGTGATCGGAGTGGGCGTGGGAAACGAAACTGCGCCCAGCGCGGCGGGTAGCGTCGAGCGACCAGCCGATTTGGGGCAGGTGGATGCCGTGGTGTGTTTTGATTTCCCAAGCCATGAAGGCTCCCACGCAAAGGGCGTGGCAGGCTCAGAGGAAGGAGAAAGGGCGACGAACAGGATCCGGCGGAAGGCCGATGGGCGAAGTCAGGCGGATGGGCGGGAAGACAGGGAACGAGTCGGCAGGAGCGCGAAGACGCGTTTGGGCGTGGCGGCCCAGAGCGTTTCGTGGGGGAGGAGGCGGTCGTTCCACGGGGTGCCGGCGGCCCAAGGGGAGAAGGCGGGTAAAATGAGGCGGCGAGGGCCGGCGACGAGCGCGGGGAGTTTGAGGCGGGTGCCGGCGCCGTCGCTGTGCAGGTAGGCGGGATGGTGGTGGCCGATGATTTCCAGTGCATCGGGTGGGAGCGCCGGTGCGGTATCGCCGTGGTGGAAAAAGAACGGCGCGAGGTGGAGCGAGCGCGCGGTCGATTCGGGCCAGCGGGCGTCGTGGTTCCCGGCGATGAGGGTGATCGGGATGGGACTGGCGGCGAGAAAGGCTTCGGCGGGGGCGCGGCCGGTGAGCGTGTGGAGGGCATCTCCGAGCCAGAGAAATTGGGCGGGGCGGTAATCGGCGATGAGGGCGGAGAGCGTGGCGGAGAGTTCGGCATCGCCCCACGGGGGGAGGAGATTGCCGCGGGCGCGGTGGCTCGCGGCGTAACCCCAGTGGAGGTCTGCGACCACGAGCAGGCGCGGGCCGCTTAGCCAGAGGGCACGACGGGAATCTAGGTGCAGGCCGGGGAGAATCTCGGCGGAGATCATGCGGGAGGGAGCAGGCGGAAGATTACCAATCGGATCGGAAACTGTGTATCCCTACTTTTCGATTCCATACATCTCGTGGTAGAGGCGCTCGATGGTGGTTTCGGGGTCTTCGAGCGTCATGGTTTCCTTGAGCTTGCTCACAAAGATGCCGAAGGAGAACGGGCTCACACGCTCGACCACGCGGAGTTGCCAAGGGAGCGCGGCGACTTCCTCGAAGAAACGCACGGCGCGGGGCAGATCGAGAAAGCGCAGCGTGGCCTCGGCGTAGGCTTCGGCGAGGAGCGGGTGGTCGGGTTCATATTTGCGGAGAACTTCAAAAATGATTTCGGAGCTCCATTGGAGGGTGCGTGCGCCGCGCTCGGCGCCGCGGGTGCGGCGGGGGACCATGAGGCCGGTTTGGGCGACGCTGCGGAACTGCCATTTTACCAGTTCGCTTTCGGCGAGGGCGAGGCTGAGGTCGACCTCGGCACCGTGGCGGCGGAAGAGTGGTTGCCAGTCCTCGGCGGTGTCGAGGGCTTGAAACGGTTTCAACGTGAGGAGGAAGCCGTAGTCGTCGATCGTGACGAGGGCGTTGCCGCCGCGGGTGGCTTGGACGCGTTGCGCTACGATGCGGGAGAGGGCGTCGTTGGCGCTGCGGCCGATAAGGGAGTGGAAAAAATAATGGAGCAGGTCGGAGCGGGGATCGCGGTAGAGCTCGATGAGAAAAAACGCGGACGTGGGGATGACCGAGACCTCGGCTTGCAGGGAGAAATGCTCCATGAGCGCGGTGGCGTTGCCGTCGGTGAGGGCGTAGTGGTCGCGGAGGAATTGGTGGGCGGCGGCTACGCGGGTGCCGGAGGTCCGGGAGCTACCGAGGAGGTTGGAGACGGCGGTGCGCAGGCGGATCACTTCGTCGCCGAGGCCGCTGGCGAGCGGCATCTTTGCGCCCCAACGTGGGACGGTGGGCAGGGAGCCGTCGGCGGCGACCGCCTTGGCGCCGAGGATGGAGGTGGAGACGAGGCGGAGCGCGCGGCCGTTGAGCACGAAAACATCGCCGGGCTTCATGCGCTTGAGAAACGATTCTTCGAGTTGGCCGAGATTGAGATTCCGGCGGCCGACTTTTACCGTGATCATGCTCTCGGTGGAGATCGTGCCGATGTTTTGAAAGTAATCGCGGGTGGTGCGCGTGCGCGGATGGGCGAGGTGGCCCTCGGCATTGATGATGACCTTGCCGAAGGTGTCGCGGTACGCGCGTTCGAGGGAGACGCCGCCGCCGTCGAGGTAGCGGAGGACCCGGTCGAAGGTTTCGCGGGTGAGGGCGCGAAATGGGAACGTGCGGCGGACGAGCGCGAAGGCTTCGTCGGGCGTGACACTGGCGAAGACGGCAAGACCGACGAGGGACTGCGCGAGGACGTCGACGGGATTTTCGTTGATGCGGACGGGCTCGAGCTCGCGGCGGTCCATCATGCAGGCGGTGACGGCGCACTCGGCGAGGTCGTTGATGTTGGTGGCGACGAGCACGCCGTGGCTGGTTCCGTCCATCGAGTGACCGGAGCGGCCGATGCGTTGGAGGGCGCGGGCAACGCCTTTGGGCGCGGAAACAAGGACAACGGTGTCGATGGAGCCGATGTCGATGCCGAGTTCGAGAGACGAGGAGCAGACGACGGCGCGGAGCTCGCCGTGTTTCAGGCGGTCCTCCACCTCCAGGCGCACGGAGCGATCAATGGAGGCGTGGTGGACCTCGATCAATGGGGCGAGCTCGGGCAGGAGTTGCTTGAGGCGCAGGCCGATGGATTCGGCGGCGCTGCGGGTATTGGTAAAGATGAGGGTCGTGCGGGTTTGGCCGAGGAAGGTGGCGAGTTGGCGCAGGACGCGGGCGGCGGTGTGGCCGGCGGCCGGATAGGCACGGCGGTCGAGCGGGGAGAAGACTTCGATGCGGGCAGGTTTGCGCTGGGCGATTTCGACGATGCGCGCGCTGCGCGTGGGGCCGACGAGGAACGAGGCGACGGTGGGGAGCGGGGCGACAGTGGCGGAGAGGCCGATGCGGAGGACGGCAGTCGGGCGATCTGTGGTGTCCGTGGCAGTCGGGCCGGCGACGAGGTCTTCGAGGCGCTCGGCGGTGACCATGAGGAGCGAGCCGCGTTTGTTTTCGGCGAGGGCGTGGAGTTCGTCGATGATGAGGAAGCGGGTGTGGCGAAAGACGGGCGTCCACGACGGTTGGCTCACGAGGAGCGTCAGGCTCTCGGGCGTGGTGACGAGAATGTGGGGCGGTCGGCGTTTCTGGGCGGCGCGGTCTTTGGCGGGAGTATCGCCGGTGCGCGATCCGATGCGCAGCCAGTGCCAGCCAAGCTCAGTGAGCGGTTGCTGGAGATTTTTCTGAAGATCGTAGGCGAGGGCGCGGAGCGGGGAAATGTAGACGGCGACGATACCGTTGGGCAGGGCGTCGGCGGCGTGGAGCTTGGCGAGATAGTCGAAGACGCCGAGGAAGGCGGCGAGGGTTTTGCCGCTGCCGGTGGGAGCGGAGAGAAGCGTGGAGTGGCCGGCGAGGATTTCGGGGACGGCGGCGCGTTGGGCAGGGGAGAAGTGGGTGAAGCGCTGCGCGAACCAAGCGGCGAGCCCGGGGTGCAGAGCAGAGAAGAGCTGGGGCTCGGTGGGCGCGGGTGCGGTGATGGCGACGTGATCAGTCATTGTTTACCCAAAGATGAACACGGGTGGACAGGGCTACGGAGAGGATGCGAAATCACGGGACGCCGGCGAGGCGACGGCAGGTTGCGAGGGTGTCGATTTCGGCGGGGGTTTTGTCGGGGCGGATACGGGCGATGCGGGGAAAGCGGAGGGCGAAGCCGCTTTCGTGGCGGGCGCTCGGCTGGATGTTGTCGAAGGCGATTTCTAGGACGGTGTCGGGGATGACTCGGCGGAGGCGGCCTTTCAGCTCGGTGGTAGTTTCGAGGAAGTGGGCGGTGAGCGTGGCGATCTCGGCGTCGGTGAGTCCGGAGTAGGCTTTGCCAACGGTGAGCAGGCGGTTGCCCTCGGTTTCGTCGCGGATGGCGAAGGTGTAATCGCTGAGGACGTCGCGACGTTTGCCGTGGCCGAATTCGACGGCGACCACGACGACGTCGAGTGTGGCGTAGGCTTTTTTGAGTTTGAGCCAAGCGAGGCCGCGCCGGCCGGGCGTGTAGAGGCTGGCGGGGTCTTTGGCCATGAGGCCCTCGTGGCCGCGGGCGCGGGCGGCGAGGAAGGCGGCTTCGATGTCGAGGGCGGTGTGGGCGGCGGTGGTGGGGGCGAGGAGGAATTTTCGAGTCTCGATTTCAGATTCTTGATTGAGGAGGGATGCCAGGGCGGTGCGGCGGGACGTGAGGGGGGATTTGAGAAAGGAAGCGCCGTTGAGCCAGAGGAGGTCGTAAGCGGAGAAGGCGACGGGGATTTCGGCGCCGAGGAAGAAGTCGTCGCCGCCGGTGCGGCCGAGGCGTTTTTGGAGTTCGGCGAAGGGGAGCGCCCGGTGGTCCTTCCACGCGAGCAGTTCACCGTCGAGGATGCAGTCTTCGGGCAAGTTGAGGGCGGCGCGGGCGAGGTCGGGGAACTGCGGGGTGATGCGGTGGAGGTCGCGCGAGTAGAGTTCGACGCGGTCGCCGGATTTGTGGAGCTGGCAGCGGATGCCGTCGTATTTTGCTTCGAGCCAGACGGGGGCGGGAAGGCGGGCGAGGATGGCGTCGGCGGAGGGCTCGGGGCTGGCGAGCATGAACTGGACGGGCTGGAAAACCCGGAGTTGAATCGAGGTGAGCGAATTGGAAAAAGCGGCACGGGTAACGGTGCCTAGGTCGCCGCAGAGCATGTGGGCCTCGCGGACGAGTTCGACCGGCTGGCCGGTAGCGGCGGCGAGGGCGTCTTCGACGAGACTGTCTTTAAGGCCGATGCGGAGATCGCCCAGGAGCAGCTTGATCAAAAATTTTGCTTCGACGGGCGTGAGGGTACCGAGGCGGGATTGGAGCAGACTGAGTTTCGCGGTGGGCCCGCGGGTGGTGGCGAGCGCGGTGAGGAATTCACCGGCGGCGACGAGGGGAAAGGGCGCGGGCGTGGTGCGGCTTTTCAGCGCGGCCTCGGCGGCATCGCCGGCGTCGGGGAAGCGTTGGTAAGCCGCGCGATAGTCGGCTTCGTTGAGACCGGAGAGCGCGTGGAGAGCGCGCTTGATGAGCGCCCAGCCGAGATTGAGCGTGAGCGCGGAGTTTTGGGGGAAGGGGCGCGCGGTGAGGTAAAGGGCGGCTAGGGCGGCGGCGTCGGTTGAGATCGGACCGAGCGCGACGAAGAAGGCGCGGAGTTTTTCGGTTTTATCGAGGCGTGCCGGCGTATCTTTTAGCTTGTTGGCGAGGGCAGCGAAGGCGTGGAAGGAGTCGGAGGCCGTGGGGCTGACGGCGGTGGCGGTCGCGGGCGGGGTAGAAAGCGCGTGAGGGACAACGCGCCCCGGTTTCGGAAGGGGGAGCTCAAGTTGGTTGGGGTGGGTGAGCGCCCACGCTTCGAGGCCGCGGTCGCGGAGGGTGGCGGCAAACTCGCGGGCGAAGCCGTGGAGGGTAAGCACGCGGGTGGGTTGCACGAGTTCGACGAAGCGCAGGAGGTCCGCGTAGTCGGCGTGATCGGAGAGGGGGAAGGCGGCGTCGCATTGGTAACGATGGATCGCGCCCGGATCGAGGGCCCAACCGGTGATCATGGCGGTGCGGCGGGCGGGGATTTTTTTTAGGAAGGCGGAGGTGCGCGATTGTGGCGGGCAGATGACGACGTGGCCGGTGACTTCTTGGGCGGAGAATTCGCGGTAGGGCGGGAAGGTGAGGCCGAGTTCCTCGTAGACGCGCGTGAGGCGGAGCGTCTGCGGATGAAGCATCACCGGTAGTTGCGCGCCGGCGAGACTGGAGAGCATCTCTTGGCTCTTGCCGAGGCTGTAGCCGAAGAGGACGGGCGTCTCACCGTCGGCGATGGCCTCGCGGCAGAAAGCAACGATGGCAGCGAGGACGTCGGCCGTGGGTGGGAGCACGTAGTGAGGCAGGCCGTAGGTCGTCTCCATGATGAGGACGTCGGCGCGGGGGGTGGCGCATTTCTCGGCGGAGAAACCGGGTCGGAGTTTAAAATCTCCGGTATAAAGAAGCCGGCCGTGGTCGGGGTGCGTGAAGAGGGATTGAGCGGAGCCGTAGATGTGGCCGGCGGGGTAAAGCGTGACGGTGGTGTCGGTCGTGAGTTGCTCGGTGTGCTCAAACGGGAGGATGTGCTCGATGCGCTCGCCGGGCATGCGGGCGCGCATGAGGCGGGCGGTGCCGGTGGAGCAGAGAATTTCGCGGTGAGGCGCGAGGTGATCAAAGTGCGCGTGCGAGACGAACGAGCGCGGCGCCGGGTGGTGGGCGTCGAGCCACCAATCGATTTGGGGAAGATAAAGGCTTCCGGAGAGAAACTGGACATCCCAGGACATAGGTTCGCAGAGCGGGAAGAAGACGGGGAGGTTCCCGGCGGGTGCAAGCGGGAGCGGCGGAATTTTGGCTAGGCGGGCGGGTGAAATTCGCTTGGATGCCCCTCAGCCGCATCCCCCCATCTGTTTTTCAAAACTATGTCGACGCTCGCCAACTCCGTTACTCCTGCAACGACCGCCGACGCCGGTGCAAAGAACTATATGATCACACAGCTGGATGCGGTGCCGGCGGTCGCGTGTCCTTGTGGTTTCGCCCGGCGGGGGTTTGCGACGCCGGAGAACACCACCGCGACGATCCACCTCGTGGACATCCAAAGCGACGCGCGGACGCATTATCACAAACAGCTGACGGAAATTTATCTGATCCTCGAGGGCGAGGGGTTCATGGAACTCGACGGCGAAATGATTCCGGTGAAGCCGATGACATCGATTTTTATCAAGCCGGGGTGTCGGCATCGCGCGGTGGGAAAAATGAGAATCGTGAACATCCCGGTGCCGGCGTTCGATCCGAGGGACGAGTGGTTTGACTAACCGACCGCGGTCACCGGAGACCGAGAGCGGATACGATCAGGAGCAGCAGGACGGCAACAATCGTGAGAACCCAATACCACGCGAGGCGGTCGCGCGGGCGCGAGCTGCGGGCGGCGGAGCGCGGGTCGTTGTCGGTGTCTTCGTCGGGGAGGTTGAGCCCGTCGTAGACCGACTGCTCGCGCCAGCCGGTGCGTTCATCGGCGCCGCAGCCGGGGCAGGCGTGGGCGCGGGGCGGGATGTCCGCGCCACACTGGGCGCATTCGGCTGGAGGCGCGGGGTCGTGGGGCATGGTAATAAGAGTGCTGGATTGCCGCGTCGCTGCTCTCCTCGCAATGACACCGAAATCAGGAGGGGAGATATTTGTGCTTTGCGAGGCGCCAAGCGGTCACGAAGAAGGCGGTGAGCGGGATGGCGAGCAACATGCCGAGGATGCCGTCGAAGGCGGTGCCCCAGAAGAAAATCGCGACGATGATGGTCACCGGATGTAGGCCGGTGCGCTCGCCCATGATTTTTGGGGTGAGGAACCAGCCCTCGATTGTCTGCACGATGACCTTCACCAAGACGACGAGGGCGACGAGTTGCCAACCGCCGGCGGGCTGGAGGAAGGCGAGCGGCAGCGTGATCGCGATGCCAATGATGCTGCCGAGGTAGGGCACGATGTTGAGCACTCCGACGAAGAGCCCGATGACAAGGCCGAATTTGAGGCCGATGAGCGTGAAGCCCACGGCGAGCAGGGCGCCCATAATGAGGCCGATGAGCAGTTGGCCCCGGAAAAACGATTCGACGATGCCGATGAATTCGCGGACGAGGAAAACGAGGTCCTCGCGCAGCGAAGATTTGAGAAACGGGAGTTGGTTGCGGAGGTGCCTGGTGGGCTCGCCGGACGACAGCAGGAAGAAGAAGAGGTAAACGGGAATGAGGGCGATGTTGGCGGCAAAAGCTCCGACGCCGAGCAGACCACCGCCAGCGGCTTTGAGCGACGGGAGCGTGTGGGAGAGCAGGCCACGAGCTTCGACCAAGGCGGCGTCGGCGAGCTGGCGGACGGTGGGGTTGGCGAGTTGGCGTTGGGCCAGCGCGCCCCAGTCAGGGTAGTTGCGTTCGATGTAGTTTCCCGCGTTGGCCCAGAGCGTCGGGACGTAAGTGATAAAGGTGAGTAGTTGGTCGATGAGGGGCGGGAGGAGCAAAAGAAGAAAAACCGCGAAAACGAGGGAGGCCAAGCCGTAGAGCAAGGTGACCGCAGCGGGCCGGCGAAGTTTGAGCCGACCGACAAACAGATCGACGATCGGACGGAGAATGAGGGCGAGGACGCCGGCAACGGCGAGAGGCCAGAGGACGCTGGAGAAGTAGCTGACCATGCGGCCGAGGACGATGACCCCGCTGATGATCAGGGCGATGGCACCGAAGACAGCGGCGAGGGTGAGGGTGAAGCCGACGGTGCGGCGTTGGCTCGGGGTGAGGAAAGCGGAGTCGGGCGCGGAAGGCGTGGGCTCGTCGGACATGGGAACGACGATGAGATAATGCCGCAGGAGTTGACGAGACTGGAAAGGACGCGGGCGGAGGTGCGGGCTGGTCCGGCGAATGGCTTCGATCAGGGCGAAGGCAAAGCGAAGGCGACGATCATGCCGCCGGCGGGGCGGCCGGATTTCCCGCCGCCGGCCGAGATCACAACATACTGGCGGCCGGCGACGGCGTAGGTGCTCGGAGTGGCGTTGCCGCCGAACGGGAGCGGCGCCTGCCAGAGAATCTTGCCCGTAGTCTGGTCGAAGGCGCGGATGGTCTCGTCGGCCGTGGCGGCGATGAAGAGCAGGCCGCCGGCGGTCGCGACGGGGCCGCCGTAGTTCTCGGTGCCGGTGGGCGGGATGCCTTTGGCGGAAAGCTCGCGGTATTCGCCGAGCGGCACTTTCCACTTGAGCTCGCCGGTGTTGAGATCGACGGCGTTGAGTGTGCCCCACGGCGGATTGATCGCGGGGTAACCGGCCTGATCGGTCCAGCGGCGGAAACCGCCGAAGGCATAGGGCGGAGTTTTGTCGTTGGATTTTTTCGCGGACGCTTCGTCGGGCCGTCCGCTCGCTGATGCCGCCGGCTGGCCGAGCACGTAAGCGAGGAGCGCTTCGCGTTGCGGCTCGGGGATTTTGTCGAAGGCGGGCATCCGGCCGAAACCGTTGCGGGTGATGTGCGCGATCTCGGCGGACGTGCGGCGTTTCTCGATGTCGAGCAGGGATGGAAATCCGGCGGCGGGGAGGCCCTTGCGGTCGATCCCGTGGCAGGCGGCGCAGTGGACGAGGTAGTCGCGCTCGCCGCGCGGGAGCGGGGTGCCGTCGGGGCGGCGCGTCTCCACCATCTGGAGCAACCAAGGAATCTCGTTTACGTTGACGTAGTAGACGCCAGCGGGATCGACGGCACCGCCGCCCCACTCCATGCCGCCGTCGAAGCCGGGAAACATAATCGTCTCGGTAAGGCTGGGCGCGGGAAAAGGGCCGAAATTGGGCGAGAGGCGGATGCGGTCGGTGGTGAGGGCGCGCGCTTCGGGGGAGATCGTGGAAACGTCGGCCTCGGTGTAAGCTTGGCGGGTGAGCGGGGCCGGCTTGGTGGGGAACGGCTGGGTCGGCCATGCGTGTTCGCCGCGCAGGGTAGAGGCGGGCACGGGTTTTTCCTCGATCGGCCAGAGCGGCTCGCCGGTGACGCGATTGAAAACAAAGAGGTAGCCGTGCTTGGTGCCTTGGGCGACGGCGTCGATTTTTTTGCCGCGGTGCGTGACGGTGAGCAGGATCGGGGCGCACGGCAGGTCCTTGTCGAGGAGGTCGTGGTGAACGATTTGATAGTGCCAGAGGCGTTTTCCGGTGGCCGCGTCGAGGGCGACGAGGGAGTTGGCGAAGAGATTTTGGCCAAGGCGGTCGGCGCCGTAAAAATCCGGTTCGGCGGTTTTCGTGGCCACGTAGACAATTCCACGGGCCTCGTCGAGCGATTGGCCGGACCACGGCATCGCTCCGGTGGCGGTTTTATAGGCGTCAGCCGGCCAGGTATCGTGGCCGACTTCGCCTGGGCGCGGAATGAGGTGAAAAATCCAGCGGCGGGCGCCGGTGCGCACATCAAAGGCGCGGACGGCGCCGGGACCGCCGAAGCCGCCGACGATGAGCAGATCACGGTAGGTGACGCCGGGGGTGTTGAGCCCGACGCGATGGGTGCCTTCGGTCTCGGATGCGAAACTGAGCGGGATCGCGCCGGCGGTGCCGAAATCAGGCAGGGGGCGGCCGGTCGCGGGATCTAGGGCGAAAAGGAAATTGCCGACGGCGGTGAAGAGACGCTGCTCGCCGCCGGTCTCGTTTTGCCAAAAGACGAGGCCACGTTGGCGTCGCCCGCCGGCGCCGGCGGGCGTTTGCGCGGGGTCCCAAATCCAGCGTTCGCGTCCGGTGGCGGCATCGAGCGCGATGACGCGCCGGCTTGGGGTGGCGGTGTAAAGGACTCCGCCGATGATGAGGTTGTTGGCCTGGTATTCGCCTTTTTCTCCGGTGTCGTAGCTCCACGCGACGGCGAGCCGGTCGACGTTGGCCCGGTTGATTTGGGCGAGCGGAGAATAGAGCGAGCGCTGCTTGTCGCCGAGATAGACGGACCAGTCGGGGTTCCCGGCCGCTAACGCGGGGCCGATGAGGATGGTAACGAGCAGGAGGCGCGTGAACATGATCAAGGCGGGCGTGGGCGTAATCGGACGGCGCAGGGCGCCGGGTTACTTGCGCATTGAAAAAGGGGCCGCGGTGGGTCCGTTGTGATGGTGCCAGAACCAGCGGGCCATCGCCGGGAGGAGGATGATGGCGCCCACCATATTCACGACGAACATGAAAGTGAGGAGGATGCCCATGTCGGCTTGGAATTTCAGATCGGAGAAGACCCAGAGGCTTACGCCGACCGCGAGGGTGAGGCCGGTGAAGACGATGGCGGCACCGGTATCTTTGTAGGCGATGATCATCGCATCTTCGAAATACTCGCCGTTTTTCAGGGCGGACTCGAGCCGGGCGAAAAGATAGATGCCGTAGTCAACGCCGATGCCAACGCCGAGGGCAACGACCGGGAGGGTCGACGTTTTGAGACCGATGTCCAAGTAGACCATGACCACATAGGCGAGGTAGCTGACGATCGCGAGAGGGACGATGATGCAAAGCGTGGCGCGGAGGGAGCGGAAGGTAATCAGGCAGAGCGCGATCACGGCGCCGAAGACCCAGTAGAGAATGGGCCGCTCGGCGGCGGCGACGACTTCATTGGTCGCAGCCATTACGCCGGCGTTGCCGCTGGCGAGGAGAAAGCTGGCTTTGGGCGAAGGGTTCTCGGCCGCGAATTTTTTCACCGCATCGGTGACGGCGCGGAGCGTTTCGGCTTTGTGGTCCGATAGAAAAATGAGGACGGGCATCACCGAGGCATCGGCGTTGAGCAGGCCGGTGGAGGTCTCGATGGGCGAGACGGACTGCGCCAGCGTCTGGGGCTGGCGGGACAGGGTGCGCCATTTGAGCGAGCCCTCGCTGAAACCGGAGTTGATCACTTTGGCCGCCGAGGTGAGCGAGACGACTGATTGGACTCCGGGGACCTCTCGAATGTGGCCTTCAAATTTGTCCATCAGGGTGACGACCTCGTGATCGACGCAACCGTTGGGGATCGTCTCGACGATGACGGAGAGAATATCGACGCCGATGCTGAATTTCTCCGTAATGAGTCGGCTGTCTCGGTTGTAACGGGAATCCTGACGAAGTTCGGGGACGCCGGCATGGGTGTCGCCGATGCGAATCTCGCCGGCCTTGAACCAAGCCCAGACGCCGAGAGCGAGGCAGCCCACGGTGATGGCGATGGAGGGGCGGGGGCGCAGACTGCGGGCAAGCCAAGTCCAAAAACGGTCAGTACGCGCCCGACGGCGGGTGACCCAGTCGGCGTAGCTTTTCGGCAGGCGGAGATACGAAAGCAGAATGGGGAGAAGGAAAAAGTTGGTGATGATGATGACGCCGACGCCGAGGCTGGCGGTGATGGCGAGCTCGTGGATCGTCTCGATCTTGATGACGAGCATCGTGAGGAAGCCGATGGTATCGGTTGAAAGCGCGACCATGCCGGGGACGAAGAGGCCGATGAAAGCGTTGCGCGCGGCGGTGGGGCCGTCGTGGCCGAGAAAGATCTCGTTGCGAAACGTACAGATTTTCTGAACCCCGTGGCTGACGCCGATGGCAAAGACGAGAAACGGCACGAGGATGGAAAACGGATCGACGCCGTAGCCGAGAGCGGTGAGAGCGCCGAGTTGCCAGATGACGGCGATGAGGGAGCAAAGGACGGGCGCGAGGGCGAGTTTCCAGCGGCCGGCGTAATGCCAGACGAGGAGTGCGGTCACGAGGATGGAAACGCCAAAAAGTGTGATGACGCCGCGGGCGCCGTCAGCGATGTCGCCGATGACTTTGGCGAACCCGATGATGTGGGCGGAAACGGCACCCTTGGAATCGGCGGTGACCCGGTCCCGGATTTTTTCGAGGGCGGCGGAGACTTTGATATAGTCGAGTTTTTCGCCGGTGGCGGGGTCAATTTCGAGGAGCGAGGAGGAGACGATGGCGCCGGTAAAATCGTTGGCGACGAGCTGGCCGAGTTTTCCCGACTTGATGATGTTTTCGCGGACTTTGGCGAAGCCATCGGCGGTTGGAGTAAAGTCGGCGGGGATGACGTTGCCGCCGGCGAAACCGTCTTCGACCACTTCGATGAAGCGGACGTTGGGCGTGAAGAGCGACTGGACTTGGGAGCGGTCGACGCCAGGGACGTAATAGGCCTCGTCCGTAACGGTCTTGAGCGTGGCGAAGAACTCAGGGGTAAAGATATCACCTTTGGCCGGCACGAGCGCAATGAGCACGCGGTTGGCGCCGCCGAACTCGGCCTGATGTTTGGTGAACGTGCGGATGTAGGGGTGGTCGAGGGGAAGCGATTTGTTGAAACTCGCATCGACGCGAAGTTGGGCGGCGAACCACGCCATCACGCCGGTGAGCAGCGCAAAGCCGATGAGCAAGGGAGTGCGCCAGCGAAAGAGCCAAGTAGCGAAACGTTCGGTCATGGCGTGGCGGGAGAGGCGGTCACGTCGAAGACCGTGGCGCCGCCTTCGCCCAAGGCGAGGATGCGACCGTCGGGCAGCTCCAACAGGGCGGCGACGGCGGAGGTGAAAGGAACATTGAGCGGCGCGATGGAGCGCGCGCCGTCCCGACTCGTAAAAAAGGCGCGGGCTTGGCCGGCAAAGAGGAGTTGGTTGTTTTTAAGTTTAATGGCGGCGGCCAGCAGCACGCGGTCGGCGAGCGGAACGAGTTCCCAAACCCGGCCGTCGTCGGATGAGCGGTAAATGCGGCCGCGCAGACCGTGGGCGACGAGGGAGGTCGGGCCGAGCGGGAGGATACCGTAGAAGGAACCGTCGTAAGGAGACTCGATCGGTTGCCACGTAGCCCCGGAGTCGACGGAGCGGAGCAACGTGCCGCTTTCGCCGGCAATGTAGAGGGTGCCAGTGGGGCCGCGGGTGAGACGGTTGAGGTGGAGATCGTCGTCGATGAGTTTGCGACGCTTCCAGGTGGCGCCGGCGTCGCGGGTTTCCAGGCAAAGGCCGTTGGCGCCGATGGCGATGACGTGGCGGTCATCGAGGGCCAGGACGTCGAGAAACGAGGCGGTGAGGTCGTCGCCTTGCCACGATTTTCGCCAGGTGAGGCCGGCGTCCGAGGTGGCGAGGATGAGTGCGTCGTGGCCGACGGCCCAACCCTTTAGAGCGTCGGGGGCGACGGTGATGCCGGTGAGTGTCGCGGAGAGGGTGGCGGGGACGGCGGCCGGGCGCCACGTGCCCGCGGAATCAGTGGAGCGGAGGATAGTGGTGCGTTCGCCGACGGCCAGGACCGCGGTCGGGCCGGCGTAGGTGCCGGCCAAGAGCAGCATTCTTGGGGCAGACGTGAGCGGGATAGAGGCGGGGAGCGGGGTGGAAAGCAAGGCGACGAGGAGGGCGACAACGAAAAAGCCCGATGGGGACATCGGGCTCAATCGCGTGAGTGAACGAATAGACATGAAGCGCGGGACGGAGATCGGGCGGCGCTAAAGGGCGGGTCGGAGACGCGCCCTACACTTTACCGGACGCCGTCGCGTCGGAGCGCGTCAACGGTGTAGTCGGCCGGCGTGCGCTTCGCGTTGAAATCATACATTTTTTTCTCGTTGTCCAAGCCGAAGACGAGGTAACGGCCGGCGACGAGGTCGGTGTGGGCTTCGAGGGTGCTCCAGAACGTCTGCTCATCGTAATAATTGATGCAATGGGCCTCGGAGACGCGCCACATCTGGTCGCGGGAATCGTATTGGTCGACGGCGAGAATCTGCCAGCTGTCTTCGTCGACGTAGAACGTGCGGCGTTTGTAGATATGAGCGGCGCCGGGCTTGAGCGTGGCCTCGACAACCCAGACGCGGTGAAGTTCGTAGCGAGCGAGGTCTTGGTTGATGTGAAGGGGTTTCAGGATGTCGGCGTATTTCAGAGAATCGCTGTGCAACTTGTAGGAGTTGTAGGGGACGATCATTTCCTTTTTGCCGACGAGCTTCCAGTCGTAGCGGTCGGGGGCGCCGTTATACATGTCGAACTGATCGCTGGTGCGCATACCGTCCGCGGCGGTGCCGGGATTGTCATAGGCGACGTCGGGAGCGCGGCGCACGCGGCGCTGTCCGGTGTTGTAGACCCAGGCGTTCCGCTTCTCTTTCACTTGGTCGAGGGTCTCGTGGGCGAGGAGGATGGTGCCGGCCTGACGGGCGGGAGCGACGACGGCTTGTTTGTAGTAGACGAGAATGTTGTCGAGCTGGGCGGAAGTGACTCCGGGGCGGGCGTAGTTGAAAAGAAACTCATCCTCGAATTGGACGAGGGTGTAGCTGCCGCCGCGGGTAGGAGCGGCTTGGCCGATATGGCGGGTGGCGAAGGTGCCCCGGTAGCGGGTGAGATGGTTCCACATGACCTCGAGGCCTTGGGACGGAATCGGAAACGGCACGCCGATAACGGCTTTTTCGAAGGAGTTGCCGTTGTTGGCGAGGACGGCGGTGGTGGCGTTGGCCTTGGTGGCGTCGTAGATCCGCTGAGGATTGGAAACGCTGCGACGGGTGGGATAGACGATAAGCTTGTAGGTCGACGGATAGGCTTTGAGCAAGGCGACGGAGCCGGCGGTGAGCTGGGCCTCGTGTTGGGCGAGGTTGGCCGAATTAATCGTGAAGCGCGGTTGATCTGAAGCGAACGGATCGGGGTGGTGATCACCGACTTTGTAGCCGGCGGGAGGGGTTAGAATCCCGCCGTTCCACTTTGGGATTGTGCCGGCGGCGTTACCGGCGGTTTCGGCGCCGAGGGGCGTCAGATCGGCGCCGAGGCGGGCCGCTTCGGCTGCGGAGACGGCGGCGTGGGTGCTGCTTGCAGTCGCAAGCAAGGAAAGGGTGACGGAGAGAAGGAGTGAGCCGGGGAGGGAGAGACGAGGAGAACTAAAATTTTTTTTCATGGAGAACGGGTGGGGCGGGAAACAAAATAAGGGCGTGGCTTAAAGGGCGGGACGTAGACCTCGCCCCAGTGATTAGAAGGAGTAGCGGAGGGTGGTGGAGACGTAGTCGCGGTCGGCGAGGAGGTTGTAACGGTCGCCGCCAAAAAAGTCCACGTAGCGAACTTCGAGGGACCATTTTTGTTGGTAAGTGAACTCGACGCCGAGGTTCACGCTCTTGCGCTTGGCGACGTAGTTGCCGAGTGGGAGCGGCGTGTTTCCGCTCACGTCGTGGGTGAACGCGAGAGACGGCGAAATGTTCACGTTGGCGAAGACATTGGTGTAATCGAGGCGGCCGGCGGCTTGATAGCCCCAGGAGAATTCATCGGCGAAGGCGGACGACGGCGTGGGCGGGAAAGCGCCGTTGCCGGTGTTGATCATGGAGGCGCCGTTGGCGCTGGTGAAAGTGCCGGGGCCGTCGTAGCGCAGATAATCTTTCGAAGGCAGGTTGGCCCAGACGCCGCCCACTTCACCGAGGAGGGTGAATTGCTGCGAGCCCAGCAGGGGGCCGAAGACTTTGGTCAGCGTGGTCTGAGCGGTGGAGACGTTGTGACGGCGGAAGCCGGAGAGCTCGCGGCCAAGCTGGCCGAGGTAGTTGCCAATTTGGTTATTGGCGCCGAAGGCTGGATTGAGCGAGGAGAGGGTCGCGAAGAGCAGTTCGACGTCGTCGACTTGCAGGGGCTGGTCTTTCTTGAAGGAAAACTCGCCCTGCCAAGAGATGCCGGTCTTGCCGAGAGCGGCGTTGAAGCTGACGCCGAACAGATCGACGCCTTCGGGATACTCGATGAAGTAGCGGCCGGTGGCGGCGGCGGTGAGGAGGGCGATGGAGCGGGCGCCGTTGATGGCGGCCTGAGTTTGGGCGGCTTGGAGGGTGGCAATTTGCACCGGGGTGAGTGCAGCGGGATTCGTCTGCGAGAGAACGATCAGTTGGAAAATGCCGGAGGCTTGAGCGGCGGCGGCGGCGGGCGGCAGGCCCGCGCGGATAAAGACGGCAGTCAAGGGACCAGTCAGATCGGTGTTGATCGGGACGGTGGGGGTGCGGGAGCTGATCAGCGGCGAGCGGCTGTGATACTTCGCGTAGTAGAAGCCGAGATCGGTGTCGTTGAGGGCGGCGGCCGTGTAGCGGGCCGCGACGCCGTATTGATTGAAGTTACCGCCTTCGCGGTCGAAGTCGCGAGGGATGCCGCCCAACGTGCCGTTGTCGGCGAGGCTGCCAAAGCCAAGGAATACGTTCTTGCCGCCGCGGCTGGCGAAATCGTTGGTCGAGAAATAGGTGCCGGCGGGCTCGATCTCGTTGCGGCGGAACTCCAGCAACCAAAACGGCTCGATGGTGAGATTCTGCGTCAGGCCGATGGAGGCCTTGAGCATGTTGACCGGGAGGAACGCTTCTTTGAGTTCGGCGCCGGGAACACGTAATTTCGAAAGATCAACGGGATTGATGATATTGATGCCGTTCGGGATGAAAGTGCTTTCGCCGAGGCTGAGCACTTGGCGGCCGAAGCGAAGATCGACCGGTATCGAATCGGCGGCATCGAACTTCGCGAGGACGTAAGCATCCAGGAGTTCGGCGCCTTTTTCGACGCGGTCTTGGGCTTGGTCGGTGAGCGGGGTGCGGGCAGTGTTGCCGGCTTTTAAATCGCGAAAGTAGTAGCCGCGGGCAAAACCGCCGAAATTACGGTAGCGCAGTTCGAGGTCGTGCGAACCCTTGAGCAACTGTGAGACCGTGCCCTTCTTGTAATTGAGATTGCCGTCGTCGGCGTTGACCGAGGTCTGGAGGCCCGCGACACCGTCGAAGGAATTGGTGGTGCCGTAGTAGGTCGGGCTGGGGTTGTTGAGCCGGTAAAGCGCTCCGACCGAAAACGTGGAGTCGAAGCTGCCTTTAAGTTCGCCGTAAGAAAACGGGGCGGCGTAGGCGGGGGCGACCAACATGGCGGAAGTCAAAGCTGCGGCCAGGGCGCCGAGAACATGGGATTTCAGGGCAAGACGAACGTGCGGTGAGGGCATAATCGATGGTGGGTTCTGCTGAATGGCCCTCGGACGAATGAGCTGGAGTGCCCGTTTACCGAGAGCCACGAGGGGTTTATGAGCCATCGACCAAAAGCGCCGTCGCGGCGTGCTTCAAGGGTGAATTCACACGGATTTAACTTTTGGCGTGAGCGGAAACGCTTAGGGCGTTGACGCCGCCCTGGGATGCGTAAGCTGCGCCTTTCATGCAGGCCGCCACCCACATTCACGTCAAAGGTGCCCGAGAGCACAACTTGAAGAACTTGGACGTGCGTGTGCCCCGAGGAAAATTAGTCGTGATCACGGGGCCGAGCGGATCGGGGAAGTCCTCGCTGGCCTTCGACACGATTTACGCGGAGGGCTACCGCAAATACATGGAGAGCCTGTCGACCCAGGCCCGGCAGGTGCTCGATCAACTCAAGCGGCCGGACGTCGACTTCATCCACGGACTCTCCCCGGTGCTGGCGATCGAACAACGCACGGGCGGAGGCTCGCCGCGCAGCACGATCGCCACCGTGACGGAGATCGCAGATTACGCGCAATTGCTCTGGGCGCTCGCCGGTGAACAACGTTGTCCGAAGGACGGAGGGCGGGTGGTGCAGCGCTCGCTTGATGACAATGTGAAGCGCGTGCTGGCCGAGTGTGCCGGAGAACGGGTGGTGCTGCTGGCGCCTTTCATGCGGGCGAAGCCGAGTGTGCTGCGCGATGAGTTGCCGCGGGTGCGGCTGCGGGGGTTCCAACGGGTACGGCTCAACGGCGAGATCAAGAATCTCGACGATCCCAAACTGATTCCGTCCGGTGCGGGCACGAAGGAGTTGTCGGTGGAATTGGTCATCGACCGGTTGCTGGCGACCGTGGACCAACGGAGCCGGCTCGCCGACTCGCTGGAGTTGGCGTTTCGCGAGGGAAAAGATCGGGTGATCGTGCTGGCGCAGAAAACCGCCGAGGCGCCGTGGCGCGAGGTGGCGCTCAGCCAGTCGCTCGCATGCGAGATCTGCGGGGATGTTTTCGAGAAGCTCACGCCGCGCCATTTTTCATTCAATCACAGTGACGGTGCGTGCGGAACCTGCGGCGGGCTGGGCCGGAAGCTGCGGTTCGTGCCGGAGCTGATCGTGGCCGACCCGGACAAATCGGTGCGCGGCGGCGCGCTCAAGCCCTGGCGCATCGGCGGAAAGAACTTGATCATGAAGCACAACTCCTTGCTGAAGCAGTTGGCCGAACAGTTGCCCTTTGACGCCGATACGCCGTGGAAAGACCTGCCCCAGAAGACCCGTGATGCGATTTTGCACGGGGCGGGCGAGCGTGAGTTTGCGTTCAAGATGCGGCGGATGCGCGAAGCGAAGGCGATGCCGTTTGCCGGCGTGATCGCGGATCTCGAGGAGAGTTTTCGGCACACCGACAGCGAAGGTTTCCGGGCTCGGCTCACGACGTTTATGGTGAGCGGGGAATGCCCCGAGTGCCATGGCGCGAGACTGAACGGGCGAAGCGGAGTGGTGCGGGTGGCAGGCAAAACGTTCCCGGAATTCATGACGCTCGACATCGGCGAAGCCCACGGGTTTGCGCAGGAACTGGTCGCGGCCTTTCGCGAGAATCCGGCGCTGGGCGACGTGGTCATCGGCATCGAGCAACGGCTGCACTTTCTGCTGGAGACGGGACTCGGGTATCTGACGCTCGAACGGGACTACGCGACGCTCTCCGGTGGCGAATCACAGCGCGTGCGGCTCGCCACGCAGCTCGGGATGGGCCTGATCGGCGTGATCTACGTGCTCGACGAGCCGAGCATCGGGCTGCACGCCCATGACAACCAAAAGTTGATCGAGACGCTGGTCGCGCTGCGTGACCGAGGGAACACGGTGCTCGTGGTGGAGCATGACGAAGACACGATGCGCGCGGCCGATGAGATCATTGAACTGGGGCCCGAAGCGGGCACCGAAGGCGGGCGGGTTCTGTTCCAAGGCACGCCGGCGCAGTGCGCGGCGCTACCGCCGACGCTCTCGCGGACCGGGCCGTTTCTGGCGGGCAAGATGGCGGTGACCAAGACCGCGAAAGTGAAGAAGCCCGATGGCGCTTGGCTCACCGTGCGGGAGGCACGGGAGCACAATCTCAAAGGCGTCGACGCGCAGTTCCCCGTGGGGTTGTTGACGTGTGTGACGGGGGTTTCGGGCTCGGGTAAGAGCACGCTGGTCAACGACGTGTTGGCGATGGCGGCGGCGAAAAAATTGAACGGTGCCCGCGGGCTGCCGGGAAAACACCGGCACATCGAGAACTTGGATTTTTTCGAGAAATTGGTTCAAGTGGACCAAGAACCGATCGGTCGGAGCCCACGGTCGAATCCGGCGACTTATATCGATCTGCTTGGGTTGTTGCGCGATCTGTTTGCGATGGTGCCGCTGGCAAAAGTGCGCGGCTACAAAGCGAGCCGGTTTTCTTTTAACGTGCGCGGCGGTCGTTGCGAGCGGTGCCAAGGCGACGGTGCGATCAAACTCGATATGCAGTTCATGGCCGATGCCTATGCGCCGTGCCCGAGTTGCGGCGGGAAGCGGTTTAACCGGGAAACGTTGGAGATCCTGTTTTACGGCAAGTCGATCGCCGACGTGCTCGCCATGACGGTGCGCGAGGCGATCACGCTGTTTCGCGCGATCCCGCGGGTGTTGGACAAACTCGCGACGCTCGACGCCGTGGGGCTCGGTTATCTGACCCTCGGCCAATCTTCGACGACGCTCTCCGGCGGCGAGGCCCAGCGGATCAAGCTCTCGCTCGAGCTCAGCAAGCGTCAGCAAGGCTCAACGCTCTACATCCTCGATGAGCCGACGACGGGGTTGCATTGGGTGGATATCCAAAAACTGATGGACCTGCTCTTCAAACTGTGCGACGCGGGCAACACCGTGATCGTGATTGAGCACAATCTCGACGTGATCCATCTCGCCGACTGGCTGATCGACCTCGGGCCCGGCGGCGGACGGGACGGGGGCGAGCTGGTCTACGCGGGGCCGCGCCAAGGGATCGAGGCGTGCGCGCGGTCGTTGACCGGGGCGGCATTGGCGCGCTGGCGCGCGCAGAAATAGCGTCGCCGCGGGAGCCTACTTGAACGCGGCCCAGACGCGTTGGACGTCGTCGTGGTCGTCGAGCTCATGGAGAAACTCGCCGACTTCGATGCGGGCCGCTTCGTCGAGCTCGGGATAATTTTTAGCCAGGTAGCCGAGTTCGGCGGTGACGACGGTCCAACCGTTTTTTCCAAGCCAGGTGGAGACGGCGTGGACGTCCTTGAGTCCGGTGATGAAGCGGGCGCCGGCGTGGTCGGCGGGGATGTCGTCGTTTTTGTCGTGGCCCACGATTTCGAAATCGTTGGCGCCGGCCTCGATCGCGGCGGCCTCAAGATCGGTCGTCGCGACGGGGTGATGGGCTTCGACGAGTCCGACGTGTTCGAAGAGGAATTTGTTGCTGCCGGCGCCGCCGAGGATGCCGCGCTTGAACATGACGCGCATCTCGGGCGCGGTGCGCTGGTGATTGTCGGTGTAGACCTCGACGATGACGGGCACTTTGTGCGGCGCGTAGCCTTCGAACACGACGTGTTCGAGGACCATCTTGTCGTCGCCAATACCGGCACCCTTCTTGATGGCGCGCTCAATCACGTCGCGGGTGACGCTGGCCTTTTTGGCTTTTTCGACGGCGGCAAAGAGGCGGGCGTTGGCCCCGAGATCAGGTCCGCCGAGCTTGGCGGCGACGCTGATTTCCTTGGTCAGCTTACCAGAGATTTTGCTTTTGCGCTCGTTGACGATCGCGCGCTTTGCGTGGAGCCATTGACGTCCCATAAAATTAGAAAGGGTTGGAAGGGTTGGGTGGGCCGGCAATCCCGGAATCGGAATTGCGCGGCGGGTGAAATCAGAACTCCGCGGTGCCGGGGGTGCGGGCGAAGGGTATGACGTCGCGAATATTGGCCACACCGGTGACAAACATGAGCATGCGCTCAAATCCAAGGCCGAAGCCGGCGTGGGGGACGGTACCGTAACGGCGGAGATCAAGATACCACCAGTAGGCTTTTTCGTCGAGGTGATGGAGCGCCATGCCCTCGCGGAGTTCGGTGAGGCGCTCCTCACGCTGGCTGCCGCCGATGATCTCGCCGATGCCCGGCACCAGCAGGTCCATTGCGGCGACCGTCTGGCGGTC
This sequence comes from Opitutia bacterium Tous-C4FEB, assembly GCA_002304445.1. Classification (GTDB taxonomy): domain Bacteria; phylum Verrucomicrobiota; class Verrucomicrobiia; order Opitutales; family Opitutaceae; genus Tous-C4FEB. The sequence goes on along the minus strand of NEVA01000005.1, from coordinate 50,356 downwards.
GGGGGCGTCGCCGTCGTTTTTGCGCATGTAGAAGGCTTTGATGGCGCGCGGATAGTTGTAGACGGTGACGGGACACTTGAAGTGCTCCTCGCTGAGGAAACGCTCGTGTTCCGACTGCAGGTTGTCGCCCCAAGAGACGGGGTGTTCCCACGTGCGGCCGGATTGGTTGAGAATCGTGATGGCCTCGGTGTAGCTGCAGCGCTGGAACGGGCGTTCGAGAACGAAGTCGAGGCGGGTGAGCAGGTCTTTGTCGACGAACTTGGAGAAGAATTCGAGGTCGGCCGCGCAGTGTTGTTTCGCGTCGCGGATCAGGTATTTCACGAATTCCTCGGCGAGCGCCATATCGCCGGTGAGATTGCAAAAGGCCATCTCGGGCTCGATCATCCAGAACTCGGAGGCGTGGCGCGACGTGTGGGAATTCTCGGCGCGGAAAGTGGGGCCGAAGGTGTAAACGTTGGAAAGGGCGGTGGCGAAAATCTCGGCTTCGAGCTGCCCGCTGACGGTGAGAAACGTTTTCTTCGCGAAAAAGTCCTGGGTCGAGTCGACGGCACCGTCCTCGGTGCGTGGCGGTTTGGCGAGATCAAGGGTGGTGACGCGAAACATGTCGCCGGCGCCCTCGGCGTCGCTGGCGGTAATGATGGGCGTGTGGACGTAGACGAAGGCCTTTTCCTGAAAAAATTGATGAACCGCGTAGGCAAGGCGGCTGCGGACACGGAAGACGGCGCCGAAAAGATTGGAACGTGGGCGGAGATGGGCGATCTCGCGGAGAAATTCGAGCGTGTGGCCCTTTTTTTGGAGCGGGTAGGTGGCATCGGCTTCGCCGACGACCTCAAATGTCTGGGCGACGACTTCCCATTTTTGACCCTGGCCTTGGGAGGGAACCAGTTTGCCGTGGACGACGACCGAGGCGCCGGTATGCGCCCGTGCGACCGCACTGTAATCGGGCAATGTGGCATCGACGATGACTTGGACGCCCTTGAGGCAGGAGCCGTCGTTGAGCTCTATAAACGAAAAGGCTTTGGCGTCGCGGCGAGTGCGAACCCAACCTTGCAGAAGAATGGAGTCGAGGGCTTCGGTGCGGGCGAGGGCATCTTTGACGAGAGTGCGTGGCATGGGATTTTGCAAAGGGTAGGGTTTTGCCGGGTGCAGGGCGGAGGCGAGGCTAAAGAGCTTTGCCCGGGCCTGTACGTGCCCGGGCTTGCCGAAAAAGGAGGGTTGGATTTGGTGGGGGAATGAAATCCTTGAACTGCATCGTTTCCCTGTTGGCCGCGTTGACGTTGGTCACTGCCGGATCGAGTCCGGCGTTTGCGAAGAAAGGCACGATCGAGGACCAACAAGATGAGGTGCGGAAAATGCGCGATGAGGTCTTGGCCGAACTCTACAAGCAGGACGCTTCGATCAAGCAAAAGATCAATAAAGCGGATGGCTACGCGGTATTTTCAAATGTCGGGGTGAATTTGATTTTCGCGAGTGTTGCGGGCGGGAAGGGCATCGTCGTGGATCGTAAAGGAAAAGAAGTGTTTATGAAAATGGCCTCGGGCGGGCTCGGCATCGGTCTTGGGGTGAAGGATTTTCGGGCGGTGTTTGTGTTTCGCAAAAAGAAGAAGCTCGCGCAATTCATCGAGCAAGGCTGGGACTTCGGAGCCCAAGCAGATGCGGCGGCCCAGTCCGGGGACAAGGGAGCGGCGGCGGCGGGCGCGGCGACGGTGTTGAGTGACGTTGAGGTGTATCAGATCACCAAGAACGGGATCGCGCTGCAGGCGACCTTACAGGGCACGAAGTATTGGCGGGATGCGGATTTGAACAACTGACGCCGGGAATTTGGCGATGACTGTGGCCTCAATCAAACGCCGGGTCGTTTCCTTTCTGTTGATCGGTGGCGGAGCGACGGTGGTGCTTTCCGCGACGCTGAATTTGGTCAGCGCCTGGATTTTGCTCGAGCCGTCGGACGAGGTGGCTTTGGGGATTTCGCGGGGCGAGGTGTGGCGCTGGTTTGGCGCCAGTCTTGCCGCAGGCCTGCTGATGATCGGGTGGGGCGTCAGAGTCGGCCGCCGGAGCTTACGGGCCGCCGCCAAGAGTTAATCTGTGGACGGCTCGGGTCGGAATTCGCCGTAGCGGCGGAAATCATAGAGGTAAAGGTCCTCGACTTTTTTGCGCGCCCAAGGGGTTTTCCGCAGAAAGGTGAGACTGGATTTAATGCTGGGATCGAAATTGAAGCAGCGAATGTCGGTCTGGCTGGCCAGTCCTTCCCAGCCCCTTCGGGCGACGAGGGTGTTGAGCATCGCCTCGAGGGTGACGCCGTGCAGCGGGTCCTTGGAGGGGCGGCGAGGTTCGTTCATCGGGGAAGCGGGGAAGCCATCAGGCGGTGGCGTGTTTTTGCAACAGAGCGAGCGGCACGATTTCGAGCGAACGGGCGTGCGTCGCCGCAAGTGAGACCGGAGCAGGAACTCCGGCGGCGAGCGCCTCTTGCCACCGCGCGGCGCATACGCACCAACGGTCGCCGGGGTGCAAGCCGGGGAAATCGTAGTCGGGCATCGGCGTGGAGAGGTCATTGCCGGCCGCGAGGCTGAAGGCGAGAAACTCGGCTGAGACTTCGACGCACACCGTGTGACACCCGTGGTCGTCGGCGCACGTATCGCAGTGGCCGTTGCGAAAGAAGCCCGTGAGCGGTTGGTTCGAGCACGGTTTGAGCGGGCCGCCTAGGACGTTGATGGAAGGTTGAGGACTCACTCTAGGGACGATGTGATCGGAAGCGCGGGGCGCAAGGTCGCGCGCGCTTGCCGTCTCGACAAGGGCAGGTACGGGCGCACGCTGAAGCCATGACTTCGATCTACGAAACCCTCCGTGCCGACATCATTGTTTCCATGAAAGCCCGCGACAGCGTGACCACGACGGCGCTGCGCACGGCCGACGCCGCGATCAAACGCGCCGCGATGGACGGCAACAAGGAGATCGACGATGGGCTCTCGCTCGCAACCTTGCGCAAGGCGGTCAAGAATCTGACCGACGCAAACATTGAGTTCAGCAAGGGCGGACGCGCCGACTTGGTCGCCGCCAACGAGGTGGAAATCAAAATTCTCCAGAAATATCTGCCGGCGGGTCTCGATGCGGCGAAACTCGATATTCTGATTGCCGAAGCTATCGCCAGCACCGGGGCGACGACAAAAAAAGAAATGGGCAAAGTGATTGGAGCGCTCAAGGCGCACCCCGATGCGGCGCTGATTGACTTCGGCGCGGTCAGTAAACTGGTGCAGGGAAAGTTGGCCTGACCCTGGTTTTTTGTGGCCCTGCGCGAGACGCAGGTGGCAAAGCCCCGGCGCCGAATTGATCAGGCGCCGGGCTTCTTTTTCCGGCCGGTCTTCGTTTCGATGTTCAGGTACGTTTTGCTGAGCATCTGGCTTTCGTAGAGTTCGAGCAGGCGAACGCCCTCGCGCGGTTTGACGACGTCTTTCTTCGTCGCCGCGTCGATCTGGGCCTTCATTTTGCGACACAATTCTTCCTGCTGGTACTGCACGGCCTCGAGGACATCGGCAATGCGGCTGCCGCTGAGCGCCTCTTCGACGTAATAGCCGTTGGGTTCATCATCTTCGAGGAAGACGTGGACCTCGTTGACGCGACCAAACAGATTATGGAGGTCGCCCATGATGTCTTGATAAGCGCCGGTCAGAAAGATGCCGAGGTAGTAAGGCTTCCCGTTGAGCGGGTGCAGGGTGATGTAATCTTTCGTATCCTGAAGATCGATGAAGCTGCTGATCTTGCCGTCGGAGTCACAGGTGATGTCGGCGAGGATCGCGTTGACGGTGGGCTTTTCCGTGAGGCGGTGGAGCGGTGCGACGGGAAAGAGTTGCTTGAGAGCCCAGTGGTCGAGGAGCGATTGGAAGACCGAAAAATTGCAGACGTATTGGTCCGCAAGGAGCTTCGAAAGATCGCGGAGTTCCTCGGGCTCGTAGCCTGATTTTTGACCCTCCTTCGCGATATTTTCGCAGATCTGCCAAAACAGAGATTCGGCGGCGGCTCGGTTTTCGAGGTCGAGATAGCCGAGATTAAAAAGGGAAAAGGCTTCTTCCTTTTTCTGGGTGGCGTCGTGAAAACGTTCTAGGCGGCCGAGTTTGGTCTTGTTCTTGAGCATGACCTCAAGGTCCTCGACGACCTTGTGTTTGACCTTCGGCTGATGCTGTTGGCCGAGAGACTCACGTTTGTTAATGCGCTCGAAAACTTCGACCACGAGCAGTGAGTGGGGAGCGACGATAGCGCGGCCCGACTCGCTGACAATATCGGGAACCGGAACTTTGGAAGCGGTGCAGATTTCGCGGACGTTGAACACGACATCGCGGGCGTATTCCTCCATCGAATAGTTCATGGAGCTCTCGAAATTGGTGCGCGAACCGTCGTAATCGACGCCGAGGCCGCCCCCGACGTCCAGGAATCCCATCGGGAACCCCATTTTTGCCAACTGGCAATAGAAGCGTGTCGCCTCGATCACGGCGTTCTTGATCGTGATGATATTCGGCACCTGCGAGCCGATGTGAAAATGCACTAGGCGCAGGCAGGACTGGAGCTTGGCGGCGCGCAGTTTTTCACAGGCAAAGAGAATCTCGGCGGTGTTGAGGCCGAATTTGGCGCTATCGCCGGTGGACATGGCCCACTTGCCCTCGCCGCGGGTCTGAAGCTTGGCGCGGAAGCCGATCATCGGTTTTACCCCGGTCTCTTGCGAGATGGCGATGATGTCGTCGAGTTCGGAGAGCTGTTCGACCACCAAGATGATTTTCTTGCCGAGCTTGCGGCCCAAGAGGGCGAGACGGATGTAGTCGTGGTCCTTGTAACCGTTGCAAATAATGAGGCGGTTGGCGCCCTCGTGCATGGCCAAGGCGATCATCAACTCGGGCTTGGAGCCCGCTTCCAGGCCGTAATTGAACTCTTTACCGGCTGCCACGATCTCATCGACGACCTCGCGCAGCTGGTTGACCTTGATGGGGAAGACGCCGCGGTAGGAGCCTTTGTAGCCCTCTTGTTTAATGGCCTTGCGAAAAACCTCGTTCAGCTGGGCGACCCGGTGGCGGAGGAGGTCTTGGAAGCGGATGACCAACGGTGCCTTTAGGCCCATGCCCACAGCCTCGTTGATCACGTCAAGAGCGCGGATCCCGCGACCGTCGGCGAGCGGTTGGACGTTGAGGAAACCCGCGTCGTCAACTGAGAGATGGCCGGAGCCCCAGCGCTTGAAACCGTAGAGGTCTTCAGACTTTGCGGCGGACCAGGTGGAAGAGGTTTTGCTTTTCAATGCGGAGCGGGGAGGTGATAGGGCTTGCTTTTGCGGAGAGGGAATTGATTTCCTACGTGTTTCTTTTTTCAAAAACATCAACACGCAATGACGAATATGTCTCCTTTCGCCGCCCTTACACACTTTGCTCAAGCCACCGCGCCCTCCGCGGCCCCCGCCGGTCCGGGCCCGATGTGGCAGATGCTGCTTTTTTACGCGCTGATCGCGGGTGGTTTTTATTTCCTCTTTATCGCCCCCCAGCGCAAAAAGCAGAAGGCACACGAGAAAATGTTGAGCGAGTTACAATCGGGTGACGAAGTCCTCACGACCGGTGGCATCTACGGTGTTGTGACCAACGTTAAGGAGGACCGTTTCATCGTCCGTATCTCGGACACGACGAAGGTCGAAATTGCCAAAGGCTTCATTTCCTCGGTGACCAAGAGAAACGGTGTAGAGGAAAAGAAGTAACCGGCGATTCCCGCCAGCTTGGTTTCGATCCGGTGCGCCCCGAAGGGCGGCCGGAAACTAAATCCCCATTTAACCAATACGAACATGCTCAAACGCAACGCCTGGAAAATCGTCCTCTCCGCCCTCATCGCGGCGTGGGCGGTCGCCGAACTCATCCCGTTCAATGCCGTCCCTTTCGTGACCTATGCGAAGGAGCACGCCAAAGCCAAGCCGGCCGAATTCGCCAAGCTGCTCGATGAAGCTGCCGCCCGTAAAAAGGCTGGCACCGCTCCCAGCGAATTTGTCGCGTTGAAGCAGATCGGCACCGAGCGAAAAATCGATCTCACGGTTTACTTTCCCGAGATCAAACTAGAGGAGTCGCTGAAGAACATTCCAAAGCGAAACGAAATTTTGCTCGGAGAATTGCTGCGTCGCTCCAAGAGCCGTCTGCAACTCGGTCTCGATTTGAAGGGCGGCGTGGCCTTCACGCTCGAGGTCGATGAAAAAGCCGCTGGCGGGTTGGCAGGAGATGATAACCAGCGCGAAGAAAAGCTGAACAAGGCGATCGAAATCATCGGCGCTCGCATCAACTCGTTCGGCGTGGCTGAGCCGGTGATCCGCCCGCTGGGCAATAACCGTATCGAAGTGCAACTGCCCGATATCAACACCAAGGATAACCCTGAGGTGGTCGACAACGTGAAGAAGCCGGCACAGCTCGCGTTCCGGATCGTCAACCCGAACCAGTCTCCGCTGACAACCTCGCCACTCGACGCCCCTCCCGGATACGAGGTTTTGACTTTGGACTACGAAGGTCGCGGTGGCGAATCGGGCACGGAGGAGCTCTTCGTCAAACGCATCCCCGAAATGACGGGTGAGATGATCTCGAGCGCGTTCGCCCGTCCCGACCTTTACGGGAAGCCGGAGGTGATCTTGCAATTCACGAGTGACGGTTCGAAGCGCTTTGCCGAGGTTACCCGCGCCATCGCGGAGGGCGGCCAACAGGCCCAGCGCCTTGGTCGTCTCGCCATTGTTCTCGACGGCAAACTTTATTCCGCACCGACGGTGAAGCAGGAGATCAACAGCGACTCCGCTGTGATTTCCGGCAACTTCACGGACCGTGAGGCGATCAACCTCGCCAACGTCCTGAACAACCCCCTCGACCTGCCGCTCATCATCAAAGAGCAATACGAAGTCGGTCCTACCTTGGCGAAAGATGCGGTCCTCAGCGCCCGCAACGCCTTTATCGTTAGCGTATCGCTGACCATCGGATTCATGCTGATGTTTTACACCTTGGGCGGGTTGGTGGCTGCGATCGGCATGGGTCTGAACGTGCTCGTGACACTGGGCGTGATGGCCTCGTTCGGTGCGACGCTCACGATGCCCGGTATCGCCGGTATCGTGCTCACGCTGGCGATGTCCGTGGACTCGAATATCCTGATTTTCGAGCGCATGCGCGAAGAATTGAAGCTCGGTAAATCGCTCGCAGCCTCGCTCGAAGCCGGGTTTGAGAAGGCGTGGTCGGCGATTCTCGACTCAAACGTGACGACCTTCCTCGTCGCGCTCATCATGTATCTGCTCGGCACCGGCTCGGTGAAGGGTTTCGGCTTCACGCTCGGCGTCGGCATCTTCACGACGATGTTTGCGGCGGTTGTGATCAGCAAGCTGCTGCTCGAATTCTTGGTCTATAGCGCAAACATCAAGAATCTGAAAATGTTCTCGATTTTGCAGAACACCAACATCGACTTCCTGAAGCACGCCAAACCGGCCTTCATTGCGTCTTGGATCATCGTTCTCGTCGGAGCCGGAACGGTCGTTTACAAAGGCAAAGATATCTACGGCATCGACTTTGTCGGCGGAGATACCGTCACCCTGAAGTTCTCGGAGAAACTTGAAATCGCCGATCTGAACCGCGCGGCGGCCCAGCAAAACCTGAAGGACGTTTCATTTTCTTATCAGCAACCGATCGGCGGTGCCCGCGAGGTGCTGTTGGTCACGGCGCCGTTTGATGAGGCCAAACCCGCAGTTGGAAAACTGCAGCAAGCGCTGCCGAAAGCAGGCTTTGAAATGGTCGGGGAAACACGGATCGGCGCCTCAGTCGGAAAAGAGATCCAGTTGAACGCATGGAAATCGATCTTCTGGGCCTTGGTTTTGATTTTCGGCTATGTGGCGTTTCGCTTCGAAATGGGATTTGGCGTCGGAGCGGTCGTCTCCACGGTCCACGATTTGCTGATCACGATCGGCATTTTTGTCCTCTTTGACCGCCAGTTCAACGCGTCGATGGTAGCGGCGATTTTGCTAATCATCGGTTACTCCATCAATGACACCGTGGTCGTATTTGACCGCATCCGCGAAGAGCTGAAACTCAATCCGGGCGGTACGCTGCGTGACATCATCAACCGCTCGCTGAACCTCACGCTTTCGCGCACGATTATCACCGGTGGTACGACCTTCCTTACCGCTATCACTCTGATCGTCACAACCACGGGGGAGGTGAATGACATCGCCTTCACCCTGCTGATCGGTGTGCTCACCGGGACATTCTCCTCGCTGTTCATCGCCACACCGGTGTTTTTCTGGTGGCACAAGGGCGATCGGAAACACGTCGAGGCCCATGCCGACGTCGCTCCGAAATACGAGTGGAGCGGCTCCAGCAAGGCGTCGGAGTAACGGGTTCGGGGTGGTGCGCGCCGATCGGGAACTGACCGCCGGCGCGACGGGCGCAATCGGAGCATTGCGCACCCCCGGAGCATTCCCATGCGTTGGATTTATTCGCCGAGCCCGGCTGATCAGATCGCGGCCTTCGGGAAAATCGCCGGCGTAAGCCCGGTGCTGGCGGAGCTGTTGCTTTCGGCCGGGGTCACGGATCCTGCGTCAGCCGCAGAGTTCCTCCAGCCGTCGCTGGCGGCGTTGCGGGATCCGTTTCTTCTGCGCAATCTCGAGGCTGGCGCGGATCGCTTGCGCACGGCGATCGCGCGGCGCGAATCGGTGGTTGTTTTGGGCGATTATGACGTCGACGGCGTAAGCAGCACGGCGTTGTTGGTCACGATTTTGCGGCGATTCGGACTCGATCCGAAGTTTGTCGTGCCACGGCGATCGGCTGATGGCTACGGTCTTTCGCGCAGTGCGATCGACCGCGCGCTTGAGGCGGAGAGGCCGGCTTTGTTCGTGGCGTTGGACTGCGGCACAAATTCCCATGAAGAGGTTGCCTACCTGCGTGGTCTGGGAATCGACGTGCTCGTCGTAGATCATCACCGATCAAAGGAGATTCCTCTGGTTGAGGGCATCTTGATCAACCCTCACGTGGCGGCGGATGAAACTGGCGCGGATGCCGCGTGGCGGAATCTCTGCACGGTCGGTTTGGTTTTTAAGCTGGTGCACGGCTTGCTCAAGTTGCTGCGGGCGGAAAACAATCCGGTGGCTTTTCGCATCAAGCTGCGCGACCAGCTTGATTTGGTCGCGCTGGGAACGATCGCCGATTTGGTGCCACTGATGGGGGAGAATCGATTGCTGGCCAGGCAAGGTTTGCGCATCATCGAAGGTTCGGAGCGTCCGGGGCTGCGGGCGTTGATGGAGATTGCTGGCGTTCGTCCCGGCCAAACGATCAAACCTTCGGACATCTCCTTCCGGCTGGGGCCGCGAATCAATGCTTCGGGTCGTCTGGCCGATGCGTCATTGTCGGTTGAACTCTTGTTGAGTGAGGATCGGACGTTCTGTGCGCGCACCGCACAGCAGCTGGAGGTGTTCAACCGGGAGCGGCAGGACATTGAACGTGGCATCACCGAGGAAGCGGAGCGGATGATCGAGAGTCATTATGCGCAGTCGCCCGGCATCGTGTTGTTCAGCGAGGACTGGCATCCCGGGGTGGTTGGAATCGTGGCCGGTCGCGTGACTAGAAAATACAACCGGCCCTGTGTGGTGCTCGGCAATGAAGGCGACTTGGCGAAAGGCTCGGGGCGCAGCGTGGATGGCGTGAACTTGGTCGAGGTGTTGGCCACTTGCAGCAAGTCACTGACGAGCTGGGGCGGTCATCCCATGGCGGTGGGAATCTCGTTGCCGAAAACGCGGCTGGATGAATTTCGAGGCAGGTTCGCCGAGGCGGTGCTGGCGCACGCCGGCGGCGATATTGCCGAGGCCAAGCTGAAGATCGCCGTGTGGCTGAGGGCGGAGCAGATCAGTGACGGCCTGATGGGCGAACTGGAGGCGATGCAACCCTTTGGCCAGAGTAACCCGGAGCCGGTGTTCGGGGTTCGGGACGTGGTGCTGAGACAGAGACCGGTGACGTTTAAAGACATTCACTTCCGCTTCAGTTTTGACGATACACAAGGTCGGCGACTGCACGGGGTGGCGTGGAAGATGGCGCATCGGATGCCGCCACTGGGCGTCCCCTTGGATTTTGCCGTCGAGCTGGCGTGGAATCATTTCAACGATCGCAAACTCCTGCAGCTTGAGCTGGTCGATTGGCGCATGGCGGAGGTTTGAGCCCGCCCGGACAGGAGGGAAGAGAGCAGGGAGCGTTCATGGACTCGCGGGGCGATTGTTGAGCCTAGGCCCGATTGGCTGCGCCGCGTGACAGGATGAAAAACTTGCGGGGTGAAGGGTAAGTTCGCGCTTGCACTGCCGGACGAATACTTGCTTCTTTTTCCCTTCAGTTTTGCGGCCATAGCTCAACTGGATAGAGCGCCAGACTACGAATCTGGAGGTTTGGGGTTCGACTCCCTATGGCCGCACCAGCTTTGAAAAGCCCCTCAAATCCCCGTGGTTCTTGAGGGGTTTTTTATGGCGAGCGGATTAGGTCGCGGCTGGGCAGATACTGTCGACTGATTGTGTTCTCGCGCTTGATCGCGGAGGATTTTTTGGGCCCATTGCCTGTATGCTGCAATCGCTCCGGATTCGGAATCTCGCCCTGTTGGAAGAAGTGTCGCTCGAGTTTGAGGCTGGGTTCACTGCGGTCACGGGCGAGACCGGCGCGGGAAAAAGTATTTTGCTCGGGGCGCTCAGCCTGCTCGCGGGCGAGCGGGCTGATAAAACCGTGATCCGCCAAGGTGCGGCGGCATGTGATGTGGAAGCAGCCTTGTTTTTCGTGAAGGCGGCCAGGATCGACGCGATTTTGGCGTCGCTTGAATTGCCGGCATGCGAGGACGGGCTCTTGCTGCTCAAGCGCAGTCTCGCCCGGGAAAAGCCGGCCAAAATCACCGTCAACGGGAGCTTGGCCACGCTCGCGGCGTTGCAGCGGCTGGGGGAGCACTGGGTGGATTTTCACGGACCGAGCGAACCGCGCCGATTACTGAAGGAGAGTTGTCAGCTGGAACTGTTGGATCTTTTTGGGCGGGCGGCGGAGCCCCTGGCAACCTATCGGGGCAGATATCTCCAGTGGCGGGACCGCCTGGCTGAACGGGAGCAGATCTTGGGCGAGACCAAGTTGTCGCCGAGCCAGCTCGAGTTTTTGGAGAACCACTTGAAGCGGATGGAGGCGCTGGAGTTATCGACGGAGGCAATTGAGGCGTTGGAGCGGGATTTTTCGCGGATGAATCGCGGGCAGGAGTTGATCGAACTCACGCAGGCGATTGCGGGCGGGTTGACGGGGGACGACGGGGTGCAAGGGCGGATCGCGGGGCTGTTGCGAGAGGTGCGGGCGCTCGAATTGATCGACGCGGCGAGCCGGCCTCTGGCCGAGCGGATGGCGGCGGCCGCAATCGAGCTAAACGATCTGGGCGCGGAGTTCTCGGCGCTGGGAGCGGAGCTGCAATTTGATCCGGAACAGGCCGAGCAGATCACCGAGCGCATGAATACTTGGCTGGAGCTGAAACGGAAGCACGGCGGCGAAGTAACGGCGGTGATCGCGGCGCGAGACGAGCTAAAGCGGCGGCTGGAAGTGCAGGGCGATTTGGACGGAGCGTTGGCGCGGCTGGAGAAGCAGATCACCGAGGCGGAGCGGGCCATGCGGGCGGCGGGGAAAGAGTTGGGCTTGGTGCGGGAGAAAGCGGCGAAAGAGCTGGGTAAAATCGCGGCGAAAGCAATCGCCCAACTGGGCTTCAAGAAGGCCGATTTTCAGGTGCGGGTGATGGCGTTGGCGCAGCCGGGGCCGATGGGCGACACGGGGTGCGAGTTTTTGTTTTCACCCAATGTGGGCGAGGCGCCGTTGCCGCTCAGCCGGATCGCTTCGAGCGGAGAACTTGCGCGGGTGATGTTGGCCCTGAAGACGGTGCTGGCGGACTTGGACGATGTGCCCCTGTTGGTATTCGACGAAGTGGATGCCAACGTGGGTGGGGAGATCGGTCGCGTCGTGGGTGAGAAGATGGCGGGGATAGCGAAGAACCACCAAGTGCTCTGCGTGACGCATTTGCCGCAGGTGGCGGCGCAGGCGGTGTCACATCTGGTGGTGACCAAGGATCAATCTAAGGACCGCGCGGTGGTCGGGATCGCGCCGATTCAAGCAGACCGAAAGGCGCGCGTGAGCGAGTTGGCGCGGATGCTGGGCGACCGGACGGCTAAGAGCGCGCTGGCGCACGCGGAGGAGCTGCTGGGACGGAAGGTGTGACCGCATTACCGGTTTGAGTGGCGGAGAAGCTGCGCCATTTTGAAAGCGGCACGACCGCGAGGGCGATGAATGCGAGCTGGCTGACGATGAAGGTCGACAAGGCCATGAAGCCGGAGTCGGTGAAGCCGTAGCTGTGCAGGCCGACGCCGAGCATATTGGTCCCGAACCAACTCCAGCTCGTGACCACGTTGCCGAAAACCGCGAGGGCCATGAGGCCTCGGGCTTTCACCAACCCGCCCCAGCGGGCGTGGAGGATGAGGGCATTCCAGAGGACGATAATGAGCGCGCCATTCTCCTTCGGATCCCAGCCCCAGAAGCGGCCCCAGCTTTGATCGGCCCAGATGCCTCCAAGCACCGTGCCCGCGAAGCTGAAGAGCGTCGCGAAGCAAAGAATGCCGTAGACCATGCGGTTGATGGAGTCGGCGGTCGAGGCATCGAGCGAACGGGTGAAGAGTCCTCGTACGATGTATACCATCGCAAGCGCTCCCGCGAGGTAAGTGGCCGAATAGCCGATGGTCACGATGACGACGTGCGTCGCCAACCAGAAGTTGGAATCGAGCACGGCTCGCATCATTTCAAGCGTGTCGCCGGCGAGCGAGAGGTGGTGCGCCACCAGCAGCGTGGCGAATCCGATGAGGCCGGCCGTAACGCTGCCGACGGCGTTCTTGTAAATCGCCTCTAGCAAAAGGCAAAGTCCGACGGAGCCCCAACCGACAAAAAGGGCGGAAGAGTAAAGGTTGGTGACGGGCGGGCGGCCCTCGAGCCACATGCGTACCGCGATGCCGGCGGTGGTTGCGATCCAGGCAAGGCCGGTGAGAAAAAACGCGGAGCGTCCGAGGACTTCGGGCCACTTGAGCCAAGAGAAAATCGCGAGCAAGAAAGCGAAGACGTAGAGCGTCATGCTGGCGTAGAACGGCTCGGCCGCGTTGAATCGGGCCTCAGCGTCGGCTTTTTGGATTCTCTCGCCGAAGCGCGGGTTGATCTGGGCCGAGTAGAGCTCGATGATCTTGTTAAATTGCTCGGGTTGGTTGAGTCGCCACGCGTGGCCGAGGCCGGCGTAGGCGAGGACGCTGGAGTCGACCGAACCGCGTTGAAAGGCACCGAGGAGGGACGCTCCCGTAGTCACCCATGCGGTGTCGTCGGCGACGTTGTTGGGGGGCGGAATCGCGAGGTAGGAGGTGACCTCGGACATGAAGAGGTAGCGTTGGCCGAATTCGATCATCGTCTTGGCGATCGCTTCGTCGTGGGGCTGGTTGGCCTGTTTGGCGCGGACGGCGGCCACGCCTTCGGGGATGAGCTTCTGGAAGCGTAGAACCTCGGCTAGGTAGTCGTCGCTGGTAGGCGGCGACAGCGTGTGCTTGAGCTGTTGGTATTGGACGAGAGCGCCGTAAAGCTGAACTACTGCCCGTTGAAAAGGCGTGCGGAGAGCCGACTCGATGGGCCGGGCGAGCTTGATTTGCTTTTCGAGCTCGGGGATTTTCTTGGTGAGATCCGAGTAAGAGAACCGTTTTTTGCCGTCGCCGTCTTCGGCCTTGAGCTCAAAGAGCGCGAGGACATCGGGGTGGACGATTTCGAAAACGCGGTAAGAGTCGGCGACCGGCGAGTTAAAGAAGACGTCGAGGAGCCAGGCGTTGTGAGTTGTCTTCACGCCGGCGGCGGTGGAGACGCTTTGGCGGCCTTGGAAGAGGAGGAGTGAATTCCGGGCGACCGTGTCCATCGGCTTCATGCGGCCGTTGACCAGGACGGGGAGGTCGCCGAAGCCGGCGAGGTTGAACTCGGAGGTGGAGCGCTGGGGCAGCAGTTTGCTGCCGAGGTAGAGCGTGCCTAGAAGAAGGACGAGAAGAGGAATGAATTTTTTCATACTGCAACGGGCGCGACTCGGCGGCGGCGGCCGATAAAGGCAAAAAGATGAATGCCGAACTGGATGATCAACCCGAGGGTCATCAAGGTACAGGCGATGTAGGGCATCGTCCAACTGGGGTTGCGCACGACTTGGAGGATAGTCGTCTTGTCGTCGTTTTCGAAGCCGGCCTGATAGAAGGTGAGGCCGGCGTAGCGCAGCGGGTTGTTCATGTAGATGAGCACTTCGCGGTCGTCGACGCCGTCGGGCGTGTTGAGTTTGATTCGGCTGGAGAAGTTTTTCGGGATTTCGGTGCCCGGGTAGCGGTCGTGGGAGAAATCGAGCAAAGTGAGCGAGTACGGCTTGTAGTTGCGCTCAAAGCGGAAGGCGATTTTCCAAGAGCGACCTCCGTAGTCGAAGCGTTGGGGAGGGAACCGCGGGTCGGCTGAGGTCAGCCAGGTGCCCACCGTTCCCTCGGGGCCGATGAGTTCGACGTAGGCGGCGGGGGCATTCCGCTCGTCCTGCTTATAAGTCATCTTAAGCGGTGAGGCGAGGGCTTGGAGGCCGATACCGGTGGTGGCGGGGGTGACCGGCGCGGTGGGGGATGAGGCGTCGCGTTGGGCGAGAGCGGCGTTGGGGTAGTAGACCTTTGGGACCACGCGGAAAGGAAGTTTCGGGTGTTGGATCGGCTCACCTTTGGCTACGAATTTTTCCGGGATCACCACCACGTCATCGAAGTTCGGGTCGGTTGTGTCGGAGATGGCGAGTTCGTTGAAACGGTAGCTCTCGGCGTAGTTGCGGGTCTGGCCTTCATCGAGGCGGAGGGCGAATTCCTCCTGCCACAGACCGGTGATGAGCTCTCCGACGAGCAGCGTGATGAAACCGACGTGGGTCAGCCAGATGCCGGATTTTTTGGCGGACAATTTGAAACGATATACTTGAGCGCAGATCAAATTGGTGAGCAGAAAACCGCCGATGAGGTAACCTCCGGGGAAAACCGGAACAGGGACATCCCCGACGTTCCACAAGACGAACAGCGAGTGAAAATACTTCTGCTGCACGGCCCAGATGCCGAGGTTCACCTGATCAAGGGTCGCGACAAAAACGAGAACGATGGACAGGGCGAGCAGGACAATCGTGAGCTTTAGCGAGACGAAGAAGTCTCGGAACTGTCGGGCGACGTCGCTCATGGCTGGGCTCCGGTGGAGCGGATCGTCAGTAAAAACGCAGTGAAGGTTGCTTGCTCGCGCTCGAGCAGTCCGACCGGGCCGGTAAGCTTAAAAAACCAAGTCGAGTCGCCGACGGGAACAATCGCCCCGAGGACTCGGGTGGGCGCGCCGGCGGCGGTGCCGGCGAAGTCGACGGTGGTCACTTGAAAGCCGTTCGCGTCGATCTTGCGGGTGGCACTTGGCAAGTCGCTGGCAGTGATCGGGGGAAGTTGAACCTGACCGCGCCAACGATTGATGTTGGCGAGATCACCGCCGACTGAGCCGGGAAAGGCCGTGATCGACAGCTCCGCGGCGGCGCCGGCCTCGCCCGTGATGGCGTAAGTGCCTTTGCGCATGGCCGAGGCCGGTTTTGCGATCCAATGGGCGGGGGCGGTCCAAGAGAGGCCCGGGCCCTCAGCGGTGCGGACGGCAGTGTTGGCCATATTGGCATCGGCGCTCGGCGTGGGCGCGGTTGGGGCGGGCGCAGGAGCAGCCGGAGCTTGAGGCGGGGCGGTTCGGGCCGTGGCGGACGCTGTGGGGGTGGCTGACTCTTTTTCTTTCGGCACCCGGTAAGATTCGATCTGTGGATCGCGGCAGGCGCTGAAGCTGAGGATCAAAGCGACAGCGATGAAAGGGAGAGGAGTTGAACGCATGATTGGAGCAATCCATCGAAGGGGTAAATGTTCAACCCCTTCCGTCAAGTATCAGACCGACGCGAGGGGTTGAATAAGCCGGAGAGTTTCCAAGCCTAGTCGCCGAATCCTCGCGCTCGCGTTACCGTTTCGTAGCGGTGGGATCCGCATATCACATCTAGCTAGAAATTTGCGAACGGTTGTTTAACAAATCGGTTCGGACCTAGCTCGTATGAATCACCCCAACGTATGGTCGATTTTAGGCTCTTTCGCGGCCATCTCAGCGCGGCACCGGCTCAGATCGTCGATCATTGCGCCACCAACAACGGGGCTGACGAGGTTCCTGCTAACTCATCTCCGACGGTAGGTTGGGTCGAAATAGTCCACGAAGTGACGGCCAAGATCTTCGACCTCGTGGCGAGCGTCGGGAATTTTTCCAACACGCCTGCGGTCTTACACGTTCATGGAGGTTTGGCCGAAGCGTGCAGTCCGGTTGTGACGAACTTCGTGGAGCGGCCGATGCGCGTACCGGTTCCAATCGAGCGGCCATTTCCGCGAGATTTTTTGAGCTGAGAAAAGACCTGAATCGGGTGACACTGAAGCGCAGTAAGCGAGGCAGCCGATTCCGATAGGGCAACGGATTACCGAAGCGCTCTGCTTAAGGCGTGAGGAGGCAACGGCTCGCCGCGGACCAAGGCAATACCAGCGTGCAGGTTCACCTGGGTAAAGTGCCTCGAAGGGCTTCAGCTCTGGGGCTTGAGTTGGTTGAGCAAGGTGACGAAGGCGGGTAACGGTTTCAGGCCTTCGAGATCAGGGTCCTGCGCCATCCAATCGAAGTCGCGGTAGCCGAGATTCACTGCTTCACGCAGAGATCGTAGGGCGGCGACGCGCCGGCGAGTGAGAGCGAGGCTGCAAGCGAGATTATAGTGTGCGGTCGCGTTGGCGGGTTGGAGCTTCACCAAGCGCCGGTCCATTTTGAGGCCGTCGGCGATGCGGCCGACCCGGGTGTAGAGACCGCCGAGGAGTTCGACGACGTCGGTGGAAGCGGGATCGCGCCGGAGGACGGACTCAAAAAAGGCGATTTCAAAGGCGGCGTCGCGAGACTGATCTTTGGCCATCGAGAGGAGAGGAGGCGGGCGCGCTCAGGTGCGGCGCGGGCAGGAACCGGCGCGGCGGAAGGCGTCGCAGTGGGCGCTCACTTGGAGCCGTTGGGAAATGGGTGTCAGGCCAAGCTTGGTCGAAACGGTGCTGCCATACCATTCCATGAACGGCGCGCTGATTTCGAAAATCTTGTCGCAGTCGACACAGACGACTTGGGCGACCTGCGCGTTGGGCGTGCCGGCGTTGGGGCGGTAGAATTTTTCCCCGGAGCCGATGTCTACCTCGCGCAGCAAGGCGCTTTCGGTCATGATCGGGAGGGTGCGATAGATGGTGGCGCGGGAAACGGAGTCGTCGATGGCGCGGGCAAAATCAACGAGCTGCTCGGCGGTGAAATGCTCGGGTTGGGCAAACGCGGCCTCGAAGATCGCGAGGCGTTGGCTGGTCACGCGGAGGCCCTTTTGGGTGAGAAAACTGCGGAATTTTTCGCGCGCGGCGGGGATGCTCACGGGAAAATCACGGCGCGGCGGTGGGAGCGTGTCAATGTGTTCGTGGGTGAGGGTGACGGTCGGTCGGGCTGGTCGGCGGCGGTCCGACAGGTTGGCCGGCGGTCGTAAATAAATTTGCTCCCACGGGAAGCGGCGGCGTCATGGCGGGTATGTTCGTCGGGGTTCATCCGCTGGCCGGGTTCGACAAGGTCCTGCACTACCGCGTGCCGGAGCCGATGGTCGCGGACGTACAACTGGGGGCGCTGGTGCGCGTGCCCGTCGGACGGACGTTGCGGCTCGGGATCGTGGGGGAGATCGGGGCGCCGAAGGACTTTCCCTTGGATAAGGTGAAGGCGCTGGCGCAGGTACTGCATCCGTTTCCGGCTTTGCCGCCGGACTTGCTGGGGCTGGCGCGGTGGATGACCGGTTACTACGCGGCACCGCTCGACGGGATTATCGAAACGATGATTCCGGTGGCTGTGCGCAATGGCGCGGGGCTCAAACAGGAGAAGCAGCTCGCGATCGGGCAGCGGCTGAGCAGCGAAGAGTTCGCCGCGCTGGAGAAACGCGCGCCGCAGCAGGCGCGGCTTTATAAGTTCATCGAGCAGCAATTCCGCCCGCAGAAAAAATCACTCGTGTTGAGCCGGCTGGATCTCACGGCGGCGGTCTCGAACGCACTGGTGAAGCGAGGGGTTTTGCTGGAGACGACGCAGCGAATCGAGCGCGTGGCCTACGTCGATGATCACTCGCGGGGGGAACTCGTGGCGGCCCAGCCGCCAGCGTTGAACGCCGAGCAGTCGGCGGCGGTGGCGGCGGTCACGGCCCGATTGGCGACCGGGAAGTTTGGCGTTTCCCTGCTGCACGGGGTTACGGGCTCGGGAAAAACGGAAGTCTACCTGCATGCAATCGACACGGTGCTAAAGGCGGGGGGCGGGGTGGCGTTTTTGGTGCCGGAGGTGGCGTTGACGCCGCAGACCGTGGCCCGTTTGCGCTCGCGGTTGGAGGCCATCGCGCCGGGCAACAAATGCGTGGTGTGGCATAGTCATCTGAGCGAAGGTGAGCGGCTCGACGGCTGGCTGGCGCTGGCGACGGGCGAGGCGCGCGTGGTGGTGGGCGCGCGCTCGGCGGTGTTCGCGCCGGTGCAAAATCTGCGTTTGATCGTCGTCGATGAGGAGCATGAGCCGGCCTACAAGCAGGACGAGACGCCACGCTATCACGGGCGCGACGTGGCGGTGATGCGCGCGAAACTGTGCGGGGCGGTGTGTCTGCTGGGATCGGCGACACCGTCGCTGGAGAGTTTTCACAACGCGCAGGCCGGGCGTTACCAGTTGCTGGAACTCAAGCAGCGCGTGGACGACCGCAAGCTGCCGCACATCGACGTCGTCGATATGAAGATCGAGGTGATGAAGCAGCGCGGACTCACCACGCTGTCGCGCAAGCTCGTCGATGCGATGCACGCGCGGCTGGAGCGACGGGAGCAGACGATTCTTTTCATCAACCGGCGCGGGTATTCGTCGTCGATGCTCTGCACGAAATGCGGGCACACTGAGGAGTGTCCGCATTGCTCGATCACGATGACCTATCACCGGAGCGATGAGACGCTGCGGTGCCATCTGTGCAATTCGCAACGGGCGGCGCCGACGCGGTGTCCAGCCTGCGGAGCACCGGAGATCCGTTGGCGGGGTTTGGGTACCCAGCGCGTGGAGGAAGCGGTGCGGCGGGTGTTGCCGCGGGCGCGGCTCGAGCGGATGGACACCGATACGATGGTGAAGAAGAACCGCTTTCGGGAAATCCTCGGCGATTTCCGGCTGGGAAAAATCGACGTGCTGATCGGGACGCAGATGATCGGCAAAGGCCTAGACTTTCCCAATGTGACGCTCGTCGGGTTGATCGATGCTGACATCTCGATGCACATCCCGGATTTTCGGGCGAACGAGCGGACGTTTCAGTTGCTCGTGCAGGTAGCGGGGCGGGCGGGGCGCGGGGACCGCGCGGGCGAGGTGGTGGTGCAAACCTTCACGCCGCAGGCGGAGGCGATCCAGTTCTCACGGCACGCGGACTTCGCGGGGTTCGCGGCGGCGGAGTTGAAGCTGCGGAAGGATTTTAATTATCCGCCTTACCGGCACCTGATCCACCATCTGTTTCGCGGGCCGAATCCGGAAAAACTGAAGTTCTTCGCGGAGCAATGGGCGAAGTTGGTGGAGAAAACGTTTGGGGCCCGGGTGGAGTTGCGGGGGCCTTCCCCTTGTCCGATTGAGAAAATCAAGGACGAGTATCGCTGGCAGATCTGGTATTTCGTCGCGGGCGTGACGCAGGTGATCGGGGAGCTGTCGAAGCTGCGGAGCGAATTCGCCTGGCCGGATGATCTGACGCAGGTGATCGACGTGGATCCGGTGAGTTTGATGTAGCGCGGCGGGCGCGGTCAGAAATCCCAGGTGACGCCGGCGCTGGGGAGAATGGGCAACATCTCGCGCGGGCGCGGAGTGACGATGATGGAGGTGCCCTGCACGGTGAGATCGCGGATGATGCCGTAGGAGTTGACGCGGTCGTAGGCGTTGAAGAGGTCGAGGTAGGCCGTGATCTGACTGTGGCGGAGTTTCCAGAGCCGGGTGATACGCAAATCGAGACGATGATAGGCCGGAAGCTCGGTGCTGTAGGGTTCACCGGTGGAGCGCACAATCACGCGGCGGTTGTTGTTGAGGGTGACCCACCGGTAAGTGAACGGAGTCGTCGGCCAGCCCGTGTGGTAATTCCATGCGGCACTAAATCGCCAAGCGGGCGAAGGCGAATAGCTCGCGTCGAGGTAAATGGTGTGTCGCTGATCGCGCGCCCGCGGCAAATCGCGCCCGGCAACGGTCTCTTCGGCGCCGGCGAGGGCGTAGCTGGCGCTCCAGTTGAAACGGAGACCGACGCGCTGACGGAGCAGGATTTCAATGCCGCGGGCGTCACCGCGACTCGGGTCAAGGCGGACCCGGTCGGTCTGCACTTCCGGGAAGAGGTTGTAGCTGTTGTCGAGGTTCTCCCAACGGGGACGAAGGCGCGTCATGCGCCGTTGATAGGCTTCAAGCCGGAAAGCGAGACCGGCCGGCAGAGCGTGTTCGAGGCCGAGGATGCGGTGTTCGGCCTGCTCGGCGCGACGGAAGCGGGTGTCGCCGTCGGCAATGGCGAGCTCGTGCAGACCCTGCGATTGCCGATAGATGCCCCAAGCCGCGCGCAGAGTGGTTGAGCCGAGCGAGAGTGCGGCGTTGAAGCGCGGGCTGATGTCGCGGTCACCGGTACGGCTCCGGTCGTCGAAGCGCAGGCCGGGCTCTAGGACGAGCGGCGAAACCGGCTGGAGGCGCAGCGCAGCATACGTGCCGAGGTCGTCGGAGGTCGGGGCAATTTTGGCATGCAGGCTGCGGCGCACGGTTGTCTGGGCACCGTTGGCAACCACGGATTCGTCGCGCTCAAGATCGTAGCGGTAGTTGGCCTTTCCGGCTTGGGCGTCGAGCCCGGCGCGAAGCAGAGCTTTGGTACCCAAGAGCAACGACCAATCTTGCCGGAGGCTGACGGCGGAAAGATCGCGGTCGTCGCTGAGATCGAGGGCAAACCGGTTGTCGAATTGACCCAGCCCGCGGTGATACCAATCAAGGCGCCTGTAGGCGAGGACGGCTTCCCCTGAAAGATTTTCGCCGAAGCGGCCCTGCCAACGGGCCCAGAGATAGTTGCTCGCGTAGTCGCTGTTGAGATCCGGATCTCCAGATTTCTTGAACGTCAACGTATCGCCGGCGTGCAGGACGTGCAGCGCGAGCGTGTGCTCGGGCGTGAGATCATATTCAACCTTGGCGGTGACGTCGTAGTAGCGCGGATCGAGCTCGTCGTCACGGCCTTGCACTTTGAGTGCGAGGTCGGGGTAACCGCGACGGGCGGCGGCCAGCCAACGTCCGCGACTCTGCGCAAACGTGCCCTGATTCGAAGCCCTGATGCCGGTAAGGCTCAGGCCGAGGGAAGTGCGGGGCTGCAGGGTCGCGCCGCCGGTGGATTCCATCGTGAGCACTGCGGTGAGGCGGTCGCCGAACTCGGCGGTGAACCCCCCGGTCACCAGATCGACGCGGGCGATCGAGGGGAGATCGACGATGGAGAGCGCACCGTCGATGTCCTTGAGGTGAAATGGCTCGATCAAATCGACGCCGTCGAAGCGGGCGAGCACTTGGGCGTTGGGCGCGCCGCGCACCCAGAATTTTGCGGTGAAGTCGTCGGCTGCAAGGCCGGGGAGGCGGGCAATGGTGCGGTAAAGATCTTCGCCGAGCTGGGGCAGGGCGGTGAGATCCGCTGCGGTGAGCGTGGCGCCGGCGACGACGGGCTGGCTCGAAATCCCGAAGCGGCTCGGGGTGACGACAAAATCATCGAGCGCGATAGGCGGGGCTTCGGCGGCGGCGATTACCGTTGTGATACAGAGGGTAGCGAATGTCCCCGAGATGCGAAACGAGCGAGGCATAGATTCGGGTGGATTCTGCCGGAGAGGCGGTCAACAAAACTCCCATGCGGATTTACTTTATGGGCATTTGCGGAACGGCGATGGGCAACGCGGCGTTGCTGGCGCGCGCGGCGGGGCACGAAGTGAGCGGGTCCGACACGGCCGTCTATCCGCCGATGAGCACGGTGCTCGCGGAGGCGGGGATTGCGTTGCACGAGGGTTATGACGCGGTGCGATTGGCCAAGTTGGCCCCCGACCTGGTGGTCATCGGGAACGCGATGTCGCGGGGCAACGCGGAGGTCGAGTGGCTGCTGGATACGCGGGCTTTGGCGTTTACCTCGTTACCGGCGTTGCTGGCGGATTTTGTGCTCAAGGGGCGCAAGAATATCGTGATCGCCGGCACGCACGGGAAGACCACCACGACGGCGCTGGCGGCGTTTTTGCTGCGGGCCATGGGGCGTGATCCGGGCTTTCTGATCGGCGGCGTGCCGCAAGATCCGCCGGTGGGGAACCATTTGGGCGCGACGGGAGATCCGTTTGTGATCGAGGGCGACGAATACGACAGCGCGTTTTTCGACAAGCGCAGCAAGTTCATCCACTACGCGCCGCACATCGCGGTGATCAATAATCTGGAGTTCGATCATGCGGATATTTTTCGCGATTTGGCCGACGTGCAGCGGACCTTCTTGCACCTGACGCGGATCGTGCCGCGCACTGGCTATGTGGTGATCAATGGGGACGACCTGAACATTGCCGCGCTCGGGACGCTGGCCTGGACGCGGGTGGTGCGTGTGGGCGTGGGTGAAAAAAATGATGTGCGAATCGTGGACTTCGCCGAAAGTGCGAAGGGCGTGCGTTTCGGTCTCGTCTGGCGGGGGACGCCTTGGACAGAGGTGACGTGGTCGCAGCCGGGCCTGTTTAACGCCCGCAATGCCGCGATGGCCGCGACGGCGGTTGGTCTGGCGTTGTTGGCGCCGGGGGCGGAACCGAATCCCACCGGACTCGCGCTCGATGCGCTTGGAAAATTCCGCGGGGTAAAACGACGGCAGGAGATTTTGCTAAGCACGCCGGCGCTGACGGTGATCGAAGATTTCGGGCATCACCCGACGGCTTTGGCGGAAACGTTGCAGTCGTTCCGGGCGCGTTATCCGGGCGCGAAACTGACGGCGGTGTTTGAGCCGCGCAGCAATACGGCACGAACAAAGGCGATGGAAGCCGGCTTCACCCGGGCTCTCGCATTGGCCGACGAAGTTTATCTCGGCGTCGTGGACCGGCCCGAGAAACTGAAACCAGAAGAGCGCTTCGACCCAGAAGCGGTCGTGCAACACTTGGAAGCGCAGGGACTGACCGCGCGCACCGCCGCCAGCAACCCGGCGCTGTTGACGCTGCTGACGGCCGATACGTTGCCGGTCTCAGGACCGAGGGTGGTCGCCTTTTTTAGCAACGGATCGTTTGACGGGATCATCGGACGCTACGTGACCGCGGCCCGGGCGTGAGCGTTATCAGCGCGTCACGATTTGAACGCGGCGGGCCTCGAGCCGTTCTATCTCGGCGCGGCGTTTGGCCATGCGTTCTTTGAATCCCTCAAGAAACTCGGCCGCGTCGAGGCCCAGCTTGGAAGGGTCGATCTCGGCGTAGCGGCGCTCGCGATCCACCAATGCGGCAATTTCGGAGGCGAGACGGTCGTGCTGCAGCGTGAGACTCACCGAAACAATTTCCCGGACGGTACGCCCGGAGATTTGCGCGTAAAGCAGATCGGCGAGTTGCTTTGAAGAGAGGCCGGGACTGCTCGTCATGAGGGCGAGCTTCAGGTGCTTGATGGCATCTTGCAGGTCGGCCCGATCCTCGGGGAGCAAGCCGCTGCCCTGCTTGCCCAACCAAAGCGAAAAAATGAAGTCATCGCGGGCGGTGACTTTTTCGTCCAGCGGAGCTTTTTGGCAGCCGGCAAAGAAGCAGAGCGCTGCACACGCGGCCAAAGCGCGGAGCTGGCGAGCCGTGATCACAACTCACTGGGCCTGCTTGGGAACCTTGAAGGACGCGGGCTTTTCGCCGGCCGGGAGCGCCAGCAAATCGTAGTCCTGAAAGCCGGTGATCTTGACCTCGGCGAAATCGCCCACGGGCAATTCTCGCGGCACGTAAACGCGACCATCGATGTCGGGCGCGTCGGCATCGCCGCGGGCGACTCCGACTTCTTCTACGAGCACTTTGATCGTGTCGCCCACGCGACTCTTGCTGACCTCGGCGGCGATGGCTTGCTGAAGCCTCATCAGACGGTGCCAACGGGCCTCTTTGGTTTTGGCGGGAATTTGGTTCTCCATCTTGGCGCCACGCGTGCCTTCCTCTTGCGAATACCGGAAAACGCCGAGGCGTTCGAATTTGGTTTCGCGGATAAACGTCTCGAGTTCGGCGATGTCGGCCTCGGTTTCACCGGGAAAGCCGACAATAAACGTGGTGCGCACCGCGATGCCGGGAATGCCGGCGCGGATGCGCTTGATGAGGCCGCGGATATAGTCGCCGCTGGTCTCGCGCTGCATGGCACCGAGCATGTTGTCGGAGATGTGCTGGAGGGGAATGTCGATGTAGCGGGCGACTTTCGGGCACTCGGCGATGGTTTGGATGAGCTCGTCGCTCCAATGCGCGGGGTGCGTGTAGAGCAGGCGAATCCAGAAGTCGCCCTCGATGGCGTTGAGTTGGCGCAGGAGCGTCGTCAGTGCGGTGCCGCGGCTGGAGTCCACGGGCGTGCGCGGATTGGGACGCTGCTCCCACGTGTCCATGCCGAAGAAGGTCGTGTCCTGGGAAATCAGATTGAGTTCTTTCACGCCTTCTTTTACGAGCTGCCGCGCCTCGGCGACGACGCTCTCGACGGTGCGACTGCGATGGCGGCCCCGGATCTGCGGGATGATGCAGAAAGTGCAGGGATGGTTGCAGCCCTCGGCGATCTTGACGTAGGCGGTGTGTTTCGGAGTGAGTCGAAAACGAGGGGTATTGAAGTCCGGGATGTAAGTCGAACGGGCTGTGACGAAGTTCTCCGCAACATGGACGGCGGCGCGTTCCTTGGCGAAAAGACCTTCGATGATTGGGGCGACCTTGGTGACCTGATCGAGGCCGATGAAGGCGTCGACTTCGTCGTTCAGCGACGAGGATAAATCCTTGGAGAACCGCTGGGACATGCAGCCGGCGACGATAAGTTTCTGCTCTTTGCGGCGCTTCTTCATGCCGCGGTTCTGGTGGACCTCCAAAATGTGGCCGATGGATTCCTCCTTTGAGGAGTCGATAAACGAGCACGTGTTGACGATGACGACATCGGCTTTCTCCGCCTCGGGAATGACGACCATTCCGGCCTGGTGCAGATGACCGATCATGATCTCGCTATCGACGAGATTTTTGGCGCAACCGAGGGAGATGAGACTGACTTTGATCATGGGCTGAGCGGAGAAGTGACGGAGAACGGTTGAAACGTCCGGTATTTTCACGAACAAAAAACCGCGGCGTTGGCCGCGGTTTCGTCGGGGAAAACTGAAGCCGGAAACGGCGTTACTTCTTGGCGCTGGCCTTGCCGGTCTTCTTGGCGAGGAGCTTGCGGCGCTTGTTGTAGGCGGCGCGGCGTTTACGTTTGATGTGCTTATTCAGTTGTTGGCCCATGGATATAGTGTGGTGAAGAGGGGGAGTGTTCAGAGCGCCAAAGGTGAGTCAAGCGCCGGGGCGGATTTAGGGAAGCTCGTAGACTTCGGCCAAGACGCTGCCCCCGGTCGATCCGACGACGGGTCGGGCCTCAACGGTGTAGCCACCGGGATTGAGCGTGATGACCATGATCGCGTCGCGGCTCGCAGCCGAGGCGGGCGGGAACGTCACCAAATTATTGACAGCGAGAATTTGGGCGTCGCCGCCCCAGTTGTCGTTGCCCGCGAAAGGCGTGGTCGCCCCGGCGGCAAACAGTGCCACTCGCGGATCCGGCATCGCGTCGGGTAAGTTGAACAGCGCGCCAAGCGTGGGGCCGAGCGCTCGGATCAACACGGTCTTGGCGGTGGTGCCGCCGATATTGAAGCCCAGCGTGACCAGACCGTCGGCCGGCACAGCCTTCAATACGGCGACGCTGACCAGTCGGGGCGTAGTGGCAGTAAATGCACCGGTGCCGGCGTCGTAGATTTCGGCCAACACTAAGCCGGAGCCGCCGCCGGTGTCGCCCACCTGCACGGTATAGTTACCGGCGGGAAGGCCGGAATTGTAGACCGCGGCGTCCCGCGAGTTCGCGGCGAAAAAGGGGAATATGGCGCGAGAAGCAATCGCGGCGCTGATGCCGGGAACGTTGGCTGCCGGCGTGCCCCAATTGTCGTTGGTCGCGAGGGAGGTTGGAGGGGAAAAGAGCTCGAGCCGTGGATCCGGCAGGGTGCCGGGAATGCCGAAGGACGGCGAACCGAGCGTTGGCCCGGAGGCGCGAACCAGCAGCGGTTTTAGGCCGACGGTACCCGCACCGCCAATCACGGTGGCGACCGTGAAAAAAGGTTCGCCGGTCACGAGGGTGGTGAGGACGGACAAGCCGTCGAGTCGGCTGGGTTCCGTGCCGGCGGGAGCGATTGAAAGCGTGGCGGAGTTGCTGGTGGCGGAACCGGCGGAGTTGGTCGCCGTGCAGGTGTAGATGCCGGCTGCGGAAAGATCGGCGCGGGAAAGCACGAGGTTCGGCAATGTGGCGCCGGAGATGATGGTGCCGTTTCTCCGCCATTGATAGGTCGGCGTCGGCGTGCCGGCGGCGAGAGATGAGAATACGACGGTGCTGCCGGCGGATACGGTGTGGGAGGTAGGGGCGGACGTGAAGGCGGGGGCTACCGAGCTGGCGCTCACCGTCAGGACAGCTTCGGCGCTGGTGGCGGTGCCGCCGTTGTTGCTAACGACCACGGAATAGCGGCCGGCGTCGGAGGCCTGCACGTCGGCGATGGTCAGGGTGTCACTCGCGCTGGAGTTGCCGTAGTTGGCGCCATCTTTCCGCCATTGGTAGAGACGCGGGGTACTGCCGGTGGCGGCGACACTGAAAACGACATTGCGGCCGGGGAGGCTCGTGGCGGCGGCCGGTTGGGTCGTGATGGTGGGGGCGACGAAGCCATCGGTGACGGTAAGCAGCATCGAACTCGAGGCGGAGCCGCGGCTGTTGGTGGCGGTGACGGTCCACATGCCGGCGCTGGCGGCCGTGATGCTAGAGAGTACGAAGCTTGCGGTGCTCACGCCTTGCACGACGTTGTTTCGACGCCACTGGTAGGAAAACGGGGCGGTGCCGCTGACGCCGACCGAGAACTCGACGCTGTCGCCGCGGACGGGGCTTTGGTCGACGAGGGGGATCAAAATCGCGGGGGCAACGGCGCCGGTGTTGGCGGCATAAAGAAAGGCCGCGCCGGCCTTGTCGTCGTCGGTCAGGCCGTCGACATCGCCGGCGGTGCTGTTCATGACGGCGTTGACGAACTGGCCGGCCTGGTCGGGATGGCTGAGGCCGAGCACATGCCCGAACTCATGGAGAGCGACGCGGGAAAACTCGGCGTTGAAGCCGGCCGCAACGCGCAGCGGACCGCGGTAGGAATCCCAGCGGTACTTCGTGTTGAAGGTGACATCAGCCTCGATGATGCGGGTGCCGATGCGGAACGAGGTCGTGACGGCGAGCGTGCTGTCGCCGAAGGCCCGTCCGAAATTGTCGGCGGCGAAGAGGACGTTGTTGGCGAGATTTCCGCTGCCGACCGGTGCGGTGGAGTCGGTGACCCAGAGAAAGGTGGAGCGCACGAGGTGCTGGTTCCACGCGGCGAGCTGGGTGGCGGCGGCGGCGTTCCAGTTGGCCTGGCCGTCGCTGAGCGGGGCGTTGGGCGAGAGCTGGAGGTTCATGACGATGGGCCCGTCGGGCCAAACCGCGCTGCCGGTAGTCGTGGTGAAGGCGTGGAGGCCGGAGGCGCAGGCGAAGGCGAGGAACGCCGGCCGGAGGGCGGGTAACGGGAAAAGACTCATGGCAGATCAGCGGCTGACGGCGGTCTGTTGGCGGGCGTGCTCGGCGCGGATCTCGGCGATGAACGCGGCGGGGGTGAGCGGGACAGTTCCGCCGAGGCGCTGCAAGGTATCGGTGAGGGTGCCGCGGGTGAGCGGGAGGGAGACTTGGGCTACGTTGGTAAGGGCGGCGCCGTTGTCGCGCCTCATGAAGTCGACGCCGGTGACGGGGTCGCGCTCGACGCGGTAGCGGCCGTGGGCCATGCCGACGAGCGGGCAGATCTGGAGGCCGTTGTTTTGGACGAATAGAATCTCGCTGCGGCCGATGGCGAAGGCCGGCATGCCGTCGACGTCCATCGTGAGTTCGCCAACGGTGCCGCCGAGAAATTCCAGAGTGAGGAGCGCCGGAGGGACGCCGAGGACCGGTTCGCGAATGGCGAAAGTGACGCGGGTGAAGATCGCGCGCTCGGAGCCGCGGGTCTGGAGCTCGGTTGAAATGGCGGTGACCTCACCTAGGACGACCGTTTCCGCTTTGGCCACGAGTTCGGAAAACGTGGGGGGGATAATCGTGGTCGCGCGGCAAAACGGCAGGGCAATCATCGTGAGCAACACCAACAGGGCTCGCGGCGGGTGCAGGCGGGGGAGGAAGTTCACGCGATGACATTCCGCGGCGCGATTCTCGGCGCAAGCGCGAAGCCGGAGCGCAGGAGCGCGCTCAGCCGACCAGCTCGGGCGGCATTTCGAGGAGTTTGAATTCGGGGTTCTTTTCCACGAAATAGCGCATCGTCCAATCGTTGGGGAAAAGGGCGATGGGGTTCTCGAACTTGTCGGTGCCGAAGCTCACGCCGGTGGCGACGATCAGCCGCGAATAGTCAAAGGTCTTGCCGGGGCCCGGGATCTGGTCGGGCGGGAGTTTGAGCCAGCGCAGGACGGTCCACGGCGTGGGCGTGAGGCGGGACTCGGCGTTGTATTCGCTCTGAAGACGCCATTGCACGACTTCGAACTGCAACGGGCCGACGGCAGCAAGGAGGGTCGCGCCGGGCGGGGCGTTTTTCGCGTTGAAGGATTGGACGACGCCCTCTTGCAGAAGTTGTTCGACGCCGGCACGGTATTTTTTGGCGTCGCCGGTGTTGGGATTCGAGATGTAGGTGAAGACCTCGGACGGAAAGCGAGGGATTTCGTCGTAGGTGATGCTGCGGTCGTTGGTGAGCGTGTCGCCGATGCCAAACTCGCCGTGGCCCACGAGGCCGATGACATCGCCGGGCCACGCTTCGTCGACGGTTTCGCGTTCGCGGCCGAAGAGTTTGTGGGAGGAGGAGAGGCGGACTTGTTTTCCCGTGCGTTGGTGAAAAACCTGCATGTCGCGGTCGAATTTTCCCGAGCACACGCGGAGGAACGCGATCCGGTCGCGGTGCTTCGCATCCATGTTGGCTTGGATTTTGAAGATGAAGCCGGAGAACTTCGGATCGCTGACAGGCACTTCGCGGGCCACGGTGGGCTGGGGAAGTCCGGGAACGGGCACGGAAACGGATTTGCGTGGGGCGGGCGGGACGGAGTCTTTCAAGAAGCCGTCGAGCAGCAGTTGAATGCCGAAATTGTTCACGGCGCTGCCGAAGTACACGGGCGTCTGTTTGCCGGCTTGGACGGCGGCGAGATCGAAAGGGTGGCCGGCGCCATCGAGCATCTCGAGTTGGTCGCGGACGTCGCGGTAGGTATCGTCGTCCATTTTCGACCGGACGACGGGATCGTCGAGATCGGTGACGCTGACGGGCGCTTGGAATTTGCCACCCGGGACGCGCTCAAAAAGGTGGACGTCGCGCGTGCGGCGATCGAAAACGCCGCGGAATTGAGGGCCGTTGCCGAGCGGCCAAATGACGGGCGAAGCTTGGAGGCCGAGAACGTTTTCGAGTTCGTCGAGGAGGTCGATCGGGCTGCGCGTGGGCCGATCGCATTTGTTCATGAACGTGAAAATCGGGACACCGCGGCGGCGGCAGACTTCGAACAGCTTGCGGGTCTGCGTTTCTACGCCCTTGGCGGCATCGATGACCATGAGCGCGGCGTCGACCGCCGTGAGCACCCGGTAAGTGTCTTCGGAAAAGTCTTTGTGCCCGGGAGTATCGAGAAGGTTTACGGCGCATCCCGCGTAATCGAATTGCAGGACGGTCGAGCTGATTGAAATGCCACGTTGCTTCTCGAGTTCCATCCAGTCGGAGGCGGTCGCGCGTTGGTTTTTCCGGTCCTTAACGGCGCCGGCGAGGTGAATGGCGTTGCCGTAAAGCAGGAATTTTTCGGTGAGCGTGGTCTTGCCGGCGTCGGGGTGTGAGATGATCGCAAAGGTGCGACGGCGGGCGATTTCCTGTGCGGGCGTCATGGCGGGAGAGGGTGGCGGCTTGGACTTAGCGACGCACCGGGACGCCGCGGTCGCCGAGGTAGGATTTCACCTGCGGGATCGTCAGAGTGCCGAAATGGAAAAGGCTCGCGGCGAGCACGGCGCTGGCGCGACCGGCGGCGATCACGTCGGAAAAATGGGAGAGGATACCGGCGCCGCCGCTGGCGATGACCGGGACGGTCACCGCGTCGCTGACCGCGCGGGTGAGGGCACAGTCGTAGCCAGCCTGGGTGCCGTCGGCGTCCATGCTGGTCAGGAGAATTTCGCCGGCACCCAATTCGGTGGCTTGTCGGGCCCAGGCGACGGCATCGAGGTCGGTGGCGTTGCGGCCGCCGTGGGTGTAGACGCGCCATGATTTGCCATCGGGCTCACGTTTCGCGTCGATCGCGACCACGATGCACTGGGCACCGAAGCGGTCTGAGGCGCGGCGGATGAGTTCGTGCTCTTTGATCGCGGCGGTGTTGAGGGAGACTTTGTCGGCGCCGGATTTGAGCATGGCTTCGATGTCGGCCACGGTGCGGAGGCCGCCCCCAACGGTGAGGGGCATGAAGCATTGTTCGGCGGTGGCGGCCACCACATCGTGCATGATATTGCGTCCGTCGCTCGACGCGGTGATGTCGAGGAACACGAGCTCGTCCGCGCCTTGCGCGTCGTAGGCTTTGGCGCATTGCACGGGATCACCTGCGTCGCGCAGAGCCTGAAAACGCACGCCCTTGACGACGCGGCCAGCGTTGACGTCGAGACAGGGAATGATGCGGCGGGAGAGCACGGGGATTCTCGTAGTTTGAATCGCGATTTACGATTCCCAGAATCGCGGTCGCGGACCGAATCGAGAATCTGAGAATCGAGAATCGAAAGCAGTGACGTCTCAGACGTGAGCGATGTCGGGGTCGAAATTGACGGCGAGTCGATACACGTTGCCCGGGCGCATGATCAGGGGGTGATCGCGCACGAGGTGCTGCAAGAAGTGAATCTTGCCGTAGTTGGTCCGATAAGTCGGATCGGCGCTGACCACTTCAGTTTCCTGCCAGACGGCTTGAAAATCGTCTTTCGCGACCGTGCAACGGTGGCCTTCTTGACCGAGCGCCAGGGCGCCGACGACGTGATATTTCGAGTGCGGGGCGGCGATGGCGAGGGTGTAGCGGAATTTATCGAGCGTGACCTGCTGCTTCACGGTGTAGGCGAATTCGCAACTGATCTTGGTGCCGGTGAACGTCCATTGGACTTTCACGCTGCCGAGGTTTTTGACGAACTCTTCCTGAGTGGTGATGAGATCGGGCTGTTCGTAGCGGAAATAGAATGCGTTCTTGAGGCCGAGGCCGGTGACGCAGTTTTTGCCGTAGAACGCCGGGATCGTGACATCGTTGCCGAAGGTCAGCTCGGGCAGCATGATCGGCGCGTAGACGTTGTTCGGCCAATCGAAGACGCCGGGGCAGTGCGGGAACGGCAGGGCGTCGGAGGAGAGATGGCCGCCGCCACTGACGAGCGGAATCTGCATCTGAATCCCGCTTTCGGCGTCGCGATAGAGAAAGAGACCCTGCTCCTTGCGGTTGGATTTGTCGAAAATGACATAGCGACCGCTGGTGCGGAGGGGGTCTACTTTCGGACCGCCGACCGGCATCTGGATGGTCTTGGCGAGGCGCGACCATTGGCAGAGATAGCGGGCGGCGTCGAAGTTCGCCATGCGCGTCGTGTGGGCGTCGTAAGCGGTGCGCTCTTCGTCGCGCAGATCGAGGAAGCCGTGGTCTTGATCCAGATAAGTCTGGTAGAAAAACATGAACAGCCGGCGGAGGATGTCGTAATACTTGATCTTTTGGTCGTCGGCGATCCAACCGTCGCGGAGACCCTGCAAAATCAGACTGATGCAGTGCATCTGTCCGTAAGCGCCGGCAGCGCGACCGAAGGCCCAGCCGAGGCCGTCGGCGCGGACGAGGTCGGGCATCGTCTTGATGTATTTCTCGGCGTAGGTGCGGAGGGTGGGAAGTTTGCGGTCGCGCACGCCGCTGTTGGCGTGGAGTTGGAGAGCGGAGCGGATGAACACAAAGCTCATCACGCCGTAGAGATTGAAGTTGCCGCCCATGCCTTGCCCGGTCGCGTCGTCAAAAAAACCGGCGGAGCTGGTGGCGGTCATGCGCTCGACCATGCGCTCAATGAGGCGGGAGGTTTCGTCTTTCTTGGAGAGACCGAGCGAGAAGCGGGCGACGGCCTTGGCGACGTTGAACGCCTGCCAATGGTTGTCGTAGTCGGAGCGATGCAGCAGCGCTTTATCGATGCGTTCGCGGGTCTCGTCGACGAGACGTTCCCAGACGGGATTTCGTTCTTTCGAGGGGCCGAAGCAGAGGAGGCCGAGCGAAGCGTAGGCGAGGCCGTTTTCGGCGGGAGGCTCCGTGAACATCTGCGCGGTGATGCAGCGTGCGGCGAGATCGACGATATCGTGGCCCTTAAGTGCGGTCTCGCCGGTGGCGCGGTAAAATTCGCCGAGCGCGAGCGCGACGTGACCGGGTTCGTCGGGCCGGGATTGCTCGCCGTTGGCGGGCAAAATGGTGCCGTCAGGCTGGATGGATTCAAGATTGTGGCCCAACATTGAGCGGGCCATATCGAGACATTGCTCGGAGAAACTATGCATGCGGTGGTTTTGGCGGACTGAACTGAGTGGCGGAAGGTTAAAGATGCCGAGCCGATCAAGTCTGCGGCAAGAGCTAAGTTGGGTGAGTTGCGGGCGGAAGTTTAACGCGCGAGCAGTTTCAGAAACTCGGCGTTGGTCTTGGTTTTGGAGAGTCGCGCGATCATTGTGTCAGTGGCTTCCTCGATCTTCTGCGCGACGAGGGCGCGGCGGAAGAAATGGATGCCCTCAAGTGTCTTGGCGTCGATCAGGAGTTCTTCCTTACGCGTGCCGGAAGCGGCGATGTTGATCGCGGGCCAAAGGCGCATCTCGGCGGCCTTGCGGTCGAGCACGAGCTCCATGTTGCCGGTGCCTTTGAATTCTTGGAAGATCACATCGTCCATGCGACTGCCGGTCTCGACGAGAACGGAGGCGATGATCGTGAGCGAACCGGCTTCCTCGGTGTTGCGCGCGGAAGCGAAGAGTTGGCGGGGTTTTTCGAGGGCGCGGACGTCGAGGCCACCGGAGCCGGTGCGGCCGGAGTTCTTGGCCGTGTTGTGGGCACGGGCGAGACGGGTGATCGAATCGACGAAGAGCACGACGTGGCGTCCCGTCTCGACGAGGCGTCGGGCGCGCTCGATGCAGAGATCGGCGATGCGGATGTGGTTCTCGATCTGCTCGTCGTTCGACGAGGCCCAGAGTTCGGCGGGCACGCTACGTTTGAAGTCGGTGACTTCTTCCGGGCGTTCGTCGACGAGCAAAACCATCACGAAGCACTCGGGGTTGTTTTCCAATACTCCGAGCGCCATGTCGCGCAGGAGGGTGGTCTTGCCCGTGCGGGGCGGAGCGACGATGAGTCCGCGGGTGCCTTTGCCGACGGGACAGAAAAGATCGACCGCGCGCGTAGTGAGGCGGCCGTCCTTGAGCTCCATCTTAAGGTGCTTGTCCGGCGAGATCGTCGTAAGTGCGGGAAATTCCCATTTCGAACGACGTTCCTCCAACGGCACGCCGTCGAGGGTCTCGATAAATTTCATCTTGGGATTCGGGAAGCGACCCTCGGCCGGATAAGCGGTGCCGCCGATCATCATGCCGGGCTTCAGCTTGAAACGGCGGATGAGTTCTTTGGGGACAAAGGTGTCGCTCGGGCGACGCTTGCCGTTTTTCGCCATGTCCAAAAGCTGGCCATTGCCGCCTTGGTTCAGATCGATATCGAGGACACCTTCAACGTGGACCGTGCGTTCGAAATATGGAACCGGGGCGGGTGCCGCGGGCGGGGGAGCGACCGGAACCGGCGCAGCGGCGGTCGTTGGTGTGGCTCCGACGGCGGGGGTTGCAGGTGTGGCTGCGACCACCGGCTGGGCGATCACCGGCGGGGCGATCACGGCCGGCGTCGGCACGAAAATCGCGGGAGGTGGAGTGGGCGCGACCACCGCGGGAGCCGCGGCGATTGGCGCGGGCGGAGGCGGAGTTGCCTCGGCCGGCTCAGCGGGGCTGGGCGCGGAAATTAAGGGCAGGGTGGGATCGGCGGGCGCAGCTACTTTGGCGCGGGCTAACGACTTTTTTCTTTGCATAACGGAATACGAATTGGGAAATCGCGCCGATGCTTGACGCTTAAAACTCTGAGCAGAATAAGAAGCGCGCATTTACTGCAACGCGTCCTTAAACCCTAAAATCGAACACTATCGTGAGCGACCAGACGATTACCTCAGTTTCCCGGGAACACCGGTCATTCAGGCCCTCGGCCGAGTTCAAAGCCCAAGCAAATCTTGGGAGCGAAGCCGCTTACAAGAAGCTTTATGCGGAGTCTGTCAACTCCCCAGAAAAATTCTGGGGCCGGCAGGCCAACGAGCAGCTGGTTTGGCGCAAGCCGTTTAAAAAGGTTCTCGATTGGAAGCCGCCTCATGCGAAGTGGTTTGTCGGCGGCAAACTGAATGTCTCCGAAAATTGCATCGACCGCCACCTCGGTACGGCCAGGGAAAACAAGGCTGCGCTGATCTTCGAAGGCGAGCCCGGCGATGTCCGCACGATCACTTACAAGCAGCTGCATTTCCACGTCTGCCGGCTCGCGCATATTTTTGAAAACATGGGCATCGGGGCCGGTGATCGGGTCGCGCTCTACCTGCCGATGATCCCCGAGGCCGTGATCGCGATGCTCGCCTGTGCGCGGGTCGGCGCAATTCACACCGTCATCTTCGGCGGCTTCAGCGCCGAGGCCATCAAGGACCGTATCAATGACTGTCGCGCCAAGCTCGTCATCACCGCCGACGGCGGCTGGCGGCGCGGCAAGGTCATCGAACTCAAGGCCAACGTCGACAAGGCCGTCGAGGGCACGCCCACCGTGCAATCGGTGATCGTGGTCAAGCGTTGCAACAACGCCGTCACGATGAAGGAGGGCCGCGATATCTGGTGGAATGATGCCTGGGACGGCGCGCCGAATTCGCACAAAGCCAAAGCCTTCGATTCCGAGCACCCGCTCTTCATTCTCTACACCAGCGGCTCGACCGGGAAGCCAAAGGGCGTGCTGCACACGAGCGCCGGCTACCTGCTCGGCGCGAAACTCACCTCGCACTACGTTTTCGATCTCAAGGAAACCGACCGCTATTTCTGCTCCGCCGACATCGGCTGGATCACGGGCCACAGCTACGTCGTTTACGGGCTCCTCGCCAACGGCTCGACCGTCTTCCTTTACGAAGGCGCGCCGAACCAACCCGAGCCGGATCGTTTCTGGCAGATGATCGACCGCCACGGCATCACGATTCTTTACACCGCGCCGACCGCCATCCGTGCCTTTATGCGCTGGGGCGATAACTACGTCCTGCGTCACCGCCTCGATTCGCTTCGGCTGCTCGGTTCCGTTGGCGAGCCGATCAACCCGGAGGCGTGGATGTGGTATCACAAGATGATCGGCAAAAAGAAGTGCCCCATCGTGGACACGTGGTGGCAGACTGAGACCGGTGCGATTATGATCGCACCGTTGCCTGGCGTCACCGCTTGCACGCCCGGCTCGGCGACCAAACCGTTCTTCGGGATCGTGGCCAAAGTCGTGGACGAGCAGGGCAAGGAGGTCCCACGCAACTCCGGCGGCAAGCTCGCAATCATGCAGCCCTGGCCCTCGATGTTGCGCACGCTCTGGGGCGACGATGAGCGCTACAAGAAAGCCTATTGGAGTGAATTTAGCGGCCAGCCCGGCGTGTACTTTACCGGCGACGGCGCTCGTCAGGACAAAGACGGCAACTTCTGGATCGTCGGCCGCATTGACGATGTGCTCAACGTTTCCGGTCACCGTATCGGTACCGCCGAAATCGAAAGCGCGCTTGTCTCGCATCCCGCCGTTGCCGAGGCCGCCGCGGTCGGCAAACCCGACGAACTCAAGGGCCAGTCCCTCGTCGTCTTCGTCACGCTCAAAGCCGGTCAGGTCGCCAGCGACGCTCTCAAGGAAGCCCTCCGTGGCCACGTCGGCAAA
The DNA here is from genome assembly GCA_002304445.1 of Opitutia bacterium Tous-C4FEB. GTDB lineage: Bacteria > Verrucomicrobiota > Verrucomicrobiia > Opitutales > Opitutaceae > Tous-C4FEB. Next base: position 13,980 of record NEVA01000005.1, on the reverse strand, counting down.
GAGATCGGTTCCCTCGCCAAGCCTGACACGATCCGCTTTGCGGCGAGCCTGCCCAAGACCCGCAGCGGAAAAATCATGCGCCGCATCCTTAAAGAAATCGCCAACGGCGGCGAAGTGAAAGGCGACACCACCACGCTGGAAGATTTCAGCGTCTTGGCCGCCTTGCAGAGCGAGGATTGATCCATCCGCATGGAGACGCGACGCCCCCGTCGCGTTCTTGTTGAGCACCACAGCCGGTCCCTTCCCGGGCCGGTTTTTTCGTGCGAAACCTCCGGGCCGCCACTTTCCGTTTGCCGCGCTCGGGAGTTGGCTCTTCATCGGACGCACCCATGTTGATCGTTCGTCGATTCCACTGCGCGCCCGCCTTTACGCTCGTCGAGTTGCTGACCGCGATCGCAACCATCGCAGTACTTTCAAGCCTCACATTTGGCCTCGTGCGTGGTTCGAAACAGCGGGCGTCGCTCGCCCGGGCCAAGGCCGAACTCTCGGCTCTCTCGCAGGCGCTTGAGGCTTATAAGCGTCACTACGGCGACTATCCCCAGACCGGAGCCTTGGGCCAAGCCACCGCGGTCATCGCCGGCGACATCGGCGCCACCCAAGCTCAATCGGCTCTCTTTAACGCCCTGACCGGAGTTTTCTCTCCGCGCCAATTTACGGCCGCCACCCGACTCAACGGCCCGATCTTCGTCGATCTCCAGAAATTCGCCCTCGAACCGACGGTCAACTATCGGAACAACGTCAACTTTATCGCCCAACCCACCGGCTCGCCGCCATTGAAGCCCGTTATCGCGACCAGTTTTCTCGATCCGTGGGGAAACCGTTATCTTTACTATTACAAACTGCCGCTTCCGCCCGGACTGCAGAGCCCTTGGCGAGCACCGGCGTATGTGTTGTATTCGGCCGGCCCTGACGGAAGACTCGGATCTGGAAGCACCGGAGCCGGCACGACGGATACTGGATTCACTCCTCGAACTGGACTTTATTCCGGCACCGCCCAATCGACAGGCTTCAATGCCGATAACCTTTACGCCGACAAACTTCCATGAACCTTCTTGATCTCCGTAGTTTGCAATCAAGTCACCGAGTGAAAAAGCACCACGGCTTTACCCTGATCGAGCTTCTGACCGTGGTGGCGATTATCGGCATTCTTGCCGCGATCATCATTCCGACCGCTGGCGGTGCGCGTAAGTCCGCTAACAAGGCCAAGGTCCGCGCTCAGTTCGGCGCCTGGACTTCCGCCTTCGAAGCGTTCCGGCAGGAATATGGCGCCTACCCGCAGCTCTCCGCCACCGGTGCGCAGAAGCTCGTCAATCCGCTCGGCACTTCCACCAACAGCCGGCAGCCCCACCTATTTCACGACATTCTCACCGGCCGGTTTCGCGATCCGTCGACCCCGTGGCCCGCGCCCCGGACAGGCAATCCCCCCCCTCCGCAGAATCAAAATACTCGCCGCATCCAATTTATTAACTTCGTCGAGAACGACTTTGTTTCCCAAGCCGACATCACCGCCGGTCGGGCTGCGGCCAATCAGCTCAACTTCGTCCGCGACGCGTTCTACAACACCTCCATCGCCTGCGTCACCGACAGCAATCTCAACAGCGTCATCAACGGCAGCGACACCGCGGGAGGCTTTCCGCCGGTGACCGTTGCCGGCGGCACCACGGTGATCCGCGTCAGCGCCGCGACCTTACCGGTCGGCACCACCGGCGGGGTGCACGCGGGCGTCATCTTTTACTCCGCGCCCCCTGGCTCGACGACGGAGGCCGACCTCATTCTCAGTTGGAAATGAGGCTTCGTCCGTCAGCTTTTGCTTTGGCCCGCCGCGCGCCTGCGTCGGCGCGCACCCGGGCGTTCACCCTCCTCGAACTCTTGATCGTCGTCGGGCTCATCGGCGTGCTCGTCGGTGGCGTCAGTCTCGCGCTCGGCGACAGCAGCGGCCGCTCGCTCGCCACCGCGCAGCAGCAACTCGCTTCGCTGGTCGGCCAGGCGCGGGCCAACGCCGCGATCGGGCAAACCGAGACGCGTCTGCTTTTTTACGGGGTTCGGCCCCCGCTCGGCGATGCTGCGCGCTTCTTGCGGCAGGTTCAGCTCGTGCGCGCGGTCGTTCCCGGCTCCGCCACGACTTGGGAACCCGTCGGCCCCGCGCTCACCTTGCCGCGCGGCATTTATATTGTTCCGCCCGTGATTACAGGATTCCTCGCGACCGGCGTGATCTGGCCCACGAATCCCGCGCCGCGCTCGACGCTGAACTCGATCGCTCCTTTTACGCTCACGGTGAACAACACGCCGCTGATTCCTGCCTTTGGGACCTCCTACTGGATCGAGTTTTTGCCCAACGGTTCTCTGCGCGCGGATACCCAGCTCCTAGGTGGCCAACCTTACCCCAAGCTCGTGGTCGCCACTGCGAGTCCGTCCGCGACCAATCTGCCTCTTTTCAACAATCCCGGCGCCGTGCGCGGCCTCATCATCCGCCCGGCTACCGGGGCCGTGACCTACGTCAACGAAGCCGCGAGCTTCTGACCCGTCGTGCCTGCCGCTCAACTCTCAGCTTCCCGCTTCTCACCGCCACGCCGTCGGCGGCGCGGCTCGGCCTTCAGTTTGCTCGAAGTTGTCGTGGCCGTCGGTGTTTTTGCGATCGGCATCGTGGCGATTCTCGCTCTCTTCGCTCCGGCCGCCAAATCCGTTTCCGCCAACGCCGAAGCTGAAGCCGCCGCCGCGGTGGCCCAGGCCCTCGCCGCGGACCTGCAGCGCCGCGTGGTTCCGGCGGACGCAGAACCGTTTGCCGCCATCACGGCGTTGTTGAAGAAATCAACCGCCGCCGGCGGCCATGAACTCACCGCTGACAACGCGCGGGCCGACTACGACATCGCCCGCGACCCGCAGCTCCTCTTCGCCAATCGCGACGGCACCAAAATCGGCACGTTCGCCGATACGACCGTGTGGGGTACGCCCAACTCCAACCGGGAGAAATTTTTCGAAATCGCCCTCATTCGCAACGAGACGCTCTCGCCCCCGGGCGATCCCGCCGCCGATCCGCCCGTGAACCCCGATGCCACCGCCGCGTTCATCGCCTACACCGCGCGCATCCGCTGGCCGGCCTTCGTGGCGCTCTCCGGCGCGGGCGCGCAACAGGTCGGCGCCAACCCGGCCGGCGCCGTGCGTTTCGACCACAGTTCGAAGCTTTCGTTGTTCGTCGCCGGAGCCGTGAAACGTTGAAAACGATGACTCAGTGCTCACGCCGTTTTGCCCCTCGGACGCCAGAATCGCGCCGCGCCTTCACGCTGCTGGAATTGCTCGTGGCGGCGACGATCACGGCGTTGCTGGCGGGATTTCTTGCGGTCGTCGTCGGCGATGTCGCCGGCTTCTGGTCCCGCACGTCCGGCCGGCTTACGACCGAGGCCCAAGCCCGGATCGTGCTCGATCAGCTCACGCTCGATCTGCAGTCCGCGCACTTCGAAGACGACGGTAACACGTGGCTCGCCGCGACGGTGCAAAACGCGCCCGGTGGCATCCCGAATTGGATTTCAAACGACCAAAACCCCGCCCGCGCCAAGCCCGCCGCGCTTTCGCTGAGTATGACCGCGGCCGACTTTTCCTCTGATGCCAACCGCTTCGGCGTCGCCGGCACGTGGCTCCGTTTTTATACGACCGCCCGGGGCACGAACCAAAACACCGGCGCCGCGCCGTTTGCCGTCAACGCCTCGGCCCCGGTCGCCGTGAGCTACCAAATTGTGCGCCGCATCGCGTCGACGGCGACCACGGCGGCGGCGGCGCGGCGTTACCTCCTGCATCGCGCGCAAGTCCGCCCTGCGCTCAACGGCACCGCGCTGGGCACGCTGGAGGCCGGGCGAAACATCACGGCCACGGCTTACACGCGCACGACTCCCGCCGCCGGCAACACCGGGGCCAACGGCGACCCGCGCACCGTGCGCGCGCCCACGCTCGACTCGGTCATTGCCGACAACGTCATCGATTTCGGCGTGCGTTTCTACGTGCGCGATGCCGCGACAGTGGGCGGGCTACGGCTCGTGTTTCCGGCCAACACCGCCGGCGTGCCGGCGAACACTCCGCTGACCTACCTCGCGAATGTGCCTCCGGGCGGCAACAGCTCCGACTCTTTCGCCAACCGGATGCCGGACGTGATCGATGTCTCGGTGCGCATCCTCACCGAAAAAGGCGCCGACCTGATTCGCGGCTACGAGAGCATCACGCAGACGGTCTTCGCTCCGCCGGGCGTGACGCCCCAAGCCTACTGGTGGGACCTCGCCCGCGCCAACTCCCGCGTCTTCACCCGCCGGATCGTCCTCCGCGCCGAACCCCTCTGAGCGTGCCTCTCTCTCAACTCTCAACCCACAGCTCTCAACGTGCGCCCCGTCCGCGGCGCTCCCGCGGTTTTGCGCTGCTCATCACGCTCACGTTACTCGCGTTTGTGGTGCTGCTGCTCGTCGGTCTCGCCAGCTACACGAAAATCGAAACCGCCGTCGCCGGTAATTTTCAAAAACAAGCTCAAGCCCGTCAAAACGCCCAGCTCGCCCTCGACCTTGCCCTCGCTCAGCTCCAGAAGCACGCCGGTCCTGACACCCGAGTGACGGCCACCGCCGACTCGTTTGGCGGCAGCTCGAGCACGCGCCACTATGCCGGGGTTTGGGATGCGATCGCCTCCGGTGCGGACCCGGTTTCGTGGCTCGTGAGCGGCAACGAGCTCAATCCTTTGGCCCGTACTCCCACCGCGCCCGGCACCGGCACTGTCGAGCTGGTCGGTCGTCAGACGACTGGCGCCGCCAACGCCGTACTCGCGCCACTCGTCGCTTTGACCTCCGTCGGCGTCCCGGGCCAAGCGGGCGCGACGGCCGCCACCATCGGCCGCTACGCCTGGTGGATCGGTGATCAGGGAGTGAAAGCCCCGGTTGGCCTGCGCGACACCACGGACGGCGTTGACTATGCCCCGTTTGATTCCGCGGAACTCCGCAGTCGCATTCGCCAGCAGATCTCGCTCGGAGCCGGCCCGGCCAACTTTGAACCGCGCGATGCCGTCAACGCTTTGCTCGTGCCCAATCTGAAAGCCGCCAACCAACTCGCGTTCCTCCGGACACCTGGCGGAACCGCAGTCGGTCTGGCCACCCTTCAGGCGAATTTCGCCGCTTGGTCGCCCAATAATTTCAACGTCCTCGCCGACACCGCTGGCACGGGCCTGAAGCGCGACCTCTCAATCGACCCTTCGCTCCTCGGCGCGAGCGCGCAGGCGTGGCTCGATTACACGACATACATGGAGAGCCCCGAAGCCTCCGCAATCAGCGCTTTCCCGCCGATCCCGGCGATCACGCCGGAGTCGCTCCGGCGTCGCTATGTGATGCAGCCCGGCCCGCCGGCAATTTCACCTGTCCTCAGTTTCTTCCTGCTTTCGTTTAATGTCCGCACGGAAGGGGAGTCCGCAGCAACTCGTGCTTTAGAGGTCCGAGCGTTTTGGAAAATCGCACTTTGGAATCCTTATACCGCCTCGTTCGTGCCTGAATCCAATTTACGCGTGGAGGTCACCGGGCTGCCGCAAATACGTGTGATCAACGACGAACCCTCGGGCGGGGTGGTAACTGATTTTTCGCTGCAATCTTTGTTCAGCGGGGGCGGAGTAACGTCGCCATTCAAGATGCTTTTGCCTTGGGATTCGACCGCGCCGGCAGATCGATCAGGAATCGATCGACTATCTTGGCTTCCGGGTCGGGTCTACAACTGGCGGTCGATTCAGGAACTCTCCGGCGCAGTGCCGCCGGACGGCTACCCGTCTCAATTTTATTCAAAGTCCTACACAGCTCCGGGAGAAAGCAACGGCGGCGTGGTTCGTGGCCTCTCGGAGTCCGTAGACGGTGATGCCTTCGGGCATTTAGAGGGCACAGCGACAACTATCACGGTGAAAATCTTCGCTCAAAGAAGTGGCGGCGATGTCCCGCTGGCTGAATTTGAGTCACAACCTTTTTCTAGTTTCGCGACGAATTCTCGGCCCTTTCGGCGCAGTTCGACGCAGTTCGTATATGTTTTCAGGCTGCGCGAGGGTTCCGAAGCTCCAAAGTGGCTGGCTTCGGAGGATTCTGACCCGCGGCAACTCGTGGTCCCAAAGGCCGTTTTTGCTTATGGAGCCGAAGGCGAATCCCCGGCCGCTTACGCAGAAGACTTCGAGACTTCCGTCTATGTGGATCGGCTTTTGGACCGGTCGGTAGACAGCCTAACCTACAACGAAGACGCCCCAGTCTTCGAACTGCCGCGTGGTCCGTTGCTCTCGATGGGCGCGCTGCAGCACCTCGCTCTTCCCGGCGCGCGGCCGTTTTCCGTCGGCAACTCTTGGGGCGCAACCGCCGACATCAACGGCACCCCGGCCGCCCAGCTTTTTGATCGGTTCTTCTTTTCCGGTCTTACGCCGACTGTGACTCCCTCGACCGAGGGCAACGCTCTCGTTTTGCCCAACCCCCTGCTCCGCGTCGCCCCGCGTTTGGCGACCGGCACGTCGACAACCGTCGAGGATCTGCGCACGGCTCCCACTGCTCGCTCGTCAAAGCTCCTGCTCCAAGGCGGCGCGTTCAACGTTAACTCGACCAACGTCGCTGCGTGGGCCGCTGTCCTCCGGTCCGTGCGCTTTCCTGCTGCTGCTTTCAATTATCTCGATGCCGATGGCGCCACCGGCACGGCCGCCGAAACCGGCGAGACCCCGGCGACGGTGCAATCGGGCGACGCGCAGTTTTTCCGTTTCTCCCAGTCGGCGCAGGAGACTTACAAGGCCGAGCCCGGTTTCGCCGCCGGGGCCGGCAACACGTCTGCGGCCAACACCCATCTTTTCCGACAAGGCATGGTCACGCTCGACGCCGACAAAGTCACCGCGCTCGCCGCGCAGATCGTCGCGCTCGTCCGGGCCCGACACGCCGCGAGTGGACCGTTCCGTTCGCTGGCCGAGTTTCTCTCTCCGGCGCAGGACACCCTCGATGCTGCCGGCGGGCAGATCAGTCTCTTGGAAAAGGCCATCGCCGACGCGGCCATCAACGTCGATGCCGCCGGCAACCCGATCGAGTTCTCCTCCCAGTTTCTCACCCAAGGCGACATCATGACGGCGCTCGCGCCCGTGCTTTTCCCGCGTTCCGACACCTTCGTCATTCGCACCTACGGCGAAGCGGTGAATCCCGCGACCGGCGCCACCGAGGGCCGGGCGTGGGCCGAAGCGACCGTCCAACGCACGCCCGAGTATTTCGACCCCGCCGATGACGCGACGCTCGCTCCGGCCGATCTCACCCGCGAGGCGAACAAGACCTACGGCCGCCGCTTCAAGGTCGTATCCTTCCGATGGCTCACGCGCGCCGATCTTTGATTGCCGGGCTCGGGGTAGGGATGGCTCTGGTCGCGCTCGTTGTTCTGTTCGCCCCGTTCGTCGTCCGCGCCGAATCGGCTCCGGCCGAGCAACGGGTGCGCTTCACCGTCGTCTCGCCGCGCGCCGCGGCCGGCCTCACTTACATCCCCCGCACCGGGCAGGCGGCAACGCCCCTCGTGCTTTATCCGACCGCCCGTTCGCCGCGCTATGAGTATCGTGGCGCGATGCCTCTGCGGATCACCGATGCGGTGACCAAGAGCGTGATCGCTGAGGCAACTGTCCCGCTGGAAATCACCGAAGCACTTCTGTTGTTGGTGCCACTCGACCCGGCCCCGGCGGCGGGGCTGCGTTATCAAACCTATGTCCTCGACGACTCGGCGGTGCGCCAAGCCGCGGGCACGCTTTCGATTTTGAATCTGAGTGGGTTCGCGCTGGCGGGCACGGTGGGCGACAGGGCCACTTCGCTCGCCACCGGGCTCAACCCGGCGGTGCCCATCGCTCGCTCCGCCGCGGTTGTTTTGCGCACGACGGTGAAAAATCGCAGTCTCCTAGCTTACGCCGGCACCGTCGAATTGCGGCGGGGCGAACGCGCGTTGCTGGTCCTTTTGCCGCCGTTTTACCGGGGTTCGGCCGAGGTGCAGTCCCGCCTTTTGATCGACAGTCCGGGTAGCGCGACGCGCCCATAAAACGCTGTCTGGGCAGGGGTGTGGATTTTTGCTTGGATTTTCCGGCGGGAGTCTGCACGTTCCGCTCTCGGTTTTCGCCAGAGTAGCTCAGTGGTAGAGCAGAGGACTCATAAGCCTTTGGTCGCCGGTTCAATCCCGGCCTCTGGCACCAATTTATAGGAAACATGGTGCGATAGGTTCAGCTCTCGCGGGTGGTGCGCCCAATCAACGCGGTAGCTTACAGAATCTTGAATTGACCCAATCGTAACGCCACGCGGTTGCGGGTCCGACGGGCTTGGCGCTCCTTCCTGTGGTATGCCGACGAAGGTTGTGATCATCGAGGACGAGACCGACATCAACGAGGCGCTCTCGCACAGTCTCAAGCACGAGGGTTTTCGGGTGTGGAGCGAGGTCGATGGCCGGCGGGGAATGGACCTCATCCGGGAGAAAACGCCGGACCTGGTCCTGCTTGATCTGATGTTGCCCGGCATCGACGGCATCGAGCTATGTCGGCTCATCAAGAGCGATGCGGTGGTCAAGGGCACGTGCATCATCATGGTGACGGCGAAGTCCGACGAAAGTGATGTCTTGGTCGGGCTGGGTTTTGGGGCGGATGATTACATTACCAAGCCGTTCAAGACCCGCGAGCTGATCGCCCGGGTTAAAGCGGTCTTGCGCCGGGGGCGTCTTCGGGAAGAGGAGTCGCGCGATGTCATCCGTTGCGGTGATCTCCTGATCGATGTGCTGCGCTACGAGGTGACGCATGCCGGCGACCGCATCGTGCTGACCGCGACGGAATTCCGGTTGCTCCATTTCCTGGCGGGGAATCCGGGCCGGGTGTTCTCCCGTGACCAGTTGCTGAACCAGATCATCGGCGACAACGCCGTGGTGATCGACCGCAACATCGACGTCCATGTGCGGGCGATCCGGCGCAAGTTGGGCGCGGCGCGCGCACACATTGAGACGATTCGCGGTGTGGGTTACCGGTTCTTTTCCCAGCCGTGAAGCGGGTCGGCGAGAGTTCGCCGCCCGGGCCGAAACGCGGCGCTTTTTTTTGGAAGCTCTACCTGAGCTATTCGGGGTTGGTGCTGGTTTCCGCGCTGGTCATCGGAGCTCTCGTCCTGAGTGCGCTGCGGAGCGGTGTGCTGCGGGACACCGAGGCAAGTCTCCAGCGGACGGCGCGCATGTTGGCTTCTCTCGAAGCGACCAATCCGGCGCACCTTTGGTCGGAGCAACTGGAGCGCCAAGTCGCCGAGGTCGCCGGGGACACCGGGATGCATCTCACCCTTCTGTTTGCGAACGGCACCATTGCGGCCGAGTCGGCCCCGACGCTCGGCGCCGGCATGGGCAGCGCCGCGCTGGAACTGCCCGAGTTTCGCGGTGCCCGTCATTTCAATGTCGGCCGTGCGACCCGCGTTCTGCCGGGCGCCGAGGTCGAGCATCTGTTCGTCGCGGTGCCCATCTTGCTCGATTTCGAAATGATCGGCTACGTGCGACTCGGTTTAGCGCTGACCGGGTTGACCGCGCGGCAGATCGAATTGCGCGACCGCGTGATCGCGGGGACGTCGTTTAACGTCCTGATCGCGCTCGGGCTCGGGTTCTTCTTTGCCCAGCACATGACCCGGCCGCTGGCCGAGATCGGGGCGATCTGCCGGCGATTGGCCGCGGGCAATTTTGAGGAACGCATCGGCATGAAGCGCGCCGATGAAATCGGCGTGGTCGCCGCGACGATTGACCAGATGGCCGGCGAAGTGCAGCGCCGGGTCGCTGGTGAGACGCGCGAGCGGCAGCGCTTGGCCGCGCTACTGGCGGTCATGGCCGACGGCGTGATCGCGGTGAGCGCGCGCGAAACGATCGCCTACATGAACGACGTGGCCGCGCGGTTGCTGGGCCTGGACAGCGCGTCGGGCGGCCAGCTGTTTCGGGAACGGGTGCGGCTCGCCGCCGTGCGCGAGCCCTACGAGGAGGCGCTCGCCGCCAACGAGCGCGTCGTGCGCGAGGTGCGCATCACGGGGCATCCGCAAGATCTTGTGCTGCGGGTGGACGCCACACCGCTGCGCGACGCTGCCGGAGGACCGTTTGGCGTGCTGCTGGTTCTGCACGACCTTACGTCCATCCGGCGCCTAGAGGAAGTGCGGCGCACGTTTACGGCGAATGTTTCGCACGAGCTAAAAACTCCGCTCACGGCGATCGCGACGCTCGTGGATTCGTTGGTGGAAGACGAAGCGATGCCGGCCGCGTTGCGGCGGCGATTTCTCGGGAAAATCGGCAACCAAAACGAGCGACTGAGCCGGTTGGTGCAGGATCTCTTGATCATCTCCCGGCTTGAATCGGAAAGGGAGGTTTTGGAGAGCCACCCGGTGGAGCTCGTGAAAATCTTGGACGACTGCGTGCAGACGTTTGCGGAAGTGGCGCAGAAGAAAGGGGTGTCGCTCGAGTGGGAGTTACCGGAACCGCCGGTCTCGGTCTCGGCCAACGACGAATCGCTGTTTCTGATTTTCAACAACCTCCTACATAACGCGGTCACGCACACGCCTCCAGGCGGGACGGTGCGGCTTTCGGCGGTGGCGGCTTCGGGCTTGGTGCACGTCGTGGTGATGGACACGGGCATCGGGATCGCGGCGGAGCACCTCGAGCGGATTTTCGAACGCTTTTACCGTGTGGACAAATCCCGGGCGCGGGGTGCGGGCGGCACCGGTCTGGGTTTGAGCATCGTGAAGCACCTTACCCAAGCCCTGAACGGCACGGTCGTGGTTGAGAGCAAGCCCGGGGCGGGGAGCACCTTCACGGTGTCGCTACCGCAGGCGCCTCACTCGGCGAGCGCGAACTGACGGTAGAGCGCGTGGTAGGCGCCGCGTTGCGCCAGCAATTGCAGGTGAGGTCCCCGTTCGACGATGCAGCCTTGTTCAAGGACCAGAATCTGGTCGGCGCGGCGGATGGTGCTCAGCCGATGCGCCACGACAAAACTCGTGCGCGTGGTCAGCAGCCGGTCGAGCGCGTGTTGCAACCGGCTCTCGGTGATGGTGTCGACCGAACTGGTCGCCTCGTCGAGGATGAGAATGCGCGGGTTGGCCAAGAGCGCGCGGGTAAAGCAGATCAATTGACGCTGGCCGAGGGAGAGACTGGTGCCGCGTTCGCCGACCTCCGTCGCGAAGCCCTGCGGTAAACTTTCCAACAGGTCGAGACAGTCGAGGCTGGTGGCGGCGGCGCGGACTTCGGCGTCGGTCGCTTCGGGCCGGCCGAGCCGGATGTTTTCCATCACCGTACCGGTGAAGAGAAAATTGGTCTGCAGGACGATGCCCATCTGACTGCGGAGCGATTCCCCGCGCAGGGTGCGGATTTCTTGGCCGTCGATCAGAATCTCGCCGGAGGTCGGGAGGTAGAATTTGGCGATCAGGTTGACGATGGTCGTCTTGCCGCTGCCGGTGTGGCCGACGAGGGCGACGGTTTCGCCGGGCGCGGCCGTGAAGGAGAGGTCGTTGAGCACCCTGCGTCCGGGTTCATACTCAAACGAGAGGTCGCGGAATTCGACCCGAGCACCGGTGCGATCGACGACGGTCGAGCCGGACGGGGCTCGCGCGGGGCTGCGGGCAGTGCGAGGGTCGGGCAAATCGACGGCCCCGGGAGCGTCGGTCCAATCGGGTTTGAGATCGAGGAGTTGGAACACCCGTTCGGCTCCGGCCATCGACGTGATGGCCTGCGTGTAAAGGTTGCCGAGGTGTTGGAGGGACTGAAAAAACAGCGACGGCAGAAAGAAAAAGGCGATCAGGCTCCCGATCTCCATGCCGGCGAAACCGTGCAACGCCCCGTAGCCGCCGACCACGAGCAGCGCGGCGAGGAACACCTGGCTGTGGAGGTCCAGCAGCGGCAGGTAAAGGGACGACTCGTTGGCTAGGCCCACGTTGTTGTCGGAATGGCGATCGATGAGGCGGCCGTAGCGGTCGTCGGATTCGCGCTGGCGGGCGTAACTCTGGATGACGCGCATGCCCTTGACGGTTTCGGCCACGGAACCGGTGAGGCGGCTCTGGCTCTCGGCGGCGGCCCGCGAGTGGTGGCTGAGGCGGGGATGGAAGTGGCGGTTGGTCAGCCAGACGAGCGGTCCGACGGCGAGCAGCACGCAGAACAACGCCCAGTTGTAGTAGAGCATGAGCGCCGCCGCGCCGGCCATCTGGCCGAAAAGCATCAGGCTGAAGAAGAACACATTTTGCACCCCGCGGCGCACCGACTCGATGTCGGTGATGACGCGGCCGAGGATGCGCCCGAGTTTGGTTTTGTTGAAATAGCTGAGCGGCATGCGCTGCAACTGGCGGAAAACATCGTTGCGCAAATCGTGGACGACGGCCTCGCCCAGCTCCAACTGGAGCCGTTGCCGGAAGTGAAAGGTGAGCTCCGTCACCAGGGCCAACGCGAAGAACCCCGCGGCGCCCCAGACCGCTCCGCCGTAGTCGCCGCCGGTGATTGGACCGTTGATGACCGCGGCGATCGCCCACGCCAGCGCGGGTTTCTGGATCGCGCGGGCCACGGTGAGGGCAAAGATCGTGTTGCGCTTGGCCGCGTAGGGCCGGGTGTGGGTGAGGATGCGGCGCAGAATACGCCAGTCTAAAGCGGACGGTTCCCCCTCGGCGGCGGAGAAGCCCTTGCTCGGTTGGATGCCAACGGCGGCGAGCAGGCTCATAACGCAGCCTCCACTTGGCCGTTTTCCTCAACGAGCAGCGCCCGGCTCTCGTCATCGACCATCTGTAAAAGGGCGGCGCGGCGATACGCTCCCTCGCGGTGCAGGAGTTCTTGGTGGGTGCCGGCGGCGACGATGCGGCCCCGCTGCAGCACGATGATGCGGTCGGCCCGCTTCAACGTGCTCAGGCGGTGGGCGACCACAAACGTGGTCCGGCCGGCGATGGCATTTTCGATTGCACCCAGAATCTCGTGCTCTGTCTCCGGGTCGATCGCGGCCGTGGGATCGTCGAGCAACAAAATCGAGGGATTGGCCAAGAGTGCCCGGGCGATGGCCAGCCGTTGCCGTTGGCCGCCGGAGAGATCGACGCCGCTTTCGCCGAGCACGGTGTCGTAGCCCTCGGGCAAGGCCATGATAAAGTCATGGGCGCGGGCCGCCTGGGCGGCGGCGATCAGTTCCTCGGAGGACGCGTCGGTTTTGGCGAAACCGATGTTGGCCGCAGCGGTGTCGCTGAACAGAAAGCTTTCTTGAAAAACCATGCCGACGTGGCGCCGGAGTTCTTGCACGTCGAGCGTACGGATATCGTGACCGTCGATCAGCACGCGGCCCGCCGCGGGGTCGTAGAAGCGCGGGATCAGGCTGAGCAGGGCGGACTTGCCCGAGCCGGTTTCGCCGACGATGGCCACGCATTCACCGGGCGCGACCGTGAAGTCGACGCCCCGCAGCACCGAGTTTCCGGCGGTGTAGTCGAACGTGACGTGCTCGAAGCGCACCGCACCCCGGCAGACGGGCAGGGCGTGGGGACGGTCGGGTGATTGCACGCCGAGCGGAGCGTCGAGAATCTCGAAGACGCGCCCGGCCCCGGTCAGGCTTTCCTGCACGCCGTTCGCGATTTGGGCCGTCGTGGAAACCTGATTGGAGAACTGCTGGAGCAAGCCGGCGAAGACGACGAGGCCGGTACCGAGCGGCAGCACGCCGTCGATGACCAATTTTCCGCCGTAGATGAACAACACCACCAAGTTCACTTGGGTAAGCAGGTCGAGCGCGGGCGAGAACGTGCTCACGCGCCAAAAGATTTTCTGCTGCTGGGCTTTCACGGCGCGGTTGTCCGTCTCAAAACGGGCGGCCATCTCGCGCTCGCGGGCAAAGCCCTTGATCACGTTTACGCCCTGCACGCATTCGGCGAGGGTCAGAATCATGCGGTCGAACAATTCCCTCCCGTGTACGTATTGCGGATGAACCGCACGCGAGAAAATGATGCAGGCTGTCCAGAGCAGCGGCAAGGTGGCGAGGCA
>NEVA01000004.1 GCA_002304445.1 Opitutia bacterium Tous-C4FEB | reverse complement strand
GTGTCGACGGCCCTGCTCGTTTTATGTTTCACACCATCAACGACGCCAAACGGTGCGCCTTTTGGCGACTACTGCGTTATCTGAATGAGTCCGGCTCAGGCCATTCCCCACCTCTTCGCCGTCTCGGGCTTGCCGGCCCCTCCGTGCCCTCGCCAGTTTCAAACTCCGTGAACCTCGACACCCGACTCCAAGCGCTCACCGACGACCTCGCGCCCATCGACGATCTCCAGGAGCGTCTCTCGCTCGTCGTCGACCGGGCCCGCCGCTGCCCTCCGCTGCCGGCCGAAACCCGCGTCGACGCTCACCGTGTGCTCGGCTGCATTTCCGCCGTCTGGCTCACCGCCGAGCTCCGCGATGGCCGGCTGCACTTCCATGCCGACGCCGACTCTCCTCTCGTGCGCGGCCTCGTCGTCTTCCTCGCCGATTTTTTTAACGACCGTCCGCCCGCTGAGATCGCCGCCAGCGAAACCGATCCCTTGGCCGCCCTCGACCTGCTCAAGAATCTCTCACCCACCCGCCGCAACGGCCTCACCGCCGTCCGCCAACGCATCCGCGCCCTCGCTCTCGCTCTCGCGTAGAGGGGGATATTCGACCCGCCCTACGCAGGGATGCGGAAAGACGCGATGAGGCGGGTCAAAGACTCCGCCTCTCCATGCCTCCCCTCACGACGCGAAACCGTCCTCCCCTCGTGGCCGTCTTCACTTATCATGTTCACCCGTCCTCTCGGCACCTACACCCTGCTGGCGGTTGCTTTGGCGGGCATCACTTCTCCGCTTTTCGCCGGCTTTCTCGGTTTCGGCACCCCGAAAGAGACCGATGTAAACGTCGTCGTGGACCTGACCGAGGCCGGCCGTACCGTCGTCCCACCCACCAAGGAGAAACCTGCGTTCTACTATCCGGTGCTCGCCGGTTACCGCGAATCCGGCTCGCTCGTCGCCGGCGAGACCAGCCCCCCGCCCACGGCCGTCGCCAAGCTCCTCGCGAAGGCCCTTGCCGCCCAGCACTACTACGTCGTCGGCACCAAGACCCCGCCCCCGTCGCTCATGCTCGTCTTTCACTGGGGTTACATGACACCGCAGATCGACGACATCGGCGACTCCGAGAACCCCCAGCAACAGTTCTGGAACCAACGCGAGATGCTCGCCCTCGTCGCCGGCAACACGCTCAAAAACATCAATCCCGTCGGCTTCCAACGCGAGGACGTCCTCATCGCCGCGCGCGAAGACCGCTACTTCGTGATCGTCTCCGCCTACGATTTCGAAGCCGCCAAAACGAAGAAAAAAGTCCTGCTTTGGCAGGCCAAGATGAGCACTCCGTCCAACCGCGTCTCCCTCGCCGAAGTGATCCCTTCCATGATTACCGCCGGCGGCCCCCGTTTCGGCCGCGAAACTAAGCTCCCTGAATCGGTCACCGCCCCGCTGGCCAAAGAAGGCAAAGTTGAGATCGGCACGCCTACCGTCGTCGATGACGCCGGTCAGCCCGCTCCCGGAAAAAAATAGCCAAGCGCCTGCCGACGGCGCCTGCTCTATCCTTTGTCCTTCGCCGTCGCGACGGATGGCACCAGTGACTCGCCCTTCACCCGGATGCCCGTGAGTTTTTCAATCACGAACAACGCCTGATCTTCCGCGACGTCCACCAGCGTATGCCGCTGGTGAATGTCGATCGCGCCGACCACGTTACCGGGCAAACGGGTCACGCCCGCGACCTTGCCGACGATGTCTGCCGGCGTGACGAGATGCTTACGGCCGACATTCAAGAAGATCGTCGTAAACCCTTTTTCGACTCCCGTGCGGGCCGGCGGAGCAAAATCGCCATCGCCGCGAGTGACTTCGATCGCGCCGTCGATCGGCACCCGAATCACTTCGCCGGGTGGACGCGGTTTCTCCACCGGAGCCGCGATCTTCGGTTTCACGGCGTGAGCTGTCGCCGGTCCGGCCCAACTCCGCGCCACCACCGCCGCCTGCGGGGCTAATGCCGCCGCACCCTTAACCGGCGCGACTACCGCCGGCGACGAAGAGAGTGCTGCCGCCGTCGGCGGAGCCGCCTTCTTGGTGGCCCAACTTGGGGCCGCGCTCGTCGGCGCTTTGGCCGCCGGCTTGCCCTCGGGCTTTTCCGGGGCGCCGCCTTGGAGCAAATGAATCAACGCCGAGCAGATATCCGTGCTCGGGTAGCCTTGCTCCAGCAGCCGATCGATCATGCGTTCCTGTTTGCGGAACTTCGCGGCATTTAGGGTATCGCGCAGTTTTTCGAAGAAGACGTTCTCCCGTGCCTCTTCGACTTGGTCGAGCGACGGGATGGTCTCGCGGCGGATCTTGAGTTTGGCGTAGCGGATGAAGTTCTGCATCACCCAGAGCTCGCGGCCGCAGACAAACGTAAATGCCCGGCCCGCCTTGCCCGCGCGGCCCGTGCGACCGATGCGGTGGGTGTAATCCTCGGCATCGTTCGGCAGGTCGTAGTTGAAAACGACCTCGAGATCGTCGACGTCGAGCCCGCGCGCGGCCACGTCGGTCGCCACGAGGAATTCAAAGCCCCGTTTACGAAACTTATCCATCACGCGGTTGCGCTGCATCTGCGTGATGTCGCCGTGGAGCCGGTCCACCGCGTAACCGCGCGCGGCCAAAATCTCGGCCAGCTCGTCGCACATGATCTTGGTGCTGCAAAAAATGATGCCGTAGCGGAAGTCATGCACGTCGATCAACCGCGTGAGCGCCTCCACCTTGGAACGCCGATCAACCTCGAAATACACCTGCTCCACCTGCGGCGCGTTCTGCGCCGAGGACTCGATTTTGATCCACGCCGGATCGCGGGAGTAGCGCTTGATCAGATCCTGGATCGCCTTCGGCATCGTAGCCGAGAAGAACAGCAACTGGCGCTGCTCGGGCACCGACGAAAGGATTTTCTCGATGTCCTCGCGGAAGCCCATGTCGAGCATCCGGTCCGCCTCGTCGAGGATCACGAGCTTCAGTTTGTCCAGCTTCAGCGAGCCGCGCTCCATATGGTCCATCAAGCGGCCCGGCGTGCCGATCACGACCTGCGCACCCGCGTCGAGCCCACGAAATTGGCGTTCGTAGCTCTGTCCGCCGTAGACCGGCAGTTCCCGCAGACCACGCTTGAAGTAGGCCAATTTTGCCACCTCTTCCGCTACCTGGACCGCGAGTTCACGCGTCGGCAGCAAGATCAGCACCTGCACCGCGCGACTCTGCACATCGACCTTGTCGATGGCCGGAATGGCGAACGCCGCCGTCTTGCCCGATCCCGTGGACGACTGCCCGACCACGTCACGCCCTGAAAGGATCGTTGGAATCACCGCCGTTTGGATGGGCGAGGCTTCTTCAAAGCCCATTTTTTCCACAGCCTTGAGGACCTCGGGCGAGAGACCCAGTTCGGTAAAGAGACGTTTTTCCATACATCAACCTGACTCTGCTCCGCCCAAAATGAGAGCTAAATCTAAAGGTCGGGCCAGTGCTGCCGCAGCTTCATCCGCACAAACGCCACGCTCGCCCGCAATTGGTCCATGCCGTCAACCCCATCCTCGATGCTCACCCAGCCGTCGAATCCCACCGCGCGCAGCGTTCCAAAAATCGCGTCGTAGTCATTTAAACCCTTCCCGATTTCCCCGTGACGCAGACGCTTCGCGTAGCCCTCCGCCCCGCCCTCCTCCCGGCGCAGATCCGCCAAGGTGCCTTCGATCAACGTGCGATCGCTCGCGTGCATCGTCACCACCCGGTGTTTCACCCGCTCCAAAAGCTCCAGCGGGTCGTCGCCCGCCAAAAACGCATTGCTCGGATCGTAGTTCACCCCGAAGCGCGGATGTCGCACCCGCTCCACCAAATCACAAAACACGTCCATTTTCTGCGCGAACTCCGGGTAATTCCAGAAATCATCCTTGTAGTGATTCTCGATAATCAGCGTGACCCCGCACCGCTCGGCCTCGGGCAGGCACGCTTCGATGCTTTGCGCCACCAACTCGAGCCCCTGTTCGCGCGTCAATTCCGGACGACGTTGGCCCGACAACACCCGGCAAAACCCCGCACCCAACGCTGCGGCCATGCGAATCCAATTTTTCTCCTTTTCGATCTCAACCCGCCGAAACTCCGCGTCCGGATGCGAGAAATCTGGCGAGCAACACAGCATCGGGATCACCAGTCCGCGCTCTTCCACCGTGCGTCGCGCCTCCGCCCAACGCGCCGGATCGGCCAGCTCCAACATCCCGCTGTAATACTCGAGTCCGTCGAGCCCGAGCGGTGCCGCCAAGTCCACCCACTCGCGCAACGTCATCGTGCCGTCCTTGCAAAGCGGCCGCATGAAAGCTTTCGGAAAGGCAGCGAGTTTGGGCATGGCGGAGCGGTGCGATTACTTGGCGCTGCTTTTGTTGGGATTCCGTCCGATCACCGAAAACTGCTCCAGTTCCACGACCGCGCCGCTCACCGGCCGCGACTCATCACCGAGCCAGTAGACCGCCGCCGCCGCGATCTCCTCCGGCATCATCAAGCGCCCTGAGGGCGCGAATTGCGCCGGTACATGCTGCGGCCAGTCCGCCGGCATGCCGTGCTCGATCTGATGGGCATATTCACGGTCGGTCAGCACCCAACCCACGTTGAGATGGTTCACCCGCACGCGATCCTCGCCGTGCGCATTAGCAAGGTTGCGCGACAGCGTCTGCATCGCGCCTTTCGAAATGCTGTAGTCCAAAAGATTCGCCTGCCCGCTGTGCGCGTTGATGGAGCCGATGTTCAACACGCAGCCCTCGTTCGCCTTCAACTGCGCAAACGCCGCTTTAATCAACAGCAATGGCGCCCGCACGTTCACCGCCATCATGCGGTCAAATTTTTCCGCACTCGTGGTCGCCAGAGAACTGCGCGCTACGATCGCCGCGTTGTTCACCACCGCATCGATCCGGCCAAACGCCGCCAACGCCGCCGCCGCGATCCGCCCCGCGCTCGCGGGATCGGCCAGTTCGTCGAGGTGCAACACCGCCGCCGCGCCCAGTTTCTTCACGACCGCCTCGCCGTCTTCTCGCACGATTCCATGCACCAACACGCGAGCTCCTTCTGCGACGCAGCGCTCCGCAATTGCCCGGCCTATGCCGGAGGTCGCGCCGGTCACGATGATGACCTTGTCCTTCAATCTCATTTTGCGCGCGCGCTTCAGACCGGCTTTAGCACCGCTTTCACGATCGCACCCGAGTGCATCTTCTCGAACGCCTCATGCCACGCTTCGAGTCCCCACACGCCGCCCATGACCGGGCGCACGTCGAGCTGGCCCGACGCCAGCAGCGCCAGCACCCGTTCCCACACCGGCCAGTTGTGTGAAAAACTTCCCTGCAACGTGATGTTCTTTTGCACGAGCGGATCGAGCGAGAAGCCCAACGGTTGCGGACCCCAACCCACTTTGCTGATCCAGCCATTCGGTCGCACCAGCTCCATCGCGGTCTTCAACGCCGCCGAAGCTCCCGCCGCGTCAATCACGCCGTCGACGCCCAGTCCGTCACGTTCCTTGGCCCACGCGGACGCATCCCCGACAATCACATCGCAGCCGTAAACCTTCGCCACTTCGAGCCGCACACGGTCCCGCTCCAGCCCCACGAGCGCCACTTGCGCGCCCGCCAACCGCGCCATCGCCGCGCACAAAATGCCGATCGGCCCCGGTCCGAGCACCACGACACGGTCACCGGGCCGCACCCGCGCGTTATTGATCACGGCGTTGAATGCCACGCAGCATGGCTCCGTCAGCGCCGCCTGCTCCATCGCCAGACCGTCCGGCACGCGATGCAGACACCGCGCCGGCACCCGCACAAAGCGCGTCATCGCGCCGTTCACGCCGTAGCCAAAACCTTTCCGTGACGGCTCCAAGTTGTAGAGCCCTTCGCGGGTGAGCGGGCTGTTGGGATCGATCACCGCCGCCGTCTCGCTCACCACCCGGTCGCCCTCGCTCCAGCCCTGCACTGCCGATCCCAGCTCCGCGATCCGCCCGCCAAATTCATGCCCAAGCACCACCGGATAGTTCACTTTCCAGCTGTGCGACGCCGTCCATTGGTGGAGATCGCTTCCACACACCCCTACCGCCTCGACGGCCAGAATAATGTCCTCCGGTCCGGCCACCGGCCGCGGGACTTCGCGCAATTCGACGCTGTGCGGTTCGGACGAGTAGTTAACAACACCGGGGCTTTTCATGGGGAAAGTTTTCCGACGCGCACGTCGCCGTAACCATGCACGCGCTCGCAGATGATCCGCAGCGTGCCTTCGAGATTGCCGTCCGCCGTGCGAAACGCATCCGCGTCCACCGCCAGCGGCGCGCCGATCACGACCAGCGGCGCCCCATACTCCGGCGTGCGCACCGCCTGCTCGAACGTGAGCCCGCCCACGGCCTGCACCGGCACATTCACTGCCGCCACGACCGCCCGCAGGTCGTCGAGCGGGCTCGGCATCCGCCGCCCCGCTGCCGCGATCCCGCGCCGCTCGTCGTAGCCGATGTGATGAATCACAAAATCGCAGCCGAGGTCCTCGATGAACTTCGCGCCCGCCACCATGTCGGGGAACCCGAGGTTATCGCCCATGATCTTCACGCCGTAATCACGACCGGCCTTCACGACACACTTCAACGTCTCTTCGTGCGCCCGCCCCATCACGACCACGTGCGTCGCGCCCGCCTTCGCCATCATCTCGGCCTCCAAATAACCGCCGTCCATGATCTTCAAATCCGCGACGATCGGCACCCCCGGAAACCGCTCCCGCAACGCCCGCACGCCATGCACGCCCTCGGCCAAAATAAACGGCGTGCCTGCTTCGAGCCAGTCCACACCGGCCCGCCTCGCCAGCTCCGCCGTCGCCAAAGCCTCGCCGAGGTCGGTAAGATCCAAAGAAATCTGCACGATGGGAAACATACAAACGGAGTGCTTAAACCGTGGCAGACTCGTTTCACCGCCGTCAACGCCGCGCGCAGATGCGGTCAAAATTCCGCCGCATAGCATTTAACCGGCACCTTTTTTTGGATTACCCGTCAGCCCGTCGCTTTACGTGCCAACGATCGAAGCCCCGGCCTTGCCCAACCCATTCTCTTCGCCCAAATACCCTCTGCATGCGCCCCTTCACCCCACTGGTCCTCCTCCTGCTTTTCTCGGTTTCAGTGCTCCGCTCGGCTGAAGCGTATACCCTTGGGTCGGACTCGCTTTCTCAACCGAACCTCCCGCGCGGCGAAATCCGCACCGGGAAGTTCACCGACAGCAAAATTTTCCCCGGCACCACCCGCGATTACTTCGTTTACGTGCCCCAACAATACGACCCGGCCAAGCCCGCTTGCCTCATGGTTTTCTTCGACGGCGCGGTCTTTTTCAAAGCCGACGGCGCGTTCCGCATCGCCAACGTTTTCGACCACCTCATCGCCCAAAAGGAAGTGCCCGTGATCATCGCCGTCGGCGTGAATCCCGGCGTCATCGTCGCCACCGCGCCGGGCGCGAAAGACCGCAGCAACCGCAGCTTCGAATACGATTCCCTCGGCGACGCCAACGCCCGTTTCCTTCTCGAAGAACTTCTCCCCGCGGCCACCGCCGGCCTCAACCTCACCGCCGATCCCGCCGGCCGCGCCACCGTCGGCAACAGCTCCGGCGGCATCGCTGCCTTCACCGTCGCTTGGGAGCGCCCCGACTCCTTTCGCAAAGTCATCAGCCACATCGGTAGCTTCACCAACATCCGCGGCGGTTACGTTTACCCCGGCCTCATTCGAAAATCCAAATCCGCCCCCAAGCCTCTCCGCGTCTTCCTTCAGGACGGCGCCAACGATCTCGACAATCTTCACGGCCATTGGCCCCTCGCCAACCAGGACATGGCCGCCGCCCTGAAATTTGCCGGGTACGACCACACGTTTGTTTTCGGCACCGAGGGCCACAACGGCAAACACGGCGGCGCGATCTTCCCCGACACCCTCCGCTGGCTCTGGCGCGATTTCCCCAGGAACTAAAACTCAGCTCATTCCCGTTATGCACCCCACTCCCCGCTTTTTCCTCTTCGCGCTCGTCTGTCTGCTCACCCCGCTCGCCGCCGCCGAAGGCTGGATCGCCTCCCCCGACCATGAGCCGCGCGCCGGCGTCCCACGCGGCACCGTCACTCAAATGGCCGCGCTGGAATCCAAGATTTTTCCCGGTATGACCCGTGACTGGTGGATCTACATCCCCGCCCAATACCAACCCGACGGCACCGCCGCCGTGATGGTGTTTCAGGACGGCAAAAATTACCTCGACCTCAAGGGTCCTTGGCGCGCCCCCACCGTCTTCGACAATCTGATCGCGCGCGGCGAGATGCCCGTGACCGTCGCCATCTTCATCAACCCGGGCAACGATCCCGCCAAGCCGCCCGCCAAAAAGGGCGCGAACGCCAGCAACCGCAGTCTCGAATACGACTCCCTCGGCGATCGGTACGCCCGCTTCATAATCGAAGAAATTCTTCCGGAGGTAGCGCAAAAATTCCCCTTCTCTTCCGATCCGGAAAAACGCGCCATTTGCGGCTCCAGCAGCGGTGGCATCGCCGCATTCACCGTTGCATGGGAGCGACCCGACCAGTTTCGAAAGGTCCTGTCCACCATCGGCAGTTTCGTGAATCTCAGGGGCGGTGATGCCTACCCGTCCCTCATTCGGAAAACCGAGCGCAAACCGCTTCGCGTCTTCCTCCAAGACTCCGGCGGGGATCTCGACAACGCCTTCGGCCATTGGCCCACGGCCAACAAGAATCTCCACACGGCCCTCCGCTACATGGGCTACGATTGCCGCTTCGATTTCGTCGAGGGCTACGGCCACAACGCCCAGCACGGCGGCTCGATCTTTCCCGACGCCCTCCGCTGGCTTTGGCGCCACGAAAAGTCCGTCGCTTCCATTGTCACCAAGGGCGATCTCGCCGGCGACCTGACCCTTCACCGCCTCCTCATCGAGGGCGAGGGCTGGCAGCCCGTCGTCGACGGCCTCGGCAATTCCGATGCGGCCTGCTCCGATGGCGCCGGCAATTTCTACTTCACCGACATCAAAAATCCCGGGATTTTCAAAGTCACAACCGACGGCACGAAAACTCGCCTAAGTACCGAGACGGCCAGCGGCCTTAAATTCGGCCCCGACGGCAAACTCTACGGCTGCCTCGGTGCAAAAAAACGCCTCTTCACCGTCGACCCCGCGGCCGGCGCCATCGAAATCCTCCTCGAAGAGGTGCAACCCAACGACCTCGTTGTCACCCGCCGCGGCCATATCTTTTTCACCGAGACCCAAAAAAAGCAGGTCACGTTCTTCGACCCCGCCACGAAGACCAAGCGCACCGCCGCCACCGATCTCGCCAACCCCAACGGCATCACCCTCTCGCCGGACGAAGGCACACTCTCCGTCAGCGAGCACGCCGGCGAATTTGTCTGGACCTTCCGCGTCACCGCCGACGGCACGCTCGACGCGAAGATGCCCACCATGACAATGCGCCGGCCCGTCGATCCGAAGGGCGAGTTCAAACACAACAATCCCCCGCCCTATGTCACCGCCGCCCGTGGCGATGGCATGACGACCGACACCCTCGGTCGCACCTACGTGACGACCGCCCTCGGCGTCCAAGTCTTCGATCCCACGGGCCGCCTCTGCGGCGTGATCGATAACCCCGTCCGCGGCAGATCGGTCACGAGTTGCGTCCTCTCCGGCCCCGACCGCGACATTCTCTACGTCACGAGCGGTCCCGCCATCTTCCGCCGTAAAGTGCTGGCGAAGGGCATCCCTCCCGGAAAATCGTAGTCAAGAACCGGAGGTTCGGGCGGCACCTTCCGTCGCGCGGCCGCTTTTCATTCTGCCCTTTGGAAACACTCGCGACCCTCCCTCGGGCGCCGCGTCCAGCTCGTTAACCCACCCCATGAAAAACTCTTTCCTCTTTCTCCTGCTCCTGCCGCTTCTCCTCGCCGCCGTCCCCGCCGCCTCGCTCCCGCCCCGGCAGATGGAAACGCTCGGCCGCGGCGTCATCGCGATCAAGTCCGAGCCCGAAAAAATCTTTGTCTCGTGGCGTGTTCTCGGCACCGATCCCGTCGGTCTCGCCTTCAACCTATACCGGTCCGCCGACGGAGCCACCCCTGAGAAACTCAACCCCGCCCCCCTCACCGGCGCGACCCACTTCATCGACGCCACGTTCAACCCGGCCGCCGCCAACACCTACTCCGTCCGCCCCCTTCTCGCCGGCGCCGAGCCACCGCCGTCCGCACGCACCATCGTCGCGACGATTCCCGCCAACGCCCCCGCCCGCCCCTATTTCTCCATTCCGCTCCAAACTCCCGCCGGCTACACCCCCAACGACACCTCGGTCGGCGACCTCGATGGCGACGGCGAATACGAGATCATCGTCCATCTGACCGGCCGTGCCCGCGACAACTCGCGGGCCGGCTTCACCGACGAGCCCATCTTCCACGCCTACAAACTCGACGGCACGCTCCTCTGGTCGATCAACCTCGGCAAAAACATCCGCGAAGGCGCCCACTACACGCAGTTCTTGGCCTACGATTTCGACGGCGACGGCCGCGCCGAACTCATTTGCAAAACCGCCGACGGCACCGTCGATGGCATCGGCAAGGTTATCGGCGATGCCAAAGCCGACTACCGCACGCAGGGCGACGACCTCGTCCCTTCGCGCGACCCGAGCGGCAGCGTCACCACCCCCGACGGCAAGCGGATGACCTCCCGCGCCGGCTACGTCCTCGCCGGCCCCGAATTCCTCACCGTGTTCGACGGCCGCACCGGCGCCGCCCTCGCCACCGCCGACTACGTTCCCGCTCGCGGCGACGTGAATGCCTGGGGCGACGCCTACGGCAACCGCGTCGACCGTTTCCTCGCCGGTGTCGCCTATCTCGACGGCGTCCGTCCCAGCGCCGTTATGTGCCGCGGCTACTACACGCGCTCCGTCCTTGCCGCCTGGGACTGGCGCGACGGCAAACTCACCCAACGCTGGGTCTTCGACAGCGACCAACACGGCCCCGCCGACAACACCAACCCCTACCGCGGCCAGGGAAATCACAACCTCTCCGTCGCCGACGTCGATGGCGACGGCCGCGACGAGATCGTTTACGGCGCCATGTGCATCAATGCCGACGGCACGCCGCGTTACTCGACCAAACTCGGCCACGGTGACGCCCTCCACGTTTCCGACCTCGACCCCACCCGACCCGGCCTCGAGGTCTTCGCCATCCACGAGAATCCCAAGCACCCCTACGGGATCGAATTTCGCGACGCCAACACCGGTGCGCTCATCTGGGGCAAACCCGGCGGCACCGCTCCCGCCCCCGATGTCGGCCGCGGCGTCGCGTTCGACATCGATCCCCGCCACCCCGGCAACGAAGTCTGGTCCACCTTACCCGGCCTCAACAACGCCCGGGGCGAAATCATCTCCACCAAGAAACCCAACTCGGTGAACTTCGCCGTCTGGTGGGACGGCGACCTCCTCCGCGAACTCTTGAACGGCAACACCGTTTCAAAATGGGATTGGCTGACCGAGACGACCCACCTCCTTTTCACCGCCGAAGGCTGCACCGCCAATAACAGCACCAAATCAAATCCCGCCCTCAGCGCCGACCTCCTCGGCGACTGGCGCGAGGAGGTGATCCTCCGCACCACCGACAATCAAGAGCTCCGCATATTCTCCACGACGATCGCCACCGCGCATCGCCTCACCACCTTGATGCACGACCCGCAGTATCGCCTCGCGATCGCCTGGCAGAATGTCGGCTACAACCAACCGCCGCACCCCGGCTTCTTCCTCGGCGAGGGCATGAAACCGGCACCGCGACCAAACCTCACGTTCGTCGCTCCTTCGAAATAGCCGGCGCTCACTGCGCCTACTTCGCGGCGACAAACGGCAGGTAGTTGGGGCGCAGAATCTCGTGCCCGGGACGATTCACTCCGGCAAGAATCAGGTTCGCGACCGCCTTGCCCGAGATGACCGCCGATTCCATGCCGTAGTGGTAGGGCCCGTCGGTGTAGTCGCCGGCCAGCCACACCCCGGGCATTCCCGTTTCATGCGTGCGCGGCACCTTCGACCAGTATCCCACCCGCGTTCCGCAATAAGTGCCGCGCAGCCGCAGCACCGTCGCATCCGTCGGTACGTGCCCGCGGCACGTGGGGAAAAATCGGTCCAAGTCGGCCCGGGACGCCGCGATCAACTGCTCGTCGGTGAGGTGCTGCACATCCTCCGCCGCATCGATTAGAACTTGGAGGATACTGCCCGTGTGCGTGAGCCCGCTCCAGCCGCGCCAATGGTGCGCCTTGTCGGCCACCGCGTCGAAGATCGGACCGTGCGTTCGGTCGCGGTTCGAGATGTAGACATTTCCATCGGTGAAAACCTGGGCGTCATACCAAAGTGTCAGCGTGATGATGGGCGTTTCTCTGAGGTCCGTCAGTCCGGCAAAGGGCGCGCGCGATCGGAACTCGGTCGGAACCAGCGGCGGCACGGCATAACCCGGGATGGCAAAAATCACGTGATCATACGCCCGGATCTCACCCGAGGCCGTGGTCAGACTTGCGCCTGAAACTCCGCTGGGCACCACCGCCGTCACCGGTGCCTTGAAGTGAATTTTCGCGCCGCGCGCTCGCACAAAATCCGCCAGCGGTGCGATCAACGCATCCGCCAACGGCGCACCGAAGAAGGTCGTGTCGAATCGCCCCATGCTCCCATACATCGTGCGGAGAAACTTGATGAAAGACGTGGCACTCGCCTCTTCCGGGCGCAGGCCCTGAATCGTCACGGCCTCGAGCGCGAGTTGTCGGCTGATCGCCTCCGTCATCCCTTCCGCCCGCAAAAACTCTGTGATCGGCATTCCGTCGAAGCTCTCAGCCGTCGCATTGTCCATCCGTAGAATCCGGAGGATAAAGCCGGTCAGCTTGAGCCGCTCGCCGGGCGTCAGACTGGGAAACGTGGCCAGTCCCCGCAGCGTCTTGAACACCGACTTGCCCGCGAGCAGGGTATCGATCCGGCCGGTCGCGCCGTTGCAGATGTAGTAGTTCCCATCGGTCTCACGCAACGGCAGCGGATGACCGATCGCCGCAAAAAGCGCGTCCTTGTTGTGATACCATGGGAAGTCCAGATGGATGCCGGTCTCGGTCGGTCGGCCCTTGGCATCCAGCCACGATGCGCATTGCCCGCCGAGAAAAGGCGCGGCTTCGAACAGTTCGATCTCGAAGTCCTCCGGGGCCGCCAGCAGCACGTGAGCCGCCGCCGAAAGACCGGAAATCCCGCCCCCGACGATGGCGATACGTTGTGGCATATAGGTGAGGTGCGCCAGAGGCCGAATTTAATTCAAAGCTTTATTGTTGGTTGAGCGCTATGCGGCAGCGGCCCGTTACCAAAATCGAAGACGGCGCTTCGAGGCCGATCACTTGGGCGCAAGTGGCGCACGCGTGACCTTCCATTTGCCTTTCGCGGCACCATCCGTCGTCGTGCTGTCGTAAGTCCCTTCCAGGCGATTGTCCTTCAACTCGCCCGTCAGTTTGCTCGACGCCGAAGCGCCTTGGACATCCCAAGCGAAAACCGCCTCAACCTTGCTGCCTTCAACCGCGACCGACTTGGTCACCGTCGGAATGGCCGAACCCTCAAAGGTAAACGTGGCCTCCATCTCCCAAGCCGCGTCTTTCCCCGGTTTGAAGGTAAGTTTCAACGCTCCGCTGGATCCATTTTCGCCCGTCCATTCGCCGGTAAACTCACCGGCCAACGAGGCGGCCGCCGCCAGCGCCTTCACCGGCGGTTTGGTTTCGGCCGCCAGCACCACGACAGCGTTAGCGAGGCCAAGAAAGAGCAGGGCAATGGGGATATTTTTCTTCATGAGATAAAAAAGCGAGGAAAACGGTTCGGCCACCTGGGCGCACCGGAAAAGGAAAAGCGGGGACCAAACTCTGTTCCAATTTTTGCGCTCACTCAAGTCGAGCCCAATATCACAGAACGGCTGAATCTTGAGTTCAAGCCGTCTTGCTCGCTGGCAGCGGCGAGTGAATTTTTCCTACTGAAGATTGCCCCACTGCGCTCCCGGGCTTTGGTTCCCGCCTCGTGCACCTCACGCACCTCGACTGCACCGCCTGCGCCAAAGAGCACGACGCCACCGTTCCCCAGAACGTCTGCACTGCCTGCGGCAAACCTCTCTTCGCGCACTACGATCTCGTCGCCGCCGCGAAAACGCTCACCAAGGAATCTCTCCGCACCCGCGAGAAATCGCTCTGGCGTTACCGCGAGGTCCTCCCCGTCAAAAACGCCGCCGACGTCGTCACCCTCGGCGAGGGCTGGACTCCTCTCCACCCCGCGCCCCGTCTCGGGGCCAAGCACGGCCTCAGCCGCCTTTTCATCAAAGACGAAGCGCAAAATCCCACCGCCAGTTTCAAGGCTCGCGGCATGAC
This sequence comes from Opitutia bacterium Tous-C4FEB, assembly GCA_002304445.1. Lineage (GTDB taxonomy): Bacteria > Verrucomicrobiota > Verrucomicrobiia > Opitutales > Opitutaceae > Tous-C4FEB. Next base: position 204,790 of record NEVA01000004.1, on the reverse strand, counting down.
CGCCGCCGTCTCGATGGCCAAACAATACGGTCTTAAAAAACTCGCCGCCCCCTCGGCCGGCAACGCCGCCGGCGCCCTCGCCGCCTACGCCGCCCGCGCCGGCATGGAAGCCCACCTCTTCATGCCGAGGGACACCCCCAAGGCCAATATCATCGAGTGCGAACAGATGGGCGCTTTCGTCACGCTCATCAACGGCCTCATCACCGACTGCGGCGCCGAGGTCGCCAAACGCAAAGTGGCCGAGGGCTGGTTTGATGTCTCCACGCTCAAAGAGCCCTACCGCGCCGAAGGAAAAAAGACCCTCGGCTACGAGCTCGCCGAGCAACTTAACTGGACGCTCCCCGACGTCATCCTCTACCCCACCGGCGGTGGCACCGGCCTCGTCGGCATGTGGAAAGCCTTCGACGAGATGGAGCGCATGGGCTGGATCGGTTCAAAGCGCCCGCGGATGTTCAGCGTCCAAGCCGAAGGCTGCCAGCCCATCGTCCGCGCCTTTCACGCCGGAGAGAAATTCGCCACCGAACACCTCGGCGCCCAAACCCGCGCGTCCGGCCTACGCGTGCCGAAAGCCATCGGCGATTTCATCATGCTCGACGCCCTGCGCAAATCGGGCGGCGGCGCCCTCGCGGTTTCCGACGACCAGATGATTTCCGGCACGAAAGAAGTCGGCTCGGCCGAAGGCATCTTCGTCGCCCCCGAAGGCGCCGGCTGCTACGCCGCCCTCAAAATGCTCCTCGCCGCCAACCAAGTGCAGCCCGACGACACCATCGTCCTTTTCAACACGAGCACCGGCCTGAAGTATCTCGAGTGCTACGGCGGCTGAGCCGGGCCGCTCTCACCGCACCTGCAGCGTCGAGCCGTCGTATTCGAGCCCCAGCGACGGAATCACCACGGCCTTCTTGTCGCCGTCCTTGCGCACCGTGCCCGCGATCCACGCATCGTGCCCGCAAGCCGTCGCCGCCGCGACCACCGCGTCTGCGGTCTCCGGCCCGACATAGGCCGCAAACCCGATGCCCATGTTAAACGTTGCATACGCCTCCCGCAGCGTGATCGGACCCGCCTCCATCATAAACTTGAACAGCGCCGGGGCCTCCCTCGGCTGGGTGATCTCGTAAACAAACGGCTCGTCGAGCCGCATCAGCTTCCGCCAGCCGTGGCCGGTGACGTGCGAGACGTAATTCAACTTCAACCCGGCCAACTGGCACCGGCTCACAAAATCCACATAGATCGCCGACGCCGCGAGCAACGCCTCGCCATACGTCCGCGCGTCACCGTGCCCGATCGGCGTCTGGTAACCGAGGGGCAACTTGCCAGCGATCAACCGACACAGGCTGAGCCCGTTCGTCTGCACGCCCGTCGAAGCAAGAAAGATGATCGCGTCCCCGTCTTTCACGTCGCCCGTGATGCGCCGCGACTTTGGCTCGATCTTCCCGACCGCCGAACCCGCGAGCACGATGGCGTCCGCGTTGACTATCCCGCGTAAGGTCGGCGTCTCGCCCCCGCCCCACACCGCCCCGGCCTTGCGGCAACCCGCCGCCCAGCCGTCAACGAGCGCCTGCATTCGTGCCGCGTCGGTAAACCACGCCGACTCGCCCACCGCCGCGTGCATCGCCACTGAGATCGGCAACGCTCCGCACGTGATCAGGTCGTTTACAATCGTCGCCACCGTATCGATGGAGATCTCACGATAGAAATTCTTACCCGTCGCCGCATACACGGCATCCGCGACCAGATTCTTCGTGCCCAGCCCCTCCTCGACATGGGCCAAAAAGTGATCCGCCGCCTCCATCAAGTAGCAGCTCTCGCCCCGCGTGTTCGCCGGCTCGGCGTAACCGTGACTCGCCAACAGCGGCGCCGTCGTCTTCGCCGCCTTTTGGCACGCGCGCTTAAACGCATCGAGCTGATCGTAATTTACCCCGGAAGATTCGTAGCTGAGGGACATGAAATTGGAGGAATGGCTAACGGTTTCCCGGCTGAAAACCAATCAGTGGTTTCTTCGGCGCCGCCGGAGGATCGAGCAACGGCTGCAAGCGCTCCAGCACCTCACGCAACACGACATCGTGCTCCAGGAGCTTCTTGTCGATTTCGGAAAGGCGTCGGAGCGTAGAGAGGTTGGAAACCAATTGCTCCCGCAAAGCCACAAAGGCGCGGATCAAATACAGGCTCATTTGCACCGCCCGCTCGCTGCGCAGGACATTCGCCGCCATCAAGGCGCCGTGCTCGGTGAAGACGCGGGGGAGATACTTGCGGTGCTTTCCGCGCCCGTCCGTTTTTAAGGTCGCAATTTGCGACCTTAAAACGGCGCCTCCGCTTTGCCCAATACTTGAAGCCGCAATCTGCGACCTCAAGTGCTCAACTTCTTCGTCGGTCAGGTAGAAACAGAAATCCTCCGGAAACCTCCCCGCATTCCGCCGCGCCGCCTCATTCAGCCGCTTCGTCGGCACCCCATACAACTTCGCCAGATCCGCATCGAGCACCACCTTCTGCCGGCGCACGGCGTAGATCTTCGGCAGCACGGAATCGGGCGCTTTTTTTGCCATCGCCGCGCCCTCAGTAACTCCTGCCTTCGGACTTCTCGAAATAATTGAGAAACGCCTGATTCACGACGCGATAGCCGCCGGGAGTAGGATAGCGGCCGGTGAAATACCAATCGCCCGTATGCTCCGGCACCGCCGCATGAAGGTGCTCGATGGTCTGGAAGATGATCTCGATCTCACCCTTCCACTCAATGTCAGCCGGGCGCACCCGTTCCACGATCTTGGCTGAAATCTCCTCCGGCGTGAACGATTCGTAGATCTTCCGCACGTGGTTCGTCCCGGTCGGCTTCGCGATTTCCGCCACACACAAGGCGTGCACCTCGTCGAGCACCGCCGCCTGACCGCGCTCCTTCAGCAGCGCCACCGCCGCCTCGAACGCGACGAATTTGCCCAACTCCGACATATCGATGCCGTAACAATCCGGGTAACGGATCTGCGGCGCCGTCGAGACGATCACGATTTTCTTCGGATTGAGCCGCGTCAGAATCCTCAAAATCGACTTCCGCAGGGTCGTGCCGCGCACGATCGAGTCGTCCACGCAGACCAGATTGTCGCCGGGCCGCACCGAACCGTAGGTGATGTCGTAGACGTGGCTCGCGAGCTGATTTCGCATCCCTTCCTGCCCGATAAACGTCCGGATCTTGATGTCCTTGCTGACCACTTTCTCGCCCCGGGGCCAGTTGCCCAGAATCAGTTCATCCAACAGCGTCTCATCCAACGTGCCCGCCGCGCTCGCCTTCAAAATCGCCGTCTTCACCTCGCCGCGTCGCCGCGTTCGCAACTCCGACATCAACCCGTAATACGCGGCCTCCGCCGTGTTCGGAATAAAACTGAAAACGGTGTTCGCCCAATCGTTGCCGATGGATCGGCAAATCTGGTCGGCCAATCGCCCGCCCAACGCTTGCCGCTCGCGGTAAATGTCCACATCGTTGCCGCGCGAAAAATAGATGCGCTCGAAGGAACAGGACGTCCTTGGCAACGCCGCCGTGAACGCCTCCGAGCTGATCGCTCCCCGGCGCTTGATCACGACCACGTGGCCGGGAGCCACTTCCTTGACCTGCTCCACCGCGAGATCGAACACCGTCATCAGCGGCGCCCGCTCCGAGGCAAACGCGATCACTTCGTCATTCTGAAAATAGAACGCCGGCCGAATGCCCGACGGGTCTCGCGCCACGAACGCATCGCCGTTGCCGATCTGACCGCAAAGCGTGTAGCCGCCGTCCCACTTCTCCGCCGCCCGCCGGATGACGCGTGCCACGTCGAGGTCCTCGCTGATGCGCCGCGAGAGTTCCTCGCCCGCGAGATTCCGCGTGCGCAAAAACCGGTAAATATCCTCGTGCTCCTCATCGAGGTAGAATCCGATTTTCTCCAAAATCGCCTGCGTATCCGTGGCGTAGATCGGGTGCTGACCCATCGCGGTGAGCGACTGGTTGAGCTCGGTCGTATTGGTCAGATTAAAATTACCGCACAGCGCCAAGTTGCGCGTCGGCCACGGCGAGCGCCGAAAAAACGGGTGACACGAGCTGAGGCTGTAGCCGCCGCTGGTGCCGTAGCGCAGATGCCCCATCAACGACGCGCCCCCAAAATCGAAATGCTTTTTCACCGTGTCGGTGAATTCCGGGTGAATCATGCCGCTCGCAAGCCGCTCGTTGTATTGGCCGAGCAACGCCTTGAAAATCTTATCGAGCGGATTGCTCTTCACGCACCGCTCACGAAACATGAAGGGCTCGCCGGCCGGCACGTCCAACTTCACGCACGACACACCGGCGCCGTCTTGGCCGCGGTTGTGCTGCTTCTCCATCAGGAGAAACAGCTTAGTAAAACCCCAAAGCGGAGTCCCGTATTTTTCCTGATAAAAGCTGAGCGGCTTCAGCAGTCGCACCAGTGCGATGCCGCATTCGTGGGTGATCGAGTCACTCATACGGCGGCCCCTGCATCCCGCCCGACAATTGCACCCGTTTCGGTGTGGTTTTCATCCAAAAATTGCGGCTCGCTGCTCATAAAAACGGCCATCTCGAAGGCCTCTCGGATTACGTCAACGGCTTTCTGATTCCAGCGCGTCTTAAGATCCTCTTACCGCCTCCGCGCTTCCCTTGACCGCCTCCGCGATGTCCTGAAACTCTCAGGTTCCGACCATGTTGATCCTTCGCGGCTCGCCCGCCCTTTCGTCCTTCCGACTCCAAAAGCTCCAGGCCACTCTCGTCGCCGACGGGCTTCCCGTTCGGGCTCTCGCCGCCGAGTTCGTTCACTTGGCCGAGACGACCGCACCCCTCTCGCCCGCCGAGCACTCCGTCCTCTCGCGGCTGCTCACCTACGGTCCACGCCGCACCGCCGTGCCCGTTGCCGGACTGCTCCAAATCGTGGCGCCGCGCCCCGGCACAATTTCACCGTGGTCGTCCAAAGCCACCGACATCGCGCGCCTCTGCAGCCTGACAACCATCCAACGCCTCGAACGTGTGATCGCCTATACCGTCGAGCTCGACGTGCCAGCGGTTGCGTTTCCGCTCTCACCCCTCGATCCCGCGCAACTTAAGACCCTCCGCGCCAAACTCCACGACCGCATGACGGAATCCGTCTTCGGTGATCTTGATGCCTGCGCCGCTCTGTTCCGCCACGAGCAACCGCGCCCGATGAAATCCATTCCGGTGCTCGCCGCCGGCCGCAGCGCCCTCGTCACCGCCAACCAATACCTCGGCCTCGCCCTCGCCGACGACGAGATCGACTACCTCGTCACCGCCTTCACCACCCTCGGCCGCGATCCGAACGACATCGAATTGATGATGTTCGCCCAGGCCAACTCCGAGCACTGCCGCCACAAAATTTTCAACGCCACGTGGACCATCGACGGCCAGCCCCAAGACCAGTCGCTGTTCCAGATGATCAAAAACACCTACGCGCTGCACCCCGAGGGGATCCTCTCCGCCTACAAGGACAACGCCGCCGTCCTCGTCGGCACCCGCGGAGGCCGCTTTTTCGCCGATCCGGTCACGCACGAATATGCCCCGCACGAGGAGGAAATTCACCTGCTCTGCAAGGTCGAGACCCACAATCACCCGACCGCCATCTCACCGTTTCCCGGCGCCGCCACCGGCTCCGGCGGCGAGATCCGCGACGAAGGCGCCACCGGCCGCGGCGGAAAACCGAAAGCCGGCCTGGTCGGTTTCTCCGTCTCAAATCTGAAAATCCCCGGAGCCGTCCGGCCATGGGAAAAAGATTTCGGCAAACCTGCCCGCATCGTCTCCGCTCTCGACATCATGCTCGAAGGCCCGCTCGGCGCCGCCGCCTTCAACAACGAATTCGGCCGGCCCGCCATCAACGGCTACTTCCGCACCTTCGAACAAGAGGTGCCCAACGCCCGCGGCACCGAGCTCCGCGGTTATCACAAACCCATCATGCTCGCCGGCGGCCTCGGCAACATCCGCGCCGAACACGTCAAAAAAGCCGCCATCAATCCCGGCGACCACCTCATCGTCCTCGGCGGCCCGGCCATGCTCATCGGTCTCGGCGGCGGTGCCGCCAGCTCCCTCACCGGCGGTGCCGCCCACGCCGATCTCGATTTCGCCAGCGTGCAGCGCGACAACGCCGAGATGGAGCGCCGCTGCCAGGAGGTCATTGATCGATGCTGGGCTCTCGGCGCGGAAAACCCCATTTCATTCATCCACGACGTCGGCGCCGGCGGCATCTCCAACGCCCTCCCTGAACTCGTCAATGACGGCGGCCGCGGCGGAAAATTCCAACTCCGCGCCGTCCCCAACGCCGAACCCGGCATGTCCCCGCTCGAGATTTGGTGCAACGAGTCGCAAGAGCGCTACGTCCTCGCGGTTCCCGCCGCCCGCCTCGCCGCCTTCCGCACCCTCTGCGAACGCGAGCGCTGCCCCTTCGCCGTCGTCGGCGAGGCCACCGTTGAGCAACAACTCGTCCTCGAGGATTCCCATTTCAAGAACACTCCCATCGACCTCCCGCTCGACGTGCTGCTCGGCAAACCGCCGCGCATGACCCGCACCGACACCACCCTCGCTCGCCCGCGCAAGCCCCTCGATCTCGGCGAGCTCACGCTGCTCGATATCGTCCACCGCGTGCTCTCGCACCCGGCCGTGGCCGACAAGACGTTCCTCATTTCCATCGGCGACCGCTCCCTCGGCGGCCTCATCGCCCGCGACCAGATGGTCGGTCCGTGGCAAGTTCCCGTCGCCGATTGCGCCGTCACTGCCGCCACCTTCGATGTCTGCACCGGCGAAGCGATGGCCATGGGCGAGCGCACACCCGTCGCCATCAACGACGCCGCCGCATCCGCCCGCCTCGCCGTCGGCGAAGCCCTCACCAATCTCGCCGCCGCCCAGATCGGCGAGCTCGGCAAAGTAAACTTGTCCGCCAACTGGATGGCCGCTCCCGCCATCGCTGGCGACGGCGCCGATCTCTACGCCGCCGTCTCCGCCATCGGCCTCGATCTCTGTCCCGCCCTCGGCATCACCATTCCCGTTGGCAAAGACTCGATGAGCATGAGCACCGCTTGGAAGGAGCCCGCCGTCGGCAACCGCGAGGGCCTCCACAAACGCATCACCGCGCCCACCTCCCTCATCATCTCCGCGTTCGCCCCCGTCACCGACATCCGCCTCACCCTCACGCCGCAACTCCGTTCCGACGCTCCGGATGCCGCCTCTCAACCCTCCACTCTCCACTCTCAACCTGCCGCCCTCATCGGCGACACCATCCTCCTCCTGATCGATCTCGGCCGCGGCAAAAACCGCCTCGGCGGCTCCATCCTTGCTCAAGTCGTTTCGCAGATGGGCGAGGCCCCGCCCGACGTCGACAGCGCCCACGACCTCAAGCAGTTTTGGGCCGCCATCCAACTGCTCGGCCGCGACGGCAAACTCCTCGCCTACCACGACCGTTCCGACGGCGGCTTGCTCGCTACCGTCGCCGAAATGGCCTTCGCCGGCCACACCGGCGTCGATCTCGAAATTCTCTCCGGGCACAACGTCGACAGCACCCTCTTCAACGAAGAACTCGGCGCCGTCATCCAGATCCGCACCGCCGACCTCGACTCCGTTTCGCAGACCCTCCGCCAGCACGGCTTCAAAGCCTGCACCACGCGCATCGGCACGCTCAACCGCGAGCACCGCTTCCGCATCAAGCGCGGCGGCAAAATCATCCTGGATGAAGACCTCTTCGCCCTCCGCGCCGTGTGGTCGGATGTGACGCACCGGATGGCTGCCCTCCGCGACCACCCCGCCTGTGCCGATTCCGAACACCAACTCCGCCAAGACCGCACCAACCCCGGCATCAAGCCACTCCTTACGTTCGAGGTGGAGCGCGTTGCCCCCAACGCGCTTTCTGGTTCCACTTCCTCCCGCCCCTCCATCGCGATCTTGCGCGAGCAGGGCGTAAACGGCGAAGTCGAGATGGCCGCCGCTTTCACCCGCGCCGGCTTCCGCGCCGTCGATGTCCACATGACCGACATCCTCAGCGGCCGTGTTACTCTCCGGGACTTCCGCGGCCTCGCCGCGTGCGGCGGCTTCAGTTACGGCGACGTCCTCGGCGCCGGCGAGGGCTGGGCCAAGAGCATCTTGTTCAACGACCACGCCCGCGCCGAGTTCGCCGCCTTCTTCGCGCGCACCGACACCTTCGCCCTCGGCGTGTGCAACGGCTGCCAGATGCTGAGCAACCTCAAGTCGATCATCCCCGGGTCCGACCACTGGCCGCGCTTCGTGCAAAACCAAAGCGAGCGCTACGAAAGCCGCTACGTCTCGGTGAAAATCGAGGCGAGCCCGAGCATCCTTTTCGCCGGCATGACCGACAGCGTGCTCCCCATCGCCGTCGCCCACGGCGAAGGCTTTACCGAGTTCGCCGACGCCGCCGCACTCAACCATTGCGCCAACTCCGGCCTCATCGCCGCGCGCTTCGTGGACAACCACCACCAACCGACCGAAGCCTACCCGCTCAACCCCAACGGCTCGCCCCAAGGCCTCACCGCGTTCACGACGACCTCGGGCCGCGTGACGATCATGATGCCCCACCCCGAGCGTGTCTTCCGCAGCGCCTGCATGAGCTGGACCCCAAAAACCTGGGGCGAAGACAGCCCGTGGATGCAGCTCTTCTACAACGCGCGGGCTTGGGTGGGATAGGAGGCGACCACAAAACCAACCAAATGAATACCTCTCCCTTTTCGCTACGTATTTTTGTGGCTGATGGGGATCCTGATGGCCTCCGCATCGTCGATCGTTCAAATTGGATTGGGAAAGCGGTCGTGTTTCCGAGGGCGCTGTTGCCGAGAATCAAGAGTCGGGAAGAGTTCAATCAAACTGGTATTTACCTGTTGCTCGGTCCTCGCGAGGACGCGGATGGCGACATCCTCTACATCAGCGAGGGAGATCCTATTCGGCCACGTCTAGATAACCACTACGCGAAGAAAGATTTCTGGACGCGCGCTGTGTTTTTCGTGGCGGGCCCAGGGCAATTAAACAAAGCCCACGTCCAATTCCTCGAAGCCCGGCTCGTTAAGCAAGCACTGGCAGCCAAGCGCGTGCCGCTTGAGAACAGCAATTACCCAGCTGAGCCCAGCTTGTCAGAAGCAGATCGCGCAGATATGGAGGTTTTCCTTGGAAACATGCTCAGCATGCTGCCGGTTCTAGGTATCCACGCTTTTGAGCTACCCGACTCGAAGCCAAGTGGAGCAAGGAAAGATCCATCGCAGATTTTACTAAAGTGCAAAGGTAAGGGTGTAACCGCCAGTGGCTACGACACCACGCAAGGATTTGTCGTCCAGGCCAATTCTTGGGTCGTTCCACTCTCCGAAGAACCACCGTCATTGGCGATTCACGTGCCTTCGGTGCACAAAATGCACCGCGAGTTTCTTGCGCGGAGCATTCTAAAAGAGGAGCAAGGTCATCTCGTCTTTACCCAAGACTACACGTTCAGTTCGCCGTCGCTAGCCGCCGCGTTTGTATTGGGACGAAGCGCCAACGGCCGGACCGAATGGCATGACGCCACAGGGAAGACGCTAAAGGAGCTGCAGGAGTCCGCTGCGAAATAGAGGCTGATCACCGCATCTCCACCGAGTGGTTGATCACCAATGTCGGCGGCCTTCGACGGCTCGGGCGCCAAGCTTGACCACCAAGCGCCCGCACTTACCGTTTCGCCGTGCAAGCCACGGTCAGCAGCAAATATCAGATTACGATCCCGGCCAAGTTGCGGAAAAAATTCCATCTGAAGCCGGGCATGAAACTGCTCTTCGATGAACAAGCGTCCGACCTCCGGGCGAAGCCCAAACATGACTTCGACCTAGAGGCCATGCGCGGCGCCCTCGGCGCGGCCAAGAACTTCGAGCCTGGCAAGACCTCGACTCAAATCCTCCGCGAACTGCGCGGCTACGACCGCAGCAGCCTGTGACCACCGCCGTAGACAGTTCCGTCCTGTGGGCCATCGCCAAGGGCGAAGAAGACGGCCCGGGATGGTTGGAGAAGCTAGCCGAGTGCCGCGCAGAAGGACGGTTGGTAGTCTGCGATATCGTTTGGGCCGAGACCCGCCCCGCCTTCCCGACCGCCGCCGCGCACGCCGGTTTCTTCTCCCAACTCGGCGTCCATTTCGATCCATCCGATGAAGCGGTCGCAAACTTGGCCGGCGAAATCCAAGACCGCTACCGCAAAGCCGGCGGTAAACGCCTCCGCCTGATCGCCGACTTCCTGATCGGCGCACACGCCGCGATGCGCGCCACCCGGCTCGCCACAAAAGACGACGGCTTCTTTCGCGCCCAATTCCGAAAACTGTCGGTCGTGCGGCCAGCCTGAATTCTACGGCCAAAGCGATCCGGCCCGCCAAGGATTCGCCTTTGCCGCCCGCCGCTCCATCCGCACGGATTTCCACCATTCTCCCCGCTTAGTCCCACCCTCGGCCCCCTAAAAACATGGAACGCAAATCCGCCCAAGAATTCGATCAAGAGCTGCTCTACCTCTACGATTACTACGTTCACGGCCAGATCGACCGGCGCACGTTTCTTGAGCGCGCCGCCAAGTTCGCCGTCGGCGGCGTCACCGCCCTCGCGCTCTTGGAAATGCTCAATCCCCACTACGCCTTCGCCGCCCAAGTCCCGAAGGAAGACGCCCGCGTCGTCACGCGTTACGAGAAATTCTCCTCAGCCGCCGGTCACGGCGAATGCCGCGGTCTTCTCGCCAAACCCGCCGGCACCAAAGGCAAACTTCCCGGCGTTATCGTCATTCACGAAAACCGTGGCCTGAATCCCTACATCGAAGACGTCGCCCGCCGTGTCGCCCTCGCCGGCTTCGTCGCCTTCGCGCCCGACGCGCTCTTTCCGCAGGGCGGTTATCCCGGCACCGACGATGGGGGCCGCGCGATGCAGTCCAAAATGGACGGCAAGAAACTCACCGAGGACTTCGTCGCCGCCACCCAGTTCCTTTACGCTCACCCCGAGTGCAACGGCTCCGTCGGCGTGACCGGCTTCTGCTACGGCGGCGGCATGGCCAACACCCTGGCGTGGCGTCTCCCTGATATCGTGAAAGCCGCCGTGCCCTACTACGGCGGTCAACCCGCCGCCGAGAACGCCGCCAAGATCAAGGGCGCCCTCCTGCTTCACTTCGGCGAACTCGACGCCCGCGTAAACGCTGGCTGGCCCGCATGGGAGGCCGCGCTGAAAGCCGCCAAGGTGGAATACGAAGCATTTATCTACCCCGGCACGAATCACGGCTTCCATAACGACACGACTCCCCGCTTCGACAAAGCCGCCGCCGAGCTCTCGTGGACCCGCACCATCGCGTTCTTCAAAAAGAAACTCGGCTAAGTCCGTCTGATGTGGGAGCGAGCTTCCTCGCGACGAGAGGACCGAGCCCGCGCCCACACTCCGCGCCCGATCTCGATCCGAATTCGCGCTCCTTCGCGGTGGAAAAGTCTTTCCCCTCACCCCACCCGCGCAAACGCCACGATCTCATTTTGCTCGCGGTGATTCGTCCAAAAATTTGACCCGTCGAACGCGAGACCTCGCGCCGGAAAGCCCAGTTTGGCCAGCATCTCGCAGCCACCGGTGGCCGGATCCAGCCGCTCGATAAAGTAGTCGTTCGATTCTTCGTTCGTCGTGGTCGCCAGGTAAAAAGCCCCGTGCGCAAAGCACTGCCCGACCACTTGGCGCGGCACGGCCAGCACCCGACCCGGCGTGCCGTCAGCTCCCAGCGAAATCAATTTCTGGGGATACCACTGGCTCAGCACGAGCGACACGCCGTCGTGCGAGAGATGCGAACCCATCCCGTCCGGACACGGCAGACTAAACCCCGGTTCAAAACCCACGCCTGGCCGCACCCGGCGAATCCGCCGTGCATCGACGTCCACCGCATCAACCCCACACACCACATAGAGGTCGTCGCCGACTTTGGTCGTGCCCCAGACCGTAACGCCCGCCGGCACCTCACATTCCCACGTCACCTGCCACGAAGCGCAGTCGAGGGCATAGAACTTCTTCGTCTGCCGCGAGCTCAGCCACAGCGTGCCACCTTCCGCATAAATGGCCTGCGGCTTGGGGAACGGCGAGGCCCGACGCTGTAACTCGGTGATCATTTTCATCACTTGAATCGAGAGGCGGATTCCGCCCGTTGCAATGCGTCAACGCGGCACTCGGTGAAATCCCGCCCGCAACCAAACCCCTCCGCCCGTTGGCCGAAAGCCACCGGCGAACCGCGCTCACGGCACCTCGTAAATTTCCACGATTCCTTCACCCACGCCGCCACCCACGCCCGAAACCTGCACGGTGTAACTGATCCCGGCCGACAGCGTGACGACTACCGCCGCATCTCGGCTTCCGGGTGTGAGCGGAAACGCCCCCACCTGCGAAAACACCGCCGCCAGCGCCGGACTCCAATCGTCGTTCTCCGCAATCCGCCCCGATCCATCCCGCACCTCAATCGTGGGATTGGCCAACACTCCCGGCAGATTAAACGGCGGCAGCCCCAACGCCGGCCCAATACCGCGGATCAAGACGCGGCGCGTCCCCGTGCCGCTCAGATAGAATCCCGCGATCAGCACATCGTCACCGGTGCCCACGCGGTTGCGCGCCGACAGTCCGATCAAGCGCGCCGCGCTCCCGCTGCCCGCATCATAGACCTCGGCGAGTACCGTCCCGCCCGTCGTGCCCGTGACTTCGACCGTGTGCAGCCCGCGCACCGGACGAAGCAACGCCGCATCGCGACTCGCCGCCGGAAACGGGAACGCTCCCAGCCCTGAAAACACCGGCGCAAACGCCACCGGCCAATCGTTGTTGTCCGCTACTTTCACTCCCTCTCGAAACAACTCCATCCGCGGATCGGACATAAAGGCCGACAACCCAAACGACGCCAACGCCGGGCCCGCCGCGCGAACGAGCAAGTCCTTCGAACCGCCATTCACGACAAATCCCACCGTCACCGTCTGCGCCGCCGCCAAGGTCGTGCGCAGTGACACACTCGAAAGCCACGCCGCCGGATCGACGGCGATCTCCGCCGCCACACTCGTCACGGAGCCCAGCGCATTCGTTACCACCACCGAATACCCACCGGCGTCCGTCGGCCGCGCCGATGACACCAGCAACGTCGCTCCCGTCGCGCCCGCGATGTCCACGCCGTTGAAACGCCATTGATAGGACAGCGGCGAGGCCCCGATCGCTGCCACGGCCAAGCTGAGTTCGCGGCCGACCACAACCCGCTTGCTCGGCGGCTGGAGCGCAATCGTCGGGACACCCGCCCCCGAAAATCCGGCCCGCACCACTTCGACGGAACGCGTGACCACCGGGCTGGCCGCGAAGCCCGCGAGTGTCGCCTGAAAGGTTATAGGATACGCCCCGTTGCTCAGCCCAGTCGGCACGGATGCGCGAAACGTCACGATTCCCGTGGCGTCCGCCGTGACCGAAGTTTCTTCGCTCAGCGAGTTTCGCAGCCCGTCATTCACGACCAATGTCGCGCCACTCACCGGCCGACCACCGGCATCGGTCACCGCCAACGTAAACTCGGCGACCTCGCCCCAGTTCCGAATCTGATTGGTCGTCGGCGTAACGCTGGCGAGGCGCAACGCCGGCGGCGCCGCCAAGGTCGTTGTGGTGACTTCATTGGTAAAGAGGACCGAGGGCCCGGCGGCATTGAACGACTGCACGCGGTAAATGTAGCTCACTCCGGCCGTCACCGCCGTATCGCGGTAGGTTGTGACGTTCGCCGCCACTGTGCCCAACGTCGTCCAAGTCATCGCCGCACCTGCTTTGCGCTCGATACGGAAGCCGGTCTCGTTGGCCGTCGTGTCCGTCCACGCGAGCGAGATCGCCGCCGTCTCACCGCTCGCGATCAACGCCGCCGGTGCGGCCGGCGCCGTCGATCCGCCCAAATACTCCGCAATGCCGTCGCGAATCGCGGTCGCGACAATGCGTTTGAAACGCTCGTCCTGCAACGCGGCGTTGTCCGGCGTCGGCATGTCCATGAACGCGATTTCGAGAATCACCGCCGGCCGCGTCGCAAGCCGATTCTCGCCGTAGCTGCCGTTGAATCCCTTCACGAGACGATCGCGCCACGTCGGATTATAGTCGCGCCGGATCGCGTTCATGACGCTGGCGTGCAGCACGTCGGCGAGACGCTTGTTCTGCGCCGCAAAGGCGTTGCCCGTATCGTAAAGCGTCTCCGTCCCGGTGCCGCCGCCGCCGTTGTTGTGGATGCTCACGAGCAACTCGGCCTCGATCGCGTTCGCGTAGCGCGGTCGGCAGCGGATGTCCTGCTCGAGATGGGTAAAACCCGACTCGTTCCAGACCGAAGGATCGGCCCCGAGCGCTTTCACGTGGTAGCGCGCCGCTTCCTGCCATTTCGGAAACCCCGACTCTCCGTTGCCGGCGTTGCGGTCGAGATTCCGCGTCGGGCGCACGTCGGCACCGTCGGCCACGAGCAAGTTGTTCAAAATCGTGACGAAATCGTGATTCACAAAATCTTCCACGATCCCCTGCAAAAACGGCCGCTGCAGCCCCCAGATGCTGCCCGTGAAATAATATCCGTGCCCCGGACTGATCGCGACGCGACGACCGCTCAAAGCCTGAGCCGAGCGCACCGGCGGTGCGGGCAAGAGCACCGCGTCCCGCGCCACCGGCGGCACGGAGACGTTTTCCTTCGATTCGAAAAGCCGCTCCAACGGCACGCCGTCGATCAGAAAATACAGGTCAAAGGTCCGCAGTTCCGTCTCCAGCACCGCGCTCGCCGCTTCGTCGATTTCATGGGCAAACGCTTCAAACGCGCCGCTCCCCAACCCGAGTTCCAACACCTCGCGGCTGAAGTTCAGCTTGAGCCGACTCTCTTCGAGGGACGCCGCCAACAGGCGAATTCTACCGGCGATTTCCGGGGGCGCGGATGTCGGCAATGCCGCGGCGACGGCCGCCGCCGCGCGCGCCCCCAACGAAACAGGGTTTGACGCCGCAAACATCGGGTTTTCCAACGGCCCAAAAAAGAGAACCGCCAAAAACAAAACCGTTGAATGGAACCGTGTCAGCATGGGGTGAGCGTCAGAGGGTGTGGTGCGATCAAAACCCAGCTTCGATTTACCCCAACACGCTTGTCAAACGCCGGCCCCCGCCTTCCCTGCCCTGATGCCGCCGTCGATTTTTTCAGTCCTTCGTTCCGGCCTGATTTTGCTCTCGTGCGCGACGTGGATGCCGCTCCGAGCCGACTTCGAACTCACCGGCACGCTGCCCGCCCGATTGGCCACTGGTCCGATCATCGTGCGGCGCGAATCGCTCGAGACCCGGAATTCCCTCGAAGTCGCGCGGACCATGCCTTCGAAAGGCAACTTCACGCTGAGCGTCCCATCCGGCGCAGGTCTCTTTACCGTTGAGCTGGGCGACCTCCGGAGCTCGTTCGTCGCCGCTGATGGACAAACCTTAACCCTCTCGACCACGGACAATGGCAAAAACCTCATCATCGCAGGCGCGCCTGACCAAGCCCTCTTCATCGCCTATGAAGCGCTCCGCGCAAAATCTTTTGCGCGACTCGTGACGCCCGAGCGTGAAGGTGTCGCCGCCGCCCGCAGCCGGGGCGACGAACCAGAAGTCGAGCGCCTCACCGCGCGCGAAGTCGCCGGTTTCAACGAACATCGCCGCGAGCTCAACGACTTCACCCTCGACCGGCTCAAAGGCTCGGCCGCGCTCTACGCCGCCTCGCTGCGCTGGGACGGCGACTACCGCTTGGACGAGTTGGACGCCACCGTGGCCGCTTTCGCCAAGCTTTACCCGACCGGCGAGATCGCGCGCCTGCTCACGGAGCGGATTGCCCGCTTTCGCGCGATTGCCATCGGCGCCACGGCCCCCGATCTCGCCGGGCCCACGCCCGACGGCGCCACGTTGAAGTTAAACAGCCTGCGCGGCCGCACGGTCCTGGTTGATTTCTGGGCTTCGTGGTGCGGTCCCTGCCGCGTCGAAAATCGCCACTACGTGGAACTCTACCGCCGCTACCGCGACGCCGGCTTTGAAATTCTCGCCGTTTCCGTCGATCAAAGCGGGCCCGCCTGGAAAGCCGCCATCGCCAAGGATGCGGCGACGTGGCGCCACATCTCCGACCTCACCGGCTGGAAAACTCCGCTCGCTGCCGCCTACAACGTCGCAGCTTTGCCCGCCAGTTTCCTGATCGACCCAACCGGTAAAATCATCGCCAAAGACCTCCGCGGCACCCGGCTTACGAAGCAGCTTGAGCAGATTTTTTCCCCGGCCGCCACCAAGCCCTGATTCGCACCGTTGCTTTTCCGAGACGCGTGCCCCTCTCTCCACGCTCCTCCCATGCCCGCCACCCAAAAACAGCGTCGTCCCTTGGTCCTAGCCGTTGATGACGCCAAAGCCGTCCGCACCATCGTGGAGACCGTGCTTGCCCCGTTCGATTGCAACGTCGAAGGCGCAGCCAACGGCTACAACGCGCTCTTCAAAATGGAGACCGCCCTCCCCGATCTCATCATTCTTGATGTGAATATGCCCATCATGGGAGGCCTCGAGATGCTCACGATGCTCAAGTCCAAACCCGAGCTCCGCGCCATCCCCGTGATCATCCTCGCCTCACCCGCCGACCATGCGGTGCTGCCCCAGCTCAAGGCCCTCGGTCTCGCCGGACTCCTCATGAAGCCCTTTACCCCGGACGCTTTGCTCGAGGTGGTCCGCAGCCTCATCTCGCTCCAGCCCGCCAAGGCTTGAGCCGTCCACCCGGCTCAGCGCGCGCCGAGCGCCGCGAACACCGACCTCGCCACCGAGCGGATGATCTCACGCTCGCTGGCGTGGTCCGTCGTAAACGTCACGAGCACGTAGCGGCCGCCATCGGCTAACTCCACCAACACGCCGTCGTGCCGGGTCTTGCTCGTCCAGCCGGCCTTCGACCAAAGCTTGGCCCCGGGCGGCACCGCCGGACCTGTAAACTTCGCCTGATCGTCGGGATCGGCGACCTTCGTCGCCGGGTCCCGCGCGAGCAACTCCAACATCTGCGCGCTTCGGGCCCCGGTCACACAGTTCCCGGTCGCAATCTCCACCAACAGCCGCGCCGTCGCTTCGGTCGAGAGCATGTTGCGCTTCGGTTGAAACAACCGGATGGCCTGCGATTCTCGTCCGTAAGGCCCGTCGCCCCACGGCTTCTTGTTCGCGATCACGTTCGTGTAACCCAATCCGGAAAAATACCGGGAGACCGCCTCGCGTTGATCGAACCACCCTGCGATTTCCGCGTCCGACAATTCCGGGCCGCTCGTCGTGCCCGTCAGCAAGTCGATCACGTAGTGGGTAGCATCATTGGAAGAATCCACGATCATGTCGCGCATCGCGCGGCGCAGCTCCGGCGTATCCGCCAGCCGACCGTCCTCCATCCAGCGATGGGCCGCCGCCAAGTAGAACAGCTTGATCACGCTCGCCGGATAAATCTGCAGGTCACCCCGCACGCTCGCCTGTACCGGCCGGACCGGGTCGCGCAGATCGACCAACGTGACTGCCAGATGCTCCGGCTGCAGCGAACGGGCGGTAAACTCGGCCAGTGTCGCCCGCACCGCGCCATCGACGATCTTCTGCAATCGCTGCGAGGTGCCGATCACCGGCGCCGCTCCCAGCGGAAGCAAAGCAAGAACCGCCAACAGCCCGCCCGAGCGCAAAAGTGAAATGGTCATGCTTTGAGCGAAACCAAACCGGGGTTCGGCGCCAGCCCGTTTCCAAACCGGAACGCCCGATCAATCCGCCGCACCCGGTCCTTCGACGACCAACCGGATCGAATCGAGCCGTAGCCGGGCGGCTTCAACCGCCGTCCGCGTGTGGGCAAGTTGCTCACGCGCCAGCTCGAGTTCTTCCGGCCGCACATGGTCGTTAACTTTCGCGAGATCCTGCAGCCGCTGGAGTTCACCACCCAGCGCCGTTTCGGCTTTCGCCGCCGCCTCCGTCTTCAAGCTCACCGCCAGCGCCTCGGCCCGCTCGGTCGCAGTCGCGAGCAGGGTCTTCAGGAGAGCGGCATTGAATCCCGGACGGGCCAAGAATCGCTGGATGGTTCCATCGATGAAATCGGCCGCGAGCGCGGTGGCGTCGCGGGTCGCCGTGTGGTCGTTGCCGCGCAGATCGATGACCGTTCGCACCGGTGTCGGCGCAAGAAACTGGTCCACGTGCCACCGGCTGTCGGCGACCGTTTCGAGCACGAAGACCGCCTCGAGAATCAGATTCGGCGTGCGTGATTTGACGAAACCAAACGCGGCCGTGCCCGACTTGGAATCCACCAGCAGGTCGATCGCATCTTGCACGAGCGCGTGGTCGGGCGAAATGAAGCGGATATCTTCGCGCACAATGGCCCGCTTGCGCTGAAACGTCGCCAACATCCCGTCGCGGGGAATCGAGGGAAAGCCTTCGATGTAGGCATGGCTCGGGTCGAGAAAGACGTCGCCGTCTTCGTGTTCCTTGATCCGCACGCCGAAGTGGTCGAGCAACTCGACGAGGAAATCGCGCAGAAAAGGATCGGCATCAGCCGCCCGCACCCGCGCCAGCACCGCCTCGGCCGCCGCCGGATTGAAGGAGTTGAGCTCGAGCAACCGGTCGCGCCCTTTCTCCATTTTCAGCGCGAGGGCTGATTTGAAGACCACCGTCTCCGCAACCAGCGCCTCCAGGGCCGCACGCCCAGCCGCCGCGTCCTCACCGTAGTTTTGCGCGAGTTCAAGGAGCCGCGGTTTAAACGCATCCTGGTAGTCGTTGCCGCCGTGCAGCGAAGTCTCAAACGCATCGAGCCCGCGATGATACCATTCTACGACGCACTCCTCTCCGCTGCCCGCGACATAGGGCACGTGGATGCGGATCGTCTGCGTTTGCCCGATACGGTCGAGCCGGCCGATCCGTTGCTCCAGCAACCCGGGATTGAGCGGCACATCGAAAAGCACGAGATGATGGGCGAATTGAAAGTTGCGGCCTTCACTCCCGATCTCGGAGCAGATCAGCAGTTGCGCCCCGTCGCTCTCGGCAAACCAGGCGGCGTTGCGATCGCGCTGCACGAGCGGCAAGCCCTCATGAAACAGACCGACCTTCAGGTTGATTTTCTCCAGCAGCGCGGTCTCGAGCGCGACGACCTTGCGCTGAGATTTGCAGATCAGCAGAACCTTGGCGCCACGCTGGGCCGTGAGAAAACCGACGAGCCAATCGAGCCGGGGATCCTCCCGGAACGCGTATCGGAGCGTGGCGTCGGTGTTGCTTTCCTCGGCAAACAACTCGCGGGCAATGCGGGCGAGCTGGGTGAGATTGTTCTCCACCGTCAGCGGCACCGGACAAAACTTCCGCTTGGGGAAGCCGGTCATGGCGGCGCGGGTATTGCGAAACATCACGCGCCCCGTGCCGTGCTGGTCGAGCAGGGTCTGCAACAACGCCTCCCGCGCGCCCGGTCGGCCTTTCGCCAGAGCGTCGAGGTGCTCGTTCAAACGCGCCGGATCCCGGTTGAAGATCCGCTTGAGCGCGGTGAGCTCCTTCGGCTTCAGCGGTTTTTGGGCGATGATCTTCTCGGCGACACCGGCCACCGCCCCGAACCCCTCGGCCTCGGCTTGGAATTTTCCGAAGTCGGCGTAGCGATGCGGATCCAGCAATCGCAGCCGCGCGAAATGCCCCGCCAACCCGAGTTGCGTCGGTGTCGCCGTCAGCAGCAAAAGCCCGGCGTTACGTCGCGCGAGTTGCTCGACGAGATCATACTCGGGGCTCGTTTGCTCCGGCGACCACACCAGATGATGGGCCTCGTCCACGACGACCATATCCCAACCCGCGGCCAGCGCCTGATCCCGGCGCACCGGGTTGCCGGCCAAAAAGGAAACGCCCGTCAGCACGAGTTGCGCGGCGAGAAACGGACTTTTTTCGGGGTCGCTGCCTTCGCACGCCGTGCAACGCGCCTCGTCGTAGATGCTGAACCAAAGATTAAATCGTCGCAGCAGTTCGACGAACCACTGGTGGGTGAGCGACTCCGGCACCAGGATCAGGATTCGCCGCGCCCGTCCCACCGCCAGCAAGCGCTGCAGAATCAGACACGCCTCGATCGTCTTCCCTAGACCGACCTCGTCGGCGAGCAAGACCCGCGGCACCTGACGCAGGGCGACCTGTTGCAAAATATAGAATTGATGCGGCAACAACTCCAGCCGCCCGCCGAGAAAACCCCGCACGTCCGATTGCCGAATCTTCGCCTGTGCGCGCAGCGCCCGATAGCGCAGGTCAAACACCTCGCCGGGATCGACCTGGCCCGCCAGCAACCGCTCCTGCGGCAAACTCACACTGGTCACACTGGAAACCTCCTGCTCCCTCACCCGCTGCCCTTCTGCGCCCACGTAAACCAGCAAGCCGGCCTCTTCCTCCACCGCGGTGATGACGAACGCCAACCCGGTCCGCACCGAGACGCTTTCGCCGGCTCGGAACTGCACCCGTTTCAGCACCGAGGTGCCGAGCGCATAGAGCCGCTGCTCCCCGCCCCCCGGAAACTCCACGCCCACCCGGCGAGCCGCCCGATCAACACTCGAAACGATGCCGAGCCCCAGCTCCGGTTCTCGCTCACTCATGCACCGCTGTCCGACCACATTGATTTCCATACAAAGTAACCGCCGACCTTCGCCGACGAATAAAGCCTAGCCCGCTACCGGATGTTTCTCGCCGTAGAAAGGCACCAACTGCTTCAAGTGACCCTGCACGATGGCCGCAATCTTGTCGGCGGGCACCGAACCTTTGTGCAGTTCGAAAATTGCGACCAACAACGCCAGTTCGATATCCACTTTCTTTGGCGTCGCGGCCTTCATGGCTGCAAGCAATTCGAGCGCCTTCTTCTCTGCTCGCTTGTAATCGTTGAAATTTTCTTCGTTCGGCGTGACCATCCGGTCTAGCGCACCGCAATCACCCGGCGCGTCAAGTTTGCAGTAAAAAGGAGTTCGAGATTCGCCGCCCGATGGCCGGTGAGGCTTACCGCGACGCACCAAGGCCAAGTTCATCGCCTGTCGGCACGGTCTCAATCTTGGCCAACGCCCGATAGAAATGGACGTCCTTTGTGTCCGCTTCTCGGCTCTCGCGTTTACGGGCATCGAGACGTTGATGGCCAATAGCCTTGTGCCCTTCGCCCCGCCGGCAAACGACTCCGACTCCCACAAGTTCTCCTCAAAAATCGCCGCTCACCTCGGGCAATCCTTCGGTTACGAGGCAGATCCTTTCCTCCGCTCTCACGCTGAAATCGCCGCCACGGTCGCCGGCTGCCATTTCGCCCGTCGGCCGCCACCATCGCGCCCCTAAATCGATTGCAGAAGCTACATAGTTGATCCGGTCCGGTGTTTGTTCCGCGGGTGAAACTCGGCGTGTTGATCCAGCAAACGCTGCGGCTCGACCGCCGTGTAGATCTGGGTCGTGGCGATACTCGCATGGCCCAGCATTTCTTGGATTGTCCGCAAGTCTGCACCACCGGTCAAAAGGTGGGTTGCGAACGAGTGCCGCAGCAAATGCGGCTTCACGTTCTGCGCAATGCCGGCGCGCCGTGCGTGTTTTTTCACGATAAACCACAGTGTGATCCGGGACAATGCGGCGCCCCGATTGCTCAAAAAAAGCTGACTGCCCGTGCGCGCCTTCACGAAATGCGGCCGGCCTGAAACGAGATAGTTCGCAATCGCCGAGCAGGCTCGTCCGCCGATGGGCACCACCCGCTCTTTCGACCCTTTGCCAAATACGCGGAGAAAGCCCTGATCGAGATCGATCTGCTGCAGCATCAGTCCGCCGAGCTCAGAAACCCGCAGACCGCTTGAATAGAAAAGTTCGAGCAACGCCCGATCCCGCAGCGACGCCGGATCCGCCCCACTGGGCGAAGCCAACAAGCGCGCAATGTCCTGCACCGAGAGCGTTTCGGGCAGTCGCCGCCCGAGTTTCGGTCCCGCGAGCAAAGCCGTGAAGTCGTCGGGTCTGAGTTTCTCTCGGACGAGATGCCGGGCGAAAACCCGGAGCGCGGTTAACTTTCGCGCCAAACTGGCGACCGCAAAGTCACCGCGGGACAACGATTGGAGCCAGCCGCCGGCTTGCGCGGCCGTGACCGTGCGCCAATCGGCCACCCCTTGTCTCTTGAGCCAATTCGCGCCCTGGTCGAGATCACGTTGATAGTTCTCCCGCGTGTGCCGCGAAAGCCCGCGCTCAAGGTCGAGAAAAGCGATGAACCCGTCGATATCGCCCGCAAAGGCACCCGAAGCGCGGCTCAACGAAAGCGGGCGGGATGGAGACGAACGGCGGGCCATGCGACGAGCAGTGCGCGAGGGTCGGGGCGTGACCGCAAGCCAAAGTCTCGGCCCACCCAATCGGCCGTGGGCACAAAAAAACCAAAGCCCGGGAGCTTTGGTTCAACATTAACCGAGGGCGAATCCCTCAATAGCGCCGACGCATCGGCGGACGCGGGAGCGGGTTGGCTTCCTTCATCCGGAAGGTGATGCGTGCCTTCTCCAAATCGTAAGGGCTCATCTCCATCTTCACATTGTCGCCGGCGGCGATCTTGATGAAATTCTTGCGCAATTTACCAGAAATGTGAGCGAGCACCACGTGGCCATTGGCCAGCTGCACCTTGAACATCGTGCCGGGAAGCACGACCATCACCTTACCTTCAACTTCGATCGCGTCGTTGTCAGCCATGGTTAACGCGGGATTGAAAGGAGCGATGGAGCATCATGAGGTGTCGTCGTGTGGTCAGCGTAAAGCATACTTGTAAGCCGGATTGCCCCCGCGTAAGTCAAGGATTTCCTCCGCCGCGCACTCGATGAACAACTCTCAACCTAAGCCGCCGGACTGCCCGTTTGAAAAACGGTTCCCTTCGCAGCTCCTGCGCGACGACGCGTTCTACATGAGCCTCGCCTATAACCAGGCGATCGACGCTTGGCGGCAGGACGAGGTCCCGATCGGGGCCGTGATTGTGCTCGGCGGCGAAGTCATCGCGTCGGCCCATAACACGGTCGAATGCACCCATGACCCCACCGCGCACGCCGAGATGCTCGCGATCACCCAAGCCGCCGCCAAGCTCGGCAACTGGCGCCTCGAAGGCGTGACGGTGTTCGTCACCAAAGAACCCTGTCCCATGTGCTCCGGCGCGATGCTGATGTCGCGCGTGAAACGCGTCTGCTTCGCCGTGCCCGACCCAAAGATGGGTTGCCTCGGCGGCGCGACCAACCTCAACGACCTGCCGCGGGTCAATCACCACGTCGAGCTTACCTCCGGCGGAGTGCTCGAAACTGAGTGCAGGGAACTGCTGCAGGCTTTCTTCCGCGCGAAGCGTACGGCGGATTCCTCAGCTGAAAGTTGACGACCACCGGCACCGGTGCATCACTTCGCGGTCCTTCGATTTGCTTAACCGATCGGAAATTCAAAAACATATCATCATGGCCTACACGCTCCCCCCCCTGCCCTACGCGCTCGACGCTCTCGTCCCGCACATCGACGCGAAGACGATGGAAATCCATCACGGCAAGCACCACCAAGCCTACATCACCAACGCCACCAATCTCCTCAAGGATCACGCCGATCTCGCCGCACTCGAAGTCAACGCGCTGATCGCGGATCTTTCAAAAGTTCCCGAGGCCATTCGCGGGGGCGTGCGCAACAACGCCGGCGGCCACAGCAACCACGCCTTCTTCTGGACCATTATGGGCCCCGGTAAAGGCGGAGCCCCGACGGGCACTTTGGCGGCTGCCATCGAGGCCCAGCTCGGCGGTTTCGCCAAGTTCAAGGAAGACTTCGCCAAGGCCGGTGCGACCCGTTTTGGCTCCGGCTGGGCTTGGCTCTACGTCACCGCCGACAAGAAACTCGCCGTTGGTTCGACCGCGAACCAAGACAGCCCGCTCATGGGCAAGGCCGTCGCCGGGATCGAAGGCAAACCCGTCCTCGCACTCGACGTTTGGGAGCACGCGTATTACCTCAATTACCAGAACCGCCGTCCCGACTACATCACCGCTTTCTGGAACGTGGTGAACTGGGACGCGGCCGAGGCCAATTACGTGGCCGCTACGACCTGACCTCCAAATCTCCTCAAAAACAAAAGCCGCACTTTTCAGTGCGGCTTTTTGTCGGGAAATTTTGGCCCTTTGTTACGGAGCCCACACGTTGGCTTGCAGTGTGGAGCCGAAGCTCGTCGGGCTGATCGGAGTGCTCTTACCCGTCTCGGTATCGAGGATGCACACCCGGCTCGTCGTTGACGTGCGCGCCGTATAAACAAGGTGACGTCCATCGGGCAGCCAATTGGGCTCAACTCCGTCGAACGGCGCCTTCGAGACCTGTTCGCTGGCGCGTTTCGAGAAATCGTAGACTGCGATCTGAAAGTTCCGACCGACCCGGATGGTGAAAGCGATTCGGTTCGGATTCGCCCGGCTCCAATCCGGCTCGGCACAGTAGCTACTGATTCCCGAGGTCAGCCGGGTCGGCGCGCCTCCGTTTACCGGCATCGTGTAAAGCTGGGGCCCGGGCTCGCCGGCGAAGACCAACCGCGTCCCATCCGGTGAAAAGCACGGGGACGATTTCACCGCGTCCGAGCGCGTCTTACGCGCCACACCGCGACCTTGCGCGTTGCTCACGTAAATCTCCGGAGTGCCCTCGCCGCTGAGAACCATCGCGACTTGGGAACCATTGGGGCTAAAACGGGCGCCGCTGTTCGTGCCTTTAAAACTTACAAAGGTCGTGCGCTGAAAACTGCGCAGATCGATCGTGAAGATATCGGGAAACCCAGACTTATAGTAGCTCGTGTAGATCAATCGCGTTCCATCCGGCGACCAACGCGGGCTGAGCGTGATCGAATTGTCGCGAGTGATCTGCTTGACCTCACCGAACATCAGGTCGCCGGTGTAAATCTCCTTTTTCCCGGTCCGCTCATTGATGAAGGAGAGCTTCGAAGCGAAAAATCCACGCAGCCCCAGACCATTGGTTTTTGCGACCGCCACGTCGGCCGCACGCAGGAGCGCATTGCGGGGGCTCGATCCCGTCACGACTTCCGAGGCGACCGCCGTGCCGCTCGGCGACCTGACGATGTCCACCCGCACCTGCGTCGGCGTGACCGCGGAGAACTTGATGTCGAAGGCAAATCCGCTCGCCACGAGCCGGTAGCGGCCATGCGTGCCAAAGGCCTGCAAAGCCAGCTGGTTCAATTCCGGCGTGTTTGCCGAAACCCTCACCGGCAACGTCTTGTTTTCAGCCAGCACCTCGACGGTGCCGATATCACGTTGGGCCCGCAACGATCCCGCCGCGGCAAGCGCCAACAATAGCAACGAAAGCCTCAGTAATTTTTTCATGATCAAAAGTGGGAAAATGGACGACGCATTTGGAGACGAAGAGGATTTCTATTTGCTCACCCGGTCTGCATAACAACTCTTAAGTGACAACTTTCTTCCTGCCGTGACCTCCGACGAAATCAAAGCCCAGCTGCAAAAAGTAAAATATCCCGGCTTCAGCCGCGATATCGTCTCATTCGGACTCGTCCGCTCGATCGGATTTGTTGACGGAACGGCGAAGGTCGCCCTGGCCCTTACCACCAGCGACCCGAAGATCCCCCTGCACTTAAAAGCGGAGGTCGAGAATTGCCTGAGAGCCCTCCCTGAAGTCCGCGACGTAATCATCGACATTTCCGTGCAAGCCACCCGTCCCGCCGGCAACTCAGGCGGTGGCCCCGGCAATCTCCCGGGGTCGAGTGGTGCTCCCAAGACGGCGCGATACTCGGTAGCTATCGCCTCGGGCAAAGGCGGCGTCGGCAAAAGCACATTCGCGGTCAATCTCGCCTGCGCGCTAGCCCGGCTGCTTACCGATCAAGGCCGACCCGGTCGCGTTGGGCTGATGGACTGCGATATTTACGGACCGAGCGTGCCGTTGATGATGGGGCTGCAAGGGCGCCCTGAGGTCGAGGGTGACGGGGCCGCCTCGATGCTCGTGCCCATGGAACGCCATGGAGTGAAAGTCATGAGCATGGGCTTTCTGGTCGACGACAACACGCCCGTCGTCTGGCGGGGGCCGATGATCATGAAGACCATCCAGCAATTCGTCCAAAATGTAAAATGGGGCGAACTCGACGTGCTGCTTGTCGATCTCCCGCCCGGCACCGGGGACGCCCAGCTTTCCCTCGTGCAAACGCTCCCCCTCGATGGCGCCGTGATCGTCACCACCCCACAGCCCGCGGCCACCAATGTCGCCCGCAAGGGCGGCCTGATGTTTCAAAAGGTCAACGTGCCCTTGCTCGGCGTCGCCGAGAACATGAGTTACTTCGTCGACCCCGCCGGGCACAAACACCTGCTCTTCGGCGAGGGCGGCGGCATCATCACGGCAGAGAAGCTCGGCACCAGCCTCCTCGGTCAAGTGCCGCTGATTCCCGAGATTCGCGCGGGTGGCGACGCGGGCGAACCGGTGGTGGTGAGCGATCCCGGCAGCTTGGCCGCGCGCACCTTTGCTGAAATTGCCGAGACGCTGCTTACCCGACTGGGCAAGCCCATGCCGGGACGGATGTAACAATTCGGCGACATCGCGGGCATTGACAGCACTCTACGGCTGGCTCTGACTTTCACCTCCCGCCGATTTGCTGCATGACTTCTCCCTCCAAAGAGTCCGATTCTTCTTCGTCCCGCGAGTTCGTGAAGCAGTCGAGCCTCTATCAGGAGTTCCTTGCGGAGCGGGAAGAAATCTTGAAGCACAAATGGCTCGAATCGGAGCGCCTCGGCTACGATATCGGCTTTGAACGGGCTTTGCTCGATTGGATTCGGAAACACCGCGAAAGCTGGCGGGCCGCCCGGCGCCAGCAGACCAGCCCGCGCCCCGCCGGACCGAGCTCAACGGGCTCACCGTTTGCTTCGATTTAGTTGTCCGACCCGCGAGTAAGTCCCGGGTTCAAAAAGTCTTCGAAGGGCTCACGGGAGCAAAACGCAAAAAAGCCGAACTCAAAAGTTCGGCTCGGCCAACGAAACCCCGCTTAGGCGGAATTCGAAGTATTACTTGATCTCTTTGTGCAGCGTGTGGCGCTTGAGGAAGGGATTATACTTCTTCTTCTCGATGCGCTCGGTGACGGTCTTCTTATTACGGAAGGTGAGATAGCGGGAAGCGGGTTTGCCCTCTTTCTTCGCTTCGGTGCATTCTAGTGTGACGACTTCTTGCATGGTGTTAAATAGGTGAAGGGTCAGAGCAAAGCCCGCAACCGCCTTCCTGCAACTCCAATCTTTTCACGGGGCAAAAACGGTCCGTCACCCATCACCGCCGCTTTTCGGTCAGAGGCAGCATCACACCCCGGCGGAAAAGAGTCACCTGACTCGTGCTCGAAGAAACGACGATCGCAATGCAGTTTGTCGCGATACTGATCGCCGCCGCCGCCGCATGACGGCTCCCCAAACCGCTCGGCAAAGCATGGTTGTTATCCATCGCTTGGATCAGACTACCCGCTGACTCCACGACGCCGTCGCCACGGATGGTAAAGGCTCCGTCGATGGACGAAAATTCCTTAACCGTCTCATCCATAAAGGGATTCAGGATATTTCTTTCCTCGGCCTTGTAGCCAAAAAATGGATTCAAAACGAGTGGCTTGCTCAGGCCCGCCACTTTTTCCGTGTCGCCGACCACAAACAGACAACCGACCGGCCGGCCCTCCCGCCCCTCAACCGCGAGCTCAGTCGCTACCGCCAACACCCGTTCGAGCACCTCAGGCTTAACATCTTCGGGTAGAAGATCCGCAGTCTGGCCAGTCAGGAGAGTCTGAAACTCGCGCTCGATGTCGACCACGACCAACGTGTCGAACTGGTTGCTCCCGCTCATTCCATCCAGACAGCAGATCCGGTCCGTGAATTTCAGAACCCCGCGGGTCAGGGCGACGAGGATGGCGCTGCGCAATTGCGCCATCCGCTGGTTCGAAAACGAGCGAACTTGGATCGTCTCGGAAAACTCGTGCTCGTGTTCACCGGGCTCGATCGGGTTGCGGGTGACCAGGATCGTCTTCAACTTCTCGTCAAACGCGCCGCGGTCGATGCCTCCCACAAACGTATCCCCAAAAACCATCAGGGCATTGCAA
The DNA here is from genome assembly GCA_002304445.1 of Opitutia bacterium Tous-C4FEB. Lineage (GTDB taxonomy): Bacteria > Verrucomicrobiota > Verrucomicrobiia > Opitutales > Opitutaceae > Tous-C4FEB. The sequence goes on along the minus strand of NEVA01000004.1, from coordinate 176,760 downwards.
TCCGCCCCTCGCGTCACCCGCATCGCTTCGCGCAGCATCAGCCGGTTTACGCGATTCCTCTGGGCCAAAACCGGCCGCACCGCGCCAAAGCCGCCGACCAACCGCTCGTAAAACACATCGAGGTCCGGCGCCCGCACGAGACCATCGACCATCGTTTGTTCTTTTACCTGCCGGGCAATGGAGGCCAGCACTTGCAGGTAATCGCGGGCCTTTTCTCCGGCGATCAACATCACGATCAAATGCACCCGCTCTTCGGCCAACGCGCCGTCGTGTTTGATCCCCGCACGACTGCGCCCGATCGCGAGAATATACCGGCGGGGCATTTTTACCCGCACATGCGGCAATGCCACGCCGAGCCCCAAATAGGTCGTCATCGTGCTCTCGCGCGCCAACAATCCCTTGAGCAAAGCATCCGGTTTCAGGTCGGGGAAGCTCGCCACGCTCACCGTCAGCAATTCCTGCAATGCCCCTTCCAAATCAACGCTCCGCAAATCGATAATTCGATTTCGGGCGATGATTTTTTCCAGCCGCATAATAGCCCGATTTCAACCCATCCCGGTCACTTTTCCCAATCCAATGCGCCCTTTTTCACCTCGTAGAAAAGGCCCAGCACCAAGACCCCGATAAAAAACATGATCGGACCGATGATCGGAATGTTGTTCGCCAGAAACTCGCGGTAAATAAACGTCCACGGCACCAGAATCACGATCTCCAAATCAAACAGCATGAACAACAGCGCGGTGAGAAAGAATTTAACCGAGAAGCGGGTGTGGACTAAACCTTCAGACGGCACTCCACACTCGTAGGCCGTATCCTTGATTTTATTGAGCTTGGCTCGCTGACCGAAAAAGTGGCTCGCCCCAATCACAAATGCCGTCACTCCGCCGGCCAAGAGTGCTTGGATGAGAAAAGGGAGATACGCTTCGGATGTCATGTCCGCGAAGAAATGGCCCGACCCGCCAATGCGAGACAAGAGGGAATTTCAGGTGTCGTTCGTTTCACCGCTTTGGTCAGCTCGGCATTTGACGCAACCCCGCCAAACCCACAGCGTCTCATCTCCATGCAACGCGCACCTTCAATCGGATTCTTTGCCGCCCTGGCTTTGTTTACAGCCATCGGAGCCCGCGCCCAAATCGCCTTGCCAAAGGAATCTCCTTTCATGCCCGCACCCGGCGCGGTCGCAGCCGATCAACCGGCCAACGATACGTTCGAACTCAAGGGCTTTAGCTCCACGGGCAAAAAGATTCTGGTGTGCGTTTACGACTCACAGGCAAAACGTAGCCATTGGATCGCGGTCGACGCCACCGTCGAGGGCATCAAGATCGTCGCGTTCGACGCCGCGAAAGAAGAAGCCACGATCACCGTCGGCGGTCAGAAGAAAACGCTCCGCATGCGCAAGCCTTCGGTCGCCGCCGGCACCAACACCGCCGGCACCGCCGCCGCCGGATTCGCCTCGCCGGTCACAGCGCCCATGATCACCCAAGGCATCCCCCAACCTCCCCCCGCGCCCGGCTCCATTGCCCAGCAGGAGGTCGAAGCCCGGATGCTCGTCAGCGATCTGCTGGAAATCGGTATTCAACAGCGCAAAGCCTACGAAGAGGCCCAGAAAAAAGCCGATCAAGAGAGAGCTGCCGGGAAAAAGAACTGATCCGGGAGTTTCCCGCCAGAGCACCCCGGCTCGGCTGATTGATCGGTCGATAAGCTTGCATTCTTGACCTACCCTGAGAGCGAAAATCGGCCGTTTCCCCCGTTGACACTCCGGAGTGCCACAGATTCGGTTCCGTCGGCGGAATCGCCGCTACTCCTGCGTCCCGACCATTCTAATCATGGCCAACCTTCTCGGTTATTTCTCCAACGACATCGGCATCGACCTCGGCACCGCTAACACGCTCGTTTACGTCAGAGATAAGGGTATCGTCCTCCGCGAGCCTTCGGTGGTCGCCCTCGATACCGTGACCCGCAAGGTCCGCGCCGTTGGCGATGAGGCCAAAAAGATGCTCGGCCGCACCCCCGGCAATATCACCGCCATCCGCCCCATGAAAGACGGCGTGATTGCCGATTTCGACGTCACCGAGGCGATGCTCCGTTATTTCATTCGCAAAGTTTCGAGTGGCTCTTTTCGCGCTCCGCCCCGCGTCGTCATCGCGATTCCATCCGGCATCACCGAGGTGGAAAAACGCGCCGTCAAGGACTCCGCCCTCCACGCCGGTGCCCGCGACGTCATCACGATCCCCGAGCCCATGGCCGCCGCCATCGGCGTTGGTCTTCCGATCGATGAACCCGCCGCCAACATGATCGTGGACATCGGCGGCGGTACCACCGAGATCGCCATCATTTCGCTCAACGGCATCGTGTTTTCGAAGTCCATCCGCGTGGCCGGCGACGAGCTCGACGCCGCCATGGTGAACTACATGAAGCGGGCCTACAATCTTCTCATCGGTGAGCGCACCGCTGAAGAAATCAAAATGCGCGTGGGCTCCGCTTACCCCCTCGACGAGGAACTCACGATGGAGGTCAAAGGCCGCGATTCCGTCGCCGGCTTACCCAAGACGATTCACATCACCTCGCAGGAAATCCGCGAGGCCCTTGCCGACACCATCTCGTCGATCGTGGACGCGGTCCGCGTCACCCTAGAACGCTGCCCGCCGGAACTCTCCGCCGACCTCGTGGACCGCGGTTTCGTGATGGCCGGCGGCGGCGCCCTGATCCGCGGCATCGACAAACTCCTCAGCGAGAAAACCGGCCTGCCCGTCACGATCTCCGACGATCCCCTCTCCGCGGTCGCCAACGGCACCGGCGCCGTCCTCAACGACCTCTCGTGGCTGATGCAGAACACCTGATTCTTGGCCACGCCAAACTAGGTTGCGGTATCCTATCTCCGCCGTGCCGCCTGGACCCAAGTCCGCTCCAGCACGGATATTCCTGGCGCAAATGTTCATCTCAGATTCTTTCGTTTTGGGTCCGGTCCGAGGGAACCTGTTGCGTCATGATTTGCCGCGCTGAGCGGAAGCTTCGCATCAGTTCCGGTAGAATTTTCTATGGCTTGATCGCCACGCCGGTTTCGGCGCGCTAAAGATAACATTCTCTTAGCTTAAACCCACGCCCCATGCCCAAACGCTTAGATCAAGCCCGCCCGTTTCTCACGCTGGGGCTTGTCGTTGCCGCTTGGCTCATCGTGCCGACCGTCATCAAGACGTTCACCCGAGCGTCTTTTTTCGAGCTCACCGCCCCGGTCAGCGTCGCTGCGTCCTACGCCCGCGATCTCCAAGAATACTGGTCCCTGCGTCTCCGCTCGAACAGTGAGCTGATCGAGGCCGGTCGCGATCTCGCCCGCCTCAACGCCTCTTACGATCTTGCCGTCCAACAAAACGTCGAGATGCAGGGTGAGATCGCCCGCCTCGAAGCCATTCTTCGCCTCCCGTCCTACACCGGCTATCGCTCCGAACATGCCCGCGTTGTGCGCCGCGATTTTTCCGGCTGGTGGCAACGCCTCACCATCCGCAAAGGCAAAAACTTTAACCTCATCGTCGGCTCCCCCGTGGTCTTTAGCGGGGGTGTCGTTGGTCGCGTGAGCGAAGTCTTTGCCTACACCGCCACCGTCGACCTGATCAGCAGTCAGACCGTGCGCCTCGCGGCCGTCGTCGAGGGCGATATCCGGCCCATCAGTTACCAAGGCGGCCTCAATCCCACCTTCGGCTCGGCCGGCGGCGTGATCGAGTTTGTCCCGCTCGACATCTTTGCCAGCGCCAGCGCCACCAAGCGCCTCGTCACCTCGGGCCTTGGCGGCGTCTTCCCTCCAGGCCTCACCATCGGCTCCGTGATCAAGGTAGAGCCCAGCACCGACGGCCTCTTCAAGTCCGGCGAGGTCAAGCTCGACGACCGGCTCGCCGCCCTCACCGAGGTCACCGTGCTCGTCCCACTCGAGTCTTACTAAACGACCCGCTACCCACCCGATCTCTTCGCCCGTCGTTTTCCACACCCGCTCGCCGCTCTCACACCTTTCCACTTTGCTCCGCTTCAGCCTCATTTTTCTTTCAACGCTCCTGCTTTGGGCGGTCACCGCGCAGCTCAATCATGCGCTCGCGCCTTGGCGCCTCTACGTCTTCGTCGGTGCGCTCGCCGTCACGCTTCCCGCCATCACGCTTCCCCTCAAAACCGGCCTGCTCGCCAGTTTTTGCGGAGGCCTGTTTTTCGACGCGGTCGCTCCGGTCAGTTTCGGAACCCACGCCCTGCTTTTCGCGCTCACTCACGCGGTCGTCTTTAACTTCCGCGACCGCATCCCTCGTGACGACACGTTGAGCCGAGTGGTCATCGCGTTGTTCGCCAACCTCGGCCTGTTCCTGATTTTCTCATTCACCCAGGTCGCCCGTTCTCCCGCCCCGGCCAGTATGTGGCCGCGCCTTTTCGCCGACCTCGCCTGCTCCCAAGTCTGCCTAGCGCTCATCGCCCCGTGGTTTTTTGCGATCCAAGCCCGTGCGCTCGCGCTCATCGCGGACGACACCCACCGCTACGCCTAGCCGCCCGTGGCCTCCGACGATCACAATCTCGCCGACCGCTCCGGCAAACTCTTCGAGTCCCACAAGGGCTACGATCCCCGCGTCGTCTTTTTTTATTTCATCACCGCCGGCCTGCTCCTCCTCCTCGGCGGAGGTCTCGCCTACCAGCAACTTTTCCGCGGCGATCTTTACCACGACCGCGAACGAGCCCAGAACCAACGCCGCATCTTGGTCCCCGGACCCCGCGGCAACATCTACGACCGCCACGGCGAACTCCTCGTCGGCAACCGTCCCCGTTTCGCCGTCGTGCTCTACCTCGACGAACTTCGCTCGCGCTTCCGCACCGAGTTCATTCGAATCCGAAAAAATTACCGCGAGTCCGACGACAAGGAGCTGCCCACCGCCGATCAGCTTTGGACGTTAGCCCGGGTCAGCGTCGTCCAGTCTTACCTTGAACAGATCAACGCCATCCTCGGCCGCGACCTGAAGGTCGATGCCGGACGCCTCAACAAACACTTCGCCCGCGACCTCCTGCTGCCCTACCCGCTCATCGAGGATCTTCCGCCGGCCGACTACGCCCGCCTCATCGAACGCCTTCCCGTCGTCTCGCCCCTGCAACTCTATACGAGCAACACCCGCGACTATCCCCACGCCTCCACCGCCTCACATACCCTCGGGTTTGTGGGTATCAACGAGGACGTTGAGTCCGACAACCTCTCCGGCTCCGACCTCAAGACGTTCAAGATGCGCGGCTCGATCGGCCGCGACGGCCTTGAGTTTAAGTTTGATGATCTCCTGCAAGGCGAAGCCGGCGGCTCCGTCTTCCGCGTCGATCCTCTCGGCTACCGGCTCCGCGACACCAAGGCCGTCGAAACTCTCTTGCCCGTGCAGGGCAAGAATCTCGTTACCTCGATCGATCTCGACCTCCAACTCACCGCCGAACAGGCCATCGGCGACCAAGTCGGCGCCGCCGTCGCCATCGACGTCCGCACCGGCGAGGTCCTCGTCCTCGCCAGCAAGCCGGACTATGACCTCGCGAAATTCGCCCCGCGCCTGAGCCACGCCGAGGCCGCCGACATCACCGCCCGCGGCGCCTGGACCAATCTTGCCATCAGCGGTGCCTTTCCGCCCGGATCCACCTTCAAGATCCTCACGTCCATCGCCGGCATGCGCGCCGGCGTCATCGACCCGGCCGAGCCTCTCGACAACTGCCAAGGCACCGTCCGCATCGGCAACCGCCCGTTCGTCTGCAACAACGCCCGCGGTCGCCACGGTGAAATTCTTCTCCCCGGCGCCATCGCCCAAAGCTGCGATATCTACTATTTCGCGGCGGGCCGGTTGATGACCCACGAACGCCTCGCCGCCGAGGGCCGCCGCTTTCACCTCCACGAGCGCACCGGCATCGAGCTGCCCAATGAAACGCGGCGGATGATCATGCCCGATTCCGACTACAAAGAACGGGTGTTCGGAGAAAAGTGGTTTCCCGGCGACACCGCCAACGCGTCCATCGGCCAAGGCTACGTCCTCGTCAGCCCGCTCCAGATGGCGTGCTTTGCCGCTTCCGTCGCGCGCAACGAAGTCCACACCCCGCCCACGCTCGTTCACCGCCCCGACGCGCCCACCCTCAAAACGGAATCCATCGGGCTCACCCCCGCCCAACGCTCCGCCCTCGTCGAAGGCATGGTGCTGACGGTCACCGAGGGCACGGCCAAGGCGCTCAACATCGACCAATTCAAAATCCCCGGCGTCCGCCTCGCCGGCAAAACCGGCACCGCCCAAAAAGTCGTCACCAAGGACGGCAAGACCGGCATCATCAACTACGCTTGGTTCATCTGCTTCGCCCCCGCCGACAATCCCGAGATCGCCATGGCCGTCATGATCGAAGGCGACACCATCGGCGAGGAATTCGGCGGCGGCCGCAACGCCGGCCCGGTGGCCGCGACCGTGATCAAAAAGTATTTCGAAAACAAAAATCGTCCCGCCGATCAAAAGATCACGCCGTTCAAGGTCGAGTGACCTCCACCCGCCCGCGGACTATAACGATTCGCTCGCCCGCCGCGGACCAATTCTTACTTCGACAGCGGTCCCAGCAGCTTAATTAACACCGAGAAGTCCTCGTTGCCCAAACCCGCCTGCTCGGCCGCGGCCAACCGCTCGCGGACCGTCGCCAACACCGGGAAACCCTCCGTGCCGTCGATCCCTGAGGCGAGCCGCATATCCTTGAGCATGTGCTTCACCGAAAACTGCGGCGAAAAATCGCCCGACCGCAGCTTCGGCTCCTTCAACTTCGCCAGTCCCGACTGACTCGCATTCCTCGACAGTGCCCCGAAAAACACATCGTCGGAAATGCCCGCGCACCTCGCCAACGTGATCGCCTCGGACAGCGCCTCCATCTGCGCGGCGATATTCAGGTTCATGGCGAGCTTCAGCGTCGTCGCCTGCTTGTGGTCGCCGATATGCAGCCGCACGAGCGACACCAGCCCGAGCAAACCATCAAGCGAGGCCACCGTCTGGGCGTCTCCACCCACATAATAGACGACCTGCTTCTGCTCCGCCGCCGGCTTGCTCCCGGTAAACGGCGCCTCGAGGTAACGCGCGCCTTTGGCCGTCACCGCCGCAAAGAACTCCTCGCTGCTCTTCGGATCAATCGTGCTCGATTGGACCACGGTTTTTCCCGGTCCCAGCGCCGGCAGGATTTGCGCCAGCAACGCCCGCACCGCCGGCGGATCGGCCACGACGATCTGCACCACGTCCGAAGCTTGCGCGACCGCTAGCGGGGTTGCCTGCCACCGGGGAAACGTCGGCTGCGCCGTGCGGTTCCAAGCCCCCGCCAACACGCCCGCCGCCTCATAGTGACGCGCCCACACCCCGCCGATGATTCCCAGTCCGAGCACTCCGACCGATTGGTTGTTCATAAAAGTTGATTCAACAAATCCAACGTCGCGCCCAAAGCAATCCGCCTCCCGCCATCACCCCAAAATCTCCAGCATCCGCCCAAAGAGTCGGTTCACCTTGGACTGGTTGTCTTTCACCAATTCGTGAAATGTGGCGTAGTCGATGGCCGTGCCTTCGATCCCGTTCGCGTAGTTGTCGACCATCGCGATCGAGTTGTAGCGCAACCCCAGCTCACAGGCCAGATCCGCCTCCTGCCCCGCCGTCATTCCCACCACGTCCCCCCAGTGCCGGATGATCGCGATCTCCGCCTTGGTCTCAAAGCGCGGGCCCCGCGTCTGCACGTAAATCTTCCCGGGTTGCACGGTAAATTCCGGCGCCAGCCGGGCGATGAGCAACGGCATCAAATTATTCGCGATTCCGGGCGCACCGCCTTTCAGCTCGTCGTCAAAATAGGTCGAGGGTCCGGCCAAAAAGCCCACATAATCGCTGCAGGAAACGAGGGTTCCCGGCCGAAGCTCCGGCTTCAGCGAGCCCACCGAGTTGAGCGACACCACATCCTGAAAGCCCAAATCCGCCAGCGCGCGCAGATTTGCCCGATAGTTGATCATGTGCGGCGGCACCGGCGCCCCATAGCCGTGCCGGTTGATCAGCGCAAAATCGCCCTGCGCCTTGTAGGTGACCGGTCCATATTTGGTCTCGACCGTTCGCACCTCCCGCGCCGAGAACAGCGCAGACTTCACGATGCTCGTACCACTGATAAACGCGACCTTCATCCCGCGACTCCCGCGCCCCGCCGCGTCGATGACAACGCGAAAAACCTCTTGCCCGTTCCGCCTCCGCCCCCTCTGCCAATCGAAAATCGCCCGCCCAAAATCGAAAATCTCCAAAATGCCCCTCATCGACCTGCCACTCGCCGAACTCCACACCTACGCCGGTCGGAATCCCCGCCCCGCCGACTACGACGTCTACTGGGCTGAAGCCCTTCGCGAACTCGATGCCACCGACCCGAGCCCCGAACTCCGCCCCTCCAACGTAATCGCGCCGCCCAACGTCGAGTGTTTCGACCTCTGGTTCACCGGCGTCGGCGGCGCCCGCATCTACGCCAAATACCTCCGGCCCAAAAACCGCACCGGGGCCTCTGGAAAAAACCCCGCCGTCCTCCAGTTCCACGGCTACTCCGGCCACTCCGGCGACTGGATCACCAAGCTCGCCTACGCCGGCGCCGGCTTCTGCGTCGCCGCCATGGATTGCCGCGGCCAAGGCGGTCGCTCCGAAGACCGCGGTGGCGTGCAGGGCAACACCCTTCGCGGGCACATCATCCGCGGGCTCGACGACCCCGATCCCAAAAAACTCCTCTTCCGCCAAATCTTCCTCGATACCGCCCAACTCGCCCGCGTCGTGATGGCTTTTCCCGACGTTGATCCGACCCGCGTCGGCGCCATGGGCGCCTCCCAAGGCGGCGCACTCTCCCTCGCCTGCGCCGCCCTCGAACCGCGCGTGAAGCGCATCGCCCCCGTCTTCCCTTTCCTCTGCGACTACCGCCGCGTTTGGGAAATGGACCAGGCCAAAGCCGCCTACGAAGAACTCAGCCTCTACTTCCGCGCCTTCGACCCCCGCCACGAACGCGCAGCCGCCGTCTTCGACAAACTCGGTTACATCGACGTCCAATTCCTCGCGCCCCGCATCCGGGCAGAGGTCCAGCTCTACGTTGGTTTGATGGACGCCGTCTGCCCGCCCTCGACCCAGTTCGCCGCCTACAACAAAATCACCTCAAAGAAGGACTTGGTGATTTACCCCGACTTCGCCCACGAGTCCCTTCCCGGCGAAGCCGAGCGCACCTTCAACTTCATGCTCGGCCTCTGAGCGACCTGCGGTCCTTCCCTCCCAGCCCAGCCGGCGCGCAGCGTCTTCCAGCCGATTTGGCGCGGCGACGATCGTCCTCGGACAGCGTTGGGGCAGAGTCTGCACCGAATTCCGCTTGCCGCCCCCTGCCGGCACTGCCCGGATTTCTTCTTACCCGCCCGCTCAACTACCGCCCCACCATGTCCCGCAATCCCTACGCCGACGATATCATCATCTCTTGGGTCGAGCTTCACCGCGACGCCCGCTATCTCTCCGAAATGCTCCACGGCATCGGCTCGTGGAAAGGCATCATCGCGATCACCCGCGGCGGCCTCGTTCCCGCCGCTCTCGTGGCCCGCGAACTCGAGATCCGCCTCATCGACACCATCTGTGTCACCAGCTACGAGGCCGGCGAGGGCAACACCGCCGCTCAGGTCCAAGGGAGCATCAACGTCCTCAAAGGCGTGCCCGGCGACGGCGACGGCTACTTGCTCATCGACGACCTCGTCGATACCGGCAAGACCGCCAAAGTCGTCCGCCAACTTTTGCCCAAAGCCTACTTCGCCACCCTCTACGCCAAGCCTTCCGGCCGCCCCATCGTCGACACCTGCGTGAAGGAGTTTAAGCAAAACAAGTGGATCCATTTTCCATGGGACATCGAATACAAGTTCGCCACGCCCATCAAACACGGCGGTCGCGCCACGGGCGCCGATCACTGAGTTTTCGCCAATCCCGACTGATAAAGCCCGATGACCTCATCGGGCTTTTTTGCGCCCGCCTCCGGCGCCAAAGTCACCCGCTCACGTAAGGCTCAACGGGCCTGAAACCCGGCAGCGCGCACGCCGCGTCGCGGTCCGCCTGAGCGTTGAACAAATAAACCGCGTAACCGCCAAAGCCGCCGCCGCAGTATTTCCAAGCGACCGGCCGACACGCCGCCAGCACCGCATTCCCCGCCGCCGCCGGATCGCCCGCCAACGGGTCCATCGCCTCGGCGCGTTGCACCGCATACGACTGCCGCACCGCGTCGGCCAGCCCGCCAAAATCGCCGGCCCAGACCGCATCGCGCGCGGTCCGGCCCGCGCGCTCGATCGCGTCGTAGTCGCGGGTCTGATTCACCACGCCCGGCGTGCTGTGCTGCGTCCCCGTCCAGTAAAGCGCCAGCCGGCCCCGCAGGAGCGCGCCGTCGGTTTTCATTTCCAAGTCCGGGCGCGGTCCACTCCGCCACACGCACAAACCCGTCTCGCTGATCACCGCCGGATCTTGCCAACCCACCCCGAGATCAAGTTCGGAGCCCACGCCGTCTTTGCCGTTGATCAACGCCCAGGCGCCGCTCCCACCGAGCCCGGCGTTTTGAAAATACGGCCACCCGCGCAACGACACCGTGGGCGAAATCGCCGCGTTCACGATAAACCCGCCCACCCGCGCGAATCGCGGCACATCGAGCCATCCCCCGGCGAAATCCACCCGCAGCGGCGCCACCTGCGGCGCCCGGATCCAGCACACGATCTCAGTCGTCGAAATGGGCGGAAACTCCGGCGGGGTTTTCGCCATCACCACATACTTCGCGCCCACTTCCGCGCATAACGCCCGCTTCAAGTCCGCCCATTTGTCATCCTCCGTGACCGCCAAAATGTCCGGCCGCAGCCGCAAAAAATGCTCCCTGAAATCAATGCCCTCCTCGAGCCCCTGCCCCACCACCACGTCGTCCACCATCTTCAAACCCGCGATCAGCGCCCGCTTGTGTTCGTCCGGCAACGAGCTCTTCCGCTGCTTGTGAAACCACAACACCTCGGTCGAAGCGAAGCACACGGTCAGGTGGTCGCCCAGCGCCCTCGCCTCGCGGAAAAACTGCACATGCCCGGCATGGACGATATCGTAGCAACCGGAGACAAAGACGCGCACCATAGAATCCGCGTTATGCTGGCCCCGACCCCGATCGCGCAATTTTATTTGCGACCCGCGCCGCGTCCGCCGTCTCTCCCTGTCATCCGTTCGACCTTTTCCGCGCACTTCCAAAAATGACCTTCGCCGACTGGCAAGCCCTCGATCCCACTCCCGCCGCCCGCGAGTTCTTTCGCCGCGCCACCACCGCACTATCGCCCGCGCAACAACGCGCCGTCTTTGCCCACCTGCCCACCGAGGCCGAACTCATCACGCACTTCGCCACGGCCCCCGCCGGGGCTCCGCTGGCCGGCGTGCCTTACCTCGCCAAAGATCTCTTCGACGTCGCCGGCTTCCCCACGTTTGCCGGCTCCACGTTTCTTCCCGAGGTTCGACCCGAGCCCACCGTCGACTCGACGCTCATCACCGCCCTCAACGCCGCCGGCGCCGTCCTCGCCGGGAAAACCCACCTCCACGAATTCGCCTACGGCATCACGGGTGAGAACCCGCACTACGGAGACTGCGAACACCCTCGCCACCCCGGGCGCACCACCGGCGGTTCCAGCAGCGGTTCCGCAGCCGCCGTAGCCGCCGGCATCGTGCCCTTCGCTCTCGCCACCGACACCGGCGGCTCCGTCCGCGTCCCCGCTGCCTTCTGTGGTCTTTTCGGCTACCGCGGCCGGCCCCGCGACGCGTGGATCGCCGACGCCGTACCTCTTTCCCCCACCTTCGACACCGCCGGCTGGTTCACCGGCACCGCCGCCGACATGCGTACCGCCCTCGCCGCGCTCGTTGGCCTCGGCCACAGCGAACGCACCCCGCGCGGTTGCTATCTTGAAATCCCCGGTCTCTCGCCCGAGGTCGCCGCCGCCTGCCGCGCGGCCGCGAGTAAACTCGCCCCGCCCGCCGATCACGCGACCCGCACCGAACTGCTCCGCCGCTTCGCCGGCGCCCTCGACGCCTACAACATCATTGTCGCTCTTGAGTCATCCGCGATCCACGCCCCGTGGTCCGCGGAGTATAAGGACCGTTACGATCCCGTTGTCTGGGCCCGCCTCAATCGAGTCCACGAGTTCACCCCCGCCCAAGTCGCCTCCGCTGACGCCACGCTCGCCGCCGTCCGGCTCGTCTGGACGAGCTATTTTCTCACCTTCGACTTCTTGATTCTGCCCGCCGTGCACCGCCCCGCGCTCACGAAAGCCGACTGCACGCTTCCCCAACGCAGCCGTCTGCTCTCGCTCACTGCGCCGGCCTCCCTCGGCGGCCTCCCCGTGCTCACCGCGCCCGTAGCCCTCGCCGACGGCCTCACCGCCGGCCTCCAGATCGTGGTCAACAACCCCCAAAGCCCCGTCCTGCCCTGGGCCCTCGCACAGTTCTAAACCGCCCCGCCGCCGTCACCGCGTTCGCCGATCGAACCGCTCCGCTAGAAAATAATGTCACATAATGGTGACACTTTTTCCGCGAGTTTTCCCATCCGTTTGCGGCCCCGTTCCGATTCGTTTTTCACCTCGCGCTGGCTTTCCCGATTTCTTCGTGTCTCGTAAAGGCTGTGTCCTCCACCGCCAGCTCATCCGCCAAAAACGTCCCGCCTGCCGTTGAATTCCGCGCAGTCGAAAAACGCTATGGCGCCGGCCCGGTCATCCTCGACGCCTTCAGTCTTGCTGCCGCACCGGGCGATTTCATCGCCCTGATCGGCCCCAGCGGTTGCGGCAAATCGACCCTGCTCAAACTCATCGCCGGCCTCAGCCCCGTCACGGCCGGTGCCCTGCTGCTCGGCGGCCGCGCCGCCACACCCGAACGCGCCTCGACCGGCGACGAACTCGCTTACGTCTTTCAAGAACCCACTCTGCTGCCGTGGCTCACTGTCGCCGCCAACGTCGCCCTTCCGCTCGAGCTCCGCGCCACGCCGCCCGATCGCCGCGCCGAACTCGTGCGCACCGCTCTCGCCCTCGTCGGCCTCGAACCGCGCGCCGCCTATTATCCGCGCCAACTTTCCGGCGGTCAAAAGATGCGCGTCTCCATCGCCCGAGCCCTCGTGCTTTCTCCGCAGATTCTGCTGCTCGATGAACCGTTCGGCGCCCTCGACGAAATGACCCGGGACCGCCTCAACGAAGAACTGCTCGCCATCCGCGAGCGCCAGAGCTGGACCGCTTTTTTTGTGACCCACTCGGTCGCCGAGGCCGTGTTTCTGTCGAACCGCATCGTCGTGATGTCCGCCAACCCGGGCCGGCTTCACCGCGAGATCCGCGTCGATTTGCCCTATCCGCGCACGCCCGCCACGCGCCGCGATCCCGCCTACCACGCGCTGGTGGACGAGGCTTCGCAACTCCTCCGCTCGGTCGAGGACACCGTCGCCACCTGAGCTCCCACCGCCGATGCCGCCCCGTCGTTTCCTCACCATTTTACTCCCGGCCTTCGCCGGTGCGCTCTTCGTCGCGATCTGGATCTTCGTCCGTGCGTCGCTCTCCGACGATTTCCGTTTCCTGCTTCCCGCGCCCACCGAGGTCCTCGCCGCCTTCCGCGACCATGGCGACGAGCTCTGGCGCGCCACCCTCAACACCGCCGCCGGCGCCACCCTCGGATTTCTCGCCGCCGTCGTGGTCAGCTTTTTGCTTTCACTGCTGCTCTCCCTTTCGCCGCTCGTGCGGGTGACTTTTTATCCCTACCTCATGCTCCTGCAGATGACGCCGATCATCGTTTTTGCGCCCATCCTCGTGCTTTGGGTCGGCGCCGGCCTGCAGAGCGTCACGATCATCACGTTCCTCATCTGCTTTTTCCCGCTCGCGGTGAACACGACCCAGGGGCTCGTCTCCACCGACCGCAATCTCGTCGAGCTCTTCCAACTTTACCGAGCCACCAAGTTCCAGGAAATCCGCCGGCTCCGCATCCCGGCCGCACTGCCGTATTTTTTTACCGGTCTGCGCATCGCCGCGACGCTTGCACCCATCGGTGCCCTCGTCGGCGACTACACCGCCGGCAGCTCCGCCGGCGACGGCGGCGGCCTCGGTTTCCAAACGATCATCTACAGCAGCCAGGCGAAATATCCCGCGCTCTTCGCCACCGCCGCGGTGTGTTGCGCGCTCGGCTTTATCTTTGTCGCCGGCGTGCTTTCGCTCAGTTGGCTCTCCCTCCGCAAATGGCATGACTCCTACGACCGCGCCGACACCTGAACCGCCCGTAATTTTCCCGCTCATGAAACCGCTCCTGCACACCCTCGTCGTCCTCACCACGGCCCTTGTGTCCGTCGCCACCGCCCAAGCCGCGACGCCGGCCTCCGCCGCGAAGAAACCGCTCACGAAAATCACCTTGCAACTGGACTGGGTCGCCGAACCCCAGCACGGCGGCATTTATCAGGCCCAAGTCCGCGGCTTCTTCGCGGCCGAGGGCCTCGACGTCACGATTGTCCCGGGCGGACCCAACGCCTTCGTCACCCAAAAAATCGCCACCAACCAAGCGCAGCTCGGCCAAGGCGACAGCACCGACATCCTCCAAAAAATCGCCGTCGGCCTGCCCTTGCTCTCCGTCGCCGCCGTCTTCCAAGACGACCCTTCCGGCCTGCTCATCAACCCTTCCAGCTCCGTTCGCCGCTTCGAAGACCTCCAGGGCAAAACCGTCATCGCCCGCCCCGAGTGGACGTTTCTCGCCCTCCTGAAAAAGAAATACGGCGTCACCGTGAATGTGGTCCCGCAGAGTTTTTCGGTCGCCGCCTTCCTCGGCGATAAGGAGGCGATCCAACAGGGCTATTTTATCGCGGAGCCCTACTTCATCGAAAAAGCCGGCGGCGCCAAACCCCGCTTCCTTTCCTCGTGGGACGCCGGCTTCCGCGCTTACGCGGTTCTTTTCACCAATCGCAAATTTGCCCGCGAAAACCCCGAAGCGCTTCGCGCGTTCATGCGCGCCTATGTGAAAGGCTGGCGCGACTACCTCGAAGGCGATCCCACCGCCGCCCACGCGGCCATGAAACTCACCAACTCATCCATCGATGACACGTTCGCGCTGGCCTCCCGCCAACTGATTCTCGATGAGAAGCTCGTCACCGGCCGGGACGACGACGGCGGCCTTACCAATATCGGTCAACTCTCCGCCAGCCGCTTCGCCACCCAGATTACCCAACTCGAAGAGATCGGTCTGCTCGCCAAGGGCAAAGTCACCCCCGCCCAAGCGATGACCACCGAATTCCTTCCGTCTTCCAAGTAGGGCCACAGCGCGGCCCCGCCCTTCCCTGTCCGTCCCTAATCGGGCGGGCATTGTTCACAACCACACCCACGTTTCACGCCGGGCGTATTTCGTGGTTTCCATCTCGCGTTGGGCTCCTACCTAATCGGCGCCTTCCCCATGCCCGCCCGTCTTCGCGCTCTCTTTCGTTTTCAAGAAAGCGGCCTGCTCCTCGTCATCCTTGCCCTCGGCGCCCTCCTCACCGCCTTCGCCGGCACCGTGCGCACTCCTGTTTTTGAACGCGCTGCCGACGGTACCCGCGCACGCGTTTACACCACCGATGCAGCCGGCGAACGGGTGCCGCTCACGATCGAGAAAAACAAATTTCTCAACGCCCAGAATCTCGCGCAACTCGCCAAAGACACCTCGTTCATCGCCATCATGGCCGTCGGCATGGCGCTCGTGATCATCTCCGGGGGCATCGATCTCACCGTCGGATCCATCTACGCTCTTGCCTCGGTCGCCGGTGCCCTTGTGCTCCGTCACTTCGGCGCGGAAGGACCCGCCGCGAGTTCGCCCATCCTCGGAATTTTGCTCGGGACCGGCACTTGTCTCGGGATCGCCGCGCTTTGCGGCCTCGCCTCCGGCAGTCTCATCGTCGCGCTCCGCGTGCACCCGTTTATCATCACGCTCGGCGGCATGGCGATCTACCGCGGCATCGCCTTCGTCATCACCGAAGGTCAATCTATCGGCAGTTTTCCCGCGGCATTTCGCGAGTTTGTGCGCTTCGAAGTCGGCGACGGCCTCGGGGTGGTTCCCCTCGCCACGATGCTCGTCGTGCTTTTCGTCGGCTGGATCTTTCTCTCTCGCCTCGCAGCCGGCCGACGCGTCTACGCCATCGGCGGCAACGAGCTCGCCGCGCGTTTCTCCGGTATCCGCGTCGAGCGGGTCAAACTGGGCGTCTACGTCATCTCCGGCCTGTGCGCGGGCATCGCCGCCCTGCTCTCGATCGGTTACTACGGCGCGGCCACCTCCGGCGACGGCCAAGGCTACGAGCTCAACGTCATTGCCGCTGCCGTCGTCGGCGGCGCCAGTCTCAACGGCGGCCGAGGCTCCGCTCTCGGGGTTGTCCTCGGCGCACTGATCATCCAAATGATTTCCAGCGGCATCGTCATCCTTGGCATCAACCAAAACTACAGCCAGATCATCATCGGTTCCGTCGTCATCTTCGCCGTCGTCCTCGACAACCTTAACACCTGGCTCGCCAAACGCCGCCTCACCGCCGCCGCCTGATTTCCAAAAAACCTGGCCCCTGTCGCCCTCGTTCCCCCCTTTTTCCTCGTTCAAAACTTCCCCCTCCCATGCAGAAAATCCTCCTCGCCGCTCTCGCCCTCGCGTTCGCCTCGGTAGCCCAAGCCGCCGAAAAATCCCGCACCATCACCATCGGTCTCGTCGCCAAATCCCAAGGCAACCCCGTCTTCCAAGCCGCCCGCGTCGGTGCGGTTGACGCCGCCAAGGAACTCGGCGCCAAACACAAACTGACCATCAAGATCGACTGGCGTACCCCCAACGAGGAAGACGCCCAGAAACAGGCCGAGGCCATCGAGCAACTCGTCCTCACCGGCGCCGAGGGCATTGCCGTCGCTTGCTCCGACGCCAACAAACTGACCGACGCCATTAACTCCGCCGTCAAAAACGGCGTGCCCGTCGCCACCTTCGACTCCGATGCCCCCGCTTCCAAGCGCTTCGTCACTTACGGTGTCGACGACCTGCTTTGCGGCGCCCAAGTCATGGACGAACTCGCCAAAATCATGAACGGCCGTGGCGTCGTCGCCATCCTTGCCGGCAACCAAAATGCCCCGAACCTCCAGATCCGCGTCCGAGGCGTGCGCGAGGCCGCCAAAAAGTATCCGGGCATCACGATTCGCGACGCTTATTATCACAAAGAGACCGCGCAGGACGCCGCCGCCAAGGTCGAGCAGGTCATGCAGGCCAACCCCGACATCACCGGCTGGGCCATGATCGGTGGCTGGCCGCTGTTCACCGAGAACGCCCTCAAGTGGCAACCCGGCACCGTCAAGTGCGTCGCCGTCGACGCTCTGCCCGCGCAGCTCGCCTACATCCGCAGCGGCCACGTCCCCGTGCTCCTTGCGCAACAGTGCTACGAGTGGGGCTACAAATCCGTCGAGCACCTCATTAACAAAATCGTCCTCAAGAAAGACCCGGTCGCCGTCAAAGACATCAGCGCCCTCATCCCCGTGACCAAAGACAACGTGGACGCCTTCGCCAAAAACTGGGACAAGTGGCTCCCGAAGTAAAAACCTAGGGCCGGGCCTCCGACCCGCCCTCTTTGGGCGCACGGCCGGCCACCACCGGCCTGCCTCCGATTCACCCTTGGCCCCGTGCCCTTCCTAGAGTTCCGCCAGATCACCAAGCGCTTCCCTGGCGTCCTCGCGCTCGACGGCGTCTCCCTCACCGTCGAGCGCGGCACCTGCCACGCGCTCATCGGTGAAAACGGCGCCGGCAAAAGCACCCTCGGGAAAATCCTCGCCGGCGTTTACACCGCCGATTCCGGCCAGATCTTCATCGACGGCCGGCCGGTTGCACCCACCACCCCGCTCGCCGCCCGCGAACTCGGCATCGCGATGGTCCACCAAGAACTCGCGTTCTGCCCCAACCTCTCGGTCGCCGAAAACCTCTGCCTCGGAGACTTTCCTCGTCGCCGCGGCTTTATCGACCGCTCCGCCCTCCGCGCCCGCGCCCGCGCCTTGCTCGCCGCCGTCGGCGCCGACATCGATCCCGACATTCCGATCGGCACCCTTTCCACTGGTCGCGAACAACTCGTTCAGATCGCCGCCGCCGTCGGCACCGGCGCGCAGATCATCGTGATGGACGAGCCCACGAGCTCGCTCTCCGCCGCCGAGACCGCCGATCTTTTCCGCCTCGTCCGCGAGCTGAAGGCCCGCGGCCTCACCCTCATCTATGTGTCGCATCGCCTCGAGGAGCTCTTCGCCCTCTGCGATCATATCACCGTCCTCCGCGATGGCCGCCATATCGCCACCGAGGCCATCACCTCGACCACGCCGGCCCGCGTCGTCACCCAAATGATCGGCCGCGAACTCCGCGCCCACACGCCCGCCCATCTCACCCGCGAACTCGGCCCGGTCCGATTGAGCGCAACCGCCCTCACGTCGCCGGGCCATTTCACCAACATTCCGCTTTCGGTCCGCGCCGGCGAAATCGTCGGTCTGGCCGGCATTGTCGGCGCCGGTCGCAGCGAAGTAGTGCAAGCCCTCTTCGGCCTTGATCCAGCCGCCACCGGCGAGGTCCGCATCAACGACCGCCCGCTTGCCCTCGGCTCCGTCGAACAAGCCCTTGCCGCCGGCCTCGGACTCGTCCCGGAAGATCGGAAGCGCCAAGGTCTCGTCCTCGGACTGAACTGCCGCGAAAACACCGCCCTCGCCGCGCTGCCGTTGCTCACGCGCTTCGGTTTTGTCCGGCGCGCCGCCGAAGCGACCCTCACCGCGCGCTATGCCACGCGCCTCCGCGTAAAAACCCCCTCGATGGAAACGATCACGGCCGGCCTCAGCGGCGGTAATCAACAAAAGATCGCCCTCGCCAAATGGCTCGCCCGGGACTGCGACGTGCTCCTCATCGACGAACCCACGCGCGGGGTCGACGTCGGCGCGAAGGCCGAGATTTACCAATTGCTCGACGAGCTCGCCTGCGAGGGCAAAGCGCTCCTCGTCGTGTCCTCCGAGCTTCCCGAATTGATCGGCCTCTGCCGGCGGATTCTGGTCATGCGTCAAGGCGCGCTCGCGGGCGAACTCCCCCACGCTGCCTTCAGCGAAGCGGCCCTCATGCAATTGATGGCCGGCTTCCCCGCCGCCGCCTGAGCTTATGGAACTTGGGCGGGGCGCTCAGGTCACGACGGAGCCGGACATCGGCGGAAGCCCGATGGCGACATCGGGCTCCACCTGATCGGGCTTTGCCCCGATCGGTTTTTGTCTGGCGGGAAGGGAGGGTCGGAGACCTCGCCCTGCGATACGCTCAGGCGAGTCACCCGTGCCACTTATCGATCCTCACCCGGCCCGCTGGCTTGACTCCGCCACCGGTCCTGACCGCGCTTATGCGTTCCAGCCAGCGCAACCGATCGTCGCGCGCCCCGCCCCCCCCCACCCATGCGTTTCCCCTTTCCGCAACTCGTCCTCACCGCTTTCGCCTTCGTGTCCTTCGCCGCCGCCGTCGAGCCACCGCGTCTGCCGCGCGACCAGCTGCTGCTGGTTCGCGATGCTTCGGGTGCTTCTGCCCCCGTGCGCACCCCGGCCGATTGGCAACAGCGCCGCGCGGAGATCGTGCGCGGCATGGAAACCGTGATGGGATCCTTTCCCGGCGCGACCTCAGCCAAACGCGTGGCGCTCGACGTGCGCGTCGAAGAGGAAATTGACCGCGGTACCTACGTCATCCGCCGCATCACCTACCAATCCGAACCCGGTAGCCGGACTCCCGCCTTTCTCTGTATCCCAAAAGCCGCGCTCGTCGCCGACGCCGCCACCGCGCGCACGTTTCCCGCTGTTCTCTGCCTCCACCCCACCGACCAAACCGCCGGCGCCGGTGTCGTCGTCGGTCTCGGCGGAAAACCCAACCGTCAATACGCCAGCGAACTCGCCGCCCGCGGCTACGTCGCGATCGCGCCCGCCTACCCGCATCTCGCCAACTACACGCCCGACCTCAAGGGCCTCGGCTACGCCAGTGGCACCATGAAAGCCATCTGGGACAACAGCCGCGCCCTCGACCTGTTGGAGTCGCTTCCGTTTGTGAAAACCTCCGCCGGCTTCGGCGCCATCGGGCACTCGCTCGGCGGCCACAACGCCCTTTACACCGCCGTCTTCGAACCACGCATCTCCGCCATCGTTTCCAGCTGCGGCTTCGATTCCTACCTCGATTACTATGGCGGGAAACCCGCCGTCTGGGCGCCCGAGAAGGGCTGGTGCCAAGAGCGCTACATGCCGCGCCTGCTCAACTACGCCAGCCGCCTCGCCGACATCCCCTTCGACTTCCACGAGATCCTCGGCGCCCTCGCCCCCCGCCCCGTCTTCGTGAGCGCTCCGCTCCGCGATTCCAATTTCCAGTGGTCCTCCGTCGAGCGCGTCGTCGCTTCCGCGCGCGACGTTTACGCGCTGTTCAACGCCGCCGCCCGGCTCACCGTTGCCCACCCCGACAGCGAGCACGACTTCCCCGACGCCCAACGCGAGACCGCCTACCGGCTCTTCGACTCAACGCTAAAGTAGTACCGACCGTTCGTGTTTAATTTCGACGTCTCCGGGTAAAGGTTTGCCCGGCGCCGTCGCTTCGTTCCCCTTGTTTACTCCCTTTTCCCCATGAAGATTTCATCCCTCAGCCTGGTCGCCGGCCTCTTCCTCGCTTGCAGTCTCCCGGCCCAAACGCCGCGGCCTTCGGTCGCCGACGATTTCAAACCGCTCGGCGCAAATTGGCAGGTCGCATCCGGCCTCGGGGGCGATCCGCGCATCGAAAAGAAACTCATCGGACTCCCGGGCGACGGCATCCTCGTCAACAATACCACCAAGGAAAACCGCGCCCACCTCGTCACCGCCTGGGACCATGGCGATCTCGAGCTCGAACTCGATTTCCTGCTCACCCCCGGCTCCAACTCCGGTGTCTACCTCATGGGTCGCTACGAGATTCAGCTCTTCGACAGCTGGGGGAAAAAGGTTCCGCAAGACATCGACTGCGGCGCCATCTATCACCGCTGGGACGCCGCCCGCGGCAAGGGCAAGGAGAGCTACGACGGCTTCGCGCCCCGCGCCAACGCCTCCCGCGCGCCCGGCCTTTGGCAAAATCTTCGGGTAGAATTTCGCGCCCCGCGCTTTGATGCCGACGGCAAAAAAATCGCCAACGCCAAGTTCGTCCGGGTCCTCCTCAACGATTTTCTGATCCACGAAAACGTCGAGGTCACCGGCCCGACCCGCAGCGCGCTCTTTGAAACCGGACCCGAGGCTTCCCGCGGCCCCATCATGATTCAGGGCGACCATGGCCCGATCGCGATCCGCCGCCTCTCCGCCCTCCGTTTCGACACTCCGCCCGTCACCACCTCCGGCCTCACCTATGAACTCCGCACCGGTGAAAAAAATGGCCTCGGCGATTACTCCACGCCGCCGACTGCGACCGGTACCTTGGACGCCCTCAGCCTTCTGCCCATGGAGAAATCCGGCAAGTCCGCCTTGGTGATCAAGGGCACGATCCACCTCGCCCGCGCCGACACCTACACGTTCACCACCGAGACCCGTAACCCCGCCCGCCTCCTCATCGCCGGCGAGACCGCGATCTCCCCGCTCGAGCTGGGCGGCGACGGCCGCACCCTCACGTTGCCGGCCGGCGACCACCCGTTCCAACTCGACTACCGCCAAGCCCGCAGCGGCCGCCCGTCGCTCAAGATCGGCGTCCGCGGGGTCAGCCTCGCGCCGCAGTCGCTCACCTACGTTGACCCCGCCGCCAAAGCACCGGTCAAAAAAACCCTGCTCATCGAACCCACCGACCGCCCGCGCCTTCAACGCGGTTTCGTTCCCTTCGAGCCTAAAAAGCGCCTCTACGCCCTTAGCGTCGGCTCCCCCGGCGGCGCGCACTACGCCTACGACCTCGAGGCCGGCACCCTTCTCCGCGCTTGGCGCGGAGCCTTCCTCGACACCGTCGACATGTGGGAAGGCCGCGGCGAACCCCAACTCGCCGAACCCGCCGGCCCCGCCCTTACCCTCAACGCAAAACCCACCGTCGCCCTCCTCGAACGCTCCGCCTACGATTGGCCCGACACCCCCGATGCCCTTTGGTCTTCGCAGGGCTACACACTCGCGGCCGACGGCTCGCCGACGTTTCTCAGCAAACTCGGCGATCTCTCCATCCGCGATCGGATTACCCCCGCCGCCGACGGCCGCAGCCTCACCCGCACCCTCACCCTCGTCGGTCGCAACACCTCGTGGGAAACCCATATACTTCTCGCCGAGGCCGCGACCATCACTCCGCAACCCGACGGCCGCGGCTGGATCGTCGGCGACCGCGCCTACTACGTCGATCTGCCGAAGGATAGCGCCTTGAAACCCACCGTTCGCACGCGCCAAGGCCGCCAGCAAGTCACCATTCCCATCTCCGGCGGCAAGGTCGACCGCACCCTCACGTATTCGCTCGTTTGGTAATTTTCCCCATGAAGCGCCCCCTCTCTTTTCCGCTCACGTTCTCGGTTCTCGCCGGCTTCGCCGTTCCGTTCTTCGCATTCGCGCAGACCAACAACCCCTCCGCCGCCGAACGCTTCATCAAGCCTTCCGAAGCGCTCACCGCCGCCGAGAGTCGCTATTGGCAACGCACCCCGCTCCCCGTGCCCGACGCCATCGTGCTCGAGGTCAGCGGTATCGTCGCCGTCGCCCCGGCGCGCCTGCTCGTCACCACCCGCCGCGGCGAGGTCTGGTGGATCGACGGCGCTTACGACGCCGAGCCTAAGCCGCGCTATTCCCTTTTTGCCCAAGGCCTCCACGAACCGCTCGGGATCATCGCGGCACCCAAGGGCGGGTTCTACGTCGCCCAGCGCCAGGAGCTCACCCGCCTCGTCGACACCGACGGTGACGGGCGCGCCGACGTGTTTGAAACCGTCGCGAAATTCCCCATCTCCGGCAGCTACCACGAATACGCCTTCGGCCCGGTGCTCGCGCCCAACGGCAACCTGCGCGTCACCCTCAACGTCGCCTTTGGCGGAGCCACGCAGGCCCCTGTGCCTTGGCGCGGCTGGATGGTCGAGATCACGCCCGACGGCCAGCTCTCGCCCATCGCCGCCGGCCTGCGCTCGCCCGCCGGATTCGCCGTCAGTTCCCAAGGCGCTTGGTTCACCACCGACAATCAGGGCGAGTGGGTCGGTTCCGGTAAAATCACCCACATCGAATCCGGCGACTTCATCGGCCATCCCGCCGGCCTCACGTGGTCCAAACTGCCCGGCTCGACCGTGTCGGTTCGCCCCGAGCATATCTCCGACTTCGAGCAACCCATGCACGTTGTCGCCAAGAAACTCCCCGGCTTGAAAGCCCCCGCCGTCTGGTTGCCGCACGCCGTGCTGGGCATCTCCAACTCCGCCATGATCGAAGATCGCACCGGTGGAAAATTCGGGCCGTTCGGCGGCCAGTTTTTCATCGGCGACCAGGGCCAGAGCAAACTCATGCGCGTCTCCCTCGAGCAGGTGCAGGGCGTCTGGCAGGGCGCGGCCTACGCCTTCCGCGAGGGTTTCGACAGCGGCATTCTGCGCATGGAATTCGGCGAGAACGCCACGATGTTTGTCGGCGAAACCGCCCGCGGTTGGGGCTCCGTCGGCCCGAAACAATACGGCATCGAACGCGTGACGTGGACCGGCGCGACCCCGCTCGAGATCAAAGAAATCAAGGCCCAGCCCGATGGTTTTCTGCTCACGTTCACCGCGCCCGTCGACCGCGCGACCGCCGGGAATCCCGCGAGCTACAGCATCGCCGGTTTCACCTACAACTATCACGCCGCCTATGGCGCCGCGCCGATCGACCGCCTCGCGTGCCCCGTGCGCAAAGTGGTCGTCGCACCCGACGGTCTCAGCGTGCGCCTCGCCGCCGTCTGCCTGCGCGAGGGCTACATCCACGAGATCAAGGCCTCCGGCGTGCGCGCCGCCACCGGGGGCGACGCCGTCCTCCACCCGATCGCGTATTACACGCTCAACCGGTTCGCTCCCGGCGATCGTATCATTCCCATCGAGCCCAACGCCGCCGAGATTTGCGCCGCCGCCGTTTCCGCCGTCGCCCTCGGGCACACCGCCAAACACCCGATCAAGCAGCCCACCGATTGGCCCAACAGCGAGGGCGACCGACAGTTTCTCCTCGGCACCCAACCCGGCCTGAAGTTCGACCAGACCTTGCTCACCGTCAAAGCCGGCACGCGCATCCGACTTATCTTCAAAAACACCGACGACATGCTGCATAACTTCGTCCTCTGCGCCCCCGGCAAAGGCCAGGACGTGGGCGCCGCCGCGCTCGCCCTCGGCCTCGACGGCGCCGCCAAGAGTTACGTGCCCGATTCCGCCGACGTTCTTTTTCACACGAGCGTCGTCCAACCCGAGACCAGCGACACAATCTACTTCATCGCGCCGAGCACCCCGGGCGACTACGACTACATCTGCAGCTTCCCCGGCCACGCCGCCCTGATGAAGGGCATCCTCCGCGTCGAAGCCAAGTAGGGCGGCGTCTCTGCCGTCGTCCGTTTCTTCGAAGTCACCACCTCGATTCTGAGCCACGTTCTGTAGATGCGACGCCCTCGTCGTGCGTTTGCGGCCTTGTCGTCGCGGCCCGTAAGATTTTGAGCCTGCTCATTGCCGGCGTGTTGCCGTCACGCCCCACTGAATACCTCGAACAACCTATTTGGTCGCACTCCACCCTTGCGCTGCTCCCTTCACGGCGTGCAGTTCCATCATGAAAGCCAAGATCCCAACTCAACGCCGGCCCCCGGATCCAAAAACCAAATCCGGTTTCTTTGGTAAATTCACCGGGGTGAAATCTGCCAACGCTCCATTTACGGACGGTGATTCCGCCCGCGACGCGCTGCGGGGTGCTCGTCTCCAACCAAAGTCCCCATGAGCTCCTCCGCCCCGCTCCCCGCCGAGCCCCGCCCCGGCCGCTACCGCCACTACAAAGGCCAAGACTACCAAGTCATTGCCCTGGCCCGTCACTCCGAGACCGAGGAACTCCTTGTCGTCTACAAACTCCTCTACGGCGACTTCAGCCTTTGGGTCCGCCCGCAGGCGATGTTCACCTCTACCGTCACGCTGCCCGACGGTAGCGTGACGCCACGCTTCGCCTACGTGGGGCCGGAGTAGCAGCACCTCGGCCAACTTCACACTCTCGCTTTTTCACTCGTGAACGAAAACGGGCTAGAGCGCCGCCGGCGTCTGCTCGGCGTCAATTCGGGCGTCTCCCGCTCCTACCCCGAACGGACGTTCAGGAACAAGAACCGGGATATCATCCGGGAAAAGAATAACGCCGCCCCCAGTCTCCGTCGCGAACTCGAGGCCGATCACGAGCAACTTTGCCAAGCCTGCGCATCTCTGGGCGAGAGCGCCGACCAATCGAAAAACCGCGACCCGACCGCCCGTAGAACCATTCCGGGCGTTTCGACCCGCCAAGCCGTGGCCGATGCTACCCGAAAGGTGCCCATCGGAACCGGCCCCGCCGAGCGCGAGCCACCTGCGCGCCTGTGCTTCGACAACTAGATGGTGAACGCCGGCTCAAACCAAGCCAGCGGACTGGCTCGTTACTTGGCCGAACGGCTCACTTCGGCCCAAACCTGCTCCAACACCGGCCGGATCACCCGGGCAAACTCGACGTAGGACGGCGGATGAAAATGCAGTTTGTCCTCTTTGTAGAGATCGAGCCGCGGATGGCCGGACGCATCGACCAGCGCCGGGTTGATATCGACAAAAAAACGATGCGGCGTCGCGGCGCAATACGCACGGGCCAGCGCGTTGTAATGATCGACCTGCTCCCAACGGCCCACCCGATCCGGCGACCGCGTGCTGGAGACAAAAATGATCCGCGTCTGCGGCAAAGTCGCCTGCACCCGCTCCGAGAAGGCCCGAAACCGCGCAAAAATCGCCGCCGGGTCCTCGGCCACCGCACCGGCCTTGAGGTCGTTGCTGCCGCAATAATAGACGATGACCTTGGGCGCATATGGTGTGACGACTTGGTCGAACCGCGCGAGCTGGTCACCCGTGCGCGATCCGCCAAACGCCCGGTTCAACACCGGCAAGGGCGCCATCTGCTCCGGCACCGTGGTCCACTGCCGAAAGATGCTGCTGCCGACAAAAACGATGCCGCCGGGGGCAAAAGGAGTCACGCGGTCCTGTTCGGCGAAAGCGTCGAAAGCAGGTTGATACTGCTTCCAGCGTTTGGCGGCTTCCTCGGCCGGCGAAAGGATTTCCGCCGCCCAACCCGAAGTCACGGCGCAGCAAAACGAGAGCAGGAGCAGGATTTTTTTCATACAAAAAAGCGGATGAAGAACTGACAGAACAGCGCACCGACCACCGTCATGGCAAAGCCCCAAAGCAGCATTTTTCGGAACAGCGCACGTTCATTCTCGCCCTCGGGGCGGGCCGCGATGGCCAGCGCGCCGATCGTCGAGAGCGGCGAGACATCGACGATCATGGCGCCCACCCCGATACTCAGCGCAACTTGCAGCGGATCGCCGCCGCCCAGCTTCTCGACGAAGCCTGCCACGGCGGGAATAAACGCCGGATACACAACGCCCGAAGTCGAGCTGTAGGTCGAAATCATGCCCGTGCAAAACGCCATCGTCCCGTTGGCCGTGGCCGGCGTCGCCACGTTGGCGAGCAACGTCGTAAACAGATCCATGCCGCCCGTCTTTTCGAGCACGGCGATCAACACGCTGACGCCCGACACCGTCACGATCACCGCCCAAGGAATGCTCGCAAACGCCCGCGTGTCGTCGAGCGCACCCGCCACGATCAGCACCGACGCCGCGGCAAACGCCGAGAGGCCGGGGTTGACCCGCAGAAACACGACCGCCGCAATCCAGACCGCCAGCACGCCCAACGAAAACCATTGGGAGCCGGTCAACGCCGGCGGCCGTTCCCCGACCGGACCGCGGCCCGCGCGGAACAGCTTGAGGCCGCCGAACAAAAAGTAAGCGGCCAGCGCCACGACGGCGTGGGCTACAAAGGCCGCCGCGAACACCTGCCAGTCGTGTCCCGGGAGACCGGCTTTTTGCATCTGCGTATGCATGATCAGACCCACCGAACTGATCGGCGACAGGTTTCCCGCATTGGCGCCGTTGGCGACCATCAGGGCGGTCAGAAATGCCGACACGCCGGCCCGATGCCCAATGCCCATCGCGAGCGGCGCGATCAGCGCGGTCGCCGCGATCGCTCCCGGTCCGATGGATGAGAGCACCCCGGCCATCAAAAAAAATACCACCGGCAACAACGCCGCGCGCCCCCCGCAAAGCCGCACCGCCCGCCGGGCCAGCGCCTCCAACGTGCCGTTTCGTTGCACCACGCCAAACAGCAGCGTCACGCCCACGAGGGTGAGAAACAGGCTGGAAGGAAACGCCGCGAGCAAGGCCTCCGCTTTCCACCCGGCCGCGAAAACCGCGATCGGCCACGCCAGCGCAACCGCGAGCACCCCGATGTTGATCCGGGCGGTCAGGCTGAAGCCGATCACCACGGCCAGCGCGACCAACGACATGACGGCCGGGCTCATGGGGCGGGCAGGAGATGTTTCTGCACCTTGCCCAACGCCGTGCGCGGCAAGGCCGGCACCCGCACAAACTTCTTCGGCTGCTTGAACGAGGCAAATTGAGAGCGCAACACCGCGACCGTCGCCGCCTCGTCGAACCCCGCATTATCGACCACCACATAGGCCACGGGCACCTCGCCGCGCACCGCATCGGGCACGCCGACGACCGTCGCTTCCCGCACGCCGGGCTGTTCGAGGATCAGCTCCTCGATTTCCCGCGGGTAGATATTGAAACCGCCGGAGATGATCAGATCGCTGCGCCGGCCCTGCAGGGTAACGTAGCCGTCGGCGGCGCGCACCCCGATGTCGCCCGTGCGAAACCAACCGGCACTCCACGCCGCCGCCGTCGCGTCGGGGCGCCGCCAATAGCCGGCGCACACGTTCGGACCTTTCACCCAGACCTCGCCCGTCGTGCCGTCGGGGACCACGGCGTTGGCCTCGTCGCAGATGCGCACCGCCACGTGCGCGAGCGGCAGACCGACCGTGCCAGGGCGACGCTCGCCAGCGTAGGGGTTGCCGATATTCATCAACGTCTCGGTCATCCCGTAGCGTTCCAGAATCACCGAGCCGTAGAGCAGTCTGAATTTCTCATGCACCTCGGCCGGCAACGGCGCCGACCCGGAAACCGCCAACCGCAGGCGCGAGCCGATCTGCCGCGCGACTTCGGGCGGGAGCTCCAGCAGCCGGATGAACATCGCGGGCACGCCAAAAAAGAGCGACGGCCGATACTCGTCGAACCATTGGGCGGCCTTAGCGTGTTCGAAACGCTCGGTCAGACGCAGGTGGCAACCGCTGAAGAGCCAGCAGTGCAGTCCGTTCGCCAAACCGTGCACGTGAAAGAGTGGCAGCGTCGCAAGGTAGCGATCGGCCGACGTGATCGCCCAGGCCGTGACGAGGGTGAGACCGTTGGTCGCAAAATTACCCTGCGTGAGCACCGCGCCCTTCGACGCCCCGGTCGTGCCCGACGTGTAGATGAGCGCCATCGGCGTATCCGCATCGGCCGGGACCGAAATCCGCGCGCCCGGCTGCGCCGCCGCCTCGGCCGTCAATCCGTCCACCTCCCAGATCGCCACATCGCTGGGAATAAGCCCGGCCAACTCGCGCGAGGTCACCACCGCAGTGGGCGCAGCGTCCCGCACGATGTGCGTCAGCTCGCGTTCCCGGTAGAGCACGTTGATCGGCACGATGATCAGGCCGAGCTTGGTTCCGGCGAGCCAGAGATCGATCACCTCAATCCGGTTCTGCAAAAAAAACGCGAGCCGATCTCCCGGCTGTAAACCCCGCGCGCGCAAAAGGTGCGCGAGCCGATTGCTGCGCACTTCAAGATCGCCAAAGGTATAGCAGGCCAAAGACCCGGGCGCGGTCTCGATTTCAAGCGCGGGCTGGGCCGCGCGTTGCAGGAGGGAATTGTCGAAGAGGGGCAACAGGGACATAGAAGATGAAACGCGAGGCCTTAAGACGGCGGTGCCATGGTCGGCACGGGCTCGAGGTCTTTCGGAAACGTCACGCCCTCCCAGCGCGCCACCACGGCGGGTGCGGTGCAATGGCCGACAACATTCACACTGGTCCGGATCGGATCGATCAACGCATCGATGCCGAGCAGCAGACCGAGGCCTTCAAGCGGGAGACCGAAGCTCTGAAACAAGGCCGTGAGCACGACGAAATTGGCCCGTGGAATACCCGCGACGCCCTTGCTGGTCAGCTTAAGGGTGAGCAAAATCAAAAGCTGTTGGTCGAACGAGAGCGGAACGTTGGCCGCCTGCGCGACAAACAGCGTCGCAAGTCCGAGAAAGAGGGTGCTGCCACATAGGTTCAGGCTGAGACTCAGCGGAGCCACCACCCCGAGAATCCGATTGGGCACGCCGAAACGCTCCATGTTTTCCAGAGTCTGGGGCAGAGCCGCCGCGCTCGACGTCGTGCTGAACGCGATCAGGAACGGCTCCCTCACGAAATGCACGAACCGCCGCATCGGCACTCCGCTCGCCACGAGTGAGCCGCCGAAAACCACCGCGAGGAACAACAGTTCTGCTCCCCAAGCCGCCCCAAACAGCCGGGCCAACCCGAGCAGAACCCCCACCCCGCTGGTCGCCACCGTTCCCGCCATGGCGGCAAAAACCGCCGCCGGCGCGAGGTACATGATGATCTGCGTAAACCGAAACGCGACCGCCACCACGGCATCGGCCAGCACCAGCACGGGCTTCGCCCGCTCTCCCACCGCGAGGCAGGCCACGCCGAACAGGAAACAGAACACCACGATCTGCAGCACATCGCCCCGCGCCATCGCATCCACGATGCTGGTCGGAAAGGCGTTCACGAGCACATCGGTAAACGTCATTTTTGAAACCACCGGCGCCGCCTGAGCGGCGAGCGCGACGTTGTCGCCCGGCCGAAAAATCGCCGCGGTAAACCACCCGAGCAGCAGCGCGAGAGTCGTCGCGACCTCAAAGAAGACCAGCGACTTCCAACCCAAGCGGCCCAAGTCCTTCATTCCCCCCACCCCGCCGACCGCCCGCACCAACACGCCGAAAAGCACCGGAGCGATAATTGCCCGAATCAGCCGGAGAAAAATATCGCTGATGAACTTCAGATGCACGGCGAGCTCCGGGGCCGCTAATCCAAAAACCACGCCACCGCCCGCCGCGAACAACATCCACTGGGCCAGAGAGAGCCGACGAAGAAAAAAGACCGAATTTGACGGAGGCATCGTGGGGAGCGTTGGCCGTTAGGCGTTGAGCACGGGCCCCGCGACCGACGGCACCCGTTTCAGCCACAGCCAAATCGAGGCGGCGAGCAACCCGACGGCGCGTCCAAGCGCGAACCACGGTTCGTTAAACCAGCCGGGCGTCAGCGGGCCAAAACACCCGCAGCGCACCTCCAGTCCACGCATCATGGCCTGAGCCAACACCACCACAAAAACCGCGCTCAAGCCCACGACTACGAAACGGATCGTCTCCGGCCAGAAGTCCACGCCGAGAGCGACGCCGGCGAGCACTTCGAGCCAAGGCAACATCATGGCGGTTCCTCGTAGCCACGCATCGGGTAAGCCGATCCCATAGGCCACCAAATCGGCGTGAAACTCCACGGGGTGTGCCGCTTTGAAACCGCCGGCTGCGACCAAAACCGCACCCAGCAACCAGCGTATATAAACCTCGCGGCTGCGACTGGAGCAGGCACTTGGGGTCATCGCGACGGCTCCACGATTCTAAAGACCGGAAGCGGCCGGGAAAACACGAGCCGTTGCTCCGAGCGCAGCCAGTCACCAACTAGGCCCACTCCTCCCGCGACCGCCAACACTGCCAACAATCGCGCGGGCCGCACCGCGTGGAAGGCTGGAAAAAGGGAGTCGGCGACTCGGCGCATGGTCAGGGGGTCTTCAGCAATTCATCCACTACGCGCTGGAAATAGTCCAGCGTCTGGGCACCCGCAATCGTGGTCTCCACCACCCGGCCATCGGCCCCGGTCTTTCGGATCAGGAAGGTCGGCGTCCCTTGAACCTTGAGCCGCGCATACTCGGCGAAATCGGCAGCCACCGCGTTACGCACGCCGCGTTCACCCAGACATTGGTCCAAAGCCCCCCCTTCAATCTGCGGGCTTTTTTTGACTAAATTAGCCACAAAACTGAACGGCCGACCGGCCGCTTCGAAGAGTCGCTCTTTCACCTCCCAATACTTTTCCTGCCGCAAGGCGCACCGCGCGACTTGGAAAATCGGCGCGAACTGTTCTGACGGGTCATCGGAAGCATTGAGCACGACCCACTGCACTTTTCCCGTGTCCACGTAACGGCTCCGCAGCACCGGGAAGATTCTCTCATGAAAGTCCCGGCAGTGGGCGCACCTGAAACTCGAAACTTCGATCACCACGATCGGGGCGGTCGCCGAACCCAGAACAGGACGTTCCCGGCGGGCAAACGCCGGCCCGAGCCTCGGGTCCGGCTCAGGGCTGGCCGCTTCGGCCGCGCTCGCCGCGCCGATACCGAGGCCGGCCAGAAGCCAAAGCAGCAAAAACCGCCGCACCATGGGAAACCTCAGAACTTCGTCCTCAGCCCGAGTCGGAAAATCCGGCCGACTTGGTCAAATAGGCCGGGATCGGTGGGGAGCGGCGTGGCGCCGCCGGCGCGGGGTGCGTAGGTGGGGTCTCGGTCGAGGAGATTGGCGACGTTCAAATAAACTTCCGACTCCCAGCCTTGGCGAATCTTGGGCAACCGGTAGGTCAATTGGCCGTCGAAATACGCGGTCGAAGGCACGGCGTTGTAATCGGTGGTCACGCCCAGAACGCGCGTCTTGTCCCATGTCATCCGGCCGATGTAGCGCATCTGGAGGAAGCTGGAGAAGGCGTTGCGCGAGTGACTCAGCGAGAGGTTGCCCCGGATGCGTGGCAACGCCGAAGTGCCCGATCCGGGATTCGCGATACCGTTGCCGGCCAAGTTGATTTGGGTCGGAGTGAGAGGCGATACGCGGGAATACTCATCGATGTAACCGGCGATCGCGCGCACGGTAAGATTGCCGGGACGCACGGCGGCAAACCACGTGTTAAGCGGAATCCGGTAACTGGCCTCGAAATCCACCCCGCGCGAAAACTCGGAGTTGAGATTAACCGAGGAGGTCCGCGTCTGGATGATCGCCCGTGGGCTGGCCGAGGTCGGGCCGCGCGTCACGAAGGAGCAGAGCGGCGACGACGGGTTGATCGAACACTCGCGCACGGCGTTTTGTCCGCCCGCCACGAAAATCGCGTCGGCAATCTCCGTGGTGTAAAAATCCACGGCGAAACTCGCACCTTTCAGCCACATCGGTTGGTAAACAAAGCCGACGACGGTCGAGTCGGCCACCTCGGGTTTCAGATTGGGATTGCCACTGTTGATGTTGGGCACGCCCTGAAAGGTCAGGCCCGTGCCGCCGGCGAAATTGTCGGAGATGTTGCCGTTGGTCTGACGGCCGGCGGAGAAGAGCTCGTTGATGTTGGGCGCCCGAATATCACGGGAGCGCGAGGCGCGGAGGCGCAGATCGGCGTTGAGCTGCCAGACCGCGCCGGCCTTCCAAGAGTTGGCATCACCACTGGTCGAGTAATCCGCGTGCCGGAAAGCCAGGCTGGCCGTCAGCTTCTTCACGAGCGGCAGATCCTTCAGCAGCGGAATCTGCGTTTCGGCGAACTCCTCCATGATCGTATAGTTGCCCGTAAACGGTTGGTTGTTCGCCAATCGGTAGGCGCCGGCGATCGAGAGCGCGTCGGTCGTGGTCGTGGATTCGAGTTTGCGCCAATGCAACCCGGCGGCGACCGCCACGGGACCGGCAGGCAAATCGAAAACCTCTCCAGCAACCTTCGATTCGATCACATCTTGGGAGGTAGTTTCTTCAAACCGAGTGGTGCCCATAACGTAGTCCAAGGCCGCGGCCGAGGGCGATCCGGCACCGAACGGATTGAAGGCCACGCTCCCCGGATTGGCGGCCGCCGCGCGGGGCACAATTTGGCCGCCGACCAGAATCGCATCCGCGGCGACCGCCATCCGCGCGGTGATGAGATTGTTGACGATCGGAATACTGATGTCGTTCGTACCCGATTGGAGCGACGTCTCCCAGTCCCAGCCGCCGATTTTTGCGTTGAACCCCACCAACACGCGCCGGTTCTGGTCATTGACCTTGGACACCGTCAGTCCGCGCTCCAGCGTCAAGCGGTTCATGGTAAACGAGGTGACACCGAGCGTAGCCATGCGCGCGACCAAGTCGGGCGCGGCCCGGTTGAGAAAAGCGTTGTCGCTGCGGATCGTGAGCAGATGCGTGGTCGGGCTGTTCTGCTGGTTCATTTGCGTTTCGCTGAAACCGCCCTCGACGAAGAAAGAGAAATTTTCGAGCAGCTTGAAATCGTTTCGCAGGAATAAATTTTTACGCGTGAGCGGACGCACGATCTCTTGGGCCGTGCCGATCCGGAAACCGTCGCCGCCGCTCTGAAATCCGTTCGCCGTGCCGATGGTGGTCGAGAACCGGCCGTAATCGTACGGGCTCTGCGTGCCGCCGGGGCCGAACTTGATCCCGCGGATGAGCGCGTTGTTGGCGGCGGTGCCGCCGACGCCGTTCACGATGTTACCGCCGGGCGTGAAGGGCGAGCGGATGTCCGCCACGCGGATCACCTTGGTCGTGTTGCCCGGCTCGGGGATTTGGTTGGTTTCTTCGCGCCGGAAATCGCGTCCGTCGCCGTTCACGCCTTTGCTCTCCACGTACTCGCCGCTGAAAACGAGGTGACCGCGGCCATTGAGATACTTGGTCCCGAAGGTGACCGAACCCTTATATTCCTGATTATCGCCCTTCTGCGACTGACCGAGGAGGAAGTCGGTCTTGAAGCCGACAAATTCTTTGTTGAGCACGAAATTCACGACGCCGCCGACGGCATCGGAACCATACGCGGCCGAGGCGCCACCGTTCACGACGTCCACCCGATCGACCAGACCTTGCGGCATCAGGTTAACGTCAACCTGTCCGGTCGGGCCGCTGGGGGTGAAACGGCGGCCGTCCAGAAGCGTCAGCGTGCGCGTGACGCCGAGGCCCCGCAGGTTCAGAAAATTGGCGCTGTTGTTGCCCGTGCCACCGCCGACGGTCTGGCCGCCACCGGGAGCGAGGGAGGGCAGTTGTTTCAAACCGTCGGCGAGATTGATCGGCGCGGCGGCGAGCAGGGAGGTTTGATCGACCACGAGCACCGGAGTGGGCGAAGTAAACGTGCTGGCCCCGACAATCAGCGAGCCCGACACGTTGAAGGTTTCGAGCTGGAGGACCTCGCCGGCCAGGTTGGCGGCGCCCGAGACCGGAGTCGGGCTCTTCGCTGGGGAGCTCGGGTTGACGCTCTGCGCCGAGGCCGGAGCGACCAGCAGCGAGCCGAGGATAATCAGCGTGGAAAAAGATCGGGCGAAGGACCGGTCAGAGGTTGGGCGGAGGTTGGGCATGGTGGCGGCGTTCATTGGGTAAATGGAGGGTGCCAAAGCGGCGGGATGGTTAACGTAATGACGATCTAGGACCGGCCGGTGGAGGAGATGGGGAGGGACGGAGCCGAGAACGAGGGATGCATTGGTCTCAGAGGATACCGGTCACGCAAACCGGTATTTATGCAAGCGTTGCAAAACGCGAAAAAAGTGATCGCCCCTCCAATCGCGTGCCAACGAACGGCGAGGCCGCTCAGGGATTCTTCCGCGCCGCTTCGAGCAAAGCCCGGGGACGGTTGGCCGGGCCGGGCTTCGGACTTGGGGCGTTTAAGAGATACGCCGCTCCGGCGTTGAGCGCGGCGACGAGCTTCGGGTCTCCTGCGCGATTACGATACTCCATGGGGTCGTCGGCGCGCCAGTAGAGTTCCCGACCGGCTGCACCGCCGGCCCACTCGGTGTAGCGCCACTCTGCCGCGATCACCGTGCGGCCGAGCACATCGCTCTTTTTCGCCTGATCGTAATGATAAACCATACTCGACGCCGGCCGGAAGCCGGTCGGCGGCCGACCCCGCATCGCGGCCACGAGCGAGCGGCCTTCCAAGCCCGGCAGCGGAGCAAAGCCGCCGAGTTCGACCAAGGTGGGGAAGACGTCGAGCAACTCCACCGGCTCGGCCACCACCTTGCCCGCCGGGACTCCCGCCCCGGCCACGACCATCGGCACGCGCGTCGCGGCGTCGAACGCGCTCAGTTTTGCCCAGAGTCCCCCGTGGTCGCCCAGATGAAACCCGTGGTCGCTGATGAGCACCACGACAGTCGTTTTCCAAAGATCAAGCCGGTCGAGCCCATCCAGCAACATGCCGACGTGGGCATCGGTGAACGACACACTCGCGTAGTAACCGCGCATCGCCGCCTCTCGCGAATCGGGCTGGGCGAAACCCGAGAGCTCCGTCTGCAACGCGATGGGCGGCACGTCCACCATCGCGGGCTCGGGTTTCGGGGTCAGGCTGCCCGGCGGATACAGGTCGAAAAATTTCTTCGGCGCGGTCCACGGCAAGTGCGGCAGGTGCAACCCTGCGGCCAAAAAGAACGGTCTCCCGGTCGCGTGTTGCTCCGCCATGAGCCGAAGGATCGTCCGGACGTTGCGCCCATCCCGCGTGCCCGCACCATCGCTGGACAAAACATGAAACGCCGGCCGACCGTCGCCGGGTTTTCCGGCAGAGCCGTATCGTGCCTCGATCGCCGCAATTTCATCCGGATCGCTCGCCGGCCGATCGTCGTAGGAATCCCACGACGCTTCGTCGTTCACCTTCGCGTTGTGGAAGATTTTTCCCGCTCCGGCGCTGAGGTAGCCTTGCTGCCTAAAGAACTGCGGCAACATGACCGCATCGGGCAACGCGGTGCGCGCCGGTGTGGTCAGGATGTACACGCCGCTCGTCTCCGGGCGCCGTCCGCTCAAAAAGGAAACCCGGCTCGGATTACAAAGCGGATACTGCGCATACGCGCGGTCGAATCGCACCCCACGCGCGGCCAGCCGGTCGATCTGGGGCGTCTGCGCCACGGGGTCGCCGTAGCAGCCGAGCGCGAGGTTCAGATCGTCGACGACGATGAACAGCACGTTGGGCGACTTCGGGCCCACGGCGGGCGCGGCCGCGAAGACTCCGGCGGCCCACCCCACAACACACGCGGCAAACGCGCCGGCCCGAAAAGCAGAGGTCTGAGTCATGGCGGTTCGGCGTCAGGACTTGGTGATCGCGCGTTGTGCGCCCTGCCAACCTCCGCGCCATTGAGCCATGAGTTGCTCGAGCAGTTCACGATGGGCGGGGCTCTTGGCGACGTTGAGATTCTCCTGCGGATCGGTCTGGTGGTCGTAGAGCTCGATGTCCGCGACTTTGCCGGGGTCGTCGCGATGCAGCCAGACGGTGAAGCGATAGCGCTCCGTGCGCATGGAATAACCCATGAGCGGAATACCGCCGGTAGCCGAGTTGCCCGGGCGGGGATATTGGCTGAAGGCCGCCGGCTTCCAGGGGCGGGTGGGATGGTCGAGGACCGGCTTGAAACTGAGGCCCTCGAGGTGGGCGGGGAGCGGCAGACCGGCGAGCTCGGCGAGCGTCGGATAGATGTCGACGAACTCGACAAGCCCGGTCGCTTTGGCGCCGGCGTGTTTCATGCCGGGAACAGAGAGAAGCAGCGCGCCGTTGGTGTCGTTTTCGGCATTGCTGTGTTTGCACCACGCGTCGTGCTCGCCGAGTTTCCAGCCGTGGTCGCCCCAAAGGACCACGATCGTATTTTTGGCTAGGTCGAGACGGTCGAGTTCGTCGAGCACGAGGCCGAGCTGGGCATCCATGTAGGAGATGGCGGCGTAGTAGCCGTGCTTCAGTTGGCGGGCGAGGTCGTCCGGGATCGAGCCTTCGGGAATGCCGTGATAGTTGCGGAGCTCACCGCCGGGCTGGATCGCGTAGTCGGGCGCGTCCTTCGGACGAAATTTATTCGGGGCGAGCTGGATTTTCGCGGGATCATAAAGGTCCCAGTATTTTTTCGGAGCGACAAACGGCAGGTGGGGTTTGGAAAAACCGAGCGCGAGAAAAAAGGGCTGCTGCTGCTTCGCCATCAAGCCGAGGGTGGCGACGGCGAGCTTGGCATTTTGGCCGTCGGTAAAGGTGTCGTCAGGCACATCGGCGCCCTCAAAAGCGGGGCCGCGGGAATTGCGGGGAGTCGGCTCCTGCTTTTTCTTTCCCGATTTCTTGCCGGAGCCGCCGGCGACCGCAGGGGCGGCGGATTGGCGGTTATTGAGTGCGAGGTTCTCAGGGAGGCCGTAGGCTTGGCCGCGGGAGGACTGCCAAGGCACGGACCACGTGGGAGCGTCGTCGAGACTGCCATGATAGATCTTGCCCATACCTTGGACGAAATAGCCGTGGTTTTTGAAATGCTGGCCGAGCGTGACGACGTTGGGCAGAGCGGCGCGAAAATGGGTTTCGAGGTCCCAGACCTTGGTCGTGTCGGGCCGGGTGCCCGTCATGAGGCTCGAGCGCGTGGGCGAGCAGACGGCTTGTTGGCAATAAGCGCGGTAAAACGTGATCCCGGCTTTCGCGATGCGATCCAAATTGGGCGACTTCACGTAACTCGCGCCATAAGCACCGAACTCGGGCCGGAGGTCATCGACGGCGATGAAGAGAACGTTAGGGCGGGCCGGCGAGGAATCGGCGGCACGGGCGAGGCCCACCGCGGCAAGGCAAAGCATCAGATGGAGGAACGATTTCATAAAAAATGGAGAGGCAGGACGACCGCGCCAGATCAGCGCTTGCGTTTGTTTTTGCGAGCTTCGGGTGGTTCGGCGCGTTCAGGTGAAACGGCATCTTCGACGGAAAATTGCCCGGCCCGACGGAGCGCGATCACCCACTCGGGACCGACGTCTCCGGCCATGAGCGGCTTGAACGCCGCACGCTCGTTGGCTTCCGACCAGTCAGCCGGAATCGCCATCGTCGCGAAGCCGGCCTGCGCCGCACCTGCCACCCTGCCGCTCCCGACGAGGAAATTTCCGCGGTAGGTGTTCGGCTTGAAAGTGAACCGGCCCAGCGGTGCCGCCGTCTCCGCCACCGTGACGAGGACCGAGGCGCCGCCCTGCGACCGCACAAACCGGTTGTTTTCGATCACGCATCCCTCCGGCAACAGGATCTGCTGCGATTCAGGCCAGTGGTTTTTATACGACGAACCGACCTCCAGATCGGGCCCCGAGATTCCGACCAACACGTTGTCGGACAACGTGAGGTTCTTCACCTGCGGATAAGTAGGGATACGAACGTCGGCCGTCTTCCGGCCATTGGGCTTCACGTCGGGCACATAACTCGGCGTCAGAGCAGATGCGATGAACTCGCCGCACGCGACGCGGATGCCGTAACCGCAACCCGAGACAAAATTCCCGCGCACCACGTTGTTGCGGCCGGACATTCGCAGGCCCTGGGCCCCGGCGATGCCTTGGCCCAGCACGACGTTTTGCTCGACGGTGTTGAAGTTCCCGCGCCGGATATTGATGCCGCCGCGCGTGGCGATGACCGTGTTGTGACGCACGACATTGTGGTTCGACTTGAGCGAAATGATCTCGGTCCCCTCCTCGTCCGCGCGGTCGAAAAGGTTATGCTCGATGGTGAAATACGCCCCGTCCTCGTCGCGTTCTTCGAGCTTACCCGAACCCCAGACCCGGATAATCTCGCGGCCGTTGGCGTCGGCGACGTAAGGGACGTTTTTGAAATAGGAACGACTCACCGCGTTGCGCCGGCTATCGACGATCGCATTGCCGATGAGAGGCTGGAGATGGTTTTTCCCTTTAAAAAAGCATCGCTCGATGCGGTTGTCGTCGCCGTCAAAAAACACCCAGTAGTATTCGGTTTCAAACGAGGCCGGATTGTAATCCGTGATAGCGGTGTTGCGAACCACGCCGTGGTGGGACTTGAACTGGATCACGGCGCCTTTGGTGATCGCGCCGCCGTGAAACCAGAAGCCGTCGACCGTGACGTGGGCGGCGTTGATTTCCAACGAAGACGCCCCGCCCAGCTTAACGCCACCGGGCGTCTCCGCCCGGATAACCACCGGTTTATCCGGCTCTCCGCCTCGATTGACCACGACCTTTAGGTCGTTCCACGGACCGTTCTTGAGCGTCACCGTATCGCCCGCGCGCGCCGCCTTGAGTGCCGCCGGAAGTTGGCCCGGGCCTTCAACGAAGTGATCCCGGGCCGCAAGCGGCCCGGAACACGCCGCGATCAAGCCGCCAACCGCCAGCGCCACCCTTAAAGTGACCGAGCCGAGCGAACCCCTCATCAGAACTTGGTCCCTTTGCGATTGATCGTGTAGGTAAAGAAGATGGCGCGGTCGTCGCCCTGCAGGATGCGCGTGGCTCCGCTCGTGCCGGCGCGGATGAACTGCTTGTTTAACGCATTATTCAGGTTCACCGCAAAGGTATGGCTCATGTTCCGGCTGCTTTGAAGGGTGTAACGGGCGCCGAGGCTCCAGACTTGGTAAGAGGGAACGGTGAGCGCCCATTGGCGGGAGGAGAAAGTGACCACGCGCCGACCGGCAGGACCGGTCACGACATCGCCCGCGATCGGCGTTTCCGTCGGAGTCGCACCCACAAAGGTCACGCCGAGATTGGTGGAGAAATTTTTCAGCGAGCCCCGTGACGGGCTATACTTGACGGTGAAGCTGCCGTTGTAGGGGGCCACATACTGCACCTTGCGGCCGATGGCCTGCGGATTTGCATCTCCAAAATCCGTGTAGATCGAGTGGACGTTGCCGTAACTGCCGAGCAGAAACCATTCGTTGGTCAGGCTCCAGCTGGCATCCGCCTCATAGCCGCGCACCAACTGGTCCCCGTCGCGCCGCCTGATCGTGAGGCCGGTGACCGGATCGATGTCGTCCACACTCACGTTCTGCCGATTGATATAGAAACCGCTCAGCGTGTAGGTCAGGCGGTCGCCGAAGAAAGAACCCTTGAAACCATAGTCCCAGCCGTCGGCCGTTTCCGGCTTGTAGGTGGGATTGGCGATCTCGACGGGGTTGTCGCCCTGCGATTGGAAGAAGCTTCGGCTGTAGCTGGCATAGACGCGGAAGTTTTCCTTGAGCTTAAAGTTAGCGCCCAAATTCGGATTGAAGGAGGTGATCGTTTTTCTGATTTGGTCTCCGACCTTATAGCTGGGGATAAACGGCGTAAACGAGGATGCGGCGGTCAGGAAATCGCGATGGCGATAGCGGATGGAATCGAAGCGGGCGCCGGTGAAGCCCAACAGGCGGCCATTGAGGAACGAGGTCTGGTGGCGCAGCAGTCCGCCCATGACGGAGATGCGGCGTTTCATCTTTCGCGTGGAGACAAAACCGTTCACCGGATCGGGGCCCTTCGTAAAATATCCGATGGGGCCGACCGGATTGAAATTGGCATCGACCGTCACGCTGCGGGCCTGATTCCAAGCCACGATGTCGGGATGCGTGGCGGCAGCGTAGCCGATGGTCGGATCCCACCGATAGTAATCGTTGAAGTCGAAGGTGAGCAGCGTGCGATGCTCGAGCTTGCGATTGTTGGTCCAATACTGGGCGAGCAGGTCGCCCTGAAAGGAACCGCCGTCTTCAAAAATCCGGCCCCAATTGGGCGTGGCCCCGCGCTGGGAAAAGGCCGGCACGGTGTTGGCCTTGTTGATGAGAATGTTGCCCCAGTTGGTGTTCTGATTGTAGTCATCGCGACCGGCCGAATAGAAATTGCCCGAGGTGCGAATGCTGAAGATGTCGCTGAGCTTCTTTTCCAGCGTGCCCGTGAGCGAGGTGTTGTCGCGGTTAAGGCGGCTGTTGGGGCCGTAGGTGCTGTTTTTCGCGAGATTGTAGGCGTAACCGACGGCGACGTCGTCCGCATCAATGGTGGCGGTGGTGCCGGTGCCTTTCTTGTCGATGATGACCGGGGCTCCGGACAGCGGAGAGTTGCGCTGCTGCTCGAAAACCTCGGCCATGAGCGTGAGCTTGGTGCCGTTGCTGAAGATGTGATCGAGCGCGAGAAAGTATTCCTTGTTGCGGGCCAACGTCCAATCCGCCTCGAAATCCCGCTGATAGTAGCTCGCCGTCAGGAGGTAATTGGTCTTACCGAACCGGCTCGTGACGAGAGGGCCGGTGCCCTCGAAGGTGACGCGTTGCGTGCCATAGTCACCGTAGTTGAAAGACAGTTTCTGATTGGCCACGGACTTGGGTGACTTGGAAATCATGTTCATCATACCGCCCGGCGAGGACCGGCCATAGATCGCCGCGTTGGAACCCTTGATGATCTCGATCCGGTCGATGTTGCTGGAGCCATAACGGCCGAGGCGGAAAAATCCGTCGCGCAGCTGGTTGTTCGACGTAAAGCCGCGCAGCACGAAATTGCCGCCCACATCGAGACCGGTGAAACCACCCACGTGGCTGACATTGTCGGAGAGTTCAAAGATCCCGAAGTCCTCGAGGAACTCGTTGGTCATGACGTTCACGGTGTAGGGCAAATCGATGATCTGCGTCTTGACCCGGCTGCCGCTCATCGTCTCGGAAGCGACGTAGCCGCGGACGGACTCGGAGCTGACCTCAAACGGAGAGAGTTCGACGGGCGCGGATTCCTTCGGCGGTGTCGGCGCGGTCTGGGAAAAGCCCGGCAGCGCGATCAGCAAGGCGGCGGTGAGTAAGGTAACGGGCTGTTTTAGTGTCATGGATCTGGGTTCGAGGGTTTGGGGAAAGGAAAACTACCGGGCGAAAATCAGGGCTGCTTTTTCTTCTTCGCCTTCTTGTCCACATTGCTCGCGTGGCGGCCGGACTCGTCGCCGGTGTCCGGAATGCCGCCGGCGGGATTGAGCTGGTCGAGTGCGGCTTGGAGGCGTTTCCGGGCAGCGACGGCGGCGACATCTTTCGTGTCAGCGGCGACCAGCCTCTCGGCGAACGGCGCGTCGCTCATGTCGAACAGTTCGCCGGCCTGATTGAGTTTCCAGCCGGCTTCGCGGACATACCAGTTGCGCGCGAGCTGATGGAATACCCACGGGCGCGGCTCGCCTTTTTCACCGCGCACTTGGGCGGCAAAACTACGGCCGTCGATCACCGTGTTCGCCGGAAGCTTGGCGCCGGCCAACGCGGCAAACGTCGGGAGGAAATCGCTCGAGTCCACGAGGTCGGCGGAGACCCGGCCGGCAGGGTTAACGCCCGGCCAGCTGACGATCATCGGCACACGTCCGCCGCCATCGAGCATCGAGCCCTTGGCCCCCGCGAGTCGGCGGCCGCCGATGGTGGCGCGGTCGGCCCGACCGCCGGTGGTGCCGTTGTCACCGAAGAAAATCACAAGGGTCTTTTCGCGTAGCTGCAACCGGTCCAACTCCGCCATCAGCTTACCGACCAACTTATCCATATAGACCACATTGTCCGTGTAGTGGTCTTTGCTGTCCGGTGCGCTGTCGGGCGTCGGCAAAATCTCACCGTGCGTGTGTGACAGCGAGTAGTGGGCGTAAAAAGGGCGGTCGCGGTGCTTCGTGATGAAGTCGATCAAGTGCCGGTGCATCAGATCGGGCATGTACTCCTTGTCGCGCAAGGGCCGCGTCTCGCCGTTGACGACGTAGGTCTTAACCCGTTCCTGCGTGTTCCAGTAAGCCCCGCTACCCGCGTAGCGCAGATAATCGTCGAAACCGAAATCCGACGGCTGCCGCGAGAACTGGCTCCACTTGCCGATCATCGTCGTGACGTAGCCGGCGGGCTTCAGTACGCTTGGGATCAATGTCTCCTTGGCCGGCGAGATTTCACCTACCGCATCCTGATTGCTGCCACCGGTGCGAAAGCCGTAGCGGCCGGTGAGAATCTGGGCCCGCGAGGGCCCGCAAAGTGAGATTGTGTAACCGTGGGTGTAGCGCGTGCCGCTGCGGGCGAGCGCGTCGATGTTCGGCGTCTTGTAATTGTCGGAGCCGTAGCAGCCGACTTCGCCAATGCCGTAATCATCGGCGAGGATGAAGATGATATTGGGCTTGGCGGACGTCGGAGCGGTGGCCGCAACCAACACCGAGGCCGTCGCGACCAGCAGGGAAAGGAATCGGGCAAAACGTTTCATAAAAAGAATTCGGTCAGAATTTGACGGTGACCTCCGCGCTGTATTGCGCCGGCATCACGTAGGAGAAGCGGTAGACGTTCGCGCCGCTCGCGAGCGTGGTGAAACTGGTCTTGCGGACATCGTTGTTTTCGAGGTCCACCAAATTTCTGACGCCGACCCGAATGCGCGTCTGCTGGCCCCAGATTTTCTGATCGCGCATGACGTAGGCGTGCACGAGGTGGGATGAACCACCGATCATCTTTTGGCGGTTGGGCACACCGAAGAGATAGTCATCGCGCCAGATGCCGTTCACGCCCATGCGCACGCCACGCAGGACGTCGGGCGCGTCTTTGGCGAACGCGTAATCGACCACCCAGCTCGCCGACCAAGGCGCGGCGCGCGCTCCGGTGGCGCCGGCAGAATTGTCGAGGGTATCGAGCAGGTTCTTGGCGTCCAGCAGCAGCGTGGGGCTCTCATCGGGCCGCTTCGACGCGGCCTCATAGTAACCGCGGAACGACGTCAAATCCCGCTGGCTCGCGACCTTGGCATGTCCGACCGTGACCCGGAGTTGCATCCCTTTCACCGGGCGGGCCATGAGGGTGAGATCGAACCCTTTAGATTGCTCCACCGCCGTAAAATTCCGGGAAGCGCTCGCCGTGCCGGGTTCGCGATATTTATAGTTCGGATCGCCGGGCAGGACGTTGTTGGGGTTCATCAAGTCCTCCGTCTGGGTGTCGGAAAAGCTCACCAAATTGTTCCAACTCAGCACCACGTTTTGGCGGTCAATCTCGAACGCGCCCAAAGTAAAGGAGACGCGCTCGTCGAAGAGCGTGCCTTTCAGCCCCACTTCCTTGGTCACGCCGTCAATCGGGCCGATCGTCTGCCGATCAAACGTGCGGGCATCCTGAAACCGGAACGATTCGGAATAGACGCCGTAAACATTGATGTCCTTCGAAAGCACGTAGGTGAGGCCGCCGGTGAAACTCGTGTTTGAAAGCCGTAGGTTGCGGTTCTGCACATATTCTCCGGGCAACGCGTCCTTGCGGCTCGGCGGCGCGATATCCTCGTTCCAGCGGCCTTCTTTCCGCAACGCGAGGTAGTCCCAACTGCGACCGAAATCGCTGCGCACACCAAAAAGCGAGAGCAGCTTCCCGTCGAAGTAACGGCCGCTGGCCGAGAGCGAGCCCGCGTAGGCTTGGCGCCACTCCGTACCGTCCGTCGCCGACGTGCCGGAGGCAAAATACCGCAGCGCCACCATGTTGACGGCATTGGTGACGGGCAACACATCGGGCTTCATGCGGTCAAAAATCGCCCGCGAATAGAAGGCCGGATCATCAAGATAAATGCGGAGTCGGCCGCGATCGTTGGTGGTGTTGATCGAGGTGGCCGTGCCGTTCTCGACG
The DNA here is from genome assembly GCA_002304445.1 of Opitutia bacterium Tous-C4FEB. GTDB lineage: Bacteria > Verrucomicrobiota > Verrucomicrobiia > Opitutales > Opitutaceae > Tous-C4FEB. Next base: position 132,301 of record NEVA01000004.1, on the reverse strand, counting down.
GGCTTGGTGTTGAAATACTGCCAACGCAGATTGAGCACCTGGTCCTCCCGATACTCGGCGCTGGCGACGAGGATCTGTTGCATCCACTTGAACCGGTCGAAGCGGTACACCGCCGACCCGCGGAAGGCGTGAACATCGTTGCGGAAATGTTTTCGGTCGAGCGACGAGTCGATGAAGGGGCGGCCGTTGACGTCGACACTGATCGTCTGGTCGAAGGCGTTGTCATTTCGCTCCTCCTGCTGCGTCTGATAGTTGTAGGCGAGCTCGGTGCTGATCGGCCCGAGTTGTTGCTCCAACGTCAGCGAGTAGGTGTGAAACGGCCGGGAGTGATTATCGAACGAGCCGCGGATGTTGTATTCCTTCGGGAAAGCATTGATCCGCTTCGTACCGACGATGAGCCCGGCGGCATTGCGCATCTGCACGTCAAAGAACTGGCCTTCGATCAACGACGGCTGGCCGCCGAATACGCCGTTGGCGGCACCCCGGTCGATGGCCGGCAAAGGCGCCGACGGAATCCAGACGCGGTCGGAGGTGTAGTAGGTTCCCGCGGTGTTGAAACTCAGTCCTCGGCCCGACTGCTCGCGCACAAAAATACCGGCAAAACCACGGGCATTTTCATAGCTGCCTTGCTCCGCTTCAAGACGGATGGACGTGGTTTTGAACGGCTGCCAAAGCGCGGCGATCGTTTCGCCGGCAAATTTGTAGGTGGAGGCGTCCTGAAACGTCCGGTCCTGACGGCGCACGGCGTTGAGGCGTAGCGCGAGATTCGACCCGATCTTCCGGTTGTAATCTAACTGCCCACGATAGGCTCCGTCGCTGTTGTAGAACGCCATCACCTCACCGAAGTTCGCATAGCGCGGACGCTTCGTGAAGACCGCGCCGTTACCGCCGGGTTCGACCTCGCCAAAGATCAGCGAGTTGGAGCCTTTGCCGAAATCGATTCGTTCGACGTTGTAGGTGTCCGACGGGATATACCAACGGAAGTAATTCCGGCTGACGTTATTCGTCTGGCTAAGACCGCGGAACGCGAAATTGCCCTTGGCGTTGTCGTTTTCCATCACGGGAGCCGCATAAACGTTGGCGACGTAGCCCGCGACATCGTCAGCCGAAAAGAGCCCGAGATCTTGGATAAAGTCCGCCGTGATCGCGTCGATGTTCACCGGCACGTCCTTCAACGCCTGCTTGGTGCGATTGGCCGACAACGTGTCGTTGGCCGACCAACCCGTATCGCGCTCGGTCGAAAGCACGAAGGGTGAGAGCTGAACCGCTTCCTCAGGCGCAGCCGCTCGGGGAGCAGCAGGCTCGGACACGGTCTGACCGGATAAGGCCGAGGCCGCGAGTGCTCCGGCCAAAAATCCGAACAGAGCTACGCGACGGGGTGATATGAAGGAGTTAATCATCATGGGGGTGGGGCTTATTAAAGCATAAGAAAGAGACTTTTCAAAAGGGTCGGGCGATTATTTTTCCTTCACTCAGAACCGCCCGGACGCTGCGTTAGAACCTGACCGTCAGCGTGAGATCATACTGCGCGGGCATGACATAACTGTAGCGGTAAACACTGGCGCCGCTCGCCAAGGTGGTGAAGGAGGTCTTCCGGATGTCTTCGTTCTCCAAATCGAAAAGGTTCCTCACCCCGGCGCGGACTCGAACCTGCTGGCCCCATATTTTTTGGTCGCGCATAACGTAGGCGCCGACGAGGTGCGTCGAGCCCCCGACGAGTTCTTGGCCGCTGGCGATGCCGAGGAGATAATCATCCCGCCAGCTGCCGTTGACCCCAAGCCGCACGCCGCGCAGGGGCGCCCAAGCGCTCCGGTTAAACGAATAGTCGGCGATCCAGCTCGCCGACCATGGCGCCGCCCGCGCCCCGGCGGGTTTGGTCGCGATGTCAAGTGAATCAAGCAAGAGCTTCGCATCCGAGAGCATCGCCGGGCTTTCGTTCCCGCGGGCAACGGCGGCGTCGTAGTAGCTGCGGAAAGCTTTGAGGTCGGGCACGCCCAGAACCTTGGTGCGGCCGAAGGAGAAGCGGAGCTGCAAGCCTTGGACGGGCCGCACCATCATCGTGAGATCGGCACCGGTGGAACTCTCGGTCGAGCGGTAGTTGCGCGAGGCGCTGGCGGTGCCCGGTTCCACATAGCGGTAACCGGGATCACCGGGCAGCACGTTATTCGGATTCATCATGTCCTCGGTCTCGCTCGCGGAAAAATCGATGACGCCATTCCACGTCCGCACGACATTCTCGCGGTCAATTTCAAAGACGCCCAAGGTGAAGGAAGCACGGTCGCCGAAAAAGTTGCCCTTCAGACCGACCTCTTTGGTCACACCGGCAATCGGACCGAAACGCTCGCGGTCAAAGGTGCGGGCTGCTTGGAAACGAAATGACTCCGAATAGACCCCGTAAAGATTGATGTCCTTCGTCAGCGCCAGCGTCAGCCCGCCGGTGTAGCTGGTATTGGCCTGACGCATAAACAAGTTCTCTCGATATTCGCCCGGAAGCGCATCGGACCGCTTGGGCGGAGCGATATCTTCGTTGAACCGGCCAAAGGTGCGCGTGCCGACATATTCATAGACTCGGTTCCAATCGCGGCGGGCACCGAACAGCGATTGCAACTTGCCGCGGAAATAGCGGCCGCTCGCCGAGAAGGACGTGGCATACGACTGGCGCCATTCGGTGCCACTCGTCGCCGAAGTGCCGGCGGGAAAGAGGCGCAGGGCCACCATGTTAACTTTATCCGTCACGGGCAGATTCTCCGGTTTGAGTCGGTCGAAAAGCTCCCGCGAGTAGAACTTCGGGTCGTCAAGGTAGAGTCGGAGACGGCCGCGATCGGCGTTGAGGTTGAGGGCGGCAGCGGTGCCGTTCTCGACGGCCTTGATGTTGAAATACTGCCAACGAAGATTGTCGGTGGCGTCCTCCTTGTATTCGCCGCTCAGGACGAAGATCTGCTGCATCCACTTAAACTTATCGAACTTGTAGACCGCGGTGCCGCGGAAAGAATCCGCCTCGTTGCCGAAACGTTTCTGGTCGAGCGTGGTGTCGATGTAGGGCCGGCCGTTGACATCGAGACTGATCGTCTGGCTGAAAAAATTGTCCGTGCGCAGGGCCATTTGATTCTGAAAATTGTAAGCCAGCTCCAAATCGACCGGGCCCGCCCGTTGCTCGATCGTGATCGAGTAGGTGTCGAATGGCCGTGCTTGGCGGTCAAACGAACCGCGGATGTTGTAGTGCTTCGGCAGACCGGCGACGCGCTTGGTGCCGACGACCACGCCGGCGGCGTTGCGCAGGGCCACGTCGTAGAAACCGCCTTCGAGCAGCGAAGGCTGACCGCCCGCCGGACCGTTCGCCGACGCCCGATCCGCCGCCGAGAGCGTCGATTGCTGCACCCAGACGCCGTCGGAAGTAAAATACGTGCCCTGCGTGCCGTAGCCAAGGGACCGCGCGGACTGCTCGCGGATGAAAACGCCGGCAAAACCGCGGGCGTTTTCAAAATCGCCGCGCTCGTTCTCGACGCGGATGACGGTGTTGCGGAAGGGCTGCCAGGTAAGGGCCAAGGTCGCGCCCAAGAGCCCGTATTTGGATGCGTCCTGATAGGTGCGCTCCTCGCGCTTGATCGCGTTGAACCGCAACGCGAGGCCGTCCCGCAATTTCCGGTTGTAGTCAAATTGGAGGCGGTAGGCACCTTCGCTGTTGTAGATCGCGGTGGCGGATCCGAAATTTTTCATCAACGCCCGTTTGGTAAACACCGCACCCTGTCCACCCGGTTCAACTTCGCCGAAGATAAGGGAGTTGGACCCTTTACCGAAATCGATCCGCTCCACGTTGTAATTGTCGGACGGGATGTTCCACCGGAAATAATTCCGGCTGACGTTGTTGCCTTGGCTGAGGCCGCGAAACGCGAAGTTCCCTCCCTGATTGTCGTTCTCCATGGTCGGAGCCGCGTAAACGTTGGCCACAAACGCCGCCGTCTCATCGGCCGTAAACAGGCCGAGATCTTCCATGAAATCGGAGGTGATCGCGTCGATGTTCACCGGCACATCCTTCAACGCCTGCTTGGTGCGCGTGGCCGACAGGGTGTCATTGGCCGACCAGCCCGTTTCTTGCTCGGAGGAAATCACAAAGGGCGAAAGCCGGACCGCCCCGTCGGGCGCGGGCACCCGTGGAGCAGCCGGCTCGGGCACCACCTGACCGGACAGGATCGAGGCCGAAAGTGCTCCGGCCAGACATCCGGAAAAAGCGACGCGACGGGATAATGTGAGAAAACGGATCATGATAAGGTTTGGGGGTTGGGAGAGCTTACAAAAGGAACTTTAAAAACAGGATCGGGCGACGCTTTTTTCTGCCGCTCAGAACCGCACGGTCGCGGTGAGGTCCCACTGCGGCGGCAACACGTAGATTTGCCGGTAGAGCACGACGCCACTGGTCAACGTGGTCGTGCCGACGCGGCGGGTGCTGCCGTTTTCAAGATCGACGATGTTGCGGCAACCGAGGCGGAAGCGGACCTGTTGGCGCCAAATCTTTTGATCGCGCATCACGTAGGCGTTCAACAGGTGCGAAGTGCCGCCGTAGAATTCACGTCCGTTGACGATGGAAAGCAGATAGTTGTCGCGCCAACTGCCGTTGATGCCGACGCGCACACCGCGGAGCGGCTCCCAGACGTCGCGTTGAAACGAGTAGTCAGCGATCCAGCTCGCGGACCAGGGGGCCGCCCGGGCACCGGTGGGCTTGGTGGAGTAGTCACTCGAATCCAAAACCTCTTTGGCGTCGGCAATCAGGGCCGGAGCCTCGTCGCCACGTTTGACAGCGGCTTCGTAGTAGGCGCGGAAAGCCGAAAAATCGGGACGGGTCGTGACATCGGAGTGCGCGAAGGTGAAGCGGAGCTGCACACCCTTGGCCGGACGGGCGAGTAGCGTCAGATCGAAGCCCTTCGAGGATTCGGTCGAGAGCACATTGCGATATTGGTTCACGTCATTCCACGTGCGGAAGTATCGCGGATCGCTGGCGGTGATCGAGTTCGGGTTGACGAGATCTTCGATATCGCCCGCGCTGAAATTGGAGGGATTCCAGCGGAACTCCACGTTGGCGCGGTCGATTTGGAAAACACCGAGCGTCAGGGTCAGACGATTGTCGAACAGGGCTCCTTTGATGCCGATTTCTTTGGTCACCCCCGATATTGGACCAAAGATTTTTTGGTCGAAGGTGCGGGCGTCCTGCCAGCGGAAGGAATCGGAGTAGACGCCGTAGATGTTGATATCGGGCGTGAGCACATAGGTGAGACCGGCGGTATAACTTGTGTTGAAAAGATGCAGGGCCGGATTCTCGACGTATTCACCGGGCATCGCATCCGCGCGACTGGGCGGGGGGATGTCTTCCCGGTAAGCGCCAAACGTTCGGGTGCCACGGTATTCGTGGGTCCGATTCCAATCCCAGCGCACGCCGAGCAACGACAACAGGCGGCCCTTGAAATAATTTCCGCTGGCCGAGATCGCGCCGGCGTAGGCTTGGCGCCATTCGGTCCCGTCGGCCGCATTACCGAAGGAAAGTTGTTTCGCTTGAAAATCATTGGTGGCGGGCAGGCGCTCGAGGGTGAAGCGGTCGAAGAGTTCGCGGGAGTAGAACTTGGGGTCGTCAAGGTAGAGGCGGAAGCGGACGCGATCGCTGGTCTGGTTGACGGAGGTAACAAGGCCGTTTTCAAAGCGCTTCACGTTGTAGAGCGCCTTGCGGTAGTTGTTGGTGAAGTCTTCGCGGTATTCGACGCTGCCGATGAGCAGTTGCTTCATCCACGTGAACGGCTGCAGAGGCAGCACGGCCGTCCCGCGGAACGCATCGACGTCATTGCCGAAGCGTTTCCAATCGATGCCGGTGGTGTCGATGTAGGGGCGGCCGTTGACGTCGACGCTGATCGTGCTGTTGAAAAAGTTGTCGTTGCGCAGGCCATCCTGGTTCTGGTGGTTGTAGGCAAATTCGAGACCGAGTTTTCCGATGCGCTGCTCGATCGTGACGGAGTAAGTGCTGAACGGCCGGCCCTGGCGGTCGAACGAACCGCGGAGGTTGTAATGTTTTGGGTTTCCGAAAATCCGTTTCGTGCCCACGACCACGCCGGCGGCGTTGCGCATGCTGACGTCAAAAAAACCGCCCTCAAGCAGCGTCGGGCTGCCGCCGGCGGGGCCGTTGGTCGAGCTGCGATCGGCCGCGGCGAGGGTCGATTGGTTGAACCATGCGCCGTCGGACGTGAACCACGGACCGGCGCTCGTGAAGCCGAGGGAGCGCGCAGACTGTTCGCGCACGGTGGTGCCGGCGAAGCCGCGGGCGTTGTCGAAATCGCCGCGTTCAGCTTCGAGGCGGACGAGCGTGTTTCGGAAAGGCTGCCAAGTGAGCGCGAGCGTCTCGCCGGCAAGTTTGTAGGCGGAAGCATCCTGAAAGGTGCGTTCCTCGCGCCGCACGGCGTTGAAGCGGAGAGCGAGACCACTGCGAAGCTTCCGGTTGACGTCGAGCTGCATGCGGTAGGCGTCGTTGCTGCCGTATTGCGCAAAGGCGGTGCCGAAGTTTTTCATCAGCGCGCGCTTCGTGAAGACCGATCCCTGGCCGCCGGGTTCGACATCGCCGAAGATCAGCGAGTTCGAGCCTTTGCCGAAGTCGATGCGCTCAACGTTGTAAGTGTCGCTCGGGACATACCACCGGAAGTAATTGCGCGAGACGTTGAAGCGCTGGGAGAGGCCGCGGAAGGAAAAGTTGTCGGTCTGATTGTCATTTTCCATCGTCGGCGCGGCGTAAACGTTGGCGACGAATTTGGTGACCTCATCGGCGGTGTTCAGGCCGAGATCTTCCATGAAATCGGAAGTGATCGCGTCGATGTTCACCGGCACATCTTTCAGCGCCTGCTTCGTGCGCGTGGCCGACAGGGTGTCGTTGGCCGACCAGCCCGTGTCTCGCTCGGAGGAAATCACAAAAGGCGAAAGCTGGACCGCATCATCGGCCGGGACTTGCGGGCTGGGCGGAGTCACCACTTGTGCGAGCAGCGCGGGGGCAACCAGCACCCAGCTGAGGGAACGCCAAAGAGCGTTGGTTTTGAATGTCTGACCGTAGGGTAGTTTCATGGGCTGGATGGGGAGGATGGACCAAGACATCGGGGTGATGGCATAGCAAAAACGACTTTACTGGCATTGTTGAGTAACTCTTGGTTTTGTCCCGCTTCGTAACGCAGAAATTTCCCGATTCGGCTTCGTTCCCTACCCCACGCCGAATCACGCCCGAACCGCCCGTTCGTTCCGCAGGATGCCACCGCAAACTATGAAATCCGATCCCACCGTTTCCGCCCGAATCCCCTTCGCCGTCGGCCGCGTTTCGATGCGCGAGGTTGCCGCCCAGGCCGGCGTCTCCCGCTCCGCGGTATCGCTGGCCTTGCAACAACACCCCAGCATCCCCGCCGCCACTCGCGCGCGCATCGAGTCGGCCGCCGCGCAGCTGGGTTACAGGAAAAACCCGCTGGTCGCCGCCCTCATGCGCTCGCGCCGCGCCCCCGCCACCATCGTGCCCGCCCAGGCCTCGCTCGCTTTTTTTACCGCCGATCGCCCCAACGACGCGTGGCGCGACATCGACACCGTCCGCCAGTTGCACTCCGCCGCTTCGGCCCGAGCCGCCCAACGCGGATTTCGGCTCGATGAATTCTCCCTCACCAAGACCGACATGCGCCCCAAACGTCTCGCCGACTTGCTCAAGGCTCGTGGCGTCCACGGAGTGCTCGTGGCCCCACTGCCCGGCGACCAGAGCTCGATTGATTTTAATTTCACCGACTTTGCCGTCGTCGGTCTCGGCCCCAGCGTGCAAAACCCCGCCATCGATCGCGTCGCCGACGATCACTACCGCAGCGCGCAAATCGCGTTCGAAAACGCGCTCGCCCTCGGCTATCGCCGCATCGGATTGGCGCTGCCGGCCTACGCCAGCCGGCGGATGGGCCACCGTTGGTGGTCCGGATTTCTGGTCGCCCAACAGTCACTGCCCCAAAGCCGACGCTTGCCCGCTCTCATGCCCGAAACCCGCGATGAACTCCCTTCTCTGCTCAACGCTTGGATCGCACGCCACCGCCTCGATGCGGTCATTTTCTCCATCCGCGACCCCGAGCTGTTGGGCCACGCGCCCCGCGAGATCGGTCTGATTTCTCTGGCTGTGGCCGACTCCGGCGGCGCCATCGCCGGCATCCGGCAGAACACCGACCTGATCGGAATCGACGCCGTGGATCTCTTGGTGGAAAAGGCGCAGCGCTGGGAAACCGGCGCGCTCCGGTCACCCCGCTTTCAACTGGTCGCCGGCGCTTGGAACGGCGGCCTAAGCGCGCCCGGCGCCGGACGCCCCCGCCAGGCGTTGCTTGCCACTCCCTAAAGCCAGACGTCCCCCGCCAACTCCGCCCAAGTCCCAAGAAAAAGCTTTCGCCCCGCCCGCCGCTCCTCGCAGCTTCAACCGCCATGCGCGCCTTGCTCGCTTTCGACAAATTCAAAGATGCCCTGTCCGCGCCCCAGGCCTGCGCCCTCGCCGCCGGCGGCCTTCGCGCCCGCCAACCCGATTGGACCCTCGACTTGTGCCCGCTCACCGATGGCGGCGAGGGGTTTTGCGAGATCCTCACCCAAGCTCTCGGCGGCACGTTTGAGGCGCACACCGTCACCGGCCCGCGCGGCGAACCCGTCGTCGCCAGACTGGGTTTCGTCCCGCTCGCCCTCATCCCCGCCACCGCCCGGCGTCTGCTCGATCTTCCAGACTCTCAGCTCTCAGCTCTCAACTCCCAACTCCCCCTCGACGCCCGCGTCGCCGTGGTCGAAATGGCCGCCGCGTCCGGCCTCGCGCTGCTCGCGCCCGAGGCCCGCGATCCTTGGCTCACTTCGACGACCGGCACCGGCGAGCTCATCCGCCTCGCCGCCCGCCCCGGCGTCGCCGCCGTCCTTCTCGGGCTCGGCGGCAGCGCCACCAGCGACCTTGGCCTCGGCGCCCTCGCCGCCCTCGGGCTCAACTTCGTCTCCATCACCGGTGAGCTGATCGATCCGCCCACCCCCTCCCGTTGGCCCGAGATTGCCCGGCTCGACGGCCGGTTGCCCGCCGATCTGCCCCCGCTGCGCATCGCCTGCGACGTCGCCAATCCCGTCCTCGGCCCCAACGGTGCCGCCGCGATTTACGGCCCGCAAAAGGGCCTTCGCCCCGCCGACCTCCGCCGCCTCGACAACGAAGCCGCCCGCCTCGCCCTCTTGCTCTGCACCCACGGCGCGAAGCCCGACGCTCTCATGGACGTCCCCGGCGCCGGTGCGGCCGGCGGCATCTCGTTCGGACTCATGGCGGCCGCGTCCGCGCAACTCATCTCCGGCTTCGACCTCGTCTCCGCTTGGCTCGATCTCGATTCCCGCCTCGCCGCCGCCGATCTCGTGCTCACCGGCGAGGGCCGTTTCGATGCCAGCTCGCTCAGCGGCAAGGGCCCCGGCGCTCTCGCCGCCCGCGCCGTCGCCCTCGGCAAACCGGTCCACGTCTTCGCCGGTGCCATCACCGCCGCACCCATCCCCGGCCTCACCCTGCACGCGATCACGCCTCCCGGCACTCCCCTGCCCGCCGCCCTCCGCGTCGCCGCCACCAACCTCACGGCTACCGTCGACCGCACGTTTGGTCCTGCTTCACCTTCCGGCTCGACGGCCTGAGCACCCCACGCAACGGTTACGCAACCCATGGCCGTCCCCGAGCGCGTTTCTGCCGTCCGATTTTTAGTCGCCCTCGCGACGGCGACCTTCGGCCTCTTCGGTTGCGCCGCCACTCCCGCCGCTCCGCCTACCCGCCCCACCGCCGCGCCCGCCAACCCACCGGCCCGTGTCTACTTCACCCCGCCGCGCGCCGATCCCGCACCCCGCGTGATGCTCGGCATCGACGTGCTCGAGGCCGACGGTTTTGCCGTCGTCCGCGGGAAACGTCTCGGCCTCCTCACCCACCCCGCCGGCGTCAATCGCAACGGCATCAGCACCATCGACGTCCTTCGCCGCGCCCCCGGCATCAAACTCGTCGCCCTCTACGCCGGCGAACACGGCGTCTACGGCGCCCTCCCGGCCGAGAAAAAATACCCCGACCAGATCGACCCGCGCACCGGCCTCATGGTCTATTCGCTCTACAGCGGCGTCGCCTACAAAGGCAAAAGCTTCAAAGCCTCCCCCGCCCAGCTCAAGGATATCGACGCCCTCATCGTGGACCTGCAGGACATCGGCACGCGCAGCTACACGTTTACCAGCGCGATGAAACTCGCCCTCGAGGCCTGCTTCGAAAACGGCAAGGAGCTCATCGTGCTCGACCGGCCCAATCCCCTCGGCGGCCTCAAAGTCGACGGTCCGCCGCTCGACGCGAAATGGATGAGCTACGTCGGCGCGTTTCGCGTGCCCTACGTCCACGGCCTCACCATGGGCGAACTCGCGCGGCTCGCCCGCGACGCCCAAGCCCCCGGCGGCATCGACGTCACGCCCGCCCAACGCGCCGCCGGCAAACTCACCGTCATCCCCATGCGCGGCTGGACCCGCTCGATGCGCTGGCCCGAAACCGGACTTACCTGGGTCCCCACGTCCGGCGGCATCCAAGACTACGCGGCGGTGATCGGCTACCCGATGACCGGCCTCGGCACCTACCTCGGCGGCTTCCGCAGCGGCGTCGGCTCCGAACACATCTTCCGCGGCGTTTCCCACAAAACCACGCCCCGCGAAGCGCTCGAAAAAGAACTCCGCGCCTTGCCGGTCGCCGGAGTCCGCTTCCGCACCATCAGCGTGCCCAACACCAAGACCGGCAAACCCGCCGTCGGCATCTACACCGAGATTTCCGATTTCGACGCCTGGCAGCCCACCGAGCTTGGTTTTCAGCTCATGCGCCTCGCCTGCAAACTGGAGCCAAAGAACCCATTCGCCGCCGCTAAGCCCGGCGAGGTCAACGGCTTCATTCGCCACCTCGGCAGCGAAGCCTTCGTCCGCGCCCTCCAGCGCGACGGCGCCCGCATCGACCTCGGATTCTGGCTAAAGCAATGGCGCGAACAGGCCCGCGTCTATCAAGAGCAGAGCAAACGTTACTGGCTCTACCGCTGACCGCGCCGTCGTAAGGGAGGGCGAGGTCGCCGAAGCCCGCAGGCCGCGCCCCGTCGCGTTCCCCATCGCCGCATAGGCATCCTCGCTTGATTCCCGCCCCGCCACCGTGCGCCCGATCGCCGCTGGCAACACCTTGCCGCCGGATCGCCTCCCCGATTGACACGCATCCGTTGTGCTACATTTTGTCGCACATGAAGACAACCACGGTGCGCGAGCTGCGGAACAACTATTCCAAGGTGCTCAAGTGGGTGGCCAAAGGCGAAGAAGTCGACGTGACGCGCCGGGGCAAAATCGTGGCGAAGGTCGTGCCGCCTTCCGCCGCCAAGGCGACACAGGTTGATTGGTCGCAGAGCGCCGCGCTCAACCGCCGGGTGTGGTCCACCACCCTGACGGCCGCCGAAAGCGGCTCGATTCTGACCGAAAGCCAGGGCCACTGACATGGCCACCGCAGTCGCCGACACGAGTTTTCTCTTTTCGCTGTTCGGTAACGACGCGCACACGCCCGCAGCAAAACGCTGGGTGCAACAAACCCAGCTGCCGCTCACGGTCACCACGCTAGGGCGGTATGAGTTGGGTAACGCGATTCGTTTCGCCACCTTTCGCCAAGCAATCTCCCGAGCCGACGCACTCGCCTCCCTCGCCGCATTCGAGACCGATTTCAGCAGCGGCCACCTGCAGCCGGCTTCCTGCGATGTGAACGCCATCGTAAACGAGGCTTCGCGGATTTCCGGGCTTCATACCATGAGCGGCGGGCACCGCTCATTCGATATTCTGCACGTCGCCACCGCCCGCCTGCTGAATGCGACCTGCTTTCTATCGTTCGATGCGAACCAACGGAAGCTGGCCACCACGCTTCGGCTGAACGTCGGCCCGTAAAGCTACCGGACCGCGTCCCAAAAGTGGCCATCGGCCTCTACACCGAGAGCTCCGATTTCGACGCGTGGCAGCCCACCGAGCTTGGTTTTCAGCTCATGCGCCTCGCCTGCAAACGGGAGCCAAAGAACCCGTTCGCCGCCGCAAAGCCCGGCGAGGTCAACGGCTTCATCCGCCACGTCGGCAGCGAAGCCTTCATGCGCGCCCTCCAGCGCGACGGCGCCCGCATCGACCAAGAGCCGAGCAAGCGCTGTTGGCTCTACAAATAAGCCCAGCCGCCACGGCCGGCGGCGGGAGCTGCACACCGTTGTTTTGCCCAATGAACAAACGCCTTTGCGAGATCGGAGTCGAACGCCGCCGCTCCCACGTCCACCTGACTGCAGTCGGCCGCACGGTCGCGTCGAGCGGTCTGCTATTCGGGAACCCCCTCCCGGGAAAAAGAAAAGCAGACGAGTAAACGTCCCGGACGCTTCTAGCGCCTCCGGTCAGCCGGATGGACGTCGAGAATTTTGATCTGCTGGTCGGCGTGATCCACCCAGAACTTGATCGCAAACGCGCCGCAGATGTTGATCGCCACCTCCCGACCGACGGCATCGTGCTCGACGTAATCTGAGCGATGCGCGGGAAAATCGCGAATTTCAACCAGTCGGTCTCGGATCGCGCGCCGATCGGTCTTTGAGAGCCCTTCCACGTATACGACCACGTCGTAATCGATGAGCAGCCGGAACAGGGCCATATCTGCCGCTCAGTCCTGTTTAGCCGCCAGACGACGATCGAGTTCGTCGATGGAAACCCAGCGCTTGGGATCCCGATCATCAATCTTCCCTGCGAGCACCCCGCGGTAGGCGGCATCCTGACTATCCTGGAGCGACAAAAGAAACGCCATGATCCGGGAACGGTCGGCCGGCGCCAGACCGGCGAGTTCTTGTTTCAGGACCTCAATACTCATGCGTGAAACCTAAATCCCGGGTCACGTGACGCAAGAGCTGAAACCAAATCGGGCCCAAGTCTGCCGTTCGAAATCATCGCCGCCGCGAAGCCCGGCGAGGTCAACGGCTTCATCCGCCACCTCGGCAGCGAAGCCTTCGTCCGCGCCCTCCAGCGCGACGGCGCCCGCATCGAACAAAGCGAGAGCAGAGCAAACGCTACTGGCTCTACCGCTGACGCTCGCCGCCATTTGTAGGAGCGAGCTCGCTCGCGAATCCGATCATGTTCCCTCCAAAAAAATCAGTCACTCCCGCGCCACCACCGTATCGTATAATCCGTAGTGCGTGAGGCCTTCGTGGCTCGCGATGCCGGTGTAGCTCAACGACGCATCTTCGTAACGCCGGAAGGCGAACACCGCCTGGTTCATCTGCTCGGTGTTAAACACCCGCAGCCGCACCAGCAGGTGAAAATCCTTCACCGTCAGCCCCGTCACTGTCTCAAAGAGTTCCGGCTCAATCTTCGTGATCACGTCTTGCAGCGTGTTCTCCCGGAAGTCGGTCAGATACATGAAGGCCGGAATGCGCGTCGCGAATTTGATCAGCTTTTCCTGCACCAGCTTCCGCTTCGATTTAAACTCCTTTTCCTCCGCGCTGAGCTCCTTGTTTTCCTTCGGCGACAGCTCCTGGTCCTTCGCCTTTTTCTTCAGGTCTTTGACCGCCTCGCTCTTGTTGATGATGGTTTCGATGATGTTGTCGCCCAGCGCGCGCCAGCCCTCGATGCGCTCCACCGCCGCCATTGCCTCGGGGTTATCCAGAATCCGGCGCAGCGTGTCGTTGTCCACGTTCACCAGCAATGCGCTCTCCCACTTGCGGGCGAGCAGCGTGGCCGAGGTGCCGGCGATCGCGATATCGAGGATGCCGCCCGCGTCGATCTGCGTCATGTTCGCCCCGTCGTAGGCCAGCACCGGCAAAAACGATACGAGGTCACGGACGGCATTTTCCTGATTCTGCTCATTGGGCGAGAGCCCGGTTGCGTATTCCGACAACTGCCGCAGCGCCCGCGTGGGCGCGAAATCGAAGACGAAGCACACCGGCTTCAAAATCTCCTCTTCATGCGGATTATCGCCGTTGGGGTTCTTGATCGACCACGGCGATTGCACGCGAAACGCCGCCTGAAAATACGTCTCCGGCGCTGGGCTCCACTGGCTCTCACGAAACGCCGCGAGCACGGCAGACTTCACAGGCGCGGGGCCGAGGGGGAAGGTGCTGAGGATGTGGGTGAACTCGGGCTCGGGCAGGGCTTGGCGGAGGCTCGCCACAGTCACCGATTCGCGCCCGTGTCGGGCTGGCGCGAGGTATGGACGATACTCAGGAATTCCACCAAACCTTCATCCCGACGGATGCGATAGCGGATGGTGTAGCGAAACGAGGAAAGTAGGAAGCGCCGGATGTCACCGGGCCACGGCCGCCACCTAGCGGGTGCCTCCATGATCGTTCCGATGGCGGCCTCGACTTCATTGAGAAACTGCCGGCCAAAATCGCCGCGTTGGTGTTCGAGATAGCGCGCGGCCTCGATCAGCTCGACCTCAAAGGCCGGGTGAAACCAACGGTTCACGAGAGCGCGGCGCGCGCGTTGCGAAAGACATCCGCTTGAGTTTTTGGCGGCACCGATCCTCGGCCCAGTTCCTCGGCGCGGGCCAGCGCCACGGCATCGGCGTTCTCTTCGTCCAGTTCGGCCAGCCGTCGTCTCACGTCGTCCCGCTCCCCTGCGGAAAGGTTCGGCAGCTCGGCGAGAATTTCGGCTTTGCTCATGAGCCGAAAATCATCGCGGAGGCTACCTAGCGCAAGCCCCGGTTTACTGTCGCGATCTCATACCGGGCTGCGCCGAAACGCCGCGAGCGCCGCAGACTTCACGGGCGCGGAGACGAGGCGGAAGGTGCCGACGATGTGGGTGAACTCGGAATCGGCCGGGGCGTGGCATTCGGCGAGGTTCGGTGGGCTTGCGTTCCGGCCAGGCGGAGCAAGCATATCGGCATGAAAAATTTCACCGCAGTCGTGGAACGCGACCCCGTGACGGGCCTGTTGATCGGCTACGTGCCGGGCTTCCCCGGTGCGCACTCGCAGGCGGAATCCTTGGACGAACTGAACGCCAACCTGCGCGAAGTCGTTGCCATGCTACTGGAAGACGGCGAGCCAAAGCTGGAGGCGGAATTCGTCGGCACGCAAAGCGTCGCGGTCGCCTGACGATGGGAAACGTCCCTGTCCTCAAACCCGGCGAAGTTTGCCGGTTGCTGGAGATGCTGGGTTTCGCCGCCGTGCGCCAACGCGGTTCGCACGTTCAATACCGCCACGCAGACGGACGCGGCACGACGGTGCCTTTGCACAAAGGGCGAGACATCGCGCCGCCACTCCTGCGGCAAATTGCCAAGGACATCGGCCTCACGGTCGAAGAATTGCTGGGCCGGCGTTGAACGTCGTAAGCGCGGCGGCTTTCACGGGCGCGGGGACGAGGGGGAAGAGGCTCAGGATGTGAGTGAACTCGGGCGCGGTCAGGGCCGAGAGGTGGGCGGCCAACTGGCGATGGTTTTGGCCAGTTGCTCCGTTTGGCCGCCGGAAGCGATGTGGGCGAACCAGACTTCGTCGGCGAGGGCGGCGACGAAGTGATTGCGGCGGGCGGCGAGTTCGGCCGTGACCCGATGGTGGGGCGAAGAAATGCACGAGAGAATCAAGAGACGACCATCGTTCAGCGGCGATCTCCACGCGGACGGAAGGCGCAGCTTCTCCAGGCTGCGGGCGGGGCAGATGATGACTGGCGGCGTTCCGCGCAGGAGGATGCTCAGGCATTCCTTTTCGATGGGTGAATGGAAACCGCTGATGACGCCGCGGCCCGCATCGCGCCAGCGGGCGGCCTTGTCGTAGGTGCGGAGGATGGCTTCACCGGGACAGCGGGCGGAGCAGAACAGCGCGGTCTTGGGCGACGCCAGCAAGTCCAGATTGCCGAGGGCAGAGAGTTGAGCCGGCGCAGCGTCGCCCAGACGCCGCCGCAAACGCGCGGGATAACGGGCGTCGGTGGCGTTAAGTGCGACGGGCGTCATTCCTCTTCGTTCTCGGTGTCGCGGCCGAGGCGGTATTTGATGTCGTAGTTCAGGATGAAATCCAACTCCTCCGCCGTGAACCCGTAGTGCTCTGCGAGCACCGCGTCGATTTCGTCGAGGATGGGTTTGGTGGATGAATACTCAAAGGTCTGGAGCATCAACCCACTCTTCTGCATTTCATAGGATGCATCCTTGAGCCCCTTGAGATATTTTTCTCCCAAGTCGGCGAGCCGCCGGCGCTCATGCTCGGTCAACGCAACGGGGTTGAGCGGAAACGAAAAGATGTCCCGGCGATTCAAGTTCCGGCAGTCCGACAGCACGTTCCAAAACCAAAAGAAGGTGGATGAACTGAGGGATGCAACGGTGGTCAGCACGGTCGCGTTATCTGGAAGGCAGAGGTCTTTGAGTTCCGAAGGCGCGACCAACTTACGAGTGCGAATTTCCGAAACGCGCGGAATGAAATTCAGAAACGCGAGGAAGTATCCGAACTTGCGAGTGTAAAACACGCGATGCTTTACGGCCGAGGTTACCGCGGCTTCGAGGCGCTCGTTTCTCATGGCGAGCTTTGAGAAAGCGGAAACTTCGATTGTGCTGCCGAGCTTCTCCAGCGAGGCCGGAAAGACCGAAAAATTGGAGTGCGTTGGTGCATAGTGAACCCGCGCGCGAAATAAGTTCGGAAACTCCTCCCTGCGCCAACGATAATAGGCCGTCGTGTGAACCGCAGGCATCGTCGATTCGCCTCTCTTTCCGAGAACGATGGTTAACCGTTTTTGAGCGCCATCGAAAAGTTGAGCTGGTCGATTCGCGTAACTCGATGCCCATATTGATTCCAGTTTCTGAAGCGAAAGCGTTTGAAGCGTCTTGAAGCCGTCCACGCAGAAAATGGACACTGGAACAATTAGGCCAACCCGTCCGCCTCTTTGGAGAAGCCGGTAGGCGCGCTCCATTGTGAATGCGTAGAGGTCGCCGCATTCCAGCGTTTGGAATCCGTGGACCTTGTAGGAATCTTTGACGTCCTTGTATTCCACGTAGGGGGGATTGCCGACTATGACATCGAAACCACCGCTGGTGAGGATGCCGTAGAACTGGATGAACCAGTGGAACGGCTGGTGTGATTTCACCCATTTGGCGAACGCAACTTTGTCGCTCACTTTCACGCCGTATTCGCCGGCGAGGTAGCTGTTGAGTTCGTCGTCTAGGGCCTTGAGCCGTTTCTGGAGTTCGTGCTTGTGGGTGGTAGGCACTGAACCGTCGCCCTCAGTCTGGAGCTGGCGAAATTTGTCGAACGTCTGCTGCAGGTCGGCGGCTTTGACGGCGATCTTTCCCATCGCGTCGTCGAAATCCAGTGCGCTGGTGACGGCGCGTTTCACTTCGTCGTAGGTGGCGTAGCCGACAAGGGTGTTGCCGGCGCGGATGTTGAAATCGACGTCCGGGAGCGGCTCGATGCCGAGGTTGTCCTTGGTGGCGTCCGGATCGACCTGCGCGGCGAGCTTGAGGAACAGGCGCAGCTTACAGATCTCCACCGCCTCCTCCATGATGTCCACGGCGTAGAGGTTGTTCAGGATGATCGATTTTAGGACGAAGTAGCGGCGATTGGGGTGCGCGTCTACGCGACCGAGGACTTCAGCGAACTTCTTGTGGTAGTTCGGGTGCGCCTTGCGACCATGTTCGTCCCACTCGGCGAGGAACGCTTCCATGCGGTCGAGACAGGCCTCGTAGAGCGGGTCGAGAATGTTGAGTGCGGCAAACACGAACGCGCCCGAGCCACCGGTGGGATCGAGGACCGTGATCGTTGTGATGGCATGCCACAGGGCCATGAGCAGGTCAGGGCCTTCGCAGCTCTGAATGACATCCTGCGAAAACTGGCGGAGATCGAGATTGAGCGTGATGAAGTCGTTCACGTCGCGGACTTCGCCCGCCGTGAGTTTCTTCCTGATCTCCTCACAACGCTGCCGACGGGCGACGACCTCGCGCCAGATTTCCGTGGGCAAAGCGTAGTCGGCGGGCGCGGGCTTGTTCCACGCCTTGCGGCGCGCGATCAGGTCGGGCTGGTTGGGATCGAGGCCCGCCGCGATTTCTGGCGGGAGTTTTTTATCCGTGCCGTGCCGGACGGCGGGATAGATGTAGCGGTCGGGATTTTCGCGGAGCAAATCCCAGACGGTCGGACCGCCCGGATTTTCGAAGGCGACTTTACACCGGGCACGGGCGGCATCGAAGAGGAACGGCAGGATGGTATTTTTCCCGATATAATCGGTGATATCCTCCTTCGTGTAATACGCCCCCATTTGTTTTTGGTTGATGTATTTTTCGAAGATATAGCCGAGGACATCGGGGTTGATCTCGTTGTCGGCGCGGAGCGGGCGTTCGTCGAGGTGCCACTGGTAGGCGTCGAAGTAATCGAAAACGCGCTCGAAGGCCTTGTCGGGAATCTGAATTTCCTCGCCGTAGCGCTCGGGTTTTTCGAGTTCATGCACGTCGAAGAGACCACCGTTGAGATAGGGGATGTTGCCGAGTAGTTTTTCGAGATCGGGCGCGCGGTCTTGGCGGCGCCTGCCGAAGCCCTCGTGGAAGAGACGGAGCAGGAAGTAGCGGTAAAAGGTGTAGAACTTATCCTTCCCTTTTTCTTGCTGGCTGCGCTGGAGGCGATGGCGGAGGTAGTCGCGGTCGCCGTCGAGAAACCCCTTCTTCTGGATGAAATAGACGAACATCAGGCGGTTGAGCATGACGGACGCATACCACTCGCGGTCGGCCACTGCGCCGATGCCGTCGATGAACGTGAGGAAGGCCTTCCGGTGCGTGTCGAAATCACGGTAAAACGCCTTGGTGACACGCTCGAGGTCGAAGGCGGCGCGGGCCTTCCCGCCCATTTGGACGATTGCGATTCCAGCTTCTTCCTCGGCGAACGAGACATAGAGCGAGTCGAGTTTCTGGAGCAGCGAATCGCCGGGCTGGGCGCGGAAAAATTCGTGGGTGCGGACCGCGAGCGGTTTCCCCGTCTCGCGCCGAACCCACATCCACGACTGGCGGGCGCGGTCGGGCGTAGCGAAAACAATGAGATGCTCGAAATTCGTCTCGGTGAGTTTTCGCTCAATTTTCAGCCGGGTGGCGTGGTCTGGCAGCCCGCCATCCGGAGCGACGCAAAGCCACGCGGTGAACCCGCGCTTCTCTGCGAAGGCGGTCAGCGCGTGGTCTTGCTCGGCGGCTCGCAGCGTGAGGCGGTGTCGGCTTGGCTCCCAGCCGAGTTCCTCGCGGAAGAGCCGGGCGAGGTCGCCGGATTGGAGGAGCGGGCGGGCGCGGGCGAAGTCGAGTGTCATGGGGATCAGAGCGGGCGGATACCGAGGGAACAGATGATCTGCGGCTCGCGCGTGTGGCCGTCGTCCTTGGGCAGGCACAGGCGGTCTTCCTCGTGGAGCGAGAGAATGAGGTCGGCGAGTTTCTCGTCGGCGATGCCCGCGCGGAGCTCGCGATTCAGGAGATCGCGGGCGGCCTCGGTCAGCGGTTGCGCGTAGAGGGCGTCGAGCGCTTGATGCATCGGCTTGATATCGAAGAGCGTGCCCTTCACGTGGGCCGCGTAATCCTTTAGCCGTTCATAGGTGCGACGTCGCGCGCTGGTCGGCTTGCCGAGCTGCCCACCGCTCCCGGCGTGCTCCGTCTGAATCGCGGCGACGGCACCTTGCACGAGCGCGTGATGGCGATCCAAACGCGGCTCCGCCGGAGTTGTCGGCTCACACGCGGCGGCGCGCAGAATCTCGTGCTGCGATTCGGTGACGGTGCGGCCGGCTTCGTCCACCCACGCCAAGGCATCGGTGCCGTCGCCGGTGCGCACATACACCATCGCACCGGAGACGGGCACTACCCCGGGAGCACCGACGGGACGCGGCGCGACGGCGGCGAGCGACTTGGTCGAAAACACGACACCGGGCAGATCGGGGATGATTTTTCGCAGGAACGGGTCGGCGTCGCTCGCGTTTTTCCAGATCTGATAGGCGAGCGAGGAGAGATCGACCTCGCTGTCCTCGGGGTCATCAAGGACGCCGGATCGCTCGGTGAAGAGATCGCGAATGAGGCCATCGTGTTGCTCGTCCTCGAAGAACGTTTCGTCGGTGCCGACGACTTCGGCGTTTTCCTGCAAGCGCTGGCGCACGCGCGAGCGAAGTTTTATCAGGCGCTCCACGCCCTCGGCCGGCAGGAAGGAGTAACAGAGAATCTCTCCTGCTTTCTGGCCGATACGATCCACGCGGCCGGCTCGTTGAATGAGGCGGATGATGGCCCACGGCAGATCGAAATTTACGACGATGGCGGCGTCCTGAAGATTCTGCCCCTCGCTCAAAACATCGGTGGCGATGAGCACGCGGAGTTCCTGGGCGGCGGAGATTTGGTCGCGTACCTGATTGCTTTCGGGGCTGAAGCGCTGCGCGAAGGCAGCGGGATCGTCGGTGCTTCCCGTGACGGAGGCGAGGCGGTCGACCCCGCGCCGATGCAGTTCGCCGCTGAGGTAGCTCACAGTGTCGGCAAACTGGGAGAAAATCAGAATCTTCTCCCTCCCGTGTTGTTTGCGGATCAATTTTTCCAATTCGGCGAGCTTGCGATCCGTCGCCGGATTCCACGTCTCGGCCAGTTGGAGCACGGCGAGGAGGCGCTCGGCATCGAGCCGTAGGTGGGTGGCGAGGTCCGGGATGAAGAGATCGGCCCGCAGCCAGTCGAAGTTCTGCTTGTGGTGGTCGCGGAGCAGAGCGTAGCCGTTGGCGGCCTCGGCAGAAAAGCCGGCGAGGTCTTTCGGCACACTCGCCACCTGATTTGCTTGATCGCTCGTGGGGCCGCCGGCGAAAAGACCGCTGTCGTCCCCATCGTCGGAACGTGTTTCGAACAGCACCGCGTCCTGCGTCCCGATCGGGAGCGGTTGTCCTTTTTCGAGGGCGTGCAGCCAGATTACATTCCGCACAACGTGGCGGCGCACCGAAACGAGAAACGCATGGCCGCTGCTTTCGAGCCGTTTGAAAAGATTGGTGCGGCAGAAGCCGATCAACCGCTGGCCGGCGCGGGAGAGATTTTTCATCATCTCCGCTTCGTCCTGCGTCGGGGCTTTATCGGGGGCCGGTCTGAGATAGTTTGCGAGTCCGTAGCGCGGCAACCGGAGCAGCCGGACCGTGTCCACGACGCGCTCCGAATAGAGTCGCGCGTATTGGTCGTCAGGGTCTTTTTCGGCGATGCGAAACGTGAGCGCTTTGGGGCGTCGCTTCGGGAAATGGAAACGGCGGTTGCCCTCCAGCACGAGAAACCGGCGATCCTCCTTGGCCTTGGCACGGCCGCACTTGGCGCAGTGGGTGTGCGTCGGCGCGAGGACGGTCGTGCAGCCGGGACACTCCGTCAGCGCGTAGTTGCGCTCCACGAAGCTGCGGGTGCGCCGCACCATAAAAAGCCGCATAAGTTCGCGCCAGTCGTCCGCGTGCGGGCTCTTTTCGAAGGCCGCGAGACAGTTTACAGCGCACTGGTGGCGACGGGTGAATTCATCGACCCGGCCGTCGCAATCGGTGCGGAGGTATTCTTCGGGCCGGAGGCCGACACCGTCTTCGGGCGTGAGAAAAAGCCGGAGTTGGTTGGCGAGATCGAGGTAGGCTTTGTTGTAGGGTGTGGCCGAAAGCAAAATGCACTTGCTGGCGTTGCGCGCGAGGTAGTCGCGGATCACCGCCCAGCGGCGGCCCTCGCGATTGCGGAGATTGTGGCTCTCGTCGATGATGACGACGCGGTAGCGGCGCAGGTCAGGGAGGATGGACTGGGCCTGCGTTACGGAAACGACTTCAGCGATCAGGCGATGGCGGTGCGCGTAACCCTTCCACATCCCCACGAGATTTTTCGGACAAAGAATGAGCGTCTCCAACGAGTGCGGTGGGTCTTGGAAAACCCGCGCGAGCGCGGTGGCCATGACGGTTTTCCCGAGACCGACGACATCGCCGAGAATCACTCCGCCGCGCTTCTGGAGATGGCGGGCGGCAATGCGCACGGCGGCGGCCTGAAACTCCAGCAAGGTGCCGCGCATGTCGGCGGGAATGGAGAATTCGGAGAGACCCGCACGCGCTTCCTCGGCGAGGTGGTAGGCCATCTTCACGTAAATCCAATAGGGCGGAAGCACGTCGGGCCGCGCCCAGCTCTCATCGATGACTTGGATCAGTTCACTCGTGATATCGATGCACCAGCGGTCGTCCCAACGCTCGTTGAACCAGCGCGCGAGCTTTTCGGTCGCGTCGTGATCGAGCACATCGACGTTCAGCTCGCCCTGTCCGCTGAGGCCGGAGAACGTGAGATTACTGCTGCCAAGGAACCCGGTGATGGGGTTGATGGGGTCGCTGCGGAAACAGAGGTAGAGTTTCGCGTGGAGGGTGTGTCGCAGGAAAAGCTTTACGACCACCTTGCCGGACTTGAGCTGGGCCGAGAGTCGGCGCAGGCCGGCTTCATCGGCGTCGGTGGGTGCGCCGAACGTAAGCTGATCCCGGAAATTCTGAGCTAGGCGGCGTTTCAGTTGAACGGCGGCCTGCATGCTCATCTCGCTCTCCTGTGGCGCCAGACTGTAGGCGTCGCGCAACTCGTCCTGCGGGAGTCGCTGCATGCCGACGAGTAGTCGGCATTGCTGGCCGGCCCCGCCCGGCCACGCATCGATCAGCGTGTCGATGGCCTTCCAGCCGCGGAGATTGAAGTAGCCGACGCAAAAGTCGGAACGGTGGGCGACCGCGAGGGTGTCGCTCAGCGCAGGCAACAACGCCTGAGCGATGTTATCGAAGATTCTAGGCACAGGGTATGAACCTTCGCGCGGTGTTCAGTCCCGCAGGACAGATTCCACACCTCGGCCGGAGATGCCGGTAGTGGAGATGGGTGCGTCGCACATAAACACGCCCACTTCGCACTACCGTTACTATGGTGTCCAGCCCGCACTGCCGTTGCCAAGGTGTATGAGAAAGGGGGCCGCCGCTAATGTTAGAAGTGGCAAACGATACGGCTGAGCGCCTGCTGGCGCGCGTAAAACAACTCCGAAAGGGCCTTGGCCTTACCCAGGAGGCGTTCGCCGAAAAGTCGGGTCTCGACTACAAATACTACCAGTCGGTCGAAGCAGGCCGGAAGCGCGACATCCGCCTCTCTACAATCGAAAAACTCGCCAAGGCCTGCGGGCTTAAACCGTGCGAGTTGATCGATTTTGATGTCGAACCCTCGATTCTCGCCGGGGCCCCTCCGGAAAACGTGTCTCGATCCGCTTCAAACCGCCGTCCGCGCAAGATACCCAAGCCCGGAAAAAAGCACGACTGAGAACATCGGCCCTCTTCGGCTGCGGTTGTTTCTTTTGCGATAGCGTGAAGGTCGCCCCCTCGCTTTCCGTCTTGCCCGATTCCGCACGATCTCGCGGTGTGGGTTGTCCGGCGCGGCTCGGCCGCGTCCCTCCTATGAATCCCCAACGAAAAATCGTCACGGCGTCCCCGGAGAACAGCGAAACTCCCCTCGACAACTCCGCCGGCTGGGTCACCCCGAACCGACTCTTTTTCGTGCGCAACCACTTTGAGCCGCCCGTCGCCACTGACGCCGCCGCCTGGACCTGCACGTTGGACGGCTTGGTCGCCCGGCCCGCCGCCTGGACGTTCGCCGAGTTGGCCTCGTTGCCCCAACACACCGTGTTCGCGACCGTCGAATGCGCCGGCAACGGGCGTTCGTTTCTCCGCGAACGCGCCGAGGGCGTGCAGTGGGGCGCCGGCGCGATCGGCAACGCCGAGTGGAGCGGCGTGCCGCTCCGCACCTTGCTCGAACCGGCCGGCCTCGCCGCCGGCGCGACCGAAGTGGTCTTCGAGGGCGCCGATCACGGCGAGGAGCACGGCCACGCGATGAATTTTTCCCGCAGCCTCCCCCTCGCAAAGGCGCTGCATCCCGACACGATCATCGCCCTGCGCATGAACGGCGAGTGGCTGGAGCCGAACCACGGCGCGCCCATGCGGCTATTCGTGCCGGGTCATTATGGCGTCGCATCCGTGAAGTGGCTGCGCGCCATGCGCGTGATCGACCACGCCTACCCGGGCTTTTTCCAAACCACCAAATACTCCGTGAATCGCCCGGGCCCCGGCGGAAAAGTCCGCCAGCCGATCGGCGCGAGTGCCGTCAAGAGCGCCATCCTCCAGCCGCCCGAAGGCGCGCAGCTGGGTCTGGGCCGCCACCTCGTGGCCGGTCTGGCCTGGGCCGGCGAGGAAAAGATCGCAGGGGTCGACGTCTCCTCCGATGGCGGCCGCACCTGGCAAGCCGCCCAACTCAAAGGCATCCGGCAGCCGTATTGCTGGTGCCAATGGGAGACGCGCTGGACCGTCGGAGCCGCCGGCGATTACACGTTGCTCGCGCGGGCCCACACGGAGACCGGACAGACCCAACCGCTCGACTACAACCCCGACAATCTCGGCTACATCATCAACCTCCCGATCGCCCGCAACGTGAGCGTGGCCGCGAGCCGCCCCGCTCAAGTCTACTTCGCCGATGCTCCGCCTTGGAACGATTTCATGGAGGCCTACGCCACCGAAAACTCACGCCGCCCGCTCGACGTGGAACTGGCGCTCACCGCCGGCGACGGGATCTGACGTTCCACCGGGCTTCTTTCGTTTATCCTACCGCTTCTTTATGCCGATGACCCGCCGAACTCTTGAGCATTTCACCGCCCGACTGCTGCTATGGCCGCTCCTGGTCGCCGCCCTCGTTGCCCAACCGCAACCCGCCGGCCCGACGCCCACCGTCGCCGCGCCAGCCGCCGCTCCGGCCCTCAAGCCGATGGGCACCGTGCTGTTTATCGGAAACAGCTTTCTCTTCGGCTCCGGCTCGGCCGTGCGGTTTCACCGCGCGCACACCGTCACGGATCTCAACGGCGGCGGCATCGGCGGCGTGCCGGCGGTGTTCAAGACCTTCGCCACTCAGGCCGGTCTCGATTTCAACGTCAGTCTCGAGACGGTCGGCGGCTCCGGCCTCGATCTTCACCTCGCGCAAAAACTCCACCTGATCGGCCGCGCCTGGGACCACGTGGTGATGCAGAGCCAAAGCCTGCTCAACACCGCTCAACCCGGCAACCCCGACCTCCTCATCCGCTCGGCCAAGCAACTCGCCGAGTTGCTCCACGGCAAAAACCCGGCGGTCGACATTCGCCTGATCTCGACTTGGTCGCGCGCCGATCAGGTTTACCCGGCGAAAGGCCATTGGCACGGCCAGCCGATCGAACAGATGGCCAAAGACGTTCGCGCCGCCTATGACCGGGCTGCGGCCACCACGCCGGTTATCCGCGGGGTCATCCCCGTGGGCGAAGCGTGGAATCGCGCCTTCAAGACCGGCGTCGCCGATCCAAATCCCTACGACGGCGTGGCGTTCGGCCAAGTCGACCTCTGGGCCCACGACCAGTGGCATGCGAGCACCTACGGCTATTACTTGGAGGCGCTGGTGATTTTCGGCGATCTCACCGGCCTCGACCCGCGCTCGCTCGGCAAAGACGAGCGCTCGGCCTTCGAGCTCGGTCTCTCCCCGGCGCAGGCGACCGCGCTGCAACAGGTGGCGTTTGACGAGCTGGCGGCGCAGTCTCCGGACCGGAAGTTGGCGCCCTTTACCCCGATCAGTCTCGGAAAAAACGGCTGACCCCGGGAGTTTCTCCGCGCTCGCGGTCGGGTGGTGGCGTGCCGCCCGTTTGCCGTCTAATAATTCGTTGCCCCGTTTTGGTTATTATTAAACCTCGGCGCCATGCCCCGCCCGCGCAAGATCTCCCAGACCCAGCTGGCCGAACAGCTCGGCATCTCCCAAGCGCTGGTCTCCCTCGCCCTCAACGGTCGCAGCGCGGGCATCAATCCGGACACCTATAAACGCATCTGGGACCACGCCGTCCGCGCCGGCTACTTGCCGAAGGGCATGCGAGTGGACTCCTCGCCGGATTCCTCCCGGGTCAAACAGATCGGCTTCATCCTGCGCGCTCCGCTGCGACTCTACATCCCCAGCACTTACTTCGGCCACGTCCAACACGGCTTGCACCACGGTCTCGAAGCCCGGGGTTATCGCTCCGTCTTTCTTGGCGCCGAGGATGAACTCACGCCCGCCAAACTTGGCCAGATTTTGCACCCCAGTCATGAAATCGGCGGCGTCGTTGTCCTCGGCGAAGTGGCCCTTCCATTCATGTCCGAACTCACCCGGCTCACGCGTCACGTCGTGGCCGTCTCGGCCCACTACCGCGGGCTCTGTCACTCGGTTTTGGGCAACGAGCCCCAGGCTTTGACCGAGGTCGTCCGCCACCTTCACGGCCTCGGCCACCGCCGGATCGGCTGGCTCGGCGGCAACGCCTCCCTCGGTCGGCACGACGCCCGCCTGCTCGCGCTCAAAAACGCCCTCCATGCGCACGACCTGAGCCTCGACCCACGCTACACCACCGTCGTCGCCGAAGCCGATCGCGCCGAGGGCGGTGAGGCCATTCATGGGCTGCTGCCCCACGCCAAGCGCCGCGACTTCCCCACCGCCTTCGTCACCTACAACACCCCAATGGCCTACGGCGCCGCGCTCGCGCTCCAACGCGAGGGCTGGAACGTCCCGGCCGATCTCAGTCTCGCTTCCGCCGACGTCTCCCGCCTGAGCATCGAGGGCGCGCTCCGCATCACCGGCGCCGGGACCAGTCCCGACAAACTCGGCGAGACCGCCGCCCGCCTCGTCCTTGGGGAAAATATGCCCGACGAGGGTTACACCGATCTGATGCTGCCCGGCCCCCTCGTCATCGGCAACTCCACCGGGCCCGCCCCCAAGTAGGACCGGGGCTCCGAACCGCCGCCGGCCGCCCGGGCGCTCGTTTCCACCTTGGCAGTTCATAGTTATAATTATTGGTTCAGCTCTTTGGCTGCCTTCGGCCGACGCCCCCACCCATGACATCCTACGACTACGCCGTCCTCGTTTTCTACTTCGTCTACATGCTGGCGATCAGTTGGGTCTTCCGGAAATTCGTGACCAACGTCTCCGAATATTTTCGCGGCGGCGGCAAAGCTCTCTGGTGGATGGTCGGCGGCTCCGCCTTCATGGTCGCCTTCAGCGCGTGGACGTTCACCGGTGCCTCCAGCAAAGCCTACAGCGACGGCTGGCCGATCATCATCATCTACATCGGCAATTCGTTGGGCTTTCTCGTCAACGCCTACCACTTCGGCCCTCGCTTCCGCCAACTCCGGGTGGTCACGAGCATCCAGGCCATCCGCACCCGCTTCGGCGCCGTCAGCGAACAGGTGTTCACTTGGCTTCAAGTGCCCTTCGGCCTCCTTCAAGCCGGGATCTGGCTCAATTCCTTGGGGGTCTTCTTCGCCGCCGTCTTCGGTCTGGATATCAGTCTCACCATCATGGCCACCGGCGTCGTCGTGCTCATCATGGCTCTCATCGGCGGCAGTTGGGCCGTCCTCGCCAGCGACTTCATCCAAGTCCTCATCCTCATGCCGGTCTGTCTCGCGGTCACCGTGCTCGCGCTGCTGAAAGTCGGCGGGCTCGACGGCTTCGTCTCCCAACTGCCCGCCGGCCATCTCGATCTCAACCAGGTGTTCACCCAGGAATTCCTTTGGCTCTGGTGCCTCGCGATGATTCTCAAACAGCTTTTCTCGACCAACAACCTCAACGACGCCAACCGCTACCTCTGCGTCAAAGACGGCCGCCACGCCCGTTGGGCCGGCCTGCTGGGCGCCGGCCTCTTCATCGTCGGCATCATCATCTGGTTCATCCCGCCCATGGTTGCCCGCATTCTCTACCCGGACCTCGGCGTCGTCTTTCCCAACCTGAAAAACCCCGAGGAAGCCGCCTTCATCGCCGTCGCCCGCGACGTCATGCCGGTCGGCATGATGGGGCTGCTCGTCAGCGGTATCTTCGCCGCCACCATGTCGTCGATGGACTCCGGCCTGAACAAAAACGCCGGTTACTTCATCAAAAATTTCTACCAACCGATCATCAAGCCCAACGCCCCCGACGCCCACCTCCTCCGCGTCAGCAAGATCGCCACCGCGACGCTCGGCATCCTCGTGATTCTGGTCGGGCTGAAACTCAGCGAGCTCCGGGGCATGGACCTCTTCACCATGACCCAACGCCTGAGCATTCTCATCGGCACGCCCATTCTCGTTCCGCTCGTGCTCGGCATCATCGTCCGCCGCACGCCGCCTTGGTCGGCATGGAGCACTGTCCTCGTCGGCTTCGCGGGCTCGCTCTTTATCAGCCGGTTTCTCACGCCCGAGTGGGCCGCCCCGCTCTTCGGCTACACCGGCCCACTGGACAACACCGCCAAGGAGTATTGGCGCCAAGGCATCGAGCTCTTCGGCAACGTCGCCATCGGTTCCGCTTGGTTTATCGGCACCATGCTCTGCTGGAAAGGCACCACCCCCGAGCACAAGGCCAACGTCGCCGAGTTCTTCACCCGCTTCAACCAGCCGGTTGACTTCGCCAAAGAAGAAGGCGCCGGCAACGACGCCCAGCAATCCGCCGCCGTCGGCTGGCTTTGCGTCGCCTACGGCGGCTTCGTGCTGCTCCTCGCGCTCATTCCGAATCCACTCATCGGCCGTCTCGCCTTCATTGGCTGCGGCGCACTCGTCGTCGGCGTCGGTGCCCTGCTTTTGTTCACCGCTCGTCGGACCGGAAACCCATCATGAGTTCATCTCAGGCTCCACTTCTCCGTCTCCCGCCCAACCGCGTTTGGCGCACTTACCTCGGCGGGCGCGAATTGGACCGGCTTTCCGGCGCCTCCTCGCCCGCCGACACCCATTTCCCCGAGGACTGGATCGCCTCCACCACCCGCGCGGTTAATCCCCCCGACGCCACCCGCCACGCCTCCGCTCCGAACTCTCCGCTCTCAGCTCTCAACTCGCAGTTCGCTCTGCCCGAGGGCCTCTCCCCCGTTCTCCACGGCTCCGACCCGACTCCCCGTAACTTCGCCGATGTGCTCGCAGCCGACCCCGTCCCCTACCTCGGCGCCGCACACGTCGCCCGCTACGGCGCGTCGCCCCAGCTCCTCGTCAAGTTCCTCGACCCGTCGATCCGCCTCCACTTCCAAGTTCATCCCACTGCCGCGTTCGCCCAAAAATTTCTCAACGCGCCCTCGGGCAAAACCGAGGCCTACCATATCCTCGCGATCCGCGACGATCTCCCGCACCCGCCCTATCTCTACCTCGGTTTCCAGCGCCCGCCCACGCGCGACCAACTGCGCCGCCTGATCGAGACCCAGGACATCGCCGGCCTCGAGGCCTGCTTCGACAAAATCCCCGTCAATGTCGGCGATACGCTCATCGTGCCCGGCGGCGTGCCCCATGCCCTTGGCCCGGGCTTGCTCCTCGCCGAGATCATGGAGCCCAGCGATCTCGTCGTGCGCTTCGAATTCGAGCGTGGCGGCTACACGCTCCCGGAAAGTGCGCGCTTCATGAACCGCGGCCTCGAGTTCTGCCTCGATGTGTTCGACCTCGATCCGTGGCCGGCAAACCGCGTCCTCACCGAAGCCTTTTGCCCGCCCCGTCGCGCCCGCGCCCTCGGCCCCGATTCCTACCAAGACACGCTCATCGGCCTCGAGCGCACCCCCTGTTTCCGCATTCGCAAGAGTCACATTCGCGGTCCGATCTCCCGCCACGATTCGGAGTGCTTCGTCGGCATCGTCACCGCCGGCTCCGGCTCCCTCACCGTCGGCGGCGAAACTCACGCTCTCCGGCCCTTCGACAAAATTTTCGTCCCTGCCGCCCTCGGGCCTTGGCAACTGAATCCTTCGCCGACCCTCGACCTCCTCGAGTGCCTGCCACCCTCGGCCTGACTCCTTCACCACGTCCATGCCCGACCGTTCTCTCCTCGCCGTCCTCACGCCTTACGAGGCCGAGCATTTTCTTCCCGCTCCGTTGCTCGCCGAACTCCGCGCGCTCTTCCCCGGCTTCCGCCTGCTCGATCCCACCGGTCTGAGTCCCGCCGCCTTCGCGGAAAAACTCGCCGCCGCCGATCCCACGATTTTGCTCGCCTGCTGGAAAACACCCCTGCTCCCGGCCGTACTCCCGGCCCGCCTCCGCTACGTCTGTTACCTCACCGGCTCGATCAAGACCCTCGTCACCCGCGCCCACCTCGAGCAGGGCCTGCTTCTCACCAATTGGGGCGGTGCGATCAGCCGCGTCGTCGCGGAGTGCGCCCTCCTCCACACCCTCACCTGCCTTCGCCGCGCCACCCAATGGACGTTTGCCATGCACCAAAAGGGCGCGTGGAAAAACGGCCCGACCGAAGCCGTTTCCCTGTTTGAACGCCGCATCGGCATCCACGGCTTCGGCCCCGTCGCCCGCGAATTCGTCCGCCTGATCCGTCCGTTCAATTGCGCCGTCACCGTCTTCGCCCCCGACGTCGACGCCGCCCACGAGCGCGAGTTCGGCCTGCGTCGCGCCTCGTCGCTCGAAGCGCTCTTCGCCGGCAGCGATGTGCTCGTCGAACTGGCCCCGCTTATTCCCGCCACCACCGGCCTCATCGACGAAAAACTTCTCCGGCTCCTTCCGCCCGGCGCCGCCTTCGTCAACGTCGGCCGCGGCGCCGTCGTCGACGAGGCCGCGCTCATCCGCGTCGCCCGCGAGGGACAAATCCAATTCGGCCTCGATGTTTACGCCCACGAGCCGCTCGCGCCCGATCACGCGCTGCGCGGCCTGCCCAACGTCTTCCTCACCCCGCATTTCGCCGGCCCCACACTCGACCGCTACCCCGACGCCACCGCCCAAGCCCTGCGCAACCTCCGCGCCTTCACCCAAGGCCTCCCCCTGGAGGCCATCGTCACCCCCGAGGTCTACGACCGATCCACGTGATCTTCCTCCCGCCCGCCCTCCGCTCGAAGTTGGGCAAAAGGTCTCCGACCCGCCCTCCGCCTGCTCGCCCCCTCCGACCATGAAACCCAACTCCCTCGTTTCCCTTCTCCTCGTTCTCACTCTTTCTCCCGTCCTCTACGCCGCCCCCGATCCCGCCAGCCTCGTCCCCACCTCCGCCCCGCGCACCAACATCCTCGCCGGGCGCGCCGACGCCTTCCGCGCCTACTGCCTCACCGGCGACGGCGCCAAGGCCTACGCCCTCATCAAGCGCGACCTCGACCGTGACTTCATGGCGCTCCCGTTTCCCGCCGAGCCCGTAACTTACGGCGATCCCACCCCGTCCAAACGCGACTCCGCCAAAGCCGACAAATGGCGCGCCGTCCAAGACGTCTGCGGCCGCATCACCGGCATCGCCGAAGCCGCCACCCTCGCTTGGATCGTCACCGGCGAGGAAAAATACTTCGCCAAAGCCCGCGAGATTCTCCTCGGGGTGTCCGCTTGGCACTTCGCCCCCGACTGGAAATCCGGCGACGTCGTCGGCGCCACCGATATTTATTACAACGACGAAGCCCACTTCCGCCTCTGGCGAAAGCTCCCCCTCGTTTACGACCAGCTCCGCGCGAAACTCTCGCCCGCCGACCGCGCCACGATCCTTGCGCACTTCAAAATCCGCGGCACCCGTTCCGCCGAGTGGATCGAAAAAGAAGGCAACATCTCGCAGGTCACCCGCAACTCCATCGCCGCCGACCTCTCCTCGCACCCGGTCCGATTCATGCCCATGACCGGCCTCACGGCCCTCGCGCTCTGGGACGACCTGCCCGAAGCCCGCGCCTGGTGGACCTATGCTTACAAGTTCTACCGCGATCAGTTCAGTCCTTGGGGCGGCGACGACGGCGGCTGGGGCGAGGGCACCGCCTACTGGCGCGGCACCTTCGAACACGCCGCGTTTCAAGACGCGCTCCTCGCCCTCGGCGATCCCTCCGCTTACGCCTCCCCGTTCTGGAAAAACTCCCCGCTCTTCGCGATCTACAACGTCCAACCCTACCTCCACACCACCTTCGGCGACGTCTCCAACGCCGGCCGCTTCAACCTCGAACCCGTTATCGCCGACTACATGGAGCACCTCGCCCGCGTGCAGCAAAACGGCGTCCTCCGCTCCTACGCGGCTCTCTGCACCGACACCCGCACCCGGCCCGTCGACAAGGGCCTCGAAGACCTCAGCCGCACCTACCCCGTCGCCGCCGAGTTCCTCTTCCGCAACTTCATCGCCTCCGGCCGCGCCCTCCCCGCCCCCGTCCCGCTCTCCACGCTGCCCTCTCACCGCTACTTCCGCGACGTGGGTTGGGTTTCACTCCACCGCGCCCTCGGCCGCCCTGACGACGACATCCACGTCACTTTCAAATCCTCGTCCTACGGTTCCTTCAGCCACAGCCACGCCGACCAAAATGCCTTCATCCTAAACGCCTACGGCGAAGGCCTCGCGATCAACTCCGCTTACCGCGAATTCCACAACTCGCCGCTTCACCGCGAATGGACGCGCCAGACGATTTCGAAAAACACCCTGCTCATCGACGGCCTCGGCCAAAAAGCGCAGTCCAAAGCGTCCACCGGCAAAATCACCCGCTACGAAGAAACGCCCCGCACCGTCTGGACCACCGGCGACGCCACCAAAGCCTACTCCACGCTCCAACCCAAAGATCGCGTGAAGCGCGTCACCCGCGACCTCGTGTTCGTCGATTCCCGCTACGTCGTCCTCCGCGACCGCGTCGTCCTCACCGCGCCCGCCAAACTCTCTTGGCTCCTTCACGCCGACGAAACCCTTGCTTGGGACGCCGCCACTTCCACTTCGACCATCGTCGGCGCGAAGAAAAAAGCCTCGCTCACGACCCAGATCCTCGCCGCCAACCTCACGTGGCGCGGCACCGTGACGAATAAATTTCCCGTCCCGGTCGACCCAAAATACGCGGGCGGCACCGTGAGCGGCGCGCACCTCACGGGCAAGTGGACCCCGCATCAACACCTCACGCTGGAAAGCAACGAATCCGCTGCTGAGTTCACCGTCTATTCCGTCCTCTGGCCTGAACGCGGCGCCAAACCCGCCGCCTTGGCCGCAACCCTCACCCCCGACGACACGCTAAAAATCCCGCGCCCCGACGGCCAAACCGACACCCTCCTCGTCACCGACACCGCCCTCGTCTTGAAGTAGGACAGGGTCTCCGACCCGCCCTCCGCGCCCCAGCACGTCGCTCCCGTCTCCGGCCCGCCCGTCAATTGCTCTCAACCAAGCGCACCCGCGCGTTGAACCCGGCGTCCGGCGAAGTCCGGATCGTTTTTCCGCTGCTCGTGGTCACGTTGCGGAGGGTCACGCGCTCGGT
This sequence comes from Opitutia bacterium Tous-C4FEB, assembly GCA_002304445.1. Taxonomy (GTDB): domain Bacteria; phylum Verrucomicrobiota; class Verrucomicrobiia; order Opitutales; family Opitutaceae; genus Tous-C4FEB. The sequence goes on along the minus strand of NEVA01000004.1, from coordinate 99,143 downwards.
GAGCGCGTAAGGGAACGGCCGATTCGCCCCGCCCGGGCTCGCCCCGTCCGGGTCGGTAAAAAGAAACGGCCCTTGGTAGCCCTTCGGCACGTTGCGATCCTCGATCACCAGACCATCGATCGTGATTTCCCGCGGCATGAAACAAGGATAGCCGAAGTCGTGTTGACCATCGTTGCTGGCCGCGAGCAGGTGAGGCTGCACCGCCGCGCCACACGCGGGGATCCAACGGCTGTTGCGGATCACCACCGTTCCTTCCCACGTGCTCCCGTAATCACTGCGCAGACTGATCAAAGACCGGCCGTTCAGCGTGGAGTTCTCGACGGTCAATACACCCCGGCCAATCGCGTTCAGGCCCGCGTGGCCCAAGGTGCAACCGCGAATCGTATACGTCCCGGAGACACCTTGGTGCGTGTCCATGCGTGAGAGCGTGCAGTTCTCCAGCAAAATGTTTTTGCAGAAGTTGGTTCCGATCACGCCCCAACGCGTGACATCGCAAATGTTGTCCATGCGACACCCGATCATCGTGAAGTTGACCACTTCATTCGCCGACACGTCGTAGGTGCCCATGCTCACCGGCTTCCCCGCCGCGCCGATGGTCGAGTAGGTCTTGTGACCGGTGAGAAAACAGTCGCGCAGCGTGACGTTGGCGCAACTGCTGACCGCAAGAAACCCGTGGTAGGGATGGCCGACGTCCGTCTCGCCCACGACATGATGCGTCAGCCCGTCGACTGTGGTGTTTGAACGGGTGATCACGATGTTTCTCTCCCAGTAGTTATAGCCCTTCTCCTGATTCATCCGGTTAGCCGTGGTCGTAAAAACCCCGCCCTTCAGCAAGAGCGGTCGCTCATCGATCGGCCGCGCTTCCACTTTGGTGACCGTCGCATAATCCCAGTCGATGTCGCCTTCGATGGTGCCGTCGCGGCGCAAAATGAAGCAATCCCGCTGGGCCGAACCGTTGTTCTGGTTGAGGCCACGCCGAATGTAGCGCCGCCGACCGCTGTTCTCCACCCGCACCCAGCAGTCTGCGGGCGGCCGGACGTCGAGCTGCCGCTGATCGCGCGTCAGCTTTGCAATCGACACCGTAATCGGTGCCAGCAACGAGCGCACCGCGAAGAGCGAGACGCGGTGATTTTCCACCTCCGTATCGTCGACGATAAACTTCGATGTGCCCCAGTCGGTATCGGTAGCGATGATCGCCGTGAGCGCACGGCGACCGAGGTGATAAGTGGCGTCAGGCTTCGTTTTGACCGCCAAGCCGTGGGTATTGGCGAAGGCGTGCGCTTCGACGATGGCCGGCATGTCATCGGCGACACCGTCGCCCACCGCGCCAAACGCCTCGTAGTTCACCGGCCGGTCCGTGGTCACGCCCCTCTTGGTTTCCTCGGCCGAGAAAACCGGCGCCATGGCCGTCGCCCCAAGCACCACGCCAAGCAGCCAGCGGAATCGTAAAAACCAACGTGATATGAGAGGCATCTGAGGCGAGACGCGCGAAGCCGGAAAAGCTCACCGCATCGCGGCGAATATCAACCGGACCCGCGAGGAGAACGGGGCCGTCTACTGACCTTTGGCCGGTCGCGCCGCCACGCCTTTGCCACCCGGCGCACCCGGCACGACCCAGCGCCCGGGGAACAACATGATGCGCGGCAAATCCGGCGCACCCGTTTCGTTCGCGTTGAGCTGCGCCGCCACCAGATCGACCGCGTGCCCGGCCACGCGATCCTGACACTGGTCGATCCCACCGATTCCACGCGGGGTCTCTTTGCTCCAATAGAGCGTCACCCGCGGCAGGCGCAGTTTCTTCACCACTTCGCTGATCCCGGGCAAATCCAACAGATCGGTGTGGCTGACGATCAACGCATCCGGCCGCGCCGCTTGCAGCCACGGCCCGAGGTCGGTGGCGTCGCCGCGGCTCGCCACCCGCACCAGGCCGCGCGCCGACGCCGCCTGCGGGTGATGGGCCAAGAAACCGGCCACATACGCATGCTTGTTCCGCTCATGCACCGTCGCCTCGATCAGCGCGACCGGCCGCTTGCAGCCGAGTTTCGCGAGTTCCAACAACGCCAAGCGCATCGCCAGAAAGTGATGGTGCCCCGCGTGGTGCAGCTCCGGCATCCAGGTGATATTGCCGATCACCGCCGGGGCAAACTGCCGCCAGTCCCAGCCCAGCGTCACCGCCGACTCCGCCGTGGTGACCGGCGACAGCACCACGCCCACGATCCCGCGCGCCCGGAGAATCTGCTCGAGGCGCTGGTCCGTCATCCCCGCGTCGCTCGTCCAAAACTCCTCCAACACAAAGCCCATCTGCCTCGCCCGCTCCCGCGCGCCCGCGAAGACCAGTTTCAAAAAAGGATTCTGCCGTGCCTCCGCTCGGCTGGTGTGCACCCACACGAACGCCAGCCGCTCCTGGTGGGAACGCGACTGCGACCCGCGGATGTGCGCCATGAGACTGGCGACCCGCGGATTCGGCCGGTAACCGAGCTCGCGTGCCGCCGCCGCCACGAGCTCCCGCGTCTCCACCGGAATCTTGGGATGCTGGCGGAGCGCATAGGAAACCGTCGCCAGCGAAAGCCCGGCACGCGCCGCGACGTCCTTCAACGTCACGACTTTGGGGGAATTTTCCAGCATGGTGAACGATTTCACCATTCAGCAACTTGAGCGCAACTGGAAAGACCAGCTCTCTCACCCTGTTTTCAACCCGGCCTTTTGGTTCACCCGTGCGAGCCGACCGGTCGTTCAATCGCCCCGCCTCCAACCCCTCCATTATGAAAATCTGGTTTACCCAATGCGCTGTCGTCGTTGCTTCATCGCTAATAGTCCCGCTCGCCGGCCTCGCCCAGTCGGCCTTGCCCGCAAAGTCCGGGGAAGAAAAAGCGGTCATCATGCCCACGTTCACGATTCAGTCGGAAGCCGAATCGGGCTATGCCGCCACCAATTCCATCAGCGCCACCAAGGTCGCCACCGAACTCAAGAAGATGCCCGTCTCGATCGACGTGCTCACCGAGCAATTGTTCAAGGACTACGGTCTGACCGAGATCTATGACATCATCGGCCTCTCCTCCGGCGTCAGCTCCACCCAGCGCGCGGCGACGGGCAATTTGGAGAGCTACACGATCCGCGGATTCACCACGTTTTTCAGCGCCCGTAACGGCAACACGAACTTCCGCAGCTTCGACTCGGCCAACGTCTCCCGCGTCGAGGTCGTCAACGGCCCCGCCTCCGTGCTTTACGGCCAACTCGATCCCGGCGGTGTCGCCAATACCGTGACAAAGCAGCCCTCGGCCAAGCGCGCGAGTAACCTTAAACTCGATATCGGCTCGTGGGAATACTACCGCGCGGAGATCGGGACAACCGGTCCTTTAAACAGCTCCGGCACGCTCACCTACCGCATCGACGCATCGTATCTCGACCGCGGTGGCTACCGCGATTTCGACGACCAGCAGAAAAGCTTTATCGCCCCCGTAATCCGCTGGGCGCCGCGCAAGGGCACCGCGCTTACCCTCGATGCCGAGTGGGTCGACATGGATCTCACCGGCACCTCGAACTGGCCCCGTTATAACAACCGCCTCGTCACGCCCTTCGTCGTCAAGTTCGCCGACATGATTTCCCGCAGGTTCAATGCTCAGGGCCCCGGCCTCGGCACGCACACCGGCAACCGCATCTATTCTTCAACCATAGAGCATGCCTTCACTGACCGCATCGTCTTGCGTAACGTAGCAGGCGTCAGTTCGGTCCGGCGCAACAGCTGGGAAGCCGGCGCCGCGGCGATCTCCCTCGCCGCAAACACTCCCGCGGGTCAGTTGCCGTTTTCGCGCAGCCTTAGCGGCAGCTACGTCAACGGCCAAACTTTCGCGAATACCCTTAACCTCGCCGCGCGTTTTGATTTCTCGCGCCGCCACTACACCCGCCTCGTCGCTGGTTGGGAATACGTCGCCGCGCGCAGCGATAACAACAGCCGTTTCTCAGGCATCGTCGCCGGCGTTGGAGTCCCGACGCCCGCGAATTGGGATCTCGCCAATCCGGCCACGTGGGATCGCACCGTCCCACCTCTTTCCGCCGCACGCATTTCCGCGTACAGCGGCGGGAAGTTTTGGGAGGACAAGTTCTACCTCGTCGATGCACTCGCACTCTTCGACGAGCGGCTGATGTTTCTGGGCGGCCTCAACTACTCAAAGATCCAAAACCTCTCGCTCAACTATCTCGCCAACACGCGCCTTCGCATCGAGCGTGATCGGACCACGCCGCAGGCAGGCGCCGTATTCCGGGTGACGAAAGCCCTCGGCGTCTACGCCAACTACTCCGAATCCTTCCGCCAGATCACGACCCTGCGCACCAACGAGGATCGCTCGCTCACGCCCTTCGATCCGATCATCGCCAAGGGCCTCGACTACGGCGTGAAATTCGATTTCGGCGACGGCCGCTACAGCGGGCAGGCCACCGTCTTCGACACCAAGAACATCAATGGTCGCCAGTCCTTTACCGCCACCGACACCATCGGTGCCTACACCTACGAGACCCAAGTCGGCGAAAACCGCGCCAAAGGTTTCGAACTCCGCCTCTCGTCCAACATCACGAAGAACCTCCAGCTCGTCGGCGGCTACACGCAGACGCACTCCTACATTTCCAAGAATCCCTCCAACCCCGCGATCGTCGGTCGCGCACAGGTTCGATCGCCCACCCATTCATGGACGGTGACGACCTCCTACCGGTTCACCCAGAGCTGGCTGAAGGGCTTCTCCACCGGCGCCAATATCGGCTACCGCGGCGAGGCGAAGGCCTTCGAGACCAACGATACCTATCCCTACCTCCTTGACCCGCGCGTCGTGGTGAACGGCCGTGTGGGCTATAACGCAAAGATCTTTGGCAAGCCCGTTACCTACAATCTGACGGTCTCAAATCTCTTCAACGAGGAATACTACCCCAGCTCGATTTCGATGGGCGACCCCATCTCGTATCGGCTGAGCGCGGAATATCGGTTTTAAGCCGCGTTTCTCGGGGAAAATCACACCCGCGAAGACCAGAGTCCCTTTGCGATGAAACCAACTTTCACGCTCCTCACTGCCGTGTTGCTGGCGATGCCCGTCGCGGTCTGCGGGGCCCAATCAGCGGACGCTCTTCAATACAACCGCGACGTCCGGCCTATTCTTTCGAACAATTGTTTCGGCTGCCATGGGCCCGACAAAGCGGATCGAAAGGCAGGGCTCCGACTCGATGTGCGCGAGGGCCCCACCACGCCGTCGCGGTCAGGAGCCGTGGCCATTGTTCCCGGCGTAGTTGAGGACAGTGAACTCATCGCCCGCATCGTTTCGACCGATGACGACGAGATCATGCCACCTCCCGACTCGCACAAAACACTCACCGCCGAGCAGAAGGAGATTCTGAAGCGCTGGGTGGCCGAGGGTGCGCCTTATGAGCAGCATTGGGCCTATCAGCCGGTGCAGCCGGTGCGCGTGCCCGCGGCCGGTGACTTTCCGCAGGTGGATGCGGACTTGGTGGAGTGGCCACGCAACCCGATTGATTGGTTCGTGCTCCGAGGGCTCGTGCGGACGGGTTTGAAACCATCTCCACGCGCCGAGTCGGACGTCTTGGCCCGAAGGATTGCGCTCGATCTGACTGGGCTACCGCCGCGACGAGACCTCGCCCAGCATTTTGAGCCGACAAGATTGAACGACTACATTTCCGCGCACTTTTCTTCGCCTCACTACGGCGAGCGCATGGCGGTGGACTGGTTGGATGCGGCTCGGTTTGCCGACACGCAGGGCTATCAGAATGACAACGACCAGGACATGCATCCTTGGCGCGATTGGGTCATCGCGGCCTTCAACCAAAACATGCCATTCGACCGCTTCACCGTCGAGCAACTCGCCGGCGATTTGTTGCCGAATCCCACTTTGGAGCAGCGGATCGCGACCGGATTCCACCGCAACCACATGGTCAACACCGAGGGCGGCGTGATCGCGGCGGAGTTCATCGCAGAATACACCGCTGATCGGGTGGAGACGACGGCCACGGTGTGGATGGCACAGACGTTCAACTGCACACGCTGCCACGACCACAAATTCGATCCCCTCACGCAAAAAGACTATTTTAGCCTGATGGCTTTTTTCAACAACGTGAATGAGCAGGGCGACGGCAAACAGGACACGATTATCTTACCCTCGCCCGAGGTGGCGGCGCGCATGAAGCCGTTGGAGGAGGACGTGAGCGCGCTGGAGGGTAAACTCGCGTCTCAAACCATCGCCGATCACGACGTGCGGGCTTGGGCCGATCGGCTGGCAAAACGGCGACTGGAGTGGCAGGCATTTGAGATCGCCGAGATCTCCGCCCCACAGGGAACGCCAAAAATTGCCGGTGACGGGCGCGCCTTTGACCTCAGTCTGGTGAACGCCGAGAGAAAGCCCGTCGTTGCCACCCTCCGTTTGCCGGTTGGAAAAAAGATCACCGCGCTTCGACTCGAATGCTCCACCGAAGGCGATGGCGCTCGCATCGGAGTAGGAAAAGTCGCCGTCCGACTGGCTGACTCAAAGATACTGGCGATGACCGGCGCGATTGAAGGCCTTGCCCAGAAGGCGAACGAGGCGGATCGAGTGCTCGACGCCAGTGCCCAAGACTACACCACGCTCACTGTGCTTCAGCCCGGACCGAACAAACCGCCGGTTGCGCTCGTCTGGCAACTGACCGAGCCGTGGTTGGTGCGGGAGGGCGAGACCGCGCATTTCAACGTCACGGTCACAGTGGCTGGCCGCGAGACCGAATGGCGCCTGTTTTACACTGAAGCACCGGTCGATCAACTGGTGGAGGAAGCCACCGTGGAACTTGCGGGCAAGGAAGTGGCCGCGCTTACCCCGCCCGAATCGGCGAGCCTTAGGCGGCAATACCAACTGGCGCTGCCCGAATCCAAAGAGGTGCGGAAGAAAATCACCGCGCTCAACGGTCGGATCGACGCCATGCGGGCAAAGTTGCCCGCCGCCATTGTCATGGTCGAGCGGCAGAAGCCGAAAGACACCTTCATCCTCATGCGTGGCGCGTATGATAAACCCGGCGAGCAGGTCACGGCTGACACGCCGGCCGTGCTACCCGCCTTGCCGCCAAAAGCACCTCGCAACCGGCTCGGCCTCGCTCAATGGCTGGTCAGCAAGGAGCACCCGCTCACGGCGCGGGTGACCGTGAACCGTCTCTGGCAATCGATTTTCGGAGCAGGTTTGGTGCGCAGCAGCGAGGATTTCGGCGCCCAAGGAGAACTGCCGAGCCATCCCGAGTTGCTGGACTGGCTCGCGGGAGAATTCATGAGCAGCGGCTGGGACATTCAACACCTGCTGCGGCTGATGCTCACCAGTGCGACCTATCAGCAAAGCTCGCGACTTACGCCCGCTCTGATCGCACGTGATCCTGAAAACCGCCTGCTCGCGCGCGGTCCGCGCTTTCGCCTGCATGCGGAGTTCGTCCGTGATCAGGCGCTTGCCGCCGCCGGCCTGCTTTCGGTGGGAGTCGGAGGAAAATCCGTGCGACCCTATCACCCGCAGGGGCTTTACGAAATGGTCGCGGCCGGCAACGCCACTTATGTTGAAAGCAAGGGCGACGATCTGCATCGGCGCAGCCTCTATACCTATTGGCGACGCACCGTGCCACATCCGGCAATGATCGCCTTCGACGCGCCTGGCCGCGAGGTGTGCGCCGTGCGGCGGTCGCGATCCAACACACCGCTCCAAGCCCTCAACCTAATGAATGACCCCACCTATATCGAGGCCGCTCGTCACATTGCGGCACGCATGATCAAGGCTGGGTCAACGGTGCCCGCGCAGATTCAGCACGGTTACCTCACGCTGCTCGCTCGCGAGGCCAGCGCCGCCGAACTCGATGTGCTGACACGGGCCTATGACCGCACGGTCACCGACTTCACGGTGAATCCCAAAGCCGCCCACGGACTCTTGAATACCGGCGTCCCCATCCGAGCAGAGGGCATTCCACTGCCCACACTTGCCGCAATGACCAGTATCGCCAGCACCCTGCTGTGCCTCGATGAGACGATCACCAAGCCGTAACCTCGTCCAAATTCGAACCTGCATCGAACCATGAATTCATTCACCCGTCGCCAGTTCCTCGGCCGCAGCACTGCCGGCGTCGGAGCGGCTGCACTCGCCTCGCTGCTCAACCCCAGCCGCACCTCGGCCGCAGGCAGCTTCGGCACGTTGCCTCACTTCGCGCCGAAAGCCAAACGCATCATCTGGCTCACCCAAAGCGGCGCGCCGTCCCAATTTGAACTCTTCGATCCCAAGCCCGGGCTCGGTGCCCGCTTCGATCAGGATCTGCCCGAGAGCGTTCGTGGCGGGCAACGTCTCACGGGCATGACCGCCGCCCAGAAACGGTTCCCGATTGCCCCCAGTGTCTACCAGTTCGCCCGGCATGGACGATGCGGGATGGAGCTGAGCGAATTGCTGCCGTTCACCGCGAAGCACGCCGATGATCTCTGTCTCATCCGCAGCATGCACACGGAGGCGATCAACCACGATCCGGCGATGACCTTGGTGCAGACCGGGCACCAACTTTCCGGCCGGCCTTCGTTCGGCTCTTGGATCGCCTACGGCCTTGGCAGTGAAAACGAAAATCTACCGGCATTTACGGTGCTGGTTTCCCGACCCAGCGGCGGCACCAACGCGCAGCCCCTAGCCGAACGCATGTGGGGCAGCGGATTCCTGAAGACAAAGTACCAAGGAGTGCGTTTTAGCTCAGGCAAGGACCCTGTGCTCTATCTTTCCAACCCCGAAGGCATCACGACCGAGCGCCGCCGCGCTATGCTCGACGATCTGGGCGCGCTCAACCGCCTCAAGCTCGCCGACTACCAGGACCCCGAGACCCAGGCTCGCATCGATCAATTTGAAATGGCCTTCCGCCTGCAGACCAGCGTGCCCGATCTCGCCGATCTTTCGAAGGAGCCGGCGCACATTTTCGACCGCTACGGCCCGGAATCCCGCAAGCCCGGCACGTACGCGGCGAACTGCCTCCTCGCGCGACGGCTGGCCGAACGCGGCGTGCGCTTTATCCAGCTGTATCACCGGGGGTGGGATCAGCACGCCAAGCTCCCCGAGGGCATCAAGAGCCAGTGCTACGACACCGACCAGCCCACCGCGGCCCTGTTGAGTGACCTGAAAGAGCGCGGCCTTTTTGAAGACACCCTCGTCGTTTGGGGCGGGGAGTTTGGCCGCACGGTCTATTCGCAGGGGGTGCTTACTCAGGAAAACTACGGTCGCGACCATCACCCGAGATGCTTCAGCCTGTGGGTCGCCGGTGCCGGGATCAAACGTGGCCACGTCGTTGGGGCAACCGACGATTTCAGCTACAACATTACCCAAGACCCCGTCCATATCCACGATCTCAACGCTACGCTGCTGCACCAACTCGGCATCAACCACGAGGCGTTTACCTACCGAAGCCAAGGCCGCGACTATCGTCTCACGGACGTTCACGGCCACGTCGTCAAGGCCATGCTGGCCTGAACCAAGACATGCGCCGATCGACAAATCATGCCGGCGCGATCCACCGCCCTACTCGCTCACCGCTTCGTTTCTTGGTCGGCGCTCTACTTTTCCCAGTGGTTGCACTGCAGGCTTCGGAACCATCCCCGGCAAAATTTGGCTCGGGTGCACCCTTGGTCAACCGAGTGCTTTGCCTGCGGGCCAACGCCGAGCATTCGGTAACGCACCCGTCATGAAGCCGCGCCTTATTGCTCTCGCTTTGCCCGTGCTCTTTCTGGTGTGCCTCGGCTTTCTTCGCGCCGAACCGACGGCGAAGCTGCGCGACCCGAATATTCCGCTAGCCCCGGGCGAAGTTCCAGACGCCAAACCGGCTCCGGCGAGGACAGCCCCGCCCGATGCCTACGCCCCCATCACCGACGATCCGAGACTCTCCCGGGTGCTGCTCTTGGGCGACTCCGTATCGATCGGCTATGCGACATTCGTGCGCAAGGAACTGGCGGGCGTCGCCAACGTGCATCGCGTGCCGGCCAACTGCGGCGCGACCACGACCGCGCTCGGCGACTACGGCCTCAGACGCTGGATTAAGAAAGGCGAGAAATGGGACGTGATCGTCTTCAATCACGGACTCCACGATGCCTCGTATCGATTCGCGGATGGAATCGACAAAGACAAGGACGGCCACTACGCCAGCCCCGCACGCGGATGTAGACCCTATGTCTCCCTCGGTGATTACGAAAAAAATCTCCACCTGATAGTCGACATCCTCAGTAAAACCGGCGCGAAACTAATCTTTGCGACGACAACTCCCATCCCGAAAAGCCTCGCTGAAAAATACGTTGAGAACAGCGAACTCCCCTACAACGAAGCCGCCCAAAAGGTGATGAAGGAGAGGGGCGTCGTCGTCGTTGACCTTTGGGCCGCCGTCAAACCGGTGCAGGCCAAACTCCAAATCCCGCGCAACGTCCATTTCACGTCCGCCGGTTCCAGCGCGCTGGCGAAGCCGGTTGCACGGAGCATCGCCCTCGCGCTGGCGCCGCCAGCTGCTGTCCCGGTTCGACCGTAACCATTTAGCGAAGTCCACCTGTGAAAGCCAACCTCACGGCCCTATTGCTGCTACTCTTCTACGTCTTGCCTGGCGGGCGCGCAGACGTCCGGTTGTCGCCGGTCTTCAGCAGCAATATGGTGCTGCAACGCGATGTGCCTTCGAAGATTTCAGGTTGGGCAGCGTCAGGGGAGACCGTCGTCGTGAAACTCGGCGGAAAAGTTATCGGCCACGCCAGCGGCGCAGGTGCGATTACCCCGTGGACCGTGACGCTCCCCGTATTCTCAGCCGGTCCGGTTCCGGATCTGACCGTCGAGGGCAACAACACGATCACGCTCACAAACCTGTTGGCCGGGGATGTGTGGATCTGCTCGGGCCAGTCCAACATGGAGATGACGCTGCAAAGCGGTCCATGGTGCACCTACGGCGGCGTTCGCAACGCAACGGAGGAAGTCGCGGCGGCCAATCACCCGCAAATTCGCCTCTTCGCCATGCTCAGTAAACAACCATGGGCCGTGTGTGCTCCGGAAAGCGCCCAAAGTTTTTCCGCCGCAGCCTATTTCTTTGGGCGGGAACTCGCGCAGCGATTGCAGGTTCCGATCGGACTCGTGCAAGCGGCGGTGGGCGGCACCGCCGCCGAGTATTGGACCCCGCGGAGCGCCCGTGAGCAATGGCCGGGCTTTCCGTCAGCCTTGGAGAACGCGCGTCGCTTTGAGCGGGAGCAGAAGCCTGTCATCGAAGCTTACGAACAGTGGCAAAAGCAGGTCACCGAGGCCCGCCGGAACGGCCAACCCGTGCCGGCGCGCCCGCCCGAGATGACCACGGCCCTCTACGCCAAATTCTCCGCCGCCCGCGCCACGGCGGGCACAGGAAAACTGTATGAGAGCCGGATCCAACCGCTCACCACGATGACCATCAAAGGGGCGATCTGGTATCAGGGCGAAGGCAACGTCGACCGTGCAGCCGAGTATGCCGACCTGCTGACGCAACTCATAGGGGGGTGGCGCCAGGCGTGGGGCCAAGGTGAGTTCCCCTTCTTGATCCAGCAGCTGGTCAACTTCAACGGCGGGCCTGCCACGTGGCCCGAGTTGCGCGCTGCGCAGCAGAAGGTCGTCAAATCGGTTCCCCACACGGGTCTGGCTGTCGGTATCGACATCGGTGATCCCGATAACATTCATCCCGCCAACAAGCAGGAGGTCGGCCGGCGGCTCGCCTTGGTCGCACTGCGCGAAGTTTACGGTCGCGCGGTAGTCGCCGCCGGGCCCCGCCCCTTGGACTCTCGCTTTGAGGCGGATCATGTAGTGCTGAGGTTTGACCCGGGCGACCAGCAACCCGGCCTCGTCCTGCAGGCGGGAACCGACACCGGCTTTGAGGTGGCTGGTCCCGACGGAAAATTTGAGCCGGCGACCGTGGAAGTGCGCGCCACCACCCTTACACTCCGGACGGCGAAGGTCCGCGAACCGCGCGCCGTCCGCTACGCGTGGCACGGCAACCCGACTGCAACGCTCTTCAACCGCGCCGGGTTGCCCGCCGCGCCATTTCGGATGAATGCCCAAAACGCTTCTCCCGATGGCAAGTGACCTTCAGTCCAAACACTCCGGCTGCTCGCCGGTGAGACTCGCCCTTGTCGCGCTCATGGCCACTTCACTCGCCGCACTCCCGGCCGACGACGCCAATTGGCTCCGGGCCAGCGGCGCGATCATCTTCCACGACGCCTTTGAACGCGAAGAAACGGGCAACGGCGCCAAGGCCATCGGCAACGGTTGGAACAGCGCCACCGCCGACCGCGTGCCGCAGATCAAGATGGCCGACCTCGACTCTGGTATTCTCAAGATCGCCAGCGCTTCAAAGGAGGCCGGCCACGCCGCGCACATTCACCACGAAGCCGGTTTCACCGACGGGGGCGCCGTCGTGCGCTTCAAGTTCCCCGGATTGACCAAGGGTGAGTCGCTCCAACTCGGCTTCGTCGACCGTGAGACGAAGGGCATTCACGCGGGCCATCTCTGCTACGGTATTCTCTCACCGACCAGCGTCACCCTCGTCGATCACAAGACCGGCGTGATGAACCTCGAGCTCCGCCAACGCCGCCAAACTTACCTCGATCGCAAAGAAAAATTGCCCGCCGATCTCGATGCGCTGCTGAAAACCAAACAGGTCACCATCCCGTGGAAGGCCGACACCGAGTGGCACGAACTCGTCCTCGTGACGGAGGGCGACGAGCTGCGCCTCAGCCTCGACGGCAAACTCGTTGCCCGACACCGCTCCGCCGGCTTCACCCACCCGATGAAGCGCTGGTTCAGCTTCCTCGTGCCGAGCACGGTGTGGATCGACGACGTGAAAATTTGGAAAGTGAAATCAAATCCCGCGTCATGAAACTTACCCTTACACTCCTCACCTCCTTTCTCCTCTCGCCGCTGGCTGCTCTGCACGCCGCCGAACCAAAGGTCTTCGACATCACAGCCTATGGGGCCAAGAGCGACGGCACGACGATCAACACCTCCGCGATCCAGCAAGCCATCGACGCCTGCCATGCCGCGGGTGGAGGCACAGTCCTCGTGCCCAGCGGGGTATTCGTGTCCGGTTCGCTGCTACTCAAGAGCCACGTCACGTTGAAAGTCGGGAAGGATGCCATCCTGCGCGGAAGTCCGAATATCGCCGACTACACGGTGGAGACCGCGCCGCTGCACTGGAGTGCCTTTTGGAAATTTGCCGCCAGCAATTGGAAGCAGTGTCTGATCTACGCGGAAAATGCCCATGAGATCGGCATCGAGGGGCCCGGGACGATTGACGGCCAGGGCGGCACCGAGCGCAAAGTGTTCCCGAACGCGAATGACCCCCGCCGCCCCATGCTCGTGCGAATCGTCGGTTGCCGGAAGGTAACCGTCCGCGAGGTGAAGCTGCTCGATCCTGCGTCATTCACGACGTTCTTCGTGCGCAGCGAGGACATCCACATCGAGCGCGTCACGATCCGCAGCCGGAAGTCGCCGAATGGCGACGGTCTTAATTTCGACGGCTGTCGGCGCGTCCGCATCAAGGACTGCGATCTCGACACCGGCGACGATGGCATAGCCCCGAAGACCTTCCATCCTGACTGGCCGAACGAGGATTTCGAGATCAGCGGTTGCCGCATCACCTCCCGCTGGCACGCCATCCGCGTCGGCGCGGAATCCATCGGGGCCATCCGGCGGATGAGCATGCGCGACTGCGTCTTCACGCAGTGCCAAGGCGGCATCAAGATCGAGTCCACCGAGGGCGCTCAGTTTGAGGACCTGTCGTTCTCCGGCATCGAGATGAAGCAAGTCTGCCAGCCGTTCATGGTGCTGGCTTCCCGTTTTGCCTTCAGCGCCCATGGTAAATCGGCGCGCCCCCCGGTGGGACGCATCCGCAACGTGCGGTTCAACGACATTCGGGTAGTCGTGGGTGCGGGAGGCGACGTCGGCTACAAGGGCAAGAGCGGATTGGAGGACCCATTCGAGCGGCTCTGCTCGGCGGTCGTTTCACTCCCAGGGACGCACATCGAGAACGTCTCGTTCACCAACATCGACCTCACCTTCCCCGGCGGCGGCACGGCGGAGCAGGCATCCCGGCTCGACGTGGGCGAGCTGCTGGAGTCATCCAACTACATCAAATGGGCCACGCCCTTCGACGGCGAGCTGCCCGCTTCGGCGCTCTATCTTCGGCATGTCAAAGGCGTGCGGCTGGAGAAGGTGCGCCTCACGGTGGAGAAGCCGGATGCCCGCGCCTTCATCGCCGGGGATGATATCGAAGGACTGACGCTGCAAGGCGTCGTCGCGCGCGCTCCCGCACCGGTGCCCGGCCTCGCGAAACTCGCCGATGCGAGGGACGTGACCGAAAAGGATTGCCGCGTGGAATGCAGCGCAACGTTGCCAGTGCTTGTCGCTCCTACAGCTGACGAACTGCGCCGTCTTGCCGAGCTACGCACGCGGTCCGCTGCACTCGATGGCGAAATCCAACAGAAGGCCGATCAAGCCGATGCGGCCGCGAAGAAGGCTGCAGAATCGAAATAACGAAAGGCGCACTCTCATGAAAACTGCCCCCCTGTCCGCCGTGCTGCTCTTGCCGCTGGCCGTAATCAATTCCGCCCTTGTGCCGCAATCGCAGGTCACAACCACGGCCATCGGTACTTTTCAAGTCGGTGACTTGATCGCCGTCGGTGTAGCTACGTTTTCGAACTGTCGATCTTTCCTCCCTTCGAAACTCCGCCCCATCGACGGCGCCTTTAACTTCGCCGACAATCTAGGACACCAATCCTGAGCCAACCCCATCCCCGATGAAATCCATCATGCCACTTCTGTTCTTCTTTCTTTTCGCCCTGTGGTCCAGCGAAGCGCCCGCGCAAACTTCGCCCGAGACGACTTCGCGCGACGTGGCCACCGACCTCCGGCGCGTCTCGTTAAATGGCCAATGGAAGTTCGCGGTGGACTACCAAAACTGGGGCGACCAAGCCGAGTGGTTTTCCCCCAAACTCAACGACAGCGTCTGGGACACCGTGAAGGTACCGCACACCTGGTCGCACGATCCCCGGTTCATCGGCTTCATCGGCGCGGGCTGGTATCGCCTCAAATTCACCACGCCCGCCTTCGCCCCCGGCGAACACGTGCGGCTAAACTTTGGCGCGGTTTATCGGCGCGCCCGCGTGTGGCTGAACGGTGAATTGCTCGGCTCGCATGAATTCGGCTACACGCCGTTCGAGTTCAACGTCACGGGCCGCCTCAAGCCCGGCGAGTCCAACGTGATTGTCGTCTGCGCTGACAACCGCTGGACGCGGTCCTTCAGCCCTGCTCCCCAGCATCAGGTGATGGCCTGGTGGGACGACGGTGGGATCATCCGCGATGTCGACTTGTTGGTCGGTTCACCGGTTTACGTCGCGAAACAGAAGGTCGAGGCCACGCCTGATCTCGCCACTGGAACGGCCACTGTGCGCGTGCAGGCGTGGGTCCGAAACACGACAACGCTTGCGCGACGCGTGCGCGTGCGCTCCGAAATCGCCCGGGAGGAAAACTGGCTGTCTCTCCCACCCACCGTCGTGGAAACAGAGATCGCCGCCGGCACCACCGCCCGAGTCGAATTCACCTTTGCCCTCGGCCGGGACCAGGTTTCGCTCTGGCAACTCGACGCGCCTGTCCTCTATCACGCGCGCACCTCTGTCGCTGGCCACGCGCGCGATACCGTGCGATTCGGTCTGCGCCGCTTCGAGACGCGCGGCACCGAGCTCTTGCTAAACGGTCAACCCATTCGTCTCGCCGGTGCAAATCGCCACGCGAGCTATCCCGGAGGAGGACAAGACGAGCCGGCTGATCTCGTCGTGCGCGACCTGCAGTTGATGAAAGAAGCGGGCTTCGTATTTCAGCGCTTCACGCATTATCCGATGACGCCCGTGGCTCTCGATTGGGCCGACCGGCACGGGATGCTGTTCATCGCCGAGGCCAGTCAAACCCATACACCGGACCGGAATCTCGATGATCCGGAGTTGCAGGCGGCGTTTCGCGCGCAGCACCGCGAAATGATCGAGCGCGACTGGAACCACCCGTCGATCATCGCGTGGAGTGTCGCCAACGAAATCGCCGCGGATACCCCACCGGGTGCGCGTTGGGTGAAAAACATGCGCGATTTCACGCGCGAACTCGACCCCACGCGGCTCGTGGTATTCGCCAGCAACACCGTGGCCAAAGAAAATCTCAAGCCCGAGTCAGAAGGCTCCGTCCACGGCGATTTTGTGTGCTTGAACACCTACGGCGCCACACCACAGCAAAACGCCGCCAACATCGACCGCGCCCACGCGCTCTATCCCAACAAGCCGCTTGTCGTTACCGAATACGGCCTGCGCCGGAACGCCGTGGAAGACGAGATCGAGCGCGTGGATTGGTTTCGCGAGATGCTCGCGATCATCCGATCGCGGCCGTTTTTGTCCGGCGCGTCCATCTGGAGTTTCAACGACTACCGCAGCCGCTACGTCGGAACGAGTGCCAACGGCTGGCGCGAGTGGGGCCTCATCGATCCGGAAGGGAAACCCAGCGGCACCTACCACGCCTTGCGCCGCGAGCACTCCGGATTCGTCGTGCGCTCCGCGACCCTCGCGGCCGGAGCGCTCACCGTGCGTATCGAGCCCCGAATGGACTTCCCGATTTTCCCGACGGCTGACAGCGAACTGCGGGTCAACTTCCTCGACGGTCAAAACCGTCCGCTCGACATCGCCAAGGTCCCGCTGCGCACCGATGTACCGCTGAAAATTTCCGCTCCCGCGGGCGCCGGCGGCTTCCGTCTCGAAATCTGGCGGGCCGGCTTCCGCACCGCGATGTGGACCTCCGTCAATTTGGGCCGGCTCTCCGCGGGCCCCGTTTCAGCACGTCCGGCTCCCTAGCAAATCTCCGGCTACACCCCACCCGCTCCATGTGCTTTGCCCCTTCCCCCATGAAACCGTTTCACCTTTTGGTTTTCACGCTCTGCGCCTTCGGACTTTTTTCCGGAATCGTCGGCGCAGCCGATTCGGTCAATCGAGCTCCACCGGTGCCGATCATCGTAGGCGACTGGGTGCACGTCTATCGTCCCGCCGCAGATATTTTTCCTGGGCCCGATTCCCCGCGTTTCAGAACCGGCGAACGATATCCCGATTGGCAGGTGAACGACCACGCGATCATCAAGGGGCCCGACGGGCGTTGGCATGCGTTCGGCATCACCCATCCGGCCGTCGCAAAGGGCGAACCGAATCCACACGAGGCGGAGTGGTTTTTGTTTCATGCCGCGGCGCCCGTCGGACCTTTGAAGCAGCAATGGGTAGCGGGCCGGTGGCTGGACCAGCCGAAAATTCTGCCACCCGCCGAACGCCGAAAGGAGATTCGCGAAATTCACTCGCCGTTCATCATCCCTCACGACGGCCAATATTGGATGTTCTACGGCTACAGCCCGATTCGCTATGCCACCTCCACCGACCTCTGGTCGTGGCAGCCGCGCGGTGAGTTGTTCCGCCAGGAAGGCAGCGCGCGGGATCCATCTGTCATGCACCATGACGGGCTCTTCTATATGTCTTACACCTCTCGTCAGAGCGTTCTCGTGCGGACTTCTCGCGATCTCCTGCACTGGAGCGAGCCTACGACAGTGTTCTCGCTCGCCCCGGGGGAGACGGGTGGGGCCGAGTCGCCCACTCTCCTGGCGCTGCACGGCGGCTTCTATCTGATTTGGTGTCGCTGGGACGCAGAACTGAGCAAGCAACTCGTCACCTACCAAGACCGCAGCTTTGTCTACTTTTCCACCGACCCTTTGAACTTCCGCGACCGGGCCCCGATAGCGGAAATCCAAGGCCACGCCCCGGAGTTTTTTCAGGATGAGGACGGCGACTGGTGGATCTCCAGTGCCGAACGGCCCTTCCGCGGGGTCAGTATCGCGCCCATAAAGTGGAAAAATAAATCATGAACTGCTCACTTCTGCTCCACCGATTCGCGCTAGCGCTGATTCTCCCGCCGCTGACGGCTCTGCACGCCGCCAATCCTCAGCCAAAGCCATCCGTTCCTTCGCGCGACGACGCCGGATGGCTTCACGAGAAAGGCACGCTCATCTTTCACGACGCCTTCGCGAGGGAAGAAGACGGCAATCTCGCCAAGGCCATCGGCAACGGTTGGAACAGCGCTACCGCCGACCGCGTGCCGCAGATCAAAATGGCCGATCTCGACGGCGGCATCCTCAAGATAGCCAGCGCTTCAAAAGAGGCCGGCCACCAGGCCCACATTCATCACGAGGCCGGATTCACCGACGGCGGTGCAGTGGTGCGCTTCCGGTTCCCCGGCCTTACAAAGGGCGAGTCGCTCCAACTCGGCTTCGTCGACCGCGAGACCACGGGCATCCACGCCGGCCATCTTTGCTACGCCGTCCTCTCCGCAGGCAGCATCATGCTCTGGGATTGGAAAACCGGTGTAGGCAACCTCGAGATTCGCAAGCGGCGGCAACCCTACCTCGACCGCAAGGAGCCGCTGCCCGCCGATCTCGATGTTCTTCTAAAGACCAAGCAGCTCACCGTTCCATGGAAGGCCGACACCGAGTGGCACGAACTCGTCCTTGTCACCGAGGGCGACGAGATGCGCCTCAGTCTCGACGGGAAACTCGTAGCCCACCACCGATCCGCCGGCTTCGCCCACCCGATGAAACGCTGGTTCAGCTTCCTCGTGCCAAGCACCGTGTGGATCGACGACGTAAAAATTTGGAAAGTGAAGTAACCCACCGGTGATGATCATGCCCCCGCGTCTCTTCCCTCATCTCGCCTCCGTTTGCCTGATGCTCTTCGCCGCCGTCGTTCCGGTCGCGCGCGCGGCGGAAACTCCCGCGGGTGCGATGACGGAACGGCACCGTGCCTTTCTCGAGACCAACTGCCAAAGCTGCCACGGGCCCGAAAAGCAGAAGGGAAGGTTCCGCGTTGATGAATTACCGCTCGCGATTGCCGATCTGCCCACCGCCGAACGCTGGCAGAAAGTCCTCAATGCGCTGAATGCCGGCGAAATGCCGCCTGAGGACGAGACGCAGCCCGCGCCCGAAGCGAAGGCCAATTTCCTAGACGACTTGTCCAACGCGATGGTCGCAGCCCGCCAGCGCCTTTCGGATCAGAAGGGTGTGATCGCCCTCCGCCGGCTCAACCGGCGCGAGTATGCCAACACGCTGCGCGATCTCCTCGGCGTGCACGTAGATGTGAGCGCACTGCCATCTGACACCGGCGGCCCCACCTTCGACACCGTGGGTGCCAACCTGTTTGTTAACGGTAACCAGTTCGAAATCTACGAAGCGCTGGCGCACGAAGCGCTTGAGGAATCTTTCAACGCATCGGCCGTCGGTTCGGCGGCGAAGATATTCCGCCACGAAACGGAAAAGAGCCACCCGACCTTTCTGAAACGAAACCGCGATTCACTCGATGCGGTGGACCGGGCCAACCGCTGGATCAAAGCCGTGGATGACGCCGCCGCGCGCCCGGAGAACACCGCGCTCGTGGCGAAGCTCCGCGAAATCGCCCCGAGCGACGACGCCCTGCGCTACCACTGGCAAAAAATCCCCGGGGCTCCGAGCGCCAAGACCTTCGGTTTCAACGCGGAAGCGGAAGCAAATCCCGCGATCATCTACCGAACCAGAGACCGCACCGAGTTCGTGCGCTACGACGAGTATTACCTGCGGCTGCCCGCCCTCGACCGTGGCGCCTACCTGACCATGACCACGGGCTACGGCGGAACCGGCTTTGCCGCGGTTCAAGGGCTCTCGATTCCACGCGATTTTCCTCCGGGCGACTACGTGGTCCGGATTCGCGCGGGCGCCGCGCCGAGCGCGCCAATCGAACGCCGCTTTCTTGAATTTGGATTGAAAGGATTTGCCGGCGCCGGTCCCGGCACGCCCGCGCTTAGCACCCATCACATCACGGGCACGATCGAGGCTCCGGGCGTAATTGAAATCCCGTTCACGTTCACGCGGCAGAGCGCCGACCGAAATCACCGCAATCTCTTCGTTCGCGAGCGCGGGGTCCTCGACGGCGACCGGGTGCAGCAAAAGTTCCGCGAGGCCGTCGCCCGCAACGGCCACGGACCTGAAGTCGCGATCTGGATCGACTGGATCGAGATCGAACGCGTGCCAGTTTCCCCGGAGACGGTCGCGCCCGGACTCCGCGCGCTGGATCTCCCGCTCGATTCCCGGGTGGAGACCGTTTCCAAGGAAAACCTCCGCGGCGCCTTCGGCCGATTCGCGCAGGAAGCCTGCCGGGGAGTCCCGGCAACGGAAGCCTCGCTGGATCGTCTGCTGCGGATCTACGAATCCCGGCGAGGTACGGGCGGCACCCACCGCGAGGCGCTCAAGCAGGCGCTGGCCGCGGTGCTTACTTCGCCACGCTTCCTGTACCGTGCCGAACCCGAGGCCGGCAACGCGCCTCGCTCGCTCGACGGACTTGAGCTGGCCACGCGGCTTTCCTATTTTCTCTGGGGTTCCCCGCCGGATCGCGCGCTGCGCGATCTCGCGGTCGGGGGAAAACTCCTTCAACCGGAGATAGTCGCGACTGAGGCAGACCGACTGCTCGACCACCCGCGCTCCGTGCACTTCGTCCGCCCCTTTCTGGGCCAATGGCTGACGCTGGACCGCCTCGATTTGTTTCAATTCAACCGGAAGCTTTATCCCAAGTTCGACGACTCCGTAAAGTCGGCCGCGCGGCAGGAAGTCTACGAGACCTTCGCCGCTTTGCTGCGGGACAACGGCCGCCTGGGCGAACTGCTCAGCGCGGATCACGTGGTGATCAATGCGCTGCTCGCCGACTACTACGGAATTCCCGGCGTCACGGGCGACGCGTTTCGGAAGGTGCCTCTCCCCGCCGGCTCCCCGCGCGGCGGGCTGCTTGGCATGGCGGCCATCATGGCAATGGGCAGCAACGGCCAGCATACGAACCCGGTGGAGCGCGGCGCGTGGGTACTGCGCAAGCTCCTCCATGAGCCGCCGCCACCGGCCCCCGCCAATGTCCCGGAACTCGCGCGCCTCGGCGCCCAGTTGCTCACCGCGCGCGAACGGCTCCAGTTGCACCAGCAGGAACCGCAGTGCCTCAACTGCCACCGCAAGATCGATCCAATCGGTTTCGGCCTGGAGAACTTCGATGCGGTCGGCCAATGGCGCACCGCCGACACCTACCAAGCCCGGGACGAGACGGGCAAACCGCTCCCGAACGCACAGAAGACTTGGACCATCGACGCCGGCGGCGCGCTGCACAAGGGGCCCGCCTTCCGCGACTATTTCGAGTTGCGTGCGATCATCGCCGCCCAGCAGGAAAACTTCGCCCGTGGCTTCGCCTCTGCGCTGATCGAATACGCCCTCGGCCGCCCGTGCGGATTCAGCGACGAGCCCCTGATCGCGAGCATCGTCGCGCAGGCCGGAGCGAAATCGTTCGCGACCCGCGAGTTCATCCACGCTTTGATCCGCAGCAAAGAGTTCTCCTCAAAATAATCCCACCACCCGCATGAATCCCCCCCGCACCCGCCGTCACTTTCTGCGCACCGGCACCGCCCTGATCGCCCTACCCCTGCTCGAGTCGCTCGGCTTCCGTCGCTTTGCGTCGGCCGCACCCGCTCCAGTCGCCGCCGCGCGCCCGAAACGCATGGTCTTTCTGGGATTTGGCTGGGGCGTGACCGAACAATCGTGGTTTCCCGACGTCGCCCAAAAAGGCTCCGGCTACACCTTACCCACTGGGCTCGCCCCGCTGGCCCGGCACAAATCCGAGTTCACAATCGTCCAAGGCCTCGTGAACAAAGACGTCTCCGGCGGCCACTCCGGAAGCACGTTTTGGCTGACCGGCGCCAACGAATTTGGCGAACCGGGGCAGAGTTTCCACAACACGATCTCGGCTGATCAGGTCGCCGCCGATGCGCTGGGAAAGGAGACCCGTTTCGACTCCCTCATTTTGGACTGCGGCGCGGCGGCCAATGCATCGGGGCACGGCCAGGGCCTCTCGCTTTCCTGGGATGCCCGTGGCAAGCCGATGTCCGGACCCAAGACGCCGGTCGAGGCGTTCCACCGGCTCTTCGCCCAGAACAGCACCCCGATCGAAATGCAGAAGACGATGCTTCGGCAGCGGCGCAGCGTCCTCGACAATGCCATGGAAAGCGCGCGCGAATTGCAGCGCCAGCTCGGCAAGACCGACACCGCAAAACTGGACGAATATTTCCAAGGCATCCGCGACATCGAGACCCGCTTGAGCCGCGACGAACGTTGGCTGGGGGCGCCCCGGCCCGCGCCGGGCCTTGCGGAACCGAAGTCCAGCTTGGCGGGCTACGAGGAGATCAAGCTCATGTATGACATCATGATCGCCGCTCTGCGCACCGACAGCACGCGCGTGCTGAGTTATCGGCAACCGGTATCGACGCTGCTCACCAGCCTCGACGTCCGCATCGACGCCCACACGATGAGTCACTACCTCGGCAAGGGCTCGGAATATCTGGAGGCCTCCGAGAAACGCGACCGGGCGCAAAGCGAGTTGCTCGCCGGTTTCCTAGACAAATTGAAAGCGACCGCGGAGCCGGATGGCAGCTCGCTGTTCGATCACACGACGGTCGTCTACGGGAGTAACATTAGGACCGGCCACAACCTAGACAGCTGCCCCACGCTTCTCGCTGGCCGTGGCGCCGGCCTCCGCCTCGGACACAATCTGGTGGTTTCCAAGGACACGCCCCTCTGTAACGCATGGCTCACCCTGCTGCGGGGTTCGGGGGTTGCAGTCGAGCGACACGGTGACAGCTCCGGAATAATTCCTCAGCTCGTCGCCTGACCCCCAGTCGCTTCCAACTCCAATCGCCCCTCGTCATGAAGAAACTCTTCCTCGCCCTCGCCACGCTCGTTTCCTGCGCGAGCGCTGCGCCCCTCGTCTATCAAGGATCCCAGGGTCCGGGTCTGGGCCGGCACATCGTCTTCCTCGCCGGCGATCACGAGTATCGCTCCGAGGAAACCTTGCCCGCACTTGCGCGCATTCTCGCCCAGCGCCACGGCTTCACCTGTACGGTGCTGTTCAATGTCGACCCGGCGAGCGGTGAAATCGTGCCGGGCAACTCGAACATGCCGGGCCTAGAGGCGCTCGACCGCGCTGACCTCGCGGTGGTATTTCTCCGCTTCCAGGCGTTTTCCCAGGAGCAGATGGCGCACATCGATGCCTACCTCAACCGCGGCGGCCCCGTGGTCGGCCTACGGACAGCGACACATGCCTTCCGCACAACCGCTGCCGATCCGTTTCACAAGTACTCCTACGACTACAAAGGCCCCGATTACGAACTCGGCTTCGGACATCAGGTACTCGGACAGACGTGGGTCGGGCATTACGGCAAAAACCACGCGCAAAGCACCCGTATCACCGTCGTCCCGGAAAAGCACGGGCATCCGATTCTGCGCGGGGTAAAGGACGTTTGGGTCCAGGCCGGCGGCTACGTGGGCAAACCGACCGACGGTGAAATCCTCACGCTGGCGCAGCCGCTGAACGGTATGACGCCCGATTCGCCAGCCGACGCCACCAAGCCGCCGCAGCCTTCCGAGTGGACCCGCACCTATAAGTCGGCTTCGGGCAAAATCGGCCGCGTCTTCACCACCCTTTACGGCACGCCCGAGGATATCACCAACGAGGGCTACCGCCGGCTCGTCGTGAACGGTTGCCTCTGGGCACTCGGCCTCGAAAGCGCCATTACCGCCGAGCTCGCCATCGCGTTCGTCGGACCATTTAAGCCCAACACGTTTGGCGTCGGCTACGCGCTGGGCGTAAAGCCCGAGATGTATGCCGGCTTCACCAGCCCCATCCCGGCGAACAACAACGTGAAGAAAGCGGCGCCAAAAAAGCAGAACACGAAAAAATGATCCATGCGGGTCACCTCTGGCGCCTCGAACTCGTTTAGCCATCGATGAATCATCTGCTCGCACTCATCGCAGCCCTTTGGACGATCGCTGCGCTCGGCGCAGCGCCCGCGGCCGACGCCCCCAACGTGTTGCCCAAGGGCCATGACTATTTCGAGCTACGCGACGGCTTGGCGAACAGCCGGCGCACGTTCGAGCACACGCACGCTGGGCGCGTGGTCTTCCTCGGCGGTTCGATCACGGCGGGTGGGGCTTGGCGGCAGCACACCTGCGACTACCTCACGAAAAAATTCCCCGTGACGAAGTTTGAGTTCATCAACGCGGGTATCGGCTCGCTCGGTTCGGTGCCGCACGCATTTCGCCTGGAACGCGACGTGTTGTCGCACGGGCCGGTCGATCTCCTGTTTCTCGAGGCGGCGGTGAACGACACATCAAACACCGCCGACCCCGCGCACATGCTCCGCGGAATTGAGGGCGTGGTGCGCCACGTGCGCACCGTGAGTCCGCGGACCGACATCGTTCAGCTTCACTTTGTCATGCCCGAGCACATGGCCGACTACAACGGCGGCAAGGTGCCCGTATCGATCGCGCAGCACGAAAAGGTCGCAGTCGCCTATGGCAACCCGTCGCTGAATCTCTCGCGCGAAGTCACCGACCGGATCAACGCCGGAGAGTTTTCGTGGGACCAGGATTTCAAGAACCTCCATCCGTCGCCCTTTGGTCATCAACTCTACGCCCACAGCGTCGCGCGGCTGCTCAACGCGGCGTTTGCCCCGCCACTGGCCACGGCAGAAAAACCACACCTACTGCCGCCGCCGGTGGATCCAAAGAGTTATTCTCGCGGACGTTTCGGCGACATCCGCGACGCGCGAAATATCCGGGGCTTCACGATCGAAGAATCATGGCGGCCTGCGGACAAAAAGGGTACGCGCGCGGGATTTGTGGATGTAGCGGCGCTCGTCGGCACCGAGCCGGGAGCGGAATTTGAATTCGGTTTCGAGGGCACGGGCTGCGGTCTCTTCATCACCGCCGGGCCGGATGCGGGGCGTCTGGAATTCAGCGTAGACGGCGCACCGTATCGGCCGATCGAAACCTACACCCGCTGGAGCAGTTCGCTCCACTTACCCTGGGCTGTGATACTCGACGACCATTTGCCACCCGGCCGCCACGTCGCGAAAGTGCGGATTGCCCACGACCAAAATCCCAAGGCCAACGGCACCGCTCTGCGTGTGTTCCATCTCCTCCTGAACTGATCGATGAAAACCCTCTCTCTTTTTCTTTGCCTCGTCTTGTGGCCGGCCGCGGCTTTTTCCGCCGCCGACAAATCTCTACGCGCGGGCGACGGAGTTCTTTTCTACGGCAACGCCATGATCGAGCGCCTGCTCGAGTCGGGTGACCTCGAAGCCCGCTTGCACCTCGCGCACCCCGACAAAAAACTCCGCATCCGCAGTCTCGCGTGGACGGGTGACGAAGTCGGCTACCGGCTCCGCCCCGAGGGCTACGTCGAGCACCTCAAAACGTTGCTCGCCGCCTGGCCCGCGCAGGTCGTCGTGCTCGGCTACGGTATGAACGAGTCCTTCGCCGGCGCCGCCGGCCTCGCCGCGTTTCGCTCCCAATATCAGGTCTATCTGCGCGAAATTACTCGGCTCCACCCCGGGGCCAAACTCGTGTTGCTCTCGCCGATCGCCGTCGAAGCGCGCAGCGCACCCAACGCCACCGAACGCAACCGCGACATCTCCCTTTACTCGCAGGCCATCGCCGAACTCGCGCGCGAGCTTGGGACCACCTTCGTCGATCTTCTTGCCGCCAGCCGCGATGCCTACGCTCGCAGCGCCGAGCCGCTTACCACGCAGGGCGTCCATCTCAACGCCGCCGGCACCCGCACCCTCAGTGCCGCTATCGCGCAGTCACTCCTCGGCGAAGCCGCACCCACCGCAACGGAATCTCTCCGGCTCGCGGAGGTCGCTCGCGCCGCCGCGCTGAAACACACCTACGTCGCCGAGCTCGTTCGCCCCAAGAATGCCGCTCTCTACTATGGCGTCCGCAAACGTCCGGAGGAGAACGCTGCCGAACTCCCACGCTATCACCAACTCGTCGCACAGGCCGACGCCATCATCCACGAGCTCGCCGCCAACCCGACGAAGCGCTTCGCCGACTATCCCGCGCCTTCCCTTCCAGCGATGCCCGAGGGCAAGACGACTACGTATCGCTTCCCCGGTGGCACGGTCCGCTCGCCGGCCGAGATGCAACAGGAACTCGTGGTGGCGGACGGTTACGCTGTAAATCTCTTCGCCTCCGAGGAGCAGTTTCCCGAGCTGCGCAATCCCGTGCAATTGAGCTTCGACGCCCGCGGCCGCCTCTGGGTGGTCACGATGCCCTCGTTTCCGCACACCATTCCCGGCGAGCAACCGCACGACAAGATCCTCGTCCTCGAAGATACCGATCACGACGGTAAGGCGGACAAGTCCACCGTCTTCGCCGACGGCTTCGACGCGCTCGACGGCGTCGCTTTCCACGAGCGTGGCGTGATTGTTTCCGCGCAGCCGCGGCTGCTTGTGTTGAACGACACCGATGGTGACGGCCGCGCCGACACGCGCACCGAACTCCTGCGCGGGATCGACGTCACGGATTCGCACCACGGCGGCATGGTCACCAGCGACCCGCTCGGCCACCTCCTCTTTTCCGACGGCGTGTTTCACCGCTCGCAGTTCGAGACGCCCTTCGGCGTCGTGCGCGGCATCGACTCCTCGACCTATCGCCTCAACCCCGCTACCGGGCGCATCAACACCGAGTGGCAAAGCATGACGCCCAACCCGTGGAAGGTGTCGTTCGACCGCTACGGAAATAGTTTCCAACGCTACGGCGGCGGCCACGTGCTCGAGGGTGTTCCGCTCACGTGGACCCCGCTCGGCGTCTACCACCCCTACGGCAACGCCACCGTGCTCAACTACGCGAAGGGCTCGGCCCTCAGTGTGATCTCCAGTCCCAATTTCCCCGACGTTTTTCAACAGGGCGTCGCCTCCGCCTCGCTCCTCGGAAGCTACATCGTGTCGCTCTCAGCCGTGAAGGCGGATGCCGGCCCGCTCGTCGCGACCGATCGCCTCGATGTGCTCAGCTCGAAAAACAGCACGTTTCGCCCCGTCGACGTGGAGTTCGGTTTCGACGGCGCGCTCTACGTGTCCGATTTCTCCAGTCTGATCATCGGGCACGCCCAACATGCCATGCGCGATCCGCAGTGGAACCACGTGCGTGGTCGCATCTGGCGCGTCGTCCACACGGGCAAACCGCTCGTGAAAGACTGGCCGAAGATCGAGGGCGCGCCGACCGCCGCGTTGCTGGCGCTGCTGGCCCACCCGCAGAACATTGTCCGCCACCACGCGCGCATTCAGCTCCGCAAACTTGGCGCCGCCGCCGTGCCCGCCGTCGAAGCGTGGGTCGCTACGCAGGCGCGCACGCAGCCCTCGTTCGACCAAACCCAGCTTGAAGCCTCGTGGGTTCTCGCTGCCGCAGGCAAAGTCCAACCCGCGTGGATCTCCAACCTTGCCTCCTCCGAGGATCCGTTGATGCGCGCGGCTGCCGCGCAGCTCGTGCGCTTGACCGTCGACCACTTGCCCGACGCGGTGACGCGTCTTTCGCAGGCTGCCGGCGATCCGCATCCGCGCGTGCGCATGGCCGCGATCAACGCGGTCGCGCACTTGCGCCCGACGCGCCCGGGATTCGACGCGGTCGTCGCGCACCTCCATCCGACCGAACCCGCGGTGCAGCAGATGTTGACCGATCTCCGGGCCGGCACCCAGCCGCGCAAGGGGCGCTCGGTTCCGGTGCTGGAAGTTTCCCCGGCCACGCGCGTCGACCACTGGCTTACGCTCGCTTCGACTGGCGCCAGCGAACCTACGCCCGCGCTAAAAGGCGCGGCCAAACAGAAAGGCAAAGCTGCCGTCAGCTTGGACGGCTCCTACCGCACGTTCATCGACGTCACCACACCGCAGACCGCAGTGCTCAGCGTTAAGCACGGCTACCTCGACATCTCCGCCAACGGCATCCAACTCGCCTCCGCCGACAGCCCCTACAGCTCGGAACAGCAAGTGGCGTTTGAACTGCAGCCCGGACTCAACACCTTGGAAATCACCTATCGCCGCCTGCGCAATCCGCCACCGCCAGTGTTCGTTTACGATGCGCTCGGGCAACCGCTCACCGGCGCCCGATTCGCCGCCGACGCCGCCGCACTTAAAACTTTCGCGGCCGCTTGGGAAAAAGCCCACGCCGCCGATGCGAACGCTCTGCGCGTCCAAGCCGTGCCGAACCAGATGCAATTCGCCCCGCGTGAACTCCGCGTCAATGCCGGCCAGCCCGTGCGAATCGTTTTTGAGAACCCCGACTCGATGCCGCACAATCTCGTCCTTGTGGCCATCGGCGCCGAGGAGGAGATTGGCTTACTCGCGGATCAAATGGCGAGCGATCCCACCGGCCTCGCCAAGCACTTCATCCCGGCCTCGCCAAAAGTCCTCCACGCGACGCCGCTCATTAATCCCAACGCCCGGGCCGAGCTCGTGTTTATCGCGCCGACTCAACCCGGACGCTATCCCTACCTCTGCACGTTCCCCGGCCACTGGCGCATCATGAGCGGCGTTCTGATCGTGGAGTGAACGGCTGCACCAACGACCAGTTTGCTCCACCGGTCCAGACCTCGCCCAGTCGACGGGGACGCCTTACCCAATGAAATTCCTCTTGTTTGGCCGGTCGATCACGCCCGTGGTCGGCACTCCTCTTTGGAGGAGCTTTGCTCGTCAACCCCGTCCGCGCGGAACCGGGTTCTTCTGCCACCATTACCACCTTTGCGCGCGCCGCCAAGATGGCCGCTGGCTGGTTCGAGGCACTGCCTCCGCTCCTTTCCCCACTCCCATGAACGCTCTCCGCCTAGCCATTCTGTCTGCCCTTGCCGCCGCCGGGCTTATCGCCGCCGAACCGGCGCCCCGGCCGGTCGCCCTCCGCTCCGCCCTCGCCAGCTCCACCTACGGCGAGTTCACCGCCGCTAACGCCATTGATGGCGTCCGAAGCGATACGTCGCGCTGGACGAG
Source organism: Opitutia bacterium Tous-C4FEB (assembly GCA_002304445.1). Lineage (GTDB taxonomy): Bacteria > Verrucomicrobiota > Verrucomicrobiia > Opitutales > Opitutaceae > Tous-C4FEB. The sequence goes on along the minus strand of NEVA01000004.1, from coordinate 70,200 downwards.
CGGCCGCACTCCCGCGGGCCCGTGGTGGCTTGAGGTGGAGCTCGCCGAAACCACGTCGCTCCTCGGCGTGCATGTGCACACCGGCCTCAACGCCGCCACCGCCGTGCGCGGCCTCACCGTTCAATTCCGGCGCGACGGCCAGTGGGTCGACATCCCGTCCGCCACGGTCGTCAACAACCAGGCCACCGCGCTCGCGCTCGCATTCGACGACGCCGTCGCCGTGCGCACCGATCGCCTGCGCCTATGGATTACCGCCACGCCCGATGGTTACGCGCGCATCTCGGAAGTCATCGTCTGGCCTGCCAGCGTGCGCACGCTCCCGCCGCTACCGTCGGCCAGTGCCGCCCTCGGCGCCTCGGTCGCTGCCGCCGAAAAAATCCCGCTGATCTATCTCAACCAGAGCGGCTTCAATCTCGGAAAATCGAAACGGTTCACCGCGCCCACGCTGCCCGACGGCACTTTGTTCGAGGTGCGCGCGGCCACCGGCGGCGCCGCGCTTTTCTCAGGCAAGCTCCTCGGACACATCGGTGACTTCACCGCGTTCGAACCCGCGAACGACTCGCGCGAGTTCGTCGTCGTGGCCGGCCCGCACACGTCGCCACCGTTTCGCATCGGCCAGTGGTGGCTCGAGCGCGTGACCTACCAGAACGCGATCAACTTCATGGTCGATAGCCGTCACTACGTCGGCAACCACCGCCCGGTTTGCCGTGGCTCATTCGGCTGGCGCGATGACCACCACTTCGGTTGGGAGCTCCACTCCCTTGTCCCGCAGTTTCTTTCCCACCCCTCCGCTTACACGCGGATGCCTCGTCAGATCACTTACGAGGCTTCGACCGATCCCAAACTCTGGGGCGCGCTCACGCCTTACCGCGCCGACATCCCTGACCTCGTAAAACTCATCCACTGGGGCGCCGACATCATCGTCACCCAGCGCCTCGACCACGAACACCTCAAGGCCCAACTCGCCTACTTCCTCTATGCGTGGCCGTGGCTGAAGGACTATCTGCCGGAGCAAAATTACACCGTCGTGCGCGACTACGCCTTCGCGACCTGGACCACGCCCACCGCCGATCGCACTTACCCCTACGACGAAAGTCCCGAGCACGATCTCCTTGCGCTCAAGACCAAGCTCGGCACCACCAAGGGCGCGCTCCCGCCCGGTTTCTCCGTTGAGCCAAATCTCCTTCTCCACGAAGTCGCCCGGCGCGAGGGCCGCGCCGATGCCGACCGCTATCTTAATGCTGCCCTACGCCAGACCGAATGGCTGGTCACGAACCTCGACTGGAACGACCCGCTCACCACCAAGGGCCAGCGCATGAGCGAGTGGCTCACGCTCACGGGCCTCACGCACGTTCTCCGCACCTACCCCGGCCGCGCCCCCGCCGGTCTCGCCGCGAAAATCGACGCGTGGGCGCAGGTCGCGATCCGCCGCTCCGCCAATCTCTGGGACTTCCGCAAACTCACCGACGGCGACGGTTGGACGCCGATGGGCGACAAGCCGACGATGTGGAACGAGCCCGGCAACGTCGTCGGCCTACCCGCGGCCCTGCTCTCGGCTCGTCCCTTCATTCGCGATGCCGCCACGCGCACGCGGCTCAACGAACTCGCCACCTCGCACTTCGATGCGATGTTCGGCCGCAACCCCGCCGGCCGCCACTTCTCCTACGACGCTCCGCGCGAAATCGAAGGCGTCGAACACGGCTGGTATGGCTTCCACAAGGGCGGCATCGGCCAACTCGAAAAGGCCCGCTTCGTGATCGATGGCAGTCCGAAGAACCAGCACTTCCCCTACAATTCGCAGGTCGGAAACATCGGTTGGACCGAGGGCTGGGTCACCTTCAACACCGCCTTCAATGTTTCCTTGGCCTACCTCGCCCACGCTGAGATTTCACTCAACCTGCGCCGCGACGGCGACGAAATCGTCGTGCAACTCACCGCACCGCTGAACTTCGACTACGCAAAAGTCGAAACCGCCGAGGTGGTTGTCACCACCACTGGCGCGACCGGGAAACTCCTCGTCACCGAAGACTCGCCCAACGCCCGCACGTTCAGTGGTCGCCTCCGCGCACCGCGCAGCGCCGCTACCGCCGTCGAGGTGTCTTACGGCTTCGGCTACCTCGCGCACCGCGCCCAACTCTCACCATGACAATGCTGCAGTTCTTTCGCTGTCTGCTCCTTGGCGTGATTTTTCCGCTCGCGCTCGCCCGCGGCGCCGAGCTGACGGAATTTCACGTACGCGGCGGCTTGCCGAATGTCGCCGCCAAGATCGCACGCGGTGAAGAGGTGCGCGTGGCGTTCCTCGGCGGTAGCATCACCGCCGCAGCGGGCTGGCGGCCGATGACGTTGACGACGTTTCAGCGCGCCTACCCGAAGACAAAATTCACCGAGATCAACGCCGCCGTCTCCGGCACCGGCTCCGATTACGGCGCGCCGCGCCTGCAACGCGATGTGCTGCGCCACCGGCCCGATCTGCTCTTCGTGGAATTTGCCGTCAACGACGGCTCCGGTTCACCCCGCGTCGAAGCGCGCATGGAAGGCATCGTCCGCCAGACGTGGGCCGCGAATCCCCACACCGACATCTGTTTTGTCTACACCGTTTCGGACGGAATGTTAAAGGACCTGCTCGCCGGCAGCTATCAGAGCACGGCGCGCTCGATGGAGAACGTCGCCGCGCACTACGCCATTCCGAGTTTCAATTTCGGTGTCGAGATCGCGCGGCGCATCGCGGCCGCGACGCTCGTCATGACGGCGCCTGAAAGTGTGAAAGCCGATGCCGAGGGCCGCGATGCGCAGGGCCGCCTGATTTTCACCCGCGACAAGACGCATCCGACCGACGCCGGCCACCGCGTTTACGCCGCCCGGCTGGCGCTCGCGCTGCCGCAGTTCCTCCGCGCGGGCGCCGCCGGACCGCACCCGCTGGCGAAACCGCTCTCGACCGAAAATTGGCAACGCGCGCGGATCGTCAGCGTCGCCGAGACGGACCACGACAGCCAATGGCAACCGGTCCCGCCGCATGATGTGCACGTCACCACCCAAAGCGGGCAAAACCTGGTGCCACCGACCTGGGTCGCGATGGAGCCGGGCGCGAAGATTGCGTTTCGTTTCAAAGGAACCGCGCTGGGCATCGTCGGCTTGAAAGGCCCCGAGAACGGCCAGTTCCGCGTGACGATCGACGAGCTGCCGCCGGAGACGGGCACGCTCTTCGACAGTTATTCGACGCCGGGTCGCTTCTACCTCGCCCGGTGGTTTTTCTCGAAGCCGCTCGCCGATACCGAGCATCGCGTGACCCTCGAATTGCTCGCCACCCAGATCGACAAGGCCGCAATTATGGCCAAAGCCGGCAAGCTCATCACCGACCCGAAGCCCTACGCCGCGCACGGACTTTACCTCAGCGGCTTTCTCGTCGTCGGCGAGCCCGTCGGCACAAAGCCCCCTTAACCCGAGCGCGCCGAAGGTATGACCGCGGCGGGCTGATATGGTCGACGGGCTCGGCGCTCAGCGTCTCCCGTGCGCCAGAGTTTGCACTGAAGCCCGCTCCGGCCCCATGGCCCACATCGGCCCGCGACAGGAAATTGACCAAGGCGCGCCAGTCGGACCCCGCAGGCTTCCGGGTCAGTTTTCACGGGTGAACGATTTCACCATCGCAACGTTTGCGGACCGTTCTCGGACACTCTTCGAATTCCTCGCCCCCTTCCCAGGCCACATCTACCCGGTGTGACCGACAACCATAACCCTGCGCTCGTCATTCGTTCCATGCAACCCGACCCCCGTCATCTGTTCGCCGCCGCGCTGCTCGCGCCGCTCGCCCTCATTGCCCAGCCGGCGTCGCCACCCTCCGTCCCGCCGCCCTCGGAGGTGCTCGTGCTTTCCGCCTTCGAGGTGCGCAGCGCCAAGGACTCCGGCTACCGCGTGCAAAACTCCGTCGCGACCACCGGCGTCGCCCAAGCCCTGATGGATACGCCGCTGCCAATCACCGTGATCACGGGCGAGTTTCTCCGCGACACCGGCAAGAGCGGTTTCCTCGGCGCCTTGTCCTACGTCAGCTCCGTCGCCCTCGACGATAACGCCCCCAACGGCAATTTCTCCGCCGGCGCCGGGCGCGGCAATGGCCAGGGAAATTCCACCCGTTTCCGCGGCCAGCCTTACAACGGCACGTTCCGCAACGGCCTCCGCCAGTTCTACGGTTTCGACACCGAAAACGTCGACCGCATCGAGGTCGCCAAGGGCCCCATGGCCGTGTTCATCGGCGGCGCCACCATCGGCGGCGAGGTCAACAACGTCACCAAGAAGCCTCTCTTCGCCCGACAAGAAGAGGCCACCGTGCGCATCGGCTCGCATTACACTTACAAGGCCTCCGTCGATCTCACCGGCCCCATCAACCGCGACAAAACCCTCGCCTATCGCGTGATCCTCTCGCATCGCGACGGCAACCAGTGGCAGCAGCACTCGCATTCGACGACGACGTTCATCAATCCGCAGTTGCTCTGGCAGCCCTCGGCCAAGTTCCGCACCGGGATCGAGGTCGTCTACCGCACCAGCACCGGCAACGCCGTCTCCCAGCCGCAGCCCGCGTCGCAAAATTACCAAAACGCCTTCGATAACCCGGACCAGTCCCTGCTGAACCTCGGCCGGCTCCGCACCGGCGCTCTCGCCGGCGTGCCGTTCACCAAGGCCGAATATCAAAGCCGCATCGGCTACGGCGGTTTCGGCCAATGGCGCACCGATATCCTCAACACCACCGGCAAATGGACCTCCCTTGGCGTCGGTGAGACCCTGCAGGAAGGCAACGCACCCGGCGGCCGTTCCTACAATTATTTCGGGCCCAACGCCAAATTCTCCGAGCCCGCCACCATCGTCGAGAGCGACTCCACCTTCGCCGCGACCGATTGGTTCAACGCCTCGTTGCTGGGCCGCTACACCAAAGCCCGTCTCAACTACGATCTCTACAGCTTCGGCACCCGGCTCCAACCCGCCGGTTACTACCAAAACAATAATTTCTCCGCCAACCGCACCAAGGTCGAGAACCGCGACGTGAAGTTCCAAGGCGTGTTCAAGAAAGACCTGTGGCGCTCCCGCAACACGCTGCTGATCGGCGCCCAATACGGCGACCAGGAACAGACCGTCGAAAACGCCGTGCTCAACTACGCCGCCTATCCGCTTTCGGTTCCCGCCTCCCCGCGCGTGGTTCCCGACACCGTCAACACCGGCCGCATCCCCGCCACCCTCACCGGAGCCAATGCTTGGATTTACTGGGATCCCCGCGTGCACGCGTTCCCCGACAACCGTCTCATCACTACCTGGCCTTCCGCCGTTCAGCCCGCCGGCATCCGCACCGCCGACTACAGCAAGAGCATCACGCGCGCCGAGTTCGCCGCCTTCAGCACGAGCTGGTTCGACGACCGCATCACGCTCACCGCCGGCAAACGCTACAGCTGGGGTTACGCCGTCAATGGCGGCGTTGATCGGGACGGTGCCGTCCTCCCCGGCGCCGTCGCTACGGCCAACGTCAAGACGGACAACCATACGGTCGGCGCCGTCGTCCGCATCGTCCGCGGGCTCAACCTCTACGCCAGCCAGAACCAGGGCGAGACCGCCCGCGTCGGCGCCAGCAAGGTGAGCCGCGTCTCGTTCGCCCCCGCGTCGGTTCCAGCGGACATCGTCACTCCCGCCGAGCAGGCGGCCAACCCGGTGCCCAACGACATCGGCAAGGGCAAGGAAATCGGCCTGAAATTCGAACTCTTCAACCGCAAGCTCACCGGCTCTTTCGGTTGGTTCAACCTCACCCGCGGCAACATCCTGATCACCGACATCAACCGGAATTCCGCCGATCCCCGAAACCGCGGCACCGAGTCCGACCTCAACCCCACCACCTCCAACCCCGCCGTGCGCGCCTCCGTCAACTGGTCCACCACCATCGACGGCAACACCACCGAGGGCTACGAGACCGACTGGGTTTGGACTCCGATCCCGTCCTACTCGCTCGTGCTCGGCGCCAGCCACCTCTACAAGAACAAGCCCACGGTCAATAAACTGCCCACCAACGACGTCGCCCTCGACATCAACTACTGGCTCTTGAAGGACCGTCCGTTGCCCAACTCGCCCGACAACATCGTGCGCCTCTTCCAACGCTACGCCTTCCTCGAGGGCGCGCTCAAGGGCGCCTCCGTCGGATTCGGCACGCGCTACCAAAGCTCGCAACACCCCGCCTCCGACAACACCGCCTGGGGCTTGATCTTCCCCAGTTATACGGTGTTCGACCTCACACTCGGCTACGCCACCAAGGTCCGCGGCCGCGTCGTCGATTTCCAACTTCAAGTCGATAACCTCCGCAACCAGACCTACTACACCGGCAACCGGGTCTATGGCGCGCCGCGTGAGTTCACGCTCTCGGCGACGACCAAGTTCTAATCAGCCTCGCTCGTTTTATCCGGCGGGCTGGCCTTCGTGCTAGCCCGCCGTTTTTCTGTCCGAACCCGTCCGATCTTCTCCCCCATGAAACTTAGCCCATTTGTTTGCGGCCTCGCCGCGTGGATCGCCCTCGCCGCCCTCCCGCTCCGTGCCGCCGACGCCACCGTTTCGCCCGCAACCGCCGTCGCCCCGCCCGTTGAGGCGCCGCTGTCCCTCGACGGCATCTGGGCCTTCACCGTCGATCCGGCCCTCGCCGCGGCACCCGGCGTCGCCGGCTGGGATCGCCTGACCGTCCCGGGCAACTGGGATACCGTCAACGCCTACGCCCAACACATCGGCGCCGCGTGGTATCGGCGCGAATTCGCCGTGCCTTCCGCGTGGACCGGGCGCCGCGTGCGCCTCAATTTCGGCGCCGTCTACGAATCGGCCGAGGTTTTTCTCAATGGCGTCTCCCTCGGCCGCCACGACGGGGGTTATCTGCCGTTCGATTTCGACATCACCGACCGGGTGCGCCGCGACGCGCCCAACGTCGTCACCGTCCGCGCCGACAACACCTTTCGCCGCGGTGCCTGGTGGGCTTGGGGCGGCATCAGCCGCAGCGTCACCCTGACCTCGCACCACGCCGCGCGGCTCGTGCGGCAACACGTCCGCGCCGAGCCCGACCTCGCCGCGCGCACCGCCGAGATTTTCATCGAGTATAAACTGGAAAACGCCGCCGCCGCTCCCGCCGCTGTCCGCCTCGCCACCGAGGTCCCGGGCGTCGGCCGCGTCGAGACCGCGGTCAGCGTCCCCGCCGCCGGCACCACTCTCGCCCGCGCCCGGCTCACCGTGCCCACCGCCGCCCTGCGGCTCTGGCATTTCGACCACCCAGAACTTTATGCCCTTTCTACCGCGATCTCCCTCGCACCGACCGGCCCGACCCCTGCCACCCACCGCACCCGCTTTGGCATCCGCCGCGTTGAAATCAAACCCGACGGCCTTTACCTCAACGGCGAGAAGGTCCGCTTGGTGGGCTTCAACCGCGTCCACGACCACCGCGCCTACGGCAACACCGAGCCCGAGCACTTGGTCCGCCTCGATGTCGATCTCATGAAACGCTACGGCGGCAATTTCATGCGGATCATGCACGCCCCCAGTGCGCCCAACCTCCTCGATTACCTCGATGAAAAGGGCGTCATGATCTTCGCCGAGATTCCTCTTTGGGGCGAAGGCGACCCCAACGTCATCCCCGACAACCCCCGCACCAAGCTCTGGCTTCGCGAGCTGATCGAGCGCGACTACAACCATCCTTCGATTATCGGCTGGAGCCCCGGCAACGAACTCGTGAATCACCGCCCGTTTGTGAAATCCATGATCGACTACGCCCGCCGCGAACTCGATCCGCACCGCCTGCACGCCTACGTCAGTTTCACCGGCGCCCGCCCAGACTACGGCCCCGCCAACGATCCCATCACCGACTCCGACCTCATTTTCCAAAACACCTACAGCGCCGACCCGGGTCTGGTGGTCTCCACCCTCACCGCCAAATGGCCCGGTCGTCCGATCTTTCTCGCAGAGTTCGGCGTGCGCCAGTTCGGCGAACCCCTCAACTCGCGCATCCCCGCGCTCGACGAACGATGGTCCACGCTCGCCGGCTTTCCCCACCTGATCGGTGCCGCGCTTTGGACGTTTAACGATTACCGGAGCGACTACGTCGGCTCCGAGCCCGGCCAACTCCGCTCTTGGGGCATCGTCGACCAATGGCGCCAACCCAAGGAAGCCGCCCGCGACATCGCCCGCCTCCACAGCCCCGTCCGGACTCTGCGCGCTTTCGGCACCACCGCGACGCTCTCGCCCCGCCGCGCCGACGAGTTCCCGTCCTTCACCCTCCGCGGCTACCACCTCCTCTGGGAGTGGCGCGCCCGCAACGGCACGACGCTGGGCGGCGGTGTTCGCGCGTTGCCCGACATCACCCCGGGCACCGCCGATCTTAAATTTGAACTCGCCGGCCAGCCCTCCGGCCCGTTCGACCACCTCGTCGTCACCCTCGTCGGTCCCACCGGTTACGTCGCGCACGAGTTCGCTACCCAGAGCAACAGCAACCTTGCCCCCATTCCCGCTCCCACCGCCACGTCCGCGCCCAGGATCATCCGCGCTTATCCAATCACCGGCGGCTTCTGGATCGCCTACTCCCAGCAGCCCGACGACACCGCCTTCGCCCTCGAATACGGCACCGCTCCCGGCCGCTACACCGAGAAGCTCACCGTCACCATGAAGGGCGCAACCGCCGTGCGCGGCCTCGTTGACGGCACGACCTACTACGGTCGGCTACGCCGTGAGCCCACCGGCCGCGCGCCCGGTGCGTGGTCGGCCGAGTTCACCGTCACCCCCGACGGAGGCCGGCCGCCGGCCGCGCCCGTCATTCTCGGCGTCGTGCGCAGTGCCGCTCTCGTCGCCGTGCGCTTCACTCCCGTTGAGAAAGCCATCGCCTACCGCCTGAGTTGGGGCCCCACCGCGGCCGATTCGATGCTCGTAAACGCCGCCGCGCCCGGCCCCGTGATTATCAAGGTGCCCGCCGCCGCCACCCGCTTCACCGCCATCGCGCTCAACGCCCACGGCGACTCCACCCCGTCGGCTCCTGTCTCGCTACCTTCGCTCGCCCCGTGAAAACCATCGCGCCGCTGCACCGGTGGTTCGTTGCGCTCTGCTTCGGTGCGTCGCTCGCCGTCGCCGCCGCGCCGCCGCCTAACATCGTCTGGATCATCGCCGACGACATGTCGCCCGACACCGCCGCCTACGGCGTGCGCGACGTCAAAACCCCGCACCTCGACCGGCTCGCCGCCGAGGGGCGACGCTACACCCGCGCTTACGCGACCGCCCCGGTCTGCAGTTCATCGCGCTCGGCGTTTATTCTCGGCACCTCGCAGATCATCACCGGCCTTCACGCCCACGACGTCGAGCGTCCGCAACCGCTGCCCCCGCCCTATCGCCACCTCCCCGAGCTGCTCCGCGAGGCCGGCTGGTTCGTCACCAACGCCGCCGCACCCGGTGCCATGCGCAACGGCCGGGTCATCACCAAAGCCAAGACCCATTACAATTTCACCCACGATCCCGCGCAGATGTTCGACGGCAACGACTGGCGTCAGCGTCGCCCCGGCCAGCCTTTTTTCGCCCAGTTCCAGATCACCGAGCCCCACCGCCCGTTCCCCATCCCGGCGACCTACGACACCGCCGCGCTCGCCGCCATGAAAATCCCGCCCAATTACCCCGAGCACCCGTTGCTCCGCCGCGACTGGTATGCTTACCAACGCAGCGTCGAAACCGTTGACCAACGCGTCGGCGCCATCCTCGCCCAGCTCGAAGCCGCCGGCGTGCTCGAAGACACCTTGGTGTTTTTCTTCGCCGACCACGGCCGCCCTATGCCTTGGGGCAAACAGTGGCTCACCGTCGAGGGGCTGCAGGTCCCGCTCCTCGTCCGCGGTCCCGGCCTCACGCCGGGCAGCGTGGAGTCCCGCCTCGTCAGCCTCATCGATCTCGCCCCCACGGCACTCGCCCGCGCCGGTCTGTCCGTGCCGGCGTGGATGGATGGCCGTCCGCTGCTCGACGCCAACTTCCCCGAGCGCCCGCAGATTTTCGCCGCCCGCGACCGTTGTGGCGACGCCTACGACCGCATCCGCGCCGTGATCACGCCCGACCACCTACTCGTCCGGAATTTCTTCCCTGAGATTTCCCACCTCAACTGGTCCGGCTACAAAGAAGACAGCTACCCCGGCCTGCCGCTCCTCCGGGTTCTCCACTCAGACGGAAAACTCGACGCCCTCCAGGACCTTTGGTGTCAGCCTACCCGCGCCGTCATCGAGCTTTACGATCTCGCCCGCGACCCCGCCGGCCTCCACGACGTCGCCACCGCACCCACCCATCATACGACCGTCGCCACACTTCGCCGCGCCCTCGACGAGTGGATAATTTCAACCGGCGACCGCGGCGCCCTCCCGGATCCCGCCACCGAGCCGACCAAAGCCGACATCCAGCAATCCAAACGCGCCGACTACCAACGCAAGTGGCAAGCCCGCCTCCGCCAAGCCGAGCCCACCGATCTCGAGCGCCTCGCGTGGTGGGAGCAGTCTTACGGCCTACGTCCGGCGACGCTCGCGCCCTGATCTCTTTTGACGGGCCGCGACTTTCGCGGGTGTGGGATCGGCCCGGAGCTCGCGGCGTTCGCGACGACGGGCACTTTCGGCACATCGGCGCGCCGCAGCACTGGCTCCACCCACCGGCCGGGAAATAGCAGCATCCGCGGCCACGCCGGCGCGCCGGTCTCGTTGCTGTTGAGTTGGCTCACGACCAAATCCACAGCGTTGGCCGCCACCATGTCGTAGGATTGGTCGACCCCGCCGATCTCCGGCGACGACGGCAACCAGTGCAAATTGAAGACCGGCAGATGCGCCGATCCATCGACGTTCATCGCCCGAAACTGTTCGAAGGTGGCGTGGTCGCTCACCACGATTGCATCGGGCCGGTTCACCTCGATCAGGCGGGCCAAGGCGCGACGATCCTCGGGCAGGCCCACCCGCAACAACTCCGCCGCCGTCGCGCGGTTCGGATGAAACACCGAAAACGCCGCCTCCCATGCACGGCGGGCACGCTCGTTGACCCCGGCTTCAATGATCGCCATCGGGCGGCGGCAACCCGCGGCGGCCAGCTTCTCGAGCGTCAGGCGCATCGCGAGATAATGGTGGTGTCCGGCGTGATGAAGCTCGGGACTCCAGCGGGCGCTACCGATCACGGCGGGCGCGAAACAGTTCCACTCCAAATCCAGCGTCACCTCGGCTTCATGGATCACCGGCGACAACAGCACGCCCACGATTCCCCGCGACTTTATCACCTGCGACAGGCGCCGGTCCGTCATGCCGCGTTCCGCCGTCCAGAATTGCTCCAGCCCATAACCCAACGCCTCCGCCCGCGCCTTCGCCCCCAGAAACACGCGTTGTAGGAACAGGTCCTTCGCCGACTCGGCCCGCGACGTGTGCACCCAGACAAAGGCGATGCGTTCTCCCGCCGCGACGGGCCGCGAGTTGCGGATGTGCGACATCAAGGCCGAGAAACGGGGATTTGGCCGGTAGCCCAGCCGCGCGGCGACTTTCTGCACCAGCATCCGCGTCTCCGGCCGGATGCGGGTATCGTCCCGCAGCGCATAGGAAACCGTCGCGAGACTGCAGTCGGCGGCACGGGCGATTTGTTGCAGGGTGATCACGGCAGAGCGGAGACGATCGCTTAGGCCAATCGCCCATCCCTCCGAAGGCAATCCCTCGAATTGAACGGTTTCAAAGAGAGGAGGGTAGCCGCTTTCTTGGCATCGACTAATCCTCCCATCTGTCCCCACCCCGTAGATCAGCGTAACCCACGTCCGCCGTAAGCAGCCATCCCTCTGCGCGACCCATCTGATGAGAAACCTAAATTTTATCACCCGGATCGCCGGAGTATCTTTGCCGGTACTGGCGCTGGCTCAGCCGCAACCGGCTATTCCCGCCCTCGCCGACGTGTGCGTTTATGGCGGCATAGCTTCCGGCGTGATGGCGGCGGTCGCCGCCACGCGGGAAGGTAAATGCGTCATCGTCCCGGTGGTGAGATAAAAAGCGCCTCCCGATGAAAAGAACCGCTTACCGGCCGTCCCTTCCACTCTGGCTCTCATGAAATTCCCCTCCTCCCTCACCCGCTTGCTTCCGCTCGGACTGCTCGCGTGCACCCTAACGGGCATCTCCGCCAGCGCCCAGGCGCCCGCGAAAGATAGCTCGAACACCCTTTGGTATAAGTCACCGGCCCGCGAATGGGAGGAGGCGCTGCCTTTGGGCAACGGCCGGTTAGGCGCGATGGTCTGGGGTGGCATCGAACGGGAAAAAATCAGCCTCAACGAGGAGACGATCTGGGCCGCGACCAAGTCTCCCGAGACCACGCTCTCCTCGGAATTCGTCCATGTGAACAAACGGAAGCGCCAACTCGCGCTCGAGGGGAAATACGATCAGGTCCGCAAAGTGACCCCCGCGAACGCCGGCATCCCGCCCGGTGCGACGATCACCAAGAAAACCGTCGAGGGCAGTTTCCGTGGCGAGATCTACAACCCGCTCGCGGATCTCTATCTTCACTTTGGCTCGACGGAGTCGATCCCCCGCGACTATCGGCGCGAGCTTGATCTGGAGACCGCCGTCTCGACCGTCCGCTACACCGTCGACGGCGTGACCTACAAACGGGAGACGTTCACGAGCTTTCCGGACCAGGTCATCGTGGTCAGAATCTCGGCCGACCAGCCCGGGAAAATCTCCTTCTCCAGCCGCATGCATCGCCGCGAGAACACCGACGGCGACGAGTATCGGTGGCACCCGAGCGTCGAATCCCGGTTCTTCAAAGATTTGCCGCCGCCCGGGCAACCCGTCGTCACCGTGCTGGGGCCCGATCATTTCAGCTTCAACGGGGCCACGGCGCCGGCGAGCGTCCGATTTTCCGCCCACTTTAAACTGGCGGCGAAGAACGGCGAGGTCAGCGCGCTCCCGGCCGGTTTTAGGGTGAAGGCTGCCGACGAGGCCCTCATTTTGATCACCGCCGCGACGGATTTCAAAGGCGAGGATCCCGACCGGCAGGCGGCCGCCCACCTGAAGCGACTGGCGGGCGTCTCTTATGGAGAACTCTTGCAGCGCCACCTGAACGACTACCAACCGCTGTTCAACCGGGTTGATTTTTCCCTGGAAAAGGGCCCTGCGTCCCACCTTCCGACCGACAAGCGCGTGCAGGCTTTTCAGCGCGGAGTGACGGATGCCCGCCTGCGCGGGGCACCCCGCGACAGCGACCTGTTCAAACTGCTCTTCAACTTCGGCCGCTACCTCATGATCGCCAGTTCGCGCGAGGGCACGCTCCCGCCTGCCTTGCAGGGAATCTGGAACGATTCGCTGCTGCCGCCGTGGAAGGGACATCACACCAGCGACATCAATGTGGAGATGAATTACTGGGCGGCGGATGTGACCAACCACCCTGAGGCGCACCGGGTGCTGCTCGATTTCTTCCCGCCCCGCTTGGCGGAGGTGAAGCCTTACGCCGAGGTCAACTACGGCGCGCGGGGGGTCACGTTTGGCGGCATGTCCCAATGGGGCCTGCGGGCCAGCCAATCCGGGGACTGGACCTCGTTCCCGGGCTGGATCGCGCAGCACTATTGGGAACACTATTTGTTCACGCAGGACCGGAAGTATCTCCGCAAGGTCGCTTACCCCTACATGAAAGAGGTGGCGCTGTTTTATCTGGATAACCTCTTCGAGTATCCGGGCCGAAACTATCTGGTTCACGGCCTGCCGGAGTATTCCCCGGAAAATACGTTCACCTACCGTGAGAATGGCGTGGCCAAGCCGGGCTCAGCCTCCTTGGGGACAACCATGTCGCGCGCTATCATTGGCGAGCTGTTCGCCAACACCGTGCAGGCGTCGGCGATCCTCGGCGTCGATGCCCCGCTCGCGACGGATTTCCAGGCGGCGCGGTCGCGGTTGTCGCCGTTCAAAATCGGCCGGCACGGGCAACTCCAGGAATGGCTGGAGGATTTTGAAGAGCCCGAGCCGCACCACCGGCACCTGTCCCATTTGTATCCGGTTTATCCGGGATACGAAATTACCCGGACGTCCAATCCCGCCCTGTTCGAGGCGGCCCGCACGTCACAGCAGCGCCGGCTCGCGCAGGACAGCATGCTGACCGGCTGGTCAAATGCCTGGCACCTGTGCCTCGCGGCCCGGTTCGGCGATGCCAAGCTGGCCACGGAGCTGCTCGACTCCTTCGCGTCAAAATTCCTGCTCGGGAATCTGTTCAGCACGCACTCGCGCCAAGGCGGAAGCACCTTGTGTTTCCAGATCGACGGAAATTTCGGCGTGGTCGCCGGCATGGCCGAACTACTCCTGCAAAGCCATGACAACGGCATCCACCTGCTCCCGGCCAAACCGGAAACGTGGCGCACGGGCCACATCAAGGGACTGCGCGCCCGCGGCGCCTTCCTCGTGGATATCCATTGGAAGAACGGCGTGCTGCTGAAAGCGGCAGTGACCTCCCTCGTCGGTGGGCGGTGCAAGGTCCGCTATGGCGAGCACGTCATCGAGTTCGATACCGTCGCGAAGGGCACCTACGCGCTCGATGCGTCGCTGAAGCTGACCGCGAACTGACCCATCCGTCACCAAAACTTCGGCGCTCCGTCCCTCCGCTTCCCATGAAACTATTCCCCCGCCTCACGCACCTGCTGCCCATCGTCCTCGTGTGCTGCGGTCTGCCGTTGGCCGGTGCCGCGCCATCTGCCAATCCCTTCAACGAGTCGCTGGCGCTGGTCTTCGCCGACGAGTTCGAAGGCACGCGCCTCGATCCGGCTGTGTGGGAATCGCAATCCTACGACAAAAGCCTCTCGCGCGACACCGCGCGTGGGCCGGACAATCTCGAGGTGCGCGACGGCGAGCTGCGGCTGCACGTGCGCAAGGAGGAGCGCGCGTCGGGCCAGCGCCGGTCGAAGTGGACCGCCGGTTTCGTCTACACGCGCGCCACGATCGAGAACAACACGCTCATCGAGGTCCGCTTCAAACCCGGTCAGGCTACGGGCGTGAACAACGCGTTTTGGATGACGTGCATCGAAGGCAAGCGCGACGGTATCGGCGACCGCTACGAGATCGACATCGTCGAGACGCGGCAGGACGCGCGCGCCTCCGGTGCGGTCGGGCGAGGGCACATCGCGTGGCACGACTGGAAAACCCAAGCCTACGCGAAGGACGCGAAAGGCGGAAGCGGCCACGTCGCGCAGGGCATTTCGGTGGAGCATCCCTTTGACCAGTATCAAACGTGGGCGCTCTGGTATGGGGAGCACGAGATGATCTATTTCCTCGACGGCCGCGAGGTGTGGCGCGGCCAAACCCACGCGCGTTACCACGACCAATACCGCACCGGCGTCGGCAAGTTCGCGCAATGGTTTCCGAACGTGGAGCGGGAGGCCTACGGCAAGTTTGGGCAAGACGACTGGTCGTATCTCGGCGGCTACACCGGCGACCGCATGAACATCGTTTTCAGCAACCTGCCTTGGCCGGAGTCGTGGACGCCACTGACGGACGCGGCGCACGGCACCTACATGGCGGTGGACTACGTGCGCGTCTACCGGCCCGCGCGCCTGTTGACCGCCGCGCCCACGCACGCGCTGCTCACGGGCAAGCCGGCGAAGATCGGCCCGGGCCGCGACACGCGCGTGGCGTTGCCCGCCGCCGTGCCGCTCGCGACGCGCGGAGAATTCCCCAGCTATTTCAGCTTTCGCGCGACGCTCGCCGCGGGCTCCGAGCTCACGGCCACGTTCGGAGCGGCCGACGCGCAGGTCTTCGGCGTCGGCGGCAGCGTCGCGGCGGGGTTGCGCGCGGGTTTCGCCCGCGAGGTCAGCACCGCGACCGCCTTCCCGGCCAACCGTCGGCCGGAGCCTTGGCTCGTGGCCGAGCGCGAACTGATCTGGATCGGACGTTTCACGCCGCCGCTGACCGCCGGTGGTCGCGCCATGGTGAGCGTGTGCGTGTTCGAGCCCGACCAAGTGCCGGAGCGCGAACCGTTTTTCCACGCAAACGTGGATGCGCAGGGCAACACCAGCGTGAACAACGACTGGCACCTCAACGCGAAGGAGACCTCCGTCGCGGGCGAGGTGCAGTGGGTGGCGTTGGCCAACCGCGGCACCGCACCGCTCACGGTGCGTGCTCTGAACTTCGGGCCCAGCTACCGCAGTGTGTCCTCTTCCAACTGAACCTCCCCTCCTTTCTCCGTCACCGCACGTCCCTGCCTCAATCCATCGAAAACTCCCTTATGAATGCCACCTCCCGCTTGCTCGCGCTCGCTCTCCTCATCTGCAGCTCCGTCGCCTTCGCCGCCGAACCGCCCGTAGTCGGGCCCGCCGCGCGGCTCACCGTCACCCCCTCGGGCGAGATGGAAGTCACGATGTCCGACGGCGCCATCGCGCGGTTTTCCCCGGTCGTAGCCGTGTTGGCCGCCCGGGCGAATCCGAATATTGACATGCGATGGGGGAAGTTTCCCGACGCCGCATTGAGACTGAACGATACGGGCTCGCTCTACAACGTGCTGACCTGGGGTGTGAAGGACACCGCCGCGAAAACTTCAGCGGAGCACGTCGAGGACGGCTTCGACCCAACGGTTGATCGGGGTTACGGTGCCGGGCGCACCGCGAATTTATTCGCCGCCGGAAAACTCAAAACCCTGCGTGCCAGTGCCGGCCGCTCCGACGGGAGCAAGATCGTATGGGACTGGCAAGGGCTGCCTGCTGGCCCGCCGACTGGTCGAGGCGGGCGTGCGCTTCATCGAGGTGGAGGACGATCAAAACTGGGACACCCACAACGATCAGATCAAATCCATGCGCCTCATGACGCCGTCCGTAGATCAAACGATGGCCGCGCTGTTGGGGGATCTTCATCAGCGTGGGCTACTCGCGAACACCCTCGTGGTCATGGCGACGGAGTTCGGCCGCACCCCGCAGATCAGCACCGTCACCGCCGGGCGCGGGCATCATCCCGGTGTGTTTACGTGGTGGCTGGCCGGCGGTGGTGTAAAGGGCGGCTATGTCCACGGCCAGTCCGACCCCATCGGCGAACATGTCGCGGAGAATCCCGTCACCATGCCCGATCTCAACGCGACGGTGGCGATGGCCCTCGGCATGGACATAGGCCACATCGAGCATTCGCCCTCTGGCCGGCCTTTCACCGTGGCGGACAAGGGCCGGCCGGTGACCGCGCTGTTCGCATAATCCTCATCCGTAACCTTTCGTTCCGCATGCAACCATGATGGCATGGCCCAAAGTTCGCGCGCGGCGCTACAGTAGACGTGCCAGCGTAGGCGGCCTAGAAGGCGTCGAATCTTGATAAATTTCATGATGAAAAAATACCTGCAGCGAATCGGCCCATTTCTGACGTTGTTGTTTACGCTTTCTGCCGGGCATCTGCAGGCGGGGGATTTTGCGCTGAACGGTTTGTTCTCGGACCACATGGTTCTGCAGCGGAATCAGCCGATCCGTATTTTTGGCACGGGCGCGGATCGCTCGGAGGTGGTGGTGAGGTTTGCCGGTCAGGAAGCACGCAGCACCGTTCGTGATGGAATGTGGGAGGTGCAGTTACCGGCCATGACCGCGGGCGGTCCGCATACGATCGAGGTCGTAGGTCCGCAAAAGCTCACCCTGTCAGACGTGATGATCGGCGACGTGTGGGTGGGCTCCGGTCAGTCAAATATGGGCATGGCTTTGAAAAGCATGCCCGAATACGCGAGGGCTCCCCAGAGCTTCGGGAATCCACGGGTCCGAGTCTTTAAGGCGAAGGTGACGCCCGCCGAAACGCCACAACGTGAGGTCCAGCGGGTGAAGACGACGACCATGGATGGTTGGAGCGCGGCTGACCCAACCAATTCGGGAGAGATCAGCGCCGTGGGATATTATTTTTGCCATGCCGTGCAGCGGGAACTGGGCGTGCCGATCGGCTTCATCCACTCGGCCCAAGGCGCCACCTCCGTCGAAGCCTGGCTCGACGACCAGGCCCTGCGCGAAGTATCGCCGGACTCCAAACGCCTGAACGCTCTGACGAATCCCAAGAACCCTTCGGTCTTCTACAATGGCATGATTGCCCCGCTGCAGCGGTTTCCCATCAAAGGGGTCATCTGGTATCAGGGCGAGTCAGGTGGTCACGATCCGAAGCCATATCAGGCGCTGTTTTCAAAACTGATTGTGCGCTGGCGGGAGCAGTGGGGGCTGGGTGACATTCCCTTTTACTGGGTGCAATTGGCCTCGTTCCCGTTCTCCAGCGACAAGTCCGGCGAAGCGTGGGCGTGGGTGCGCGAGGCGCAGGACAAAAGCCGGGCCCTGCCCAACACGGGCATGGCGGTGGCGCTCGATCGGGGAGAATTTGGCGACATCCATCCTCGGCAAAAATTGGATCTCGGCGAGCGGTTGGCCCGCCTTGCCCTGCGCGCCGAAGGAAAATCGGTGATCGCGGCCGGGCCGCGGTTCAACCGGGTGGAATTTGCGACGGGCCAAGCGGTGGTTCACTTTCTACAAGCGGACGGACTCGAAGCGGGCGAAGTCGTGATGAATCGAACGCCCAAGCTCGAACCCGGCGCAGATCCAGAAGCGTTCCGCGCCCCGGCGGGAGAAGTGGTTGGCTTCGAAGTGGCCGGCTCCGATGGAAGGTTTGTCGCGGCTAAAGCCGTCATCAAAGGCCACGCGGTGGTGGTCAGCAGTCCGCAGGTGAGCCAGCCCAGCTACGTTCGGTATGCCTGGAAAAACTTCACCTTAGCAAACCTCTACAACGCGGCCGGACTCCCGGCTGAACCCTTTCGCACGGATAGCTTCCCTCTGCCGGAAACGATCACCCAGAGGGCGGAAGCCTTTCGAAAATCTCTCAACAACTACAAGAGCTCTTCGACTCCGACCCAAGCCGAGGATCCTCGGTGATGAATCAATCCTCCCGCGGACGCATGAAAGCCAACCCCGATCACTTCAAGAAGCACTCAGTCTCGAAGCTCCTGCACTGGGGCCTTGGTGCCTTTTCGTTTCTCGTCGCCGCAGTCGCTGCGCCGGCCGCGGAGCTATTTGATTTCGGCCGCTCATTTGATCCGGCGCAACTCACGGCGCGCGGCGTGACGATTGCCGTGACGGACGGGGCCTTGAACATCAAGGGCACCGTGCCCGCCTCAGACAGTGGCGTGGTCTTTCCTTTGCCGGAGAAATCGCAGGACCTTTCGCGCTTTCGCTTCGTCGAAGCCGACATCGAAAACACCGGCGACAAGCCGATGCGTTTTACGTTTTGGGCACGGTCGGGCCAGGGCTGGGGCGGCGTGAGCACGTTTACGCCCGACGGCGGTCCCACCGCCGGGCGCGAGACGCTTGCCCCGGGGCAACGCGGGACATTCAAGATCGACCTCCACACCCGTTATCCCGGGAAAGATGTCTACACCCCGGCGACAAATCCGGCCTCGGTCCGCTGGCTGGAACTCGTCGTCGGCGACAGTCGCGTCACGCCCTCGCTTCGTGTGCGGAGCCTTCGCGCGACGGGGGATGCGCCGGCCGAACGACCCGATGTCTCGCGCCGGGTGCTGGTGCCCGACATCTCCCGCGATGCGCCCGGTCCCGGGCGGCGCGTGTATCAGCAGTTGCCGGGTTGGGAAAAGACGAGTGTCACCCACGTGCTCACCCTGCCCCGCGAGTGGCAACCGGGCGCGAACTACCCGGTCATCGTCGAATACACCGGCAACGTTTTCTACCACAAGTTTTGTCACTCAACCGGCTACACCAATCAGGGCACCATGGCCTACGGTTTGGCGCGCGGCGAAAAATTCATCACCCTCAATCTGCCGTTCATCAGCGTGGACGGACAACGCGAGCAGATTGATGGCTGGGGCGACATCGACAAAGCTGCCGATTACTGCGTCGCGGCGGTGCGCGCGGTGTGCGAGAAATTCGGCGGCGACGCGGGCGCGATTTTCTTCGTCGGCTTCTCGCGCGGTGAATACGCCGCCAACTACCTCGCGCTGCGCGACGACCGGATCGCTTCGTTGTGGCGGGGGTTCGTCGGCACCAACCCCGGCCGGCCATGGAAACCTGCCGACGGCGCCGGCTGGAATAAGGTTGGAATCGGTTGGGATGAACGCGCCGCCCGGTTGCGCGGACGTCCCTGGTTTGCCGCCCCGGCTAATCTCGGCGCCCACGTGCACGTCGACGTCGAGTATCTCGAAGACCGTCCTTCGACGGTGGCGACGCGCCGCTGGATGCAGGAGATTCTTGCGCGTCGCTCCGCACCTTAGCCGCACCGGAAAACGTCATTCCTTGCTCATGAGCCTAAATTTACCCCCGTCTTCCCCAGCGCAATCGTCTCCGCCCTCTCCGTCGACGCGTCGCCAGTTTCTGGCGACGGCGGCCGCGTTCGGCTCCGTCCTGATTTTGCCGCACGGCCTGCGCGGCCAAGGCTCGCGCTCGCCCAACGAGCGTCTGCGCATCGCCCAAGTCGGCGTGGGCGGCCGTGGCGGCGCTGCGATCGCCGGTCTCGCCGGCGAGCAATTCGTCGCCCTGTGCGACGTGGATGAAAAACGCAGTCGCGCCGGAATCGCCGGCGGCAAGAAACCGGGGCCTGACACCGACCGGCTGAAAGACGCCAAGTGGTTCAAGGACTTCCGCGTGATGTTCGAGCAGATGACGGACAAGATCGACGCCGTGGCGATCGCGACTCCGGACCACATGCACTTTCCCATCGCGATGGCCGCGATCGCCGCGAAGAAGCACGTCTACGTCGAGAAGCCGATGTGCCGTTGCCTCAACGAAGTGCGGCGCCTCCATGCCGCCGCTAAAGCCGCGGGCGTCGTGACCCAGATGGGCAACCAAGGCCGCGCCTCCGAGGGCATCCGCCTCGCCCGTGAGTGGGTGCAGGCCGGGCTGATCGGCGAGGTTCACACCGTGCACACGTGGACGGATCGACCGCGCACACCCTGGTTTTACCCGGCTGATTTCGATCCCGACGCGAATCCCAAAGAGACGCCCGTGCCAACGACGTTGGACTGGGATCGCTGGCTCGGGGTGGCGCCGCAGCGTCCTTACCGTCCGGAACTCGTGCCGTCCTTCTGGCGCGGATTCACCGATTACGGCACCGGCTCCCTAGGCGACATGGGTTGCCACCAACTCGACGCGCCTTTCTACGCGCTCGATCTCGGTTCACCCTCGAGCGTGGAAGCCGCCACCACGAAGCAGTTTGCAAAAACGTTCCCGGCCTCGACGGCGGTGACATGGAAATTCCCGGCGCGCGGCGGGCGTGGTCCCGTGGAAATGAAGTGGTTCGACGGCACGATGAAACCGCCGTTACCGGTCCCCGGTTTCAAACTCTCCGAGAGCGGGGGCAGTCTCTTCTACGGAACGAAGGGTATCATGAGCGTGACTTCGCACAGCGGTTCGTGCCGCCTCCTGCCCGAGGCGCGCATGCAGGCGATGGCGGGGGCGCTGCCGCCGAAATCCATCCCGCGCGTCGCGGGCGGACCGTTCACCGAGTGGACGGCTGCGATCCGCGGCGGCCCCAAGTGCGGCTCCGATTTCGACTACGCCGCCGGCCTCACCGAGGTCGTGTTGCTCGGCGTCGCCGCCCAACGCGCCCAAGCCCGCCTCGAGTGGGATACCGCCGCCGGCCGTTTCCCCAATCGCCCGGATTGCAACATCTTCGCCGGCCCCGGCTACGACTACCGCGCCGGTTGGGGCGTGTAGGCACCGCGCCGTTGGTTCGGGTTGCGAGCACGTCGTCAATTCGTCCGCCCGCCGCTCTCCGAGGTGACTTTCGAATTGAAGGGTTTCAAAGCCACGGCAATCGCATCGGCAGCAGGGAAATCCAGCCTCAGTCCTTTTGCCCTGTCAGGCGAATCCCTGTTCCGCCTCATCACTCCAATCCGTATCCCCAATGAAAATCCCGACCTCCGCTCTAAAGCATCTGTTAATGGGCACCCTCGTCCCCGCTGCGGTTGCTCTCGCCCAAAACCCGTCGACACCCGCGGCCGAAGAGGTCTACGTGTTGGGCGAATTTCGCGTCAACACCGCCAAAGACGATAGCTTCATCGCGACGGAAAGCGCCGCTGGCACCCGCATCGCCACCGACCTCATCAACCTGCCGTTCTCCATCTCTGTCCTCACCGAGGAATTCGTAAGGGAGTTCCAACTATTCGATCTCGACCAACAGGCCCCCTTCATCTCCGGCATGGCCGCAGGCGACCCTGCGGCCGGCGGCGGCGGCGGCACGCGGCTGCGCGGCTTCACCGTGCCTTATTTCCGCAACGGCTTTGCCCGCACGCAGGCGCCCGACTCCAACAGCATTGCGCGCACGGAAGTGATCAAGGGCCCTCAGTCGGCGATCTACGGCCGCGTCTCTCCGGGCGGCGTCATCAACTTTATTTCCAAGAAACCCGGGACTCGCTTTGCCTCGGGCCTGAGCTATGTGACCGGTTCCTACGACCACCAGCGCATTTCCGGCGACATCACCGGGCCGATCATTCCCGGCAAACTCTTCTATCGGGTCGATGCGACCCACTACGATTTCGAGCGCCCGACAGACTTTTGGTATAATCGCACGACCAACCTTTCCGGATCACTCACCTATAAGCTCTCGCCGAACACGCTGTTCACCCTCGAGCACGAATACACCAACCGCATCATGCAAGGCGGGCAGTCCTTCACCCGCTGGACCCGGGTGAGCGGTCCCCAGACCATCACGGAGGGCTCGGTCTTCTACATGCCCGACCAAGTGCTCGGGAAAAGGCTCGCCCAGTTCAACGTCAACGGAGCCCATAACGTCGTCAAACGTAAGGCCGACTCCAGCTACTTAACGATGGAGCACCGGATCAGTCCGGATCTGAATTTGCGGGCCAATTTCGCCTACACCACCAGGGCCTTCCTGAAGGACGGCACTTCGACCCCGGCCACTTGGGCGACCAATCCCACCGCGGCGCGCCAGACCGTGCTGAACTCGCTTACCGGCGTCTGGCTCGATACGTCGCGCGGCATCTGGACCGGGGACCGGGCTGGCGCCTATCAGACGATCGATTACGTGGAAAAAGGCTTCCAGATCGACCTGACGAAAAAATGGAACACCCAAATCAGCCAGCGCACCCTCGTGACTTTCGATACGTTCTTCCAAAACAACGATCAGGGAACCTGGGCGCTCAATGGCGCACCCCTGAACGCCGCGCTCAACGCGCTGGGACTCACGACCACCGCCCAGTTGAACGCTTGGAAAAACCCCGATCCGTTTAATCCCGGCGTGTCCGGCTACTACCCAAATCCGCAGTTCGATTCCAAAACTTGGACCGTGGCGCGGTCTTTCAACGAGCGCTTCTATTACGGCAGCCTGCTCAACCACACCATCGAGCTGATGAATGGTCGCCTCTTCTGGACCGGATCCGCGCGCCAGGATTGGGGGAAATTCACGGTCGGCACCGCCGACGGCAACAAGGCGAAGTTCACTTATAGCACGGGCCTGAATTACCGGGTCCTCGGGCGTCAGGTGGTCGCCTACGGTAACATCGCGACCGGCTTCAATCCCGCGCCGCAGTTTGACGCCAACACGGGGCAACTGTTGGGCAACCAAGAATCGGCGGGCGTCGAATTGGGGTTCAAGGGGGTGCTGCTTAACGACCGCTTTTCCTACACCCTGGCGTTTTTCGACGTGGAGCAGGACAATCAGGTTACCAACAATCCGGAGAACCCCGGCGGCCTCGATCTCTCGCTCCCACGCTCTATCCCGGGCGCGGCCACCCGCTCGCGCGGCATGAGTTTCGACGTCGGCGGCAAGGTGACCGAAAACCTCACGCTACTCGCCAACATCGCTTGGACGGACGTGCGTATCGTAAGACACGCCACCACGCCCAGCCTCATCGGCACGCGCCCGCTCGGCGGGCAGAATGCGCCCGCCCGCACCTACTCGATGGCCGCGCGCTACAGTATCCGCAAAGGTCTCCTCGCCGGGGTGCGCTTGGGTCTGACCTATCAGTACGCGGCGGAATACATGCGCATCGGACCGAGCGCCACCGCCACCGCGATTACGCTGCCGTTCTTCAACGCAGAGGTCAGCGAGTGGAGCGCGGTGATCGGTTACGCGTTCAAGAGATTTAAGAACGGCTCGCGGCTCGATTTGTCACTGAACGTGAACAACCTTCTTGACGAAAAAGAGATGACCACGGCTGCCTACTATCCCGAGGGCCGCACCGTGCGACTCACCGCGGGACTGCGCTTCTGAGTTGAATTCGCCGGCCAACGTGCTGCTCCAAAGATCATGCCGTCTCCCCTAGCCTTCCTCTCCGCTGCCGGCCTCGGTCGCGCCCGCGCCGGTTTCTTCGGTTCTCTGCTTCGGTTGGGAGTCGTCGCCGCGACACTCACGATCGGCGCAATCGGGTTGTGCACCGAAAGCAAACCCCAACGACACACCCAGTTTCGGCCGGGCCAACCCTGGGCCGACACTCAGGGCACGCACCTCAACGCCCATGGCTTCTGCATCCTCGATTTCGGTGGCCGCCACTATTGGTATGGAGCCCACAAGATCGCGGGTAAAACCGAGTCCGAGAAAAACGAGGCCGGCGTCCGCTGCTACGTCAGCGACGATTTGCTCAACTGGCAGGATACCGGGCTGGTGCTGGATGTCTTCGCGCCGGGGGCGCATCCCGAGCTGGCCGACGCCTCCATTCTCGATCGGCCCAAGGTCATCTATCACGCCGCGACGAAAAAATTTATCCTCTATTTTAAACTCTACCCGCCCAAATCTCAGGGCGGAAAATCCGGCGTAGATTTTGCCTACGTCGGCGTGGCGACCGCGACGGAACCAACGGGACCGTTCCACTACCAGGGTCGTTTTCTCGGCGGCAACAGCCGGTTCGGCACCGGCGATTTCACCATCTTTGCCGACACCGACGGTTCGATCTACCACCTCGGCGTGCGCAAGCCCGACAAGGTTCACGTTGCCGGCCGGATGTCCGACGACGGCTTGCGGCCGGCGGGTGACTACGTGGAACTGGCCGGGGTCACCCTCAAAACCGAAGCCCCCGCGCTGTTCCGCCGCGGCAACAAAATCTACTTCCTCGGTTCCGACAGCAGCGGTTGGGCGCCCAATGCCGCCCGCATGTTTGTGGCGGACCGGGTCACCGGTCCCTACCAAAATCTTGGCAATCCCGTCCGCGGCCTAAATCCCCACAACCATCTTGGCCCCGAAAAAACCTTCGGCGGACAAAGCACGTTTGTTTACCCCGTCGCCGGCCGCCGCGACGCGTGGATTGCCATGTTCGACATCAATGTGCCGCAGAATCCGATCACATCCGGTTACATCTGGCTCCCGATCGAATTCGAAGGCGACCGCCCGGTCATCCGCTGGCGCGATCAATGGGATCTCTCGGTCTTTTCCAAAAAATGAAAACGTATCTGCTTTTGAAACTCCGGTGGCTGCTCGCCCCCCTGCTCCTCGCCACCCTCTCCGCGCAGCCGCTCGCCAACGATCGCTATTCCGTCGCACCCGCGGCTGACGGCGCCGTGCAACTCACCGCGAAGGATGCCGGTTCGTGGACCTTCCGCGGCGACTTCGTGGTGCTCATGGCCACCGTCGATCCCAAGCCCGCGATGCGGCCGGGCAATATCCCGCGCGTCTCCTATAATCTCGTCACTTGGCAAACGCCGGCAAAGTCCGGCGGCGCCGCGCTCAAGTCCGTGAAACGTTCCAACGAACAGGGCGGCGACGGCTTCGACGACCGGATTCTCGACGGCGACACGCGGCAGCGCACCGCCGACGTGTTTGCGGCCGCACCGACCACGCAGGTCCGAGCCACCGCCGTCACGCGTGAAGGCGACGCGCTCCGCTTCGCCTTCGCCGAGCACGCCGACTTCACCCTCGCCGCCACGCTCACCTTGCCGCCCGGCGACGCCGAGCCCATCCTCGCCTTCACCCTCACGCCTAAACGCGCCGCTTGGTTCTCCGTGGGCTACACCGGCGCCCCCGCGTTTGCCGCCGCCGAACTCGCCGAAAGTTGGCAGCCCTTCATCTGGCAGGGAAAGCGGTTCCCCGACCGCTCCTACCTCACGCTGGCCTTCCAGTGCTCCCTACCCGCGACGTTTGTGCGCACGGGCAACGTCACCCTCGGCGTGGTGGCCGATGCCGATGAACTGCCTTTCTCGCCGCTGCCGCTATTCGACAACAGCCGCTTCGGCGTCGCCCTGCGCAACCCCGCGGGCCAAGCGCAGCCGATGATCTTCGCCCCGGCGCTCGGGGGTGCCGAATCGAAACGCACGCCCGGCCAAGCCTTTTCCTTTAAGGTGCGTCTCTTCGCCGGCGCGGGCGACGTCACCGTGGCCTACGAGACCCTCGCCCGCCGCCTCTACGGTTTTCGCGACCACCGCCGCAACGCCATCGCCTCGCTCAACGAGACCTTGGACAACATGATCGACTACGGGATGAGCCATTACAGTTGGTTCATCGAAGAGCTGAAGGGTTGCGCCTACTCAACCGACGTCCCCGGCGCGGTGAAGAACGTTTCCTCGCTCAATCCCCTCAACCTCGCGCTCATCACCGACGACGAGGAGATCTTTCAAAAGCGTGCCTACCCGATCCTCGAATTCATGCTCTCGCGCGAAAAATTCCTCTTCTCGCTCGACCCGAAACAAAAAATCCAAAGCCCCTCGCGCGCCTTGCTCGGCCCCTGCGCGCCGGTCAGCGAACTTGCCACGCTCTACGGCATGACCCACGGCGCCTCCCCGGTTTTCCGTCAGCTCGCCGAGCGCATGCTCGGAAAAAACCGCACGCTCAACCTCGACGACGTTTCCGAAGGCGGCACCTGGCCCAACCAGCTCGCGCTCTACCGCGGGACCGGTGATGCACGATTTCTCGCCGCCGCCCGCCGCGGCGCCGACGCTTACCTCCAGGAACTGGTGACCTCGCCCGTCACCGGATTCACCGCGCAGGGGCTCTTTTTTTGGACCGGGTTTACACCGAAGTGGATCGATTTGCTCCAGCTCTACGAATCGACCAACGACCGGCGTTACCTGGAGGCCGCGCGTCAGGGCGCCCGCCAGTATACGATGTTCACCTGGATGGCGCCGCGCATTCCCGCAGTCGACGTGACCGTCAATCCCGGCGGCAAGGCCCCGCTCTATTGGTATCTCAAGAGCAAGGGCCACACGCAGATGACCGCCCCCGAGGAAACCGTGCCTGCGTGGCGACTCTCCGAAATCGGCCTCACGCCCGAATCATCGGGCACGATGTCGGGGCACCGCGCCATCTTCATGGCCAACTACGCCCCGTGGATGCTCCGCATCGCCGCACTCACCGGCGATTCACTGCTCCACGATGTCGCGCGCTCCGCCGTCGTCGGCCGCTACCGCAATTTCCCGGGCTACCACATCAACACCGCCCGCACCACGATCTACGAACGCGCCGATTATCCGCTGCGTGAGCACAAGGCGCTCAGCGTGAATTCATTTCACTACAATCACATCTGGCCGCACATGAGCATCCTCGTCGACTTCCTCGTCACCGACACCTTCGCGCGGTCCGGCGGCAAGATCGATTTCCCCGCACACTTCATCGAGGGCTACGCCTACCTGCAGAGTAAATTCTACGGCGACCGCCCGGGAAAATTCTTCGACCGTGATGATGCCGTGCTCTGGCTGCCCCGCCGGTTGATCAAAAGCGGCTCCGTCGAGCTTAACACCCTCGTTGCCCGTGGCCGCGACCGCCTCTACCTCGCGTTCACCAACCAATCCACCGAACCCGTCACCACCGAGATCGCGCTCAACGCCACGCTCCTTCCGCAACTCGCCGGCCAGACTTTTCGCACGCGCGTCTTCAGCGATGGCTCGGCCACGACGCTGCGCGACGGCCGGCTCACCGTCACCGTGCCGCCGATGGGGCTCACCGCCGTCGAGGTCGAGGGCCTCGTCGTCACGTCGAAATTCCAAGACCGTCTCGTGGGCGCCCGCGCCGCCGATGCGTGGCGCCGCGACCACGTCGAACTGCCTTTTGGCGGTACGCAGGCCATGATCCTTAACTTCGGTCCTGCCGCGACCACGGCCTTCGTCTATCTCCAAGCCGACGACTCGAAGTTTAAGGAAGTGACGCTCAGCTACGCCATCGGCGCCCAGAAGGCCACGCTCACCGATTCGACCTACCCGTTTGAATTCACCGTCCCGGTGCCGGCCGGCGCGACCGCCTTCGATTTCGAAGTGCAGGCCGTGACGCTTTCCGGTGAAAAACAATCCTCCGGCCCGGCGACCCTCCAACGTTGAAACCGCGGCGCCAAAAATTGGTGAACGACTTCACCACCGCGTCGGTTGTTTGCCTCCGCCGACGAGGCGAACCTCGCCATCTAAAAAACCTGCCTTAACCGTCATCGCCTTCGACGCCCGGGGCGAGTCCGTCGCCCGGGCCCCCGCCACTTCCTCCCCTCCCACCAATGAAAAAAATCCCACACCTCCGCTGGTGGATCGTCGGCCTGATCTTTTTCGCCTCTGTCCTCAACTACATCGACCGTCAGGCGCTCTCGATCCTCGCGCCCACCATTCAGAAAGAGCTCAACCTCTCCAACGAAGACTACGCCTCCGTCCTCAACGCCTTTCTCATCGCCTACACCGTCGCGCTCATCCTCTCGGGCAAAATCGTGGACCGCTTCGGCGTCCGCATAAGTCTGGCCATATTCGTCGGCTGGTGGTCCATCGCCAATATCTTCACCGGCTTCGCGCGCTCCGCCATGTCGCTCGGCGTTTGCCGCTTCTTCCTCGGGCTCGGCGAGGCGGGCAACTGGACCGCCGCGCCCAAGGCGGTTTCCGAGTGGTTCCCCGCCAAGGAACGTGGCCTCGCCATCGGCATTTACACGCTCGGGGCCACCGTTGGCGCCACCCTCGCGCCCGTCCTCATCGTCGGCCTCGCTTCGTGGCACAGTTGGCAAGCCGCCTTCATCGTCACCGGCTCGGCCGGCCTCCTCTGGCTGATCCCTTGGCTCTGGCTTTACCGCCGCCCCAGCGAACACCCCCGCCTCTCCGCCGAAGAACGTACCTTGATCGAGTCCGGTCAGGCCGCCACGGCCTCGGCCCAAACGCCCGGCTCCGCTCCGGCCGCCGACTGGGGTAAATGGCACCAGGTCCTGTTCCGCCGCGAGGTTGTGCTCCTCATTTTCGCCCGCATGTTGACCGACCCCGTCTGGTATTTCTTCCAGTTCTGGTTCGCCAAATATCTCTACGACGCACGCGGTCTCGACCAGAAATCCCTCAGCGTCACTTGGGTCGTTTACCTCGCCGCCGATGTCGGCGTCCTCGCCGGCGGCTGGCTCTCCGGCCTGCTCATCGCGCGCGGCACCACTCCCGTCCGCAGCCGGCTGTGGATCATGCTCGGCTGCGCCGCTCTCGTCCCCCTCGGCGCGATGATCCCGCACGTCGACGCCTTGTGGCTCGTCCTCGCCTTCGGCATGGCCGCCGTGCTGGCGCATCTTGCGTGGCTCATCAACCTCAGCGCGCTCGTCGTCGACCTGGTCCCGCGCGGCTCGCTCGCGTTTGCCTTCGGCGTGATCGCCGCCGGCAGTTCCTTGGGCGGCCTGATGATGAACAAAGCTGTCGGCTCCCTCGTGACCAACACGTCCTACGACCCCGCCTTCACCTTCATGCTGCTCCTGCACCCGCTCGCCTGGATGCTCGCCTGGCAACTCCGCCGCCGCGCCGGTGCCGTCACCGCGAGCCCGAACTGATCATGCACCCCGCCTGCAGCCATCAATCAAAGTGTGACGAGATGCTGTTGGGTCGCGCCCGGGACTGCCCCGATTGGGATTCCGCGGTCAAAGGTCACCAACTTTCCGCCCTGTTTCACGGCGAGAGCCAGCAGGTAGACATCGGTCAACAATTTGGCACTGGAAATCCGGGTGAGATCAAAATGCTTGGTATCGCACAAAGACACGTCGTCGGGCCAGAACGTGTGGTCCTTGGCCGCACGCGCCAGACGCAAACGGCGGGCGGCTTCGGGCAGCGGCAAGCCACCCGGGTAACTCGGCTGAGCCAAAATCCGGATACAGCCATTCTCCGTCAGAGGGCAGGTTGCCCAGCCTTCGGATCTGTGCTCGATCAACCAACCATGCGCGCGCCGATGATGCACATGTGCCGCATCGAACAACGCGATCAGGAAATTTATATCAAGCAACGCACTCATCGCGTCTCGGTCTCTTCCCTCAGCTTGCTTACGAGCCTTGCGGTTACAACCCGCCCGCCCGCCGGCAACACCTCGAAGCCCGCCGCGACGTTGGTCCGCGTGCGCCGCGTCGGCGCGGGTGCTTCACCCGCGTGCAGCCCCCGCCGAAAAACCTCGGAGATAACCTTGCCCGCCGAGCGCTTCGAACGCGCCGCGAGTTCCTTCGCCGCCAGCATCACATCCTCATCCAAATCCAGAGTGGTTCTCATCCCATGATGCTGACGCATCTGATGCGCTCCGCAAGCCACTACGCTTCTAATTTCAGCACTCTCGCACCGTTTTCTCCTCTCCGATGATCGTCTCCCCTCCCGTCGCGCACCGCGCGCTCAACCAAAAAAATCTCTCCGCCGATCTCGTCGTGGTCGGTGGCGGTCTCGCCGGCACCTGCGCCGCCATCACCGCCGCCCGCGCCGGCCTCAAGGTTGTCCTTGTGCAGGACCGCCCCGTCCTCGGCGGCAATGCCTCCAGCGAGGTGCGGCTTTGGGTCCTCGGCGCCACCTCCCATCTCGGCAACAATAACCGTTGGGCCCGCGAGGGCGGCGTGATCGACGAATTCCTCCTCGAGAACCAATACCGCAATCCCGAGGGCAACCCGCTCATCTGGGATACCATTCTCCTCGAAAAAACCATCGCCGAGAAAAGCCTCACGCTCCTGCTCAACACCGCCGTTCACGACCTGGAAAAGTCCGGCCCCGACACGATCCGCGCCGTCCGCGCCTTCAATTCCCAAAATTCCACGAGCTACGAGATCACCGCTCCGCTCTTCGTCGACGCCTCGGGTGACGGGATCGTCGGTTTCCTCGCCGGCGCCGCGTTCCGCATCGGCGCTGAAGCCGCCGCCGAGTTCGACGAGGCCTTCGCGCCCGCCGTCGCCAATGCCGAGCTGCTCGGTCACTCGATCTACTTTTATTCCAAAGACACCGGCCGTCCGGTGAAATTCACGCCGCCCAGCTACGCACTCCAAGATATCACGCAGGTCCCGCGCTTCCGCGATTTTAACGCCGCCGAGTTTGGCTGCCGCCTCTGGTGGATCGAATACGGCGGGCTCCGCGACACCGTGCACGACACCGAAGAGATCAAGTGGGAGCTCTGGAAAGTCGCCTATGGCGTCTGGCACTACATCAAAAATTCCGACAAATTCCCCGAGGCCGCCAATCTCACCCTCGAATGGGTCGGCACCATCCCCGGCAAACGCGAGAGCCGCCGCTTCGAGGGCGATTTCATGGTTTCCCAACGCGACCTCATCGAGCAACGCCCGCAACCCGACGCCGTATCCTTCGGCGGCTGGTCCATCGATCTCCATCCTCCCGCGGGTGTCTACAGCCCGAAACCCGGCTGTCAGCAATGGCACGCCAAGGGCGTTTTTCCGATTCCCTACCGCAGCCTCTACTCGCGCAACATCACCAACCTCTTTTTCGCCGGCCGTATCACCAGCGCGACGCACATCGCCTTCGGTTCGACCCGCGTCATGGCCACCTGCGCCCACAGCGGCCAAGCCGTCGGCCTCGCCGCCGCCCTCTGCGCGCGCGACGGTCTCGCCCCGCGCGATCTCGTCGCTCCTGCACGCATGGCGGAACTGCAACGCCGTCTCATCCGTGCCGGTCAATTCATCCCCGGCGTCGCGCTCCACGACACCGCCGACCTCGTCTCGCACGCCACGCTCACTGCGTCGTCCACGTATCAGCTTTCCGAACTCCCCGCCGGTTCCGACCGTCTTCCGCTCACCGACGCTTGGGCCATGCTCCTCCCCGTTGCACCCGGCCCGATGCCCGCTGTCACGTTCACCCTCGACGTCGCCACCGCTACCGAACTCGTCGCCGAACTCCGCGTGAGTTCAAAACTCAATAACCACACGCCCGACGTCACCCTCGCCACGCTCCGCGTTCCGCTCATTGCCGGCTTTGCGCAAACCGTCACGCTCACGTTCCCTGCCGCGATCGACGCCCCGCGCTACGCCTTCGTGTGCCTCGCCGCCAATCCGGCGATCACCGCGCACCTCAGTGATCAACGCCTCACCGGCGTCCTCTCGGTCACCCAAAAATTCAACCGCGCCGTCGCCAAATCCCCGCGCCAAGAGCCACCGCCCGGCACCGGCATCGAGAGCTTCGAGTTCTGGATTCCCCAGCGCCGCCCCGGCGGGAAAAATTTCGCGCTCCGCGTCGAGCCTGCCATCGCGCTCTTCGCTCCGGAGAATCTCCGCAACGGTTTCAGCCGTCCGACCAACCAGCCCAATGTCTGGCTCGCCGCGCTCGCCGACACCGCGCCGACGCTCACGCTCGAATGGTCCGAGCCCGTTGAAATCTCCCGCCTCGAATTCGACCTCGACGCCGACTTCGACCACCCGCTCGAAACCGTGCTCATGCTGAATCCCGAGACCGTCGCGCCGTTTTGCGTCCCCGCCCTCCGCGTCCTGGACGACACCGGCCGCGTGGTCGGCGAGATCCGCGAGCAACACCTCAGCCAAGCCGCGTTCACGCTCGCCGCGCCCGTACGCACGCGTCGCCTCACCGTCCAGCTTACCCGACCCGCCAGCGGCGCCCCCGCCGCCCTCTTCCGCGTCTCCGCCTACTGATTCCGCTCAATCCGGCACGTGATCGCGCGGCAGATGCGCGCCGATCCTATTCATTCGTTCCTTCGCTTCCGGTTCGCTTGGTCGCTTTGAGCAGGGAGTGAACGTGAC
This sequence comes from Opitutia bacterium Tous-C4FEB, assembly GCA_002304445.1. GTDB lineage: Bacteria > Verrucomicrobiota > Verrucomicrobiia > Opitutales > Opitutaceae > Tous-C4FEB. The sequence continues at coordinate 37,368 of NEVA01000004.1, read as the reverse complement.
CAAAAGTCGTCGCCGTCACTCGGAGGGTGGCTCTGGTGGCCGCCGTTCACCCTCCGGTCTAGGCCATCCCTCGGTTTGGCAGCGTGCTCCCGCCGAAGGCTGCAGTGAACGGATTCACCAGATTGGGGATTGTTCGGCGGTGGTCTGGGCTGTTTCCTTTGGCCTCTTCACCGGGCGTTCTTCGCCTGTTACCACCGCTCACCCCACCTGTCTGGTTCGCCCCGGCCCGTTTTAACCATGCAACTACCCTTGTCTCAGCGCGTCCCCGTTTCGATCCTTGTGCTGGCCGCCACCCTCGCCGCCACCGCCTCGCTCTCTGCCCAAGTCGCGCCCGCCGCGGGTGCTAAAACGGCGACAACCCCCGTCGCTCCGAAAGAGGAGGCAATCACGTTAAACACGTTCCAGGTCACCGCCGACGCCAACGATACCTACGACGCCACCAACACCAATTCCGTCACCGGCACCAACACGCCCCTGAGCAAGACGCCCCTCGATGCCAAAGTTTTCAACCGCCAGCTCATGGACGAGCTCGGGATCGTCGATGCCACCGAAATGCTCGCCAAATTCGGCGGCCTCGGCCCCGCCATCATCGGCTCCGGCAACGAGGATGTGCGCGGCAATCTCGAGGGCGACCGTCAGGATCCGAAGAGCATGTCGATGCGCGGTCTCCAGATTAACAATCCCCGTCGCGACGGATTTCTCCGCTCCGATACCACCTTGCTCGACTCCTTCGATATCGAGCGCGTCGAAGCCATCGGCGGTTCCAACTCCCTCCTCTTCGGCTCCGGTGACGCCGGCGGCGTGGTGACCAGCAACTCCAAACGCGCTTACCTCAACCGCCGCTCGCTGGCCCTCAACGCGACCGCCGACTCCGAGGGCTCGCTGCGCTACACCGTCGACGCCAACGCGGGCAACCGGATGTTCGCCGTGCGCCTCAACGCCGTAAAGGGCGACACCAAATACTTCCGCCCCAACATCAGCCAGGCAACCAAGGGCCTTCATGTCACCGCCACGTTCCGCCCATTGAAATGGCTCGAGTTCCGCGGCGAATACCGCGATTACCGACGCGATTCCATTTTGGCGCAGGCCGTGATTGTCCGCGCTCCGCTGACGCTCCTCCTGCCCACCGGCGAGCGCGTGGATAACCAAAACTCTCGTTACCTCGCCGCCTTCCCCGAGTCTCGCAATCTCACCGACGGCAAGTTCGACCTGACCACCGTGGACTCCGCAATCGGGCCCTACCGCCGCGATGCCTATTTTAACGAGCTCAAGTCCGTCGTCGCCGAGGCAACGCTCGCCCCCGGCCTCGCCGTCCAGCTGCGCTACGGCCACGATGCCCGCGTCAACCAGAGCCTTAACCCCAGCTCAACGAGCGTTTTCGCCCCGGGCGCCACAGGCAATCTCTACACCGATCCCGCCACCGGCGCCATCGGCACCAAATGGGCCATGAACCAAACCCTCAACGACGCGCCGTTCTGGACCGGCGCCCGCGGCTATCGGGGTTCGGTCGTTTATCAAAAAAACCTCGGTCGTTGGGGCACGCATCAGGCGAGCGCCTTTTACCAAGATATGTTCTCGTGGGTGAATTCCGAAGCGTGGCGTTTCTATGAGACCGACAGCAGCGGTAAGATCATCCAAGACCCAGCCCGCATCACCAACACCGATTCCGGTCGCAACGTGATGCCTTCCGTCTGGGTCGAAGCGTTCCCCAAAAACCTCTTCGGCAACATCTCTTGGTTTGCCGATTCCCTCGTCCACCCGAACGGCAAGACCTACAAGCTCTCGCCCATGGTCTATCCCTACGCCGTGCCCAAGACCGCCGGCAATCCCCTCGGGCTTTCCGGTCCCATCAACGCCACCACCGGCCAGACCTCGGTCAGCACCGGCGTCTACGGCTACGACGATACCCGCGAGACCAGCTACGGCTTCAGCGCCTTCAGCTCTTGGTGGAAAGAACGCATCGACACCATGGTCGGCTACCGCTCCGAAGAAGCCGTCGCCAAGCGCGTGCAGACCGGCCTGCTCCGCGGGCCCATCACTTACGACAGCCTCACGACCGGCGCGGTTTTCGACACGGGCATCAAGGGCCTGCGCGGCTCCGTGAACTATTCCACCAACGCCAAAATCAATTTCGATACCACCCGCGATATCTACAACCAACCGCTCCCTCCCGGCAAAGGCACCAGCAAGGACATCGGCCTAAAGTTCGGCCTCTTCGACAACCGCATCTCCGGTAATTTCAATTACTACATCTCCGAAGCGCTCAACTTCACCGCCGGCTTGCCCAACCGCAACGACGTGGACCCCGACGGCATCAACGGCCGCTTCGGTGGCAACGCCTACACCTACAGCAAGACTTCCGACGGCTATAATGTCACCCTCTCCACCCGCCCGCTCAAGGGCTGGGAGGTGCGCCTCAACTTCGCCACCGCCAACGGCAGCGAGCGGTCCAACGTCACCGTCCCCCAATTTTACAACGACCAGTTCAACACCACCACGGTCGGCGGCCAGCAGGTCGTCGCGATCAAGACCGGCACCACCCTCGCGCCCTTGCTCGTTCCCTCCGATCCGCTGGATCTCACCTCGGCCCAGATCCCGCTCTCGATCGCGATGCTCAAGGACCCGACCAGTCTCTACTTCGCCCAACTCGACATCGAATCCGGCCAGATTCTCAATGCCCAAACCCTCGGCCTTCTGACCCCCGGCGTTGGCACGACGGCCAACGGCCTGCCCATCACGGATCATCAACTCGGCTTTGTTTCACCGTCCGGCGGCACCCTCATCGTGCGCCGCGCCGGCGAAGCTACGGTCGGCTACGCCGAACGCGCCTACAGCGTCATCAACCGCTACCAATTTGATCGCGGGATGTTGCGCGGCCTCGTCGTCGGTCTCAGCACGAGCTACCAGCAGAACTACCGCGCCTACATGTATAATGACCTCGCCGACAGAAATAAGCGGAAGATGTTTTATTTCCCCGACCGCACGCTCCACGACGCGTTCGCCGTCTACCGTTTCCGCCCCACCAAATGGGTGAGCGCCTCGATCCAACTCAACGTCGCCAACGTGCTCGACACCAACCGCACCCTCTTCCTGATTCGCAGCACTAACGGGACTCTTCGCTACGCCCAATGGTTCAACGCCCCGCGCAAATACTCCGTCACCACGACCCTGCGCTTTTGAGGGCCCCACGTTTAGGGACGCCTCTCCGAGGCGCCCGGGCCGTTTTCGACGTGCGTCAAATTCTCGGGGTGTTGCCCGGTAATTTGCGCGCTATCACCCCGCTCATCTGAAGCCTCGATCATTCCCATGCGCCGCCTGCTTACCCTCGCCTTCACCTCCGTTTTCGCCACCGCCGCACCCGTGCCGCCGCCGGCCTCCCTCAGCGGGATCTACCCGCACCTCGCGATGTGGAACTCGCAGGGCGAATGCGGCACCGGCGCCGTCGTCCCGTGGGCCGATAAACTCTGGGTCGTCACTTACTCACCGCACCAGCCCCGCGGCTCCGACGACAAACTCTACTCCATCGACTCCGCCCTCCGCCAAACGATCCACCCCGAGAGCATCGGCGGCACTCCCGCCAACCGCTTCATTCACCGCGAATCCCAACAGCTCTTCATCGGCCCCTACGCCGTCGACGCCCAAGGCCAGGTCCGCGCGATTCCGTTTTCGACCATGTTCGGCCGCCCCACCGGCAATGCCCGCCATCTCACCGATCCCGCCAACAAGATTTACACGGCCTCCATGGAGGAGGGCTTTTACGAGGTCGATGTCCACACCCTCGCCGTGACGGAATTGTTCCGCGATGAACAGGTGAAGGAACCGTTCCGCCGCGCGGCTTTGCCCGGCTACCACGGCAAGGGTCTCTATTCCGGCCAAGGCGTGCTCGTCTACGCCAACAACGGCGAAAACTCCCCGCTCGCGCGCACACACCCCGATATCCCCAGCGGCGCTCTCGCCGAATGGGACGGCAAATCCGACACGTGGACCGTCATCCGGCGCAACCAGTTCACCGAGGTCACCGGCCCCGGCGGCCTCACCGGCAATCCGAATCCCGCCACCGATCCCATCTGGTCCATCGGCTGGGACCACCGCTCGCTCATTCTCATGGTGCGAGACGCCTCCCCGGCAGGAGCGGCTTTACGCCGCGATTCCGCCTGGCACAGCTACCGCCTCCCGAAATCCAGCCACAGCTACGACGGCGCCCACGGTTGGAACACCGAGTGGCCCCGCATCCGCGATATTGGGGAAAACGACCTGCTCATGACGATGCACGGCGCCTTCTGGCGTTTCCCCAAAAACTTCGATTCCACCCACTCCGCCGGCATCGCCCCGCGCTCCAATTACCTAAAGGTCGTCGGCGACTTCGCCCGCTGGGGCGACAAGCTCGTCCTCGGCACCGACGACACCGCCAAAAGCGAATTCCTCAACAAACGCCGCGCCAAAGGTAAGCTCGCCGCCCCCGGCCAATCCCAGTCCAACCTGTGGTTTATCGACCCTGCTCAGCTTGATCGTTTCGGCCCGCCCATCGGCCGCGGAGCCGTCTGGCAAGACGAGGCCGTCACCGCCAACGCCCCTTCCGATGCCTTCCTCTTTTCGGGCTTTGATCACCGCCTTCTCCACCTCGCCCACGATGCGTCCGAGCCCGTCACCTTCACCCTCGAGGTAGACCATACCGGCAACAACACCTGGACGGAACTCCGCCGCATCGAAGTTCCCGCCGCCGGCTACGTCGCCACCGAATTCACCGCCGCCGAGGCCGGCGCCTGGGTCCGCGTCCGAGCCTCCCGCGACTGCGCTCACGCCACCGCCACCTTCACCTACCGCAATCGCGATGCTCGTTCCGCCAACGCGCAGCTCTCAACGCTTAGCTCCCAGCCTTCCACTCCGCCCCTCTTCCACGCCCTCGCCACCCCGACCACGCCCAAGCCCCTCGGCGGCCTCCTCCATGCCCGCGGCGCCGGGAAGAAAACCCTCGGCCTCGCCGTCGGCGACGCATTTTACGAAATGGGTCCGGACCTCGTCCTGCGCGCCAGTGCCGAACCCGAAGCCGCCGCCTGGATGCAGGCCAACGTCGCCATCCCTCGCGACGCCGTCACCTTCGACGCCGCCTCCATCATCTACACCGACGAACAAAACCGCCGCTGGCGCCTCCCGCGCGGCCGCGCCGACGTCGCCCCGACCGGGCCCCACGGCTTCGAACGCACCGTTCGCGAGGTCTGCACCGAACGCGATCTCCTCAACACCGGCGGCACGTTCTTCGAACTGCCCGCCGAAAACGCCGGCGGCGTCGCCAAGGTCCGCGCCGTCGCCACGCACAACCGCCATATCCACGACTACGCCACCTGGCGCGGGCTCTTCGTCATGACCGGCCTCGACGCCGATGCCTCCGCGACCAACGCCCACGTCATCCGCTCCACCGACGGCAAGGCCGCCGTCTGGGCCGGTTCCGTCGACGATCTCTGGAGCCTCGGTAAACCCGTCGGCATCGGTGGCCCATGGCAAGAGACTGCGGTCCAAGCCGGGGCACCCTCCGAACCTTACCTTCTCACCGGCTACGATCGGAAAAAGATTTCGCTCTCGCACACCTCGGCCGAGCCCGTCCGCATCCGCGTCGAGGTCGATCTCACCGGCAACGGCCAATGGGTCACGTACCGTAGTTTCGAAGTCGCCGCCGGCCAAACGACCACCCACAACTTCCCCGCCTCTTATCAAGCCTACTGGCTCCGCACCGTTGCCGAATCCCCCGCCACCGCCACCGCCCAGCTCACCTACGATTAGACCGCCCGAATTCGTGTTCATTCGCGACCATTCGCGGTTAAAAAATTCCCCCGTCTCCTTATTCCCTTTCCCCACATGAAACTCCGCCTCGCCCTCCTCCCCGCCCTCCTCCTCGCCTTCGCCCCCGCCACCCGCGCTGCCGACCAACTCTTCGTCGAAGCCGAAAACTTCGCTTCCTCCGGGGGTTGGTCCCTCGACACGCAGTTCATCGATATCATGGGCTCGCCTTATCTCATCGCCCATGGCCTCGGCCAACCGGTGAAGGATGCCACCACGTCCGTCACGTTTCCTGCCGCCGGCACGTACCGCGTCTGGGTCCGCACCAAAGATTGGGTCGCCGAGTGGAAGGCTCCCGGCGCCCCCGGCAAATTCCAACTTCTCATCAACGGCACCGCTCTCCCCGAGACCTTCGGCACCAAGAGCGCCGCGTGGTTCTGGCACGACGGCGGCACCGTCGAGATCAAATCCCCCGCCGCCACCCTCGCGCTCCGCGATCTCACCGGCTTCAACGGCCGGTGCGACGCGATCTTCTTCACCAAAGACCTCGTCTCACCCCCACCGCCGAGCGATTCCGCCCCGCTCTCCGCCTGGCGACTCGCCGCCCTCAATCTCCCCGCCGCGCCCGAGTCCGCCGGTGATTTCGATCTCGTCGTCGTCGGCGGCGGCTACGGCGGACTCGGCAGCGCAATCTCCGCCGCTCGCATGGGCCTGAAAGTCGCCCTCGTCCAAAACCGCCCGGTCCTCGGCGGCAACGGCTCCTCCGAAATCCGCGTCTGGGCCATGGGCCTCGTCCGCCGCGGCAAATATCCGCTCATCGGCGAAATGGTCGAAGAATTCGCCGACCGCGCCAAAAATTCCCCCGGCACCTTCGAGGAATTCGGCGACGCCAAAAAGGAAGCCCTCATCCGCTCCGAGAAAAACATCTCCCTGTTCCTCAACGAGCACGTTTACGCCGCCACCACCGTCGGCGGTCGCATCGACTCCGTCACCACCCTCAACACCCGCGACAGCCACCGCAAAACCTTCCGCGGCAAATTCTTTGTTGATTGCACCGGCCACGGCACGCTCGCCGCCCTCGCCGGCGCCAAATACGAAATCGAACTCAAAGACCTCCTCGGCATGTCCAACATGTGGGTCTGGTCCCACGACACCGCCCCCCGCACCTTCCCCGAGACGCCCTGGGCCCTCGACCTCACCATGGACGACTTTCCTTACACGAAAACCGGCAAAGGCGACATGGCTCAGAAAAACAAAGGCGAGTGGTTTTGGGAGAGCGGCTTCAGCAAACACCCGATCAACGATCTTGAACTGATCCGCGACTGGAATCTCCGCGCCGTCTTCGGGGCCTTCAACGCGATGAAGAACCGCGACGGCAAGGCCGAGCATCCCAACGCCAAACTCGACTGGGTTGCCTACATCGGCGGCACTCGCGAATCCCGCCGCATTATGGGCGACGTCGTCCTCACCCACGAGGACATCATCACCAAACGCGAGTTTCCCGACGGCTGCGTCCCCAGCACCTGGAGCATCGACCTCCACTTCCCGCGCAAAGAATACGCCGCCAAATTCCCCGACAATCCCTTTATCGCCGTCGCCCAGCACGACCGCCGCATCGACCGCGATTTCGGCTACCCGATTCCCTACCGCTGCCTCTACTCGGTAAACATCGAGAATCTCTTCATGGCCGGCCGCAATATCAGCGTCACCGACCAAGCCCTTGGTACCGTCCGCGTCATGAAAACCATCGGCATGATGGGCGAAGTCGTCGGCAAAGCGGCTGCCATCGCCGTCCAGCGCGGCGCCACCCCCCGCGAGGTGTATTCGAAATACTGGAGCGAGCTCGACAGCCTCCTCCAACTCCCCGGCCGCGCCCGCCGCGCCAGCCTCGAAGCGCCGTTCCAGATCTCCGGTGCGGCTCCCGGCGCCGTGATCGACGTCGGCGGCGGGAACTTCGGAGTCAGTATCCCCTCTCTCAAGGGCATCGTCGTCGATAACAAAGCCGCCACACTCAGCGGCAAATGGACCGCCTCGGCCAACCTCGATCACATCGGCCCCGACTACGTTCACGCCCGCGGCGCCGGCCAAAGCGCTTCGTTCCCGTTCACCGTCCCCGCCGACGGTCGCTACGAAGTCCGCTTTGCGACCGCCCCGCACGAGAACCGCGCGAGCAACACCGCCCTCGTCGTCCGCCACGCCGGCGGCACCGCCTCCGTCACCGTGAACCAACGCAAGCCCGCCACGATCGACAACTACTGGGTTTCGCTCGGCACGTTTGACTTCAAAGCCGCCCAACCCGCCGCCGTCGAAGTCGACGCCGCGACCGCCGACGGCCAAGTCCACCTCGACGCCATCCAAGTCCTCTCCACCAAGTAGGGCGGGGTCTTCGACCCGCCCTAGCGCACGACGGTGCGGTGACGAACTACTGAGCTTTTAGCGAAGGCTCACCCGTCGCCGCTAAACCAAGGCGGAGTGATGCCCTCGATTCAGTTTTCCATCGAGGGTAGGTCAAAAATCCACCCTACTGGGCGTCCCCCGTGCGCGCCTTCGCCCTCCAGTTCTACCGCTTCGCCGTCGTCGCCACCATCGCGTGGGTCATCCGCGATGTCGCCGTGCGCCAGCGCATCCAAGGTGACTCACCTGTCACTGCCGCCGAAATTGTTTCCTTCCTGCCCGGCGCCGCAACGCTCCGGCCCGATGACTCCGCGCGCGACGGCCTCTTTGCCCTCGACCGCGAAGGCCGCGAACTCGGCTACGTCGTCCGCACCCAGCCCGCGTGCCGCGACATTATCGGCTACGCCGGCACCACCGATGCTCTCGTCGTCCTCGACCGCGATTGGAAAATCCTCGGCCTGAAAATCCATTCCTCCGAAGACACCGAGAGCTACATCAAGGACATCACCGTCGACCGCCGTTTCCTCAAAAAATGGAACGGCCTCACTTGGGACGCCGCCGCCGCGCTCGACTTGAAAGCCGCCGGCATCGAGGGCGTCTCCGGCTCCACCATGACGAGCATGGCCATCGCGCAGAGCGTCAAGGCCCGCCTCCAACTCAGCCGCGACCAACTCGCCGCGCGCGTCCCGCTTCGTTTCTCGTGGCGCGACTACGCCCTGCTCGCCGTGATCGGCGCCGCCGGCTTCATGGCGTTCGGCCCGCCCGCTGTTCGCCACCGCTGGAAGCGCCCCTACCAGTTCGTGCTCATCGTCTATGTCGGCCTCATCGCCGGCGATCTCCTCGCCCAAAAACTCCTCGTCGGTTGGACTCGCTCCGGCATCCCGTGGACCACTGCCCCCGGCCTCGTGCTCCTCGCCGCCGCCGCCCTGCTCGTGCCTCTAGCCACCGGCAAACCGCTTTATTGCCACCACGTCTGCCCCCACGGCGCGGCCCAAGAACTCCTCAGCCACTACCGCCCCGCCCGCTTTCAAATCACCCTTTCCGCGTCCGTCATCCGCGGACTCGAATATCTGCCCTTCGCCCTCGTGTTCTTCACGCTCGCCGTCGCGCTACTCGCCCTCCCCTTCGATCTCGCCGGACTCGAACCGTTCGCCGCCTACGTCATCCGTTCCGCCGGCGTCGCCACGTTGGCCGTCGCGGCCGTCGGCCTCATCGCCTCGTTTTTCGTGCCCCAAGCCTATTGCCGCTTCGGCTGCCCCACCGGCGCGCTGTTAAACTTTGTGCGGGCCCGCGGCCCCACTGATCGTTTTTCCCGTCGCGACTACGCCGCCCTCGCGCTCGTCGCCCTCGCCGTCGCGCTCCACGCGCACCACCTCACCGTCCTCCGCTGGGTTCAAGTCGGCCCATGATCCTCCGCCTCGTCGCGCTCATTTTTTTCTTCACCGCCACGCGCGCGTTTGCCGCCGAACCCGTCGCCCTCACCGGCCGCGCCCTCGGCACGACGTGGACCGTGAAATTCCTCCAACCTGCTCCACCGCTCAATCCCGCCACCCTCACCGCCCGCATCTCGGCCACCCTCGAACGCCTCGAACAACAGTTTTCCACTTACCGCCCCAACTCCGAACTCTCGCGCTTCAACACCGCCCGCACCACCGATTGGATCACCGTCTCGCCCGAGCTTGCCCGCGTCGCCACCGATTGCCGCGCGCTCTCGGTCCTCACGGGCGGAGCCTTCGACGCCACGATTTTCCCGCTCATCGATCTGTGGGGCTTCGGTCCGCAACGCCGCTCCGGCCCGCCGCCCTCCGCCGCCGAAATTTCCGCCGCCCGCGCCCGCATCGGGTATCGTCGCCTCGAAAGTCGCGCCTTCCCGCCCGCGTTGCGAAAAACGTCCGCCGATCTCGCCGCTGATTTTTCCTCGATGGCCAAGGGCTTCGCCGCCGACACCATCGCCGCCCAACTGTCTGCGCTCGGCTCCACCGACCACTACGTCCAAATCGGCGGCGACATCGCCACCGTCGGCCCCCGGCCTTGGCGCGTCGCCATCGAGCAACCCGCCGGCTCCGCTCCGCTGGCCCACGTCTTCGATCTCGCCGGCCAATCCCTCTCCACCTCCGGCGACGCCCACAATTCCTTCACGCACGCCGGCCGTCGCTACGGCCACATCCTCGATCCGCGCACCGGCGAACCCGTTGCCTCTCCGCTCGCCTCCGTCAGCGTGATCGCCCCAACCTGCGCCCAATCCAGCGCGCGTGCCACCGCCCTCTTCGTGCTCGGTCCCGATGCCGGCCTCGCCCTCGCCGTCCGCGAGCGATGGTCCGCGCTCTTCCTCATCCGCGAGGGCCCGTCTCTCACCGCGCGCCCCACCCCCGAATTCACCCGTCTCGCCCGCTAATCAATCTGGCTCAACGGCAAAATCTCCCTAGACCTGCGCCACTCGATTCCCTTCACTTTTCCCTGCGTTCGCCCCCCGCGCTCCCCCGCCGTGAATTCCCCTTTTCTCCGTCTTCCGTTTTTCTACGCGCTCGCTCTCGTCACCATCGCCCGCGCCACCGCCGAGCCCGTCTCCTACAACGAGCACATCCGCCCCATCCTCGCGGACAACTGCTTCGCCTGCCACGGCAGTGATGCCGCCCACCGCAAAGCCGAGCTCCGCCTCGACCAGTTCGACTCCGCCACCGTTGATCGCAACGGCTTCCGCGCTCTCGTGCCCGGCGACATCGCCAACTCCGAAGCGTGGCTCCGCATCATCAGCACCGATCCCGACGAGATCATGCCGCCGCCCGATTCGCACAAGCCCCCGCTCAAGCCCGCCCAGCGCGACCTCATCCGCCGCTGGATCGAGCAAGGTGCCGTTTACCAAAACCACTGGGCCTTCGAACCCATCTCCCGCCCCGCGATTCCCGTCACTCAAGTTTCAACGCTCAACTCTCAGCCCTCTCCCAATCCCCTCGACGCGTTCATTCTGCAAAAACTCGCCCGCCAAAACCTTTCCTTCGCCCCCGAGGCGGCGCCCACCGTCCTCATCCGCCGTCTCACCCTCGACCTGACCGGCCTCCCTCCCACGCCCGCCGAGATCGACGCCTTCCTCTCCGACTCCAATCGTAATCCACACGCCGCGATCGAGACCCTCGTCACCCGTCTCCTCGCCTCGCCGCGCTACGGTGAACAGTTCTCGCGCTTCTGGCTCGATGCCGTGCGCTACTCCGACACCCACGGCCTCCACCTCGACAACATCCGCCACATCTGGCCCTACCGCGACTGGGTCGTCCGCGCCTTCAACGCCAACGTGCCGTTCGACCGTTTCACCGTCGAACAACTCGCCGGCGATCTCGTCCCCGATGCCCAACTTCGCCTGCCCCCGCCCAGCTCCGCTCCCCCTTCGCCGAACTCCGCCCCGCCCGCGCCGGGCAGCGAGCTTCGCGCCGCCCGCCTCGACGCGCTGATCGCCTCCGGCTACAATCGTCTCCACCTCACCACCTCCGAGGGCGGCGCCATCGAAGCCGAGGCCGAAGCCCGCAACACCGGCGACCGCACCGATACCACCGCCGCCGTTTTCCTCGGGCTCACCGCCGGGTGCGCCGCCTGCCACGACCACAAATTCGACCCGATCAGCCAGCACGACTACTACGCCCTCGGCGCCTTCTGGAAGAGCCTCGCGGACCGCCCTTGGGACGGAAACGTCCGCGTCTCCGCTCCCGTCGTCGTCGTCACTGATACTCCCGCCAAGCAAGCCCGCATCGACGAACTTGGGGCCGCGATCCGTCCTCTCGAAGCCGCGCTCGCCGCCCGCACCACCGAGCTCCTCACCGAATCCCCGCCCCCGACTCTGGAAAAAACGCCGATCACCTACGAAGTCGTTTGGGCCGAGGACTCCGACCTCGCCCTCGCGACCGATTTTCGCCCCGGCACCCCCGCGCTCCGCGGCGAGTGGCGCTCCGGGCCCGACGTGCCTCTTGCCGGCGGTCAACGCGCGCTCCGCCTCGAAGGCGACGCCTCCCGTCCGATTGCATTTACCGCGGGCGACATCGACCTCCTCGTCCGCTCCGAAGCCAAAGCCTTCGTCCATTTCCTCGCCGATCCCGCCCGACCGCCCCGCGCCGTCAGCCTCGAGTTTATCACCAACGAGCGCACCGCCCGCTTCGTCTGGGGCGACCCGACCGCCTTCGGTCCCCAACCCAGCGGCACCCGTCACATCGGCCCTCTCCCGCCCACTGTCAGCTACGCGCGCCTCGAGATCGACGCCTGCGACGCCGGCCTTGAATCCGGCAAATCCTACACCGGTCTCCGCATCACCCAGAGCGATGGCGCCGCGTGGTGGGACCGCGCCGGGGCCGTCTTGACCAGCCCCGATGCGACCCTCGACCCGCTGCTTTCCCGCGCCGCCTGGAACACCGCCCTCCAGGCCAACGCCCGCTTTGTCGAAGGCGTGCCGCTCCGCCACGACACAAAATATCTCATCGGCCTCTCCAGCACGCAGCAAAACGCCGCCGAGAAAAAACGCCTCGAACGCTACCACCGCGAATACATCTACGCCCCCTATCGCGCCGCCCTCGAACCCACCGCCCACGCCGCCCGCCGCCTGCTCGCCGAACAAATCTACTACGAGCTCAACTACCCCATGACGCTCGTCTCCGGCGAACGCTCCGAGCCGCTGCCCGCGCACATCCTTATCCGCGGCCAATACGACAAACCCGGCGACCTCGTCGAACCCGCTACCCCCGCCTTCCTCCCGCCCCTCCGCCTCGCATCCCCTGCTCTCAACTCTCAACCCTCAACGCTCAACTCCTCCGCTTCCCCGCGACCCACCCGCCTCGATCTCGCCCACTGGATCGTCGATCCGAAGAATCCGCTCACCGCCCGCGTCACCGTGAACCGTTTCTGGCAACAGCTCTTCGGCGCCGGCCTCGTCCGCACGCCGAGCGACTTTGGCGTGCAGGGCGACGCCCCCACCCACCCCGAACTCCTCGACTGGCTCGCCGCCGAATTCATCCGCTCCGGTTGGGACGTGAAACACCTCGTCCGCCTCATCGTCACCTCGCGCACCTATCGCCAGAGCTCCGATGTCACCGCCGCCCTCCTTGAGCTAGATCCCTCCGATCGTCTCCTCGCCCGCGCCCCGCGTCTCCGCCTCGACGGCGAGGTTCTCCGTGACCAAGCCCTCGCCTTCTCCGGCCTGCTCGTGCCCACGATCGGCGGCGCCCCGGTCCGCCCTTACCAACCCATCAACATCTGGGAACCCGTCGCCTTCGGCGGCAGCAACACCAAGACCTACGTGCGCGACGACGGCCCCGCCCTCTACCGCCGCAGTCTCTACACCTTCTGGAAACGCACCGCGCCCGCGCCCGCGATCACCACCTTCGACGCGCCTTCGCGCGAAACGTTCTGCACCGGCCGCGGCCGCTCCAACACCCCGCTTCAAGCCCTCACGCTCATGAACGACGTGCAACAATTCGAGGCCGCCCGCGCCTTCGCCGAGAATCTCCTCGCCGCCGACTCCGCCGATGCTCCCCGTCTCGCCGCCGCCTTCCGTGCCGTTACCGCCCGTGAGCCCGACCCCACCGAGCGCGATCTCCTCACGTCCGCTCTCGCGACCCATCGCGACCACTACGAAAAAAATCCCGACGCCGCCGAAAAAGTCCTCACCAACGGCGCCTCAAAGCCAAAGGCCACGGCCCGCGCCCCGGAAATCGCCGCCTGGACGATGGTCGCCAACCTCCTCTTCAACCTCGACGAAACCATCACCCGCAACTGACCAAAAGTAGGGCAGGGTCTCCGACCCGCCCTCCACGCCCAAGCCTGTCATTGCGAGAAGCAATCCAGCCGATCCCCGCCACGTAGCGCCCGGTCACCCCCGAAATCGCATCACCAGATTTCCCCTTCTCCCCCTCTCCCCATCTTCCCACCCCTCCCGCCCCCGCCGATGAACCCGATCCATGCCTATCTGAACCAGCTCACCCGCCGCCAATTCTTCTCCGGCTCCGGTCTCGCGATGGGCGGCGTCGCGCTGAACCTGCTCGCCCCGCGCCTCCGCGCCTCCGTCCCGGCTCTCACCTCTCAGCCCTCAACTCTTCACTCCGCCCAACCCCGCATCCACCCGCCACTCGCCGGCCTACCGCATTTCGCACCCACCGCCAAGCGCATCATCTACCTCCACATGAACGGCGGGCCTTCGCAGCTCGACACCTTCGACTACAAACCGGGGCTCGCCTCCCAGTTCAACGTCGAGCTCCCCGACTCCATCCGCGCCGGCCAACGCATCACCACGATGACCAGCGGCCAGGCGAAATTCCCCGTCGCGCCGTCGATTTTCAAATTCGCCCAGCACGGCCAAAACGGCGCCTGGGTCAGCGAACTCCTCCCGTGGACCGCCAAGCTCGTCGATGACCTCGCCATCGTCCGCACCGTCCACACCAACGCCATCAACCACGACCCCGCCTGCACGTTCCTCATGACCGGCAGCGAGCTCCCCGGCAAAGCCAGCCTCGGCTCCTGGCTCTCCTACGGCCTCGGTAGCGAGAACAACGATCTCCCCGCCTTCGTCGTCCTGACGCCAAAGTGGTCCTCCAAAACCTCCGCGCAGGCCCTCTTCACGCGGATGTGGAGCGCAGGCTTTCTTCCCGGCGGCCACAACGGCGTCGCCCTCCGCTCGCAAGGCGACCCCGTGCTCTTCCTCGACAACCCCGCCGGCGTCGACGCCTCCGCCCGCCGCGCGATGCTCGACTCCCTTGCCCGCTTCAACGCCCACGCCCACGCCCGCCATGGTGACCCCGAGACGCTCAACCGCATCGCCCAATACGAGATGGCCTTCCGCATGCAGACCAGCGTGCCCGACCTTACGAATTTCGCCGACGAGAGTCCCGCCACGCTCGACCTCTACGGCGCCGACGTAAAAAACCCCGGCACGTTTGCCGCCAGTTGCCTGCTCGCGCGCCGCCTCGTCGAGCGCGACGTGCGCGTCGTCCAAATCCTCCACCGCGGCTGGGACCAACACGGCAATCTCCCCGGCGACCACCGCCTCCAATGCCAAGACGTCGACCAAGCCGGCTACGCGCTGGTGACCGATCTCAAACAACGCGGCCTACTCAAAGACACGCTCGTCGTGTGGGCCGGCGAATTCGGCCGCACCGTGTATTCGCAAGGCACGCTCACGCAGACCAACTACGGACGCGACCACCACCCGCGCTGCTTCAGCGTGTGGCTCGCCGGCGGCGGCGTGAAGCCCGGCGTCGTCTACGGCGAGACGGATGATTTCTCCTACAACATCGTCCGCGACCCCGTGAGCCTCTTCGATCTGAACGCGACGATCTTGCACACCCTCGGCCTGGACCACGCGAAGTTCACGTTTAAGTCCCAAGGCCTCGACCAACGCCTCACCGGCGTAGAACCCGCCCGCGTCGTCCGCGAGATTCTGGCCTGACCTACTTCAACGTCTTTAAATAGCTGAACAGATCGCTCACCTGTTGCGGCGGCATCGCTTCGAGCAAACCCTCGGGCATCAGCGAGCGGTTGAGATACGAGGTCTGCTTGATCTCGCCGCGAGTGATGCGTTGGTCTTCCGCTCCCGGCGTGCGCAGCACCACGGCCTCGGGCGTGTCGCCGGCCAAGAAGCCGTCGCGCACGCTGCCATCCTTCAACACCACGCGGTAGGTGCGATACGCGCTCTCCATCGCCGCGCTCGGCGTGAGGATGTTGCGCAGCAACGCCTCGACGCCCGTGTTGCCGATACCGTCGAGCGGCGGCGCGATCAGGCCGCCTTTGCCGCCTTGCTGATGGCACGTGAGGCAGAGCAACGTGAACAACTGCCGACCTTGGTCCCGATTGCCGGCGCCGTTGGCCAACGCGCGAAACCGCGTGAATTTCTCTTCCTGCTTGGCCGCCTCTCCCGGTGTGAGCAGCACGGGTGCGTCCTCCGTCGGCTCGACGCGCGCCGCGCCTTTCAGCGGGCCCCAATTCGCCCCGGTAAACAGCTCGACCAATCCCGGCGGCCGGGCGCTCACCGCCGTGCCGGCGAAACTGCGGTCAAACGCGTCGCGCACCTCGGAGGCCGAGCGCGCCACGTTCCACACGCGATACTCGGCAAGCCAACCCGCCGTCGTGCCGTTGCTGGGGTTCAGCCGGCTCCGCCCGACGTTCAGTCCCGTGAAAACACTCTGACTCGGGCCGGCGCTCGACATCTCCAGCTCGCCGTTGAGATAGAGGTGAAAAAATCCCCGGCCGTCGCGAGTGACCGCGTAGTGGGTCCACACCCCCGGGACGGCCTTTTTCTTCGCCTGCACCACATCGTTGGCCTCGCCCAGCCACACGCGAAAACGGCCGTCGAAAAAGTTGAAATCGATCACGCCCGAAAGCCCCAGCAACCCGTCACGGTGGTCAATGCCCGGATCGAGCTTGGCCCAACACTCCACGGTGAACGGCCCGGCGAGCGTAAGCTGGGTCTCCGCGAAATCGCCCCGTCCGCCCGGCAGGCGCAGCGCGCGTTGCGCATCGCCGCCATGCGATCGCCAGAGCGCGGCCACGGCCGGATCGCCCGGCATCCTCAACATAAGTTTCTCCGCCACGCTGACGCCGAGATCGGCGCTCGCCATCGAGCCATCACGCAGCCCGCCGACAATGGCCGACGCTCCCGCCTCATGGGCAGCCAGGCGGTCGAGCAGATTCCCGCGCTGCCCGGCCGTAAGCGCGGGCAGGAGCCGCACGAGACGCGCGACGGCTTCCGGCGAGCGCAACGTCGCAAAGGCCGCGAGCGCTTCATCACGGACCGCCGGATCCTCCGCAGAGCGCGCCAAGCGCTCAAATTCTCCGATCGACCCGAGACTCAATTCGCGCAACGCCCGCAGAGCCGCGAGCAGCGTCGGTTGGCGGTCTTTCGTCACTTCGATCGAGAGGGCCGTCGTCAACTCGGGCTCCGCCGCCGCGAGCTTAAAGGCTCCGGCCACCTGGGCACCCAACGTCGCCTCCGCGGGCACCGGGCTGATGAGCAGTGTCTTGGCGGCCGCCGTCAGCGCAGGAGTCAACGGAGCGGCGTCGATGCTCGTGCGCAGGGCGAGCAAGGCGCGCAAAACTACCGCCCGCGAACCCGCCTGATCGAGCGCAGCCGTGAGGGCGGCGCGCGCCGAGGGCTCCGCAAAATGGGCCGCGAGGATTCGCACTTCTTCGTCGCTCAAGGATCGCGCAAGGTCGGGCGCCATAGCCGCAAGCCCGAGTGCCGCCCGCCGGCCGCCGAGCGCGAGGGTGGCGAGCAACCGGTTCTCCAGCGGGAGCGCGCGGCCGGCCGGTGAATCGAGCAGTGCCGTGGTCGCAGCGGGATTGAGCTCCATCGCCCAACGGGCGAGGTAGCGTTCAAATTCACGGTCGTAGCGTTCCCAGTCGCCGCCGGTTGCCAGCGACGCTCCGCCCATCTGCGCCGCGAGGGCCATCACGCGCGGGCTGGCCTGTGGCACCCGGCGGAGCGCGTCACCCACGGCGGCGCGCACGGTCGGACTCGGGTCGGCGACGAGCGGCGTGACGATCGCGAGGAACTCGGACTCCGGCCGCGGCTGGGCCGCCGCGAGGCGCGCCGCTTGCCGGCGAATCGTGGGCGCCGGATCGCCGGCCAATGAAACCAGCACGGCCGCGGGCAAGGGCGCCAGACTTTCGAGCGCCCAGAGCGCGGCGAAGCGGCGGTCGTTGGCGACGGCGCGGTCGGCCGCGATCTGCGCGAGCTCGGGCGCGAGTGCCGTGGCCTTGCGATCGGTGAGCTCAAGCCAGGCGAGGCGGGAGACGAGGGCGTTGGGCCCGCCGAACTCGGCGAGGAGCGCGCGGTCGTCGAGCCGCGTGAGATCGGGCGGCGGCGTGCGCGACTGGTCACGGTGGCGCACGCGCCAGATGCGGCCCCGGGATTTGTCGCGGTCGGGGTGCGCGCGCGGGACTTCGTTGTGCGAGATGATTTTGTTATACCAATCGACGATGTAGAGCGCGCCATCGGGGCCGAAGTGGATCGCGACGGGACGGAACCATTTGTCGGTGGTGGTCAGAAAGTCGGGGAGCTTTTCGTAGCGGTAACGCGCGCCGTCGGCGGTGGGCGTGGCGCGGACGGCGTTGATCGTGTTGGTGATCGGGTTGGCCAGAAAGAAGACCTTGGCGCCATCGGCGGCCGCCGCGCCGTAGCGGCGGAAAAGTCCGTCGCGATCCTCGGCGAGCGCGAGGCCGCTGAGGCCGGTGCCGCCCATCTGCGCCGGCGGGAGGGGCGGCGGCATCAGCGGTTGATAAGGGCGAAGGCGATCCTTCGACCCGGTGGCGACCCAGATGCCGGGCTCGTAGGGAATCACGGGATAACCGATGTCGTTGGCCTCCTGGAGAAACGTCTCGCCTTCGCGTGAGGTGACGAGGCCCCAGATGTTGTTGGGGCCGGCCGTGAGGCTTTCGAAGCTCGCGCCGTCAGAGGTGAAGCGGCCGAGTTTGCACTGGTTAAACGGGATCTCAGTGGAGCCATCGGCGAAGGGCCGACCGTCGGGGCGGCGGACTTTCGAGTAGTTGAAAAGCCCCTGCGCCGCGAAGATCTGGCCGCCGGGCTGACGTTGAAATTGATGGGGAAAGAGGTGCGAGTCCTGCGTGCCGAAGCCGGTGAGGATCACGTCATGGCGGTCGGCGCGGCCATCGGCGTCGGTGTCGCGGTAGTGGCGGATATCGGCGCCGTATTGAACAAGCGCACCGTCTTTGTAGGGCAGCAAGCCGAGCGGCATCACGAGCCCATCGGCGAAGACGCGCGGGGGCGTGGTCACGGCGGCTTGGCCGGGCGCAGGCGCGGCGTAGGGTGCATCGAAGACGACGACTTTGTCGCGACCTCCGGCGGCAAAGAGCGCATCGGACGCGGCCTTCTGCTCGTTGCCATCGACGGGATACTCGAGGGCGGTCATCGCCCACAGCCTCATGCGGGCATCCCAATCGACGGTGATAAACTTGCCGAAACCGGGCGACTCGGCGGCGACGAGTTCGACCTCAAAGCCGGGCGGAAGCGTGAACGAAAGTCGCTCTTCCTCGGGCGAGCGCGGGCCGGTGGTGACCGTGTTGTAGGAAATGTTGCGCGGCGGCGCGGGGGCTGGGGCCGGTTCGGCGGCGCGCAGGAAGGCGACCGAGAAAAAGGCGACCGGGAGCAGAAGGGGCGCGCGCACGGTTTACTTGGCTGATGGCGCGGCTGCGGGCGGGGCGTTCTTTTTTTTCGCGGGCGGGCGCGGTTTCGGGTGACCAACCTTGTCCCAAGTCGGCGCGCCGGGCGTGGGCGGGAGTTCTGTGATCGCGATGTCTTTGAACTGGACCAGAGCCATGCCGCCGCTGTGAACCTGGAGGGCGACCTTGCCGTCGAGGGCGATGGCAGGATCGGTCTCGGTGTAATCGAGAGCCGGCACGCCGTTGATCCACGAGCGGATGCGCGGGCCTTCGGCGAGAATGCGGTAATCGTTCCAGTCGTCTCGTTTCACGGCGGCGTCCGCGGCGGCGGCATCGATGGGCTCGGCGATGACTTTGTTGCGGCGGGATTCATCGTAGAGTTTGCCCCACCACTTGTCGCCGGCGTCGACCTGATAGCCGGACATTTCGTGATGATCCGGAACGCGCAGACTGCGGATCTGCACGCCGCTGTTGATCATCCCGGTCTTGGGATCGCCGGTGAGCTTGAGCTTGAGGCGGAGATCGAAGTTTTGAAACGAGCGGGTCGTCGCGAGGAATGAATTTTTCGGGACCTTTTCGGTCGTGGAGCCGCCGGTGATGGCGCCGTCTTGCACGCGCCACCATTTGAGATCGCCCTCCCAACCGGCGAGCGTGCGGCCATCGAAGAGCGAGGTGGCGGGAGCGGCGTGGAGCGCCGAGACGGCAAGCAGGGCAAGAACAAGAATACGGAGTAGCATGGGTGATGGGGGCTAAAAACGGGAATGAGCGCCGAGACTTTCGGCGCAACACGACCCGAACCGACCAAACTCTGCAAAAGAGCCCGCCGCCCGGGAAGACCGAAGTGCAGAAACCACACAAATCACCGTCGAACAATCACGCATTCGCTCAGCCACCACGGCCAAGGCCTATTCGCCTACTTCGACGGCTAACCCGTGTAAGGCGATTATCTCGGCTCACCCTCTCGAAGGAAAAAGGCGAACCCCCGGGACCTAGGCCTTGAGGCTGCCGAGCAGAGCCTCCGCGCAGGCGCGGGCGAAGGCGGGGTCGTTGATTTCGACGGCTTGCTCGATCACGGGGATGTCGGGGCGGAGGTTTTGGCGGAGGGACGTGAAGAGCGCGGTGTCGGCTTCCGGCGAGTGGAACGGTTTTCCGGGAGCGCTGATGACACTGATGGCGCGCAGCGGAAGCAGGACCGTGACCGGGGCGGTGTAACGGTTGATCTTTTCGGCGATGATGCGGCCGAGCTCGGCGCACTCGGCGGGCGTCGTGCGCATGAGCGTCACCTGCGGGTTGTGGTGATAAAACAGCCGGCCGGCGAATTTCGCGGGAACGGAAGCCGGTTCGCCGAAGTTGACCATGTCGAGGCAGCCGGGGGAGACGATCGCGGGAATCTTGGCCTTGGCGGTGGCGTCGAGGCGCTCGGGGCCGGCGGTAAGGACACCGCCGACCAATTCGTCGGCCCACTCGGTCGTGGTGATGTCGAGCACACCGGCGACGAGGCCGCTGGCGATGAGGGCTTCCATGGCGCGGCCGCCGTTGCCGGTGGCGGCGAAGACGAGGACTTCGTAGCCGGCGGCTTCGAGGAGGCGTTTCGCCTCGGTCACGCACGCGGTCGTATTGCCAAACATGCTGGCGACGATGAGCGGCTTTTCGGACGAAACGGCAGGCGCGGTGCGACGGGCTTCGGCGGCGGCGACCATGCCGCAGATGGCACCGGCGGCGTTTTCAAAGATGGCGCGGGAGACGCGGTTGATGCCGGAGACGTCGACGATGGCCGGCATCATCGTGATGTCGGTGGTGCCGACGTAGGGCGCGACCTGGCCGCTCGCGAGGGTCGAGACCATGAGCTTGGGAAAGCCGATGGGCAGCGCGCGCATCGCGGCGGTCGCGATGGCGGTGCCGCCACCACCACCGAGCGAGATGATACCGTGGATGCGGCCGGCGGCGTGGAGCGACGTGACGAGCGCGGCGGCGGCGCGGCCCATGAGCGCGACGCACTCACCGCGGTCGCGGCGCGCGAGCGTCGCGACGTGATCGCCGGGGAGCGCAGCGAGGACCTCAGCCCGGGCGATGTCGGGCGTGATCGAGGGCACATCGAGGCTCCCCACGTCGATCAGGAGCGGAGCGTGGCCGGCGAGACGGATCGCGGCCGCGACGAAGGCGTGTTCCGGGCCTTTGCTGTCGAGGGTGCCGAGGACGGCGATGGTGGGCATAGTTGAAAGAATTGTCATCGCGAGCCCGGCCGAGCCGGGTGTGGCGATCCAGCTGGATTGCCGCGTCGCTGCGCTCCTCGCAATGACACGGCTACTTTCCGGAGGCCCAACGGACGGCGTTGGTGAGGAGAGTTTTGAACGCGGGCAGCTCGTGGACGCGGCCGTCGTGGCCGATGGTGAGGCCCACGATGCGCGCTTTCGGATGCGAGGTGATCCACACGGCAGGATGCGGAGCTTTGAATTTCACCGAGGGCGAAGTCTCGGCGAGCACTTCGATCGGCGCCGTGCCGGGCGGAATTTTGTCGGGCTCGGCGTTGATGTAGTAGAGTTCGTCTTCGACTTCGAAACTGGCCGGCACGTTTTTCATGATCGGGTGCGCGGGCTTCAATGCGTTGACCGAATACTTCGCGATCTTGTCGTGACCACGCGCGCCGCCGCCGACGATCTGCGCGTTGAGTTCGGGCCACTGCGCGTAGCCATACCAGGTGCCGGGATGGTGCATCACGATGCCTTTGCCGGCGGCGACGAAGGCGAAGAGCGCTTTCCGATATTCGGGCGTGTCGAAGAATTTCCGATTCACACTGATCAGCGCGACGTCGGCCTCGGCCAGAGTGGCGGCGGCTTGGTCACGGTCTTCCGTGTAGTTCACGGAGAACCCGGCGGCGCGGAGGGTGGCGCCGTCGATCACGCCGAAATACTCGGAGAACTTATGCGAACTGCCGCCGCTGATGATCAACACGCGCGTTTTGCCCGGCTCCCAAACGATGGGCGTGGGTTCAGGCAACGGGAAGTCGCCCCGGCCTCCGCTTTTTGGCGTCGCGTCGACCACGGCGTTGACCGGCGCGGCCACGGCAGGCGCGGCGCTCGTGGTGGCGGGAGCCTTGGCATTCACGACGAGGTAAGCGATCAGGTCGCGCAGGCCCTTGGCGCCGAGGGCCTCGAAACCCTCGGGCATGAGCGAGCGACGGGTATTTTCACGGGTGGCGATGTCGGCGAGCTTGATCTCGGTGTCGCCGCCTTGGTTGCGCAGCGTGATGCTGGCGGCGTTTTCGTTGACGATCACGCCGGTGGCGACGTCGCCCTTCTTGTTGGTGATATTCCACTGCCAATAGTTGGGCTCCACTTGGCGGTTGGGATCGACGATGTGAGCAAGCAATTCGGCGGTCGGATGCGAACCGATGCCGGCGAGAGGCGGACCGACGTCGCGCAGGCCGACATCGCCGAGTTTGTGACAGATCGCGCAGGCGGCGGCGAAAACCATGCGGCCGGCGGCCGGGTTGCCGGGCTGCGCGAGGTCGGCCAACAGCTTCGCGATCAGTTCGTCCTTTTGAGGGTTCGGGGGATTGATCGCGGCGAAGACTTCGCCGGCTTCGCGGGTGACGCGGGTATTGGGGTGGGTGCGCAAGCGGGCAATGTCGCCGGGGCCAAACGCCGCGGCACTGATGCGGTTGTCCTTCACGGCCGCGATGAGTGCGCGCGCCGATGTCGGGTTCTTCAAGATCTGATCGAACACCAGTGGCGACTTCGATTGCACGAATGCCGCGATGAGCACCTCGGCCGATTCCTCCGCGGGCAAATCGCCGACGGTGGCCAACAGGCTCTTCTTAATCGGCTCGGGGGTCACGGAGTCGGCGAGCAGCGCGCCGATTTTGGCGAGGGCATCGGCGCGGTGCGAAGGCAGGGCGAGCAATGAAAGCGCGATCTCGGCGCGCCGGGCGGGGGCCACGCCGGCCGAGGAGAAGTCGGCGAGGAGACGACTCACGGCTTGCTGCATGGACGCGGCGAGCGCGCCGGATTTGTCGGTCTTGGCGGCCAACAACAGGGCGGGTGCGACCGTATCGGGCGCATCGATCATTTTTTGCAACGCGGCCGAGGTCGCGGCGTCGAGCGCGGGGATCTTATCAGCCAGTTCCACGAGGCCGCGCAGGAGCGCCGAGGCGAGCGGGCCCGGGGCCGCGACGGCGGCTTGGATGAGGCGGGCGGCGGCGGCCGGCGGCACGGCGGGCGCAAGGGCGGCGACGAAGGGCGCCAGGGAACCGGAAGCTCCCGGGGCCAGCGCGGCGGCGATGAACTCGGTGGAGTTTTCCTTGGCGCCGGCGATCAGGGCGGAGCGCGTCCAGTCATCGGTGGCCGCGGCGAACTCCGCAAAAATCGCGGCGCGCGCGGACGCGGTCGTCGCGGCGGCAGCGGCATCGTAGCGCGCGAGGGCGGGACTGCCCATCGGGCGCGAAAGCGCGGCGAGTTGCGGGGCGGCGGGGAAGTTTTCCTGCGCGAGGCGCAGGGCGGTTTTTTTGACGTGGTCGTTCGGGCTCGTCTCGATGGCGCGGAGCAGACCGGTGAGATCGGTGCGGTTGAGCGTGACGGCCGGAAGGGCGACCGCGGCTTTGTGCTGCACTCGCCAGATGCGGGAAAAATAGTGATCGCGGTCCGGGCGGACGGCGGCGTTGGCCGGACCGTGCAGCGGGCCGCGGGTATCGTTGTGGATCACGGCTTGGTTGTAGAAGTCGACCACGTAGAGCGCGCCGTCGGGGCCGACGCGGGTCTCGATCGGCCGGAACCAGAGGTCGGTGCTGCGGATAAACTCGGTCTGCTCGCGGCCCTTTTCCTTGGCGACGTCGTAGCTCACGCCGTCGCGACGGACGAATTGGTGATGGACGATATTGAGCGTGGGTTCGCCGGTGAAGTAACTGTAGTTCCACGGCGCGGGCCAAGCGCCGCCCTCGTAAATCGCGCAACCGGCGGCGGCGGTGAAGCGGCCGACTTGGTCGATCTGTGCATAGGCCTGCTCGGGCCAAGTCATCGCGGGAAACGTGCTCTGGTTCGTGATCATGCCTTTCCACGAGGTCGTGCCGGGGATCTTGCCCTTGGCCAAAATCGCCTCGGGTAGAACCGTGTGGAAAAACACGGTGCCGCTCGTGGGCTGGGTCCAGAAGACTTGGCCGTCCCACGTAAGATCGAGGCCCCAGGTGTTGCCGTTGCGGCTGCTGTATTGCTCGAAGGCCGAACCGTCGGGCCGGAAGCGCACCACGCCGGAGGTGATGGGGCCCATTTTCGTTTTGCCGTCAGCTCCGGTGACCTCGCCCCGGGAGTAACCGTGCGTCGCGTAGATCCAGCCATCGCGGCTCCAACGGAGATTGTTGATGACGGCGTGGGTGTCGTTGATGCCGAGGCCGGTGTAGAGCTTGGTGCGTTTGTCGGCGACATCGTCACCGTCGGTGTCTTCGAGATACCAGATGTCGGGGGCGGTGGCGGCGATCACACCGCGGCGGTAAAGGACGAAGCTCGTAACGAGCTCGAGTTTGTCGGCGAAGATTTTCTTCGTGTCCATGACGCCGTCGCCATCGGTGTCGGTGAGGATGGAGATGCGGTCCTCGGGATCGCGTTCGGTGACAAAGGGCTTGAGCGAGCCGCTGTCCTGCCAACGCGCGGGGGCGTTGGGGACGCGGCGGCCGTTGGGATACTCCGGGGTTTCGCAAACCCAGAGGCGGCCGCGCTCATCCCAGTCGAGGTTCATGACCTTGTTGATGAGCGGCTCGGCGGCGACGAGGGACAGGTTGAACTCGGGGTGAACTTCAATCTTCGCGGCAGCTTTGGAGGGATGCGTCGGGCCGCCCGCGGGATAACGGAGCGTGTCGCCGAGCTCGGCGGGCAGGCAAAATTCGTCGGGGTTCGCGCGCTGACCGGCCCAGGCGATGCCGCGCAGGAGAATCGCACGGTAGTTGGCGCGGTTGAAGTTCTCGTAGAAGTGACCGGGGATCGAGACGAAGGCGCGATACGGTTTGGTGCCACCGGCGACGGTGCGCTCGTAGGTCCAGAGCTGCGGCTGGTGGTCGTAGATATTGACACCCTTGCGCTTCGCGACGGCTTCGGCGGCGCGGGCTTGCGCCTCTTTGTTGCCCCTGCCGCCGGTGTCGATGGCCTTGGGCGTGTAGGCGGTCGCGAGGACGTGGGCGTCGGGCGAGACGTCCATGTCATAGTAGATCTCGTCGTCCATCTGCCAGTTGGAGGCATCGCGGGTGATCGGATGCGCGCGGTCGACAAAGTAGAGGTGCATCGGCGCCTCGAGGAACTTGGTGGTGCCGTGCCGCCACGAGCCGCCGATGATGGACTTGAACCAGTCGGTGTCCTTCGAGACGGCGGCGGCGTGAATCACGACGATGCCGCCGCCGCGGGCGACGAAGGCCTCGAGGTTAACGCGATCCGGCGCCGCGATGTCGCCGGCGTTGGGTGAGTGAAACACGAGGACGTCGGTCTGGGCGAGTTGCTCGGCCGTCGGAAAGGCGTTGCCACCGGAGGCGACGGCGCCCCGGGCGTTGAGCAGCGGGGCCCACTCGGCGAGAAAGCGCGGGTGGTCGTGGGCTCCCGGGCCGTGAGTTTTCGGGCCCGAACGGATGAAGACCCGGAGCGGGGCGGCCGCAGCGGCGGCGAAAGCTGACGTGGAAAGCGCGAGGAGGAGGACGAGGGCGAGGAGGCGTTTCATGGGGAAGTTTTTTAACCGCTAATTTTTTGCTCAATTTTCGATTCCGGAAGCTTCGCCTGATCGGCGAATCAAGGCGGGGCGGGAATGGGCGTCTGAGATTAGCGAGGATGAGCGAAAATTAGCGGTTCAAAGAATTGGGATTGGGCAGGTCAGAAGCGGGTTTTGCAGGCAGGGAGATTGTCGCGGAGACTGGCCCAAGGTTCTTGGGTGGAAACGTCGAAGGGATCGGGGACGATCGCCAATTCGGCGGGGAGCTTGGCGGGAGAAAGGATCGCGAGAAAAACGAGCGGTTCAGCTTGGGGGTTGTAGGTCGCGTGGACCTTGCCGGCTGGGATGTGCGCCATCTCACCGGCGCTCAAGATGCGGTGTTCGGTGCCCACCCATTGTTCGGCCCGCCCGTAAAGCACGTAGATGATTTCCTCGCGGTGCAGGTGGTAGTGAAACGGGTGGCAGTGCATCGGCTCCATGTTGGCGCGCACCAGCAGGAGTTTTTCGGCGGCGACCAGATCGGGGCGGCAAAGCCACTCGTTGTTGGTCCAGGCGTTGGGCTCGCGCAGGGCGTCGGCGATTTGAACAAAGCGGCGGTCGTCGGGGGTCATGAAGCGGGGCGGATGCGGGGTTGAAAGTTAGGCGGAGTCTTTGACCCGCCCCGGCATGATCGCGGGGCGCGGAGGGCGGGTCGGAGACCCTGCCCTACTTTGGACTGCGTTTCAGAGATTTGAATTTGCGCGTGAGGTTCGTGAGAGACTCCTCGACGCCCATGCGTTCGAGACTGCTGGCGCCGACGAAGCCGTCGCAAGTAGTCGCGGCCATGACGCGGGCGGCGTCTTCAGGCGTATTGATGGGGCCGCCGTGACAAAGGAAGAAGATGTCCTTCCGGATCGTGGACGCGGCGTCGATGATGTCCTGCGTGGTCTTGATCGTGTGATCCCAGCTCACGAGCGCGTTCTTCACCCCGATGCTGCCACCGACGGTCGTGCCCACGTGAGCGATGATCGCATCCGCCCCGGCCTTGGCCATCTCGATGGCCTCCTCGGGCGAGCCCACGTAGACGACCGAGAACAAGTCCATCCGCCGCGCGAGAGCGATCATCTCGTATTCTTTTTTCACGCTCATGCCGGTCTCTTCGAGCACGCCGCGGAAATGGCCGTCGACGATGGTGTGGGTGGGAAAATTATTCACGCCGGAGAAACCCATTTCTTTGACCTGGCCGAGCCAGTGCCACATCCGCCGGCGCGGATCGGTGGCGTGGACGCCGCAGATAACAGGGACTTCTTCAACGACGGGGAGCACCTCGTATTCGCCGATCTCCATGGCGATGGCATTGGCGTCGCCGTAGGCCATCATGCCGGCGGTGGAGCCGTGGCCCATCATGCGGAAACGGCCGCTGTTATAGATGATAATCAGATCGGCGCCGCCCTTCTCGATGAACTTGGCGCTGATGCCGGTGCCGGCACCGGCGGCGATGATCGCGTCGCCCTTGGCGAGCGTGGCGCGGAGGCGTTCGCGCACTTCCTCGCGCGTGTAAGGGTTTCCTTTTCCGGTCCAGGGATTGGGCATGAGAGATGAGGTGAAAGACGGGTGAGTACGGCGCCGTACTTCGACGGCAGGATGAGAAGCCCTCAAACTGCCCTTCCGAAGCGGGAGGTAAAGCGCCGAGCACACACCTTCGGGTGACGAATTTCCACTTCGGATTTTGACGTGCATCGCGCCCCAACTTGGCGCTTGAGTCTGCCGCCGTGGATCAACCGCCCTCGCCTCCATTTAAGGAAACCACCGTCGACGGGCCTCGCACCCGGCGTTGGGCGGTCGACGTGAAGCAGTGCCCGGAGTTGAAGACCCACCGCATCGCTTGGCTCGGTCTCGACACGGTTCACGCGCCTTACCGCCGCGTGCGACTCGCGCCGTCGGGCAGTTTTTTTCTCGCCACGTTGGCAGGCGAGGGCCGGGTCCTGCTCGAAGGCAAATGGGCGCGCGTCACGGCCGGTTCGCTCTGCATGGCCCCGCCGCGCGTGCTCAACGCGTTTCACGCGGTGCCCGGCAAGCGTTGGGATTTCGCCTGGGTGCGTTATGAAGAACCTTCTTGGCTCAAGCCGTTGGTCGGCGCCGCGTCTCCGTTGCTGGTCAAACAGGGTGCGTTCGAAATCGGCCGCGCTCTCGCCGGCCTGCGCGATGAATGGTCGGGCGACCGCGACCCGTCGCAGGTCCACCACTGGGTGAGCCTCGTGCACGGCCTCGCCCGACGCAGCGCCCGCCCATGGCGCAGCGATTCACGCATCGGCGCGCTCTGGGAAACGGTCGGACGCGAACTCGCGACCGACTGGAAACTCCCGACGCTCGCCGCCCGCTGCGCCGTCAGCGCCGAACACCTCCGCCGCATCTGCCGCCGCGAGCTCGGCCGCACTCCGATGGAGCATCTCACCTACATCCGCGTCCAACGCGCCCAGGAACTCCTCGAAAACTCCGACGGTAAACTCGAGGCCATCGCGGCGCAGGTGGGCTACCATAGCGGCACCGTCTTCGCGCGGGCATTTATCCGGTGCGTCGGTCTGACGCCGTCGCAGTTTCGCGAACGCGGGGCGAAGCGCTAAGGCGCCAAACTCCGTTCACCACCACTGGCTCGCGGTCGCCGCCGTCAACGCCTCGTCGAGCGACGGCAAATAGGGATGCCACATGCGTTCCCATTCGAGTGAAACGGGGCCGGCGAAATCATCGGCGCGCAAGGCGGCGAGCAGGGGTGCGATGGGAAAACGCCCCGCGCCGGGCAACACATAGGTCCACGCGTGCCGCGCCGACGGCACGTCGATGCTGTCCTTCACGTGCACGTGCACGACGAACTCGCGGATCGCGGGCCACGTCACGAGGGGATCTTCGCCGCCCTTGAGCCAAGTGTGCTGCGAATCCCACAGTACCGCGCAGCCGGGCGCCGCGAGCGCGAACCGCCGGATCGCATCCGCCGTGGACAAGGTGTCGTGCGTCTCGACCATCAAATCCGCCCGCCACCCGCGCTCGCGTCGCAACGCCTGCCACCAGCGCACCGTCTCGGCGGCCTCGGCGAGAGCGTCATCCGAGAGCACACTGCCACCGTCGAAAACCCGCAGGCGCGGCACCCCCAGCGCTTCGGCCCACGGTAGAAATTCCAAAAATCCTGCCCGATCCGCCGGCGTGTTGCCGATAAGCTTCAACGACGTGTCCAACGCCAAGATTTTGCCCGCCGCTTCGCCCAGTTTCTCCGCGAGCGCGGCCGGCGAACCGAACTGCGCCGCGAGATACCCCGGCAGGTCAATCGTGCCACCGATCGCCCTCAGCTCGAAACCGTCGAGCCCGTGTTTTTCGGCCAACGCGAGCGCCGCATCGAGAGTGAACTCCGGACAACCGAGACTGGAAAATGCGCGTCGCAACATCCTCCAAAAATGGCCCAATTCTCGGCCGGCGCGAAGCCCGAACCGCTTTCCATCCCAAAAAAAATCCCAAAAAACAATCCGCTTGCCGCCCGCGCGCCCGTCACCCCTGAATCGCCCTTTCGGTGCCCTTTAATGCTTTCCCCTTAATCCTTAAAACCTCCTAAAAACATGCCACGTCCCGTCACCCTCTTCACCGGCCAATGGGCCGATCTTCCCCTCGAAAAACTCGCGCCGCTCGCCAAGAGCATGGGCTACGACGGCGTCGAACTCGCCTGCTGGGGCGACCACTTCGACGTCGATGCCGCCGCCAGTTCCAAAAAATACGTCCACGACAAATGGGCGCTGCTGAAGGACCACGGCCTCACCTGTTACGCCATCTCCAGCCACCTCGTTGGCCAAGCGATCTGCGACCGGATCGACGAGCGCCATCAGTCCATTCTCCCCGCCGATATCTGGGGCGACGGTGATCCCGAAGGCGTCCGCAAGCGCGCCGCCCGCAAGATGATCACCGCCGGTCGCGCCGCCCGCGCCTTCTTCGACGCCAAGCCCGGCCGCCAAAGCACCGACGACTTCCCCGCCGTCGTGAACGGCTTCACCGGTTCCTCCATCTGGCACTCGATCTACGCCTTCCCGCCCACGTCACAGGCGTTCTGGGACGCCGGTTTCGCCGACTTCGGCAAACGCTTCGGCCCGATCCTTGAGGCTTTCGAGAAATCTAACGTGAACTTCGCGCTCGAGGTTCACCCCACCGAAATCGCGTTCGATCTCGCCAGCTCCCAACGCGCGATCGACGCCGTGAAGGGCCACAAGCGTTTCGGCTTCAACTACGACCCGTCCCACCTCGGCTACCAGGGCGTGGACTACGTGAAGTTCATCCGCGCGTTTGGTCCGCGCATTTTCCACATGCACATGAAGGACGTGTGGTGGGGCCACGGCGATGGCACGGTCGGCGTCTTCGGCGGCCACGTCAGCTTCGGCGACGCCCGCCGCTACTGGGACTTCCGCTCCCTCGGTCACGGCGACATCAACTTCGAGGAGATCATCGTAGCGCTCAATGACGTCGGCTATCGCGGCCCGCTTTCCGTCGAGTGGGAAGACAGCCGCATGGACCGCGTCCACGGCGCCACCGAGGCCTCCGCCTTCGTCCGCAAAGTCGATTTCCCATCGAGCGCGATCATCTTCGACGCGCAATTCGACAAGAAAAACCAGTAAACAACTTCAAACCCTTTTGCCCACGGAACACACGGAATACACGGAAGAATTAGAGCCCGTTTTCCTTTCCGTGTAGTCCGTGTGTTCCGTGGGCCACCCGTCTTTCTCCGTCACCTTTCCCATTTGATTTTATGAGCACCAAAATCGCCATCATCGGAGCCGGCGGCATGGCCGGTTATCACGCCAGCGGCTTCCGCCAGGCCGGCGCCGAAATCGTCGCCCTCTGCGACGTCAACCAGGCCGCCGCCGACCGCGCCGCCGCCAAGCACCAGATCGGCCGCGTCTTCACCGACGTCACCGCCATGCTTAAGGCCGTGCCCGAGCTCGACGCCGTCTCGATCATCGTCCCCAACAAATTCCACGCCCCCCTCGCCCTCCAGGCGCTCAAAGCCGGCAAACACGTTTTCTGCGAAAAGCCCCCCGCCCTCAGCGCCAAGGAAATGGCGGTCATGAAGACCACCGCCGAAAAGGCGAAGAAGACGCTGATGTTTAATTTCAACAACCGCGCCCGCCCCGAGAGCTACGCGATGATGGACTACATCGCCGCCGGCACCGTCGGCACCATCAACACCTGTCAGGCGAAATGGATCCGTCGCGCCGGCATCCCCGGCTTCGGCGGCTGGTTCACCACCAAGGCCCTGTCCGGCGGCGGCCCGCTCATCGACCTCCTCCACATGATCGACCTTGGGCTCCACTTCATGGGCTACCCCGAGCCCGCGCACATCCTCGCGCGCACCTACCACGACCACATCGATAACAAAGCGTTCAAAGGCCCGTGGGGTATCCCCGATGTCGAGAAAGGCACGACCGACGTCGAGGCCGCCGCGCACGGCTTCATCACCTTCAAGACCGGCCAATCGATGAACTTCGCCGTGTCGTGGGCCGAGATGAACCAACGCGAGGAAGTCTCCGTGACGTTCCAAGGCTCCAAAGCCGGCGGCATGGTCCGTCGCCTCTTCGGCACCAACGGCATCGACTCCACCGCACAAGACGACTGCCAACTCTACACCCTCGAACACGGTCGCCAAGTGAACCGCGACATCGTGGTCAGCCCCGACGAGACGATGGGCCGCGCGCGTTCCGCGCTGAACTTCATCCGCACCCTCGAAGGCACCGAGAAACCGCTCAACACCCCGGCCCAAGCCCTCGCGCTGATGAAGATCATCGACGGCGCCTACAAGTCGGCGGCGACGGGTAAGCCGGTGGCGCTTTGATTTTTTTTCGTAGCCGCGAGCGAAAGCAAGTGGTTCGAACATCGGCTCGCTCACGCACACTGGCACTCAAGACCCTCAGCTCTCCTCTATGAAACTTAACCGCAAACTCCGCATGGGTATGATCGGCGGCGGGCGTGGCGCCTTCATCGGCGCCGTCCACCGCATGGCCGCACGGCTCGACGGCGAGATCGATCTCGTCGCCGGTTGCTTCTCCTCCGATCCCGCCAAATCCAAAGCCTCCGGCGAAGACCTCTTCCTCGATCCGAGCCGCGTTTACGCGACCTACCAGGAGATGGCCAAGGCCGAGGCCGCCCTCCCCGCCGACGAACGCATCGACTTCGTCTCGATCGTCACGCGCAACAACACCCACGCCCCCATCGCGAAGACGTTTCTCGAGGCCGGCTTCCACGTCGTGTGCGACAAGCCGCTCTGCTTCACCCTCGCCGAGGGCCGCAAGCTCCGCGACGTCGTCAAGAAGACCGGCAAGGTCTTCGCGCTCACGCACAACTACACCGGTTACCCGATGGTAAAAGAAGCCCGCGAGTGGGTCCGCAGCGGCAAGCTCGGCCAGCTCATGAAGATCGTCGTCGAGTATCCGCAGGGCTACGCGATCACCGCGCTCGAAGCGAAGACCGTGAGCAAAATCGCCAACTGGCGCATGGACCCCAACGTCTCCGGCGTCTCCAACTGCATGGGCGACATCGGCACCCACGCGCATAACCTCGCCCGCTACATCACCGGCCTCGAGGTCGAGTCGATCTGCGCCGAGCTTTCGACCTTCATCCCCGGCCGCCTCCTCGATGACGACGGCAACTGCCTCGTGCGCTTCAGCGGCGGCGTGAAAGGCATCCTCTTCGCCTCGCAGATTTCGAGCGGTGAGGAAAACAACCTCAACATCCGCGTCTTCGGCACCAAGGGCTCGCTCCAGTGGTTCCAAGAGAACCCCAACGAGCTCATCTGGAAAAAAGCCGACGCCCCGCAGCAAGTTTACCGTCGCGGCAACAGCTATGTGAGCGCGGCCGCAGCCGGAGCGACGCGCACGCCCTTCGCGCACCCCGAGGGTTTCATCGAAGCCTTTGCGAACGTCTATCGCAGCGCCGCCGTCGCCATCGCCGATTCCATCGAAGGCCGCAAAGCCCCGAAGGAAGGCTACGATTTCCCGACGATCACCGACGGCTTGGCCGGCATGGCCTTCATCGAGACCGCCGTGAAGAGCGGCAAAGCCGGAGCGAAGTGGGTGAAGTTTCCGACGCTGTGAACGAGTCGTCGCGCGCGCCCTCGCTTTAGCCCTGTCATTGCGAGGAGCGCAGCGACGCGGCAATCCATCACTTCCCCTCAGGCGCGCCAGCGCCCTCATTTCCGTGCCCTGTCGCTGCGAGGAGCGCGGAGCGAGACGCGGCAATCCAGCTAGAAATCTCCGGCGCAAAGCGCGCCTTCTCATCTGCCATGCCCTCATAGCACGGCAGATTTTCATCGGGATGAAGAGCGCGATGGGCGCCGACATCACACGGATGGATTGCCACGTCGTTAAGCTCCTCGCAATGACGGGCAAATGGTTCAGGGAAAAATCAGCCTGCCCGGGCGATGAGCACCCGGAAGACCTACTGGGTCTATATTCTCGCGAGTCGGAAAAACGGCACGCTCTACATCGGCGTGACCAACAGCCTGGAGCGCCTCACGTGGCAGCACCAACACCCGGAAAACTCCCGAACGTCTTCGAGTTTTACCCAGCGTTACGAAGTCGATCGGCTCGTCTATTTCGAAGACTATGGCGACATAGCCCTCGCTATCGCCCGAGAGAAACAGCTCAAAGCCGGTTCGCGCGTGAAAAAGATCGCGCTGATAGAAAAAGTGAACCCCGAGTGGCGAGACCTGAGCGAAGGCTGGTTCGACCCGTCGCCGCCCCCATGATCGTCATCGCGAGGAGCGTGGCGACGCGGCGATCCACCAGAGACGCCAGCTGGATTGCCGCGTCGGCCTACGGCCTCCTCGCAATGACAAACTCGTGAAGACCCGCCCCTACTTCGCCGCCACCGCGCCCGCCTGATTCTTCGCCACCCACGCTTCATACGCCTTGCGCGGGACGAACCGCAGCGACGCGCTGTTGATGCAGTAACGCAGCCCGCCTTTCGCGCGCGGTCCGTCTTCAAAAACATGGCCCAAATGCGCGCCGTCCACGGTCACATGAACCTCGACGCGCCGCATCCCGTAGCTCGTGTCGATGTGTTCGCCGACGAACGCTTTCTCGATCGGCTTCGTGAAACTCGGCCAACCGGTGCCGCTGTCGAACTTGTCCCGCGAATCAAACAGCGGCGTGTCGCTGCACACGGAAAAATAGACGCCGTCCTCATGGTGGTTCCAATACTCGTTCTGAAACGGCGGCTCCGTGCCTTGCTGCCGCGCGACGCGATACTGGATCGGCGTGAGCCGACCGCGCCAATCGGCATCGGTGCGCTGGACCTTCGTCTTGCTGAGGTCGATGACGACGTTGGACGGCAACCCGCACGCCGAAACTTCGCCCGGCTTGCAGTCGAGGGCGTCTTTGGCGGGAACCACGGTGGATTCGGAAGCATTCGTTTTCATAGCGGCATAAGAGAAACCGGTGGCAACGGCCACCGCAGCGAGCGACAGAGCGAGTGAGAGTTTCATTGTCCCGATGAGCGTAGCACCGAATCAAAAATATTCCAGCGCCGGGCCGCCGCCGGAGAAGACGCAGGACAGGGTCTCCGACCCGCCCTCATGAGCGCCGCCCGCCATCGGCTCCGGGTCTCGTCGCGCGACGACACAAAAAAGGGCGGGTCAGAGACCCGCCCTGCCTCAGTCACCCACCGTCCGCGCTCAGGCGCAGACGGTGCGCGACGATCAGAATTTCGTCGTAAGCGAGAGCACGGCGCGGCCGGGCAGACCGCGCTGCTGGTTGGCCGGGAAATACTCGATGTCCTCCATATTCTGCCAGTTCAGCGCGAGGTTCATCGACCGGCCATTCTGCTTCCAATCGTAGCCGACCGCCGAGTTCCAGAGCGTCTCTGCCGGCAGGAAGAGCTTCGGATTGTTGGTCCGCTGCGCCTTCTTGCCCGTATGGTTGAAGCCGCCGCCGACCCACCAGCCCTTGAGTGCGTCGCTGGTGAACGAGTAGCGCGTCCAGAGGTTGAAGAGCGCCTTGACGGTCGCTTCGGGATGCGAGCCGAGGAATACCTCGACGCCCTTCGGCACTTGGGTGACGCGGATGTCGTTCATCGCGCCGCTGGCGTATACTTGCCAGTTATCCATCGGTGACCAGGTGACCTCGGCCTCGATGCCGCGGCTGCGGTCGAGCGTGCCCTGCAGGCTGTTGATCACCGTCACGCCCAGCGCGTTGAAGGAATTGAAATTCAAAATACGGTCCTTCTGCTCGATTTGGAAAACCGCGACGGTCGAGGAAATCCGGCCGTTGAGGAAATCGGTCTTCACGCCGAGCTCGTAGCCCTCGGAAGTCGTGGGTGACGCCGGGCCGATCGGCACGCTCGCTTGAGTGAGCGCGGCCGCGTTCAGCACGTAGGATTGGCTGTAGGAACCGTAAACCATCACGTCACGGGTGGCCTTCCAACCGAGCCCGACTTGGGGCGTGGTCTTCTTCGTCGAGACCTTGGCGAGACTGCCGGCCGGATTCAGGAAGTTATCCGTGGAGCCCGAGGATTTGTTGTAACGCGCGCCGACGACGGCGTTCAACCGATCTTCAAAGAAACTCGTGTTCACGATCGCGTAGCCCGCTTGGTTGCGGGTGACGGCCCGGCTATTGGTCGTCAACGGCTGGGCCGCCACATCGAAGTCGGTGTTACGGTCCCAGGTCGCGGGATTCTTCATGTCCCACACGGGAAAGAAATTCGCCGTCGTGCTGGAGCGCAAGCGGCTGTAACCGCGCGACTCGTTGTAGAGCGCGCCGACGAGCGGCTTCACCTTCACGCCGCCCAAGGTGTAGTCGCCGGCAAACTCGACCTGTGAGGCTTTGCCTTGGCCGAAATTTTCCTGGAGGCGCTTGCGGCGGCCGAGTTGGGCCTCGGGTGCGAGCAGCGCGAGATTCGGATTCTGCAAGAGATCGGCGGCGTAAGCCCGCGCCCCGATGAGGTAATTGGCCGCCGAGATCGGCAACGTTGCCCCGGCCGGATAGTAGCTCGTCGGCACGGTGATGCTCACGCCGCCAAGACCCGTCAGTTTCTGGGAGACGCGGCGTTTATTCCAGTTGAAGTTGGCCCGGGCGCTCCAGTGATCCGTCAGCTTTGCGGTCAGCTCCGCATTGATCGACTCATAATCGGAGAAGCGATTATCGTTGTTCGAGAGATAGTTGAAATCCCGGGGCAACGGATAGTAGGTCAGGAAGCCGGGATCGCTGTTGTCGAGCGGGTTGATGAGCACGCCGGTCGCACTCAGAATTCCGTTAGCCGGCCGCACGCCCACAACTTGGATGTTGGGCTTGATCTGCGCGGAGGGCGGAGTTTCGCGCCGGGAAAAGTTACTGTAGTCCACGGTGAGCGCGATCCGGTCCGTGATGCGCCAGGTGACCACGGGGGTGAAAATTCCGGTGCGTTGCTCGCCCGGCTTGATGTATTCGAAGCCGTTTTCATAAGCGGCGTTGAAACGGAAAAGCACTTTGTCGCCCACCAGCGGCTGATTCACGTCGACCGACGTGCGCCAGAAACTGTCGGTGCCGGCCTGTACGTTGACTTTGGTCGAAGCCTTCGTGCCGGGACGTTTCGTGATGTAGTTCACCGTGCCGCCGGGAGCGACTTGGCCGTAGAGCACCGAGGACGGCCCCTTGACGACCTCGACGCGCTCGATGCTGACCGTGTCCACGTAGCCCTCGCCCACAAAGCCGTTGCGCTGCGGCGACTGGTCAAAGCCGCGGATCGCGTAAACGGCGTTGCCGGCGTTAAACTCGCGGCCCGCACTCGTCACACCAGGAGCATACTGCACCACATCGAAAAGATCGCGTGCCCCGATGTCCGTGATGAACTGCTGGGTAAACGCACTGATCGCGAACGGCAGGTCCTTGATCGGAGTGTTGATGCGGGTCGCCGAAACCGAATTGCCGGCCCGGTAGCCCTTGTCAGCGGTCGTCGAGACCTGAAATTCGGAGAGCGTGATCACTTCTTCGCCGGCGGGACGAGCCGCGGCGGCACTTTGCGTCTGCGCTCGCAGCGCGGTCGCGCTCAACACGACAAACAGGGCGCGCGCCAAAGCAGCGCCCCGGAGGGATGGGATTATTGAGTTCATAGGGAGGTTTTGGGGAGGCTGCCCGGGAATCGGCGCGGACCGCCCCAAAACCTTATAACTATTATCACTCACTCGCTGCCAAGCGAAATCATCGCTCCCTCGCCATGCTACTCCGCCCGGACTTTAGCCGTCCCATCCATAAACTCTGCGGCCAAATTCTGCCCGGATTTAACGTCGGCTCGACGCATCACGGGCCGGCCCGCTTCATCCCGCACAATCGCAAAACCGCGGTTCAAGACTGAGGCCGGACTTGCGGCCTGTAGACGCTTCCAAAGCGC
>NEVA01000039.1 GCA_002304445.1 Opitutia bacterium Tous-C4FEB | reverse complement strand
CGCGCATGAGACCCTCGGCGATTTTCGAGCCCGGCAGGATCGCGTGATGTTGCTGGTCGTGGTAAATGACGAAAAACCGCACGAGAATCAGCCCGGCGAGCACACTGCAAACGAGCCGGGCGGCGAAAGGGAGACCAGAAAGCGCACCGGCCAGCGCGACGATGAGCACGGCAAGGGTAGAAAGGATCACCCACCAACTTTTGACCGGATCGTCTTTGGCGAACGGCTTCGTCGCCAGAATGAGTTCGGTTCCTTCAAGCGGGGCGCTTCGGCGGGATGGAGTGGCGATCATGACTATGATTCTAGATGCTCACTTTTGGGCCTCGCGCAAGGTCGCACTCGGTGTCGTTTTGGAAACACAAGTGGGGTGAACTACCAATTGTCCGAGCGGAATGGCGCAGCGGGCAGACCCGAACCGTTGTAGAGATTGGCCTCCGGGGCGTTAAACCAGGCGTAGCGGACGGCCACGGGATCACGCACCTCGGGCGCGGAGACGAGCAGCGTGTCGCGGATGATCTGCGCCGTTGCCGGACGGAAAACGCGGTCGGCGCCCGCAATTTCCAGGCTCTGAACGGGCCGGTCGTGGGCGACCAGTCCGTCGCCGGCGTGGGCAAAGGTCACCCGCAGCGCCGCCCCTTCGCGGGTAGCCGCGAGGAAAGTCGGCCCGGTGTCGGCCGTGGTGAGGCCGTAAACCCGGTTCTTGGCGAGAAGTGCGAGACGGCGGCCGACTTCCTGTTTGTTGGTCGGGTGAATTTCTTGGGGATCGCCGAGATCGATCGCGAGGGCTTGGCCGGTGTGGGCTAAGGCTAGGGTGCGGGTTTGGGCCTCGCGCAGAAATGCCCACGAACGGCCGGTCAGGTCGGCGGGGCGCTTGAAGTCGGCGAGATTGACCCAGAAGAAGGGTAGATCGTCCTGTCCACAATGCGCCCGCCAAGCCGTGATCATCGCGGTGAAGAGTGCGTGATACTCGGCCGGCCGGTCGGCGTTGCTCTCACCCTGATACCACAGCGCGCCGCGGAGAGCGTAAGGCAGAAGGGGGTTGATCATGCCGTTGAAAAGCCCGGCGGGCTGCCACGGATCCGAGGGAAATCCACGCGGCGCCCGAGGGCGCGGATTCGCCTGAAGAAACGCCGCGTGCGGGGTGGGAACCGGAGTTTTTGAACCGGATTTTTTGGTCGGCGCCACGAGGGTTTTTGCGGCGGCCTCGGCGGCCGTCCACGCGGCGAGATCACGGTCGAATTGGGTTTTTCTGGCCGCGTAGGCCGCCAGATCCTCCGCCCATCGCTCGCTTACCCGAGTGAATTCCGGTGCACTCGCCAGCGCGGCCGGGCTCATCCACGCTTCGACCGGGGTGCCGCTGTATGAACTGTGCACGAGGCCGATGGGCACGCCGAGCTTTTGAAAGAGGTCGCGAGCGAAGAAATAGCCGACCGCGGTGAATCCGCCGACGGTTTGCGGAGTTGTCAGTTGCCAGCCAGAGGTGGCGACGGTGGCCGACGGCACGGCAGCGACGGATTGCCCAATCCGGATGTGGCGAATCAGAGGATAACGGGCGAGGGCGATTTCGGCATCCGCGCCGGTTACGCGGCTCGTCGCCTGCCACGTGCCCGGACGAGAATCGACGGTGAATTCCATGTTGGACTGCCCTGAGCAGAGCCACACGTCGCCGACCACGATGTTCTTCAAGGTCAGGGTGTTTTTCCCGGTCACGACCAAATCGGCGCCGATGGCGCTGGTGGGGAGAGCGTCGAGGACAACAATCCAACGCCCGTCGGCCGCAGCGGTGACGGCGTGACTTTGACCGGCGAAGGTCACGACGACTTTTTCACCCACATCGGCCGTGCCCCAAATCGGGACGGGCCGGTCGCGTTGCAAAACCGCGTGGTCGGCAAACAGCGGCGCAAGGGTGACGTCGGCACGGGCGCTTAGGATGACGAGGGCACCGACCGTGATCGTGAGAAAGCGCAGTGATCGCA
The DNA here is from genome assembly GCA_002304445.1 of Opitutia bacterium Tous-C4FEB. Classification (GTDB taxonomy): domain Bacteria; phylum Verrucomicrobiota; class Verrucomicrobiia; order Opitutales; family Opitutaceae; genus Tous-C4FEB. The sequence continues at coordinate 9,770 of NEVA01000039.1, read as the reverse complement.
TGAGGGGGAGCCGCGAATTCAGCCCAAGAACGGGCGCTCGGCAAGTTCGCCGCTTTGGCGATCGCGGCCCGATCGGCGCGGACGAAATGTTCGTGGAAAATTTCGCGGTTCCGCGGAATCAAGCCCCGGGCCCTGCCAGAGCGGCCGAACTCGTCCGCTTGCGCATTTGAAACGACGCGACGGAAAACGAACTGTCCGACCTTTCGGCCGATTGCTGCGGAGAGATGCTCGGCGTCTCTCTGCTGGCGAATCCCCTTTTGTTTGCGGGTGCTCTTGGCTCGGAACGGGGTTCAGCTTTTGCTTTTTCGCCCCTATGTCGCTCGGCAATCTCCATGTCCTCGATCTGCTCGTTATCGCCGCTTATCTGGCGATCGTAATCTACGTGGGTCGGCGGGCGTCGCGGGCAGCTCAGAGTCAGGAGGATTTCTTTCTGGCCGGGCGAAAGCTGGGAAGCCTTTACCAGTTCTTCCTGAACTTCGGCAACGCCACCGACGCCAACGGCGCAGTCAGCACCTCGAGCTTGGTTTACCAGAAAGGAGCCTCCGGCGTCTGGCTCACGCTGCAGACGTTGTTCATGAATCCCTATTACTGGTTCATGAACGCGTGGTTTCGGCGGGTGCGGCTCGTCACGGTGGCGGATCTTTTTGAGGATCGATTTGGCAGTCCGGCCTTGGCGCGTTTCTACGCGGCGTTTCAGATCGTCGCGACGGTGATCGTGATCATCGGCTTCGGAAACTTGGTCGGTTACAAGGTCACGGCCTCGCTGATGGTCAAACCGGAGGCCAAATGGAGCCCCGCCGAGCGGGCGTCGGTCGAAGGATTTCGCGAACTCAAAGGACTCGAAACCGCCGCCAAAGTCGCTCCGCTCGCTCCGGCCGAACGCGCCCGACTGGAGACCCTCAAGGAGCAAAACCGCCGGGGTGAACTGAGCAGTTATATTTCTTGGCTGCACAGCCCCACCGGCAAGTGGACCTACTACCTCGTGTACTCGTTCATCGTGGGCGCCTACATCGTGATGGGCGGATTGGCCGCCGCCGCCGTCAACGAAGCGTTCCAAGGTGTGCTGATCGTGGTCTTTTCGTTTATCCTGATTCCGTTCGGGCTGACGGCGATCGGAGGTTGGGATCAGTTGGCGGTCAAAGTGCCGGCGGAAATGTTCGATTTATTGGGCGGAGGTGCCGGCGGAGTGGGCGGTTGGGAGCTCGGGGGCATTTTCCTGATCTCCATTATCCAGATCCACGGCATTATCGGAAACATGGCGGTTTCCGGTTCGGCGAAGAACGAGTTTGCCGCCCGTTTCGGCGCCGTTTCGGGCACTTACGCCAAGCGCATCATGATCATCCTTTGGGCGCTCTGCGGTCTGATCGCGATCGCGCTTTATCAAGGTGCCGCGCAGCTCTCCGATCCCGATTCCACGTGGGGCTCGATGGCTCTGCTGCTGCTCCAGCCCGGCTTTCTCGGACTCATGATGGCCGGCTTGCTCGCCGCCAATATGTCGACGGTCGCCGCCCAAACGATGGCGGTCTCGGCGCTCTTTACCCGTAATCTTTGGCGGTGGTTTCGCCCCGACACCTCCGATGCGGGCATGGTCAGCGTCGGGCGTTACGCGATCGGGTTGATCCTTGCGACCGGCGTGTGGGCGGCCGCGAGCATGGACGACGTCTACTCGGTGCTGCAGCTTTTGCTCACGATCAATGTTCCGTTCGGGGCGGCGGTCATGCTGATCTATTTCTGGCGCCGGCTCACGGCCACGGCGGTCTGGGCGGCGGTCATTTTGTCGGCTTTGCTCAATCTCGTGTTTCCCTCGTTGGTGGCGCCGCACCTCGATGTCCTCGTGCGCAACCCGGAGTTGACCCGCCAGGTGGAACAAGGCGGCCGGATGGTTCCGGTGTTTTTTGAAAATGTCGTCCGCGAGAATCCGGCCGATTCCGCGAGTGCTTTGGTGGGCGGCAAGCGGTTTCACCTTGAGCTCTGGGTGCTGGATCGGGCCGGCTTGGATGTGGCGGGTTTTACCGCCAGCGGTCGTAACGCGGCGCGCTTTCTCTACACCGGTTTGTTTCCGTTTCTGGTTTTGATTTTGGTCAGCCGGTTTACGCGGGCGCCGGATCGCGCCCGGATCGATTTGTTTTTTGGGAAAATGAAAACCCCCGTCGGCTCCACGCCTGAGCTCGAATTGGCGGCGATGACCCAGACCCAGCTGAACCCGCGCCGCTTCGACGATACCAAACTCTTCGGGCCGGCTTCGGCTTGGGAGTTCGCCAAATGGGACAAGGTCGACGCGATTGGATTTATCGCGTGTTTGGGCGTATCGGGCGGGATTCTTGCCGGTTTTTGGCTGCTGCTCAGGTCCGCCGCCGGTTGACCGTCATGGCCTGGCCCATTGCACGTCTAGGATTAGCGCTCGGTCTGAGCGGTGCGTTTTCCTCGGCTTTGACCGGTGCCGCCGGGGAACCGGTCGTGAGACGTTTTCATTTCGAGGCCGCACCGCTCCAAGCCGGCTCAGTCCGGGTCGCGCCGGGCGATCTCTATTCGGTTGAGCGGGGATATGGCTTTGAGGCGGGGGTGCCGGCGGTCTACTTCACGACGCATCTGCCGGAGGGTAATTGGAAGGTGACGGTGACGCTTCGCGGGGTGACCGGCGGCGGTTTGGCCACCGTGAAGGCCGAACTACGTCGCCTGGTGTTGGGTCCGGAGCCATTGGCCGAAAACGAAACGCTCACCCGCACGTTCATCGTCAACACGCGCAATCCGCGGATCGCCCTGCCGGAAGGCGCCCCGGCGCGGCGCGTGAAACTGAAGGCGCCGCGCGAAACCACGCAGGAAGCTTGGGCGTGGGACGACGCGCTCACGCTTGAACTTCACGGCGCGACCTTGAGCGCCGTGGAGATTGCGCCGGCGCAGGTGCCGACCGTCTTTTTGCTCGGTGATTCCACCCTGTGCGACCAATCGCTCGAACCTTTTGCGAGCTGGGGCCAGATGCTGCCGCGCTTCTTCGAGCCGACGGTTGCCGTGGCCAATCACGGCGAGTCGGGCGAGACCTACCGCGATTCGATCAGCCGTGGACGACTCGACAAAATCGTCGGAATCATGCGGCCGGGCGACACCTTGGTGATGCAGTTTGGCCACAACGACCAGAAGCAGATCGCGGCCGGCACCGGCGGTCCGTTTTCGACTTATCAATCGGAGATAAAGACCCACATCGCCGCCGTCCGCCGGGCGGGTGGTATTCCCGTGATCGTCTCCCCGGTGGAGCGCCGCCGCTTCGACGCCGCCGGAAACGTTGATCCGACGTTGGCCGACTACGCTCGCGCCGCGGCAATGACGGCCGAGGCGGAAGGCGTGGCCTTCATCGACCTGAATGCGAAGTCGATGGTGCTCTACGCCGCGCTGGGGCCGGAGCGATCGGCCCGCGCCTTCGCGGCACCCGGCGGTACCATCGACAACACCCATCACAACAACTACGGCGCCTACCAACTCGCCCGCTGTGTCGCGCTCGGTCTCGTCGAAGCGAAGCTCGCTGCGGCCGCCGCGCTCCGGCCCGAATTTCGCACCTACGATCCGGCTCGACCCGAGCCGCCCGAGGGTTTCGTCGTTCCGCCCAGCTCCAAGTTCACCCAACAACGGCCTCTAGGAAACTGAACCCGATGAACGTTTTTCCCCGGACGAACCTCCGCGCCCTTTTCCGGTTCGCCTTTTTTTTGCTCCCATTCGCCGGTGCCGCGCAAGATCCCGCCCCCGACCTTTCGGCCAATCCGGCGGTCGCGACGTCGCCGCTGAACCCGGCGCTGCCCACGCTTTTCATCGCCGGCGATTCCACCGCCGCCAAAGCCAACGGCCAACCGGTGCAGGGCTGGGGCGAACCGCTTGCGGAGTTTTTTGACCGCACGAAAATCAATGTCGCGAATCGCGCACGGGGCGGGCGGAGCAGCCGCACCTTCATCACCGAGGGGCACTGGGACCGGTTGCTCGCGGAGGTGAAGGCGGGCGATACCGTCTTGATCCAGTTCGGCCACAACGACGGTGGCGCCATCAACGGTGAGCCGCCCGGCTCTACCCGGCCGTTGCGGGCGCGGGGTTCGTTGCCCGGCCTCGGCGAGGAAAGCACCGAGATCGACAACCTCGTCACGCACCAACGCGAAACCGTGCGTACCTTTGGCTGGTATATCCGAAAAATGATCACCGGCGTGCAGGCGAGGGGCGCCGCGCCGATTTTGCTTTCTCTCACGATTCGCGACCGTTGGACGGGAGGAAAAATCGAACGCGGCTCGGGCCACTATCGAGCGTGGATCAGGGAAATCGCCGCCGGGGCCGGCGTGCCGTTTGTCGACCAATCGCGGATTGTGGCCGATCAATTCCAAGCGCTCGGTGAGGCCGGGGTCAAAGCGTTCTACGGCCCGGACCACACCCATACCAACTTGGCCGGCGCCGAGATCCACGCGGCCTCGGCCGTGGCGGGACTCCGGGGGCTTCGACCTTCCGGCAAGTTTGACCGGTATCTGTCGGCGCGGGGCTCGGCGGTGGGAGCAGATACGATCGGCTGGCTCAATTTACCCGAGCCGGCGGAGGCCAAGCTGCCCTCGATCGTGCTGGTCGGCGACTCCACCGTGCGCAACGGACGGGGCGATGGCGCGGGCGGGCAGTGGGGCTGGGGCGATTTCCTAGGCGCCCATTTCGACGGGAGAAAAGTAAATCTGGTGAACCGCGCCGTGGGCGGACTGAGCAGCCGCACCTTTCACACGCAGGGCCACTGGCGGCGCGCGTTGATGCTGATCAAACCCGGCGACGTCGTGTTGATCCAATTCGGTCACAACGACGCGGCTCCACTTAACGACGCCCAGCGGGCGCGCGGCACCATCAAGAGCACGGGCGAAGAAACCGAAAGCATCGACAATCTCCTGACCAAGTTGCCCGAGGTCGTGCACAGCTACGGTTGGTATTTGCGCCAGTTCGTCCGTGAGGCGCGAAGCGCCGGGGCGACGCCGGTCGTCTGTTCGTTGGTGCCGCGAAAAATTTGGAAAGACGGCCGCATCGTGCGCGCCGCCGAGAGCTACGGCGGCTGGGCCCGGCAGGTTGCGGCCGAAGAGGGCGTAGCTTTCATCGACCTCAACGAGCTGGTCGCCGCGCGTTACGAGACCGAGGGCGCGGCCAACGTGGAGGCATTTTTCGCCGACGAACACACGCACACGAATCAGGCCGGGGCCGAACTCAATGCGGCGATCGTGACGGCCGCTCTTCGGGCGCTGCCGGGAGACCCGCTCGGCGCATGGACCCGTTAGTTTTGAATTTATTTCTCCAACTATGACACCGATCACCCGCCGCGAATTTGTCCGCAACACCACGTTGACCGCCGCCGTGGTTCCGCTTGCCGCCGCGTTGCGGGCGGCGGAAAGCCCGCCGACCGCGGCGCCGGTGCCGCGCGACCCGTCGGCCCTGCGCTGGCTGGAGGACGGTGTGCCCGGGCTGATGCCGGGGGCGAGTTGGGGTATGCCTTGGCCGCGCGGGCGGCACGCGCGCGAGACGACGTTTGCGCTGCACACCGCCGGTGGCGAACCGGTGCCGGTGCAGTCGCGGCCGCTGGCGTTTTGGCCCGACGGTTCGTTGAAGTGGACCGCCCATGCCATCCCGGCGGATGCGCCCATCGCCGACGCCTACCGGATCGCGTCGGGAACTCCGGCGCCGCCGGCGCGGCCGGTGGTGGTCGTGGAGACGGCGGGTGAAATCGAGATTGATACCGGCGTAATTCGCGTGGTGATCGGGCGCCGGGGCGATGCCGTCATCCGTTCGGTGACGCGGGGCGGCGTGGAGATAGCGCGCGTGGGTCGGTTAGTGTGTCGGTTGGAAAACCGGATCGATCCGGGCGCGATCCGGACGGAAAATTTTGTCGGTGAGATCGAGCACGTGACGCTTGAGCAAGCCGGGCCGGTGCGGGCGGTGGTGAAATTGGAGGGGCGCCATGCCGGCGGAGGCCGGACGTGGCTGCCGTTTGTGGTGCGGCTCTATTTTTACGCGGGCGGCGACGGGGTTCGGTTGATGCACACGATCCTTTTCGACGGCGACGCGTCGAAGGATTTTATCTCGGGTCTCGGCGTTGCGTTTGCCGTGCCGTTGCGCGGCGCGCTCCATGACCGGCACGTGCGTTTCTCGGGTCTGGAGAACGGTGTGTTTGCCGAGGCCGTGCGCGGCATTACGGGCCTGCGGCGCGATCCGGGGGCGGCGGTTCGGGAGGCTCAAATCGCCGGCCGCGCCACGCCGCCGATCGCCGAATGGAATCAAGGGGTGGCCAGCCGGCTCGACTACATCCCCGCCTACGCGGATTGGTCGCTGGTGCAAAACAGCGCGGATGGATTCCAGATCCGCAAGCGCACGCGGGAGGGATTTACCTGGTTGGATTCGGCCCAGGGGCAGCGGGCCGGTGGACTCGGCTATGTCGGCACACCGTCGGGCGGCATGGTGTTGGGCTTGCGGAATTTTTGGCAGAGCCATCCCGCCCAGCTCGACATCCGCGGCGCCACCGGTGACGTCGCGACCGTGACGGTGTGGATGTGGGCGCCGGACGCGGGGGCGATGGATTTGCGGCCCTATCACGACGGGCTGGGCCAAGACACCTACGACAAGCAATACAACGGCGGCCTCGAGGTGACCTACGAGGATTACGAGCCCGGATTTAACTCGCCCGAAGGTGTCGCGCGAACGAGCGAGTTGCACATGGCGTTTGTGGCGGCGACGCCGGAGCGCGCGCAACTGGCCGCGATGCAAGGCGTGTTGGCCGCGCCCCCGCTGTTGACGAGTTCGCCGCAGTATTTGCAGGCGTGCGGCGTCTTTGGAGAGCTCTGGAATCCGGTGGACCGCTCGACGCCGGCCAAGGCGGCGGTCGAGGATCAGTTGGCCGCGTATTTCGATTTCTATCGCGGGCAACAGGAGCAGCGCCGGTGGTTTGGTTTTTGGAACTACGGCGATGTCATGCACACCTACGACGCCGACCGCCGCGAGTGGCGCTACGACATCGGCGGCTACGCGTGGGACAACTCCGAGCTGTCGACCGATCTCTGGCTGTGGCTTTATTTTCTCCGCAGCGGCCGGCCGGATGTTTTCCGCTTTGCCGAGGCGATGACGTGGCACACGGGCGAAGTCGATGTGCACCATATCGGGCGGTTCGCGCCGCTCGGTTCGCGGCACAACGTCCAGCACTGGGGCTGCAGCGCGAAACAACTCCGCATCAGCACGGCCACCAACCGGCGCTACTATTACTATCTCACCGGCGACGAGCGGATCGGCGATCTCATGCGCGAGCAAATCGAGGCGGGTCATGCGTTGTTGCGGATTCCGCCCGGCCGTAAACTCGCCCACGCGGTGGTCGCCGGCGATCAGGCCCGCAGCGCCAGCAAAGATGCGAGCCAAGTGGGGCTGAGCCTCGGCACCGACTGGGGTTCGCTCGCCGGAGCGTGGCTCACGGAATGGGAAAGAACGGGCGACCCTCGCATGTTGGGCCGGCTGAAAACGGGGATGCGCACGATCGGAGCGTTGCCCAACGGCTTTTTTACTTCGGGTGTGATGCTCGATCTGGACAGCGGCGCGTTTACCGCGCCGGCGGCCGGAGGCGTATCGCTTTCGCATCTGAACGCGGTTTTCGGCTTGGTGGAGATCTGCGCCGAGCTGATCCAGTTGATCGATGTGCCGGAGTTTCGCGCGGCGTGGTTGGAGTATTGCGTGCTCTACAACGCCACACCCGCCGAGCAGGCGCAGCGGTTTGGCCAGGCGTTTCGAAATGTGGGCCTGCAGCAGGGGCATTCGCGGCTCACGGCCTACGCGGCCCGGGAGAAAAAAGACGCCGCGCTCGCCCAACGCGCGTGGCGGGAGTTCGCCCAAGGTGCGGGCGGGCCGCGTGCGCGGGGTCGTTTTGAGACGCGTCGCGTCGTCGGGCCCGCCGTGCTCCGGCCGGTGGACGAGGGTCTGTTCGTTTCGACCAACGGCACGGCCCAGTGGGGGCTCGCGGCCATGCAATGCCTCGCCCTGATCGGGGATTCCCAGCCGGGTGGTTGAGCGGTGCCGGATTGCGTCGGGAGCGGCGCCGGGTTTCTTTTCGTCTGGAATAAATCTTCGTCCCGCCGCCTCCCACCCTTAACGTTTACCTCCATGCTCATCCGCTCCCCCAAAGCTTGGGAACTCCCCGAGTCCGCCGTCACCCCAGAAAACCTCTATCACCTTTCGAAGCGCCGCGACTTCCTGCGCGCGCTCGGCGTCACCGGTTTTGCGCTCGCTGCCCGCGATGTCGTCGCCGCCACCGCGGGATTTCCGACCAGAGTGAACCCGGCTTACCGTGATCCGGCCCTCAAGCCCACACCCTACGAATTCATCACGAGCTACAACAATTTCTTCGAATTCGGTACCGACAAAGCGGAGCCCAAGATCAACGCCAACAAGGGTTGGCAGACCGAGCCTTGGACCGTCGAAATCGCCGGACTGGTGCGCAATCCGTTCAAGATCGAGGCCAACGATCTCGTCATGAAAATGGGCGGCGCCGAGCAACGCGTGTATCGCCTGCGGTGCGTCGAGGCGTGGTCGATGGTGGTGCCGTGGGATGGCTTCGAACTCTCGAAACTCATCGCGCTCGCCGACCCCAAAGCCGAGGCGAAGTATGTGAAATTCACGACCTTCGTGGATCCGAAAAACGCCCCGGGCCAGCGGGCGGGCAATCTCGACTATCCCTACGTCGAAGGACTGCGGCTGGACGAGGCGATGAACGAGTTGGCCTTCATCGCGACGGGCATCTACGGCAAACCGATCCCGAACCAAAACGGTGCGCCGCTGCGGCTCGTTGTGCCGTGGAAGTATGGTTTCAAGAGCATCAAATCGATCGTGAAGATCGAGCTCACCGACAAACAGCCGAAGAACACGTGGCAGGTGCTCCAGTCGAGCGAGTATGGTTTCTACGCCAACGTGAATCCCACCGTGGACCACCCGCGTTGGACCCAGGCGAGCGAGCGCGTGATCGGTGGCGGGATTGGCGGCCGGCAAAAAACCCTCATGTTTAACGGCTACGAGAAACAGGTCGCCGCGCTCTACGCCGGGATGGATCTGCGGAAGAATTACTGAGGAATTTGTGATCGCGAGCCCGGCCTCGCCGGGCGGGGCGACCCAGCGGAATCGCTTTGTCGCTGCGCTCCTCGCGATGACCTACCGATAGCCGACATGCTCGCTCTCGAAAAACTCCTGCGATTAAAAGTCGTCGTCTGGACCTTGCTCGTGTTGCCCGGTCTCTGGCCGCTGTGGCCGATCTTCATCCGCGAGGATCCGAGCGTGACGGCCGATCCGCTCAAATACGTCCTGCACCATCTCGGCTTCGTTGCCTGTATTTTGCTCGCGACCGTGCTGTCGTTTTCACCGTTGCGCGTGCTTTGGCCAAAATGGGGCGTGGCGCAGGCGCTCAACCGTCATCGCCGACTCGTGGGCGTCGCGGTCTTTGTTTACGCGGCACTGCACTTGATCACGCACCTCGTCTACGAAGGCGGCCTTGAACTCGCGGCGGTGCCCGCGACCTTGAAGACGGCGGTGGAAAAACCGTTCCAACTGACCGGGCTGATCGCGTTCACGATCCTGCTCGTGCTGGCGGCGACGAGTTGGAGCGCCGCGATCAAGTGGCTCGGCGGCAAGCTTTGGAAAAACGTTCACCGCCTCGTTTACCTCGCAGCGATTCTTGCGGTGTATCACCAAGCGGACGCTCGAAAGCTTTTCCCGATGCAAGTGGTGTGGATCTTCGCGCCGTTGGTGAT
>NEVA01000038.1 GCA_002304445.1 Opitutia bacterium Tous-C4FEB | reverse complement strand
CGCGACGCCGAGCGCCGGCACGCAGACGTTGACCGCAACGTTTACGCCCACGGATGCGGCCAACTACAACCCCGCGACCGGCACGGTGTCCCTCACCGTGAACAAAGCGACGCCGACGATCGCGTGGGCGACGCCGAGTGCGATTACCTTCGGCACCGCGCTCTCCGCGACGCAGCTCAACGCCACCGCGAGCGTGGCAGGAGCCTTCGCCTACAGCCCTGCGAGTGGTTCAATCCCGAGTGTGGGCACGCAGACGTTGAGCGCGACCTTCACCCCAACGGATACTGCGAACTACAATCCAGCGAGCGCCAGTGTAGCGCTCAGCGTCGCGGTCGCCGTACCCGGCGCGCCCACGGCGATCACCGCGACCACGGCCAATGGCGAAGCCACGGTCACCTTCACCGCGCCGAGCAACCCCGGCAGCAGCGCGATCACCGGCTACACGATCCGCGCCACGGCGAGCGATGGTTCAATCGTCACGGTCAACGCCACCGGTTCCCCCGCCAAAGTCACCGGCCTCACGCCCGGCAAGTCCTACCGCTTCACGGTCACCGCCAACAACAGCGCGGGCTCCAGTGATACGGGCACGACGAGCGATGGACTCACGATCAGCCTCGTGAACCAGACGATCAGCTTCACCGCGCCGACCGACCGCACGAGCAACAGCGGCTCCTTCACCCTCGCGGCCACCGCCAGCTCAGGCCTGCCGGTGACCTTCACTGTGGTGAGCGGCCCCGCGCTGCTCACCGGTAACGTGCTCGATCTCACCGGCGCCGCTGGCACCGTAAAGATCCGCGCCAGCCAAGCGGGTAACTCAACCTACGCCGCCGCACCGGCGGTCGAAGTCTCCTTCGCCGTCACGGCGGGCAGTGCGCAGGTGGTCCTCAGTTCCGTGGTCAATCCCTCGACGCAAAAGAGCGAAGGCACCCTCGGTGTAGTCCTGACGGGTAATGCCCGCACGGGCGTCTTGCTGCTGGTGTCCTCCGGCAACGGCCCCAGCGGCACGGCCGAGTTTACCCTCGGTGCCGGCGGTTCGTTCACCGCGAGTTTCGAATCCTCATCGACTCCCTCGGGCCTGCCGTTGGAAAGGGGCGTCCAAGCCGCGAGTGTCACCTATACCTTTACCGGTACCTTCGTGAACAACGTCCTCACCGGTTCCATTCAACCGCTCGGCTATGGCTTCAAAGCGGAGGCACCGGTCAACCCACCGGCCAGCGCGACCTCGGTGGGCTTGTACACCTCCGCCGCGCTCTCCGCTGACTCCGGCACGGTCTATTCCCTCGTCGGATCCAACAATGAAGTCCTCGTGCTCGTGAAGACGCCCACGGTGACGACCGGTGGCCTAACGACCCTCAAAGCCGACGGTTCCTACACCCTCGCCGCGACGACGACGTCCGGCAGTGTGACCCTCAGTGGTGGCGTCAATCCCACCACGACCACGACCACGGCCACGCTCACGTTGCCGGGCAATACGAAGGTGGATTTCTCGGGTCTGAGCACGACGACCAAGCGCACCGATCGCCTGATCGGCCTGGCCTCGCGGGCAAAGGTCGGCACGGGGGAATCGGTCCTGATCACCGGCGTCGCCATCGGGGGCACGGACTCCAAACGGGTCCTCATCCGCGCCGGCGGGCCCGCGCTCGCGGCCTTCGGCCTCGCCAGTACCTTGCCCAATCCGACGATCAAGATTTACCGCGGCTCCACCTTGATCGCGCAGAACGACGATTGGAACCCCGCCGATGCGGCCGAGATGGGCCGGCTCGGGCTCTTCGCTTTCCCGAACGGGAGCAAAGATGCCGCGATCCTGACGACGCTCGCGCCCGGCGGCTACACGGCGCATATCTCCGACCAGAGCGGCACCGGCACGGGCGTGGCTCTGGCCGAGATCTACGATGCCAGCGTGAACCCAGCCGCCGAGGATCAACGGCTCGTGAGCATCGCCAGCCGCGGCACGGTCACCCCGGGTGACGGTGCGCTCATCGGCGGATTTGTGGTGACGGGTAATTCCCCGAAGACGCTGCTCATTCGTGGCATTGGTCCTGCGCTCACCGCCTTCGGTGTCGCCGGCGCGCTCGCCGATCCTGCGCTCACGATCTATCAGGACAGCAAGGTTATCACCACCAACGAAGGTTGGGCCAACAGCGCCGCAATCGCGGCGGCCGCGATCCAGACCGGTGCCTTTGCGCTTTCGAGTACCAGCAAAGACGCGGCGGTGCTGCTCACCTTGAGCCCCGGTGCCTACTCCGCGCAGGTCAAGTCGGCGAAGAATGCGTCCTCCGGCGTGGCGCTGATCGAGATCTACGAAGTGCCGTAAGCAGCAGGGAGAAGATAACGTCGCAAAATGACCGAAGCGGACGGCGGGGTGAGGGCACCCCGCTCGCTTCGAATCTGGAAAAATAAGTTCATCCCGGCGCTCCCCGCGGTCGCGCCCTACCTAGCGGGCGGGCTTGGGCGGGTTACCGCGGCGTGGGTTTGCCGTAGTAGGGAAAATGGTCCCACGCGTCATAGTTGGGGTCGAGGCGTGGGTCGTGGGTCTCCGTCATCCAAGTCCGTACGCGGGCGCGCAGCTGAGCTAAAGTGTCGGCGTAGGCGGGTTGATCGGCGATGTTGGTGAGTTGGTGGGGATCGCGGCGGAGGTCATAGAGTTCTTCGGCGGGGCGGCGGCCAAAGATGCGCGCGAAGTAGGGTGCGATGGCGGGTTCGTGTTGGTGCGCGAGGAGGTAGTCTTTGACGTGCGTGGTATCGACGTCGCCGTAGGGGCGGCCGTGGATGAAGAACACATCGGGATCGCCCGCGGGCCAACGGTCGGGGCGGAGGTTGTGGAGGTAGAGGAAGTCGCGGGTGCGGATGGCGCGCACGGGATAACTCAGATGGTCGCGGCGGACGTCGGCATGGCGTTCGCGTTCCATGAAGACGGCATCGCGGGGCGTGGGGTCGGGTTGGTCGAGGAGGAGTTTTTTTAGGCTGCGCATCGTCATGACGGGCGGGGGCGTCAGACCGGCGAGCTCAAGGATGGTGGGGCCGAGGTCGGCGACATTGACGAAGGCATCGACGGTGCGGCCGGCGCGGAGGTTTTTGCCCCAACGAATAGCCAAGGGTACGCGGGAGCCGGCGTCGTAGCAGTTGGCGAGACCACGCGGGAGCTGCCAGCCGTTGTCGCTGGTGTAGATGATAACGGTGTTTTCGAGGTCGCCGGATTTTTCCAAGGTCGCGATGGCGCGGGCGGCTTCGGCGTCGAGCTGCATGACGCCGCCGTAGTAGTTGAGCAGATCGTCGCGGACCTCGGGGCAATCGGGGAGCTCGGGCGGGATGGTGAGGCGCGCAGGATCGAGGCGGGTGCGGGCGGCGGCGAGGTAGGGGTGTTTGCCGCCGCGGGTCGCGGTGTCGGTGTTGCCGAGCCAGAAGAAAAACGGTGCGTTGGCCTGCGTGCGCCGGGCTTGGAATTCAGCGAAGTGGGCGAACTTGGGGCCGACGGGGTTTTCTTTCCAGCCGGAGACCTCGATATTACCGGGGGCCCAAGGTTTGCCGCTGTACCCGAGGGTGTAGCCGGCGGCGCGGAGGAGCTGGGTGAAGACGGGTGTGTCTTGCGGGAAGCCGCTCCAGAGGTTGGCGCGTTCGCCGAGCTCGTGGGCTTGGCGGCCGGTGAGCAAGCAGGAGCGCGTGGGTGAGCAAGAAGGGACGGGGTTAAACGTATGGGTGAACACCACGCCCTCGCGCGCGATACGATCAAAGGCCGGCGTGATGGCCATCGGGTCGCCAAGGACGCCGGCCGTGGGCCAGCGCCAGTTGTCGGCGAGGATGAGGAGAATGTTGGGCCGATCTGCGGCGCGCGCGAGACTCAGGCTGGCGACGAAGCAGAGAATCAAGACTCCGGCGCCGCGAACGCACGAAGCGCGGAGCAGTCGGTCATAAAGCGGGTGGGTGTTCATAAGCGGATGAAGATTTTACGTGGATGGAAAAACCGCACGAACAACAACGGCAGTGCGAGGCCGGGGTGGGCGATGACTAAATTACCCGTGCCGGCCGCGAGGGGGTGATCGAGCCAGGCCTTGCTGTCACCGCCGGCGGGGTGCGCGGCGAGCACCTCGCAGCCGATGATGTTGGCCGCGAGATAAATGACGGGGCGGTGGAGCCGATCCAGAGGAGAGACGTGCACCATTTTTGCCCGCGACAGACATCGACGATGCGACAAGAAACCCCGGGCAACGCCGCCGCGCACCCGCTTGCGATCAAGCTGAACGACGAAGTCCAGCTACGCTTCCCGGCGCGACCCGCCAAGCCGCGTCGCGGCGACCTTATGCCAGAGCCGGAGCGGCGGCGGGAGCGACCTTGCTGGCTTCGTGGAAGTCGGCGGGGGTGCCGGTGTGGTTCACGTAACCGGTGCGGATCGTGAAATCGCCAAAGCGTTCGCCGGGGGTGCGCTCGAGGGCGTAGCGGCGGATGATCGGTCCGAGGAGCGGGACAATCTCGGCGACCGGGACGCTGGCTTTGAACAGGGTGTTGCAACGGGAGCCGTTGAACGCGGCGCCGAGGTAGATGTTGTATTTGCCGGGCGCGCGGCCGACGAAACCGATCTCCGCGAGGTAGGGGCGACCGCAGCCGTTGGGACAGCCGGTGATGCGAAGGGTGATCGCGTCGTCGCGGAGACCGGCGGCCTCGATCTCGGCTTCGAGATTTTTCACGAGTTCGGGCAAGTAACGTTCGCTTTCGGCCAAGGCCAATCCGCAGGTGGGCAGGGCGACGCAGGACATGGCGTTGAGCGCGAGGCCGGAGGCGGAGTTGGCGGTGTCGAGGCCGTGTTTCTTGAGCAGAGCCTCGATGACGGGGCGCTGCGCCGGGGTGACGCCGGCGATCATGAGATTTTGGTTGGCGGTGAGGCGGAAGTCGCCGTCGTGCGCCGTGGCGATCTCGCGGAGCGCGTGTTTGAGGGCGTCTTTGATGCGGCCGCTCATAATGAAGAGCGTGTAGTGCGCGTTGCCGTGTTCGCCCTCGACCCAACCGTAGCGGTCGCCGGTGGAGGTGAATTCGAAGCGGCGCGGCGAGCCGAGAAAATAGCCGAGGCGTTTCTCGACTTCGGCGCGGAACCAGACGATGCCGCGGTCGGCGATGGTGTATTTGAGCCGCGCGTGTTTGCGGTCGGTGCGATCGCCGTAGTCGCGTTGGACGAGCATGACTTTTTCGGCGACGTCGACGACCTGGTCGAGGGTGCAGAAGCCAAGGATGTCGGCGAGGCGCGGGTAGGTCTCGATCTGGTTGTGCGACATGCCGAGGCCGCCGCCGACGGTGACGTTGAAGCCGAGGAGTTTTTTCCCGGACTCGTCCGCGATGGCGATGAAGCCGAGGTCGTGGGCGTAGATGTCGACGTCGTTGCTGGGTGGGATAGCGATGACGGTCTTGAATTTCCGGGGAAGATAGGTCGTGCCGTAGAGCGGTTCGTGGTCGGGCTCGCCACCGGCGACGAGTTCGTCGGCGACCCAGATTTCGTGGTAGGCGCGGGTGCGGGGGGAGAGGTGGTCGCTGATGGCCTTGGCGAGGCGGAGGACGTCGGCGTGGAGCGCGGACTGGTCGGGATTGGGGTTGGCCATGACGTTGCGGTTGACGTCGCCGCACGCCGCGAGGGTGTCCATCAGCTGGGCGTTCACCGCTTTGATGGCGGGGCGAAGGTTGCCCTTGAGAATGCCGTGAAACTGGAAGGCTTGGCGGGTGGTGATCTTGAGGGTGCCGTTGGCGTGGGAGTCGGCGAGCGCGTCGAGGGCGAGCCATTGGGCCGGCGTGCAGACGCCGCCGGGGACGCGGATGCGCGCCATGAACGAGAAGGCTTTTTCTTTGTTCTCCTTGCGGCGTTGGTTGCGGAGATCGCGGTCGTCTTGCGGGTAGATGCCGTGGAATTTCGTGAGGAGGGAACTGTCCTCGGTGATCGTGCCGGTCGTGGGATCGGCCAGATCCCGGAGGATGTGGCCGCGGAGAAAATTACTCTCGGACTTGATGGTCTCGTTTTTGACGAGCGGTTTCGACGCGGTGGGCGCGGAGGTTGTGGTGGCGGACATGGAAGGATCGAAGGGCAGGAGTTGGGAAAGAGTGTGGCGCAGGGCGAGCTCGAGAGCGTCAGCCGCCAACGGATGCGTGCCGATAAGGTCGGTGAGATCGCAGCGGAGGGCCGGATTTTCGAGTTCGGCGGCGCCGCAGATTTGCGCGATGTCGCCGCCGGGACCGGCGTGGCGACCGGGTGAGAGGAACAGCAAAGCGATGATGACCGGGCCGGAGTTGAAACCGGGGGCGCGCAGTTGGTCGGCGAGGATCGGGTGGTTGTGCGGGTGCTCTTCGCCCTCCATCGAGGCGGCGACGACGGGGCCGACCGTTGAGCCCGGGAGGAGTAGGCGAACCATATCGGCGATCTGGTTCCGCAGCGCGGCGGAAAGAGGGGAGGGCCCGCCATGATCGACGACGATGACCGGCGGTGGCGTAAGCGTGATTTCCGCAGTTTTGATCGTCTGGCGGATGCGGGCGGCGACGATGCGCGGGATCGCATCGGTGCTCGCGAGGCTGGCGGTGAAGGTGAAGCGAAACGGCGTGGCCGGAGTCTGGAGTTTCTCAAGGTCCTGGCGGAGCGCCGAGCCGATGGCACCTTGCGCGCTGATAAAAAACGGAATAAAAACAAAGTCGCGTTCCCCGGCGGCAAGTTGAGCGGCCATCCAGGGAAGCAAGGTCCACGCCGCAGCGTCGCCGTCGAGCGCGGCGAGGGAGATGCGGTCACTGTGCTTCCACGAAATCGGGTGAACGTGAACGCCCACCGCGGCGGACAGTTGGCTGGCGACGGTGCGAAGGTTAAGGGTCGCGGCGGGCTCGAGGGAGCCGTTGTCGATGAGAACGATAGTCATGGGGATGGGAACGGGTTCAACCGCCCGCGTTGGCAATGAACGTAACGGGGACGCTCTCGCTGGCAAACCAAGCGAGTTTGTCGCTGAGGGCGGCAACCTCGCCGATGACGACGATCGCCGGAGCCCCGAAGCCCGCATGCTCGGATTCGAGGGCGACCGTGGCCAGCGTGGCCAAAAGCTGACGATGCCCGCCGGTGGTGGCAGATTGGATCACCGCCACCGGGGTGGTGCCCGCCAGACCGCCGGCTTGGAGGCGACGCGTGATGATTTCCAGGTTCTTCATGCCCATGTAGAGGCAGAGCGTCGCGCCGAGTTTGGCGTAGTCTTCCCAGCGAATCGCCGCGTCGGGCTTGGTGGGATCTTCATGACCCGTGAGGAAGACAACGCCGCTGGCATGACTGCGATGCGTCAAAGGGATGCCGGCATACGCGGCGGCCGCGAGAGCGGAGGTGACGCCGGGCACAACCTCGAAAGGGATGCCGGCAGCGGCGAGGGCTTCGGCCTCCTCGCCACCGCGCCCAAAGATGAACGGGTCGCCGCCCTTCAGCCGAACGACGGTTTTGCCCTCGCGGGCGAGTCGGATCAAAATCGCTTCGATCTCAGTCTGCGGGCAGCAAAAGCCGCCACCCTTTTTGCCCACAAAAATTTTTTCCGAATCGGGTCGGGCGAGCGCAAGAATCGCCGGCGCGACGAGATAGTCATGCACCACGGCATCCGCCGCGCGGATGAGTCGGTGGGCCTTGAGGGTGAGCAACTCCGGGTCGCCGGGCCCGGCGCCGACCAAGGCGACGCGGCCGTTCCAAGCATCGCTCGGGAAAAAATTGGGGGCGTTTTCTGGAAACATGACTACTTTAGTAAATTTGACGAGTTTTAGCCTTTACCCGCCGGAAGGATGAGGCAAGCAGTCTTCTCGGTATGCCAACATTTTCACCCGAAGACCTCGTCCAACTGAACGCCAAGCTGCGGCTCCAGTCGCCGTTGGAGATCGTGCGTTGGGCGGTGGCCCAAGCTCCGGGTCGCGCGATCGTCTCCACCAATTTCCGCCCGTATGAAGCTGCGATTCTTCATCTTGCGGTGCAGGCCGAGGCTGAAATCCCCGTGCTTTGGGTCGATCACGGTTACAACCGACCGGCGACCTACCAGCACGCCGAAGCGTTGCGCGTCCGCTTCGGCCTCAATCTAAAATCCTATCTTCCCCGGGTGACGGCGGCGCATCGGGACGCGATTTTTGGGCCGATTCCCACCACGGAAGACGAGGAGGGCCTGAAGAAATTCAGCGCGGTGATGAAGTTGGAGCCGTTTCAACGGGGGATGAAGGAGTTGGCGCCGCTGGTGTGGATCACGGCCCTGCGCAAGGTCCAGAACCCCAATCGTGCGGGCCTCGATATCGTGTCCCTCGATGAGAACTTTGGGGCGCTCAAGGTGAGTCCGCTTTTCTACTTCAGCGACGTCGAGCTCGACGCCTACCTGACGCGGCACCAGTTGCCGAATGAGTGGGACTACTTCGATCCGGCGAAGGCCGACGAGAAACGCGAATGCGGATTGCACGCCTCATGGGGAAAATCGGCAGCGCACGGCGCGGCCGTCGCTGAGCTCGGTTCTCGCCGTTCGTGATGGGCCGTCCGGCACTTGGCCTTGGGCCATTTCTCTCTTCGACTTCCGAACTCCGATCACCGTGAGCAACTACCATCTCGACCATCTCCAGCACCTCGAAACCGAGGCCATCCACATCATGCGCGAGGTCGCGGGCGAATTCGAGCGGCCGGCTCTCCTTTTCTCCGGCGGCAAGGACTCCATCTGCCTGCTGCGTCTCGCGGAAAAAGCGTTTCGCCCGTCGGAGTTTCCGATGCCGCTACTCAACGTCGACACCGGTCATCACTTCCCGGAGTTAAACGAATTCCGCGACCGTCGCGCGAAGCAGCTCGGGGCGAAGCTCATTGTTCGCACCGTCGAGGACGCCATCGCAAAAGGCATCGCGATGCCTGCCCCCGGCGAGATCAGCCGCAACCGGCTTCAGATTCCGACGCTGCTCGCGGCCATCGATGAGTTTCGCTTCGATTGCTGCATCGGCGGCGCGCGTCGCGATGAAGAGAAAGCCCGCGCGAAGGAGCGCTTCTTCAGTTTCCGCGACAGCTTCGGCCAATGGGATCCGAAGAACCAGCGCCCGGAGATCTGGAACCTCTACAACGGTCGCCTGAACCCCGGGGAAAACATGCGCGTTTTCCCGATCAGCAACTGGACCGAGATGGACGTGTGGGAGTATATCCAGCGCGAGCAACTCGAGGTGCCGAGCATCTACTTTAGCCACCAACGCCTCTGCGTGCGACGCGCGGGCCAATGGTTGCCGGTGAACGCCCTCCAGCCGCCAAAGCCGGGCGAGGACGTGCGCGAACTCGTCGTGCGCGTGCGCACCATCGGCGACATCATCAGCACGGGCTGTGTCGAATCGCCCGCCACCACGACGGCCGATATCATCGCCGAGATCGCCGCCGCCCGCGTGACCGAGCGCGGCTCACGCGCCGACGACAAGTCCTCCGAGGCCGCGATGGAAGATCGCAAAAAAGCCGGTTACTTTTGATGCCCAATTTTTCGCCGCCGTTTCCATGCCTTTGAACACCGCTTCTCCTCTCCCGGTCGATATTCTCCGCTTCAATACCTGCGGCAGCGTCGATGACGGCAAATCCACGCTCATCGGGCGGCTCCTCTACGATTCGAAATCGCTGATGGAAGACCAGATCGAGGCGCTCGAACGCTCGGCCGACATCACCGGCGGCGGGCAGATCAATCTCGCCAACCTGACCGACGGTCTTCGCGCCGAGCGCGAGCAGGGCATCACGATCGACGTCGCCTACCGCTACTTTGCGACGCCGCGCCGGAAGTTCATCATCGCGGACACTCCGGGCCACGTCCAATACACGCGCAACATGGTGACGGGCGCCTCGCTGGCCAATCTCTCCATCGTGCTCGTCGATGCCCGCTTGGGCGTGATCGAGCAGAGCCGCCGCCACACCGCGATCGCCGCGCTTCTCCGCATCCCGCACCTCGTCGTGGCCGTGAACAAGATGGACCTCGTCGGCTGGAGCGAGGCGCGCTTCCTCGAGATCCGGGCGCAGTTCGAAGAGTTTCTCCCGCGCCTCGATATCAAGGACGTGAAATTCATCCCGATGAGTGCGCTCAACGGGGACAACGTCGTCGAGGCCTCGCCGCACACTCCTTGGTATGTCGGCGCGACGTTGCTCGGTCATCTCGAGACGGTTCACATCGCGAGCGATTGGAATCTCAACGGGTTTCGCCTGCCCGTGCAGTGGGTCAACCGGCCCAATAATCCCACCGACCCCGCGCTCCATGATTTCCGCGGTTTCAGCGGGCAAATTGCGGGCGGCATCGTGCGCGTCGGGCAAAAAATCATCGCATTCCCCGCCGGCCTCACGACCACGGTGAAGCAAATCTGGACCTTCGACGGGCCGGTGCAGGAGGCGTTCTGCCCGCAGTCCGTCACCCTCGTACTGGAGCACGACATCGACATCAGCCGCGGTTCGATGCTGGTCGGGCTCGACGCGCATCTGCCCGGCTCGCACACCGACTTGCAGGCCGAAGTGTGCTGGATGCATTCGCGTCCGCTTCAGCCCGGGAAGAAATATTTCCTCAAGCACACGACCCACACCGTGCAGGTGGCGATCACCGAGATCGTGAGCAAACTGAACCTCGATACCCTCGAATCCGGGGCCGCGCCGGCCGAGCTCGCGATGAACGACATCGGCGAAATTCGCCTGCGCGCGGCGAAGCCCCTGGTGTTCGACGGCTATGCGACGAACCGGCTGACCGGATCGTTCATCTTGATCGAGCAGGGCACCAACGCCACCGTGGCCGCCGGCATGTTACGGCCGCCGCGCGAAAACGTGAAACCGGAGAATGCCGATTACGTAATCTGAGCGGACGCAGACGTTCGCGCGCCCATACCGACTATGAAAATCTCCATGAAAGTGGACTATGCGTGCCGGGTGATGGCGGAGCTGGCGCGGCTCCACAGCTCGGGCGAACTCGCACAGATCGAGCAACTCGCGAAGACCGAGGAAGTGCCCGCGAGTTTCCTCGCGCAGATTCTCGGCAAGCTCCGCACGCACGGGCTCATCGTGAGCCGGCGTGGCAGCCAGGGCGGCTTCACCCTCGCACGTGCGCCGGAGGAGATTTCACTTTACGACATCTTGGTCGCCGTCGAGGGCGAGTGTCTGCACCTGAGCGGGAATGTCGCCGGTCGCAGCGGTCGCCGCATGAAACAAATCTGGGGCGAAATCGGCGCCACGCTCGTAAAAAAAACCAAGAGCTACACGCTCAACCAACTCGCGACGAAGCATCAGGCCGAGATGTATTATATCTGAAGGGGGTGGGGGAGAGGTGAGTGCTGAGAGTTGGGGGCGTAGCGCTGAGCGACGGAGGTGCGCCGGTTGAAGCGACGGGCCAGAAAAGTGTTTGCCAGCGTGGTTCGCGGGCACCGAGCTGGAGCGCAATTTATCCCGCATGAACGAAGACATTCTCAAATCTATCCACGAAGAATTGGTGAGCATCCGGAAGCTCCTGACCGAGGCGACCAAGAGCGCCCCCCGCAGCGTTCCGGTCCGCGCCCCGAGCACGGCAACCAGCTACGCGAGCAGCAGCGGCGGCATGGGTGGCGACGAGATTATCCCGCAACCGACCGAGGTCGTGCCCAACGCGGGCGATGTGCAGGTCCATTTCGGAAAAAACAACGGCGTCGCGCTCTCCAAGCTCAGCGAGCGATCGCTCTCTTGGTATGCGACGGAGCAACCGCCGCGCCTCGACAGCAGCGGCAAACCGTATCCCGCGCGTCCGCAGGAGACGACCCTCCGCAACGCAGCACGCACGCTTTGGCATCAAAACAAAGGCACCCTCGGACAGGCCGATGTCGTGAAGCCGGCGTCAGCCGGCGTGAGCGCGGCTGCCGCGGCGGAGCTGGCGGCGGTGGCACCGACTCATCCGTCGGACGAAGAAGTACCGTTCTAAACGGTGAGCGCCCGCGATTTGCGCGGGAGATAGGGTGGGGCGGTTCTATGAACCGCCGGGATACGCCGGGAGTGTTCGAGGGCGGGTCGGAGACCCTACCTTATCTTACGTCCTTCGGAGCGGCCGTCGTTGGAATTGACGTGGAATATGGCTTCGGTTGCTTCGCGTGATGCCTTCTGCTCCCGCCCCGGCCGCGCCCACGTCCCTGTTTCAGCGCTTCCTAAATCTCATCGAACGGGTGGGCAATGTGCTGCCAAACCCTTCGACGTTGTTCGCGATTCTCGCGGCGCTGGTCGTGGGCCTGTCTTGGGTTTTCAGCCGGATGGGCGTGGCGGTGATCCATCCCGCGACGGGCGCGAGCGTGCCGGTCGTCAATCTGCTCAGCGTCGAAGGATTCCAGCGGATGATCCTGAATCTTGTGCCCAACTTCGTCGGGTTTCCTCCGCTTGGGTCGGTGCTGGCCTGTCTCGTGGGTATCGCCGTGGCGGAGCGCACCGGGCTGGTGGGCGCGGTTTTGCGCCTGATCGTGATGGCGGCGCCGCGTCGCTGGCTCTCGGCGATCGTGGTTTTCGGCGGGATTCTTTCCCACTCGGGAGCCGACGTGGGTTACGTGCTTTATGTGCCGCTCGGCGCGGCGATCTTCCATGCGGTGGGGCGGCATCCGTTGGCCGGGCTCGCGGCGGCGTTTGCCGGCGTGGCCGGAGGATTTAACGCCAACATTGTTTTGGGGATGATCGATGTCTTGCTCGCCGGCATCACCCAGACGGCGGCGGCGGTGGTTAAGCCCGGGATCGTGGTCAGCCCGGCGGCCAACTGGTATTTTCTCACGGTTTCATCGGTGTTGATCACGGCGGTCGGGGCTTGGGTGACGGAGAAAATCGTCGAGCCCCGGCTCGGGCCCTACGCGGGCGACGCCAAGCGCGAGGAGATCAAACCGCTCGGCGCCGACGAGAAACGTGGTCTGCGCTTCGCCGGGATCGCGGTGCTCGCCGTGACGGCGCTCGTGTTTTTGGGCACGCTGACGACCGGTGGCTTTTTGTTGGACCCGAAGAACCCTACGTTTCTCGGTTCAATTTTTATCCGCGGGCTGATTTTTTTCATCTTCATTTACGGGCTCGTGGCCGGCCTCGCCTACGGGATCGGGGCGCGCACGATCCGCAACGATCAGGATGTCGTCAGCGGCATGGATGCCTCGCTGTCCACGATGGGGTCCTACATCGTGATGGCGTTTTTCGCGGCGCAGTTTCTCGCGTATTTCAACTGGACGAATCTTGGCACGGTCATGGCGGTGAAAGGGGCGGGTGTGATCAAGCAGCTCGATCTTCAGGACAGCCCGATTCTGCTCATGGTCGCGCTCGTGTTTTTCACGGCGGTGGTGAATCTCGTGATCGGCAGCGCGTCGGCGAAGTGGACGCTGTTGGCGCCGATCTTCGTGCCGATGTTCATGTTGCTCGGCTACACGCCGGAGTTGGTGCAAGGCGCGTATCGGGTGGGCGACAGTTGCACCAACATCATTACGCCGCTGAACCAATATTTTCCGCTGATTTTGGGCTTCGCGGTGCGTTACGTGCCGAAAACGGGCATCGGGACGATGATCGCGATCATGCTGCCCTATTCGGTGGCGTTTCTCCTTGCTTGGACGCTGATGCTGACGGGCTGGATCGCACTCGGGTTGCCGGTCGGACCCGGCGCGGGGCTGTTCTTGGCGAAGTGATCCCTCGTTGAAGTCGGCCCGATCGGTTTCGGTGTGTTCGGAAAAACGAGCGGCCGTTCGAGCCCAACCGCTCTGCCGCCGCCCCGCGATGCGCCCGGCAGGCGTCTGATTTTCTCCTGTAGCTTTTGCCGGCAAAAACATGCTTCATGACCCGATCAGCTCCTCAATCCCCGATCCTGATCCTTCCGCCATTCCGCCCGCTCCGCACCGGCGCCGTCCGCGCTATGCGGGCAAAAATCCCCGGCGGTTTGCGGATAAATACAAAGAACTGAACCCAGAGCGCTACGCCGCCGACGTCGCCAAAGTGCTCGCTGCCGGCAAAACGCCCGCCGGCAGTCACCGCCCGATCATGGTGGCCGAGATTCTCGCGGTGCTCGCGCTCCGACCCGGTGAACACGCGGTCGATTGCACGCTCGGCTTCGGCGGGCACGCCCGGGAATTGTGCGCGCGCCTCACCCCCGGCGGCCGGCTCATCGGGCTGGACGTCGATCCGGTTGAACACCCCAAAACCACCGCGCGCCTCCGCGGCGCCGGTTGGGGCGAAGACGTCTTCACCGCCATCCGCTCCAATTTCGCCGGCTTGCCCAAGGTGCTCGCAGGCCTCGGACTCGCCGGTGTCGACGCCGTCCTCGCCGATCTCGGCGTCTCCTCGATGCAACTCGACGATCCGGCCCGCGGCTTCACGTTCAAGACCGACAGCCCGCTTGATTTGCGCCTGAATCCCGCCCGCGCGCCCTCCGGCGCCGAATGGCTCGCGCGCGTCTCCGCGGCTGACTTGGCCACTGCGTTCACCGAAAATTCCGACGAGACCCACGCCGAACTGCTCGCCCGCGAGCTGACCGCTCGCCGGGCCTCGACACCGCTGACGCGCACGCTCCAACTCGCCTACGCGATTCGCGCGATCCTCCGCGAACACGTGCCGCGCCAAGATCCGGAGACCATCGACGACAGCGTGCGCCGCGTGTTTCAGGCGGTCCGCATCGCGGTGAACGACGAATTCGGGGTGCTCGATCTGTTTTTGCGCCAGCTACCCACCTGCCTGAAACCCGGCGGCCGCGTGGCGATCCTCACGTTTCACTCCGGCGAAGACCGCCGCGTGAAGCAGGCCTTCCGCGCCGGCGTGCGAGACAGTGTTTATGCCGCGACCAATGACGAGGTTGTCCGCGCCGGCCCCGAAGAACGCCGCGCCAACCCCCGCAGCTCCTCCGCCAAACTCCGCTGGGCCATCCGGGCCTGAATTGCCCGATAAGCCCGTCGCTGATGAGCTCCAGACTTCGAGTTCCGATGGACCGCGAAAATGTTTTCCACCCATGAATGGCGTCCGGCCACGGTTCTGACCCCGGCGGCTTAAGGCCACCAGAGTTAGACGCTTGCGAGGTGAAAGCCCTCGGGCGGCGCAGTCACCAAGGCGAGCGACCACCGCCAGAGCGGCGGCCAAAAGGCCTCGATGTGCCTTTGCGTGAACTGGCGGAAAAACGCCCGCACCGTATCGTCGCCAGGGAAACGTGCGATCCCCAGCAGCGCGTGCAGGGCGCGGTCGCCGCGCAACCAATCGGTGTGGGCGAAGCGGCTCGCGCCGGTCACCACCGCAAAGAAGAACGCGGTGAAGGTATGGGCCAGCGGGATCGCGTTGGGCGAAGTCGGCGCGGCGAACGGCAGCGCCTGTGCGAGCTTTGCGCCGAAGCCGATTTGCTGGAGAAACGCGATG
>NEVA01000037.1 GCA_002304445.1 Opitutia bacterium Tous-C4FEB | reverse complement strand
CTGATTGGTAACCACTGCGACCATCGTAGTGGTTACCATTGCGATCTCCTATTGGTTATTATCAAGACCTCACCCGGGGGCACCCGGTCGGCCGTTTACGATTATCGCGACCGGATTCCCGCCCATGTTGACGCAAAAAAGCGCCGACCCGGAGGTCGACGCTTTTGAAATACGGACGGCGGATTGCCGGCCGATAACCCGAACGAAGCTTAAGCTTTTGCTTCGCCTTCAGTCGCCGGGGCGGCTGGGGCTTCAGCGGCGGGAGCGGCCACTTTGGCGACCCGTGCTTTCTTTACCTTGGCCGGCTTCTTGGCCGCTTTATATCCAGGATCATCAGCTTTCACAAACTCGATCAAGGCCATTTCAGCTGCATCACCTTGAGCACGGGGCCCGAGTTTGTAGATGCGGGTGTAGCCCCCGACACGATTGGCGAAGTCCTTTACCTTTTCGTTAAACAGCAACGTGATTGCGGTCTCGTCACGCACGTCGGCAAGGGCCAAACGACGAAGATGGATCGCGTCCTTCTTTTCGGTCTTGAGAGCCGCTTTCTTGGCTTTCGTGATGACTTTTTCAATGAACGGGCGAAGAGCTTTCGCCTTCGCAAACGTAGTTTTGATCCGACCGTGGGTGATGAGCGACGCAGCCATGTTAGCCATCATCGATTTACGGTGCGGAGCAGTGACGCCGAGAGAGGCGTGATGTTTATTGTGACGCATATTATTTTATATCTAAACCGACTCCCGATCGGCAATCCAGCCGCAGCGTGGCGCGGAACTGGACGGCGCGAGAGTCAAATGGGTTAAGCTTCCTTCTTCGTCTCAAGGAGACGCTCATCGAACTTCATACCCAAAGAGAGACCCAAGGCCTCCAATTTGTCTTTGATTTCGTTCAGGGATTTCTTGCCGAAATTCCGGTATTTGAGCATCTCCTGCTCGGTCTTCATCGCCAGCTCGCCGACCGTGGTGATATTGGCATTGTTGAGACAGTTTGCCGCACGCACCGAAAGTTCAATTTCGTTGACCGACATGTTGAGAAGCTTGCGGAGCTTGTTCTGCTCTTCGCTCACCTCGGACTGTTGGTTCTCAAACTCGTAGGTCTCTTCACTGACGCGATCAAAGACATCGAGGTGATGTTTGAGAATGGAAGCGGACTGTTTGAGCGCATCATCGGGGGTAATCCGGCCGTCGGTCCAAATCTCTAGAATGAGCTTATCATAATCGGTGATCTGACCGACGCGGGTTGCCTCGACCGAATACTTCACGAGACGAACCGGGGAAAAGAGCGAATCAATCGGAATCACACCGATAGCCTGCTCTTCCTTCTTATTCTGCTCGCCGGGATAATAACCCCGGCCGGTCTTGATCTCAATCTCCGCCTCGAAATTACGTTTCGTGTCCAACGTGCAGATTACTTGGTCGGGATTTACGATCGTGATATTCGAATCCGCCTGAATCTCGGCCGCTGTCACGGGACCCACTTTGTTGGCCTTGATCGTCAGATTGATGACATCCCGCTTGTGGGACACGATGAGCACCTTCTTTAGATTAAGGACGATATCCGTGACATCCTCCACGACGCCGTCGATCGACTGAAATTCGTGGTTTACGCCGTCGATTCTGATCGACGAAATAGCGGCCCCCTCAATGGAGCTGAGTAGAACGCGCCGGAGTGAATTTCCGACGGTGTGGCCATAGCCGGCCTCGAATGGCTCAGCGATGAATTTTGCGTAGGTTGGCGTAGCGCCTTCCTCGATTTTTGTGAGCTTGCTGGGGAGTTCGAACTTTCCGAGGCGTTTGGGCATGGTGATGAACTCTGACGGTTTGTTACTTAAAGGATGGGATGATTCTGAAGTTGAGGTGAAATTAGAAGCGCGAATAAAACTCAACGATAAGTTGTTCGTTGATGTTCTGATCCATCTCATCGCGCTTCGGCAGCCGGGTGACACTTGCCTTGAACAGCTCCGCATTCAGCGCCAGCCATCCGGGAACATTGCGAATACGGTTCTCTTCGAGATTGCGGGTCGCGAACTGACGCGAAGCCGGTGCGTTCTTCACTTCAATCTCGTCGCCCGCCTTCACACTGTAACTCGCGATGTCCAGCTTACGGCCGTTAACGCGAATATGCCCGTGATTCACAAATTGCCGGGCCGCTGCGCGACTCTTGGCCAAACCAAGCAGATACACCACACTGTCGAGACGCGTCTCAAGCAGTTGAAGAAATCTCTCGCCGGTTACACCACGCTCACGCTTCGCAATCTCAAAGGTGCGGCGGAATTGGCGCTCAAGTAATCCATAAACGAAACGGAGCTTCTGTTTCTCACCAAGTCCGACCGAATACTCGGAGACTTTACGGCGAGATTTCGGTCCATGTTGTCCCGGTGGGTAATTGCGACGCTCAAGGGCCTTCGCGGATCCTAACAAATGCACGCCGAAACGGCGGCTAATTCTGGTGGTTGGGCCTGTATAACGAGCCATGATAGATAAAAGTTAAATATTAAGAGAGGATCAGGAAGACTTAGACGCGGCGACGTTTACGAGGACGGCATCCGTTATGGGGAATAGGAGTGACATCGACGATCGAAGTGATCTCGAGGCCGATCGCCTGCAATGCACGGACCGCACTGTCTCTTCCGAGACCCGGTCCGGAAATACGAATAACGACATCCTTCAGCCCGTGCGACATTGCGTTGCGCGCCGCATCTTGAGCGACGATCTGAGCAGCGTAGGCCGTGGACTTACGAGACCCGCGAAAGTTGCACTTTCCTGCACTAGACCAGGCAATTACCGCGCCCTTGTGGTCAGTAATCGAAACGATCGTGTTGTTGAAGGACGCCAGAACATTGGCCACGCCGGAGGTGACATTCTTTGATCCCTTGGCCTTACGAACCTTGATGGATCCGATCTCTTCTTTTAGCAGTTCCTCTGCCGTCGGTTGGCGGGCAACGCCGCCAATCAACTCAACGGGTTTGGCTTCAATCGGCGCCGCAGGCGCGGCGGGAGCAACAGCTGACGGGGACGAACCGTCTGCTGCAGGCGCCGTTTTTGGTGCTTTTGGCGCCTTTGCAGGCTTCGATTCGCCAGCGACCGATGCGGTCTTGGCGGTCTTTTCTTTCTTGGGTGCGGACTTTTCTTCGGCCATGTGAGTGGTAGGTTAAACTTCCTTAGCTTTGGTGACACCAACGGTCTTTCGAGGTCCCTTACGGGTCCGGGCATTCGTGCTAGTCCGCTGACCGCGGACCGGCAGACTGCGGCGGTGCCGGATACCACGGTAGCAGTTGATCGCTTGGAGACGCTTCAAATTTGCGGTGTGGTCACGCCGCAAATCACCCTCAACCACCCACTTGTGATCAGTGATCACATGCAAGATTTTATTGAGTTGCTCTTCGGTGAGATCTTGGGCGCGGGAATCGGGGTCGAGCCCGACCTCCTTAACAATCAAATCGGCCCGCTGAGGCCCGATGCCGTAGATGTAACGGAGAGAGAACGCGATTTTCTTTTTCGCGGGTATTTCGACGCCGAGGAGACGTGGCATAATATGTTGGGTTGGTTAAAATTAAACTAACAAGAAAAATTGAAAATCTTAGAGGCTTGGGATCGTAAGGATCTCAGGCCCGGTATCGGACGTGAGCACAGTGTGTTCGAAGTGAGCGGAGGGGAGTCCGTCGGAGGTCACATGAGTCCAACCGTCCGCTAGGGTCTTGGTCTTGAATCCACCAAGGTTGACCATCGGTTCGATTGCGAGCGTCATCCCGGGTTTGATCTTCTCGCCGCTCCCGCGACGCCCGAAGTTCGCGATTTCAGGTGGCTCGTGCATAGCCACACCGACGCCGTGACCAACCATCTCTCGCACGACGCTCAATCCGCTAGCTTCGCAGTGCGTTTGAATGGCATACGAAATATCACCAATTCGGTTCCCTACCCGCGCCTGTTTGATCCCTAGGTCAAGCGCCTCTTTAGATACACGAAGTAACTTTTCAACGGCCGGAGCAACCGACCCTACTGGCATGGTGTAGGCGTTATCGCCGATATAACCGTTGTAGAATACGACAATATCGAGAGACACAATGTCCCCTTCCCGGAGGACCTTCCGCAACGACGGAATGCCATGAACGACTTCCTCGTTCACAGAAATACAGGTATGCGCTGGGTAGCGCCGCGAGCCGTGGCGGTAGCCGAAACAGGCGCTGGTCGCGCCTAGATCAGCGATGTATTTCCTGCCAGCTTCCTCTAAATCTTGGGTAGTTACTCCCGGCAACACCAGCTTCTTCAGCTTATGTAGAACAGTTGCCGCTATCGCGCAGGTTTCTCGCATTTTTGCGATACCCTCTCTATTTTTGATGGGTATCATGCGGCTAACCTAAAAACCGAAACAAATCGCGCGCGAAAGGCGTAATGACAATCAACGTGTCCAAGAGAACCGCGCAATTCAATGCGTCCCAAATGTGATAAAGAATAGGCAAAGGACATCCGTCGAAGATCAATACTTGGAGCAACGTAGCCGGGCTAGAATCCAACACAATACCCGCTTCAGGTGTGCGCGTAAGGAACACTGCTCGAATCAACGAGTGAAATGTTCTTAATTACCTCAGTGATAAGGTTTCGCGAAATCTCCTTCGGCGAACTGCCGAAAGGAGAGACGTGCTCAATGTGCAAAGAACGACCTTCTCCCGTGCACTTGGCTGCAACCAAAGCACGATTGAAAGGAAATAGACTAAGGGGCCTCAGAGTGAGGCTCCAACACTTGGGAGGTTGAGATGTGAGGATCATCGAACCCCGAGTAAAGAACTTATTTTGAGAAATGTCGGTAAAGAGCAATGGTAACCCCCAACACCAACAGACCCAACATCGGCAGCGCGAGCTTCATGATTGCGTCGGAGCTCAGGGCATCACCGGTCATTCCCTGAGGATTTGCGCTCCGGGACCGGATTCGACCCTTCTTCAAAAAGCCGTCGTAATGACGCTGCAAAAGAAATGTTTCAACCTGTCGCATGGTATCGAGAATCACGCCTACGGTGATCAGCATACCAGTACCGCCAAAGAATATGGCGATTCGCTGCGGAACGTTAAGTTCGAACAAAAGGAAATCAGGCATGACCGCAATCACAGTCAAGAAGATCGAACCGGCCAAGGTCAATCGGGTCATGATAAAATCCAAAAACTGCGCAGTCGGTTCGCCTGGACGAACTCCGGGAATGTAGCCACCATACTTCTTTAGATCGTCGGCGATCTGAATTGGTTTGAACATCACCGAGACCCAAAAATAACTGAAAAACATGATCAAAACGGTATCAATCAGGTAATAGCTCCAATGCCCTCGTAGCAAATTCTGCGAGATCTCACTCAAGAACTTGATATTGAAAGCCGCACCGAGTTGAGAAAAAATTTGTTGGGGAAAAAGCAGAATCGCACTGGCAAAAATTACCGGCATGACTCCGGAATAATTGACCTTCAGGGGCAAAAACGAGCTCTGCCCCCCCATTACTTTGTTACCAACCACCCTCTTGGCGTATTGGACCGGGATCTTGCGTTGGCCCTGAACCACCATGATGACACCCATGGTCACCACGACAAAAAGCAAGCCCATCACGACGCCTTCCAACACACCCAGACTCTGACCTGTCCCGATTGGACGGAAGAACAGATTGTAGGTCGCCACGGCCGCATTCGGGATGTCGGCCAAGATTCCGACGGTAATCAAAAGAGAGACTCCGTTACCGATTCCACGCTGAGTAATCTGCTCTCCGAGCCACATCAAAAGCATGGTCCCGGCGGTCATAAAGATCACCGAAGTAATCAAGAACCCGAGTTTTCCGACTACAACAATCGGACCATAGACGTTTTCGTCATAGCCCGGGAAGAGCCGCCCAGGCTGTTCCAGCGCCCAAATCAAAAGAGTCCCTTGCACCAAACAAATAAGCACCGTCGCATAGCGCATATATTGCGTTAGCTTCTGACGTCCAACATCACCTTCCTGCTGAAGGCGGCTCAACGCAGGAACCACTGCCGTCATCAACTGAAAAATAATGGAGGCGCTGATGTACGGCATGATACCCAGGGCAAATACTGCTCCCTTTACGAGAGCCCCCCCAGTGAACATGTTGTATAGCCCCACCAACGCACCGCCCGTTCCGCCGGCCTGTTCTGCAAAGAATTTTTGCAGGGGCTCCGGGTCGATGCCAGGGAGTGGAATGTGAGCTCCAACTCTAGCAACAAACAGAAGAGAGAGCGTATAAAAGATTCTGGAACGAAGCTCCGGAATTTTTAGAGAGTTGGTGAAAGCGGAAAACATTTCGGGTAATTAGAGCCGGAACACAGGGCGACCAAATCCACAGGGGAGAAGGGTTGACTGGTAATTATTGGGCAATCACTGCTTTGCCGCCCGCTTTCTCAATCTTGGCCTTCGCCGACTCAGAGAACTTCACTGCCGTTACATTGAAGGCACGCGTGACCTCACCATCGCCTAGAACCTTAAGAAAATTTCCGTCGTGACGGATTAATCCCGCAACGGCCAACACTTCAGCAGTGATATCAACAACAGAAGGATCAAGACGGGCGAAATCGCCCACATTGACAATCAGGGGCTCGACCCGGAAGGCTGCTTGATTGAAGCCGCGATGGGGCAATTTTCGATAAAGAGGCATCTGTCCGCCCTCAAAACCAGGACGGATACTGCTTCCCGAGCGCGCACTTTGACCTTTACCGCCGCGCCCTGAAGTCTTGCCGTGGCCACTTCCTTCGCCGCAGCCCACTCGCTTTTTGCGATGAACGGCCCCGGCGACATTCTTCATTTCATGTAGTTTCATATAGATTTCCTGTTTTTAGCGCCCTGATTGGTATTCCCAAATCAAGACTCGGATATAAAATCTGACCCTCAGCGAGAGGTTCTCAATTCAGAGATTTCGTCACCGGACCGCAGCTGCTGAAGTGCTGCCAAAGTGGCGTTCACCACCGCAATATGGTTGCTAGAACCCATCGATTTAGTGAGAACATTCTTCACCCCCGCAGCTTCAAGCACCGCACGGACCCCGCCGCCCGCGATCAACCCAGTACCGGGCGAAGCAGGCTTGAGCAAAACCCTTCCGCCATCGTATTGACCGAATACATCGTGAGAAATGGTATCGCCCTTCAGCTTCACCGAGACCATGTGTTTATGAGCGTTAGCCGTGCCCTTCTTGATCGCATCAGGCACCTCGTTGGCTTTCCCGTAGCCAATTCCGATTTTGCCCTTTCCGTCGCCCACCACGGCGAGCGCCGAAAAACTAAACCGACGCCCGCCCTTTACGACCTTCGCGCAACGATTGATGAACACAACTTTCTCTATCATCGCGGTCCCATCCGCGGAGAGGGTCGGCTTATTGCGGTCGTCTCGGCGAGGTCCGCGAGGACCATTCCCGTCGCGACGAGGGCCACGTTGACCGCGGTCTCCGGCGCGATTAGGCGCAGGTGCGACAGCGGGTGAATCCGGAACGGTGACGGGGGGAACAATATCAGTGCTCATAGCGAATTAGAATACGAGTCCGCCCTCACGAGCGGTGTCAGCAAATGCCTTTACTTTTCCATGGTAGCGCGCACCGCTACGATCAAATACAACTGTTGTGATTCCGGCCGCTTTAGCTCGGGCGACGAAGGCCGCAGCAAGAGCTTTCGCTCCGGCAATGTTAGCCCCCGCCTTGATCTTACGTAACTCAGGATCAAGTGTACCGATGAAAACCAATGTCACCCCCAATTCATCATTGATCGCTTGGGCGTAAATGTTTTGTCCGGTGAAGCGCACACTGAGTCTCGGACGGAGTGCTGTTCCGACCACCTTCTTGCGTATCCGCCAGCGGCGTTTTTGTAGCAGTTCAGCTTTATAAATTGTGTTCATGAAGAATCAGAATTAAGTAGTATTCGTTACGCGACCGTCTTGCCTTCCTTGCGACGAACACGCTCGCCGACAATTCGGACACCCTTACCCTTATAAGGCTCTGGAGGATAGTAGCTGCGAATTTCAGCTGTAACAGCACCCACCAGTTGCTTGTCGCAACCCTCTACCTTAACTTTGGTGCCTTCAACGACCGTGATTTTGATTCCCTCAGGGATATCCATGATGATCGGATGGGAGTAGCCTAAAGCCAAATCGAGCTGCTTCCCTTTCAAATTAGCTTTGAAACCAACACCTTGGATTTCAAGATCTTTGCTGTAGCCATCGGTTACCCCTTTGACCATGCCAGCCACGATCGAGCGGACGGTGCCGTACATCGCCCTCGAGAAACGGGAGTCTTCAGTCGGGGCAAAAGTAACTTTTTTATCGGCGACAGTGATCTTCACCACGGGAGCGAAGATCTTCGATACTTTGCCCTTCGGTCCCTCAATCGAGACTGTCGAATTAACGACCCCCACCTTTACTTTATCAGGAATAGAAACTGGCTGTTTTCCAATGCGACTCATGTTAGTGGAGGATTACCAAACGTTACAAATCAGTTCACCGCCCGCTTTATTGCGGCGGCAATCGGCGTCTTTCATAAGACCCTTGGAAGTAGAAACAATCGCGATTCCCAGCCCATTGAGAACCCGGGGAATCTCAGTGTAGGCTGAGTAGATGCGGCGGCCGGGGGTAGACGTCCGATTGATCGCTGTGATCGCAGGGGCCCCGTTAACGTATTTCATCTTAACCACGAGGGTCTTGTGTCCAGCACTGTCATTCCCGCTGGTAAAGTCGGCAACATAACCTTCGGCTTTGAGGATCGCAGCGATGCTCTCCTTAAGTTTCGAGTGCGGCGAAACGCACTCCGCCAAACGCGCTTGGCTGGCGTTACGTAGGCGAGTAGTAAAATCGCTGATTGGATCGGTCATAACTGGATGTTTTTGAAGATCGCCGAGTCATATCCTGCCTGCAACTGCAAGCGAACTCTCGACGAAAAATTAGGTTACCAAGACGACTTTGTCACACCGGGAATTTTACCCGCCAAAGCCAATTCACGGAATTGGATACGTGAGACGCCAAACTTGCGGATAAACGCGCGAGGGCGCCCGCTCATTGAACAACGGTTCTTGACGCGAACTGCGGACGAATTCCGTGGCATCTTCTGCAGCTTCTTCGAAAGCGCAAAGAACTCGTCATCGGTCGTGGCAGGGTTGACCAAAGCGGCCTTGATTTCAGCACGCTTCGCGGCGTGTTTGGCAACAAGTAAAATGCGCTTTTTATTGCGTTCGATTGCAGATGTCTTCGGCATGGCGAGTGGGAATTATGTAGTGACGGATTTGGCTTCAACCCGACGAAACGGCATACCCAAAAGCTTCAACAGCTCCCGGCCTTCTTCATCAGTTGATGCGGTGGTAACAATCGTAATATCAAGGCCCATGGCCTTCTTAACGTTCTCGACTGTAATCTCCGGGAAGATAGTAAAATCGGAAACACCGAGATTATAATTTCCTTGGCCATCGAGTTTGGGCGGGACTCCACGAAAGTCGCGGATCGTTGGTAGGGACACCGCGATCAAACGGTACAGAAAATCCCACATCGCGTTACCTCTCAGCGTGACGCGGCAACCCACCACCTGGTTTTCCCGAAGTTTAAAGTTCGAAATCGCCTTACGTGACTTCGTCAGGACCGGCTTCTGACCGGCGATAGAGGCGAGGTCCCGCTGGATATCTACGATTTGATTCTTGTCGGCTTCAGCATCGATCCCGGTATTCAGGCTGATCTTTGTAATCTTCGGGACTTGATGCTTATTTTTATAGCCTCGGCTCTTCATGAGCTCGGGAAAAACATGCTCGGTGTAGATTCTTTTTAGGGCAGGAACGTGGCTCATGATAGGTATCGCCAGACTTTGTCTGTCGGCTTAGTGGTGGGCAAATCTAGAATAATGTTTAACAAGAGTAGCTGTGGGTAATCGGAGAACCAATCACTCCGTCGCAACAACGGCTTTCTTGCGCTTACTCGCATCGAAAACTGACTTTAGCATCAGGTTGGATACGTGGACTGTGCCCTCGCGCTCGACGATAGCCCCCTGCGGATGCTCGGTTGATTTCTTCATGTGTCGCTTCATCATCGCGACACCTTCAACGCGGGCACGAGAGCTGCTCGCAACGACTTCCATCACCTTGCCTTGCTTGCCCTGGTGGGAGCCTGCGATTACAACAACTTGGTCGTTGCGTTTAATGTGAAATTTCGAAGCCATAATTTATAATACTTCTGGCGCCAGAGAGATAATCTTCATGAAGTTCTTCGCACGGAGTTCACGTGCGACGGGGCCGAAGATACGGGTGCCCTTTGGATTGTTCGTGGCGTCAATAATCACAATCGCGTTGCTGTCGAAGCGAAGGTAGCTGCCGTCGGTCCGTCGAACCGGCGCGCGCGTCCTCACTACAACGGCCTTTACGACCTCACCTTTTTTAACGGTGGCCTCCGTCGCACTGGACTTGATGTGGACAGTGATGATATCGCCAACACCGGCCGTAGTGGTGATCTGGCCTTTCTTGCTAATCATCGCAGCTCGCTTAGCTCCGGTGTTATCCGCAACTTCTAGAATGGAACGTAATTGAATCATTGGAATCCTTTGTCAGTTTTTTTGATTAGACCACAGGGCTTTTGGCCGCGGTGTTCTTGGTAGGAACCAAAGCAGCGACGTCATTCTCGCTTATTGCGACCGCTTCAGAAGTAACCGCACGCTCAATGATGTTGATCACGCGCCAGCGTTTGAGACGACTGAGGGGTCTGGACTCCATGATTTCAACTTTGTCTCCCACTTTTGCGTCGTTGGCCTCGTCGTGAACGTGAACCACGGTCTTGCGATTAATGACCTTGTGGTAGAGCGAATGAGGCGTCTTGTAGGGAATGGTCACTTTGATCGATTTGTCGCCTGATCGGCTGGTGACAAAGCCAATGAGGGTCTTTCGAGTGTTGCGGATTCCTGAATGGGCAGTAGACATGGCAATTAGGTCAAATTTGTCGGCTGAGATTATGCGGCAGAAACAGATAGCTTCTTCTTCATGGTCAGAACGGTCTCTAGCCTTGCGATGTCTTTTCGGTAAGTTCGAAGGAGATGTGGCTTCTCAACTTGCCCCGTTTGTTTCCGAAGACGGAGCTGGAGCAGAAGTTCACGAGTCTCGCGAAGTTTGGTAGATATCTCCGAAACGGAGAGCTCACGAATTTCTTTGGCGGTCATGGTATATAATTGAGATTCGGGCTTTTAAGCAGAGGCGCCATCCCGCGCAATAAATCGACAATGGAATGGAAGCTTGGCATCGGCCAAACGAAAAGCCTCTTTCGCAACGGTTACAGAAACGCCCGCAAGTTCAAAAAGCACAGCGCCTGGCTTGATGACGGCCACATAGAATTCAACCGGACCTTTACCTTGGCCCATGCGAACCTCCTGCGGCTTCTTTGTCACCGGCTTATGCGGGAAGACGCGAATCCAAAGCTTTCCTTTTCGTTTAAGGTGACGTGAAATCGTTACCCGCGCCGCCTCGATCTGCTGCCCAGTCATTGGGCCGCGGGTGAGCGATTGAAGGCCGAATTCTCCGAAAGCGAGCGTATTGCCACGTTTGGCGTTACCCGCGCGGGACCCCTTCATTACCTTGCGATACTTTGTTCGTGCCGGTGCTAAAGCCATAAATTTTTCCTACTTTTGGATGTTGCTGCTGAGAAACGAGATTATGTTGCCTGCTCCTCTTTCTTACATATCCAGCATTTGACGCCGATCTTACCGTATAGGGTAAGGGCCTCTGAGAACCCGTAATCAATATTCTCGCGCAAAGTGTGCAAAGGAACGCGGCCCTTACGTTGCCATTCGCGGCGTGCGATATCAGTCCCACCAAGACGACCAGAGCATTGAATTCGGATACCTTCAGCGCCGAGGGCCATCGCCATTTCAACCGCCTTCTTCATCGCTCGGCGGAACGCGATTCGACGCTCAAGTTGTAGCGCTACGTTCTCAGCGACAAGTTGGGCTTCGATCTCGGGCTTCTTCACCTCTTGAATATCGAGGAGGATCTCCTTGCCGGTTAATTTCGCGAGATCAGCTTTGATATTCTCTACCTCCGCACCCTTGCGACCGATCACGATGCCAGGTCGGGCGGTGTAGATCTTCACTCTTACTCGGTTTGATGCTCGCTCGATAAAAATCCGAGGAACTGAAGCTTGCTTCAACTTCGCCATTAACGAGTCCCGGATCAGTTGGTCCTCGAGGAGAAGTTTTGGGAAATCTTTCTTCGTTGCGAACCAACGGGATTGCCAGTTACGGCGTATCGCGAGACGGAAACCGATAGGATTAGTCTTTTGGCCCATGGAATTATTTAGTTTGAGTTACCGTCGGACAGAACAATGCGAATATGCGCCATTTTCTTCCGGCGCGGCATCGCGGTTCCACGCGCCCCGGCTTTGAAACGTTTCAATACCGGTCCGTTTTCGATGATAGCGCTCTTTACGGTGAGAGAGTCAGAAGAAAGATTGTTGTTGTTCTCTGCGTTGGCAATCGCGCTCTTCAAAGTCTTCACGATCAATGCTGCGGATTTACGCGGAATGAGGGTCAAGTATTGGACCGCTTCATTCGCCTTGCGCCCTTGGATGGTGCGCGCCACCTCGCGCACCTTTTTCGGTGACATGCGAGCATAACGTGTGAGTGCTTGGACTTCCATGGTATTGTTTATTATTCCGATCGATAGATCGGCGACAGTATTGAAATATTCCAACCTATCCTTTTTATGTTATTTGGACAAAAATGTTGATGAATTTATATGAACCTGATCACCGGCGCGAAAATGCTCGCCCTGAGACAAAACCTCGATCAGTGCGACCGAAGCCGAAGAACGTAATTCGACGACAACCAATGTCGCGATAAAGGCGTTTTCACGGACAACGTTAGCTCGCATCCCCAATCGCAGACCA
The DNA here is from genome assembly GCA_002304445.1 of Opitutia bacterium Tous-C4FEB. GTDB lineage: Bacteria > Verrucomicrobiota > Verrucomicrobiia > Opitutales > Opitutaceae > Tous-C4FEB. The sequence goes on along the minus strand of NEVA01000037.1, from coordinate 3,691 downwards.
GCCTCGCTACCAGCATCAATTTCAATTAAATCTGCCGACGAAGAAGCGTGGGCCTTCACCACCGTCGCCGTCATACTGGCCGCAGCTACGCCCGAAATGAGCGAAGCCATGAACAATACGAAGGAGAATTGGAGGAGAATTCGCATACCAGTTACCCTTAGATCTCCTTGCGAGTCATGCCGCCATGCCCCTTGAAAATACGTGTGGGAGCGAACTCCCCTAGTTTGTGACCCACCATGTTCTCGGTGACATAAACCGCAGTGAATACCTTACCGTTGTGAACACTAAAGGTATGGCCAATGAAGTCGGGTGTAATCGTTGAACGGCGAGACCAGGTTTGAATTGGTTTCTTAGCCGCAGTCTTTACCGCCTTCTCGATTTTCTCGAGAAGATGGTAGTCTACAAAGAATCCTTTTTTGATGGAGCGGGCCATGATGCGATAATTAAAGGGTTACTTACTTTCGACCACGCGGCTTACGGCCATTGTGGTGGACAATAATCATACTGTTCGATTGCTTTGAACGCCGGCGGGTCGGGAACCCTTTGGCGAGTTGTCCCCAAGGAGAAACGAGTTGCTGACGACCACCGCCGCCCTTCGACTTACCTTGGCCGCCGCCGTTCGGATGATCGACGGGATTCATCGCCATACCGCGGACATGGGGACGCCGACCTAACCAACGACTACGGCCGGCTTTACCTAGAGATTGTTTATTGTGGTCACCGTTGCCAACCTCACCGATGGTGGCTCGGCACTTGGCATTGACTACGCGCAACTCTCCAGAAGGCATTTTCAGCTGAGCAACTCCATCTTCAACCGCAACCAGCTCCAAGGCTGTCCCTGCAGACCGAGCGATCTTGGCCCCGCGGTTTGGAACCAGTTCAACGCAGTGCAGCCGCGTTGATGGAGGAATTAACGAAAGAGGGAAATTATTGCCAACATTGAAATCGTTGGTCGTAGCCTTATTTGAAGCGAAAATAGTGTCACCCACTTTAAGTCCATTAGGAGCCAAAATGTAACGTTTTTCGCCGTTGGTATACGCCACCAATGCAATATTAGAGGTCCGGTTGGGATCATACTCCAGAGCCTGAACTTTAGCCGGCATGTCCAAGATATCACGCTTGAAGTCGATGATACGGTAGAGCTGCTTGTGGCCACCGCCGCGATGACGCGATGTGACCCGACCGTAAACATTTCGCCCACCGGTCTTATTTAGAGGTTCGGTGAGGCTGCGCAGCGGGCGCTCTTTGGAAAGACCCTCTCGTTTGTTAAGCGAAGTGAATCTGCCTGACGGCGTGAGGGGACGGAAAGAGTGAATAGCCATGGTGATGGTTTCGGTTAGGTGCTACTGGGACTAGACGAGTTCGATCTTGTCACCGGTCTTTAGCGTAACGATCGCCTTTTTGAAGTCGGACGTGATACTCGGTTGTCCTTGGCGACTCTTCTTGTTTTTACCGCGGTAGTTTTGAACGTTAACCCGGCGAACCGTGACCTTGAAGGTTTGTTCTACCGCGAGAGCGATCGCGTGCTTGTTGGCATCCGGGAAGACTTCAAAAGTATATTGCCCGAGTTGAGCAGATAGCTTGTTGGCCTTTTCAGTAAGAAGGACTGTCTTTAAGACGTTGTGGGCGTTCATCAGTTTTTACCTCCGTTGATTCGGGCAATGATGGTTTCGAGTGCTTTGGTGCTCACAATAATCTTCTTATATTTCGCAAGGTCCACCGGGTTCAATTTGGCTGCTTCTTGCAGATAGACACGCTCGATGTTGCGGGCAGCTTGAGCGGTCCCTTTGGAGAAGGGTGCATCCACCAGCAGAACCTTTCCAGCCGGAGCGATTCGACCCAAAATCGTGTTCACAACCTTGGTCTTCTTCGCATCGGCGACGAAATTCTCAATCACCGCGATCTCTCCGGCAGAAGCGCGGTCGAAGAGCGCGCGACTGAAGGCGAGAGACTTAACTTTCGCGTTAATCTTCTTTGAGTAATCGCGTGGTTTTGGACCGAATACCACACCTCCACCCACCCACAAAGGAGAGCGGATCGAACCGGCTCGCGCACGGCCGGTACCCTTTTGGCGCCATGGTTTTTTACCACCACCACGAACTTCTCCCCGCGTCTTCGTCGAATGAGTTCCTTGGCGGTTATTGGCATTAATGGCCACAATGACCTCTTTTAACGCTTGGGTGCCCTTATCCCCTTCAAAGCTAGGAATTCCGGCGAAGTCTTGCTCGCGGCTAGTGGTGCCATCTGAATTGAAAACGGTGAGTTTCATAACGGAGGCTCCAGATTATTTGGCTGCTTTCGGTTGTCCCTTGATGGCCGAACGAACAATGACGTCGTCGCCGTTGGCGCCGGGGATGGCACCCTTAACAAGGATGAGGTTTTGTTCAGCAATGATCCGAACAACCCGGAGATTTTGAACCGTGCGGGCGTCGCTGCCCATGTGACCAGGCATTGCCTGATTTTTCCAGACCCGTCCCGGCGTCTGACGCATACCGACAGATCCGATCCGCCGATGGAACATGGATCCATGAGAAGCTGGACCGCCGGCTACACGGAAACGCTTCACGACACCTTGAAAGCCCTTGCCCTTGGTGACACCGCTTACGTCGACGAACTGACCTTCCGCAAACGCGGCGACGGTGATCATATCTCCAACCTTAAGGGTCGGCGCGGATACTGAGCGAATTTCACTCAGGAGACGAGGTGCGATCTCGAGGCCGGATGCTTTCGCATGCCCCATTTCGCCCGCCGAGGTATTCTTGGGCTTTTTGCTGGAGAAGCCGATCTGGACGGCATTATAGCCATCTTTTTCGACCGTCTTTACTTGAACAACTGGGCAGGGTCCTGCCTCTACGACAGTGACCGGAACTAGGACGTTTTGAGCGTCGTAGACTTGGGTCATGCCTAATTTTTTGCCGAGGAGCGATGAGATCATGTGCTAAGCGGTAGGTGGAATAATTCCGTTTTAACGGCCTACTTAAGCGAGAAACCTAGCGGTGCCGAATAGGGCACATAGGCAGCTGCTGACTGTAGAGTTAGTTGGCTGGGTCTTAAACGTTGATGGTGATATCGACGCCAGAAGGAAGATTGAGCTTTTTGAGTTCATCGACCGTTTGAGCGGTGGGTTCGATGATATCAATCAGACGTTTGTGGGTACGGGTCTCAAATTGCTCCATCGACTTCTTATCGACGTGGGGCGAGCGATTGACCGATAGCTTTTCGATGCGGGTGGGCAAAGGTATCGGGCCTGAGACGCGAGCCCCGGACCGCTTGGCCGTCTCAACGATGTCCTGCGCCGACTGATCGATCACTCGATAGTCGAAACCCTGTAATTTGATGCGAATTCGTTGGCCTTTCATGGCGTAAAGATAACTGGAGTTTAGCTGCGGGCCGGGCCCTTAGCGTTGGTTTCGACAATTTTGGCGAGCAGTGAATTGGGGACCTGTTCGAAATGGGATGGAGTGATGCCTGCGCTCGCGCGACCCTTCGATAGCGAGCGGATGTCGGTCACGTAGCCGAAGAGTAACTCTAAGGGCACGTGGGCGGCGATGATGCAAGCTCCTGCTTTGTTTTCCATCCCTTGAATCTGCCCGCGGCGACGATTAATATCACCCATGAGGTCTCCCTGGTACTCCTCCGGAGTGGTGACCTCGACACCCATAATGGGTTCAAGCAAAATAGGATTAGCCTT
>NEVA01000036.1 GCA_002304445.1 Opitutia bacterium Tous-C4FEB | reverse complement strand
CACCGGCAAAACCGATGGACGCCGGATGAATCTTCTGCTCTACGTGCCCAACCACGTGGCGAGTCCGCCGCCGGTGTTTCTCGGGCTCAATTTTTTTGGTAATCACACGGTGCACGCCGACCCCGGCATCGCGCTGGCGCAGCCGCACACGATCTACGACACGCAACGTTACCGGCCGGTTGATCCGCAGCCGGAAAAGAAGCCGGAGCAACGCGGAGCTCATGCCGAACGCTGGCAGGTCGAGGCCGTGATCGCGCGCGGTTATGCCGTGGCCTCGGCTTGGTGCAACGACCTCGCGCCGGATCGGGTTGGCGGGTTGACGGAGGGCGTGCCGGCTCTTTTTGGAACCGGCGGCGCCGAGGACCGGGCGGGCGATGCGTGGGGCGCGGTCGGCGTGTGGGCTTGGGGACTGAGTCGCGCGCTCGATTATCTGGAGACGGACGCCGCGGTGGACGCGCGGCGGGTCGCGCTGCACGGACATTCGCGGCTGGGCAAAGCGGCGCTTTGGGCCGGGGCGCAGGACGAGCGGTTCGCGTTCGTGATTTCCAACGAGAGCGGCTGCGGCGGGGCGGCGTTGAGCAAGCGCGTCTACGGCGAGACGGTGGGCATTATAAATCAGAAATTTCCGCACTGGTTTGCAAAAAACTTCCGCCGTTACGACGACAACGAAACGGCGCTGCCCGTGGACCAGCACCAGTTGCTGGCGTTGATCGCGCCGCGGCCGCTCTACGTGGCGAGTGCGGCTGGCGACCAGTGGGCGGATCCGCGTGGGGAATTTTTGTCCGCGCTGGGCGCGGAGCCCGTCTACGCTTTGCACGGAAAGACGGGGTTGGGAGTGACGGCGATGCCGGTGTTGGACGCCCCGGTGGGCGGGACGCTCCGCTACCACATCCGGACCGGGAAACACGACATCATCGCCTACGATTGGGCACAGTATCTGGACTTCGCGGACCGGCACCTGCGGCCGTGAGGCGCGATCAGTCCCGGCCGACGATGCGCGCCATTTCGGCCTCGAAGAGTTCGTAGACGAGGGAGCGTTCGTTGAGGTAGACGCAATCGACGACTTGGCCGGGTAGGTATCGGAAGATTACCCGATATCTACCGACCTTGAGCCGATAGTAGCCCGCCAGATTGTCGTTCAGCGCCTTGATGTTGCCGGCCTCGTGGCTCAATCGGAGGATGGCGCGTTTGATTTCACGTCGAGATTGCAGACCAAGCGTCGCTTGAAACGCGCGCACCTATTCCTTGATTTGAACCGTGTAACTCAATCGAGCAGCACCGAGGCGGGATAGGTCTTGGCGTTTCCGCTCTCTGCGTCGCGGATCGCCTTCATCGCGGCAGGATCGGCGAGGATTTCCATCGTCTCGGCGATGGCCGAGAGACGTTCGGCGCTGATGATGTGGGCCACCGGTTTCTTGCGCCGGGTGATGGTGGCGAGGCTGCCCCGTTCGGCGTGGCGCACGACGGCCGACAGATTTTTCTGCGCCTCTTTGATCGTGTAGGCCGATTTCATGGGGAGAGGCATAGGTGAACGGGTCGGCCGGTCAAGTCGCCGGCCAACCCCAAGACGCGTTCGGGCGGTTGCGCGGGCGAGGCCCAACCCGCGGCGCTGAGTCGAAACGGTGCCGATGGGCGAGGCTTGGGCGGCGTCACTTTTGGGCGATCTGCACGAAAGTGGGATACACCGAGGCGTGCGTTTCCGGAGATTTTGGACAGGGAGTATAAGAGAATCCTATGTTGCTCCGATTCATTTTCGCCTTCGTGGGCTTCGCTACGCAGTTCCTCTGCGTTCCGTTGGCTGCGTTTGGCGCAGCCTCCCCCACGGGGCAGGTCCGGGTCGAATTGGCGGAGGCGACCGGCCCGCTGGATCCAAAAGCTGTTTGGCCCGCTCACACGACCGTCACCGAGACTTATGGCGAAGAGGTCTTCGGATTTTTCGAGCTGCAGCAGAAATACGTCACTACGGGGGTGCGCGCCGATCGGGCATTTCCCACCGTGTTTCGCGCTACCGCGGAGGTCCGCCTGCCCGCCGGCAAACATCGGTTGCTCCTGCGCTCGCGCGGCACCGCGCGGTTGTTCGTGGACGGCAAAATGATCCTCGAAACACCTTTCGCCCAACCCGCCGCTTTCGCCGTGGGCAATGCCGGCGAACTCCCGGTTGAGCCGCAGCAGACCTACCTGAATCTCGGTCCTGATTTCCGTTTCGCCACGCCGGGCAACCGCGAGGAATGGGGTGAATTCGAATTCACCGGCGCGGCGGTCACGGTGGTGCTCGAAACCGTCGTGGGCGGGATAGAGCCGAAGAGCAAAAAGCCCTTTCGCCCCGAGCTCGGCGAGACGGTCGTCGCGTTTTCCCCCGCCGGTAGCACGGCGTGGTGGTTGCTTTCTCCCGGCGCGCACACGGTGCCTTACACCGACGCCGGTTGGGCCGCCTACGAGGCCGAACGGAGGGTTCATTTCGACGCGGTCAACGCCCGCGCCCGGGCCGCGCGGCGGGCTGAGAACGCCGCCTACTGGACCAAGCGCCGCGCCGCGGCCGACGCGTGGCTCGCTGCCACGCCGGAGGTCGCCGTGCCGGTGTTGCCCGCCGGGTTTCCAGCGACCAACGCCGTCGACCATTTCATCGCCGACCGTATCGCCAAGGTCTCCGCCGAATACGCGCCATTGAAAAAAGGCGGCGTCGATTTTTTCCGCGACGTGAAACCGATCCTCGAGACGCACTGCTATAGCTGCCACCAAGGCGCGAAGGTAAAAGGCGGCTTGCGGCTCGACACGCTCGCCGCCGCGCTCGAGGGCGGCAAAGCCGACGGCCCCGCGTTCGTCGCCGGGCATCCTGAGGACAGCCCGATCGTCCAACGCATCACGAGCACCGATTCCGAAGAGATCATGCCGGCCAAAGGCGATCCGCTCGCGCCCAAAGACATCGAGACCATCAAGACATGGATCAGGGAAGGAGCCGCGTGGCCGGCGGTTCAGGTCGCGAGCTTCGAGCTCACGCCGCTCGCCGACGATCTGACGTTTCTCCGCCGCGTCACGCTCGACACCGTCGGCGTGGTCCCGAGCGAGGCCGACGTGGCGGCGTTTCGGGCGCTGCCGGCTGCGTCGCGGCGGACGCAGACCGTCGACCGGCTGCTCGCCGATCCGCGTTGGGCCGACCATGGTATGGGCTACTGGCTCGATGTGCTCGCGGAGAATCCGAACCTCATCAACCCGACACTCAACAATACCGGCCCGTTCCGCTGGTGGATTTACGAGGCGCTGCTCGATAATAAACCGCTCGATCTTTTCGTCACCGAGTTGATCCGCCAGGAGGGCAGCGAGCGCTTCGGCGGTCCCGCCGGTTTCTCCGTCGCTTCCCAAAACGATGTGCCGATGGCGGCGAAGGGCGTGATCATTGGTTCCGCGTTTCTCGGCGTGGAGATGAAATGCGCGCGCTGCCACGACGCGCCCACCCACGCCTCGAAGCAGAAGGATCTTTTTCAGCTCGCGGCGATGCTGGGCGGGAAACCGATCACGCTGCCGGCAACCAGCAGCGTGGCGATGGAGCACCTGCGTCTCGGCGGCCGCGAGCCGTTGATCGAGGTCACCCTCGAGCCGGGCTCGACCGTGGCGCCTGCGTGGTCGTTTGCCCAGTTCTGCGACGAAGGGACGATCGCCTCGATCGCCGAGCAACCCGACGATTCGCGCGACCGCCTCGCCGCCCTCATCACCGCGCCGCAGAACGAACGATTCGCCCAAGTCATGGCCAACCGCATCTGGCAGCGTTTGATGGGCCGCGGTCTGGTCGAGACCATCGGCGACTGGGAAAAAAGCCCGCCCTCGCATCCGGAGTTACTCCGCTGGCTTGGCCGCGAACTCGTGCGCTCCGGCTACGACGCCAAGGCCCTCGCCCGGATCATCCTCAATTCCCACGCTTACCAGCGCGCCGCCGATCGCGCGCTCGCCGAGACCAGCCCGCTCTTCACCGCGCCCGCGCCGCGCCGCATCGCCGCCGAGCAACTCGTGGACTCGCTCTTCGCCGCGACCGGCAAGCCCTTCATCGTCGAACCCATCAACCTCGACATCGACAGCGTCCGCACTACCGATAACGCCCTCGATCTCGGTCGCGCACGCCGCGCGTGGATGCTCGCTTCCACGTCCAACGAACGCGACCGCCCGAGTCTCATGCTGCCCCGCATCCAGGCGGTCGCAGAGGTCATGGAGGTCTTTGGCTGGCGCGGTGCGCGCCCGGACGCCGGCAGCGGCATCCGCGAGGTCTCCGCCAACGTGCTCCAGCCCGCGCTGCTTTCCAACGGCACGATGATGACGTGGCTCACGCGGCTCAGCGACGACCATGGCCTCACCCGCCTCGTGCTCGAAGACCAGCCGCTCGACGCGCTCGTAGATCGTCTCTTCCTCCGGATGTTCACGCGTCCGCCGACGCCGGTGGAGCGGAAAAACTATACCGATCTGCTTCGACCCGGTTACACCTCACGCATCACTTTGCCCAACGCCATCCCGACGCCGTCGCCCGCCGTCGCCCGCGCGCGTCCGAACTACGTTGCGTGGTCCAACCACATGAAGAGCGAAGCCAACACCTGGCGTCTCGAAGAAGAAGCCGCCGCCCGCCGCGGCGATCCCGCGACGACCCGCCTCGATGCCGACTGGCGCCGCCGGTTCGAAGACGCCACGTGGGCTTTGCTCAATGGGCCCGAGTGGACCTACATTCTTTAAACCACGGCGAGGGTTTACGACCCGCTCTACGAAAAATCTTTTTTCTCCATCACCTCAAAGGGCGGGTCAGAGACTCTGCCCTACTTTCAAATCCCCACGCCTATGAATCGCCGCACGTTCCTTAACCGCGCCGCCGCCCTTGCGGCTGCTTCCACGTTCCCCCACGCGTTCGGCGCGTCGAGCTCCGCGCCCGCCGCCATCTCTGCACCGCGCGGCAAGGCCGAACATTGCATCTTCATCTGGCTCGGCGGTGGCATGTCGCAGATCGACACCTTTGACCCAAAGAAACGCGGTAACTCCAAAACGAACCCGTCGCTGCCCGGTTCCGACTATGACATCATCGATACCGCCGTGCCTGGGGTGCGCTACACCGAGCACCTCGCGCAGACCGCGCGCCTCGCCGAACACGTGACCGCCGTGCGCACCGTCAACCATCGTCTCGGCATCGAGCACGCGCTCGCCACGAATTACGTTCACACCGGCCGCCCCGTGAGCGGCAGCACGATCTATCCGTCGATCGGCTCCATCGTCGCCCACGAGCGGGGCGCGGTCAGCAGTGAGGTGCCCGCCTACCTGCTCATCGGCTACCCGAGCGTCAGCCGCGGCCCCGGCTTCCTCGGTGCGCGGCACGGTTACATTTACCTCGTCGATACCGAGTCGGGCCCCGCCGGTTTCACGCCGCCCGAGGGGATCGACCCGGCGCGCGCCGCCGCCCGCCAAAATCTGCTCACACCGCTTCAGGCCCGGGCGGCGGATGACGCTGTTTTGACCGATTACGCCGAGGTGCAGCGCGAGGCCCTCCGTCTGGCCGGCCCCGGTTTCATGCGACACTTCAAGCTCGCCGAAGAACCGGGATCGGTCCGCCAACGCTATGGCGGCGAGTTCGGCCAGCGTTGTCTCCTCGCTCGCCGGCTCGTGCAGTCCGGGGTGCGTTTCATCGAGGTCTCGCACAACTTGAATTTCATCAACGGCGCCGGCTGGGACACCCACAACGCCGGCCAGCTCAACCAGCACATCCTCATCAAGGAACTCGACACCGCGCTCTCCGCGCTGATCGAGGATCTTCAGGAAAAACGGCTTCTCGACAAAACGCTGATCGTCGTCGCCACCGAGTTCGGCCGCCCGGGCCAGTTCGACAGCGGCGGCGGGCGCGGGCACCAGTCGGCGAGTTTCAGCCTCGTGCTTGCGGGCGGCGGCCTGCGTCACCGCGGGGCTTACGGCGTGAGCGACGACCTTTCGAGCAAGCCCGTGGAGCATCCGGTTTCCGTCCCCGATTTCCATGCGACCGTTCACGCCGCGATGGGCATCAATCCCGCCAAGGACCTCGTCAACGCCTCGCGCCCGGTGCCGATCACCGACGGCGGCAAACCCATCGCCGCGCTGTTTGGCTGAGGGTGGGCAGGCTTTGCGCGAACGACCGACTAGAGGTTTCGATCAAGTTTCCGTCTCACTTCTCGACCAACACCGGCTTCGCGGTCGCATCCTTCATGTCGTAGGGCAATTGCCACACCTTGTCCCCGGCGCGGTTCGCGAAAAATAGCCGCGAGGGCGAAAGCTTGTCCGGATCGCCGTCGGCCCAGAAGGCATAGAAGTCGGGATGCGCGTCCACCGAACGGCGGACGTAGTTGTGGTTCATCGGGCTGCCCTGAGTCACGTCGCGCTGCTTGCTCCAGGTTTTCCCTTCGTCGCGGCTCGTCCAGATCGCGATTTCGGCGCCACCGCCGAGGGGCTGCGGGCCTTTCTCCGTCGGCGCGAAGATGCGCCAGAGGTCGCCTTCGAGGTAGAGTGAGCCGGTGCTGTAATTGTGATTCGCGCGCGTGACTTCGGTGAACGTCCACTCTGTCCCGGTCCAGCGTGCGACCGTCAGCCAGCGCGGATCGCCGGGCGGGCCCGGTTTGAAGCTGGCCGCAGTCGTGTAGAGAATCACGGGCCGGCCCGCGCGGTCGAGGTCGAGATCGTGGATGTAAACGAGGCGGTTGGCGGCGGCGTAGTCGTGCACGAGCGCGGGGTTTTGCGGGGTCGTGACGGGCACGGTGACGGTTTCGCCGCGCACGTTGGTCCACGTGCGGCCGGCGTCGTCGGTCTGGAGAAAATAAAGATCGGTGCGCTTGTCGACGTTACCGCCGGGATGACGGTTGAACGCGGTGAAGACTTTCTTCCCGCGCTGGTGGCTCGTCTGGTAATGGCCGCCGATGCCGGCCATTTTCTGGTCGGGCGACCAGGTTTTCCCGTCGGGGCTGGTGCTCCAGTAGAGTTCGCGCACGCCGGTGTATTTGGTGAACAGGTGGAGAAAGCCCTCGCCCTCGATCCAGCGTGGCTGCGGGTAGGTGATCTCACGCTGTGAGACCAGGTCGAAGCGCGTGATGTCGTAAGGCTTCGCGCTACGGTAGATGAAGCCGGGCCGGGAACGAGCGCGGCCGCTGATGAACACCCATAGATAGCCCTCGGGATCGAGGCTGAGGCTGGCGTTGTCGTGCGGATCATCCACGCCGCCCTTGTCGTGCACGATCACGGGCCGCGGCACGGTGCCGAGCGCGTGGTCATAGTAGGAAATCAGGTTGAGCAGATAGCGTTTCCCGCCCTTTGAACCGCCGTAGACGAAGAAGGTTTTGTTCACGGCCTTCGCGTAGATCGCGATCGGCACGTGGTTGGCCGTGTAGGTGCCGAGACCGCCGGAGTATTTGTCGCCGAATTCCTGCACCTGCCCGAGCGTGAACCAGATTCCGCGGTAGCCGTCGTCGGTCGCATTGGGGCCGCTGTTCGCCGGTGACGACGGCTGCGCGAAACAGCTGCCGAGGGTCAGGGCGCAGACCAACAACAGCCGGCGCAATCCGGAGGGTGGGGTGGATTTCAGTTTCATGGGGTTGGGCCGACAATTGACGTCGGGCGCCGGAGGACGCACGTCCCGGGAGATGCCACTTTCGTGCGCGGGGCGACCTTGCGCACGAAAGTGGTATGTGAACGGGCGTGAACGTCAACGAGCCGGACGTTTACCTCGGTCTTCAGCGACGCGTGACACCCAATCTCCGCGCCTCGTTGCCCGGTCTTTCTCCGCCATGCGCGGACGAAGTCAGGGTCGTCGCCCGCTTTCTCCTAAACCTCGTTGCAGCCTACCCCATGAAGTCAGATCAATCCTCACGTCTCCGCGTGCGCGTCTCCGCCCTGCTGGTTATCGCGTTCCACCTGTTCCTTGCGCCCATCGGCATGGCGCAGTCGCCCGTTCCCGGTGCGATCACCGGCCGCATCTTCAATCCCGCGAGCGGCGAATATATCCGCAACGCGCAGATCCGCATCGAGTCTACCGGCGAGCTCATCACCTCCGAGGACGGCGGCTACTATCGCGTGTCGCGGGTCGCACCGGGCCCGGTCACGCTGATCGCCAGCTTCACCGGTTACCAATCGGTCACGGCGACCGTGCAGGTGGCCTCCGGCGCGACCGTCACCCGGGACTTTGAGCTCTTCAGCACGTTGCAAGGTCCGGCGGCCAAGGATGCCGCGGGCGCTCCGCTCAAGCTCACCGCGTTTACCGTTTCCAGCGCGCGCGAGGGCAACGCGAAAGCGATCATGGAACAGCGCAATTCCATGAACATCACCAACAGCGTCGCGTCCGATGTGTTCGGCGATGTCGCCGAGGGTAACGTCGGCGAATTCCTCAAGCACATGCCCGGCGTCGAACTCGATCTGGTGCAGGGCGAGGTGCGCACGATCCGTCTCCGCGGCCTCGATTCCGAATACACGCAGGTCACGATCGACGGCGTTTCCCTCGGCAGCGCCGACGCCAACGCCGGTGCGGCCGGCAACGCCCGCGCGTTCTCCTTCGAGCAGGTTTCGCTCGCCAGCATGGAGTCCATCGAGGTTTCCAAAACCATCAGCGCCGACGTCGACGCCAACGCTCCTGCCGGCACCATCAACCTCAAGACCAAGCGCGCCTTCGACCGCGCCGGCCGCCGCGTGTCGATGGCCGCCAATCTCACGGCGTTCTCCACCCGCTTCAATCTGGACGAGTCCTACGGCCCCGACGACCGCAAGTCCCGGAAGATTCATCCCGGCGGCATTTTCGACTATTCCGACGTGTTTTTTAACAAGCGCCTCGGCATCAATCTCAACATCAGCGAGTCGATGGCCTACTCGGCGAACGCCCGCACGACGACCACCTACAATTACGCGTCCACCGTTGCCGACCCGCGGCCGGTTGTGCCCACCTCGATCAACTTCCTCCACGCGCCGCGCACCAACCGCCGCTCCACGGTCAACTTCACCTCCGATTTCAAGGCGACGGAGCGCCTCGTCCTTTCGCTCACGCTGCTCTACAATTACGCCGCGCTGAACAACCCGCAGCGCTCGCTCACGTTCAACACCGGCGCCCGCGCGACCGTCGTCGGGGCCAATCCGCTGACGAGCTTCACCACCAATAACGCCGCCGCCAGCGTCGTCTCGAATCCCGCGGCCATCGTGAAACTCGGCCAGACCATGACCGTGGTGCCGAAGTTTGAATACCGCCTGGGCGATCTCCTCATCGAGGGTAAATTTGCCGGCTCCAACTCGATCAGCTGGTATGATCCGCGCGGCCGTCAGGGCTCGATCCGGGATGCGGGCGGCCCCACGCTCACCGGCCTCACCTACACCGCACGGCGTTCGGAATTGAAGAGCGTGGACTGGCACATCGTCCAAACCGGCGGTCCCGACATGGCCAACGGCGCCAACTTTACCAACCCCACGATCCAGATCGACGACGGCCGTTACGCGCTGACCGATGTTTATAGCGGCGAGATCATCGGCACGCTCAAGACGAACAAGTTTCTCCCCATCGTTTGGAAAACCGGGGTGAAGCGCCGTTCGGAAACCCGCGACTTCCTCGTCGATACCGAATCCCTCCGCTACACTCTTAACGGTGCCCCGGCGCTCGGTGGCTACGCCGCCTACAACTCGCCCTTCGACTTCGACATGGGCGCCACCAACACCGACGCCAGCCTCCGCTCCATCGGCGGCGGCACGGTCTGGACTCCCGACCTCGTGCGCCTCGGCGGACTTTACCGCGATAATCCGAACGGCTTCACGAATTCCCTCACCGCGGCGAATTTCTACAACGCCTTCGTCGCGAACACGCGGCGCTACGAGGAGACGATCGACGCCGCCTTCATCATGGCCACCACCACCGTCGGCCGTTTCAACCTTCGCGCCGGCCTCCGCCGCGAAGAAACGAGCGGTGACGCGTTGCAGTTCAACCCGCGCTCGCCCGCCGAACTCGCCGCCGCCGGTTTCGCCGAGACCAACGGCCGCGCCACTACGATCGACGGCCTCAAATATCAGTATTTCTCCAAGCCGCGCACGCACCGCCTGGGCAACTACAGCAACCTTTTCCCCAGCGCCTCGCTCAAATACAAGATCAGCCCCAATTTCGACGCCCAACTTGGCTTCAGTTCGACGATCCGTCGCCCCACGTTCCGCGACATCGCCGGTGTCGAGGACATCAACGACGAAGCGCTCTTGGTGAACACGCCCAACCCTTCGCTCAAGCCCGAGAAATCGAAGAACTTCGCCGGGCGCGTCGCTTACTACTTCGAGCCTGTGGGCATTCTTGCGGTGAATCTTTATCAGAACAACGTGAAGGGCCTCTTCATCACGAACAACCTCACCGCGGAAGAATTCGGCTACAAGGGTGATCTCGACCTGTCGGCCTATACGTTCAGAACGACGACCTCGAGTATCAATGACGTCACGGTGCGCGGCATGGAGCTCGAATACAGCCAGAGCCTCTCGTTCCTGCCGGGGCTGCTGAGCGGCCTCAACGTTCGCGCCAGCTACACCCGCAACTACGCCAGTATCAAGAGAGCCAACCTCGTTCCGCACTCGATCAACGCCGGCCTCAGCTACTCCTACCGGAAACTGAATCTCTACTCGAATCTCAACTGGCGCGACAACTTCCCCACCAACGTCACGGGGAATCCGCGCTTTTACCGGCACCGCTCCAACCTTGATATCGGCGGCGGTTATCGGATCAACAACACGATCAACTTCTTCTTCTCCGCCCGTAACATCTTCAACGAACCCTACCTCATCATGGAGCAGGTCGGCGTCAATGCGCCGGCCGTGCAGTTCTACGAGGTTAACGGCATCAATTGGACCTTCGGCGTGAAGACCGTGTTCTGACCCGCGTCGGATCGGATCTCCGATCCGATCCGGTTTCGTTTCTCGCCGGGCCGCTCGTCTTGCACGCGCCGCATAGTCTGCAAGAGTTCGGCCACCCCCGTGCAACGCCGCCTCCCGAGTTTCTTTTTCTGCGCCGTGCTGGCCCTCGCCGGACCGGCGTCGGCGCAGGTGCTCACCAAGGCCATCGAGGTCCGGTCCCTGAATCGCACCCAGGCAGACCAAGGCCTTGAGGCGCGGCTGCGCGGCACGGTGGTCTTCGTCGAGACTTCCGCCGTTTTTGTTCAGGACGAGACTTCGACCACGTTTTTCCGCCCCGAGCGTGCCGACGCGTTCCTCCCGGGTGACGAGATCGAGGTTCAGGGTCTCACCCGCATGGGACTCTTTCTGCCCGGTCTCGGACTCGCGACCGCCCGGGTGCTGCGCCACGGCGAACGCCCGCCCGGCATTCCGGCCAACTACGACGATCTCGTCTCGGCGCGTTTCCATTACCAACGCGTCGCCGTTGAGGGCGTCGTCCACACCGTGGCGCCGCTCGACGAGGGCCGCAGCCTGTTGCGGCTCGCGATGGGTTCGCGCGTGATCGACGTGCGCATCGACGTGCCTCCCGAAAGCCAACGCCGGCTCGTGGATACCCGCGTGCGCATCAAGGGCCTCGCTTCCGGCTATCACAACGAGCGCCGCCAGCTCGTGCAGGCCCACGTCCGCGCGATCGATTGGGCGGATGTCACCGTCCTCGACCCCGCTCTCCCCGCGGCGCAAGCCCCGCTGATCTCGGCCGGGGAGTTGTTGGCGTTCCAGGTCGCGGGCCACGGCGAACGGCGGGTGCGCATCACGGGCGTGGTTACGGCCGCGTTTGCCGGCGACCGCATCTTTTTGCGGCAGGATGATACGGCGTTCAGCGTGCGGCTATGGGCACCCACGGCGTTCAACGTCGGCGACAAGATCGAGATCGCGGGGTTTCCCGAGATGGACGGTTTCAGCGCCTCGGTGGTCGATGCGGAGCTGGTCGGCCGCGGGCCCGGGCTGCCGCCCGCACCGGTGGAGATCAGCTCACTGGAAAAACTCGTCGGTCTCCACGACAGTCAACTCGTGAGCGTCACCGCCACGCTGGTCGATGCCTTTAAGACGGATGGCGGCACCGTGCTCGTGCTGCAGGACAGCCAACGCACGCTGCAGGCGCGCCTGCCGGAGGCGGTCGTCGCGCCGCCGGCCGGCTCCCGGGTTCGGGTCACCGCGATCTGCCGCGTCGAGAGTTCCCGGCCCGGCAATGGGTTTGCGACCAGGGCCGGCGTGGTGAGTCTGCGTGCCCGCGGCGCCGCCGATATTGCCGTGCTGGAGTCGCCGCCGTGGTGGACGGTACGTCGGCTCGGCGCGATTCTCGCCGTTTTGGGCGCCGTGACGCTTTTGGCCGGACTTTGGATCGTGGTGCTGCGCGTCCAGGTCCGACGGCAGACGACCGCGCTCCGCCATCGCATCGAATCCGAGGCCGCGCTCGAGGAACGCCAGCGCATCGCGCGCGAGTTCCACGATACTTTGGAGCAGGAGTTGGCCGGGGTGAGCCTGCGGCTTGATGCACTGGCGACCCGTGAGCTGGACGAGTCGGGGCGGTCGCTGGCGGCGACCTCGCGGCACCTCGTGACCCGGATCCAGAGCGAGACCCGCAATCTGATTTCCGATCTGCGCGACCCCAGCGAGGTGGCCGGCGATCTCGCGGCCGCGCTGGAAGGGGCCGCCGCGCGGCTCGCCGCCGACAGCGGGAATGACGTGGAGGTTGAAATTGTCCGGCCGGTGCCGAGGTTGCCCGCCGGCACCGTTCACGATTTGCGGATGATCGCGCGCGAATCCGTCACCAATGCGCTGAAACACGCGGGTGCGTCCGCGATCAAGATCCGGCTCGGGGTCGAAGACGGTGTGCTCGTGCTGTGCGTCTCCGATGATGGTCGCGGCTTCGATCCGGCCGTGCCAGCGGCCGACCGCCGCGGGCATTTTGGCTGCGCGGGAGTGCGCGAACGGGCGCGAAAACTGGGCGCCGAAGTCGTCTGGCGCACCGCCCCGGGAGCGGGCACCACGGTGAGAGTCTCCCTGCCTTTGCCACCCGCCCCGTCGCTCTATGCCTGAACTCGCCGCCCGCCCGCAGTTGACGGTCCTCATCGTGGACGACCACTTCGTCGTCCGCAGCGGGCTCGCCGCGTCGTTGGAACTCGATCCCGCGATCACGGTGGTGGCCGAAGCCGAGCGCGGCGAGGACGCGGTGGCGGCCTACGTCGCCCATCGACCGCGCGTGGTTTTGATGGACCTGATGCTACCCGGCCTCGGCGGTGCCGGGGCTACCGCCGCGATCTTGGCGACGGATCCCGGCGCGCGCGTGCTGATTTTTTCGAGCTACGCGCGGGATGACGAGATTCAGACGGCGCTCGATGCCGGCGCGCTCGGTTATCTGCAGAAATCGGCCACCCGCACCGCCCTCATCGCCGCTTTGCACCTCGTTGCGCAAGGTCGGCGCTCGGTCGCTCCCGAATTGGAGCGCCGGCTGGGTGCTTTACGGCTCGGCCCGGCGATCACGGCGCGCGAGCGGGAGATTTTGGCGTTGGTCGCCGCCGGCCGTGCGAACAAGGAGATCGCGGCGGCGCTGGGGATCTCCGAAGACACGGTGAAGCGTCACGTCAGCCACATCTTGGAAAAACTCGAGGTCAACGACCGCGCTCAAGCCACCGCCGAAGCGATCCGGCGCGGGATCATCCGGATGCCGGAGTGAAGCACCGCCAACCCGCCCGCCCGGAGCCCGACCGCCCCGAGGTTTCACGTAGGAATCCGCCGGTCGCGCTTGCCTCGGGGCGGGCCCGATCTTTGTTCGTAGCGGTTCGTCATTCCCGCTTCCCATGCCCCTTATTACCGCCAGCAAGACTCAGCCTGTTTATGATGTGATCGTCGTCGGTTCCGGCGCCGCCGGCGGCCAGACCGCTTACACGCTCGCGATGGAGGGCGTGAAGGTGCTCATGCTCGAGGCCGGGCGAAATTACGACCCGGTCAAAGAGACCCCGATGTTTCAGACGACCGCCCAGGCGCCGCTCCGGGGCACGAGCACACCGGACAAGCCGTTTGGTTTCTACGACTCCACGATCGACGGCGGTTGGCAGGTGCCCGGCGAGCCTTACACCAGCGCGTCGAGCGATCCTTCCCGCCAATTCTGGTGGTGGCGCGCGCGGATGCTCGGCGGCCGCACCAACCACTGGGGCCGCATCTCCCTGCGCAACGGGCCCTACGATTTCAAACCCTACTCGCGCGACGGTCTCGGTTTCGACTGGCCGCTCGGCTACGACGATGTCGCGCCCTACTACGACAAGGTCGAGATGCTCATCGGCGTCTACGGCGCCAACAACGGCCTCGAAAACACGCCCAACTCGCCCGACGGCTGTCTGCTCCCGCCGCCGAAGCCCCGCGCCGGCGAACTCCTCGCGCAAAAACACGCCAAGAAACTCGGCCTGCCCGTCGTCGCGATTCACCGCGCCGTGCTCAGCGTGAAGCAGGACGCCGACACGATCCCGGCGAAACTCCACCCGAAGAATCCCACCGCCCAGCGCATCCTCGCCGACTCGATGCGCGCGCGCGCCGCGTGTTTCTGGGCGACCGATTGCGGCCGGGGTTGCTCCACCCGCGCCAACTACCAATCCACGACGGTTCATCTGCCGCCCGCGCTGGCGACCGGCAATCTCGACCTCTTGCCCAACGCCATGGTCCGCGAAGTGACCATGGACGAAAACGGCAAGGCGACCGGCGTCATCTGCATCGATAAAGTCACCGGCGAAGAACGCTCGCTCAAGGCCCGCGTCGTCGTCTTGGCGGCGAGCTCGGCCGAGTCCGTGCGGATTTTGCTCAACTCGAAATCGCCCCGGCATCCGAACGGCGTCGCCAACTCCAGCGGGCTCGTGGGCAAATACATCATGGACACCGTGGGCGCGCGTCTCGGCGGCCAGATCCCGCGGCTCGAAAACGTCCCGATCCACAACGAGGACGGCGCCGGCGGCAATCACGTCTACGTGCCGTGGTGGCTGTATAAGGAGCAACTCGCCGGCAAACTTGGCTTCGCGCGCGGTTACCATATCGAGTTCGGGACCGGCCGGCGGATGCCCGGAATGGGCGTGACGAGCGGCATGACCGATCTGACGAACGGCAGCTACGGCCGGAAGTTCAAGGAGGACGCCCGCCGCTATTACGGCTCGTTCGTCGGGTTTGCCGGTCGCGGCGAAATGATCCCCAACGACGATTCCTTCTGCGATCTCGATCCCGTGGTGAAAGACAAGTGGGGCATTCCCGTGCTGCGTTTCCACTGGAAATGGTCAGACCACGAGACGAAGCAGGCCGCGCATATGCAGCAGACCTTTGCTGCGCTCATCACGGAGATGGGCGGAACCGTCCAAAGTAAGGTGGAGGCCGACGGCGCCAACGCGATCGAGCCCGGCGGCAAGATTATCCACGAGGTCGGCGGCACCATTATGGGCACCGATCCGAAAAAATCCGTGACGAATCAGTGGTGCCAGACTTGGGACGTGAAGAACCTGTTCGTCACCGACGGCGGCCCGTTTGCGAGCAACGCCGACAAGAACCCCACGCTCACGATCATGGCGCTCGCGTGGCGCGCCAGCGACTACCTCATGGCCGAAATGAAGAAAGGAAATCTTTGAAATGAGCACCCCCGACCACCTCGCCCGCAGCCGCATGGATCGCCGCACCGCGATCAAGTGGATCGTCACCGCCGCGGCGTCGCTCTCGGTGATGGATCGCGCGACTCTCGCCGCCGAGCCTCCCGCCGCCAAGGCGGCCACCGGCTACGGCACCGATCCGGATCTGCTCAAAACTTACAAGCCCGGCGATGTCTGGCCCCTGACGTTCACCGAGGACCAACGCCGCACCGCCGTGATGCTCTGCGACGTGATCATCCCGGCGGACGCGAAGTCGCCGGCCGCCTCGACCGTGGGCGTGCCCGACTTCATTGACGAATGGATCAGCGCCCCATATCCCGGTCACGACAAAGACCGGACGCTGGTGGTGGAGGGTCTCGCCTGGCTCGAAGCCGAGTCGCAGAAGCGTTTCGGCAACGAGTTTTCCTCGCTCGTGGTGAGCCAGCACCGGGCGATCTGCGACGACATCTGCTACCTGCCGAAAGCGAAACCGGAGCACAAACGGATGGCGCAGTTTTTCACCCGGTTCCGTGATCTCACGTCGGGTGGATTCTATTCGACGCCGGAAGGTTGGAAAGACATCGGCTACGTCGGCAACGTCGCGATCGAAAAATTCGAAGGCCCCACGCCGGCCGCGCTCAAGCACCTCGGCCTGGCGTAACTCCGGTCCAAGGGTGGAGCCCGATGTCCCCATCGGGCTGCGAGGCGAGCGAGCGTGGGCAAAAAGCCCGATAGGGATATCGGGCTCCACCTTCGCGGCAGTGCCGCCTTCGGTGTGTCTCGTCCGGTTGATTTCACTCCAGGTCTACAGTTTCTTTTGACCCGGTTTCACGATTCTGGCTTTTCATCTTTCGCCTCCGTCCATGCCCACTCCACGACCCACCGCCCTCGTCGATCACGGTTTCGTGCCGACTCGCGCCAAGCTGATCGAGGTCGCGGCGTTTTTGGACCGCGTGGAACGCCACGGTGCGGCGGGCGATTTTCGCTGCGTCGCGCTGCGCGAGGCCGCCGCCCTCCTCGTCGACGGCCAGCCCGCGCGGGCCCGCCGGATTCTTGAGCAACTCAGCGATCCGACGACCGCCCCGGAAACCGTTTCCTCCGGCAAAGCCGCCCTCGGCGCCTGGCAAAAACCCTAGTTCGCCGCTCCATGCGCTACATCGAACCTCACGGCCACATGGTCAGCCGCACGACCGACGACTATCAGGCGATGGTCACGGCCGGGTGCGCGGCGGTGTGCGAGCCCGCGTTTTGGGCGGGATTTGACCGCAGCTCGGCGGATGGATTTCGCGATTACTTCCGCCAGTTGACCGATTACGAGCCGGCGCGCGCGGCGAAGTTTCTCCTGCCGCATTTTTCCTGGCTCTGCATCAACCCGAAGGAAGCCGAAGACCTTGCGCTCGCGGCCGACGTGCTGGCGATGATCCCCGAGTTTTTGGCCAAGCCCAACGTGCTCGGCATCGGTGAAATCGGGCTCAACCGCAACACCCGCAACGAGCTCAAGGTCCTCGAAGACCACGTCGATCTCGCGGTGAAACACGATCAGCTGATCCTCGTCCACACGCCCCACCTCGAGGACAAGCTCAAGGGCACGCGGCTCATTCTCGATCTGCTCGGCTCGCAC
>NEVA01000035.1 GCA_002304445.1 Opitutia bacterium Tous-C4FEB | reverse complement strand
TTCAGCGAAAGAAAAACGCTCGACCGCTTTCGTATTCGCTGGCGGGGTTGAGGTAAGGTCACTCGCCCTAGAAAAATCCCCCTCATGAAAACCATCCGTCTCCTCCTTGCCCTCGCGCTCGTCCTCGGCGCCGCACTCCATGCTGCACCCGCCAAAATCAAGGTCCTCATTCTTGACGGCCAAAACAATCATCAGTGGGCCGTCACCTCGCCCATGTTGAAACAAATTCTGGAGCAAACCGGGCGCTTTACCGTCGACGTTTCCACCTCGCCGGCCGCCAAACCAAAGCCACCGGGGCTCCCGAAGAACGCCACGCCCGAGCAGAAGGCCGCTCAACCCGAAAAACTGAAAGCTCACTCCGCCGCCCTCGCGGCCTATGAGACCACAGCCGCCGCGCAGTGGGCAGCTTGGCGCCCCAAATTTGCCGATTACGCCGCGGTGGTCAGCAACTACAACGGCGAGACTTGGCCCGCCGAGGTGCGCACCGCATTTGAAGCCTATGTTCGCAATGGCGGCGGCTTCGTCTCCTACCATGCCGCCGATAACGCCTTTCCGGAGTGGCCCGAATACAATGTCATGATCGGCGTCGGCGGCTGGGGCGGACGCAACGAAAAATCCGGTCCCTACCTGCGCCTGCGCACGCAAGGTTGGATCAAGGATATGAAGGCCGGGCCCGGCGGTGGCCACGGTCCCCAGCATGAGTTCCTCGTCGAGGCTCGCGCCGATCATCCGATCGTGCGTGGTTTGCCCGCGAAATGGCTGCATGCCCAAGACGAACTCTACCACGGCCTGCGCGGTCCCGCCGAGAATGTCTCCGTGATTGCCTCAGCGATGTCTGACCGAACCAAGGAGCATGAGCCGATGCTCATGGTGATTCCCTACGGCAAGGGTCGCGTCTTTCACACCACGCTCGGCCATGGGGTCGAGGCGGTAAACGGACTCGGCTTTCAGGTTACCTTCGCCCGTGGGGTTGAGTGGGTTGCCTCCGGCGACGTGACTCTGCCTGCGCCCAAAGCTGGCGAGCTGACGGCCGAACGCGCCGCCGTCCGGCCGGTGAAGTCACCGTAAGGTACGTTTGAATCGGCTGTATCCCCGGGTAGGAGCGCGCTTGCGCGCAATGCATGAATTGGCGATCCCGCGCGCTATCGCCCGCCAGCGGGCTTCTACCCGGCACTTCACGCCTTCGCCGTCCCCAGCGTGAAAAAGAAAGTCGAGCCCGAGCCCAGCTTGCTCTCGACCCGCACTTCGCCGCCGTGCGCCTGCACGACGTGCTTGACGATCGAGAGCCCTAGGCCCGTGCCGCCTTGTTCACGCGACCGTGCCTTGTCCGCGCGATAGAAACGCTCGAAAATCCGGGCGCATGCTTCGTCAGAAATGCCCGGGCCATCGTCACAGACCGCCACCTCGATCCGACCCGTCTCCAAAACTCTGGCCGACACCGTCACCCGACCTTCGAGTCGTCCATACTTCACTGCATTCTCGATGAGATTCGAAAGGACCTGGCGTAACCGATCGGGATCCGCATCGGCGATGAGGGGGGCCGCGACGAGATTTTCAACCACGGCGCCCCGTAAACTCGCCCGCGACTTCAGATCGGAAATCACCTCGCTCACCCCGGCCCGCACCGAGACCGGCTGCAGGTTCAGCCGCATGTTGCCTGAATCCAGCGTGGAAAGCATAAGCAAATCATCGATCAGCAGCGTCAATCGGTTGGCGTGTTTCTCAATAATCTGGAGAAACCGCGTCAGGGCCGCCGCATCTTCTTTGCCGCCATCGAGCAAGGTTTCCGTGGCGCTCTTGATCAGCGAGAGCGGCGTCCGCAGCTCGTGACTCACATTCGCAACGAACTCTTGGCGCACCGACTCCAACTGGCGCAATTGGGTGAGGTCGTGAAAAACCAGAATCGCCCCGTCCCGCCCCCCGGCCTCGTCGCGCAAGGCAAGGGCGTTTACCTGGAGAAACTTTGAGTTCTCCACCGCTTCAAGCCTCAGTTCGTGGCCAAGAATCTCGGGTTCACGGTCCAGCCGGGTAGCGAGAGCCGCGACTTCATGATGCCGCGTCGCCTCGAGAATCGTGCGCCCGATTGCCGGTGAGGGGAAACCGAACAGCTCGCCCGCCGCGCGATTCGCGAGACGGATCCGGCCGCCCGCATCGATCACGATCAATCCTTCGATCATCCGGTCGAAGAGCGCGACGGTTCGCTCGGTCTGAGCCCGCAGCTCGATTTCCCGGTGCGTGCGTTGTTCGTCGATCTCCCGGAGGTGGGCGGCCTCGGTTCTTTGCCGCCGCGCCCGTTCAGCCGTCCACGCCGCGGCGAACCCGACCGCGAGGAACAAAAGGAAAGCGAGCAGGAAATTCATGGTCACCGGAGGAGTTCGGGCCTGAGCAGAACCGCATTTGCACCGGTCGATTTGGGGCACCCGTCTTCGCTGCCGGCGGGTCTCAGTCTGACAGGAAGCGTCCTCACTCGTCGGCGAGGCAGCGATAACCTACACCGCGCACCGTTTCTAGGAAACGGGCGGTATCACCTAGTTTTTCCCGCAGTCGGCGCATGTGGGTGTCCACCGTGCGGCTGTCGATCGGATTGTCGTAGCCCCACACATCTTGCAGAAGGCGGTCACGCGATTGCACGCGACCGCGTCGGCGCAGCAGAATTTCGAGCAGTTTGAACTCTGTCGCGGTCAAAACCAACGGCGCGCCGCCCAAGGTGACATGATGCCGCGGCACATCGATTTCTAGATTGCCGAGCCTTAGCGTGGTTCCGGCGTCGTCCTTCGTCTGCGCCCGGGCCAGCAGTTTTTTGATCCGAAGAACCAGTTCACGGGGGCTAAAGGGTTTTGTGACGTAATCGTCGGCGCCTAACTCAAGCCCCAGCACACGATCCATCTCCGCGGCGCGCGCGGTGAGCATCAGCACCGGAATACCGGCAGTGGCGGCGTCGCGGCGCAAGATTTTGCACACCTCAAGGCCATCGACCTCGGGCAACATCAAATCGAGCACGATCAGCGCCGGATGCTCGTCCCGGGCGATGGTCAGGGCGCGGGTGCCGTCTTTGGCGAAAAGCGGGACAAAACCCGATTCGCGCAGCTTGAACCCCAGCACCTCAAGGGCATCGGGTTCGTCATCAACGAGCAGGATTTTCGGTTTCATTAGAGTCATTGGCTTTGACGCCGGTATGGCGGATGTCTTTCGCCTCGTAGAGATAGACGACCTCTTCGGCGATGTTGGCGGCGTGGTCTGCGATGCGTTCGATGGCCTTGGAGATCACCATCAAGTTGAGGCAGCGGCCAATATTTGACGGACGCTCGACCATGTAGCTCGAAAGTTCGCGGTGGAGTTGGCGGTTGAGGTTGTCGACGTCCTTGTCGCGGGGAACGACCGCGCGGGCTTTCTCCGGGTCGCGATTGATAAACGCTGTGATGGCTTCGCGCAGCATCTCGTTGGCCATCGTTGCCATGCGCGGCAGGTCGACGTAGGGCTTGAG
Source organism: Opitutia bacterium Tous-C4FEB (assembly GCA_002304445.1). Lineage (GTDB taxonomy): Bacteria > Verrucomicrobiota > Verrucomicrobiia > Opitutales > Opitutaceae > Tous-C4FEB. The sequence goes on along the minus strand of NEVA01000035.1, from coordinate 14,605 downwards.
TTGGGGCTCGGTTCCGAGGTCGATCGCGCGACGGGTGATGGTGACCGCCTCGTCGCCCACGCGCTCGAGATTCTGCGAGACTTTCATCGCGACGGTGATGAGCCGGAGTTCGGTGGCGAGCGGGGCCTTCGTGAGGAGATGGATGGCGATGTCGTCGATCTCCACCTCGTATTGATCGAGGATGTTGTCGTCTTCCTGCACCTGCCGGGCGAGCGCGTCGTCGCGGTCCACGAGGGCACGCATCGCGCGAGCGACGGCGGACTCGGCGTGGCTGGCCATCGCAAGGAGGCTCTCTTTAAGCCGGTTCATTTCTTCGGAGTAATGGGTCATGGGTAACGGGAGACGGAGCTAAGGACAGGCGCGCAGGGCCAACTCAACCAAATCGGCCCGAGACGTAAGCCTCAGTCTGGGGGTTCGAAGGCTTCGTGAAGATATTCCGGGTGTCGGCGTATTCGATAAGTTTACCGATGTAGAAGAAGGCAGTCTTGTCGGAGCACCGCGCAGCCTGCTGCATGTTGTGGGTGACGATGACGATGGTGTAGCGCTCGCGCAGCGATTGGATCAGTTCCTCAACCTTTATCGTGGCGATCGGGTCGAGCGCCGCGCACGGCTCGTCCATCAAAATGATCTCAGGCTCGACCGCGATCGCGCGGGCGATGCAGAGACGCTGCTGCTGGCCGCCGGAAAGACCGAGACCTGAGGAGTGGAGGCGATCTTTGACCTCATCCCACAGCGCGGCGCCGCGGAGGGATTTTTCGACCACGGCGTCGAGGTCAGCCTTATTGGAGCGCCCCTGCAGCCGAAGCCCGTAGGTGATATTCTCGTAAATGGATTTCGGAAACGGATTGGACTTCTGAAAGACCATGCCGACCCGTTTTCTAAGTTCGATTACGTCGACCGAGGGATCGTAAATATCGACGCCGCGGATCTTGATCTTCCCGCCGACGACCCGCGTGCCCTCGATCAGGTCGTTCATGCGATTGAGACAACGAAGGAGCGTCGACTTCCCGCAACCGGAAGGCCCGATGAACGCGGTTACCTTCTTCTCCTCGATTTGGAGGCTGATGTCATGCAGCGCCTGAGATTGGCCGTAGAAAAAATTGACGTGGTCGATGTCGATCAGCGACGAACCGGCGGGCGTCGCCGCCCCGCCCGGTGCGTTGGCGGCACGGGCGGGGGCCGTGGCGAGTGGGCGGGCTGCCGGCGGCGGAGTCGTGGAAGGGCTGATATCCATGGCAAAAGCGGAGGCTGGGCGAGCGTTCATGAGGGACGGTCGAAGAACAAGGTTACCAACGATAACGTTTACGCAGGTGGTTGCGGAGCAAAATGGAGGTCGTGGCGATCATGGCGACGATCATTAGAAATACAAAGGCCGTGCCGTACTGGACGCGTTCGGTGTACTCGTTTTGCGGGATCTTCGAGCTTACGACATAGATGTGATACGGGAGCGCCATCACGCCTTGGAAGACAAAGTCGCCATAACTCTCGAGATCCTCCCAGGGCAACTTGTCGCGCATGGCATAGGCCGCAGTGAACATGATTGGCGCCGTCTCCCCGGCGACCCGTGCGATGCCGAGAATCGAAGAGGTCAGAATGCCCGGCATGGCGTAGGGCAGCACATTGGTGCGGATGGTCTGCCACTTGGTCGCACCGAGAGCGAGCGCACCTTCCCTGAAGCCCTGCGGCACTGCCTTGAGGGATTCCTCCGAGGCGGTGATCACGACCGGCAACACCATCAACGCGAGGGTGAACCAGCCGGCCAGCAGCGAGACGTTCCAATCGAGAAAAATCACAAAAAGGCCGACCCCGAAGAGCCCGAAAACAATCGAGGGCACACCGGCGAGATTCAGAATCGAAATCCGGATGGCCGTCACTACCCGGCCTTGGGTCGCATACTCGCTCAGATAAATTGCCGCACTTACGCCCAACGTCAGAGCGATGGTCATCGACCCGAGCACGAGCAATACCGTGCCGGCGATTGCGGGGAAAATTCCGCCGGCGGAATAGACGTACGTCTCCGACTTGAGGTCCTTGGCCGTCGGATTGGCCGCTTTAAACGCCCGGAAGTCACGGTCGCCGAGCTCCATTTTCTTCCCGTCAAATTCAAAGACGTGCAGGGTCTCCGGTGACTCCGTGAAAAACGCCGTGTTGATGAACGGAGCCTCGGTGGTGAATACGGTTTTCGAGCCTTGGAAAACTATCTTCCCGAATACCAACGCACCGCAGAGCAAAACCGTGTAGGTCACACAGCGAAAAATCCAAACGGCGGCAGTTTCCCTGCGGCGGGCGTTGTTGATTTGGGCCGAGAAGGCGTGACGGGCGGGAGAGCTCATGGGTCAGCCGATCGAGATGCGGTATTTCCGCACGATTTTCTGGGCGAGGAAATTGATCGTCAACGAGAGGAAAAAGAGCACTAGGCCGACAACAAACAGCGCCCGATAGTGGATGCTCCCCTGCACCACTTCCCCCATTTCTTGCGCGATGATTCCGGTCATCGTGTGCACAGGCTGCGTGATCACGGCGAGTCCGGCCGTAAAATCCGGGATCGCGATCCGGTTACCCGCGCAGAGCAGCACGACCATCGTTTCACCGATCACGCGCCCGAGGCCGAGCAGCACGGCGGAGATGATGCCAGAGAGCGAAGCGGGCACGATGATGCGGACGATCGTCTGCAACCGGGTGGCTCCAAGGGCGAAAGAAGCTTCTTTAAACGCCTTGGGCACATTCTGCAGCGCATCTTCGGCGAGGGTGAAAATCGTGGGCACCGCGATCAATGCCAGCAAGCAGCCCGCCGTAAGAATGTTGAGCCGTTCGCTGAACGGAAATCCCGGCACCCACGCGAGCCATTCTTGCTGTGAGAGCAGGCGCAACGTCTCGCCCAGCACCGCGATCCCGAAGAATCCGAGCACCACCGAGGGAAACGCAGCGATGAACTCGATGCACGGCTTGATCATCCGTTGCTCCCGAGCCGAGGCCATTTGGTTGACGTAAATCGCCGCACCCACTCCGAACGGCACCGCCAGGGCTAGCGCTACAAGCGAGACCATGAAAGATCCCATGAACAACGGCACGATGCCATAAAAATCCTGCCAGAAACTCGCCGTCAGCCATTGTTTGCCAGTGATAAACGAGAGCCCCGACTGATACCAAGGAATCGGCCGAGTATAGTCCCAGGTCTCCAGAAGCCGCTGCGTCGCGGGAAAGGTGGCGATGTAATCCTTGGTGAGTTGCCGCAGACGATCCAGCCGGGCCGCGAGTTCGGGTGTGGGCATCTGCGGAGCCTTGTCCAATGCAGCCATGAGTTTGACCGCAAACTCCGCGCTCGCCGTGCGGTAAAGGGGCAACGTGTCGGTCAGGGCTTTGAGTTCCGCAGGGAAGTCGATGATATCAATTTTTACGGCTGCCGCTTCGTCAGTCTTGCCGACGGCGAGCAATTGTTCGCGCTCCACCTTCTTGTCCTCTGCGACCAGAAACTTGGTCTTGATCGCGGTGGCCTGCTCCGTGAGGTCTGAAATTATTCCGCGCAGCGGATCGACGCTGTCGGCGAAGTGTCCGGCGAAATCGTCGAACGGCGCCAGTCGGGCGTTGGCGGTTTCGATATCGAGTTTCTGGACCGAGACGAACTCGTTAAACTCCCGTAGGCGCAGATCGGCCAGATACCGGTTCAGAGCGGTGTGCCCCGTCTCCTGCTGCCGGATATAATCCACATACTCCAAACCCGCTTGGCGATAAGTGAGCAGGCTACGGTGGTTTTGGCCGAAAAAACCGAATCCTTCCTGAAAGAGAAAATAGGTGATCAGCGTCAGCACCACCACTGAGATTAACGCGTTCCCGCCGAAAAAGATCTTCACCGCGTCGTCAAAGGAGAGGCCGAGCAACCGCACCCGCGTTTTGTTGACGAGAAATTCCGGGTCTTGAGCCGGTCGAGGAGCGTCCATGTAAACAGAGCGAAGAGGATGGGCCGATTGTTAAGGGCGAGAGAAGATCGAGGGTGGGCCGCGTCAAGCGGCCCAACGTCACAATCGTATGACGATCAGGGCACCGGCACGAAACCGACTTTCTCGGCGATTCTCTTCCCTTCAACGCCCAGCGTGAAATCCACAAATTTGGCGAGGTCGCCTTTCGGCTCGCCGTTGGTGTAGTAGTAAGTCGGGCGGGCGTAGGGATACTTCTTCGCGATGACTTCTTCTTTGGTCGGGAGATGACCGTTGATGGCGATCACCTTGATACCCTCGGCTTGGATGTAGGCGAGGCCGACATAGCCGATGCCATTGGGATTCTTGGCGACCTCGGAGGCGATCTGCTCGTTACCGGCCATCTTTTGCGAGGACTTCGCGTAATCACGTTTCTTCATCGCGAGTTCCTTCCAGTCCGAGTAGGTCCCCGACGCCGTATTGCGCGTGTAGATGGAAAAACTTCCCTTCGGACCGCCAACCGCCGACCAGTCGGTGGCATCGCCGGTGAAAATCTGTTCGACCTGACGCAACGTGAGCCTCGAGATGGGATTCTTGGCGTTTACGATCACCGCCAAGCCGTCGTAGGCGACAATTATGGGCTTGAGGGTCACACCTTTGGCTTGAGCGGCGGAAATCTCAGTAGCCTTCGCTTCCCGCGACGACATGCCGATATCCGCCGTGCCTTGGATGATGGCAGTGATGCCCGTCGTTGAACCCTCGGCCGCAATCTCAAACGAGGCGCCGGGATTTCGAACTTTATATTCTTCGGCGAGGGTTGGGACGAACTTCGCGCCGAGCGTGTCCGAGCCTTTGATCACCAGTTTTTGAGCATAAGCGTGCGAGGCACACGCGAGACCGACAGCGAGCAGGAGGAGTTTTTTCATGGGAGAGATAAACGAACGAGTTTGAGTGAAGAGAGAGCCGAAAACCGACAACGTCGGGGGCGAAGCGAGTCTTGGTAAATTATAGGGCCGTGATGAAGCCGACCTGCTCGACGATCTTTTGCCCCTGGGTGCTCAGGGCGAATTCAATAAATTTTGCCGCTTCGCCGTGGGGCTCACCATTGGTGTAGTAAAAGGTGGGACGGGCGTAGGGGTATTTTTTCGACAGAACCGTCTCTTGCGAAGGCAAAGCGCCGTTGATGGATACGACCTTGATTCCCTCGGCATGAATGTAAGCGAGACCGATGTAGCCAATGCCGTTGGTGTTCTTCGCCACTTCCGCGGCGATTTGCTCGTTGCCCGCCATCTTTTGAGAGGAGCGGGCGTAGTCGCGCTTCTTCATCGCGAGGTCCTTCCAGTCCGAATAGGTGCCTGAAGCGGTGTTGCGGGTGTAAACCGAGATCGTGCCCGCCGGGCCGCCGGCAGCGGACCAGTTGGTAATGTCACCGGTGAAAATCTGTTCAACTTGGCGCGGGGTGAGGCCCGAAATTGGACTCTTGGCATTCACGATCACAGCCATGCCGTCGAAACACGCGATCGTGGGTTTGAGGGTAACGCCCTTGGCTTGGGCGGCAGACACTTCGGTCGGCTTTGCGCGGCGCGAACTCATTCCGATTTCGGCCGTGCCATCGATAATCGCCGTGATGCCGGTGGTTGAACCCTCGGCAGCGATCTCAAAAGAGACACCGGAATGCTTGGTCTTATAATCCTCGGCGAGCGTAGGGACGAGTCTAGCGCCCAAAGTGTCGGATCCTTTGATCACTATTTTCTGCGCGGACCCGACCGTAGCGGTGGCCAAGACAGCGAGAAGGATGAGGGCGTTTTGCATGGAAAATTTTAGCAACAAGAGGAAATCGGGTGAAGTAAGATTAGAACTGCAGCTGCATCTGCGAACGGGCACCGACGACTTTAGCTTCGGCCGTTGCGCCCGTGACGGTGTCGTTTGTCTTGGCCCATTCGGCACCCAGTTGAAGCTTAAGGTCGTTACCCATGAGATACCAGTTGGCGCCTGCATACCAGCCGGAGAACGTATTCATAACTCCGCCGCTGCTGGCGGAGCGCACAACATCGGAGAACGCTACGCCGCGTCCATCGGTGTCGAGAAATTGGTAGCGGACAACAGCCTCGATCGTCTCTGTGATGAGATAGCTGGGCTGAAGGTAGAATCCCCTGGGCGACGCATCACGAGTAGCGGAGATACCCCCTTCAATATTCGCGACCATATACTCGCCCATGAAACCCAATCGGCCCGAGGTGATATCGGCGTAGAGCGTGTAGAGATTGAGATCGAAACCGCGGCCAAGCACGGCGGTGCTGCTGCCGCCCTGATCGGGCAGAAGGCCGGCGCTCACACCGAAGACCGCGAGACCGAGTTCGGGCAATTTGTGCTGAAGGCCGACATTGCCCCAAAATGCCGGTGTATTGTTTGCGCCGTCACCGGCCGCATTCGAAAGCGAGAAGGACTCATTCCGCTCCGGATTGGTAACAGCGACGCTATAAATGAACGTGTTTTGAGCGTTCAAATCCTCTTTGCCGTCGAGAAACGCTCCGACGCGGAAGCTTGCGGCACCGAAGCGACGTCCATTGTTGTTTTCGACGAAATATCGGGTAAGGCCCGAGCGCTCGAGCGACTTCAGGTTACTGCTCGAACCACGCTCCTCGTAAACCACGTTGACTTTGCGCAGGCCGAAGTTGAACGAAATGTCCGGGGTCGGTTTCCACTCGATAATCGCGTCGTCATAGCCGCCAGAAGCAAAATTGTAGGTCATCACGGCACCCCAATCGCCCCCGACGCCCGCCTTCAGCGTGAGATACATCCGGCGGAGCAGCATGTGCTGGGTGGCAGGCGGGTCAAAATCCGCGTGTTTGATGTCGGTGTCGAGATTCACATATTGGATTTGCATCCGCATCCCCACGCTCAATCGAGTCGTGTTCTTACCGCCCCCCGTGGCGATCGACGGTATTTGATTCCCCTCGCGGATCATGTCGGCGCGGAGATCTTCAGCTTCTTGATTTGTAAGAATGCCTTTGCGGATCAGCGCATCGATCAGCGGACCGCTTTCTTGGGCAAACATGCCGGGGGCGAAGATCGCGACGGTGACGATCGCGACGAGCGATAGTTTACGGATGCACATTCAATTTCGGAGTTTAGAACGGCATTGGCATTCGGAGAGATGAAAGAATGGAGCCCAATTGTTACAGATCCGTGTCGAACGTGTGACAAACACGCAAACTCGGGAAGTGAGGGCCGGAAAGGACCTGCAGGCGACTTATGCGCACTTCTAGGCGCCGACGAAGGCGGCCCAGACGGCCGGGCGCAGGCTGAACTTGCCCCTACTTGGTGGCAGCGACGCCGCCGAGCGCCCGGAGCAAGGCGTATTGGGCTTGGGCCGATTGCGCGAGCGTCGCCACGTAATCGCGGCGGGCGCGGGTCAACTCCTCCTCGGCGGTCAGGTCCTCAAGGGCGTTGCTCACCGCGAGGCTGCGACGCTCACGTGAAAGTTCAGCGGTCTTGGTGGCCGCGTCGAGGGCGACACGAAGCGAGGCGAGCTGGGCCGATAACGACTGGCACCGGGCGTGATACTCGACCACCTGGCGGCGTATGACGTCGCGCGTCTGCTCGACTTCGAACTCTCCGCGACGAAGGCGGGCATCGCTGCTTCGGACTCGGCTGCGGTCGAAAAGACCACCCGGGCCAATCCGCCAGCTAAGGCCGAGACCATAATCGTTGGATGAGTCAAAATCGCGCGACCAACTGCGGTGCCCGGTATCGCCACCCAAAGCGCCGAAACTGGCCTGCGCACTGACGGTTGGAATAAGCGGGGCGCGGCGCGCTCCTTGATTGGCTTCCCGCACGGATGCAAGTTGCGCGTCGGCTTGGGCAAGTTCGGGCCGGGCCGCCAGGGCTTGGGCCACAAGGGAGCCGAGGTCGGCGGATGCGGGCACCAACGCGGTCGCGACGAGTTCGGCCGAATTCGGCATGAGCTCAACAGTCGGATCGAGTCGGAGCAATTCAGCGAGACGGGCGGCGGCGATCCGGGCGGACTCGCGGGCCTGCGCGACCGCGGTCTCGCTGCGCGCGCGCGCGGCGGCGAGGCGTTGTACATCTCCGGCAAAACCCAGGCCCGAAGCTGCGAGAGCTGCGAATTGAGAGTAATGGCGGGAAGAAAGTTCGAGAGCTTCGGTGGCGATTCCGATGGTCGCCGTCGCGCGGAGCAATTCAAAGTAAGCGAGCGCTGCTTCGGTGACGGTGTTTTGACGCTGTGTCGCCACGGCCGCTTCTTCAGCACGGGCGCGCTGCTGGGCGACCAGTTTCTGGTAGTAAACTTCACCCAAATCCCATTGGGCGTTCAAAGCGATACCCGTTGAGAACGAACGTTTGTCAGCTTCAACGATCCGGCCTTCGACCGTCTGGCCGTTGTTGTCGTGCTGGCGAAAACCAAGCCCGGCCGTGACCCAAGGATACATCCGCTCACGGGCGACGTCGGCGTCAGCGCGGGCTTCGGCAAGCTTCTCTTGCGCGATGCGGATCGAAAGATTGTCCGCGCCGGCGAGGCGGAGCGTTGTCGCGAGATCGATGGGCTGCGGCGCGGCGGAGGCGATCAAGGGCGCGGCGAGCAAAAAGGCGGTGGTGGCGAAGGGACGGAGAGAAAACATGGGAGAGAAGGCCAATGCGGTTTGATCCGCTAAGCTTCGCTAATTTAGTCGGAGCGGAGGCCCTCGCCTGATCGGCTGCGGCCAAGTCCAGATTTGGGGTCGGATTAGCGGTGATTAGCGAGAGTTAGCGGTTACTCCGGTCGATTCATTTGGCTTCGACGGGGTTGATGGGTTGGGCGTCGCTGAGGGCGAGTTTGCCGACGAGAATTACGGCGGCGGCCGGGTCGAGGCCCGAGATGATCTCGACGCGGGCACCGTCGTTGAAACCGATCTTAATCGCTGTCTTCTTCGCTTTGCCGTCGGCTGAGAGGTAGACGAAAGCATTGGCTTTTTCCATGACGATGGCTTCCACCGGGATGAGGAGAACATCGGTGCGCTTCTCGACGCCGACTTTGATCGTGGCATACATCCCGGGACGGAGGGCGAGCGTGGGGTTCGGGAGATCCGCTTCGACCGACATCGTCTTCGTCATCTCGTCGAGGGCGTAAGCGAGTCGGGAAACTTCGGCTTCGATGGGCGTCGCCGCACCTTCGAAGCTGACGCGGACAGGCTGGCCGACCTTAATCTTGGCCGCTTCGAGCTCGGGCATGGCGACGACGGCGCGGACGGTTTGGAATTCGGCCACGGTGACAACGGCGGTCGTCGCAGCAGGGATGTAGGCGCCTACGTCAACGTTACGGGCGGTGACAATGCCGGCGAAAGGCGCGGTGACTTTGGCGAAACCCAGCAGCGTCTCGGCGCGGCTCTGATTGGCGCGGGCGATTTCGGCGCGGCCACGGGTGGCGTCGAGCGCGAGCGGGGTGATCAGATCGGGCGATTTGGCGACAGCGGCTTCGAGGCGGGCGAGTTCGGCCGTGGCGACGTTGGCCTCGGCGCGGGTGCGGACGAGGTCGGCGAGCAACTCGGGAACTTCGAGTTCAGCGAGGACTTGGCCGGCGGTGACGGTGTCGCCTTTGTCGACGGAGATCTTGCTGAGGTAGCCGCCGACTTTGGCGAACAGGACCGCTTGTTGGTTGGCTTTGAGCGTGCCGGGAACGGTCACGTAGCGGACAACATCGCCGCGGCTGGGCCGGGTGAATTTGACCTCAGTGGGTGCAGCGGCGGCAAGGAGCGCAGGAGCGGCGGCGAGGGCGAGGACGAGAATAGGAAGGCGCATGAGAAATTAGTTTTGTAGGAGCGGTCCTTATGGCTGACCACGGGGGCAGCGAGCTGCGTCCCTACAACAATTAGGATTTTTCGTGGAGGGGGCTGGTTTCGTCGTCGGGGTCGAGGGACGGGCTCTCAGTGTTCCGGCCGGCCAAGATGGCGAAGACCGGGGGAAGAATGAAGAGAGTGGCGAGAGTGCCCAAGGCGAGGCCGCCGAGGACGGCGCGGCCGAGCGGGGCGACTTGGTCGCCGCCTTCACCGAGACCGAGCGCGAGGGGCAACATGCCTGCGCCCATCGCGAAGCTCGTCATAAGAATCGGTCGGAGGCGCGAGGTTGCGCCTTCAAGGGCGGAGCCAATCGGGTCGGCGGTGCGGCGGCGATCGCGATCTGCGAAGGTGACAAGGAGGATGGCGTTAGCCACCGCGACGCCGACGGCCATGATTGCGCCGATGGCGGACTGAAGGTTCAGCGTCGTACCGGTGAATTTCAGGGCGAGGACAACGCCGGCGAGCACGCCGGGCACGGCGGCGATCACGACAAAGGCGAGGCGGACGGATTGGAAATTGGCCGTGAGGAGCAGGAAAATGACGGCGATGGCGATGAGCAGGCCGGACTTAAAACCCTCGGTGAGCTCGTTGAGCGGGCCCACTTGGCCGCGGTAATCGACGCGCCCCTTGGCGGGCGGTTCGCCGAGTTCGGCCACGGCGGCGGCAATTTGGCGGGACGCGGTGCCTAGGTCGGTTTGGTGGAGATTTGCGGTCACGCTCACGACGCGGACGAGGTTGTAGCGCTCGTATTGGCCGGGCGCGGAGCCCGGCGTGAGAGTGGCCACATTACGCAGGAGGACCGGTTTTCCGCCCGGAGCGGACGATGAGACCGGGACGTTGCGCAGGTCTTCGAGTGAGTTGGTCTGGGACTGGGGAATCTGCACTTGGAGGCTCATGCTGATTCCGCTGCCCGGATCGGCCCAATAGTTGGCGGTGGTGAATCGGCTCGAGGTGGTGGCGGCGACGAGGGAGCGCGTGACGTCGCTCGTGCGCACCCCAAGCAAGCCGGCGCGCTCGCGATCGACATTTACATCGACGGTCGGGAAATCGAGGGATTGGGCGATGTGGACGTCGCGGAGATTGGGAAGCGTGCGGAGTTTCGCGGCGACTTTTTCAGCGAACTCCCGGCTGGCGGGGAATGACGGACCGCTGACGGCGACCTCGATCGGCGTGGGCGAGCCGAAACTCATGACCCGCGAGACCAGATCGCTCGGCTCGAAGGAGACGCGGAGGTCGGGGAGCTTCGCGGCGAAGACTGCGCGAAGTCTTTCCTTCAGCGCTTCGACCTTTACGCCGGAGCCGGGCTTGAGCTGCACGGCGAGCCAGCCTTCCTCGGGGCCGGTGTTGAAAAGGTAGATGAGGTTGACGGGATAGTTTGAAGCGTGGACGCCGACGAGGCCGATTGTCAGAGCGACGTTGCCGGCTCCCGCTTCGCGATTGATGATTTCGAGGATCTGCTTCGCGACGACTTCGGTCTTTTCCACCTTGGTGCCGGCGGCGCCGCGGAAGCGGATGGCAAGCTGACCGGAGTCAACCTGCGGGAAAATCTCGAGCCCGAGGCGCGGGCCGAAAAACGCGATCGTGCCGACGGCAACCGCAAGGTAGGTCGGCAACACGAGCCAGCGGGCGGCAATAAACGGGCGTACCAAGGCGTTGTAGAAGCTTTGCAGGCTGACGAGCCAAGCGGCGTCGGCGTGGAGTGCGGTCTTTTTGTGGCGGCGGAGGAACAAGACGCTGAGCACCGGGACGAGGGTGCTGGAGAGAAGAAATGACGCGATCATCGAAAATCCGACGGCGAGCGCGAGCGGGGCGAATAAGGCTTTGGCCGCGCCGACCATGAAGAAAGCGGGGATGAAAACCGCGAGCACGCACAACATGGCGAGCAGGCGCGGTAGCGCGGTTTCCCGCGTGGCTTCCAAGGCCGCGCGGGCGAGCGGCGTGCCCCGGGAAAGGTGGACGTGGATATTCTCCACTGCAACCGTCGCTTCGTCCACGAGGATGCCGACGGCGAGCGCCAACCCAGAAAGCGTCATGAGATTGAGGCTTTGGCCCGTGATCCACAACGCGAAGGTTGCGGCCAGAAGCGCGATGGGAATATTGACCACGACGATGAGTGCGCTGCGCCAGTCGCGGAGGAAGAGGAGCACCATGAGACCGGTGAGCACTGCGCCAAGCGCACCCTCTTTGGTGAGCGTGGCAATGGACTGGTTGACGACCGGGGACTGATCAAACTCGTAACTGACTTTGACGGCTTCGGGAACTGCCGCTTGGAACTTCGCCAGGTTGGACTTTACGAGATTTACGACCGAGAGCGTGGACGCGTCTGCGCGCTTGGTCACGGGAATGTAGACCGTGCGGCGGCCGTTCGCCAGCGCGTAGGAGGTGACGATGTCGGCGCTATCCTCTACAGTAGCGACATCGCGAAGGAAGACGGCACCCTGCGGCGTGACGCGGAGCGGAACGGCGGCGAGGTCTTGGACGTTTTTCGGGACGGCATTGACGGGGACGATCGGGTATTTGTCTCCAAGGTTTATATTGCCCGACGGACTGAGGATGTTCGCGGCGGTCATGGCCTGGACGAGGTCGTCGGGAGAAAGTCCATACGCACGTAGTCGATCTGGCTTGGCATTGATGACGATGGTGCGGGCGCTGCCACCGAAGGGTGGCGGGGCGGAGACGCCGGGTAGCGTAGCAAAGAGCGGACGGACACGATTGAGGGCCGCGTCCTGCATCTGCCCGACGGTAACGTTCGGATCGTCCGTCGAAAATACGAGGTAGCCAACCGGGACGCTGCCGGCGTCGAAGCGCGTGACGAAGGCGCCGGGCGTGCCGGCGGGCATGAACGAGCGGGAGCGGTTTACGTAGGCGACCACCTCTGACATGGCTGCGGCCATATCCGTGCCTGGGTGAAACTGGAGCTTCATCAGGGATGCGCCCTGGATGGATTTCGATTCTACGTGTTCGATGCCAGTGATGTAGAGAAAGTGGTATTCATAATAGTAAGTGATGTAGCCCTCTATCTGCGCGGGATCCATGCCGCCGAAAGGTTGTGCGACGTAAATCGTGGGAACACCGAGCGGGGGAAACGCGTCGCGTGACATGCGCTGGAGCGCCAACCCGGCGCCGAGACACACCGCCACCACGAGAACGAGGACGGACCAAGGGGAGCGAAGGGCGAGACGAACAAGATTCATGCGGGGTGGACGGTGAGAGCCGAAGCGAAAGGTGAAAGACGCGCAAAATTGCGGGGCATTGCGAGGTATTTCCAAACGATTATTGCGTTACGATCGGGTTAAATTCCTTGATCGGGACTTGGCCGCCCTTGACGCCCCCGGCCCTCACAAAGCACTCATCCCTATGTTCCATTTCGTGGCAATTTTGATGTTCGCACTGGTGGGTCTAACGTTCGCAAGCCACGGGGAAACGGCTCCGCCTCTCGCGTTGAAGACCGCCATCGCCCTCGCCGACTCAAGCAGGGCGTCAGATAGTGGAGAGGAACTACAACAGGAAATTTGTTTCGAGTTGATCCGACGGGGTGACTTTGCTGCCGCCAAGGCCCGCGCCACGCCTCTGCCAGCCTTTCGGCACGCTGCAGTGGTGCTCGAGCTCGCAGGCCGGCTACCAAAGGCGCGTCGCGCAGAAGCCGAGCAACTTGTGGTGGCCGCACACACCGACCAAGAACTGACCCTCGACTGGCACAAGAGCCGCGTCAGTCGGTTGCTCGCCGTGGCTCAGGCAAGACTCGGCCTGCTCGAATCCGCCGCAAAGACCGCCCGTGAAGTGCCCGATACCGAGGACCGCGCGTTTGCCCTGAGGGATGTCGTGCGCGAGCTGTCCCGCCGGGACGAAGTGGCCCTTGCCCGCGGGCTGGCCGACGCGATCGAGGAAAATCGCCGCTACGGCACCTACCGCCAAAAAGCGGGCGCGCTCTCGGCCATCGCCCTCGCGCTTCACCAACGTGGCGACCGGGCGGGGGCCGAGGCGTTACTCATCCAAGCCGCAGCGCTCTTGCCCAAAAAGCCCGGCTGGAGCGACGGCGAGGCATTGCGGGATGTCGCGGCAGCCCAACTCGCATGTGGTCAAATCGACGCCGGCCGCGAGCTCCTTGCCCGGGCCGAGATGCTCGCCCGGGGTATCGCCGGAGCCTGGCGCGTTTCGGAGATGAGCGCGGTGGCAAAGGTTTGGCTCGCAGGCGGTGAGCGCGAGCGTGCCCTGTCGTTGATTCAGGAGTCCGAGAAAGCACTGGTCTCAATTTCGCCAACGGAGCGCGCGCCAGAGTCGCTCACGCTCGCTCGCGTTCAACATACGGCGGGGAACACCAACGCCGCCCGGGCATTGATCCGAGCGGTCTTGACCGACGATGCGGGTGGAGACGACGCCGAGGCCAAGCGGGCTCGCCAGGTGCGGGCCCTCCTGGTGTGGGCGGAATTGTTCGGCGATGAAGCCGTGGCGGAACGGAAGTTGTAAGGCAACCCGGCGAGCACGGACGCTCGTCACCGCTAGCGAAGCTACCGCTTGCTCCGGGTCGCCTCGCGCGTAGGAGCCCGCTTGCGGGCGATTTTGAGGCGTCGACGTTAACCCACCCCTTCATATCGCCCGCGAGCGGGCTCCTACCCCAGAAGCCTTCAAGCCGTTGCAGACCACGGCGGCTCCGGTTTTCCGTCGGCAAAGCCTCTGACCAACGTCCCATAATTTCCAGACGCCTGTCATTGCGAGAGCGGGAGCTGCGATTCTCGAATGACAGCCTGTTTATCGAGGAACTCAGCCGGACTCATTCAGATAACGCAGTAGTCGCCAAAAGGCGCACCGTTTGGCGTCGTTGATGGTGTGAAACATAAAACGAGCAGGGCCGTCGAC
>NEVA01000034.1 GCA_002304445.1 Opitutia bacterium Tous-C4FEB | reverse complement strand
GGCCAGCGGGATCGCGTTGGGCGAAGTCGGCGCGGCGAACGGCAGCGCCTGTGCGAGCTTTGCGCCGAAGCCGATTTGCTGGAGAAACGCGATGAAACTGCAGAGGCCACCGAATGGCGTCACCGCCTTCGGTGTCTCGGCCAGCACGATCTTCGCACCGCCAAACAACGGGGTGAAGGCCGCGGGAGCGGCTACCGCGGCCGCGGCGGGCGTCGACCTGGAGGTTGCGGCGCCAGCAGCGGCGGTTTTGGGGGCCTCGTCCGTAGGGGTGGTTTCCATGCCAACCTCTTTGCCCTACGGACCTTCAACACGTCGACTTCTGCTTCAACTTCGGCGTTCGGGATCTACGATCCAAGAAAAATTCGCGTCAATGGTTCGGACAGGAGGTTCGGAAAATCCGGGCACAAAAAAGCGGAGCCCGGTGAAGGGCTCCGCTGAAGAAGCGATCAGGCCCCGAAGGGACCTGAAACCTTAGAACGACAGGGTCGTCCGGAAGATGAAGTTGCGCGCGGGTGAGAGCGCGAACGAGCCTTCCGAGTATTTCCGATCCGTCACGTTGTAGATACCGAGGGTGCTGTTGAACTTATAGCCGAACACTTCCCAAGGCATGCCAACCGTCGCATCGAACACGAGGTAGTCACCGGCTTGATAGCCGCCCTTGAACGGATTCCAGTCAACCGAACGGGAAACCACCGTCTCGGACGAGTAGCGTACACCGAGACCGACGTTGAGACCGCGGGCCATGCCGTTCACGACGCCATCAACAAACGTGTATTTGTTGAAGATGTTGAAGCGGAACTCGGGGACGTTCTCGAGGCGGGCGTTGTAGTAGATGTCGGAGGCAACCTTGGCGGCCGGAGTGGACGCGTTGTAAGCCGCCGTGCCGGGGGCGGCGCGGGTCTTGTCATACACGGTCTTGGCGGACCACAGCCAGGAGCCGTTGATGACGGCCTGGTAGTTGCGCACCGGAGTCCAGATGACTTCGGCTTCGGTGCCCTCGACCTGATTCATGAGATCGGTCGTGCGCCAGCGCAGCAGACGGGTGTTACGGTAAGGCGAGCCGACCGGGAAGAGCTCCGTGCTGTAGTTGAGCGGCTCTTCGAGGTTCGATTGTTTGGCTCCGTCGTCGAGCATCTGGTTTTCACGCTCGCCGCGGAAGAAGGAGACCGTGCCGACAATGCGACCGTCGAGCTTGGAGTATTTGGCGCCGAATTCCCAGTTCATGCCCTGCTCGTTTTTGATGAGTTCGTAAACGCCGCGTCCAGCGAGGATTTGTTGGAACTGAGCGAGCGAGGTGACCGTTTGGCCGAGGTAGCGGAAGGAGGCACCGGGAGTGCCGCCAAAGCCGAACGCACGGGCTTCGTTGTACCAAAGCACTTCATCGCCCACGAACAGACCGCCGACGCGGCCGGAGTTGAACTTGAAGGTCTTGGAGTTCGAAGCGTAGAGGCTGAGCTCAGGAGTGAGTGCGAAGGACAGACCGCCCATCCACGAATTCCCCTTTTGGTCCTGCGGCAGACCGCGTTGGTAGCTGATGGAGTGACCCCACTGGTCCTCAGGATAGAGGTCCGGGCGGAGGTGCATGTCCGGGAAGTAAACATACCACGGATAGTTGTTCGATTGATACTGACCGCGGGCCCATTGCTTTTCCTCGCGATAGCCGGCGAGCAACGTCAGCCGATCCTTAAACATCGTGGCCTGGTAGTTGATGTAGGCCGACATTTGTTTGGATTTGTAACCGTCGAGGGCGTTGCGGTCCTCTTGGTGATACGCCGTGATGTCGGGATAGATTTCCGCGCCAGGATCGAAGTTGGAGAAGATTTGGCGAACGGGTTTGATCGATCCATCGCGCTGACGGATGACTTGGTTAACCGGAACGGCACCTGCGTTGTAGATCGTACGGTTCGTGCCGGCGTAATCCGGGTTGGACGTCGGGTTCCTCGCGCCCGGGAGGAAGGCCCATTGCGCGTCGGTGAACGTTTGGCCACCGAGGAACTGCTGATAGGGGCTGATCTTTTGAACGCCGAGCAGGAACTTGCTCTTCACGCCCAAGAAATCGAATTTCACCACCGAGTCGACGTTGTGCGTCTGACCGTAGCGGTAATAGCCGGAAAGATTACCGGTGCCGACATTCCAGTTGGTGCCGTTGGCGTAGGGCGTGGTGAGCGCGCCGCCTTGACCGACGGTGTAATTCTCGGACTTCTCTTGGAAGAAGTTGTAGCGAACATCGAGCCAGCTGAATGGGCTGAGGTCGGCGGTCACCGAGAAGTTTTCGATGGCGTTGTTGAAGACAGCACCGCGGCTGGTGTAATTGAACGCTTCGTCGTGATAACGTTTGCCGTTCTTGTCGGTGATGTAGGCACCGCGCTCGACGCTGGTGTAGGCTGGCAGGCTCCAATCGCCGGTCGCGATACGCTTGTTGTTAATGTAGGTGCCGTAGGCGAGCGTTGGGGTCGTGGTGTTCTGAACCACGTTGGCCGCCAGAAGATTGCCTGCATTGGCCGCGATCGTGTTGGACAGGGTCGCGGTTGAAGAGTTGTACCGTCCGGTGCGGGCGGCCTCATTCCAGCCGGCGAAATCGCTCCAGATCCAGTCATAATCATTCAGCATGAAGCGCTCGCGGGTGAATTCGCCTTCAGCGGTGATCTTGACCTTGCCGCTCTCGAATGGGACGAGGGCGATCGAGGGATTAACGCTGTAATTGCGGCGGAATTCAAAGCGACGTTCGCCTTGGGTGTCTTCCCACACGCCGAGCACGCGCAGGGCGAGCTTGTCGCTGGCGGCCACGTTTTGATCGAGCACGACTTTCTGGCCCGAGTTGTCGTTGAGCGTCAACGTGATGGAGCCCTGCGTACGATTGAACTGGGGCAGTTTGCTGATGTAGTTGATAACGCCACCGGGGTAACCTTGGCCGAAGAAGACGGCGGCCGGTCCCTTGATGACCTCAACGCGCTCGACGGTGTCGAGGTTGTAGGAGGTGTAGCGGAAGATGCCGTTACGCATGAGGCTGTTCACCACGAAACCGCGCATTGTGAAGGTGCCTTGCGGGGTCGCAGAGTTGGCCGGAATACGCATCGCGAAGCGGGTATCACCGGCCGCGGCCGCCGTGTAGCGGAACAAGTCGGTGAGGGACCGGGCGTTGGTATCGTTAAGGAATTCGCGCGAGATAACCGAGACGTTCAATGGGATCTTTTGGATCTCCATGCCGATCTTCGTGGCGGTCGCGGCGTTGGTCTTGAGGTAGCCGTAGTCCTTGTCGGTTTTAACCTCGAACGCGCTTAGAACTTGCACGCCTTCGTCGGTCTTTAAGGGTGTCCGAGCGGCCGGGGCGACCGGGCCGGTCGACGACACGGCGGCGGGAGCTGCCGGCGCTGCGGCTGGCGCGCCCTCGAGGGCGGCAAGACGTTTGCGCAGGGCAGAGTTTTCTTCCTGCAGTTTCTTCAATGCGTCGCTGTCGGCGGCGTGGCCCATGGGGGCCGACATCGCCATCAACGCGGCTAAACAGGAAGCCAAGTATTTCTTGGTCCTGGGCGATCCGGTGCTGGTATCTGGTTTCATCGTTATATGTGGGGGTTGGTTATTTTTCGGGTTTCGGCGCGGTTTGAATCGCGCCGACTACCGATAAAAAATGGGGAGATCGATTTAGGCAATCATCTGATTGGCCTGGCTGGCCGGGAGGACGAGGGTGGGTGCGACGCACACTCCGATGCGGCCCAAGGTTTTTGGGTTGTCGATGCGCCAGACCAAGTGATCGACAACTTTACGCACCAAGGTGGTAAGATTGATGTCAAGCGCCGGGGGCAGGTGGTCCAAGTTGTGGTAAATGACGGGATTCAGGTTGCCCAAAATCGCCTCAAAATCCCGGTCAGATTTCAGGCCGGCGAGGCGCATCGAACGGAAGAGCGACCCGCAAAAATGATCGACGGGCACGTAAACCCCCGTCGGGCGCGGGGAAAGTTGACAGAACCGCTTGGCCAGCACGTCGCTTTCGTCGTGCACGGGCACGATTTCGAGGAAATTCACAGGTTTGGATTTTCCCAAGATGCTGTGCACCGTGAGGCCGAGAGTCTTTGCTTGGTCGACGAACGCGGTTACGCGTTGGCTGACGGCGCTATAGCCGGGATCGGCCGCGATCACGGCGACTGATTTATGGGCGTGTTGGTGAAGATAGTTGGCGGCCATGCGGCCGTTGGCGTCGTTGTCCGGCTCGACGTAATCTCCGGGGAACGACAACGAGCGCCGGGTCATGAACCAGACGTGCGGGAGGTCGCCGAGCTTGGCCATGCAGGCGGCGGACGGCTCCATCCCTTGGATGATCACACCGTCGACTTGGCGCTCAGCGAGCGCGCGGGGCAAATCGTCCGGCGTATCGGTGAAGAGCACGCTGATCTCGAGCCGTTGACGGTCGTTGGAGTGCTGGGTCTGGAGCAGTTGGTCTTGGAACCAATTGAAACTGGAGTTTTTCTTCGCGCCCACGAACCAAACCGCGATGTTCTTCGGGGTCGCTAAGCGGGACTTGGGCCCGCGGCGGCGATGAAGCGGGGTCGGAACGTAATCTGCGGCGGACATGACAGAGCGGACGCGTTCCAACCGATCGGCCGCGACGAGGTGCGGTTGATTGATGACGCGGGAGACGGTAGCGGGC
The DNA here is from genome assembly GCA_002304445.1 of Opitutia bacterium Tous-C4FEB. Classification (GTDB taxonomy): domain Bacteria; phylum Verrucomicrobiota; class Verrucomicrobiia; order Opitutales; family Opitutaceae; genus Tous-C4FEB. The sequence continues at coordinate 14,917 of NEVA01000034.1, read as the reverse complement.
GACACTTTCGCCTTCCGTGCAATGTCGGCAATGAGCAGAGGGGGCATGCGGGGTTATCTGAAATTTTCAGAATGATTAGGCTGAATTGCCAAGTGAGGGTCAAGGGTTTTTGTCACGAAGCGGTGACGGCGCCCGGACGCGAAAAAGCCGGGAGGAGGTCCTACAAAGAAGGCGTGCGCTTCAGCGCGCGGCTCCAAGCTTTGGCGAAAGCGCCGCGGGCCGCGACGGCGTCGGGCCACGGGTGCGGATTCGTGCTCACATGGTAACCGTGGGTGCAGCCCAACTCGGGGCAGGTCCAGAGGGTGTTGCCGGGCCGGGGGCCGCGTAGCCAAAGAGCGAAGAGGTCTTCGACAAATGCGATGTAGTTCTCGAATTCCGGGGTAAACTTTCCCCGGCCGTTGGTCACGGGGATCTGACAATGTTGGCTGTTAAAAGGCCGGAGATGGAACATCTGGGAGTGCTGAATCGACTCCGGCCAAGCCAGCAAGCGCGCCGAGTAGTCCTTTGGCATGACATGTTTCGAAACCGCGAAGTGGGAGTGATCCCAAGTGACGGGCATAATCTGGCGCGTGGCCCGACGGTATAGCCGGGCGATCTCGGTGAATTTCTCCGGCGTTTCGGTGGAGGTATCGCGGTGAACTTCGATGTGCACGCCCAGGCCGAGTGATCGGGAGAGTTTGATCAACTTCACGGCCATCGCCGCGGCTTTCGCTGGCGGCGTATCATGGTTGAGCAACTGGATGTTAATGAAGTGAACGCCGAGGTCTCGTTGGGCCTCGAGTCGCGGCCGCGCAACGTCAAGATCGCTGCAATCAAAGCCGCTCATGAGCACGAGTCTGCGGCGCTCGGCCCCAGCCTTGAGCTCGGGGGACACGTAGGCACAAACCCCGTCAAAGCCTGCCTCTTTGATCGCATCCAGTTTTTGGTCCAAGGCCCATTCCCTGCGCTTTGAGGGCCAATCGTGCATCGACCACGGAGAGGCACATTGAACGAGACGCGGAGCAGGCGGGGTAATAAAAGACTTGTTCATGAAATTTCACAGAAAATACTGATTGAAATCTGAAAATTGACGAGAAGATTCTGGTTTCGGTCTAGCGCCGCTGCGACTGCTCTCGTGGATCCATCGCCTCTCCGGGGGTAGAGGCCAACCCGAGCCCGAGGCGGCTTTGGATCAACCCATCGACCCATTGAATTCCCCAAAAAAACCCTTTGTTGATTCTGCTGTTTGGATTTGGTCCGCCGAGGGCTCTCACGGGGTGCCGGCGCGTGATGCCTCCTCGCCGTCGCACTACCAAGTCCGGATGTTTCGGCGCAGTTTCGAGGTCGCGGATCCTGCCGCGGTGACGTTGGACGTCTCGGTTTCGGGCGATAGTCGCTATCTGTTTTTCTGTAATGGGGTGCTGATCGGGCGCGGCCCGGCGAAGGGCGACGTGAACCACCATTTTTTCGAGACCTTCGATCTCACGCCCCAGCTTCGTCCCGGTCGTAACGTGCTCGCTGCGCTCGTGCTCGACATGTCGCACGTCGCGCATCGGCCGGCCTTGCTCGGGGCTCCATGCTCGGTGATGACTTACACCGGTGGTTTCGTTTTGGAAGGAGCGGTGCGGAATCGGGCCGGAGCGGAAGTGATGGATCTGCGCACCGATGCGAATTGGCGGGTGGCCGTGGACACGGCGCACCGGTTTCAGAATGAGAACACGACCTTCGAGGGGTATCTCGGCTATTTTGAGCATCGGGTATCGGCGTTGATCCCGCCGGGTTGGAATCTCCCTGATCATGACGACTCGGCGTGGGCGCCCGCCCATGTGTTGTTTAAGGCGGAATTGCTCGAGAATCGCCGTGATCCCACCAGTCCCTACGGCCTCATCCCCCGGATGATTCCGCCGCTAGCCGAGGAAGCGATCGAGCGGTTTTCAGACGTGTTTGTACCCGGGGGCCAAGATGCTCCGGCCGGTTGGGCCGGTGTGATCGCAGGTGATTCCGCGGTGACGATCGCGGCCGGCACGGAAGTGGAGGTGATCCTCGATCATGCGAAACTGACCTCGGCTTTTCCCCAGCTGGCGGTGTCGGGTGGCGCGGGCGCGACGGTGCGGTTGATCTACGCCGAAGCGCTGCGGCTGCCTTGGGAGACGCCCGGTGCGCTTTTGCTGGGACGCAAGCAGTCGCTCGCCAATCTCGCTTCGCATTTCGCCGATGAGAATACCGGCTGGACCTTCGATCGACGCGGCAAAATTACCGGTTGGTGCGACGTGTGGGAACCCGCCGGCCACGGAACGGCAACGGCGCCCGAGGTGTTTGAGCCGCTGCATTGGCGGGCCTACCGCTACGTCGGATTGCGGATCAAAGTCGGCTCGGTGCCCCTCGTGATTCACGGGGTCACCCAGCGTTTTACGGTCTACCCCTATAACGTCGCGGCCACCTTCGTTTCTTCCGATGCGCGCCTTGATCGCGTGTGGACGGCGAGCATCGAAACCATGCGGCTCTGCTCGCACGAGACCTTCGAGGACTGCCCGCATTACGAGCAGATGCAGTATGCGGGCGACACGATGATCACCTCGAAGATCGCGATGCTCGCGACCGCGGACTATCGGTTGAGCCGGCAGGCGCTTTATCACTTCGACTGGTCGCGGCTCTCCGACGGCCTCACCCAAAGTCGCTATCCGTCTCGGCTTGTGCAGATCATTCCGACGTGGTCGCTGCATTGGATCACGAACCTCCGCGATTACTTTCTTTGCTCCGGCGACGCCGCCACGGTGCGCGATTTGTTGCCCGGAGTGCGGGCCGTGCTGGATTGGTATCGGCGGCATACCGATGCGACGGGCCTGCCCGCAAAACTTCCGTTTTGGAACATCACCGATTGGTGCCCGTGGTGGCCCCGCGGCGTCGTGCCCGGTGCCGATTCCGGTCCGACCACGATTCTCAGCGCGCAATACATCCAAGGGCTCGCCGACGTGGCCGAACTTCTCCGTCAACTTGGAGACGCCCCGCGTCACGCCGCCGAGATCGACGCCCTCGAGTCTGAGGCCGCGCGGCTGCGGGTCGCGTTGCACGCGCTCACGTGGAGCGAAAGCGAAGGACTTTACTTTGATCGTCCCGGTGGCCCCGAAGTCTCCCAATGCGGCAACGCGTGGGCGATCATCGCCGGAGTCGCCGGCCCCCGCGAAACGGCGCGCATTTTCCAGCGTTTCCCGCTCGATGCCAAACTCGCGCCCGGCTCGTTCTTCTGCTGGCATTTTATCTTCACTGCGCTCGTGCGCGCGGGGCTTTACGACCGGATGCCGACGTATCTCGGCCCTTGGTACGAATCGCTTGATTACGGCCTCACGACCTTCGTCGAAGAGAACTCCTACTGGCGCTCGCTCTGCCACGCGTGGTCCGCGCATCCCGCGCTCGAATTCCTCCAACGCATCCTCGGCGTCGTGCCGACGGCGCCCGGATTCGCACGCGTGACCATCGCGCCGCATCGCTGCGGGCTGACCCACGCGACCGGCCGGGTGTGCACGCCGCGGGGACCGATCGACGTGGCGTGGCGCGTGGTTGAAGGCGCGTTCTCCCTTGAGATCACCGCTCCGGCCGGGCTCGACGTCACGGTGGTCGCACCCGACGGCGCTTCGACGGTGCGTCGGTTCCCCGGCGGCGCGTTCGCGGAAAAGTTCCCGCTATTGCCCGACCGCGTATGACGCTCCGCCTTGAACATGCCGCCGGTTCCGCCGTCACCGTTTTCGCGGGCGAGGCCGTTTTGCTCCGCTATGTTTACGCGCCGGCGACTCCGGCCAACGAATCGCCGCGGCCCTACGCGCATCCGGTCAATACGTTGGCGGGGGACACCCTCACCAATTTCCGGCCCAACGACCATCCGTGGCACCACGCGCTGAGCTTCACGTTGAATCAAGTCTCGGGCGCGAACTTTTGGGGCGGCCCGACCTGCCGCCGCGACGAGGGCTACAAATGGCGCGACGATCACGGCTCGCAGCATCACGTCGCCTGGACCGCGCTTGAGGCGGCCGGGGAGACCGCGGCGCTCAGGCATTCGCTGGAGTGGAAACGGCTCGGCAAAACGCTTTTTCGCGAGGAGCGCGCGTTGCAGGTCGCCGTCGCGGCCGATCCCGCCGCGGCGACGTGGTCGCTGCGTTGGCGCAGTCACTTGTTCAACGTCAGCGGCCGCGCCGTCACGCTCGGCAACCCGCACTCCCATGGCGGGATGGTCGGCTCGCACTATAACGGGCTGCAGTTTCGCGGGGCCCGCGAGTTGCTGGACGATCACCTCGATCCCACGATCAAACTGGTCGCCGAGGGCGGGCTGGAAGGCGTGACGGCGGTGCACGGGGCCTCGGCGCGCTGGATGGAATGGCACGGTCAGCTCGACGGCAGTTTGCGCCGCGTGCGCCTTCGCTTCGAGAACAACACGGGTCCGTTGACGTGGTTTGTGCGGCGTAATTATCCGTTGGCGGCGTTCCCGTTGCAGGCCGAGTCCGATCTCGTGCTCGCGCCCGGGGCCGAACTGCTTGCCGATCACACCCTGACTTTTCAATCGCTCGCATGAACCTCGACCGCCGCCAGTTTCTCCAAGGCATGGGCGGCGGTGTGGCGGGCGCGTTGATCGCCGGATCCACCGCCCGGGCGGCGACCGCCGGCTCGGCGACGTTGCCCGCTTTTTCCACGTCGACCTCGGCCGACTTCTGGCGGGCCGTGCGCGCGCACTTTCCGCTGCAGGACGATCCGGTTTACCTCAACTGCGGCGGTCTCGGACCGGCTTCACAACGCGTGCTCGATGCGGTGTTTTCGACGATGCTCGCTCTCCAGCAGCATTCTGAGACCGGTCACAACCTGATCCAGCCGGCGCGGGAGATCGTCGCACCGTTTGTCGGAGCCGAGCCCCGCGAGCTCTGTTTCACGCGCAACGCCACCGAGGGTAACGCCCTCATCGCCGCCGGTCTCCGTTTGCGCGCCGGCGACGAGGTCATCTTTGAGTCGCACGCGCATCCGGGCGGTTCGTTCCCGTGGTTCAACCAAACCAAGGAACGCGGCGTGACGGTGAAGCTCTTCGAACCCAGTCCCGTTTCCGCCGAGGAGAATCTCGCGCGCATCCGGGCGCTCGTGACCCCGCGGACGAAGGTCATTCAAGTCAGCCACATCACCTGCACCGACGGCCTCGTGTTGCCCGTGCGGGCGATCGCCGAATTCGCCGCTGCGCGCGGCATCTGGTTTCATGTCGATGGGGCGCAGGCGGTCGGCATGGTTCCGGTCAACCTTGGTGCGCTCGGCTGCGACTCTTACGCCTTTTGCGGACACAAATGGCTGGGCGGGCCCCATGAATCGGGCGCGGTGTTCATCCGCCACGCGCGCCTCGATGCGGTGGCGGTCACGGGCATCGGCTCGCATTCCGGCGAACTGCCGTTTTTGCCGGGCGAGATCCGCTACGTCGATGGCGCGGCCCGGCACGAATACGGTACCCGCAATGCCGGACTGATCGTCGCTCTCGCCGAGGCCGTGCGTCTGCAAAAGGAGATCGGCGTCGAGCGCATCGCCGCTTACGGCCGTGATCTGGCGACCTATCTTCACGCCGAGTTTTCAAAAATTTCCGGGCTCGTCGTGCTCACGTCGGCTCGTCCCGAGCTTCGGGCGTCGATGGTCACGATCAGCCATCCCCGGGCCTCGGCCGGGGATTTTTTCACTTATCTCTTGAAGACACACGGGCTGCGTTGCCGGCCGGTGACGGAGCAGAAGCTCAACGCCGTGCGGGTCTCGACGCACGTCTTCAACTCGCCGGCCGAGTGCGAGCGGGTCGTCGTCGGCGTCCGAGCAGCGATGCGCGATCTCTGATCGCCATCACCATGAACCGCCGTCGTTTCCCGCTCACCGCGCCATCACGGCGTCGCGATTTCCGCAATCAACTCGATCTCGACCGGCGCGCCCGCCGGGAGGGCGTTGACGCCGACCGCCGCGCGGGCGTGCCGGCCTTTTTCGCCGAAGACGGCGACCAGCAAATCCGAAGCGCCGTTGATCACCTTGGGCTGCGCGGTGAAGTCGTCGATGCAGTTCACAAAACCCGTGAGCTTCACGATGCGTTTCACTCTCGCGAGATCACCGACCTCGGCCTTGAGCGCGGCGATCAGTTGCAACGCGCAGGTGCGGGCCGCATCGGCGCCTTGAGCCTCGGTGAAGTCGCGGCCGACCTTGCCGGCGAGAAATTTGCCGTCGGCACCGCGGGCGATCTGGCCGGCGAGAAACACGAGGTTTCCGCTGCGCACGGCCGGCACGTAGTTGGCGATCACGGGCGGGACGGAGGGCAGGGCGAGGCCGAGCGCCGCGAGCTTGGCTTCGGGCGTGGGGTGCGTTTCGGCGGCGCCGGCGGTCAGCGACCAGGCGGCTCCGATGCAGAACAGGCGAAGGGCGAGGGAAGGAATCATGCGCCGAATGTGCTAATCCGTGGCGCGCAGGCGAGCCGACTCTCTTTATGCAGACCTTGAAATCGAAATTATTTTTCGCGGCGTTGCTCGCGGCCCTCGGCGGCCACGCGCCGATCGGGGCGGCCGCGCCGAAACACGATTTGTATCTGAGCGTGTTGCTCAGCGGGCCGGGCCAGATCATGGGCGGCCGCACGCCGGCTCTGAGCGGCGTCTATCGTTCGACGGACCGGCTCAAGGTTGAGCACGTGGGCTTCGGCCATATCCGGATGTTTCAAGTGATCGGCGACCCGCACTCGGCCGACGGGCTTTACCTCGCCGCGCTCAACGGCGTCGTGCACTCGAAGGATCGCGGCAAGACCTGGCGCATTCTCACGGGCTGGGATATGACCGAGCCCAAGGGCCTCGCCATCGACCCCAACGCGACCGACCACATTTACGCGGGCTTGCCCGACGGCATCGCGGTTTCAAGGGACCGCGGTGCGACGTGGGCGCGCATGAACGGCGGCATCCGCCGCAGCTACACCCAGACGATCACGATCGATCGCACGCAGGCCGGCCGCGTGCTCGCGGGCACCGAGCTCGGGATCTATCTCACCGAGGACGGTGCGCGCACGTGGCGGCTCGTGCAGCCCACCACCGAGACGACTTACGATCTGCGCCAATCGCCGCACGATCCCAAAATATTTTTCGCCGTCACGACCTCGAGCGGCGCGCTTTGGTCGGAAGATCGCGGGCTTACGTGGAAGCCCATCGCCGGCGTGCCGAAGAAACACACCTTGCACAACGGCGTCTTCGACCCTTCGGATGCGCGGCGGCTCGTGCTGTGCGGCTGGGACGCCGGCCTGCTGGTTTCCGAAGACGGCGGGCGCACGTGGCTTGATCGCACCGCTGGTCTGCCCAACCGCCAGATTTGGAGCGTAGCCGTGGACCCCGATCAGCCGGGCCGGCTCTATGCCTCGCCTTTTCAGCAACCGGTCTATGTCTCGGAAGATTTTGGCCTGAATTGGAAGCCGGCGTTTTTTGAGAAAGCCACCGCGTTCAATCTCACGTTTGTGCCGCGCCCATGAAGACTCTCTCCTGCCTCGCTCTCGCCGTCGTTTTCAGCGTGCCGCTCGCCCGGGCTCAGCCGTCATTCAAGGGGCCGATGCCCGATGCCACGGTGATCGTCGACGCCTCGCTGCGTCGCGCGGCCTATCTCTCGCGCATCGACGAAGCGCTCGTCTGGCGCGCGGCGATGGCCAAACCCGGTGAACCAAAAACTTTCGGGCTGGGTGAAATCGTGTCCAAACTCGCACGGCGCGAGGACGCTGCCGCGTGTTCGGAGCGCCTGATCGAGCTGATGAAGGCTCCCACGGGGGACATGTTTTGGATGTTTCCGGTAACGGCGATTTACTATCTCGGCCGGGACCAACTCACCCCCGAGGCCAAGGCGGCGGTGCGCGAGGCATGGCGCGCGTATATGCCGCTGCGGGGCGACACGGAGAATCATTGGGCGATGTATTACTCGTCGCTCTATCTGATGGCGCAGCAGTGGCCCGACGAACCCGGCGAACGCTGGTTCAACGGCAAAAGCTCGCGGGAGAACTTCGAGGAATCGCGCGATTACCTGCTCCATTGGATGGAGCTCACGACCACGATCGGTCAGGGCGAATACGACTGTACGCACTACATCGGCGAGTATGCGATCCCGATGCTCTACCTCGCGACCTGGGCCCGGGACCCGGCGATGCGGCAACGCGGGCGGATGATGCTCGATTACATTTTTGCCGATTATGCCGTAGAGACGCTCAACGGGATGTATGTCGGCGCGCACGCCCGCACCGATGACACGACGTTGCTCGAGAAATGGAACGGATTGTCGTCGTTCTTCGGTTGGTTGTTGCTCGGCAATTGTCCGCCGACGGTCGCTTACGGCGGCTGGGGCATCTATTTCGTGGCGGCCGCGAAGAACTACGAACTGCCCGAGGTGATCTACCGCATCGGTACCGATCGCGCCGGGACTTACACGCACTACGAGCGCAAGCGCACCCGGCACCGCTGGCGCAACAGCGACGTGCGTAACGCGCCGGTTTACAAGACCACCTATATTACAAAGGACTACGCCGTCGGCTCCGATCAGGGCGGTCTCCTTCAGCCGATCCAGCAGCACTCCTGGGATGTGACGTGGGCCGTGCCCGATCCGCGCGGGGTGCATAACACGATTTTCTCCAACCAACCGCATTTCAGCGCCCACGAGCTGATGATGTATTTCACGGAGAAACCCGATTTCATGCCGGCTGCCGTCACGTCGCAGGGCAAACCCACCTACATCGCCGAGTCGAAGTTGCTCGGCGGTTCGCCCTACGAGCAGATTTTCCAACGCGACGACACGGTGATCTCGCTGTGCCACGTTCCGGCGGGCGCGAATTTCGAGCAGGTCAACGGCTTTTTCTCCAAAGACCTCGCGCGCTTTGAAGAAGACGCCTCGGGCTGGATCTTCACCCAAGGCGGCAACGCCTACATCGCTTACCGGCCGCTCGCGCCCTACGAATGGAAGCCGCTCGAGGTCGGCGGCAAACGCCTGCGTTCGCCGCACGGTAAAAATGGCACGATCGTCCAGGCCGCGTCCGTCGCCGAGTTTAAGAGTTGGGACGATTTCAAAGCCGCGATCCGCGCGCTGCCGTTGGAAATTCGGCTCGAGCCTACGCCCCGCGTGGCGTTTACGACTCTGCGCGGGAAGAAACTCGTCTGCACTTACGGTGCGGCCCCGGTCGTCGACGGCACGACGTTCGATTACTCCGGTTGGAAGCTCTTTTCCGGTCCGTACCTGAATGCCGAGGTCGGTTCGGGCAAACTCACGATCACCCACGGCGCACTCGAGCGCGTGCTGGACTTTAAAACCATTACGATCACGGATCGGGTTAAACCGTGATGCCGTTGCCCCTATGAACATCCGTCACTCTCTGCTTCTGAGCGCGCTCGGCTGCGCCCTGCCGTTGCTTGCCGCGCCGGCAGTGCCGGCAGCGCCGGAGTATGAATTCTTCATCGCGGCGAACATCAACCGCAACTACGTCATCGGCTCAAAAATCGTCACGACCAACGGCGTTTTTCGGCGCGACGACGCCGGTGCGTGGCAGCATGTCGGTTATAACGACACCGGCATCAGCGCTTTCGCCTTCGATCCCCGCGACCGCAACGTCATTTACACCACCACGATCAACGGCCTCTGGCGCAGTCTCGACGGCGGCAAACTCTGGCGCATCTGCAACGATTCCGAGATGACCGAAGGCCTCGACGTGGCCGTCGATCCCAACGCGCCCGACCACGTCTATCTCGCTTTGCCCGACGGCATCGCGTTCTCCTCCGACCGGGCCCAACACCTCGAGCGCCGGGAACACGGCCTGCCGGCGCGGGGCAAGTTCACGCGGGCGCTGGCGATCGATCGCACCCGCGCGGGGCGCGTTTTGGCCGGTTGCGAGATCGGGATCTACCTGACGGAAGACGCGGGTAAAAACTGGCGCCAAGTTTTGCCGACGAAAGATACGGTCGCCGACATCCAGCAATCCCCGCATGATCCGCGTATCTGGTTCGCCGTCACCCAAAGTGCGGGCGCTTGGCGCTCGGCCGACGGCGGCCTCACCTGGATCCACGTGCCCGCCGCACCGGGTGACCGACCGCTCTACAATGTCACCTTCGACGTCACCAATCCCAACCGTCTCGCTATCGGTAGTTGGGGCCGGGGCGTGTGGACGAGCGAAGATGGGGGGCAGACCTGGGCCGATCGCAACGCCGGGTTGCCCGCTGGGGCCCGGGTTTGGCGGGTCGGCGTCGATCCGGCGGGCCGGCTATTCGCGAGCGTGGTCGAGGAGACGCTGTTTCAGTCGGCGGATTTCGGGCGGACGTGGCGCCCCGATGCATTGGCCGGTTCGGCGGTGAAGAAGTTCCTCTTGCTGCCCAAGGCCGTAAAGTAATCCCGCCGCCTTTTTATCCGATGAAACGCCCGCTTTGCCTTCTCCCGTTGCTCGCCTTGGTGGGGCTTCGTCTTGCCGCCCAACCCTCGTTTGAAGGACCGGTTCCATCGACGCTGCCGGAGGTCGACGAGGATCGGCGGCGTGCGGCCTACGTCCGCCGGGTGGACGAAATGCTCGGCTGGGCCGCGGCGGGAGGCAAGGCACAGACGGCCGATCCGGCGAGGCTTGATCTGGCCATGATCGCGGCGAAAATCGTGCGTGGGGAGGATCTGCCCGGCTGCTCCCAGCGCGTGATCGATTTGATGCGAGAGCCCGGCACCGGCCCTTTCTGGATGTTTCCGAGCGTGTGCATCGCCTACCTCGGTCGCGACCGCCTGTCCCCGGAGGCGTTGGCCTCGATCCGTACCGCGTGGAAAACGACCCGCCAACTGCGTGGCGACACCGAGAACCACTTCATGATGTATTATGCATCGCTCTACCTCATGGCCGAACTTTACCCGGATGAACCGGCCGAGACGTGGTATTCCGGCCGGTCCTCGGCCGAAAATTTGGCCGAGGCCAGTGCATTTCTCATCAAGTGGTTCGATACGACCACGACGGTCGGACAAGGTGAGTTCAATACCTCGAATTATATCGGCGAGTATGCGATCCCGCTGAGTTTCCTCGCCAACTGGTCGAAAGATCCCGCGATGCGCCAACGCGCGAGCATGATGCTCGACTGGCTCTTCGCCGAACTTGCGACTTCTTCGCTCAACGGCGTGCTCCGCGGTCCCCATTCGCGCACCGATGAAGGCGCGGTGATCGAGCGATGGCAGGCCATGACGTCCTTCTTCAGCTGGCTTTTGTTTGGCAACACGCCGCCCACGGCCGGCTATAGCGGCTGGGGACTTTATTTCGCCCCGCTCGCCAAAACCTACCACTTGCCCGAGGTGATCTACCGCATCGCCACCGACCGAAGGGGCGACTTCATCCAGCGCGACCGCGCCCGCGTGCGCCGGTTTTGGCGTTACAGCGACGAGCTTTCACCGCCCGTTTATAAGACCAATTACCTGCGGCGCGACTACGGCGTCGGCTCGACGACGGGCGGCCTCATCGACCCGATCCAGTCCCACGTCTGGGACGTCACATGGGCCGAGCCCGACCCGAGGGGAAAACACCCCACGATGTTCTCGATGCACCCGCATTCGTCGTCCCGGTCGTTGCAGTCGTCTTTCACCGCCTACCCCGAGCCTTGGATCAAAGGGGTTACGTTTGAGGGCAAGCCGTCCTACGATTCGCCCGACAAGCTCATGGGCAGCTCGCCCTACGAGCAGGTGTTTCAGGACCTCGACACGGTGATCGCACTTTACGCGATCGCGCCGGGCGAACGGTTTCCCCACATCAACGGCTTCTTTTCCAAGGACCTCATCAACGTCACGGAGGACGCCTCCGGCTGGATCTTTGCGCAAGGCGGCCGCGCTTATCTCGCCTATCGGCCGCTCGCGGGTTACCACTGGATTCCTTACCTTCATTACAAGTCCGGGTGGGCCAAAGAACGGCTCGACCTTGGCGGTCGGGTCCTCACCAGCCCGCACCTCAACAACGGAACGATCGTGCAGGCGGCGGGGGTCGGTGAGTTTGCGGATTTCGCGGCTTTTCAACGGGCGATCCGCGCATTGCCGCTCGCGTTCAAGCTCGATCCGTTGCCCGCCGTGGAAATGACCACGCTGCGCGGGAATAAAATTTCCTTCGCCTTCGGGACCGTGCCGCAGGTGAACGGCCGTGCGGTCGACTACCGTGATTGGAAACTTTTCGAAGGCCCCCACCTCAACGCCGAGGTGGGCGGCCGGAAGCTCACGATCACCCACGGCCGACTTGAGCGCGTGCTCGATTTCAATACCTTGTCCGTCACCGACCGCGTAAAATGAACCTCATTGTTCGAACCCTCTGCCTGCTCCCGCTGATTTTAACCGGCCAGCTTCCGGCCCAGCCTGCGCCCCCTCCGGTCGTCACCGCGCTGCTCGCCGATCGCTCGGGCCACGACTTGCTCGGGCGATTGTCGGACGACTTTGGCGGACGAGTCACCGGGAGTCCGGCCAACCGGGCGGCGATGGATGCGCTTGTCGCCGAACTGCGTGCGCTCGGCCTCAAACCCGAGGAGCAGAAATTTACGATGCCCGGCTGGGCGCGCGGCGATGACGAGGTCACGCTGCTTGCGCCACTGCCCGAGGCCCGGCGGTTGCGCGTGGCGGCACTTTCATACACGCAGGCGCACGCGCCGTTTGAGGCCGAGGTCGTCGACATCGGGCAGGGTCGTGACGCTGATTTTGCGAAGGCGGATGTGCGCGGAAAGGTCGGCCTGTTGGCGGCCAACACGACGGTTCCGCGCGGACTCTACGAGAAGGCCGCGAGCGAACGCGGGATGCGCGGCGTGCTTTTTATCAATCGCGAAGGGGGCGGTCAGTTGCTCGCCCGCACCGGTTCATTCGGCGGCGAACCGTTGAAAATTCCGGTCTACAGCATCGCCCAGGAGGAGGGCCGGTGGATCAGCCGGCTGTTGGCGCGGGGGAAAACCGTGCGCGTGCGGATGCACACGCGTTCGCGTTGTATGCCAATTGAAACGTCGAACCTGATCGTGCGTTTCCCCGGCCGCACCGCGGAGAAGGTCGTGATCGGCGCGCATTTTGATTCTTGGGATCTCGGCCAAGGCGCGACCGACAACGGCCTCGGGGTCGCCCAGGTCTTCGGGCTCGCCAAATACCTCGCGGCTAACCCGGGAGATCGGCTGCGTCCGATCGAACTCGTCTGGTTCAACGGCGAGGAGCAAGGGCTCTGGGGTTCCCGGCATGCCGCTGAAGTGGCGCGGAAGGAGCCGATCGCAGCGATGGTGAATCTCGATATGGTCGGGTATCCGCTGTCGGTGAATGCCTGCGGCGACGACCGGCTCGTGCCGATGCTCACGCGGTTTGCGGCGACCCTGCCGGTTGAGCGCTTGCGCGAGGGCGTTAAAAACATCGCATGGCTCGCGAGTGACCACACGCCTTACCAACTCGACGGAGTAAACGTCATCACGTTTGGCGCGCACATCGACCGGGAGATCGTGCGCTACTATCACGATTTCGCCGACACCTTCGACAAGATCGACGCGAAGATGATCACCGAATCGTCGGCGACGATCGGAGCGCTCGCTTTGTTCCTTGCCGATGCGCCCGAACTCACCGCCCAGCGCCGCTCGGCCGAGGAAGTCGCCGCGACGGTGAAGACGTTTGATCTGACGCCCCGGCTGACCGCGATGGGGCTTTGGCCGCGCGAGGCGGGGCGATAATTTTTTCATCCTATGATCACAAACCGTCGCGATTTTCTAAAAACCCTCGGCTGGGTTGCCACCGCCGCCGGCGCACCCCGGCTCTGGGCGGCGACCGGACCCTTCCCGGCGGCGCCCAACCTGCACCGCTCGCCGCTGGTCTCGGCCATGGTGAGCGGCGGGACGATCACGAAAGACGGCAAACTGTTGCCTGCGGTCAGCGCCGCGCACCGGCTGCACTACGGGGCGCGAAAGAAGATTCTGCTGATTTTGCATGCATCGGTGCCGGCGGACTGGGATAGCGTCGAGCAAAGGATGCGGCCGTTGTTCGAGGCCGATGGCTACGCCGTCGAGTCGCTGCATCGTTGGAAAGGCCGTGAGGCCCTGAAAAAGATTGAGGACGCGGAGGCGTTTTTTGTCGGCGGCGGGGAGACCTTCCTGCTGTTGCGCACCTTATATGAAACCGGCCAGCTCGGGGTTTTGCGCGAACGGGTGTTGGCGGGAGCGGTGTTCAACGGTTCGAGTGCAGGCTGCAATATCGCGGGCACCGTGATCGGGGCGACCAACGATTTCCCGGTGGTCGACGTGCCCAGCCGAGCGGCGCTGGGACTGTTCCCGTGTGTGTTTAATCCGCATCATCCCAAAGTCGGCGAGCCCGAGTATGCCGCCCGGGCGAACAAGATCCGCGGTTATCGCCGGGTGAATCCGGGCGAAACCGTGTTGGGCATCGGCAACGGTGCGGTCGCGCGCCTGCACGCCGGCAAAGTCACGGTCGAGGCGGGCCCCATCTTCATTTACGACGATGCCGGCAGCCGCGAGTTGCCCGTGGGTGAAGTGCCCGAGCTGACCAAGCTTCTGGCCTCTGCGTAGGGCACGAGCCCGGCCGGTTTGTCATCCATTAGATGACAATCTGCCCGGATGCGCGGAATCGGGAGCGCCGACGGGTTGGAACAATTGGCTGAAACCTTGCGAAAAGCGGGGTGTCTGCCATTTTCCGTCTCTTCTTTCCCCGACATGAAAACTTTTCTCTCTCTCAGTTTGGCTCTGGCCGCGCTCGTGCCGTCGCACGCGCAAAGTACCCGGCGTGAAGCGGTCAACGGCGTGGCCATCGGCGCGGTCGCAGGTGCGGTGATCGGTAACAACAGCGGCAGCTTGGGGCATAGCGCATGGCGGGGTGCGGCCTATGGTGTCGGAGCCGGACTTTTGGTCGGAAGCGCAATCGGACACGCCAATCGGCGCGCCGAAGCGCATCGTCCGACGGTCTACCACCCCGG
>NEVA01000033.1 GCA_002304445.1 Opitutia bacterium Tous-C4FEB | reverse complement strand
GAGAAGGTCCCAAGGGTTCGGCTGTTCGCCGATTAAAGTGGTACGCGAGCTGGGTTCAGAACGTCGTGAGACAGTTCGGTCCTCTATCCGCTGTGGGCGTTTGTGATTTGAGGGGTTCATTCTCTAGTACGAGAGGACCGAGAATGACGCACCTCTGGTGTTCCGGTTGTCACGTCAGTGGCAGCGCCGGGTAGCTATGTGCGGAAGAGATAAGCGCTGAAAGCATCTAAGCGCCAAGCTCATCCCAAGATAAGATCACAATCCGTCGTAAGACGGTGCAAGGTCCGGGTAGACCACCCGGTTGATAGGGCAGAAGTGCAAGCGTAGTAATACGTTCAGCTTACTGCTACTAATGACCTTGCCGGTTTATGCAGATACCAGTTTTTTAGGCGTTTATTTCACCTGCTTACAAGCAGCTCGGTTTGTCTGAGCTTTATTTAATTTCTCCGCAAGGAGTACAAGTTTCCTGGTGACCATATACCGGGGGTTCCACCCGTTCCCATCCCGAACACGGCCGTTAAGCCCCGCGTAGCCAATGGTAGTAGGACGTTAGGTCCCGCGAGAGTAGGTCGTTGCCAGGTTTATGGCCCGGTTCTTCGAAAGAAGAGCCGGGCCTTTTTTATGCCCTAAAATTTGTCCTCAGCTTCTGTAGATCCTGCGCGATCATATTATAAGTTAGCACGCTTTTTGAAAATGATTAGATGTTGGCGCGGAAGCGAGTTGATGGTCTTTACGTATTCCAAGGGCTGCGCGGTCATCTCGAGTCGGACCTGGGCTTCAGTCATTTTATGCAGAGTCTTGATGGGGACTTGGGGGTCCTCTTGGCGATACTCTACCAAGACCAAGCGACCGTCCGGTTTTAGGCTGCGGCATACGGCGGCGATGTATTCGGCCGGTCGACTACATTCGTGGTAAACATCAACCATGATGGCCAAGTCGACGAGCTGGGGGAGTTGCGGGTTTTCTGGGGTGCCAATAATGCCAATCACGTTGCTGACCCCGCGAGTTTTCATCTGAGCACTGAGCAAGACGAGCATTTCTGGCTGTATCTCCACTCCGTAGACGAGGCCGGTCGGGGCCACTGCCTGTCCTAGGCGCCAGCTAAAATAACCGGAACCACAGCCTAGGTCGGCGACGATATCACCGGGCTTGAGGCCCAACTCGGTCAGCACAAGATCGGGGCGTTCTTCGGCAGCGCGTTCGGGGCGATCCAGCCAAGGGGCTCCTACGTGTGTCATGTAGTGAGCGATTTCACGGCCAAAATAATAAAGGCCAAGGCCGTCAGGCGTTTTTTTACCTAACGAATAGGGTGAGGCGTTGGTGGGCTCAGTTTCGCCCGCCGCGCAGGATGAAAATTGAAAAGCAGGCGCGGTAAAAATTAAAATGAAACGCAGCCATGGCGCGATAAAGAGACGTGATAGCATGGTAGGGCTAAAGAATTTTTCGGTGGGTGGGGTGGGTGGTGGGGATTTAATCGACAGTTCGCGAGGGTGATGAGCTGTCTTACTGCGGGTGACCGCATGCACGCAGGGCTTTTCTATGGTTTAATATTCTTAGGTTCCGTTCTCGCTGAGGCGCGGCGATCGCTGGGCGCGATAAATTTCCGGATCAACTAGGGGCGGACAAACGGCAAGTAATCGGGGTGTAGAATTTCAAATCCAGCGTGATTAATCTCTTGGAGAATATTATTGGCCACGGCTTTGCCTGAGATCACGGCGGATTCCATGCCGTAGTGATAGACTCCATCCGTGTAATCACCGGCCAGCCACAGGCCGGCGATGCCGGTGTGGTGTTGGCGCGGGATATGTGACCAGAAACCAGGGCGGGTACCGCAATAAGTATTCTTCAGTCGCAGAACTGTCGCATCGATGGGTTTATTTCCCGCGCAGCGAGGAAAGAAGCGTGCTAAATCTTGGAGCGACCGATCGATGAGTTCTGCATCAGTGAGGTGGGCGACATCATCGGCTGCATCGATTAAGACCTGCAAAATACTGCCTTTGGTGTTCAGACCGGGCCAATCCTTCCAATGGTGGGCTTTATCGGCGACTGCATCAAAGATTGGGCCGTACGTCCGATCCCGTTGAGAGATATAAACGTTCCCGTCTTGAAATACGGGGGCTTCATACCAAAGCGTTATGGTGATGATGGGGGTTTCGCTTAATCGGGTGAGGAAAACAAAAGGGGGCTGCGCCTGTAGCTCAACTGGTAGGAGCGGGGGCACGGCATAGCCGGGGATGGCGAAGATTACGTGATCAAATTGAGCGACCTGCTGATTGGAGGTTAGGAGGTGAAGGGAGCCTGCCGGTCCCCGTGTGACTGCTTTAGCGGCGCGCCCGAGATGGATCTGACCTCCGCGTGAAATGATGAATTCAGCCAGCGGATTGATTAAAGCGTCGCTCAGTGGGGCCCCGAAAAAAGTGGTATCGAATTTACCCATGCTGCCGTACATCGTGCGGAGGAACTTAATAAAAGAGGCGGCGCTCGCATCTTCAGCGCGCAGTCCTTGGATCGTGACGGCTTCCAAGGCGAGTTGGTGTTTGATGGCAGGGCTAGCTTGTTGGGTGTCGAGAAATTCCTCAACCGAAAGGTGATCGAAAGATTCGGCCGTGCGATCATCCATGCGCATGATCCGCCAAATCAAGCCCGTGAGCTGCAATCTTTCGCGTGGCGATAGGCCGGGGAAGGTGGCTAAGCCGCGTAGAGTTTTAAAGACTGATTTTCCAGCTAAGAGAGTGTCGATTTTACCGGTCGCGCCATTGCAGACATAATAATTTCCATCTGTTTCCTTCAGCGGCAGTGGGCGGCCGATTGCGGCAAATAGGGCGTCCTTGTTGTGGTACCAGGGGAAATCGAGGTGGATGCCGGTTTCTACTGGCCGGCCTTTAGCATCTAGCCAAGAGGCGCATTGGCCGCCGAGAAAAGGTGCTCCTTCAAATAGTTCGATCGAATAATGCTCAGGTGCGGCAAGGAGCAAGTGTGCAGCGGTGGAGAGGCCGGAGAGACCTCCCCCGATAATCGCTACCCGCTTTTTCATCAGAATAGACTCTGGGCAAGATTAACCGCGGGAGACTTTCCATTTACCAGTGGCTGGCTCTTCTGCGGCCGTACTCTTATAGGTGCCCTCGATGTCTTGCCCAGACAGAATTCCTGTTAGCGTGGTCGAGGCAGCGGTGCCTTGGATTTCCCAGGTAATTACCACTTCAACTGTGTTGCCGTTTATTTGAACCGATTGGGTTTTAGCGTGGACGTCAGTTCCTTCGTAAACAAAAAGCACCTCAGCGGTCCAGGGCGCATCAGTCCCCGGGCTGAATTTAAAGCGTAGGTCACCGCCGACTTCATTTTGGCCCAGCCAGCGTCCGGCGAAAGTGCCGGCGAGGCTGATCGCGGCCGGGGTGCTTATTTCGGCAGCCACGAGGGCTGGGGCGCTTGCATAGCTGAGCCCGAGGATTAGTGCTAAAATGAAAGACTTTATCGAGGAATAGTTGATTTTCATGGGGTAGTGGGAGCGACGCGTTGAGATAAATTTTATAATTAAACCAATAGTCACATGACTGAGCGGTCAATCGAGGGGATTCAATAATGATTCACTGAACTTAATGGAAAGTTGCGCTAGTTTTTAGAGCCGAGGCATCGTCAGGCCGCCGTCGACCATAATAACCTGACCGGTGCTGAAAGGAAAATCGCCGCGGGCTAAAGCGGCGACGGCTCGGCCGATATCGTCCGGGACACCCCAGCGGGATTGCACGCACAGGCCCTCCGCGATTAATTTATCATACTTAGCTGTCACGCCAGAGGTCATGTCAGTTTTGATTACCCCAGGGCGAACCTCATATACAGGAATGTTTTCCGAGCCGAGCCGGCTGGCGAAAAGCTGCGAGAGCATGCTCAAGCCCGCTTTAGCGATGCAATATTCTCCGCGGTTGATACTCACGACGGTGGCGGAGATCGACGTGATGTTGATGATGGCTCCGCTAAAGCTCGCGGTGATTTTTTTGGCGGCGACCATATCGCGGGCGAAGAGTTGGGTGAGAAAAAACACCCCTTTCAGGTTAGTATCGACGACGTAGTCATAGGACTCCTCGGTAGTTTCGAGGAGGTCGGCGCGAATTTTCGGAGCCACGCCGGCATTATTGACGAGTAGGTTGAGGGTTGAGTTGGGAGGAAGGAACGCGCGCGTGGCCTGGTGGATTGCGGCGCGACCTGCGGGGCTGCTCACATCACCACGGGCGTAACCGACGCGCCCGCCGTGGGACCGCAGAGCGGCGAGCGGCTCTGCGACGGCTTCCTCAGCGCGAACGCCGTTGATGATGACATCCCATTTTTCGGCGGCGAGAGCGGTTGCGATGCCGAATCCGATGCCGCGCGAACCGCCAGTGACGAGGGCTACTTTAGACATGAGAGGAGGGGTGATTGATTATACGTGATGAGTGAGGGTTGGTCATAACGATGAGCCAGCGGCCAGCTGAGTCTTACTTCAGGGGCGGGACATCGACCCACTTGCGTTGGGCCCAAGAGGCGAGGCCAAGTTCGGCCAGCTGAACTCCCTTGGCGCCTTCATGGAGAGTCCAAGGGAAGGGACTGCCGGTGACAACGTGCTTCAGGAATAATTCCCACTGAACCTTGAAGGCGTTGTCGTAGGGGCCTTGATCAGGGACGCGAGTCCAGCCGTCTTTATATTTAATCGGGCTATCAATATCAGGATTCCATACGCAGCGCGGCGTGGCAGCGAGCGCTTGAGCTTTGCAATCGCGGAGACCGGCGACCGCGGAGCCGTGCGTGCCGTCCACTTGTAGAGTAAGGAGATCATCGCGATCCACGCGCACGTCCCAGGATGAGTTGAAGTGGCAGACCACGCCATTTTTGAGTTCAAAGGTTGCGTAAGCGGAATCGTCCGCCGTGCATTTGTAGGGTTTGCCGGCTTCGTCCCAGCGAGTGGGGATATGCGTGGCTCCGAGGCAAGTGAGGGACTTAACTTCGCCAAAGAGATTTTGGATCACATACTGCCAGTGGCAGAGCATATCGACGATAATACCGCCGTCGTCTTCCTTGCGGTAATTCCAAGACGGGCGTTGGAGTTTTTCGTACTCGCCCGTGAAAACCCAATAACCGAATTCACCGCGGACTGAGAGAATTTTTCCGAAGAATCCTGTGTCGATCAGGTACTTTAATTTCAGCAAGCCCGGGAGCCAGAGTTTATCTTGGACGACACCGTTTTTGAGTCCCGCGGCCGTGACTTCATTGGCGAGCGCGAGGGCTTCGCTGGCGGTCGTGGCGCTAGGCTTTTCGCAGTAGATATGTTTCTTTGCAGCGATAGCCTTACGAACGCCGCTCGGTCGTTGACCCGTGAGGGTGGAGTCGAAGTAAATTTGGTTATCTGGTTTCGCTAATTCAGCATCGAGATTAGTGGAGACGCGGGTGACACCGACGCGGGCGGCGAGGGCCTTGAGCTTTTCTTCGCTGCGTCCGACGAGGACCGGATCAGGCATAATGATCTCTGAGTCGGAGAGCTTTACGCCGCCCTGATCAATAATCGCTTTGATCGAGCGAATGAGATGTTGGTTCGTGCCCATGCGTCCGGTGACGCCGTTCATGATGATGCCAATCTTGTGAGTTTTCATATTTTATAAAAAGAGGGTCGGTGATGTCGGTTGAAACTGGTGGAGTGTTGGCACGGTGTTAGACGTGCTGTTGGTAGGCTTGGAGGATTTTTTTAAGATATTCGTCTTGATCCATGGCCCAGAGACGAGTGCTGAAGACCTCGACCTCGTTGAAGCCTTGAAAGCCGGTGGCTTCTACCCATGAGCGAATTTTTTTAAGGGGAATGCAGCCTTCCCCCATGAGGCCGCGGTCGTTGAGTAAATCGATGGTGGGGGTCCGCCAGTCGCAAATATGGAAGGCAAAGAGAGCTTGGAGCCGACCGCAGCGAGCGATTTCGGATTCAAGCGCGGGGTCCCACCACAGATGATAGGCATCGGCGGCGACACCGACATAAGGTGAGCGGATGGCCTCAACCATATCGTTGGCCTGTCCGAGAGTATTCACCGCCGAGCGGCTATCTGCGTACATGGGGTGGAGTGGCTCGATCGCGAGTTTCACGTTGGCGGCTTGGCATTCGGGCAGCAGTGCGGCGATACCCTCTTGGATTTGCCGCCGAGACTCGGTCAGTGATTGACCGGGAAGCGCGCCGCAGACGAGGACGATGAGCGGCGCGCCGAGCGCATGAGCTTCGGCAATTGCGCGACGATTATCATCGAGTGCTTTCGCGCGATCGGCCGCGGTGGCCGCGGGGAAGAAGCCGCCGCGGCAGAGAGAAACAATCGACAGGCCTTCGGCGCGGATTAGCTGCCCTGTTTTCGTGATGTCACGGCCGGCTAGGGTGTCGCGCCAAACAGTGATGCCCTTCACTCCCGCGGCGGCAAATTTGGCGGCGGATGTCTCAATCGCCCACGGTTTAGTGGTGATGGTATGAATGCAGAGGTGATCTAAGGAAGCGGGGGACATGGTGATGTTATTAAAATTAGCAAAGTAAGGCCGAGGGTCCGGGCTCAAAACTCGAACTTGTAGATTAGCCGGCCAGGCAGCCAAAGAAGGTATAGTATTTTTCTCCCTTAATGATGCGTTGGAGATGAAGCGCGGCTTCGCGCAGGTGATAGTCGCCCCACATGCAGGCTTCACCGCAGGGGATTTTACGACCGGCGGGAATATGATCCCAGCCATTGGGGCGGTGATAAACGGAGTGGAGGAGGAGGCCTTGGTGATTAGGGGCCAGGCCGAGATAAGTGTCGGTCAACAAGGTGCGCATCGTCGTGAGGCCGGCTTGCCAATAGCGTTTGCCGGCGGCGGTATCGGGGCCGAGGTAGCGACCGAGGCGCAGCAAACCTTGGACGCCAATAGCGGCGGCGGAACTGTCGACCGGCTCGAAATCATTAAAGGGATCCGCGGGACGCGCGCGCCAATCGCCGAGTCCGCTGAGTTGGGGCGCGCCGCCGTCCCAATAGGGGATCCCATCGAGGGCGGTATTGGCGATGTACCAATCGCAGGTGGCTTGCGCGGCTTTGAGCATTAAGGCGCGGTATTTAGCTTTGCCGCCGAGGGGAGCCAGATCGGCAGCAGCGACGGTATCCAGAAATTCTAATTCTTCCGCAAAGCCGACCATGGCCCAAGCGAGGCCACGTGTCCAGGTGGTGAAGCCGGAATAGCCTTGCTGGGAATTGGGGCAGCGAAAGCGGCCATCGTTGGGATTGAAGACTGACTCATGGGCGGTGCGTCCGAGTTCATCGTAAGTATCGCGACCCTCGCCGTAGAAGATAGCGTATTTAGCTGTGGCCTCAATGTGTTGCAGGCCGCGTTGGAGGAGGTTGATGGCGACGTCATTTTCACCCATGAGGCGATGGCCGAGTTGGTGGGCGACCATGACGATGCGACAGGATCGAATGGTATCGACGAAGAGGCTGTGCGGCCCGTTGAAAGAATAAATATAGCCGCCCCCGTCATGGATTTTGGACCAGCGCGCCGCCTGCACCGCGCCGGAAATCTTGAGGGCGAGTTCGTTGAAGTTGAGGGAGGTATGGGGCAATTTACCTTCGCGCTGAAGGCGCAGCCAGTTGCCGTAGGTGCTCAGGTTATTGAACCCGTGGTCGTGGACTCCGATGTGGCTGACGTGGGAAGCCATCCGCGCCACCGTGTAGCGTTCGGCCCGAGCCGCGTGGGAGTTGTCACCAGTGGCATCAAATTGCAGAAAATCAGAGCCGTATAAAAAACCTTCGGTCCATTCGGTCCAGCCTCGCGCGGTGTACTTGCCGGCGACGGTAAACACCGGTGCGCCGTGGGCGGGATCATAATCGCGATGCGTTAGATTAAGTTTATCACCAGAGAGCTGCCAGAATTTCTGGAGCGCGGGGGTGAGGGCAGAGGCATTCAGCTGATGGTCGATTTTCATGGATCAGGGGAGGCGAGGAATAAAGGAAGAGCCGTGATGGCTGGGCGAGTAGAGCGCGCGATCGCTTAGTAGCGTTTGTCTTTGCGGAGGTGAAGAATTACAAATTCGGACTCAGCGAGAGATTCATAGGAGTGTTGTTGAATGGCATCAAATTGGATGCTTTCGCCGGTGCTGAGTTCAATGGTCTCATGAGGCAAGCTTAGGCGGATTCGACCAGCGGTGACCCAGCAAATCTCGGTGTCGTCGTGGTGAATTTCCGGTCGATTAACTTTAGCGCCGCGAGGGGCCGAGCCGAGGTGGGCAACAACATTGGCGTATTTAACTTGGCGGAATTTGAAATCGCCGGAGCGGTAATTCTTTTCTGTGGTCCGATGGGCGAGGGCCGATTCACACATCGCCAGCAGATCGGTAGCACTGAGGCTAAAGGCTCGGGCTAAACGATAGAGCGTATCAAGCTCGGCGGATTGTTGATTACGCTCCAGCTTTGAGATCACCCCGACAGAAACGCCGGACGCTTTGGAGAGGGCGGCCAAGGTTAATTCATGCTGATCGCGGAGAGTGCGCAGCACGGAAAAATTGAACTTGGGGGTCGCCCGAGGCATGTTTCTCTGTCAGACAAAAACAAGCTATTTATATGCGTCAACGAAATAGTTTATAGCTGACTTAATTTCGTCACTCTAGCCGAAGCCTGCGGGCTCAATCACCCATTACGGGAGTCGCTAAGATCAGGAAATATTTAAGGTGAAATTAAAGGGCGTCGTACCGGTGAGATAGACGCTGGATCCTTCGCCCTTGGGTAGGGCTCCGCGCACTTGCGTATAACGGTGATCGGCTTTGCCCGGACCAAATTCAATGGTGTCAGGCCCTAACACATAGCGCCCGGTGTTTTGGCGCAGCATAAAAGCGTCGGACATGTTTGGGATAGGCTCGACTCCCTGCAGTACGCCGCCGCGGCGAAAGACTAATTCAATCACGACCGGGACCTCGTCCGTGCCGTGCACGGAAATTGCTAGATCAAATTTTCCCGCGGATTCTCCAATCGAAATTACGGCCTCGAGTGACTGCACATTCGAGCGGACGCGGAGCGCACGACTATTATTGGCGAGCGTGCCATTCGGCGCCATCTTGGTATGTTCGCCCGCTGATATTTGCTCTTTCGTTAGCGGCTGAAAATAGGGCCCATCGAGTTTTTGCCGGAGGACGTAGCGCCCATTGATCACTTCGAGTGTTTCGCTGGTGAATTGCCCTTTGCCAAAGAAAGCGGTTGCCAGACGAACCGCATCGAGGACGGCAGAGCCTTTGTGAAACGAGAAAAGCGTCGTATGGTTGCCGAGAATAGTGCCGCTGGCCTGACCGCGCCTGATGCGAGCTAGGCTCGAATAAGTGAACAGTTTGGCGTAATCGGTGGGGAGTGGAATCGCGGGGGGGAGGGGGCGCAAAAGTTCTGGTTCGGTCAGATAGTCGGCTAAATCTCCTGGATGGCTAGGCCTAGCACCCCGCTCAATCTGTTGGCACATGGCGGCGAAACGTCCGTTGCCGTCGAGTAATGCGAGCGTCCGATAGGCGTAATAATAACGCCCCATCGTCGTGCGCTGGTTGCGATCTTGGCGGCGAGAGGCCTCGGTGACGACTTCACCGTCCGGGTGAACGTAGTAGAACATCATTTCAAGATTCTTCCGCACGGGCTCATAAAGTTTTGGACGATTGAGCAGGCGGGCCACTGTTATAAGTGAGCGGTCCACGACCGGTGAGTAGACGGTTGTACTTTTTTCGGTGTACTGCCCGTCAGGATCAAGATCGATTTCCTCGGCCAACCACTGATCGATGCGCGCGACGTAGCTGGGGTGGGGGTGCACGGTATGCGCCCAAGCGAGAGCGGAGCAAACGACCCAGCGATGATTAGGGGTGTGGATGCCGCCTTGGGCGATGGCTATCGCGGCTCGGGTGATAAATACGCCCAGCTCATCGCTGAGAGCGACGAGCGCGGGCACGCCGCTGGCGCGGAGCCAAAGGCAGGTCGGGCAAGCGATCTCAAGATTAAAGGCTAAATCAGGCGGTGAGTGAAAATTAGTCTCGTAATAATCAATGGTCCCATCGGGGTGTTGGGCGGCTAGCAGGTAGCGAATCCCCGCGCGCATCGGAGCGAGCAAGGCTTCGGCTTTAAAATATTTTGAACTTGGGCTACAGGCTGCCGCCGCAAGTTTGGACAGCATCAAATTAGTTCCCCCGACGGTGTGGATGCCGTGTTTATCGAGGAGCCCCCCAATCCAACGATGCCCCAGCCGGCTTTCCTGCTGCGCCAGCAGCGGGGGAATACTTTCATCATTAGCCTGTATGAGCAGTTGGAGAACTGGATCGAGCGTGGTCTCTTCGGCGCGCAGAAAATGGGCGCCGAGGGTGCTTAGCACTATCGCCGTTGCGCTCGTCTTTAGAAATTCGCGGCGCGGGGTAAGGATTGGAGAGGGCATAGGGGAGCGGGTATTAAAATACTCACTAGGCCCCAAAGCCTACTCTCACTCCAGAAAAAAAGATGCTCGCCCTCGGTGGGCTCAGACTAGCTCGAAGCGTCGTAAATGCTCGGCGTGATTACCGCTTGAAGTGGATGATCGGCCGCGTAGGCGCGCAGATTACTTAAAGCAAATGCCCCTGCGTCGCATTTGCGATCGTTGGTGGGACCAGCCATATGGGGCGTGAGGGCAACATTAGACAAACGGCGGAAGCCGGAGTCAGCGGGCAGAGGTTCCTGACTGAAAACATCGAGGCCGATCGCGATCTTTCCTTCCGTGGCCACGCGCAGGAGGGCTGCTTCATCGACTACCGCACCGCGACCGACGTTAACAAAGATGCCACCTGGTCGGATGAGGCGTAAAATTTTCTCGGTGACAATGCCGGTAGTGGCGGGAATGAGAGGGGCGAGTTCGACAATAATTTCGTTGTCGGCAAATAAATCGGCAAGGGTGGTTGTCGCGCTGATACCGTAGCGAGTGGCGGTTGTTGCATCAACGTCCGGGGCATGGACGGCCACGGCACAGCCGAACGGCTGGAGTAGCTTGAGGAGTTCGCGTGCCACCGGTCCGAAACCATGGATACCGACGCGGCGGCCAAACAGTGAACCCGCTTCGCTTTCGTTATTTTTCCAACCGTTGGCTTGGTGCATAACCAGCGTCCAGTGGGTAGTGCGCCGTAAGCCGGCGAGAATGTGGAGCAGCGCCATTTCTGCAACGGTACGACTAATGGAGTGACCCCAGTTGGTTACTAGGAGGCCGTTGGTAATATGCTCGCGCGTGAGGAGGTGTTTAATTGAACCAGCGAGGTAAGAAACATAACGCAAATTGGATGGCAATTTTGCGGGCAGGGGGGGCGTACCCCAGCAAGCAATCAATATCTCGGGATTGCGCTCGGCTAAGGCGCGCTGAAATTCCGCCGGGGTAAGATTGGTGGGATCAAGATACTCGAAAAGAGTGGCGAGCGAGCGAACGGCTTCGAGTAACGGTTTGGGCAAAAATTCACGCTGCTCCGATGGAGTTAGCGTGAGAAGAATGGCAGCAGGATGAGGCATGACTGAGCAAGCGTAGCGATGGGCGTGGGGGGTGGGTTTGCTTTAGCCAGCAAGCCAGCAAAAAACACTCTAAAGTGGGTGGATGGTAGGGAAAGATTAGCGTTAGTTGCATAGTTAAGCAGGAGTGTATCGTGCAAGCTTGGGTGAACACTATGACGCGGTGTTAAATCCGCGCGGGGCAGATCTGCTCGCTCGCTAACGCGTTCTATGCGCAATGGGCGAGCCGGCGTGATCGCCCTCGCGGCGGGTGATGAGGCGCGACGTTCTTCGGGATTGCGCGACTCGCCGCTCATGGTAGCTACTAGGTCGATCGCATGCGCTCAATATTTCTCCGCCCTCTTAATTTTTTGCGGTTACTCTTCACGATCGGGCTGGGCCTGCCGGTGGTGGCGGGAGCGGTGGATTTGCAAAACTTACTCTCGGCTTCGCCGTTCAGTGCGGGAGCCGCCGCCGGTAATGGGGAAGGAGGAACCTCGGCCTTGGAGTTTCGGGGAGTATTCGCCGATCAGGGTGAATATTTTTTTAGCCTCTATGAAACCTCCACCCATCGGGCGCTCTGGGTTGGCCTCAACGAAGCCGGCAATGCTTTTACGGTTCACGCCTATGATGCTGCGACTGAAACGGTGACGGCTGAATATCAGGGACGCGCACTGACGTTGACGCTACTACGGGCTAAGATTACCGCGCTGGCTTCAGCCCCAGCGCATGCTGCCCCGGCCCCATCCGCGGCCGGGCCGTCGGTCCCGACGCAGTCACCCGAGGCGCAAATTGTTGAAGAAATTCGCCGACGGCGCTCACTGCGGCAGCAGACCGCTCCTTTGCCGGTGCCTTTGCCCGGGTCAGAAAAATCGAGTCAGCGGGCGCAACCATGATCTCGGATGCGGGGTTGAGCCGGCCAGCCGGCCGGAGGGCGTTTACACTGGTAGAAATTTTGCTGACCTTAGCAGTGATGGCACTGCTGGGCACTTTGCTGCTGCCCGGCGTAAATTCCATTATGGGGAGCATGGCTGAGCGCGAGCCGGCTCAAGTCATTTGGACAACGCTCAATCAAGTGCGGGAGCAAGCTCTCCTCGGCAATCGTCCGCTTCGGCTGACATTCAATGAGGACAAGACTCAATTAATTTGGACTGACGGCCAGCAGCGTTGGACCAAGGATTTGCCCCTAGGTTGTCATGGACAGCTATTGCCGGCGCAGGCCGGCAATCAGGTGTTAATTGGTGGTCAGGCCATCGAGACGAAGGCCATGTCGGGGGTTTATTTTTATGCGGATGGCGCTTGCGATGCCTTTCGCCTCCAGTTGCGCCCAGAAGCTGGGGCTCCCCAGATTCTCACCGTCGATCCTTGGACGGCCGCGCCGATGATAAAAACGAAAAAAGCTCTCGGTGAAAATTAAAGCATCACTCATTCGCGGGTTCACCTTGATCGAAGTGCTCGTCGGCTTAGCGATTTTCGCCTTGGCGGCCTTATTGCTGGCCGCGGCCTATGTGAATACCCTGACGGCGTATGCGACCGTGGCGCGACGCAATGAGCACGCGCAAGATTGGAAGCTGGTGTACGTTGGCCTGCTCGCTGAACCAGACCGTGAAATTATTGAAAAGGGAGGAGAGTTGATATTGCCTGACAATCGCCGCGCGCGGTGGTCGGCGCAGATAACCCCGGCGCCGGTGGCGGATTTATTTCAGGTGTCGCTGCAATGTGATGTCACTGGCACGGCGATGACGGCGCCATGGAGCCAAGCGATGAGCTTCATGCTGTTGCGGCCGACCTGGTCGGAGAGTGATGCGCGGGAAAAATTACGCGCGGCCTCGCGGGAGAAATTAGCTAAAAGGATAGCGCCATGAGTCACCCATCTCGGCGATCATCGGGGCGCCGCTCAGCTTTTACGCTGATTGAAATTTTACTCGCGGTCGCGCTGCTGGGCGGGTTGCTGTTGGCGCTGAATCTTTTTATTTTTTCGATGGGTGAAATTTGGGGGCAAGGGAGGGAGCAGCGACTATTTAACGAACACGTGCGAGCAGTTACGCGTCATGTGGAAAAATTGCTCCGTACCGCGGCGCTGGCCCCATCGGTGTTGGCGGGGACGCAGGCGGGCTTGACGGTGGAGGAAATTCGGGGGGTGAGCGGACGGGAGTCACTGCTCACTTTTGAATTGCCGACTGGCGATCGCGTACTGACTTGGCCGGAAGCACCGTTGCCCAATGTGGTTTGCTCGCTGAGTGCGGCTCCAGGCGAAGGGTTGGTTATCGCTTGGCACGCGCGAACTGAATTACGTTTTCTGGAGGATCCGCCGCGCCGCACCGTATTATCGCCGCTCGTTACGGCGCTGAGCTATGATTATTATCAGCCAGATTTCAGGTCGTGGAAAAATGAATTAAAGCCCCAGCGTGATGGAACCGGTGAGTGGTCGCTGCCTGCTCGGCTCCGGCTCCGATTTGGGTATGGCCAAATGACGACTGAAACTACGGTGCTGTTGCCTAGTAGCATGAGTGCATTGCCGGCGTTTTAATTCAAAATGCACCCGTTGCCCCCGTCACAAAAAAACAGACTGTTCGCTCGCGCGCAGCGCGGCGCGGTGATCTTGCTCGTTTTGGTCACGGTCTTCCTCGCGGCTTTTTTGATGAGTCGTTTTATCCAGCGCGCTGGTCTTGAGCTGCTCGCCGATGCCCGCGCCGCTGATGCGACGCGGTTGCGGGTCGAAGCTTATTCCGCGTTAGAGGTAACGTTAGCGGTACTCGCGGATTTTCGGGCGATCGATACGCGGCTTTATAGTCCAGCGCAGGGTTGGGCGGAGCCGTTGCAGTACGCGGGCTATGAGCCAGCGGGCAATAAGCGGGTAGAGATTAGTTTTGAAGATGAAAGTGCGAAGGTATCTTGGCCAAATGCGGACCAAGCGACTTTGCAGTTGTTGCTCGAACAGGCTGGGCTCGAGCGCCGCGACGCAGAGCAAGCCAGTGATGCTTTGCTGGTTTGGAGTCGGCCTGATTATAGTCCGCTCGCCTCGGGCAATGACGCGCGAAATTACGAGCGAGGCGAGCTGCCGCATCAGCCGCCTTTGCGCGCTTTGGAGTCATGGCAGGAATTAGCCGCTGTGCGCTCGGTGCGAGAATATTTTTATGATGAATTTGGTCAGCCTAATGCGCGTTGGCATTGGCTAGCGGCGAATGCTTCACTTTTTGCCTTCAACACGGTTAACCTCAATGCCGCGTCGCCCGCTGCATTGAGCGTGGCCGGGTTAAGCCTCAGCCAAACGAGCTCCTTGCAAAATTACTTCGCAGCTGGATTGGGGGCTGGCGTCGGACGTTATTTTCGTAGTGCTGCGGAAGCTGAGTCTATCACGGGAGCGGCCAGTCTGCCGGGCAAGCTCGGGGCCCACGTACAGATTTTGCGCATTCATGTGACCGTGTATGACGGGGCCGCGGTATACCGCCTGAGCGCCGTCGTTGTGCCCCCGGGGGAGGTCGCGGGGCGTTCCGCGGTGTCCCCCCACAATCCACCAACTCCGGCTAAGCCATCGCCAACCTTGTCAGCTAAAAAGTTGGACTACCCGTTTCGGATTCTTGAGATTCAGGAAGAGGTGAATTCCGATGGACCCCGCCTCACCCCACTTTTATAAGCATGGCTGACTCTCATAACGCTCCGGCTGAGGTGGCGCAGAAAATACTTCTGCTGCCGGCGGATGCATTTTTTGTGCGGCTCATCCCTTTAGTGGCGGGGGAGGCAGTGGCGCCGCAAGTGGAAATTGCGCTGGAAAATCTTTCGCCGTTTCCGCGGACGCAGCTTTATTACGGTTACCTTTTGTCGTCGACGCAGACCAGCGCGCTGATTTTTGCCGCCTATCAAAAGAAATTTTCGCGGGAAGAAGTTGGCCGGTGGGCAACGGCGGAGGCCGTACTGCCAGAATTTCTTGGTTTGCTTGGTGAGACTCCGGTCGAACCGACGATCAGGGTTTGGCATCAACCGGGTCGGAGTATGGCGGCCGCTTGGAACGGGCAGAATAGTTTGCCGCTAGCGGTGGTGTCGTCGTCAGGCGACGAGCTGCCGACCGTGGTGCAAGCTGCGCTGGTGGAGAAATTGCAGGCGCGCACCAGTCTCGGGCCTGCGGCATTACAGGTTTATCAGGGGGCGGGCTTGCTCGACTACGATCAGCGCAAAAATGTGATTCGCTGGGCGCTTTCTGCTGAGACGCCGGGGGCCGTCCTCCGCACCGCTTGGCCGAAGGCGGCGAAGGAGACGGCTGATGTGCGTGATCCCAGCTTTCTGCAGGAGCAGCGGCAACTGCGCTCCCGGGACTTGCAGCTATGGCGCGGCCTTGTTTTTTGCCTCGCGGGTCTTGCGGCAGCCTTGGTGCTGGAGATTGGTTTAGTCGCGGGTCGGCAGTGGTTGGGCCGCGCGCAGACTCAAATCCAGCGCCGCGCTGATGCGGTCAGCCAAATTGAAACGGCGCAGGGGCTGAGTGCCCGCATTGAGGAATTAACGCAAAAGCAGCTGCGGCCCTTCGAAATGCTCGCGCTCATCAACGCGCTGCGGCCGCCCTCGATTCAATTTCATCGTTCCATCACGATCGGGGTAAATAAATTAGAAGTTGAGGCGCAGACCGGCAATGCGGCTGACGTGAGTCGATATGAGAAGCAGCTCCGCGATTCAGCGGCGCTGACGGCAGTAGTTACACGCGATTTACGATCGCGGGATGGGGTAACGACTTTTATTTTGACGATTACCTTTAAACCGGAGGCGCTGCGTGCGGTCACTCGCTCATGAAGCAATTATTTATGGGCCGGCTGTTCCGGGAAAAAATCTTACTCTTGGGCTTTGCGCTGCTCGTTTTGGCCACCTGGGGCGTGAGTGTGGGTGGTCGCGCTAAGCTTTGCTGGAGTGAAGCGCGCGGTCTCATGGCCGAGCGCGCGCGCCAAGATGTTTGGTTGAGCAATGCCGATACAATCACAACGAAGGCTAAGGCCGCGACGCAGAGTCTTGATATTCAATCGACGCTGACGGCTACGCAATTGGTCGGAGAGTTAAACCGAATCGCCGCGCAGGTGGGGTTAGCGGCCGACATTAATGCGCAAAGCACGCAGCGGACTGATCGATTTGCGTTCAATATTGTCCAGGTGGGCTTTCGCCGAGCTGACCTCGGGGCCTTGTTGAGGTTCTATGAAGAACTAGCTAAGCGCTCCCCCTATATCGCCTTGGAGCAATTTTCACTGACGACAGACCGCGCGGCCCCCGGACTTTTGAACGCAAGTTTTCGCGCGGTCGCGGTTGAATTAAGCCGCTAAGTGGTCGTTAAAATTTGAAACTCGCGCTGACTTGGAAAACAGCGGAGACGATAGCGTAAGCGATAAAAGCCACGAAGCCAAAGGCGAACAAGAGGACCGCGCTAGAGAAAATCGTGGTGAAGGCCTGAATTTGGTTGGTGATGGTCTGCTGATAATTGCGGGCGAGGTCACGCAAGCTAGGGGCGAGGTTGCCGGTGCTTTCGCCGACGGAAAGCTGATCGATTACGAGGTCGGGGAAGCAGCCGGTTTTATGCAGGGAGAGGGAAAGGCTTTCGCCTTCGAGCACGCGATCGGTGGCATCATGAAAGGCGCGTTGCAGCGTGGTGTGCGTGAGGGTGCGCTCGGTCATGCGCAGGGCTTCCGCAGTGGTGACCCCATTCTCGAGGAGTACGGCTAACGTTTGGCTAAAATTTAGGATGGTCGAGTTGATGAGGAAAGGACCGGCAAAAGGAACGCGCAGTAGCCACTGATCGACCGCGGCGCGCCCGATGGGGCGCTGTTGCCATCGCCAGAAAAATATCGCGCCCACCGCCAGTGCCCCGGCCAAGAGCAGGCCGTAGGTGACAATAAAGTGAGAAAGACCCACGAGTATGCGGGTGGAGAGCGGTAATTGTCCACCGAGCGAGGTCAGCAGCATCTGCAAGCGCGGCAGGAGATAAAAAATAAAAAATAAAATTAACCCGAGCGCGACCACACAGATGAAGGCGGGGTAAGCGAGCGCGGTGGTTAATTTCTGGCGCAGGGCTTTTTGCTCAGTGAAATGCTGAATGAGCCGGAGCAGGACTTCGCGGAGATTCCCCGTCGCTTCGCCGGCGGAGACTAGATTGACCGTTTGCAGATCAAAAACTTCGGGGTGGCTTTCGAGAGCCCGCGAAAGGGGGAGGCCTTCGCTGAGCCCAGCCCACAGTTCGACGCAGAGGGCGCGTAAGGCGGGGTCTTTCAGGCGCAGGCTGAGCAGGCGGACCGCTTCGCCGGCCGGCATGCCGCTGCCGTTAAGATCGGAAAGTGCTTGCAGAAAGGGTAGGCGATGCTGGCGAGAAAAAACGAGAGTCACCGGCCTTTGCGATGGTGCAGCGGATGCGGTGAGCGGAGCGCTCCCGCTGATTTCGGTTAAGCTGGTGACTTGTAGCTGGCGGGCGGCCAGGATGCGGGCGGCCTCTTTGCGGGAAACTGCTTCCAGATTAGCTCGGAGCATCTGGCCGGATTGGTCGCGGGCGCTGTAAGCAAAGCGAGGCACGGAATTATTCAGTCGCGGTGATAACGCGCAGCACTTCGTCGAGCGTCGTATGGCCGGCGATAATTTTTTCCCAGCCGGATTGTTGTAATGAACGCATCCCCAAGCTGCGCGCGCACTTGGCGAGGGTGCGGGTGGATTCGCGCCGCACGACCAGATCATGCAGCTCCTCGCCCGGCTTGAGGATTTCGAAGAGACCAATGCGCCCGCGGTACCCCGTGCCGCGACAGCGATCGCAACCTACGGGGTGGAGAAGCGTTTTCAAATCATCGCCGGCGGAGCGATCAAGGCCGAGAATGGCGAGGGAGTCGCGTAACTGGACTAGATTAACAGCGGTCGGGCGGGCGCACTCAGGGCAGAGTCGGCGCACCAGCCGTTGGGCGATGACTAATTGCAAGGCCGAGGCGACGAGAAAAGGTTCAATGCCCATATCGATGAGGCGCGTGATGGCGCCAGGGGCATCGTTAGTGTGCAAGGTGGAGAAAACTAAGTGGCCAGTCAGGGAGGCTCGAATTGCGATATCGGCGGTCTCGCGATCGCGAATTTCTCCGACCATAATTACATCCGGATCTTGGCGCAGGACGTGGCGTAAGGCGCTGGCAAATGTCAGGCCGATATCGGGGCGCACCTGCATTTGGTTAACCCCGGGAACTTCGTATTCGATGGGATCTTCTACAGTGACGATACGCAGGTCCGTGGAATTGATTTCGCGGAGAAACGCGTTGAGCGAGGTGGATTTACCGGAGCCGGTTGGTCCGGTTACGAGAATAATGCCGTGCGGCGACTCGAGCACATTTTTTACTTGGGCTTGTTCGTCGGCGCCCATGCCGAGGCGTTCCATCGTATAGGCTTCGCGGCGCTGATTGAGGAGGCGAAGGCTAACGCTCTCCGCATGGATGGTGGGAATAGTGGAGACGCGAATATCAAGGGTGCTGCCGTCGGTTTTGAAACTAATGCGGCCATCTTGCGGGAGACGTTTTTCGGAGATATTGAGTCGAGCCATGATTTTCAGGCGCGAGATAATCGCATCTTGGAAGCGCAGCAAATTATCTGGTACTGGCACGAGAACGAGTAAGCCATCCACGCGGTAGCGGATGCGGAGTTGGCCTTCTTGCGGCTCGAAATGAATATCGGTGGCCCCATCTTCGATGGCTTGTGCAATCACATCGCTGACAAAGCGCACAACGGCGGCATCGGCATCGGCTTCTTGTCCGGGGATCAATGCTACGGCGAGACTGGCGAGGGTATCATCGGATTCCTCGAGGCTGCCTGAGCCTACCCCGTAATTTTCGATGATCAGCTGGCGCACGCGGTCGGCGGGAGCGAGGTGCCAGCAGAGGCGGCGCGGGGTCAGGGTCCCGACCCAATCTTGCATTTCAAGATCAGGTGGCCAGACGGTGGCGAGGTGGAGCTGGCTGGCCTCAGTCGATTCTGGGCCGAGCACGGGCACAATCTGGTAGTCGTTGATTAACCGCGAGGGCAGCAGCGGGATCGCGGCGGGATCGGCCTTAGGCTCAAGGGCAAGCGGCACGTGCGCGAGCTGCGCCACTTCGAGGCAGGCCGCGTTGACGTCGATATTTTTCAAGCGAGCATAAACCGCCATTCGCTCGGCGCGGGGGGCTTCGAGTACTTGTTGGGCTAATGCTGGCTGCGGCCAGTCGCCTAACCCGAGGGATGCTGCTGCCGACGACGAAGCCATGTTCAGGATTTTTGC
>NEVA01000032.1 GCA_002304445.1 Opitutia bacterium Tous-C4FEB | reverse complement strand
TTCTGTCGTGTATCGTTTGCCTTTCATAGTCTGGTTCTCCTTGTTGGGTTATACCCAGACTAACTCTCTCCGCGACTCAGTTTTCCTAGGCCATCACACTGACGTGACAGCAACCCGGTGATGGCTGATCGTGAGATTGCAGATAAGCAACGAGCATGCCGCAGTGCTACCGCATCGTGGCGTGTTCTTCTTCCACGGCAACGCTGCCGTCGGAAGAATGCGTCGCGGGGGACTCTGGTTTCGCCACGATCGCCCGCAGCTTGCGCTTCGGGAAGAGGCGCGAGAGCCCGGCCCACAAATTGCGGAAGGACTGCACGGCCGATTGTTTCGGGCGGATAATCTCCTCGAAACCTTCCAGATTTTGCGACACCACGGCATCATTCAGCCGTTGGGATACCTCGAGGCAGCTGATCGCGATCTTTTCGTCGCTGCTCTCATGGGCGGAAAAGGGCTGGCCGATTTCAATCAGCGCGTGCGGTTTGTCGCCGTGGAAGAATTCATAGCGAAACGCCACCGGCAGCATCTGGGCGCCGTTCGCCTGCGTGGCGAGATAATTGGCCCCGGTACGTAATTGAAGCGGCTGATGCGGGGAGCTCATCTCCCCCTGCGGAAAGAGCCAAAGCAAGGTGGAACGCTTTTGCAGGAGGCGCACCGCGAAGCGCACCACGCCTGCGGCGCGCAGCGGATTTTCCAGATCAATGGAGAACGCTCCGAGCCGCTTCAGATAGGGATACTGGGCTATTTGCTCATCGGACATGATGCAGTAGAAATTCTTGTGCCGGACGCAGCGCGTGAGCAGGAAAACCATGAGCCCGTCCCACCAGTTGATGTGGTTGCTGAACGCGATCACGGGGCGGTCATGCGGCAAATTCTGCAGGTGTTGCAGACCGCGAATGACCACGTTATGAAAACGCCAGCTGAGTCTCAGTCGCAGGTACTGATACAGGAGCCAGCCCAGCGATGTGTTTTTTTCCACCAGTGTCATCCCCTTAATCCTAGTGCAGTTCTCTTTGTTTCCAAGTCCAATTACATTGTGTCCGAATCACAGACATCGGCAGTCACTAGGCAAAAAATGAGCAGAAATAATTTAGAAGACGGAAGTATTTTCCGCAAAGAAGGCTCTTGTTGTCCTGAAAATCGTGTATACTCCCTCTATGATCAAAACCTTGTTTCTGACTCTGGCCTCGTTCGGGTTGGTTTTGCTGCCCGCGCAAGCGGAGGACATGCAGCCGCAGGTCAACCGCTCCGCCGCCATCCTGAAAGATTTCATCAGTGGTTCAAACCCCGTCATTTCCCCCAAGGTGCTGAAAGCCGCCAAGGGCTTGGTCATCATGAAAGTGACCCGGGGCGGGCTCATCTTCACCGGTTCCTCCGGCGACGGCGTGATCGTGAAGCGCACGACCGGCGGCTGGTTCAGTTCGGGCTGGTCGGCTCCGGCGGCCCTGAGCACCTCGGGCGCGGGTTTCGGCCTGCAGGCGGGCGGTGAGGTCATCGAACTCGTGCTGGTCCTGACCAATGATGCGGCGCTGAACGAATTCTCGCAGGAAACCGAAATCAAGTTCGGCGGCGAAATCAAGGGCACCGCAGGCCCCGATTCCAGCACCATCTCGGAAAACTGGACTCCGACCGCTCCCGTGTACATCTATACCCGCAGCGACGGCCTCTTTGGCGGTCTCTCGATCAAGGGCACCGTCTTTGAACCGGAGAAGGACAAGAACCTGAGCTACTACGGTCAAGCCGTCACCACCCGCGAAATACTCAGCGGCAAGGTGAAGGTCCCCGCCGGCGCGAAGATTCTCCTCAATGTCCTCAAGGGCAAATAATTCGTCACACTTCCCAGCTTTGGTTTCCGCAATCCGGCGATGAACCGCATCGACAGATTGGTCGGCATGATTCTTTTCCTGCAGGGGCGACGCCTTTGCCGGGCCGAGGATATTGCCGACCACTTTGAAATCAGCCTGCGCACAGTCTACCGCGACATCGCCGCCCTCGGCGAAGCGGGCGTCCCCATCGTGAGCGAGGCCGGAGTCGGCTACAGCCTGCTCAAGGGCTACCATCTGCCCCCGGTCGCCTTCACCGCCGAGGAAGCAAGCGCGCTGGCCACCAGCGGCGTTCTGGTCGAGCAAATGACCGACCATTCGATCGCCACCCCCATGCAGTCGGCCCTGCTGAAAATCCGCGCCGTGCTGCCGCACGAACACAAAGAGCGGCTGGAACGAATCGAACGCACCACGCTGGTGCGCACCCACAGCGTCGATTCCCGGCAACGCAACGCGGCGAACCTGCTCCAGATTCAGGACGCCCTCGTCCGACGGCGCGTGCTGCGCCTCTCGTACCGCTCCGGCAGTCGCGACGAACTCACCTCCCGCGAGGTCGAGCCGCTCGGCTTGGTGCAGTATTTCCAACACTGGCATCTGATCACCTGGTGCCGGTTGCGACAGGCCATGCGCGACTTCCGGCTCGACCGCATTCAGTCCGTGGAGGTCACACGCGACGTTTTTGCGCCGCACGAAAACTTCCACATCAGCGACCACATCAAGAGTCCCGGCCAATACAACAATCAGGTCACGGCCCGCATCCAGTTCACCCGCATCGCGGCCGAACGCGCCCGACGCGAGTGGTCGCTCGGCCTCGTCCGCGAGGAAGCTCAGGGACCGGACACCGTCCTCACCCTCAGCGCGGGCGAACTCGACTGGTTCGTCCACTGGATTCTCTCCTTCGGCACCGATGCCACCGTACTCGAGCCTGCCAAACTCCGCGCCATGCTGGTAGCGGAGACGCATTCCCTCGCGAAGCATCACGGCAGGTAAAAAACCGAGATCAGCCTCCTTACATCTCGCCACCAAGCCGTCCGGGCTCAACGAGCCCGGCTACAACGCTACCGCGAGAAGTTAACTCCTCAATCGAACTCGGAATGTAGCCGCCCTCGTTGAGGGCGGATGGCTTAGAGCCTGTCCACGATCTTTTCGAAGAGGTTCTTACACGTAGGCACCGCCTCCAACCCAAAAAAACATTACTGACATAGGGTTGTCAGTCCCCCCGGTTAGAGTCTCCCCGTTGCTGACAGCACAGAAGCTGCCAGCCATCACAACACCCCTCAACTACAGGAGAACTCATGACGAAAACGAACGCCCTCAACTGGTTTGAAATCTATGTCAGCGACTTTGATCGCGCCCATCGCTTCTACGAAACGATCCTCAAAACCAAGTTGACCAAAATCGATTGCAGCACGAGCGGTTGTCCCATGGCCCTCTTTCCTTTCGACGAGAAACACGGCGTGGGCGGGGCGATCACCAAAATGGACGGTGTCACCCCCGGAGCGGGCGGCACGCTGGTCTACCTCAACGTGGAAGCCGACCTCGACAACGTGGTCAAACGCGTCTGGGAAGCCGGCGGCACAGTCGTGAAACCCCGCTTCGCCATCGGCGAACACGGCTTCATCGCCCTGTTCAAGGACACCGAAGGCAATTTCATCGGCCTGCATTCGATGAGCTAATTGCGGATGCGAGTGTCTTGCTGTAGAGCGCCGGGACGGCACGCCGTGCCGGCCTACAAAATGCCGACAGCAAGACTCTCGAATCCTGCGACAGGGTCAATTTTGCCTAGTGGCACTTCCCAGCCGCGCGATTGAAACATTTCCCCGCCGCCAGCGTCTTACCTAGTATGAATTACCTACGGGTGGGACTCTACGGGTTGGTGGGATTACTCTTCATGAGCGCGGTCTTCGCGGTCCAGGCAGCTCCGGCCCCCGCGCCGGGTTTGGTCGATCTCGGCTTCACCGACTTCCGCGCCAGCGGTTACACCAAAGCCTTTGCCACATGGGCTTATGGCGGCCCCCTCGCGCAGGACGCCAATTACGGAAAGCGGCTCGTCGCGAGTACCTCCTTCTGGAACTCCCTCGGTCGTTGCCGCAGCTACGACGAGGTCGATGCCCAACCCATTTCCAACCGTTCCACCGTCGTCACCCTCACCGCCCAATTCGACCGCGGCGAAGTCTTCTTCCGCTTCATCGTCTACAACGACCTCGGCCGCAGCAGCATCACCTCCATCGATTGGGCCACCGATCCGGCTCTACTCGCCGATTGGCGATAGGCTCTTTGAAGTCGGGAGGCACGGCAAAGCGGGAGCAAGCTCCCGCACTCCAAATTGTCCAGTTCCGAGTTTTTTGGAGTGCGGCGGCTTGCCGCCGCTTTGGCATGCCGGAGCTTGCTCCGGCATTTCTCCTCGCTTAGCGTCAATACGGTATGAATGAGCAAAAGCTTCAAAAACCTTCATTGGACTGGCCTCATGCTCCGATTCATCGTCTCACTGAAAATGGCACTTTCATCGTAACGGCCAGCACGTATCGAAAGGAGCCCTTATTCAACACCCCCACCAAGCTACGATTGCTCCAAAAAGCCCTTCTTTCCATAGCGTATCAACAAGGATGGCAACTTGAAGCGTGGGCGATATTCCCGAATCATTATCACTTCATCGCGCAATCACCCACGCACTCGTCAACGCTAACACTTTTCCTTCGAGAGCTTCATTCACGCACCGCACTCGCTCTCAATCGCCATGATCGAGATGCCGGACGAAAGGTCTGGCATAACTTCTGGGAAACTCAGCTCACCCATGAGCGCTCCTATCTGGCTCGCTTGAACTACGTGCATCAGAATCCCGTCAAACATGGATTGGTATCTGTAGCCAATCAGTATCCTTATTGCTCGGCCGCATGGTTCGAGCGTACGGCAACTCCGGCGCAGATCAAAACCATCTACGGTTTCGCAATCAACCGAATTCAGTTGCCGGACGACTATTGATTCGGTGAAAGGAACGGCAAAGCGGGAGCAAGCTCCCGCACTCCAAATTATCCAGTTCCGGTTTCTATCCAAAGAGCAACGACTACGCCTTGGAAACTTCCTGACCCTTGGGGGTGTCCTTGAGCTTCCAGCCGAGGGCTTCGATCTGCTTGCGCAGGGCGTCGCTTTGGGCCCAGTCCTTGGATGAACGCGCGGCGGCGCGCTGATCGACGAGGGTTTGGATCTCGGCGGGAATCTCGTGTTTGAGATCGCCGACGCCGAGGACGGAGTCGACCTTGGCCCAGACAGTGGCGAGTTGGGGAATGGTCTTGCCGCCATCCATGAGCTTGTTGGTGTCGCGGATGAGGTCGAAGAGATGACCGAGTGCGCCGGAGAGGTTGAGGTCGTCGGCGAGGGCGGCATCAAAGTGTTGCTCGAATGACACGAGGCCGTTCCAGTCCCTCACGGGTTCGCCGGTGGCGGAGGCAAAGCGCGAGCGCCACGCGTCGATGCGGGCAAGGTTCGACTTGGCATCATCCATCGTCTTCCACGTGAAATTCTGGTTCTGACGGTAGTGCGCGGAGAGCAGCGCGTAGCGGAGTTCGCGACCGGTGTATCCCTTGTCCAGAATCTGCTGCACGGTGTAGAGATTGCCCTCGGACTTGGACATTTTGCGGCCGTCGACGAGCAGGTGCGCGGCGTGGCACCACATTTTGACGAAGGTCTTGCCGGTAGCGCCTTCGCTCTGGGCAATTTCGTTTTCGTGGTGGGGAAAGATGAGATCGCTGGCGGCGCAGTGGATATCAAACGACTCGCCGAGATATTCCATGCTCATCGCCGAGCACTCGATATGCCAGCCGGGGCGACCCTTGCCCCACGGGGAATCCCAACCGACGGCGCCGTCGCCTTCGGTCCATTTTTTCCAGAGCACGAAGTCGCCGAACGATTCCTTTTGGTATTCGTCCTGACTGACCCGCGCGCCATGAATGAGTCCGCCCTGATCGAGATGGCAGAGGCAGCCGTATTTCGGGAACGCGGCGATGCGGAAATAAACGGAGCCGTCCTCCGACACGTAGGCGGTGCCCTTGGCAATCAAGCGTTCCACGAGGGCGATTACCTGATGGATGTGCTGCGTGGCGCGGGGCAATTGCTCCGGTGTCTGGATGTGCAGCGTGGCCATGTCGGCGAGAAACGCGTTGGTGAATTTCTCGGTGTAGGCCTGCAACGTCATGCCCGCGGCGATGGCTCCGCGAATGGTCTTGTCGTCGACGTCGGTGAAGTTCATGACGTGCTTCACGTCGAAGCCGTAGAACTTCAGCGAGCGGCGCAACAGATCGACGAAGAGGAAGGTGCGAAAGTTGCCGATGTGGGCATAGTTATAGACCGTCGGTCCACACGCGTACATTCGGATGGTCTGGCCCTCGAGGGGGCGCACCTCTTCGATTTGCCGGGTGAGCGTGTTGTGGAGTTTCAGAGCGGTCATAACCTGAGTGTTTCTATAAGGGGCTGACTAATCTTTGACGGTGACACTCGCCACAGCCATGGCAGCGATGCCTTCCTTGCGACCGAGAAATCCGAGCTTCTCGTTCGTGGTCGCCTTGATGCCGACGCGTTGCGGCGTCAGGCCGAGCGCTTCGCCCACCTTGGCCTTCATCTCGGCGAGACGGGGACCAATCTTGGGTTCTTCGGAAATCAACGACGCATCAATATTCTCCAGCACCGCGCCCCGCTGATCGAGCATGCGGCGGATCTCCTTCAGGAAAACAAGGCTACTAACACCGCGCCAGCGTTCATCGGTATTGGGGAAGTGATGACCGATATCGCTCTCGCCAATCGCACCGAGAACGGCATCCGCTATGGCGTGAATGAGCACATCCGCATCGGAATGCCCTTGCAATCCCTTCTCGTAGACGAACTCAACGCCTCCCAAAAAAAGTTTACGCCCTTCGGCAAAGGGGTGAACGTCGTAACCAATTCCAACTCGATGGCTCATAGTATTTTTCCGGTAAAGCGGGTCATTTAACCAGCCCCGGCTTCACATTGCAAGGCAGCGTGACGCTTTGACAGCCGCCGCCAAATCTTTACTCTGGCCCTATTCCGACCATGACTGCGCACCGACACTCCTTTCTTCCCGTGCTGGCCGCGGTCTTCGCAGTCCTCATCGCCTACCTCTGGATCGGCACCCGCAGCGGCACGGCGCCGCTCTATGCGATGCTGGATTATCACTACTATCCCCTGCTGGCCGATGGCTTTCTGGCCGGTCAACTCTCCCTCCCGGTCGAGCCCAAACCGGAACTTCTGCAACTGCCCGACCCGTATGATCCGGACCAAAATCAGCCTTACCGGATGCAT
The DNA here is from genome assembly GCA_002304445.1 of Opitutia bacterium Tous-C4FEB. Classification (GTDB taxonomy): domain Bacteria; phylum Verrucomicrobiota; class Verrucomicrobiia; order Opitutales; family Opitutaceae; genus Tous-C4FEB. The sequence goes on along the minus strand of NEVA01000032.1, from coordinate 15,063 downwards.
GATCTCTCGCTCTACCACGGTAAATACTATCTCTTCAGCGGTCCGGCCCCGGCGCTGCTCGCCTTCGTTCCGTGGAAAGCGCTCACCGGCCAACCGCTCCCCCAATATCTCGCCGTCCTGCTCTTTTGCTCCGTCCATTTCCTCACCCTCACCGTGCTCCTGTGCCTGATCATCGCCCGGGTGGCTCCGGCCACACCTTCGTGGTTCGTCGCGCTCGGCGTGCTCGCCCTCGGTTTCGGAACGGGCAATCCGCACCTGCTGCGCTGGCCGTCCGTGTATCAAGTCGCCAGTGCGTTCAATGCGTGTCTCGTGGCACTCGCCCTCTTGGGACTCTATTTCGCGCTCGTCTCCCGCCGTTACCCGCTCTTCTTTCTTTTCCTCGCGGTACTCTGTCTCGCGCTCTCCGTCGGCTCGCGACTTCATTTCGCCCTCGTCGCGCTGGTGGTTCCGCTCGTGGCGCTGCTCGGATGTCCTGAGTCCCGCAATGGCCCGCCCTCGATCCTGCGAAGACTACGCCATGCGGCGCTGCTGCTCCTGCCGCTCGGCGTGGTATTGATCGGACTGGCCCTGTACAATCAGGCCCGCTTCGACACGCCTTTTGAGACCGGTGTGCGCTATCAACTCGGCGGATTCAATCTCCTCCACGCCCATTTCTGGCAGGTGCAAAATGCTTTCGCGAATTTCACCTATTATCTCTTCCAGAAAATTCCTTTCACGACGGAATTCCCCTATCACGAAATCCGCACCCGCTTTTTCCTGCGCGGCACTAGCTTCTACCAACAGGAATGTCTCTACGGATTAATCACCGGCATGCCCGTGTGCGTCTCCCTGCTTTCTCTGCCCGCCTTCTGGACGCGGATCGAACGGCCCTTGCGCCGGTTCCTCGGCGTGACGCTCCTCGCGGGTGGCCTTAACTTCGCGTTCCTCCTCGGCTTTACCTCCGCGACGGTCCGCTACTTCTCCGACTTTCTCACCCCGCTCCTGCTCGTGGCGGCCACGCTCCTCGTGATCGCCGACCTGCAATTCGCCAAGGACCGCTCGTGGATGCGCGTCGCGTTCCGCACCGTCGTCATCGCGGCCGTGCTCTACACCGTGGCGATTCAAATCCTGCTCAATTTCCCCTCGCATTAACCGCCCATGCTAACGCCCGTTCGCCGCTCGCTTCTCGTCACCTGCGCCATACTGATCGTACTGACCAGTTATGCGGTGATCACGGCGTTGACCCTGCGGTCGGAGGCGTATCGATTGCTCTCTTATCACGCCTACCCGCTGTTGGCCCAGGCGTTGATCTCCGGTCACACGGCATTGCCGATCGAACCGCATCCGCAATTATTGCAACTCTCCGATCCGTACAATCCCCAGCTCAATCAGCCGTACCGATTGCAGGATCTGCCGCTCTACCACGGCCACTATTATCTCTTCCACGGTCTCACGCCGGCGATTCTGCTGTTTATCCCGTACCAGTTCGTCACCAGCCAACCGCTCTCGCAAGCGGTCGCCGCTTTTCTTTTTTGCAGTGTGGGCTTCTGTCTTGCAGTCGGTTGCCTGCAGAAATTTATCGCCCTGCAAAACCTCACGGTTCCCAACTGGCTTCACGCCCTGGGCGTGCTCCTGCTCGGATTTTGCAGCGGCACCTTAAATCTCGTTCATCGCCCGGAGATCTATCAGGTCGCCGGAGCCGCCGCGTATGCCTGCGCCATGGCAGCTCTCTGGTTTCTGCTGCAAGCCATCCAGAAACCGCGCCGCGATGGATTCTATTTTGCCGCGGGAATCGCCGCCGCACTCGCCGTCGGAGCCCGGCCCAATACGCTTTTCTTTGCCCTCGCCCTCTGCGGCGCGATCCTGTGGCGTGAACGCGCGGACCTGCGCCGCGCGGTGATTTCGCTGAGCTTCGCCTCGGCACCACTCGTCGCTTACCTCGCGCTGTTGCTCGCGTACAACTGGATTCGCTTTGACCATCCGCTGGAATTCGGCATGCGCTATCAACTGGCCAGCGTGGATCTCCGGCACGTCACCTTTCTGAAGGCGGAGTATATTCCGCTGAATGCGTGGTGCTATTTCTTCGCGCCACCCCAACTCAGTTTTTCCTCCGTCTTTCCCTTTCTCCACTGTCAACTCGTGGAAGTATGCCTGCGCGATCATTCCGATTTTCACGGACTGGAATATCTCTGCAGCCTGTTCTCCGGCACGATCATCTTTGCGGGCCTCCTCCTGCTCCCGTGGGCGTGGACCTCATGGAAACCGGACGCGCGATTCTGGTGTGCGACCCTTCTCGCCGCGCTGCTCGGTAACACCGCGTATCTTCTCGTCTTTAATACCGCCGCCGTCCGCTATCTGGCCGACATCCAACCGCTCGCCTTGCTTTTGCTCCTCGCCACGCTCTTCACGATTTCCCATCGACTCCAACCCTCGCGACGGCAAATGCCGTTCCATCTCGCGGTCGCACTCGCCACCGGCTGGAGTCTCCTTCTTTCCCTCGCGGCTCATCTGCAACCCCTGCCCACCCTTCCCCTGCCATGACCGATTCCCGCCCCCCCGCCCGGTCATTGCCCCTGTGGCTCTACTATGGAGTGCTCCTGCTGGTCGCCAGCGCCTTTGTCCTGCACGACAACTCCGCCGACCGCGATCTCTGGCATCGGCTGGCACTCGGTCAATACGTCTTCCAAAACGGTGCGCTACCGAGCCACGACGTCTTCAGTTATCTCTCCGAATCGACACCCCTGCATGATCACGAATGGGGTTGCGGCGTGCTCTTCTACACCCTGTACCATTTCCTCGGCGACTGGTCGCTCGTGGCGCTCAAACTCGCCGCGTATCTGGCGGTGATCGTGCTCATCGATGTCACGGCCCGGTTTTATTACAAGGCGATGGATCTCCTCTCGCTCTCGTGGATGCTCCTCGTCGCGCTCGCGCTGGTGCCGGTCTACGTCTCGACCGTGCGATGCCTCGTCTTCACCAATCTCTTCCTCGCGCTCTGGCTCTACTGGTTGGCGCGGCTGCAGGCGGGATATAAAATGCCCGCGTGGCCCTTCGTCCTCACTGCCGTTCTGTGGGCCAATCTTCACGGAGGATTTCCTGCGGGGCTCGGACTCCTCGCTCTCTACGGGCTGGGGGAAAAATTGAATCGTCGACCGTGGGAACCTTTCTTCCGCATCGGATTTTTCGCCGCCGTAGCCACCCTCTTCAATCCCTACACGTATCAACTGTGGCTTTCCACCGCCAAGGCTGTCGCATCGCCCCGGCTACATATCTACGAATGGGCCGCCACGCCGCTGGGCGACTTCTCCTACTTCGGCTTCAAGTTGCTCGCGCTGGCCACGATCCTCGTGGTCATCCTCCTGCTCGTCACCGGTCGCGCCCGCGCGAACTGGGATTGGGTGGCGATCCTCGTCGTGGGCCTGCCCTTGATCCTGGCCGTGCGCCATCTGCGGCATCTCGCCCTCTTTTCGATCATTGCCGGAGTCATCGTCTATCGCGGCGTGTGCCTGCTGCGACGCCCCGCCTCCGCCGCCCCGACGCGGCATTACCTCGCCGTCATCGTGCTGCCGCTTCTGATTATTTTCGGTGGATTCCTCCTCAAGAATGGCGATCAATACCGCCTCCGCGTCACCGAACCCGACTACCCCGTGCGCGCCGTCGCCTTCCTCGAACAAAATCTGCCCGCCACCGGACCCGCGCAAAAACTGCTCGTCCCCTTCAACTGGGGCAGCTACGCCTCGTGGCAACTCTTCCCCCGCGCCCTCGTCTCGCTCGATGGCCGTTACGAACTCGTCTACAGCCAGCAGACCTATCGCGCGGTCACCGATTTTTTCTATAACGCCCCCGACTGGGACACCACGCTGCGGCAGAATCCACCCGACGTGATTCTGCTCCCGCGACGGCCCGAACTCGAAACGCGGCTGCTCGATTCGCAACATTATCGACGCGTTTACAGCGACGACTTGGCCGCCGTCTTTTACAAGACCGAACCGCCCGCCCGCTAAGAGCCTGTCTACGATCTTTTCTGGGTGGGGTTGCCAGAGATTTTGACACTGGGCAAGGCGGAGCCGAGGGCCAATATCCGCAGCGATCTTGGCCCTTGGCGACAACGCCGCCCGGTGGGCAAAAGATCGGCAATCCTTCGGACTGAGCCGTGAGGCGGTCGCTGGCTTCGTTGCTACGCTCCTCGAGTATGACTCCATACACTCGTCGCTGGCGCCTCGCCTTCTCCCGCCTCCCAATCTCAGCCCCACCCAGAAAAGATCGTAGACAGGCTCTTAGATCGCTCCTACATTTTCGTAAGATCCACCCGATCGTTCTTACGAAAATGTCGGGGATCTTCCGGCTTAAAGAACCACGGTGCTCGCCTGTCTGATTTTTTCCATTCCCGCTGCGTTTCCTTTAAGCCACTCCCCGTCACAATCTTGTGGCGGTGACTTCTGCCACGTCCGTCTGTCACAGCACGCGGGATCGCAATCTTGGCACTGTCCCTGCATGGAGAGCGGCAACCAAACGAACCACCAATAACTCCACCTTCTCACCACACCACGCTCATGCCTCCCGTACCGCCGCCCGTCCTCACCGAACTCCAACGTCAACTCAACTACGAACTCGGCGCTGCCCACGCCTATCTGGCGCTCGCGCTTTGGTGCGATGACAAGAATCTCAAGGGCTTCGCCCGCTTCTTCCACAAGCAAGCCGGGGAAGAACGCGAGCACGCGCAAAAGTTCATGAACCATCTGCTCGACCGTGGCGTTCTGCCGGTGCTGCAATCACTGCCCGCGCCTCAGGGTCAGTTCGACAATCTCGTGCAAGTGGCGCAGCACGCGCAAAGCATGGAACTCGCCAACACGACCGGGATTCACAAAGCCTACGAAGCGGCGGTACAGGCGAAGGATTATCCGGCCCAGATTTTTCTCCACTGGTTCATTCAGGAACAAGTCGAAGAGGAAGCGTGGACCGATGAAATGGTCGCGCGCGCGGAACTCACCAATTGCGCCGGAGGCCTCGGCGAACTCGACCGCCATATCGAGAAACACCTCGCGCCTTCTGAAGACGAGAGCTGATTAGAGATCGATCTTGAACCGCTCGCTCTGCGACGGGGAAAACGGCAGGACGTTCGGACCGGGCTTCAAGCCCGTGCCCGACAGCTCTACTTTCACCTCGGGAAACAGGATCGAACAGGGACAATCGATCGGGCCGGGAACACTCTCCTGATTGGGCACAAACGCGTAATCCGTCCGTCGCGCCATGGTCACTTCCAGCATCGAGGGCGAGAAGCGGTCACCCGTCCACACGGGCGGCACGATGTTATTCCCGTGCAGATGAATCGATTGATGCGTGCGGTGTAACTTCTCCAGCACGGCCTTGGCCCGAGCGGTCCAACCTTCGTCGCGGAAATAACTGAAGTCATGGAACTCGCAACTGATCTGCCGGAAATGATTCAGGTCCTCGTCGCTGCACGACATGAAAAACTCCCATTCGCTGCCCTCGATATCGATCTTCAATAAACTGTTCGGCGCCAGTTTGCCCAAGTCCGCGATACCGTTGATCCGCTTGCGCGTGAACCGGAATTTCGGATTATCGACCGGCGGCTTGTCCACGCTGTCGTCATACTGCCAGATCGCCTGCACATTCGGCGCGTGCCGCACCATGTCGACATCGAAGGACACGTTGTCGCAAATGCCGAGCGAGTAGACCGTCTCGATGCTATCGAAATCCTGCAACAGCACATAACCACCGTCGCCGCGGTCACCGAGCCGCACCTTGGGAAAACCGGTCGCGCTCTGTGGCCAGATCAGTCCCATCAATTCGTTAAATTTCCGCACTTCCTCGGGTCGCGTCACGGTGACGCCGTTCTGCACATTGGCTGATACGAGCATGTAGCGCGACACGCCGAGCATTTCTCCCACGGCCTTGCAGACATAATTGGCACTCTGGACGGTGACCTGATTGTTCATCTTGTCCACCGTCAGTACATCCTTGAGCACGCATTGAATTTGCGTCATCGACTGCGTCAAGGCATCCAGCTTGCCAGTCACTTCCTGCAATTTCGCCATCAGGTCATCTGCCATAGAGCTCCGGGGTAATCAATGAAGTCGTATCGACGCATAGGTACACCCCACGATCAACGGCGCGTTGCGGTTAAATCCTGAGTTAAAAATGCAGCCATTCGGGACTTCTGTTTAATTGATTTAAGTCCCCCCGCCTTGTGAGTCCCGGAGGTCACCCCCTATTCTCAGGATTGAATCCACTTCCGAAATCCGGCGCTTTCGTTATTCGCGAGAAATCCGGATCAATGATCACACAAATCAAACCCCTGCATGGCTTTGACGTTTACCCTAAATCGTCACCAATGAAATAATCACACCATGAAGCACTGCCATTCTCTCCGCTGTTTTCGATTCCTCGCGTTCCTCTGGCTGCCCCTGCTTTCGCTCACGTTCACTCGCGCGGAGATTCGCGAATTCAGTGCGACCTACAGCGGCTCGCTCACTTCGGCTTATACCCTGTATGTTCCGCCCGCTTCGGAAACACCGCGCATTAAAGGGGTGGTACTCCTCTATCCCGGTTCCAGCGGCGACTGGCGTTATCGCGCGAAAGATCCCATCTGGCAGGATGCTGTTCGCTCGTTGGGCTTCGCCCTGATCGGCGCCGACACCTACGGCTACACGGCCATTGGTTCCAGCTCCAGCAATGCCACCTTCACCCTCAACAACATCCTCTCCGTCGCCGCCAGCGCGAGCGGTCATCCGGAACTGGTCAACGTCCCCATCATCAGCATGGGAACTTCCCTGGGCGGATTCAGCTCGACCAAGTGGGCGTATTACCTGCCCGAACGGGTGATCGCCATCGCGGCGCAGCGCGGGGCCAATTCCTTTTCCACCTCGGCCAGCGGCGCGCAATTGAACGTCCACACGCTCATCATTCCCGGCTCCATCGATACGAATGCAATCACCAATCCCCCGAGCTTGCGCCCCTATTACGACTACTGGCGCACGGCCACCATCGACGGACGGGCCGCGTGGGCCGTCGATTGGGAAGCCGGACATGACACCTTTACGAGCAATCAAACATGGGCTTTGAGCTGGAGCTGGGCCGCCGAATCCATCGCGTTGCGCTATCCGGCGAACACGATTCCTTCGAGTGCCGCGGGCAATCCCATCGTGCTCAATTCCATTCCGCTGAGCAGCGGTTGGCTGGGGCAACAAGCCTTCGCCACCAGCACTACCGGCGCAGACCGCAGCGCCTTCTGCACGATTGCACCCTACACGCAATATACCGGCAACAAGGGACTCGCCTCGTGGTTGCCGAACGAAACCCTGGCGCGCGTCTACCAAGCCTTCAACAGCTTCGATGGCGTCACGAGCCGCACTGTCATCCCCCTGCAGGGGCCGCTCGCCATCGTCGGCGATGCCGCGCCGCTCGCCTCCGTGCCGAACCAGACCGACATCCCGCAGATGGCCACGTGGCCGGTTGGTTCGACCATCACCATCACGGTTGACCCGCGCGAGTTCGACGACGTCCGCTCCATCATCGCCGTGCACTATTACGACGGTGCCAAGCTCCTCGCCACGCAGGTGGCTCCCGGCACCAACGGCTGGACCCTCCCCTATACGCTCGACACGGTGGGCATCCACAGCCTCACCGTCATCGCCACCGATTCCGCGGGCAACAGCACCGCCGCCTTTCGCACGGTCGTGTCGGCACCGGTGCGGGAAACCTCCATGGCCCATTGGCGCTTTGAAGCCAGCCCGCATCTCACCACCGACATCTACGACAACCTCACGCTCTCCGAATCCTCCGACACCACCAAGCGCCCCGTTCGCGTGGCGAAACCCGCCACCGGTCCCGGCTCCGCCTTCCCCAGTTTCGATTGGCCTTATGGCGACAACAACAGCGCGATGAAATTCGACCTCGCCAAGATCCAATACATCACCGGCCTCGACAATGCGTTCTTCTCCAAGGGCCCCAACGGCGCGTTCACCTTCGAAGCCTTCGTCAATCTGAACTCCTCCGACAGCGGCGGCACCGCCCGCGCCATCGCCTGCCATGGCGGTTATCACAGCTCCGACATGAGCTGGGCGCTCATCGTCACAGCTGAAAATTCCGGTCGCGGCGCGCGCAACGTCCTCCTGCAATTCACCGACGATGGCAAGAGCGCCACCGCTGAGACCATCGACTCCGACCTGCAGCTCACCGTTGGTGTCGACTACTACATCGCCATGGTCTTCAACCCCGCCGACACCAGCGCGAACGGCCTCACCTTCTACATCAAGGATCTCACCAACAAGGGACCGCTCATCAAGGTGCAACGCACCCACACCAAAACCGCCCTCTGGAATTCCGCACAGAACTTCACCCTCGGCAGCGGCAACTACAACACCTACTGGGATGGTCTCATCGACGAAGTACGCTTCAGTCCCCGCTTGCTCGCGCAGACGGAATTGATGATCAACCAGTCGCTCGTCCTGCCGCCCACCTTTGCGCTCTGGCTGCAATCCAGCGGTCTCGCCTCCAACACCCTCCCCACCGCCGACACCAATCACAACGGCATCCCCAACCTCATCGAGTACGCCCTCGCCCTCCTGCCCGATGCCGCCACGCTCGAAAGCCGCCAAAGCTACGGCACCACCACCAACGCAGGTTCCACCTACCTCACCTACACGTACACCCGGCCCGAACCCTCCCCGACTGACCTCACCTACGTGGTTGAAGCGTCCACCGATCTCGGCACCTGGACCACCACCGGGCTCGTCGAGATCAGCAACACCATCAGCCGCAATCTCCGCACCATCACCGTGCGCGACAGCACCGCCACCTCGGCCACCACGCAACGCTTCCTCCGCTTGCGGGTCGTCACGCCCTAAACTCGATAATAGCCTCATTAGCGCACGTATTAACGTGCGCCCCGGTCCGAAAGCGCGTTGAAGCCCCACTTCAAAATCGCTAAATTACCCCTGTACCAAAACCTTACTCATCATGTTGTTGTCTGAGGGGTAGCGGGGTAGCCCCATGACGGGGAAATCGGGAAGGGAAAACACATGAAGAAATTACTCAGCGTTGTCGCGTTCGTCCTCACACTCACCGACTGGAATCAAACCCAGGCGCAACTCATCACCAACTTTGGGACGGATGGTGTTTTGGTCGTAGGTATTACCGACGAGTCCCAGATCACGCAAAGTTTGACCACCATGCTGGCCATCAGCTCCCCCACATGGCCCGGCGGCGTAGTCGGACTTTTCGATGGAAATCTGAAGACCCCCGTGGAATTAAATTCACCGTCACAAATTAACTTGGTGACGATCGCGAACGTCAATACTCCCGAGTCAGGATGGCTATCGCTCAATTTTGCCGATGCCGCGCTTATTGACATCAACTATATGGGCGACTGGTCCCAATATGACGAACAAGGTGACTATCGTACTTATGTCTTGAACTACACCGGTCAAAGCGGAACCGGCACGCTTTCCACGATCCAGACCGTCGGTTTCAGTTCCGATGGCGTTCAGCAGGTAAATACCACCCTCGTAAGCGCCTCCGTTGTTCCCGAACCCAGCACGATGATCCTGGTCGGATTGGGAATGCTGGGCCTCGCCGCGCGCCGCAACATGAAGCGTCGCATCGCGCGGCCACTGGTCACACGGCCATGCAGATCGCGCCGAGCGTGATCAAGCCCACACCGAACCATTGCAGCGTGGTCAGGTGTTCGCCTAAAAGCGAGACGCCCAGCAGCGCCACAAACACCACGCTCAGTTTATCGACCGGTGCCACACGCGACGCCGGCCCCAATTGCAACGCCTTGAAATAACAAAGCCACGATAACCCCGTGGCCACTCCCGACAGCGCGAGAAACGTCCAGTTCCCCGCGGTCAACTTCCCTACCTCCGCGAGCGAACTCGTTCGCGCCGCGAGTAAAATCGTGAAGATCACCACGACGATAGTGCGAATCGCCGTCGCCAAATTGGAATTGATTCCCGCCACCCCCACCTTCGCCAGAATCGCCGTCGCCCCCGCAAACAACGCCGACAACAACGCCCACACCAGCCAGCTCATCGTCCACGCTTTCATGATCTGAATCCTTACGCGGAACTCTCGCGTTGGCAAGACGAGGGATGCCCGGAGAAATAAAGCTCCCAAAACACAAACGGATAAACCGCCCCTGCCACCCGATCCTGACACACGAGTGGGCGCTTTGCTCAGGATGACGGAGTGTGCAAGCGAATGTTTTCACGCGATGGGCGCAGCCCATCAGCTACTGGGTCCAGCGTCACGCTGGTCATTCTGAGTGAAACGAAGAATCGGGTGGAAGGGGCGGTTTAGGCTCTGTCGACAATCAAAAGGGCATAGCGCCACCTCAGAATGATCGTAGACAAGCTCTATGAAGCAGTCTGGAAAAATGGCAGAAATGCGCCATACTATTCCCATGCCCATCCTCCTGAGCATCTGTGTTGGAATCGGCCTGAGCGCTGCGTGCGGGTTTCGCGTCTTCCTGCCCCTCTTCGCCCTCGGGCTCGCGGGAAAACTCGGCTACGTCCCGCTCAATGACGACTTCCAATGGCTTGCCAGCACCCCGGCGCTGATCGCCCTCGGGGTTGCCACGGCCTGCGAAATTCTCGCCTACTTCATTCCGTTTGTGGATCACCTGCTCGACACAATGGCCAGCCCCATGGCCGTCATCGCCGGAGTCGTCGCCACCGCCGCCGTCCTCACCAACGACACCAACCCGTGGCTCCAGTGGTCGCTCGCCATTATCGCCGGGGGCGGAGTGGCCGCCGCCACACAAACCTCGACCGTCCTCCTGCGCGGACTCTCCACCCTCACCACCGCCGGCCTCGGCAATCCCCTCTTCGCCCTCGGAGAATTTGTTCTCTCCGCTCTCGTCTCGATCCTGACCCTCGTGTTTCCGTTTATGATCGCGGGACTGGTGCTCGCCGTGCTCCTCGTGATTTTTCTCAGACTGAGAAAAACAAACGGCAACCCAAAGAGGGAATATACTCCAGTGAATTAACTTTCACTTCTGCTGGTCTGTTATTTGACAATGCTAGCAAATATAGTTTATTTAGATAATGAATTATTTATATGATAATCTATTTACCAAGAATAGAACGCTTATTGACTTAGGCAAAGTGAATTATCGAGCACGCCTTAAAGAAGGTTTTCACCTATATAACAGTCCACAACCTCTACCCATCAGCGTAGAAATCAAGGATGGTGATATTGATAACTTGATTAGCGTCACGTGCTGGTTCTACTGGCCTGAGCAAAATCCAGTTCTAAATTCAGGTCGCAGCTATTGGAAAGTCAAAGACCTCGGCTATCTCACCCAAGCGGCCTACGACCAGCTACGAATTCGCGCTGAAATAGGACATAGAAAAACACTCGAACTTTGGCCGAAGCAGGAAGATTCACAACACGCGAGAACCGTATAGGGCAGCTCGCATCGGAGCCGTCAAATAACTTGTAGGACGGGGCAATGTCACACCGTCTGTCGACGCGAGCGGCGCTTCAGCGCCCACGCTCCACCCGCCAGCAAGACCAGGCTCATCGTTCCCGGCTCGGGAACCACATCCGGCAGAATGGTGATGACAATCGTGTCCAGCGCATCGGCCTGGGTCGCATCCCAACTGATCGACACCTGGCCGCCTTGAATGCGATCACTGTAGGCGAAACCATACGCATCGGTCAGCTTGTAGAGCGCCGCCGCATAGTCATTATAAAAATCCGACGTACCCTGGAGATAGCTAAAATAATAGTCGTAAACCGATGTTCCAGGATTGGCCGCAGCCATCACCTGCCCCAAGGCAAACATATCCTGAGTGGCGATCTCACCAATCTTCACATTCGTATACAAGGTGCCATTGATCGTGCCGCTGAAAAGCTTATCACTACCGATCGTGCCTACATTCATCCCGGCCAGCACATCGCCATTGAGCCATGTAAAGACGTTATCCTGTGGACCGGCCACACCCGTGTAACTCCACGTGACGCCGTTGTCCTTACTGTACATGTAACCCGCATTGGCTCCGACTATCCCGGTGGGAGCCAGCATCGCCGCGTAGGGCGTCTTGATGACGACATGCGTCTCCGTTCCGCTATTAGGCCCTTCCAAGAGCGTGGTCGTTCCCGTGAGTGTCATCACCCCGGTGTAATTCGTGCTCACGCCCTGAGAGTTGGTCATCGTCATCGTCTCCGTCGCGCTGAACGTGGCCGTGAGATTGTAATTCTGCTTGCGTTCTGCGTCGTCGGTCGCTTTTGTGCCCAACCCGGCAAATTGCCCCTTGACCGTCGTCACACCACTAAAGGTGCCCGTGGCAGCCGTACCGTCCATCTTGGACAGATAACCGGCGTAGCCCTTATATAGATAGTTGGCCGGAATCTGACCGCCGTTGGCTTGCACAACCGGATCAGCGCCATTCTGCGGACTCACGGCCTGATCATTGGCAATCACGCGCACGAAACTCCCTGACGAACCGACCGGCGTGTCGTTGGCATTCACCGAGTTGCTATTGATCACCAGATACGGACTGTACGAGGTCACCGCCGGATAGCCACCCGCCGGGGCCGGGGCCGAGGGATTCGCCGCGACCGCTCCCAGCGCACTCAGGATTTTGTCGGTAGTGCTGCCCTTGAGGGTCTGTGTCGGCACTGCGGGATTCGTACTCTTATAGCCCGTCACCGTGAAGGGAATGCTGAAACCATCCAGCATCGTCATATCGATATTATCATCCGTGGAACCGGTGATGCTCGCTTCAATCTTGTCGTAGCGCTTAGTGAAGTTGATGTCGCTAAAAGTCTCCAACGCCGGGGTGTATCCGGGATTATTAAACGTAAAACCGCTGCTGCCCTCTGTGAACCAGAGACGACCGCCCCCCTGCGTGTAATTCGCAATGAGATACTTGTTCGTATCGATGCTCTGAAACGACGAGAGCTGATAACCGTTGGCATTGTCATTGTAATCGCTCGGAGCGATGTAAGTCGTCCCCCCACCAATCGCATTTGCCACCGTTCCCGTCAGCACCGACGTGCCTGTCCACTGCAGCCAAATTTCCGAACCCGACTGATTATCAATAATCAGGTTCACGGCCGCCTTGGTGACATTCGTCCCAATAACAGTCAAAACTCCAGTTAGTACAACGCGGCGCACCCATGGGAGCGAGATCATGTAGTTCTAATACCCGCATTAGAGCCATTCATCAATATCTTAAATCAACAGAACCAAAAGAAGTAGCTCTCTGAATGACTTTTCCCACAATCCCGCATGCAAACTAATGACAGGTCAGCCCCTAGGCGGCACCACAAACCAAGCTAATCACGCGGTCCGGACCCACGGGCCGGGTATAATCGAGCCCGTTGATTTCTGCCGTCGCGATCTTGAAAATTGCGGTCGTATGCAACTGATTCGTCTCGGCCAGCTCCTTGAAATGCGGGCTCTTCCCTCGCAGCAAAGAGATCGCTTCGTCACGATCAGGTCCTGAACTGACTCGATGCGCCTCGCCCACAATCGAAACATTTCGATAATCCGCGAAGGTGTGTCCCTCGTGTTGGAAATAGAAACTCACCTTCGGGTGGCGCTCGATCTGCGCGACTTTCGCGGCCGCTTTATCCGACGAAAAGTAAAGGTCGAAGCTGGTGGGAGCGAGCGCAAAACTTCCCATCACGCGAAGCATCGGCGCCCCATCGTCCCGAACATAAGCCAGCGTAGCCCACTTGGTCGTTGCGATATACTCGCGAATCTGTGACTGCAATTCCGTACTCATAACTCTCTAGATGTAGCACGTTATCTGCAGGTAGATGAACCGTTTTCCCGCTGGGCGTATCGTTATTATCGGATCAACCGAGTGGCCTATAGAAATAATAGAGCGTAACGCCTGCGTAAAATACTCATTCCGTCCAAAGAGACTCAAAAACAACGTCGTAAAACCGCGCAGGAGCGACGATTGAGACCAAAAGGTATGGCAGCAATGGAAATTCCCCGAGCAAATCCGAGACGGAATTCCTCGCAGAAAATCGACTAGTGGCTCATGTCTCGTACGAGGGGCGTATCTCTGTATAACTCATGGAGCAAGCCCACTGGACCTTTGCCGAGGATTGGGTGGAATTACTTTGCGAGACAACATTATTCGACAAGTTCGAAGGATGGAGGAATAGAGAAAGCGTGAATCCACCTGGGTCCGTTCGCTTCAGCAAAAGAGTTCGTCCGTCCTCTTCGTCATTTCGAGCGTGTCGAAAAATCAGTTACAAAAGCTGAGAACATCCCGCCATAGTTTTCTGCCGGATAGCTAAAAAAGAAATAGGAGAAGTGACTTGTACTCGCCCGCAAAGCGCGATGAGAACTTCACTATAAAAAAAAGGAAGCCCGAGCAAGTTTCCCTGCTCGGGCTTCGTAATACTGGCAACGACCTACTCTCGCACAACCTATAGATGCACTACCATCGGCGATCAGATGTTTCACTGCCGTGTTCGGGATGGGAACGGGTGGGGCCATCTCTCTATAGTCACCAGAGGTTTAGCTCCATGCCTTGCGGCGGGCGCCAAACTCTCTAACGACTATCTCGTTGCAAACTAACCTGTCTCAAAGAGCGATATGTTCTCTGAAGACTATAGATAAAGTAAAATTAAGATACATGATCTTATGCGAGTGCGTATAAAAAATCTTGATAATCTCTTGCCTGTTGGATGCGCCTTGCGGCCATCCAACGAGGCAAAAAATTGAAATCAAGCCAATCAGGTAATTAGTATTGCTTAGCTGAACACGTTACCGTGCTTACACTTGCAACCTATCAACCAGGTGGTCTACCTGGACCTTAATGGAGAAATCTAGTCTTGGGATAGGCTTGGCGCTTAGATGCTTTCAGCGCTTATCCTTTCCGAACATAGCTACCCGGCGCTGCCGTTGACACGACAACCGGAACACCAGTGGTTCGTCATTCCCGGTCCTCTCGTACTAAGGAATGAACCCCTCAAATTTCTTACGCCCACAGCGGATAAGGACCGAACTGTCTCACGACGTTCTGAACCCAGCTCGCGTACCGCTTTAACCGGCGAACAGCCGGACCCTTGGGACCTTCTCCAGCCCCAGGA
>NEVA01000031.1 GCA_002304445.1 Opitutia bacterium Tous-C4FEB | reverse complement strand
AAACCGCCGTGGAAGCCTACGTGGCATCGCCTGCAAGCAGGCTCCTACCGGCCGAGGCGTTGAGCTCATCGTGCCAGCACGGAAGAATCGAAAAAGCAGGAGCGAGCCCACCCGGCTGGTCGGTTTTACAGCCCGATTGCTTACGGCAATTCGTAAACCTCAACCAGCGCGAGGCCCGTGGTATCGCCGATGCCCGAGACCTGCGCGGTGTAGGCACCGGGCGCGAGCGTCACGATCATCGCGGTGTCCGCGCTGCCGGGCGCAAAGGCAAACGCACCCACCTGCGCGGCCGCCGCGGCCAACGCCGCCGCGTCGGGCGACGTGCTCCAGCCCGTGTTTTGCAACACCGGGGTGAGCCCGGAGAACAGCGTGAGCTGCGGCCGCGCGAGCAGACCACCGAGGCTGAACTGCGCGAGCGCGGGACCGGCGCCGCGGATCAACACGCGCTTGGGCGCGGGACCGGCAATCGTCAGGCCCAAGATCAGCGCGTCTGCTCCCGGACCGGCAATCGCCCGGGTCGCGAGACTCGGCAAATTCGCGCCAGGGGCTGGCGCCGCCAGATCGTAAACTTCCAAAAGCCCGACGCCGGCCGCACCAGTGCCCGCGCTCATCAACACCGTGTAACCGCCGGGGGCGAGCGTCGTAAGGATGGCGGAATCCGCACTGCCAGCCGGAAACGCGAACGCTCCGGAACGGGCCGCGGCCGACGAAATCGCCGCAGCGTTGGCCGCCGTGCTCCACCCGGCATTGGTCCCGATTTCCGTGGGGCCACGATAAAGTTCGAGCCGGGGTGCGGCGAGCGCGCCGTTCACGCCGAGCGCGCCCAACGTGGGACCGGCAGCGCGGATCAACACCGGCTTGGCGGCCGTGCCGGCGATCGAGAAACCGGCGATGGCGGTCTGGTCGCCGTTGGCTGTGCGCGTGCGTGAAGCGAGGCTGGCGAGTCGCGAGTCGGCGGAGTTCGGCACGGTGAGACCGACTCCCGTCGTGAGCGTGACCGCAAGATCGTCGATGCGCCAGTTGGCGGTGCTCGTGCCGGCGTTGCCCGCGCCGCCGTAGCCGTAAAGACGGAACGTCACCGGTGTGGCCGCGGCGCTTACGACGGGGAACAGCGCCGGTGTGATCAGCGTCCACGCGCTGTTGTTGGCGAGCGGACCGGCGCCGACGAGCACCGGTGCCGCCGTGCCGTTGATCGCGAACAACGCATAGGCCTGCGGGCCGGTACCTGTGCTGCGGGCCCCGAAACTTATCCCACTCACCACGAGCTGACGGCCGGCGACGGGGGTCAGGGTAAACTCAAAAAACGCCGAGCCGCCCTCGGCGAGATTGAGCGGACCGACGCGCGCGGCCGCGCCGGCGTTGGAGGTGCCGGTCGCGCCTGCGTAGCCGCTCGAAACGGAAACCGTGGTGAGCGTGAGCGTGGTGCCGTTGTTGTTACGTTGCACGACCGCGCCGCCGGTGACATCGGCCGGCAGCCCGCGGAAAGGCTCCGCCACCGAGAAATCCCAAGCCACGACCGGCGGCGGAGCGACCGCGACGGTGAGCGCAAACGGCGTGCTGGTGACGGCGCCGAGGGCGTTGGTGATAACCACATCGTAGCTGCCGGCGTCGGCCGACGTCGCAGCCGGAATAGCCAGCGTGGCCGTGGTGGCGCTGGCGTTGCCGGTGATCGCGACGCCGCCCCGGCGCCATTGGTAGACGAAGGGCGCAGTGCCGCTGGCGACGACAGTGAGCGTAGCCGTTGCGCCGGGTGCAACGGTCTGCGCGACGGGCGCGACCGCGATGGTGGGCGCCGCCGGCGTAACCGACAGCAGGGCGGCGGCGCTGGTGACCGAGCCCACGGAATTCGTGATCACGACATCGTAGAGCGCGGCATCGGCGGCCTGGGCGTTGGGGAGAACGAGTGAGGCGGTGGCCGCGCTCGTGTTGCCGGTGATCGCGAGACCGGCCCGACGCCATTGGTAAACGAGCGTCGGCGAACCGCTCGCGACGACGGCCAAGGTGGCGGTCGCGCCGGCTGCGACCGTGCGCGCGGGCGGTGCGGTCACGACGACCGGAGGCAAGCCCGTGAGCACGAGCGGCACGGCCGCGCTCGTGACGGAGCCGACTGCGTTGCGCACGACGACCGTGTAGTTACCGAGGGCCGTCGCCGCGAGGTTGGAGAGGGTCAGGGTGGCGGCGGTGGCGCCCGGGATCTCGATTTCTTCGCGGGACCATTGATACGTCAGGGTCGGCGCACCCGCGGCGACGACGGAGAACGAGGCGCTGCCCCCCACGGCGGCCGTCTGCCCGACCGGCTGCGTCGTGATCGTGGGCGAACCGGCCGCCGGGGCACCATCGGCCCTCGCTCGGAGCGCGGCGGCGACGTTATCGGGCAGTTCACTGAAAAACGTGTAGCCGGTGTCGGCCTGGATCTGCGCCGCCGTGGTGATGTAGTTCTGCCACGGGTTACTCCGGACGCCGGCGATATTGGGAATCTTGATGGCGATCACGCGCGTGGTGGTGGTGATGCGGCTGAGGGCGGTGCCGGCGCCGGCGGGAACAACCACCGCAATTTTCCAGGTGAATCCGGCGACCGCGACGCCGCTGGCGATGGTAGCGCCGGAGAAACCGCTCGGTCCGGTAATGATGAGCACCTCGTTGCCGGCGGCGGCGAGCGTGCGGCATTCGCTTTCAAAATTTGCCCACACGCCCTGATTGTTGTCGGGGGCCTGCGGAATCATGTTGGTCATGAAAAACGTGGCCTCGTTGTCGGCGACCGTGACGGTGCGATCGCCCGAGGGACACATGTGGCCGCGGTCAAAGCCCGAGCCCGAGAAGTCGGTGGTGAGCACCTGGTAAAATCCGGCGGGCAGCGTGGTGTCTTGGAAAAAATTATCGGAGCGGCCAGAGGAGCCGAGGTCGGCGGTGGTAAGGTTCCAACTGACCCAGTTGGGCTCGCGCGTGGTGTTGTTGTAGGAGAGCGAATACTGGGGCCGCGCGATGAGGTAGTTGGTGGTCGCGGTCGCGACGGCGGTGGCGCCGCTGGGGTTGCCGAGCTGACTCTGGAGCGCGGCCCCGATCGTCGCGCGCGCGATCCCGGCGAGTTGGAGAACAACCAAGGCGAGCAGGACAAAACGACGCGGCAAGTTCATGGGCGAAGCGTGGCGCAAGCGGCGCGGAAAAAGCAACTGCGACGGCGGGTGGTGAGAAGGGATGCGCCTAAGAAAAGCCGTCTGAATCCGCCGTAGGAGCCCGCTTGCGGGCGATTTCGCCGGCGTTCAATCGGGCTTTGCCCGAATCGCCCGCAAGCGGGCTCCTACAGCCGGGGCGGAAGGAACCCGATCTCCAAGGTTTGGGTGGGCGCGAAGCACTTCGTGGCGGCCGCGTGAGCCCGATAGAGACATCGAGCTCCAGCTTACTTGGCTTGTTGGGGGCGTTCGGCGACCCCGCGCTAAAACGGAAAATCACCCCAACCGTGCGACGAGTTTCGCGCGGCTGTTGACGGCGAGTTTCACGAAGATCGACTGCAACTGGTTTTTGATCGTGCCCACGCCTTTGTGCAGACGGCCCGCAATCTCCTCGTTGCTCAGGCCCTCCCGCACCAGCAACGCCACCTCGCGTTCGCGCGGGGTGAGCTGGCCCAACACCGTCAACTGCCGCTCCTGCGCCTCGGCGCTGGGGGCGCCCGCCGCCGTGTGGTTGATCAACTGGGCGAACAGATACGGACGCGTGAGCAACGGATCGTCCATCACCACGAGGTTGAGATCGGCGCGCAAACCGGGTTGATCCGGGTGCGCGAGCTTCCGCCTCAGTCCACCCTGCGCTCCGCCCGGAGTGAGCGCCTGCACGTAGTGCTCCGCGAGCAGTTCCTCGTAGGTCTCCAGAAAAACCGGCGGGATCGTAAAGACCGCGCGACTGTTCATGCGGCGCGCAACCATCGGACCGAGGTTCCACCTCGCGCAGGTCTCGAAGGCCTCGGGGTTGGCGAAGACGAGTTCGCGTTTCGCATTCACCAAGAGGACGCCTTGGGGCAAGAGATTGATAAACTGCTGGAGCGTGCTGCGGCAGACACGTTCTTCTTCCTGCTGCTCGATCCGACGGAGATTGCGGTCAAAAATCGGGTGGAGATCGAGCAGCAGGTTCATCTCACCGCGGGTGAACTCGGCGTGGGCGAACGCCCGACGCAGAACCAAAATGCTTTTGCGCTCACCGCGTTCCCAGGTCGTCAGGCCGACGAGTTTGTCGAAACCCTCGGGGCGGAGCACGTGGCGGTAAAAATCCGTGCGCCGCCGCGCGCGCAGGTCGGCCGGCAGCATCTGCTCCAAGTTGTAGAGTTTGATGCCGGGATGATCGTTAAGGTAGGCGTGGGTGGGTGTGAGCTTGGCGCGGGCCCGCCACCAGGCGACGGGCCGCAGCGAAGGCTGCGAGTGGAGCATGAGCGCACCGGGAATCTTCTCCTGCGCATCGAGAAACAGCGTCGCCGAGTGATGGTCGGGCAACGCCGTGCCGATGAAGCCGCGCAATGCCGTCCAAAACTCCGTGACGTTGGCGGCGGTCTCGAGACCGATCACCGAGCGTTGCAACGCCGGATCATCGATCCGCAGGGCGCGGTCGCGGACCTCGATGGCGGCGGCTTTCTGGGTGGCAGGCAATGCGCCCGGGAGCCAAACCCGTTTCCCCGTCGCGCGCACGGAGAAAAGCGGGGCCTTGCGCGAGGGGGCGCGACTCGGTTCTTGCACCGCGCAAGGGCGGGTTTCGGGTTGGAAGTCGGGCGCGTGAGAAGTCGTCCCGCCTGCAGCCCCTGAAACGCGGAAAGGCCCGACACGAGGTCGGGCCCTCCATCCGAAATTGATCCGGGTCCAGGCGCGCAATCACGCCCGGCTCCCGGGCACTTAGCGCGAATCGCGCTTTTTCTGGTCTTCGACCGCTTTGGCCAAGATCGCGGCGTCCACCTTGATGCCCGCTTTGGCGAGGGCGGCGTCGAGCAGGACTTCGCCTGCCATATAACCGATGGTGATCGCGGCGACCTTGCCTTCGCGTTCGATGATGAACTGGGTCGGAATACCGGAGACGCCGTAGAGCTTGCGCGAGGCGCGTTCGGGGGTGCGCTCGGCCGCATCATGGGAGAAGATAAAGTCGGGATATTTCTCCGCGTTGGCTTTCACCCACTTCTCGAAATTCGCCCGGCTGTCGCTCGTGCAGGAGCCAAGCACCACCACGCCTTGGTCCTTGTAAGTGGCGGCGACCTGTTGGGTGTGCGGCATCGAGGCGATGCACGGACCGCACCAGGGTGCCCAGAAATCGAGGACCACGACCTTGCCCTTAAAATCGGAGATCTTGACCGGTTTGCCGGCGAGATCGGTGGTCGTGAAGTCCGGGGCAACCGCACCGACCTTTAGCATTTCGACCTTGGCCTCGGGCGGCGCGGCCTTCGTCTCGGCGGCGGTGAACACTTTCTTTGGCATATCCTCGGGGGCGAGTTTCACGCCGGCGCGGAGCAGGAGATTGCCGAGCGACTCGACCGACTGGGTGCCGGAGCCGAGGAAGAAGCCGAGAAAATTTCCCTTTGCATCGACGACATAGTTGTTGGGCACGGGTGCCATCACGCCGCCGGTGAACGCCATCGGAATCACCTTGGCGTAGTAGGCGCTCGAGGCGGCCTTAAGCGCGGCTTTCTCCTCGTCGCTCATTTGGTCGGACGCCTTGGCCGGCCGATCGAGAGCGCCGGCGGGATCGAACCACACCGGGAACGAAATCTTCGGCCCGTTGATGGCATACCATTTGTCAAAATCCTCGCGCTTGCCGTAGGCGCCGACGCCGACGAAGACCACGCCTTGCGCAGCGTATTTCTTGGCCCAGGCGTCGTTGAACGCCTGCGAGGCCTCGGGCAGACCCATGCCGGCGGACCAAAAACTGAGGACGACGGTTTTGCCTTTGGTGAACTCCGAGAACTTGACCGGCGTGCCGTCGCTCCGCTGCGCGGTGAAATCGGGCACGGGCTCGCCGGCCTTGAGCTTGCCGTAAACCTCGCGGAACTGCGGCGCGGGATTTTTCGCGGCCTCTTTCGTGGCGGCAGCGCGGGCGAGTTCGTCGGCGGCGGCTTTGGCAAGTTGCTTCTCACCCTCGGCGGCGATGGCCGGGTCAACTTTGACCCCGAGCTTGGCCAGTGCACCCTCGGAGCGGACGTCGCCCTTGCTGTAACCGACGATGGTCGCGGCAATCTTGCCGTCACGGCCAATCACAAACTGCGTGGGGATGCCCACGACCCGGTAAAGTTTCGACGACGCGCGATCGTCAAAAGTCGCGGAGCCGCGCTCATTCGGGTCCCACGTGAAAACCATATCGGGATACTTCGACTGATTGGCGGGGATCCATTCCTTGAATTTCGCGATCGTGTCACTCGTGCCGGAAGCGAGCACGACGACGTCTTGGTCTTTATATTTCGCCGCGACCCCTTGCGTATGTGGAAACGACTCGAGGCACGGCCCGCACCAAGTGGCCCAGAAGTCGAGGATGACAATCTTGCCCTTGAAATCGGAGAGGCGGACTTCTTTGCCCGCGACGTTGTTCATCACGAAATCGGGTGCGACCGCGCCGGCGGCGAGCGTCGGTAGCCGGGCCGCGGCGGGCATCATGCCGCCTCCGGCCGGAGCGCCGGGCATCGGCTGGAGGGTGGCGGCGGGCATCGCGGCCCGCGCGGAATCGGCGGCGAGCAGCGCGTCGAGCACGAGGGCGGCGTCGTCGGCGGTGAGTTTCACTTCCTTTGATTTCGCGAGCATCGCCTTGGCCAAGGTCACGGCGCGTGCGCCCATGCCGATGCTGCCGCTGACGAGTTTGCCGGTGGAGTCGATCACCACCGAAATGGGAAACATGCCGACGCCGAACGCCGTGTTGGTCACGCCCTCGGCCCACGCCTTGCCGGCGGGGTCCCAGGCGACGGCGAAACCGGGCTCGGGATTCTTGGCGCGCCAAGCATCGAAGGCTTCGCGCTCGGTGGCGGCGAAGATGTTAAGCACCGCCAGCCCCTGCGCGCGATAAGCGGCGGCGGTCTCGGCGAGCCATGGCTGCGGGCCGTTGCCGGTGCTGAAATGGAGCAAGAGCGGCTTGCCGCGGAAACTGGAAAGCTTGAGCGGCTTACCGTCCGCCGCGGTGACGGTGAAGTCGGTGACCAATTGACCGGCGACCACACTGCCGAACTTTGCCGGCACGAAGCTCGGGGCGGGAGCACCTGCCGCCGGGGCGGGCGCGCCCATGCCGACCATGGGCACCGTCGCACCGGCGGCTTTCACGGCGGGCATCGCGGGGGTTTTGCCCACCATCGGGATGGTCTTGGGCTCAGCGGGATTTGGTTTCGGCTCGGGCGGCATCGAGGCGAGATCGACTTTCACGCCGGCGCGGGCGAGGGCGTAATCGATCCGGAAATCATCACCGGGACCGCCACCGGTCTTGGTCTCGAGCAACTTCCCGTCGCGGCCGATGATGAACATCGTGGGAAAGCCGGTCACACCGTAGCCGAGATTGAAGACCGAGTTTTTCCAGCCGTCTTTCCCCGCCGGATCGAAGGTCATGGCAAACGCGTAGCGCGCGGCGTTGCGCGCGATCCAGCCATCGTAGTTCTCCCGCGTATCGCTCGAGGTGACGCCGAGCAACACGACGCCCTGATCGGCGTAGTTGCGCGCGATGCGGTCGAGATTGGGCATCGCCGCCTGGCACGGTCCGCACCACGTGGCCGAGACATCGAGGAGGACGATTTTGCCACGGAAGTTGGCGAGGCGCACGGTTTCGCCCTTGGCGTTGAGCACGGAAAACTCCGGCGCCATCGCACCGGGCACCGGGCCTTTGACGCCGGACGTGGACGCTCCGGCGACGACCGGCACGGTTTCCTGCGCGGGCAAGGCGGTGACGGCGAACGCAGCGGCGAGCAGGGTGAAAAGGCGGGCGAATTTCATAAAAATTGGATGAGACCAGACAGACGTTGATCGGGGAGAACAGGACTGGAGGAAAACGCTAGCATCGGGTTTCGGCGGAGGCCATAGGCTTAAAGTAACAAGCCGGATCAGCCGCCAATCAAGATCCGGCGCGACTCCCGGCAGGCGGCGGGCGGAGTTGGAGCAAATCCCATTTGTTGCCATAGAGATCACGGAAAACCGCCACCGTTCCGTAGTTTTCGTTGCGGGGTTCCTCAAGAAACTCGACTCCTCGCCGAAGAAACGCGGCGTGATCCCGGGCAAAATCATCGGTGTGCAAAAACAAAAAAACCCGGCCGCCGGCCTGCCGGCCGACTGCGGCAAGCTCGGCGTCGTTCTTCGCCCGGGCCAGCAAGAGGCAGGCGCCCACCGCCGCGGCGCCCGGTCCCGGCGGCGCCACGAGGACCCAACGCTTGCCCGGGGCGAGCGGGGTATCCTCAACGAGGCGAAAGCCCAGCACGCTTGTGTAGTAGGCAATCGCCTCGTCGTAATCGCGGACCAGCAGGGAAATATAGCCGAGGCGCTGTTGCACCCGCGGATTTGGAGGGAATTGCCGGCGCGAAGCGAGCCCGAGCACCGGGCCGAAAAAATTGCCGCAGCCTAGGCCCAAAACCGAACCGAACGTGGGCCGGCGCCGGGAGCTACGAGCGCGCGATCCCTCCGCCAAACGGGCCAAAGAGAGTCGCCGAACTGCTTTATGAGCCATCGGTATCGGCCTGGGAACCTGCCCTCGCCTATCGCTTCGGTCCGGCTAGCTGTCGCATGGCTGCTGCAACCGCACCAGCAGCCGCATCCGCGTGGGGACGCGGAGCTTGCGGAGAATCGTGGACACTTGGTTCTTCACCGTCGCGGGCGATTCTCCGAGGGTCGCCGCGATTTCGCGGTTGTTTAGGCCTCGGCGAGGTGCGCGGTCACCGCTTGCTCCGCCGGCGAGAGCCCTTGGGTCCATGGCGCCGGCAAGCCCGCGCGGGCACTGTAGTCCGGCCAGCTCGCGGTGGCCGAGGGCGCCTCTTCGAGGCGGAGGGTCATCAGAGTTTCAGCAGGCGTTTCACCTCGGCCCCCAGTTTTTCGCCGCGGGCCGTCGTGGTGACGATTTTGCCGCTTTGGTCGAGGAGGAACATCGCCGGGATGCCGGTGATCGCATACTGTTTTGCGTAAGGATTCTTCCAATGGTTGCCGTCGAAGAACTGCGGCCACGGCATCTCTTCTTTTGCGGTAAAGTCGTTCAGAACTTTCTTCGCCGCAGCAAGTTTGGCGGCGCTTTGTTCCGGTGTGTCGCCCGGAGCGAGTTTGGCGTTTTCCAGGGAAATTCCGACGATCTCGAAGCCTTTGGCGTGATAGTCGGCGTAGACTTTTTTGATGTTCGGGAGTTCCGCGATGCAGGGTCCGCACCAGGTCGCCCAAAAGTCGATCAGGACCACTTTACCTCGATAGTCCTTCAAATCGACCTTACGGCCATCAACCGCGGTGAACGTCATTTCGAGCGGTTTGCGCTCGGCGTCGATCTTGGTGAGCTCCGCCCGGGCCCGGGCCGCGACCGCCAGATTGGGGCTCACCGAAAGCCGGCCCCAGAGTTCCTCGGCCGCGTCGCCGCCCGCCCGGAGCTTCGCCGCATAGAGCGAGGAGTAGAGGCGGAGCGCCACCGCGCCTTCGGGAAAACGCGCCGCGATCTCATCGATCTTTTTCTCCATCGGCCCCAGCGCCGCCGGACCTTCTTTGGCCGCGACGGAAATCGGGCGATAGAGGTCGAGAAAGAGCCGGTATTCCATCACTTCCCAAGGCACGTCCTTCCCGGCGCGCAGCGCGGCTTCATAACCGGCGACGGTTTTCTCCCACGCGGCTTTCGCCGCCTCGTCGGTGATGTAAAACGACGTCAGATTGGTGTTTTTGGGCAAATCCTCGATGCCGGGTTTGAATCCCGTGACAAACCCGGGGCGGAGCATGGTCATCTTCAGCACGCCCTCCCACCGCATCGGATCGGCGGGGTGACTGCGGTAAAAATTCTCCGCGATTCGGATGACCGACTGCTCGGCGTCGTTGCGGATTTGCGCCAGTTGAGTGCGGGTTTTACTCGCAAAATACTCGGGCGACTGGGGTCCCAGGAGCAGCCACGCCGTATCAAGTTCGGCCAACATCGCGGCGGCGGCCGGCGAAATCGGCACCGACTTGACCCCGAGCAACGTGGACCGGCCTTGGGCCAACGCCGCGCCAGCAAGGGCCAAAACGACAAGGACCGAGAGAAGAGTTTTTTTCATGGAATTAAGAAGGCGGAGATTCAGGAGCCTCGGGCCTCAACGCCGGCCGGGCAAACGGACCCCGGGTTTGGCGCCAAAACTCTTGCGGAGCGTGATGGAGTAACGACGGAGGCGCGGATCGATCACCGAGCTCGTCGCACCCGTCGCGGAGATCCACGGCTCGTTGTTGAAGATGTTGACGAAGCCGAGACTCACGCGGGTGCCGCCCAGATAACGGCCGGCAAAGGGCACCCGGCTCGCCAGCGAGCCGCGATCAAAGTCATAGCCGAGCTGGCCGTTCCACAGGATGGTCGAGGGCATGAGCGTCGAGGTCACGGTGCTCTGGGGAAATCCTTCCTGGTAGATCGCGGAGACGCCCACCGAAAGACCCCGGAGATTCCAATTGAGGTTGGCCGAGCCGCGGGCGGGCCGCAGCAGCGCCGTTTGCGTGGCGGACGGCGCCACGCCCGGGCGGGCCCGTACTTCAAGTTTCGTCGTCTCGGTGGCATTGGCCAACAGATCGAAGGAGCCCCAGGTGGCCGTCGTCCGGCTGTAGCGCACCTGATAGTCCCACGCCTCGTTTTTGAAACTCGCGATGTTCACCGAGCGGTTGTCGACCTCGATGATCTTGCCCGGCAGCCCGTCGCCGAGCGACGGCCCGCGCACGAACATCTCCGGGAAGAACGCCAGCCGTTCCTGATAGTTCAATCCACCCACCCGGTCTTCGATCACGATGGTGTTGCGGCTCACGGAAAACGAAAATCCCTTGAAGAGCGCGAACGGCGATTCGAGGACGATGCCGACATTGTCGTTGGTGGATTGCTCGGGCCGGAGATTCGGACTGCCGCCGGTCTGGTTGATCACCGGACCCAGCACGGGTTCGTTGTTTCTGAATGTATCCGTGAGGCTGAACGTGCCCGTCGGCGTAAAGGTCTGCGACTGCCGCCCGATCGGCCGCGTAAGGTCGACCAACAACGGAACTTTGAAGGCTTCGCCGTGGGTCGCCCGCAGCATGAACCACTTGAGTGGGCGATAGACCGCCCCGAAACGCAGCCGGGTGGAACCGCCGAAATCGTTGTAAGAATCGCCGCGCACGGCCGCGTTGAGGGAAAACTGGTGGATCAACGGGACGGAGTTTTTCTGCGGCGTGAAGATCGGCACCTGCGTCTCCAGAAATCCGGCGGTGACCACCCGCTTCTCCTTCGGTTGGGCGGATTCGGTACCCGCCGCAAAAAACTGGCGGTTAAACGCGATGTATTCCTCGCGCATCTCGGTGCCGGCCGCCGCGGTGATGTTGCCGCCGGGCAACGCGAACACCGGTCCGTCGGCCTTTAGGTCGTAGGTCCAGGTCTTCGGCAGCTCGCCGTTGGCCCCCGTGAGAAAGAGATTTTCGATCGTGCCGGCGGGATTGCCCACCCGGCGAAGACTGTCGTGCAACAGCACCGGCGGCGTCGCACTCCGGATCGCCGCACTCAGCTTGGTGGAGTCGAACTGGAACACCTGGTCTTCGGTGGTGGGGTTGCTCTGCGTGAAGTTCACGCCGGCCTCATAGCGCCATTCTCGCGGCAAAGCGCCCGAGACCCCGCTGTAAACATTCCACGTCTCCATGCCGTAGCGCCGGTCGAGGACGCCCAGGTCCCAGAAGAATTTTTGGAGCGTGATCGGCACGCCGAAAGGATTGCCCGGATAACCGGCGGGAATGGTGGTGGAAACCGCCGGGTTCACCGTGTTCGTCGATGTGCTGATCGAAACCGGCCCGCTCTTGCCAAACGAATTGTTCTGCCGCCAACCGACGTTGAGATTGGCCTTCAGCCAAGGCCTCCAGGCGTAGTTGAGGTCGGTCGTGATCGCCGAGCGGCGGAACCGGTTGGTCGCGTTGGTGTAAGGCGCGCTATCGTAGCGGTCGGCATCGGTCGGGGCACCGGCACCGACATAATCGGCGACCGTCACGTTGCGACCGTCGGAATTTGCCGGGATGCGGAGGACGAGGGCCCCGTTGGTCCCGGGCAACGGCACGGTGGGCGCGTTGGAGTTCGTATTGGCGGCATTCAGGATCCGACCGCCCACCGGAATCACGGAGCGTCCGTCCGTCCCGCCGATGAAGCGCCGGTCGTCCGATCGCAACCAATAGCGGTCAAGCCGCGCCAAGTCCTTCTGCTCCTCGTAGGAGCCGAAGACTCTCGCGGAGAACCGGCCTTTTTGGAACGACGCGGTGAGCGACCAACGGAGATTGGCCGCATCTTTGTCGAAGGTGTTGTCGTAAACGGTCTCCAGTTCGACACCTGTGTAATTCTTCCGGGTGATGATGTTGACGACGCCCGCCACCGCATCGGCGCCATAGACGGCGCTGCCGCCGTCGAGCAGCACTTCGACCCGCTCGATGGCCGACAACGGGATGCCCGTGGCCTCGTAGGCTTCGGTCACGCCCCGCTGTCCGGTCCGGGGCAGGCGCCGACCATCCACGAGGACCAAGGTGTTGTTACCGGTGATCCCGCGGGCGTTGAAAAGCAGCCGCCCTTCAGGGCTGGATCCGCCGGAGTTCCCGTCGAACGAAGCCGAACTGCCGATGGACAACTGCGGGATATAGTTTCTCAAATCCGACAGCGATGTGATGCCCGAACCCTCGATGAACTCGCGGTCAAAGGTAATCACCGGGTTGGCCCCTTGCTCGCCGAGGATCGAACGCAGGCGGGAGCCCGTGACCTCGACCTGGTCCATCGCGAGCGCCGGCTGGTTCTCGGCGCGCGTCGTCGGCGAAGGCTCAGCGCGCGCCGTCTCTTTTGGGATGGGCGGAGGTGTCGCGCGGCGCACGGCGAGAGCGCCGGTCTTGGCATCCGGCGTCGCGACGAGACCCGTGCCGGCGAGGAGCGCGGCCATCGCCTCCTGCGGCGTAAAGTCGCCGCGCAGCGCCGGCGTACGCACGCCGCGCACGGTCTCGGCGGCAAAAAGCACTTCTTTACCCGAGGTTTCCGCAAACTGGCGCAAGGCCACGGCGGCGTCGCCGGTGGGCAGGTTGTAGGAGCGTTTCGCGTCTTCGGCGGCATGGGCTGCGATGACTACGAGGGCGCTGACCGTGAGCATACGAATCGTCGCCAAAAGCGATCGATAGGGGAAGGCAGTTAGGTTCATAGGCGGTGGCCGGAGACCCGGCCTACTTAGCAGACGAACGAACGGGAATTTCCCGTAACGTTGCGGTGAATTTTTTTTCGAGAGCGCGAACAGACGGAGGTGAACCATCGCATTTCCCTTCGAAGTGTCATCGCGAGGGGCGCGAAGCGCACCGTGGCGATCCAGCTGGATTGCTTCGTCGCGGCGCGACTCGCAATGACTGACGGCTGTTCAACGCGCGCGTTTTAGCACCACGGCGCCGTCGGCGCGCGGCTCGCTGCGGACGTCGACCGTGAGTTCGAGCAGGCGCACAAAGCCCTCGACGTTATCCACGCGGAACGTGCCGCCGATGGGCACCGACCCGAGGGCGGAATCGGCGAGGACGAGCGGGTTCGGGTTGTGCCGATTGAACTCTGTGACGGCCTCCGCCAGCGGCGTCTCGAAAAATTGCAGGCGGGGCGTCTGCCACTCCAGCGCGGTGCGGATCTGTGCCTTTGAAACCGTTGCCACCACCGGAGCGGGGGCGGACGCCGCGAGCGGCACGACCACCTGTTGCCCGGCGGTGAGGAAAACTTCGGGCTCGGCGGGCGCGGGAGCGGTTGGGGTCGGCGCGGACATCGCGGCGAGGCGCGCGGGCTCGTCGACGCGGACCTTGCCCTCGGTGACGAGCACCTCGACGGAAGCGGCATCGACGCGGACGTTAAACGCCGTGCCGACAGCGCGGACTTCGACGCCTAGGGCTTCGACGATGAACGGGCGGGCGGGATTCTTGGCGACGGTGAAGTGGGCTTCACCGGTCAGGCGCACGCGGCGTTCTCCGGAGGTAAAACGCATGTCGAGGCGACTGCCGTCTTTGAGCTCCACCACGGAGCCGTCGGCGAGGGCCTGACGCTCGTTGACGCGCAAAAATGTTTTCTGCGGGGTCGGCGCCGGCGGGCTCGCCGACTGCCACACGAAGAGCCCAAGCACCAGCGCGGCGGCGAGGGCGAACACTGGGGCAAGCACGCGCCACGGGCGGCGGGCGGGCGGCGCGAAGAGATCGGGATTCGGCTCGGCGCTGAGCTCGGGTTGCCAGGCGCCGAGGCCCATCATGCGTTCGAGCACGGCGGCGTGGCGGGCGATGGCGGCCGCGTGGCGCGGATCGGCCCGGAGCCAGGCCATGTAGTCATCCTGCTCGGTGGCGGAAAGCCCGCGGTCGCGGCGGGCGATCCATTGGGCGGCCGCAGCATCGATGGTGTCGGTAGACGCGGGAAGTGGGGAGGACATGGCGCGGGGGTTACGGCAGGCCGCGGCGGGCGAAAAATTCGGTGCAGAGGCGGATGCCCTTGCCCATCTGTTTCTCGACGGTGTTTTCCGAAATGCCGAGTTTGGCGGCGATCTCCTTTTGCGAGAGACCGTAGGCGGTGCGCAGCGTGAAGACCTGCCGGCAGCGCTCGGGAAGCGTCTGGATGGCCTGGGTCAAGAGGGCGAACTCCTGCTGTTTGCTGACGGTTTCGACGACATCGGTGTTATCCTTGTAGACGGACGAGTCGGGATTCTCCGTCATCGGCTCAAAGGCGATCACCTTTTGGCGGCGCACGGCGTCGAGGGCGAGGTTGCGCGCGATGGCGAAGAGCAGGCCCTTGGGCGACTCGACCGCGCTGGTCTCCCGGGCGCGCAGGACGCGCACGAGACACTCCTGCACGAGGTTGTCGACATCCGGCAGCGTCGGGTAGCGCGCGAGCAAATAGCTGCGCAGCGCCGGCGCATGCGGCTGAACTTGGGCGACGAACCAGGTGGAGTGATCGGGTGACGCGGGCACAGGCGGGACGGAGCAGGTTCTTTGCCGCGTGCCGCCGGAGCGCGAGGCGAAAGTGGCGTCGTCTCCCCGCAACCGCCGAGGGTCACCGCCGAGGCGGCGCTTTCCCTTGGGCCCCTTTACTGCAGGACGCCGGCCTTGCGCAACGCGACGTCGATGCGGTCATCATCATCGCCGAGAAATCCCACCATCCCGTCGATGATCCGCCCATCGCGATCGATCACGTAAACGGTCGGGATGCCTTTCACCCGGTAAAGAGCGGAGGCGATACTGGTGCCGCGATCCTTGCCGGCGGGATCAAACACTTTGGTGAAGTTATATTTTGCGTCGTTGGCCGGCACCCATTTTTCGAATGCCTTGCGATCGTCCCACACGCACACGCCCAGCCAGACGACGTCCGCGCTCTTCGCTTTTCCCACGGTCTTCTGCACATGCGGCATCGACCGGATGCACGGGATGCACCACGTCGCCCAGAAATCGAGCACGACCACTTTGCCGCGATAATCGGAAAGCTTCACGGGCTGACCATCGAGGCGGGTGGCGGTGAAGTCGGGCGCGGCGGTGCCGGCGGGCAACAGTCCGCTATCCTTCGGCGCGGGCGCCCGTTCACGCACTTTCACGACTTGGGCAATCTGGGTCGTCGGAGTGAAGGTCAGCCGGGCGCCATCGCGCGTCGCACTGGCCAAATAAGTCGTGGCGCCGACCTGAAACGGCAACCGGGCATCGAAAACCTCGCGGGCACTGAACTCGCCGTCACCGTCGGCATCGACGAGCAACATCATCGTTTTCAAACCGCGAATCGAGAAGTTGGCCGCGGTTGATTCCTTGGCCAGAGCGATATCAAAAATCCCGTCAGACGAGGTTTCGACGAGCGCGACGCGACGCGGCTTGCCGTCGATTTCGATGTAGCCGGTGCGGGCGGCGGCGGTGCGCGTCATCGCCGACTCCTCGCCGGCGGTCTTGTCGGCGCCGATGAGAAACATGACCCCGTATTCGCCCGCCGAGGTCTCTTGTCCTTCACTCCCCCACGACGCCGGCAGGGTCGCGAAATGCGGACCGACGCGGGCGCCGGGCATATTCTTTCCCACGCTTTGCAACTCGCCGTCGCCGTCGTCGGTGAAGTCGCCGTTGTGATTCCGGTCAAAGTAGAGCCGGTTTTCGTAGCGGCGGTCGTCCGGTGTGCGATCCGCCACGAAACGCGTCTCGGCGCGGGGGCCGTCGCCGAGTTTGATCACGCCGTAGTAGGGCGTGCCGCGGTAGGCAGGTTCTTTCACGATCCCGGCGGGCCTGGTGGTCGTGAGCGGAAGCGTGAGGCCGCTGCGGGGCATCACGCGGCCGGAAAGTTCACCCGTGATCGTCAGGGCGTCGTTGTCCATCACGAGCGTGGCGGAGACGGGGACGGCCGCGGTGGCCATGAGCGGCACGAGGGCGAGGACCAACGCGGGAAACAGCGTTTTCATCGGGACGGCCTCAGAACGATTTCTTCACCTGGAACGAGACGTAGCGCATCCGCGGGTCGGAGAAGCGGCTGTAGAAGCCGGTCGAGAACCAAGGCGGCATGCGGTCGAAGACGTTGAGCACGTTGACCGTCCATTGCGTGCCGCTGACCCAGCCGCGCCAGCCGCGCGCGTCGGCACGGTAAGCGACTTTGTAGCCGACCTGATAATCCCACACGAGGTCGCTCGCGATGCGGTCGCCATCGACGCCGGTACCCCCGGGGAATTGCGAAGAAGCGAGGGTCGTCTCGGTTTTGTAGGAGTGCGTGTAACGCGCGGAAATTCCGGAAGTCCATTCGTCGCGGTTCCAGAAGATGGAAGCGTTGCCCTTCCATTTGAGCGCGCCGTCGCGGGTCTCGACCGAGTCGACGGGCGCGGTGGCGGGCGTGATCGTCGTGTAGAAATGGTTGGTGAACGTCTGCCGGGCGCGGAAGGTAAACTCCCCCAGATGGTCGGTGGGTATCGCATAGGAGACCTGCGCGTCGATGCCGTCGGTCTCGATGCTGGAGAAGTTGATCGCGCGCGTATCGACGCCGGTGACGACACCCGCCCAGTCCGCGGGATCGGTGGCGAGTTTCGGGCCGCGGGCCACGCGTTCCGGGTAGAAGGCTTCGTTATCGAGCAACTGTTGGAGCGTGGGGGTGCGGATCGCGTCAATCTTGCTGGTCTTCCAAAAATCGAGGGAAAGGCGCAGTCCCTTGGCAAAGCGCGGAGTGAAGATCAGCCCAAAGTTGTCCGAAATGGAGGTCTCCGACTTGAGGTCGGGATTGGGGCCGGCGGCGTTGGTCAGCGGCACGTTGACTTGGGCGAGCCGACCGCGTCGCGGGTCCACGAAGGTGAAGTTGTTGGTGATACTGGTGGCGAAACGATAGTCGGCCAAGCTGATGCTGCTCTGCTCGGGTGGGAAAAATCCCTCGGTGCGCGAGGCGCGCAGGGTGACGTCGCGGGTGAGCGCGAGTTTCACCGCGACGGCGCCGGTCGTGGCGGCCGTGGAATCGTTGGTCTCCTCGAAGCGACCGCTAAAGTTAAGTTCGAGCGATTCCACCGGCACCGGGCGCCACTTCTTGCCAATCAGAGGCACGATCAGTTCGCCAAACACCGAGTCGGTGCGGCGGCCCTGCTTGGTGAAAAGGATATCGTTCGCGAGATTGTTCCGGCCACCCATCAGCGTGGCGAGAGCCGGCGTGACGTCGTAGGGGCGCTTACCCTCGTATTGCCACCAGTAGGCCTCGGTCCCGAGCGAGCCCTTGATGGTGCCGGCGCGCCAATCGTAGAGATCGCCGGTGGCGCGGGCGATGAGATTGGAGGCGTATTGCCAATAACGCTGACGGCCGACGACGTTAAGGTAGTCGTTGTTGAAGCTCTCGGGCACCGGGTAAACGTTATGATCGACGAGTAAGTTGTAGAGGCTCCAGCGCTGGGCAAAGGTCGCGGGGTTGGTCGTTTGGGAGAAATAGGACGCCAAGACGATATTGTCGGCGCCGATCTGAGTGTCGCCCCGGATGACCGTGACTTCGGAGGTGCCGTCGAGCGACCACTCCCATTTCTCGCCGATTTTGCCGCGCAGCCCGAGGACGCCACGGTAGGCATCGCGGCGCATATCGGTGGTGTTTTCGCGGGCATCGACGGGCAAGACGTTCAGGATAACCGCTCGGCCCACAAAGCCCGGGGTGACGCCGGTACGGAACGGGTTGAACGGATGCGTGGCGGACATCCCGTAACTGGTGCCGGCACCGAAAAATTTCGGGTTGCGGATGTTCTGGTCGTTGCGGGTAAACGAAAGTTCAGAGTAGAGCGTCACCCGGTCGCGAATGAGAGCGTGTTCCACGGTGGAGGAGACCGAGGCGGACTTGGACGGCGTGTAAATAAAGTTGTCCTGGAAACGATCATAGCTGGGCGTGAATTTGCCGGCCGTGGCGGCAAAGGATGCCGGCGTGAGGGCGTTGGCTTGAGCATTAGTGAGCCCGGCGGGGAGCGTGGCGAAGCGCACGCCGGCGGCACCCGGAATGCCCAGCTCACCGGTGGTGGCACTAAGACGGATCACGCCCGGCATCTGGGTGAACGTGCCGATCGCGGCTTCCGTTGTTAACCGTCGCAACGCCCGGTCCAGCATGGCGGTGCGCTGGGAAAACGCGAGGGCCCCGCGGTCCCGGTAGGTCAGCGAGAGCGTCCCGGTCGTGCGGCCGCCATTGAGGGAAAAGCCGTGCATGTAACTCGCGCTATATTCCGTCGAGCCGCCTCCGGTGCTGGTGCCGAACGAGACCGCCAGTTCCCGGCCGCGATAGTCTTTGCGCAGGATGACATTGACCACGCCGCCGATGGCGCCGCCGCCGTACATCGCCGAACCCGACGAAGGCAAAATTTCAATGCGCTCAATGGCGCCGACCGGGATCCGGGAAAGATCGCCGCTGGCGCTGCCGACGAGATTGGGAAACGACGCGCGGGCGATGCGGCGCCCGTTGATCAGGACGGTGGTCTGGAGCGCATCGAAGCCACGCATCCTCAGATTGGAGGCAAGACTGCCCGGGCCGACGATCTGCACGACCGAGGCATCCTGGTTGGGCGTGCTGTAGGCGGTGATTTCGGGCGTGTTGCGGAAGACTTCCTCGATGTTGGTGGCGCCCATCCGCTCGATGTCGAGGCGGGTGATCACACTGTAGTGGAGCGCGGCATTTTCGTCGGTCGCGAGCAGGCCTTTGTTGATGAGTCCGTCGATTCGTTTGTCGGTAACTTCAAACTTCGTCATCGCCAGCGCCCGCTGGTCCTCGGCGCGCGTCGGCGGCGTGGGCTCAGCGCGCGTCGTCTCTTTTGGGGCGGGCGGAGGTGTCGCGCGGCGCACGGCGAGAGCGCCGGTCTTGGCATCCCGCATCGCGATCAAACCGGAGTCGGCCAGCATTTGCTCGAGCGCAGCCGCCGAGGCAAACTCCCCGCGCACGCTGCGGGTCGCCACGCCTCGCACTTGCTCCACCGGAAAGACGATCTGCTCGCCGGATTGCGCGGAGAACGCGTTGAGCGTCACCACCGCGTCGCCGGCTTCGAGATTGAAGACTTTCTTCGGCGCTTCCGCGGCCGTCAGCACCAGCGTTGAAACGACGAACCACAAACATAGGAATTGGGCGCGAAAGAAACGGCTCGGCGAAAGATGCAGACGCATTGGAATCATAATGGTGGTAGGTGTTTAGTTGCTTTGACGAACCGCCCGGCGGTTTCCGCTATGGATAATTGGTCAATCGGCTGAGGTGAAAAACAAACGGTCAATCCGCGTTAACGGGCGAGCCCAAGCACGATCTCGTCGCCTTCGGCCCGCGCCGTGACGCCAAAGCTAGATTCGAGCAGGCGCACAAAACCGTCGACGTTGTCGGCGCGAAAGTTACCGCCGACCACGATTGCAGCCGTGGCGCGGTCACGCACCGAAAGCTTACGGCGATTATAGCGGTTAAACTCGGCGACCACGTCGCCGAGCGGCATCTCCTGGAACTCCAGCCGCAACCCTTGCCAGGCAAGGGCTCGCGCGATTTGCGCGGGGGTGACCTCGTGCACGACGGGCGCGACGGACTCCGCCACCAAATCGATCACTGTGCTCTGCCCGGCGGTGAGAAAAGTACCCGTCAAAAGATAAGGCGTTGAGCGTTGGGCGTCGGAGGCGGACCGATGCTCCGTCACGCCCACCTTGCCCTCGGTGACGAGCACGGAAACCTCGGAAATTTGGAGCGAAACGCTGAACGCGGTGCCAACGGCCCGCACTGCAACCGCGCCCGCATCGACCACAAACGGCCGCGCGGGATTCTTCGCGACGGCGAAGTGCGCTTCACCGTGCAGGAGACGCACCCGGCGCTCGGCGTCGTCGAACCGCACCTCGATCCGGGCGCCGGCATTGAGCTCCACCACCGAGCCGTCGGCCAGCGTCTGTCGCTCGGGCCCGGGGTGGATGATCGCCCGGCGCGGAGCGGGCTCGGCCGGCGATTGATGCAAGACGACCATAGCCACCACGACGGCCGCGGCGGCCGCGAACGCAGCCGCGGCCAACCCATAAATTTTACCGCGGGCCCGCGGTGCGAGCAGATCGGGATTGGGCCGCGGGCTGTTGGCCGGACGCCATTCACTGAGTTGGTCGAGCAGACCCCAGACCTTTTCCTGCCTGGCGATGGCGGCGGCGTGCCGCGGGTCTTCGCGGAGCCATTGCAGATAGGCGTCCTGCTCGGCCGGAGTCAGCGTGCGGTCGCGCCGCGCGAGCCAAGCGGTCGCCGCTGCTTCGATGGCCTCGGAGGTCGGAAAATTCTCAGGCTCGGCCATCGGGATCAGGGCAAGCCGTGGCGCGCGAGGAACTCGGTGCAGCGCTTCATGCCGTTGCCCACCTGCGCCTCGACCGTGTGCTCGGAAATGCCGAGCTGCACGGCGATCTCGCGCTGGGAGAGCCCGTAGATTTTGCGCAAGGTGAGCACTTGGCGGCAGCGTTCGGGCAGCGACTGAAGAGCTTGGGTCAAGAGATCGAGTTCCTGGTTACGGGCGGTGGTATCGGCGGCGGAGGGGCTATCCTCTAAGACGGTCAGCTCGGCCAATTCCGCTAGAGCGTCGATGCGCACGACTTGCCTGCGGCGAATTTGATCGAGAGCGAGATTGCGCGCCGTCGTGTAGAGCAAGGCTCTCGGCGACGGCACCGGGCGCGCCTGACGTTCCCGCCAGACCCGAGTCAGGGCCTCCTGCACCAAGTCATCGAAATCGTTGAGCCCGGGAAACTTTCCACCCAGCCACGCGCGCAATTCGCCGGCGTGCGGTTGCACCTCGGCGGAATACCAATCGGAAATATCTTCGGGCGGCGGCAACACGGGCGTTACGCGGGACGAAGCAGGTTCTTTGCCGCGCGCCGGCCCGAGTGCGAGGCGAAAGAACCCCGGCCCCTAAAGCGAGGCCGTCGACGCCGGGCGGTCCAGCAGCGATTCGATCATCCGCTGGAGGACGAGGTTGCTCTCTTCGTCGTGGGCCCGAAAATCGCGGAAAACGATTCGCCCGTCGCGGTCGATCAGGAAGTTCGCCGGGTAGCCGCGCACCGCGTAGCCCCCCGGACCGGTGACGGCCTCCGTGCCGCGCAACGGCGTGAAGGAATACTTCGTGCCGGCCATGAAGGGCAGCACGTAGTCGTCCTGTTTCGGAATGCCGTTGATGCCGAGATACACGACATCCCGTCCGCGGAAGCGACCGACGACATCCTCAAAGTAGGGAAGCTCGCCCCGACAGGGGCCACAGCCGGGAAACCAAAAGGTGACGAACACGACTTTGCCGCGCAGGGAAGCGAGCGAGAGCTTCGCCTCGGACGTGTAGAGACCGAGATCAAAAGCCGGCGCGGGTTTGGCGGCCGCGTCGCGCAGCGCCCACACGTCGGCTTCGATTTGCCCGGGCGACTTGCTGAGTTTGCCGCCGTAAACGGCCATCGCGGCGCGGGTCTCATCTTCCGGGGTCGCCGCATGGCGCTTCGCCAGCGCGTCGTAGGCGGCTTGGGGATCGCCGGCGGCGGCGGAAATCTCGGCGCGCAGCAAGGCGATCATGCGGGCGTTGGAGGAGCGACGGTCGGCGGGGAGTTTGTCGAGCAACGCCACGGCTTCGGCGGCTTTGCCCGCCCCGAGAAGCGCGCGGGCCGATTGGTAATTCTCGGCGAATGCGGCGCGGTCGGCCCACTGCTTCGGCTCGCGCACGCCGGCGCGCTCCAACTCGCGCGCCAAGACAATCGCGCGGGCCGGCTCGCTGCGCAGATAGGCGTCAAACAGGCCGGTCATCGCGCTGGCCGACCAATTGAATTTCGCCGGCGGAAACTGGGCGAGGAGCTGTTCCCAATACTGGAGGCGCTTAGCTTCGGTCTTGGCCCGGGCCCCCAGCCAGTAGAGCGCCTGCGCACCACGTTCATGCGTCGGGAAGCGCCGGGCGACGTCGAGGCTGGCTTCCTCCCACTTGGCCGGATTCACGCGGCCGAGGCCGCTCGCATAATAAAACGCATAGTCGGGGCTGGCAGGATCGGCGGCGGCGGCCCGGCGCATAAACTCCGATCCGCCCGCCTCATCGCCCCAGCGCTCGGCGTCGATCGCGAGCATCTGGAAAACTTTGGCCCGCTTCGGGTCGAGTTCGACGACCTTGAGCAGAAACGGTTTCGCGCGGGGATCTTCGTGGCTGTAGAGCAACGACCCGAGACCGTAGTTCAGCCCGAGCGAACCGGGCGCACGGGCGAGCCACGCGCGATAGCTCTTTTCCAGCGGCGCGGCGAGGGCTTCACCGTTTTTGTAGTCCTTGCGCACGGCGGCCTGGTGGACGCGCAGGAGCGCATCGTGGGCCACCAACGATTCGGGTGCGGCTTCGACGGCCGCCAGAGCGGCGGACAATTCCAAGTCGGCGGCGGGTTGGGCCGCCGGTTGGCCGGCCGCGATCAGCGGAAGTCCAAAAGCAAAGCAGAGAGCGAGAATGCGTTTCATGGGAAGACAGGGTTATTGGCCGAGCAGACGCTCGATTTCGACCGCGAGCTTTTCGCCGTGCGCCTCGGTGGTGGCGATCCGGCCGTCTTTGCCGAGCAGAAAGGTCGCGGGAATCGAAGCGATGGCG
This sequence comes from Opitutia bacterium Tous-C4FEB, assembly GCA_002304445.1. Classification (GTDB taxonomy): domain Bacteria; phylum Verrucomicrobiota; class Verrucomicrobiia; order Opitutales; family Opitutaceae; genus Tous-C4FEB. Next base: position 634 of record NEVA01000031.1, on the reverse strand, counting down.
AAGCGGCGGCCAAACTCGTTGTCCCAATACTTGCCGTCGTAGTGGTGCGGCCAGGGCATGTCGTTTTCCCGGGCAAACTGGTCAACTTGGGCGGCGGTGCGCTCCATGCCGCGCGGCTGGGCGCCGGGAGCCTTGTCGAACGAGATGCCAACGACCTCGAAACCGCGGTCGTGAAACTTTTTATAGGCGGCGCGGACGTAGGGCATTTCCTTGAGGCAGGGGACGCACCATGTGGCCCAGAAATCCACGAGGACCACTTTGCCGCGGAGTTTCGCGAGATCGACTTCGCGGCCGTCGGCGGCGGTGAACTTGAGGTCAAGCGGGGCGGCCATCGCCCCGACGATCCGGAGACGGCCGGCCGCCATCGCCTTCACGGCGGCATTGGTCTCCGCCGGTCCGACGCGCGTGCGCAGGAATCGCTCGGCGGCGGCAGAATCGGCTTTTTGGAGCGAGTCGAGATAGGCCTGCTCGGCGAACTTGCGCCGCTCGGAAGCCGGGACGCGCGCGGCCATCTGCGCGACCACCTCTCCGGCCCACGCCAGATCCCGGACCGGCCGGCCGCGCGATCCGGCCATGTCGCCGATCGTCCATTCCGCGACGGTGGTCCAGATGTTAGCCGGCACCCCGGCATCGG
>NEVA01000030.1 GCA_002304445.1 Opitutia bacterium Tous-C4FEB | reverse complement strand
AGCTATTTGCGCGGTTTGAGCGGGACTCGCTCACCACAGAAATTACCTTCGATGATTCTAACTCACTGTTCTAAAGCACTTTAATTCCGGACACTAGTGATGAAAGAAGGATAATAGAGGACAAGGTTAAATTGGCGCTATCCCACCGGCCACCCAACGGTGTCCGGGAAAGGGAAGCGGAGTGAGAAATTCCCGTGTGCGCCGATGAGGCTATAGTGAAGCGGGAGGCGACCACCCGAAGGGGTCTGGCCGTTTTTTGTTAGTTTTACCACCGGTCCTGCGCGGCGTGGCGGCGGAGGTCGAGGGTGGCTCGGCATGGTTTTGGGGAATCGATTTTGGGGATGGAGCGGGATTGGCCGACAGTGTGGGGCCAGGGTTCCCAGCGGTCGTGGCGGCGTTGGGTGGCTTCTTTGCCGTCGGTGGGGACGGCGGGTAGGAGCGTCAAAACGGTTCCAGACGTGCCAGCGGGCGGCGATCTCTTTCGGCTTGGAGCGGCGCCCCGCAGCGCATGGGGTCCAGGTGTCGAGGCAGCTACGGGTGGATGAGCGGGATCGGATCATTGCGGTTGCGACGATAAATGCGGAAGTCGCGCAGGTCAGTGGTGATGACTTTGGCTTTCGGGAAGCGCTCGGCGAGTTGGAGCGCACGATCTCGCAGGTGACGGGCGCTTCGCCCAAGGCATTCAGGACTTCTCGCGCCCAGCGGTGATGCTCATCCGCCGCGTTGGCGAAGGCGACCAACGGTCCGGTATCAAGGATGTAGCGCGGACTAGCCACGCGCAAAACCTTCACGCAGGGAAAGGTCGCTCGGGCCGCTCATGACACCGCATAGCTCCGGCGCGAATCCGTTCCAACCCCGTGGCTTCTTCCCGTTGATCGAAAGCTTGCCGGACTTCGGCGCGCGAGCGCGCTTCGGGGTTTGAGGTTTCCGGCCGGTCTTCATCGGACGGAGGTTGAGCGGGAGTTCGGTGCGGTCAACGAAGGAGGAAAACAGGGCTCAGCAAAATTTTCCACCGCTCGCTTTCGCTCATGCACACTCATCATGAAGCGGAGATGAAAACCTCCGGCAGGAAACAGCGCTCGTCCATTGAGATTCAGCCAGTCCGTCAGGCGACCGCTTCCAAGACTGCCTTCGGGTGTTTCGCGGCGACGCGCAGGAGCACGCGGGCGGCGCCGGTGGGCTTGCGGCGTCCCTGCTCCCAATTGCGCAGGGTGGCCGGGCTGATGCCGAATGCGGATGAAAACGCTTTCTGACTGAGGCGCAGTTTCGTGCGGATGGCCGCGACCGAGTCGGGATGAATGTGGTCCACCCGCGAGGCGGCCTTCTTGTTTCCGCGCAGGTAGGAGCCTGCTTCGCGGATGCCTTGGAGGAGGTTTTGGAAATCGGCTTCTTTCATGGGAATTCAGTTTTTACGAGCTGCGCGAGAATCTGCAGTTGGCGACGATCGAGGTCTTCCTGTTCGTTTTTGGCGTAGGCGACGATGTGCAAAATGAGGTGTTGGGCATTGACGTGATAGTAGATGACACGGGCGCCGCCCCGCTTGCCCCGGCCCTTGGCGGGTCGACGCAGTTTGCGGAGACCGCGTCCACCGGGAATCAGATCGCCCGCGTGCGGATACACAGCGAGGTGCATTTCCAAATCCAAGATGTCCACCTCAGACAAGAGGCCGGCGGCGGACTTCTCAAAAGCGGGAAATCGAACGAATTCCAAGGTGAGGAGTGCGCCATTGGCGTAACGTGTCAAGGGGCGAGCGAAGCGGATGTCGGCGCGCCGGCGAGCGGCGGCCCTACGGTTTGTGAGGGGCGTGGTGTGGCGCTTCGCGAGGAGCGGAGAGTGATGGATCGCCGCGGCGCCTTCCAAAGTGGTCTGGCCGTTTTTTGTTAGTTTTTAGTCGGAGGTAAGGGCTCCCATCCTTAACTACTTCTTTGGTGCCTTGAGTTCAGCCGAAGCCGCCATCTCCGCCGCGACGAAACGCGTGAAATCCCCGATGTCGTGTCGGACCGAAGCATTTTCCAACGCTGCCATGTAGGCTTTGCGATGCTCCACCCGAATGACCGTCCACGGGTAGCCTCCGGATGCGAGTAGCGTGTTCAGGACGAATCGCCCGAGTCGGCCGTTCCCGTCCGAATACGGATGGATGTAGACGAACAGAAAATGTCCGAGCACCGCCTGCACGCCGGCGGACGGTTCCGCCGCGAGCAGTTCAAAAAGCGTATCCAGCAACTCCGGCACCGCCTCATGCGGCGGCGGCACATGTTCCGAACCCCGAATGAAAACGGGACGATTGCGATGACCAGCCAGAGCGTAAGCCGGCAATAGCCCGGCTTGCACCGACGGACTGAACAGCGCCCGATACCACCCGGGCATGTCACGATTCGCTACTCCTGGGGCTGGCTGCCCACCAAGGATTTCCCGTAGGCTGTCCAGCACGGCCTGAAAAGTCGCATGGTAACCCTTCGCGGCCATCGCATTCACCTGATTCTGATCCGATCCCGCGGTTTCCGGGTTCCATTCACCCGCGGCAATGCGGCCGATCAATTCCGGCGTGACCTGATAGCCCTCGATGGAAAGCGAATGATAGGCATCGTGGGTGTAGATTTCAGCGACGCGGCTGAGATAGGCGTCGCGCTGAGGGGGACCGGGTGGAGCCGGGAAAAGCTCATGCGCCGTCGGACGCATCCGCTGCCAGAGTGCCTTTAACCTTCCCACGTAAGGCGAAGTGAAAAGCATCCCGACCGGCAACTGTGGCGGCGCCGCAAACGGATTCGTTTCGGTGAATTCCAGACCGGCCGCATCGAGATCCGAGGCAAGGCGGTCAGCCTGATCCGTCAATCCACAGTGACGAAATCCGCCAACCATCCGGCCGGCCGCAGCGAGTGAACCCTCCGCCCCCAGCAGGCCCCGGCTGAGGTCATCGGGTCTGACCAAGCGCAACGCGATTTCCGCGTTCGTGGCGGAGTGCCGGAAGAACGTCGGGCTCACCCGCACCAGTGCGAGCGCCAGCGGCATAACCTGCACGCCCTGCCGAAGCTCGGTTTGCTTCGGCACGTTTTTCCGGTCGGCGTAGATCAGCAACGACGTTTGGTTCGGGAGCTTTAGGGTCGAGGTGCCGCCTTGGCCGGCGATGACAATCAATTGGGCTGGCGTCTGGGTATTGCCGGTCAACAGATCGAGCGAATGCTCGGCCGACAGGCTGTAGCCCGTTCCGAAACGGTATCGCAGATAAGCACTGGAGAAGCCCCAAAAGTGCGCGTGCCAAAACGTCGTGTCACCCGGCTCGGCCTGTGGCGTGGTCAACGCATACCAACCCTTGATGATTTCGACAAGAAAGCCCCGCTTCACCAACAGCAGCCGATCCGGGCGCGAAATCTCAGGACCACGGACCACCTCGCCCGTAGAACGATCTCGGACCCGTTGCAGGGCAGAAGCTAGAGCTTGTTGAGGCGTGGCCATCAGCTTTGTTTTACGCCCAAATAGAACTCTGTTTTACCTAATTAAGCAACTTTGTTTTACGTTTAAAATGGGCGCTACCCGAAGGGGTCTGGCCGTTATTTGTTAGTTTTGGGTTGGAGGTGGGGGTCAACGACGTCTGAGGCCGCAAAAGCGTCGGGCTTTGCTTTTTGCGATCACCGGCGGCCGCCGTCTGATCGCCATCACCCGAACGGGCGGAGCTCCGTGCTTTATGAGTCACTTCCACCCCACCCGCGCCGACGATCCGCCGCACGTGCCGCTGGCAGACTCGCCCAATCATCGACTCCAACCGTCGCGTCTCCCTTTCGAATTTCTTTCCGACGTTCGCTCGCTCAAAATTTTCACCGCAAAGATCGCACGGTTTCTTCCGCTTCGTCGAGGTCCCCCGCGCGCCTATCGGCGCAACGCACTCACCGCCGCGGCCAACGTCACTTCGGGCTTTTTGTGGCCAAAAACTCCGTTCTCACCCGCGCTCACGCCTCCCTCGCGTCTCTACCCGCAACGTGCCCGCCGCCTCAGCCCCCGCCTCTCTCGCGCTGGTTTGCGGCCAACAAAATCCGCCTGCCCATCCTAGGGCCGCTCCTTCAAAGCCGTTGCGCCCCCGGTTGTCCCGCCAGCTTGCGATCATGCGTGAGCAAGACCGCGCCGAGGTGCGCGTGATCGATCAAAATCAGCCGATCCGTGAGCCCAGGCTCCTTGGCCGCGTCCAACGCTTCCAATACCGCCGCTCCCGCCGCCGGCTCAATCAACCCGCTGGTCAGCACCGAGCGCAGTGCGCGACGAGCCTCTGCCTTGCTCACCCCATAATGGTGCTGCACGACCGCATAAGCCTCGGCGATCACGATATTCGCGGCCAAAATGGGCTCCGTGCGGGTCGCGCGCAACGCCGTGAGCTTCGACACCGTCGCCTCGAAATCCGCCGCCGGTTCACCCGTGAGCAGCCGCACCAAGACCGAGGTATCAATCCCGTAAGAGGGCATGATTTTTTGCCTTTTCGCGCCAGCCCGTGAGGTCAAAAGACCCGGCCTTGTTCCCGGCAATCCGCGCCCGCAACGGAGCAAGCTTACCGTGATCCACCGCCGCCGATTCCAGCCGCCACGTGCCGCGATCTTCGATCAGGGCAAGGTAATCACCCGGCTTGGCCTGCAGCGCCTGCAGCGTCGCCGCCGGGAACGTCGCCTGCCGTTTCGCCGTAATCTTGATCCGCAGCGTGGTTGCCATGCCCGGTAACAAATCTCGCCTTACCCGATCGTCAATCAGGTAAGGCAGTCCCTCCACCGGCTCCGGACACGCCGAGCGAGCCGAGGCGGTAAACGATGCCCGTTGGTCTCGCTGCGGGCCGAGCCAACGGGTCCGAGATGGCCGTCGTTCATTATTTTTTGGTCGGGTTGATCAGCGAGAGCGGGCGAGGTCTGCTCCCACTCCACGTCCGGCCTTGCCGCGCGCGGACGGCCTCACCATTGCAACGGCCATGAAACTCCTCGCCCGCTTTACCCTCATCGGCTGCCTGCTCCTTCCCGCGTTCGCCCTCGCGCAATCCGCCCTCCCCGCCCGGAAAGTCGTTTTCACGGGCGGCCGCTTCGACGAAAGCGCGCAGCGCGAACTCCGCGCCGCCGCGCCCAACCTCGACGTCGTCTTCCCCACCCGAGACCGGGTGCTCGCCGAAATCGCCGATGCCGATGCCATCGTGGGCGGGCTCACCCGCGAGCAATTTCGCGCGGCCAAAAAACTCCGCTGGGTGCAGACCGGTTCGGCCGGCATGGAAACGCTGCTCGCCGCGATCCCCGAACTCGTCACCAGCGAAGTCACCGTCACCAATATGAAAATTGTGCAGGGCCCGGAGATCGCCGATCACGCCTTCGCCCTGCTCCTCGGCCTGACGCGCCGTATCGACCGCGCCGTCGAGTCGCGCGCCACCGAGACGTGGCACTCGCTCGCCACTTTCGGCCCGCTCTTCGAGCTCCACCGTAAGACCGCCGTAATCGTCGGCGTCGGCGGCATCGGCACCCAAATCGCCGTCCGCGCCAAAGCCTTTGGCATGACGGTGATCGGCGTCGATCCCGCCGACCTGCCCTACGCGCCGCATCTCGACCGCTCCGTTCCGCCCGACCGGCTCGACGTCGTCCTCCCGGAAGCCGACGTCGTTTTCATCGCAGCCCCGCATACGCCTGCGACCGACAAAATGTTCCGAGCGGCGCAATTTGCGAAGATGAAGCGAGGTTCGCTTTTCATCGCCGTCTCGCGCGGTAAAATTTTTGACAACGATGCGCTCGTGGCCGCGCTGCAAAGCGGTCATCTCGCCGGCGCGGGCCTCGATGTCACCGATCCCGAGCCGCTGCCGAAGGGCCACGCCCTGTGGAAACTGCCCGGCGTAATCATCACGCCGCATATTGCCGGCCGCTCCGATGGCGACGCCGCGCGTTACTTCGAGATTCAGAAGGAAAACCTCACCCGCTTCGCGAAGGGCGAGACGCTGCGCCACGTGGTGGACAAGCAGAAGGGGTATTGAGCTCCCCGGGACCGCGACCGCGCCGGGCCAGTTTCCGGGCCGGTTGCGGCGGGAGTTATGACCGTGCGGCGACCACGCGACCTCGTGGATCGCGCCGCAAACCGGAGGCAGCAAGGCGGGCCGGAGTCTGCGGCGCCCCTCTTTTTGACCCTACCTTTCTGACTTTCCCGGGCCTTTTCAGGCGAAGCGTAGGTCAGAAAAATGGAGTCATAAACATACCGACCACTCGATCTACGCACGCGAACCAGCGAGGAACCTGCTCACTTTAAAGAGTCGGTGCGCGTCACCGTTTCGCGAGACGGGCGCTCAACTCGAGGTAGTCGCAAAGGACGCCGACGTTGCGGTTGAAGACCGCGCTGTTGATCCGGTCCATCACGGAGTATTCGCCGTTCCAGAGTTTTTTTGGCGCGGGCGGCGTCTTGAATCGCTCGTTGCGCGTGATCCAGGCGCCGGAGGCCTCCTGCGCGTCGATGATCGCTTGCACCTGGCCCGCGAGCGTCTCGAGGCGCCGGGTGAGGGCTGCTGGGGAGAGCTCCGGGGTCTCGGCGCGCTGCAAGCCCTCGCGGCCGAGTTTCAGCGCCTGCTCGTAGCGCCGGGTGGCGGCGGCGATCTGCCCGGCGAGGTTGACCTCATAGCCGTAGCCGGTGCTGCGCTCGGGGCTGAGTTCTTCGACGCGGTTCACGCGCACCCGGCCGCGGTCGTAGTAGAGCGCCCGGTTGGTCCCAAGCTCGACGAAGCGCGCCCATTTGCCGTTGGGCAGGCGGATCTCCTGCAACCAACGCAGCGTGTCGGGGATCGGTTCGAGCAACGTCGCATCGCCGAGCGCGAGATACAGGTCGATCAACGTGCCGAGGTTGCGAACGCTCTCGGATGGCCCGAGCGACGCCGGTTCGAAGGAGCGGGCCCAAGCGGGCTGGAGAAACTCGTTGTATTGCTGCGACCAGCCGGGCTGGGGCGGCGGATTCTGGGAGATCACGATAAACCGCGCCACGCGACGCAGGCTCGCCGCGACGGCTTTGTCCCCGGGATCGAGCCGGTGCGCTTCGATCATGACGCGCACGCAGTCGTTGATGCCGCCGTCGTTGAAGGTGGCGTAGTCGTGGTAGTTTCCGCGCGGGGGATAAAGGTGGGGCCAGCCTCCGTTCCCGAGTTGCGTGGCGAGCATCATGTCGAGCGCGCGCCGGGTGGCGGCGGCGAGGCGTTCGTCCGGGGCGGCGTGGTTCAACGCTAGGAGGAAGCTGATCGCCGACTGGCTCTGATTGTCGTCGAAGCTCACGGTCTCGTTGCTCAGATCGGCGAAGTTAATCGTGTGGTCCCAACCGCCGTGTTTGTTCTGACCACGGATGAGCGCATCGGCCGCTTGGCGGGCGGCGGCGAGCGCCTGCGGGTTACCCGTCGCGAGGTAGGCGCGCAGGTAGGATTGACCGACGGCCGGCGTGCCCGGCGGTTGCACCTCGATGGTGTCGGCATCCTTGGGGCTCTCGCCCCAACGCTGGGACAAGTCCGGCGTCACCGAGTAAACGTAGCCGCCGTGCGCATTGATAGTTTGAAAAAACGCGACACCTTTTGCGAGCGCGGCCTCGGCCCGAGGACGGACGTCGGCGGCAAAAAGACTTACGGGCAGCAGGGCCAAGAAAAACCAGCGGGTAGGGCTCATGGGGGTGTGAGGACAATCAAGAGAGGCGCCGCAGGGGTCGGCAAACCAGGACCGCTTTCCCCGTTGCGAATTCTCGGCCGGTCCGGATCTGAAAATTTTGGCGATTCCGATGGTCAACAAAGCCGCACGATAAGATGCGCGGCAAAAATGCTCCCCATTCGTCACATTGGCCGTCTTGAACTCCGGGTAATCTAAATCTCAATCCGGTCTCATTCCAAATACCTCCCCAGTGTAGCGCTCCGACCATGATCCGAAATCTCTCACCGCTTCGTTTTTTTCCGAGATTCCTCCCTTTCCGCGCTCTTATTTCGGCGCTCGGCATACTTCTCGGGCTCACCCAATTCATCGCCGCAGAAGAGACGCCCCCGCCGATCGTATTCGTACATGGGAACGGCGACACCGCCGCGCTTTGGCTAACGACCGCCTGGCGCTTCGAAACCAACGGCTGGCCCCGCGATCGTCTCCACGCGCTCGATCTCCCGCTGCCACTGGCCCGGGACGACGATGGCGTCGCGCAGCCCGGCCGCAGCTCCGCGACCGAGCTGGCCCTCCGCCTCCAGGCCGAGGTCGCGCGCGTCTCGCGCCTCCACGGCGGCGCGAAAGTCGTGATGGTCGGAAATTCCCGCGGCGGTCTCGCCATCCGCAACTACATCGCAAACTTCGGCGGCGCGGCTCTCGTCTCGCACGCCATCCTCGGCGGCTCGCCCAATCACGGCGTATGGGCCAATGCCGCCCTGCGTCCCGGCAGCGAATTCAACGGCGCGGGCCCGTTCCTCACCGCGCTGAATTCTCCGCCGGGTGCCTCTCCGGGAATTGAAGTCACTCCGGGCGTGCGCTGGCTGACCATCCGCTCGGATCAGAATGACAAATTTGCGCAACCTGACGGTGTCTGGATGGGCGCCAAAGGCATGCCAACCGGAGTGACCTACGACGGTCCCGCTCTCGGCGGCGCGACCAACGTTATCCTGCGGGAACGTGATCACCGCGAGGTCAGCTACCACGCCGAAGCCTTCACGGAGACTTACCGTTTCGTGACCGGTCGTTCTCCGGCCACCACCGAGATTGCCGAGGAGCCCGCCCCCACGTTAAACGGCACCGTCACGGGCTTCGCCGGCGGCAGCCAGACAAATTTACCCGTGCCAGGCGCGACGGTGGAGATCTTCGCGGTCGAGCCCACCACCGGTGCACGAATCGGTCCGGCGAAACACCGGGCGACGGTGGGCGACGACGGGCGCTGGGGCCCCTTCTCCACCGAGGCTCGCACGTATCTTGAATTCGTGATCACCGCTCCGGGCCACGCCATCACCCATATTTACCGCACGCCGTTTCCGCGCTCGAGCGACTTGGTCCACCTCCGCGCCGAGCGCTCCCTCAAGGCCGAGGGCCGTCCCGCCGCGGTCGTCATTTTGACCCGGCCACGGGGGTATTTTGGTCTGCCCCGCGATGAGGTCGTGCTGGACGGAAAAAATCCTCCGGCCGGTATTCCAGCGGGAGTGGCCGGCGTTTCAACGACCCGGCTCGAATTGACCGAGGGCGCCGGACGGTCCGTGTCCGCCAAGTTTCGTTCCGGCGCGATCAGCGAACAGCTCACGGGTGTAGCGTGGCCGGCCGAGGAGAACCGCCTCGTTTTCCTCGAATTGCATCACTGATTTGGTCGGTTCGGTGACCGTCCGGTTACACGACGGTTAACTTGCGGTTACGGATCGCTCGCCGCGTTGACGGAGTGCAGGGCGACGCCTCCTTTCGCGGCTCTTCCCACCACCATGCGAAAATTAACCACGCTGCTTGCACTGTCCGTTTTTGCCGCCACGCCCTTCGCGCTTCACGGCGAAGAAGTCGTCGCGCTCGAAAAATTTGTCGTCACCTCTCAGAAGCGCACTGAGGAAATCAAGGATGTGCCGATCTCGGTCACCGCTTACAAAGGAGAGTTTCTAAATCGCCTCGGCATCGGCTCGTTCAAAGACCTCGCCCCCTACGTGCCCGGCCTTTTTATCCAAGAGCAGTCGCCCAACAATCCGGGCATCAATGTCCGCGGTGTCACCACCGACAGCGGCAATCCCAGCCAAGAGACCCGCGTTAGCATTTTCCAAGATGGCGTCTCGATCAGCCGTTCCCGCGGCAGCGTGGTTGAGCTCTTCGACCTCGAACGGGTCGAGGTGTTGAAGGGCCCGCAGGGCACTCTGTTTGGCCGCGGCGCCCAGATCGGCGCCATTTCGATCATCCAGAACAAAGCGCAGAACGGCACCTTGGGTCAGTTCACCGCCGGCTTCGGCAATTTCGGCAAAATCGAAGCCTCCGGCACCTACAACACGGTGCTCGCCCCGAACCAGCTTTTTGCCCGCGTCGCGTTTTCCTACGTCGACCGCGAGGGCTCGATCGAAAATGTTGCCGACGGTTCGGATCTCAACGGGAAGAACACCCTCGGCGTCCGCACCAGCCTCCGGTGGCAACCCGGCACGGCGACCACCGCAGACTTCATCATCAACTACCAGCGCGACCAACCGCCCGGCACCGCATTCAAGAGCGGCACCTTCGCACCTCGCGGCGGCAACACCCGGGCCTTCGAGACCGCCGAGTTGAACCGGGGCGCGGAGCTCGGCATCGACCGCACCGTCGTCGGCCTCACTGGGATCGTGACGCATGATCTCAACAACGCCTTCACGTTGACCAGCATCACCGGTTATCGCGATTTCGACTCCTTCGAGGCTTTCGACGCCGATGGCACCCGGCTTAACATCTTGGAGTTCGCCGAGGATTATCTCGGTGAACAGCTCAGCCAAGAACTCCGCATCAGCTACGACACCCGCGGCCGCTTTCGTGGTTTCGCAGGCCTCAGCTACTTCGACGAAAAGGGCTCGGCGCGCGTGCCGTTTTACACCGACGAGCGTCAGCTGGCCGCGTTTCTCCTTCGCGGCTCGGGCGTGCCCGTGTTCAATCCTGATGGCACGCCGAACACCGGCTTGACGGTCAGCCCGATCACCGGTGGACCGCTCCGTGCCTACAATCGCGAGGAATACACCCAGACCGGCGCGACCGAGGCTTACGACATCTTCGTCGATGGCACCTACAACGTCACCGACCGTCTCGAGCTTTCGGCCGGCTTCCGCTCCACGTTCGAAGACATCACCTCGGGCTATCAGGTCATCAACGCTCTCACGCCGGCCGGATTTCCCACCGGTGCCGCCAATTTCCCCAACACGCTCTTCGCCCCGACCAACGGTCTGATCCAGGCGACGCGCGACTACAATTCTTGGGTGGCCCGCGCGGTCGCCCGTTACAAGATCAGCTCCGACATCAGCGCCTTCGCCAGCGCCTCGCGGGGCCGCCGGCCGGACACCTTGCTCATCTCGTTCGTCGGCGGGCGTTACGTGCCGGTCGAGCTCAAAGAGGAGATAGTCTGGAACTACGAGGTCGGCCTGAAAGGCACGATGTTGCAAAACCGGCTCAACTGGAGCGCAGCGGTTTTCAAATACGACTACGCCAATTTCCAGAGCACCGCGGTGAATCCGACTCCGCCGCCGCTGACAACCACAGTCGATGCCGGCAACGCGACCGGAGAAGGCTTTGAACTCACCTTTCAAGGCGTGCTCAATCCCGCCGTCACCACCTTCGGCACCTTTGGCTACACGGACGCGACCTTCGACGACGTCAACGACCGCGGCCAGCGCCAACAACTCGCCGGGAACACTTTCCGGCTCACCTCCCGCCGCACTTATTCCTTCGGCGCCACCTTCTCCGGCTCCTTTGGCCCCGCCGGTCGTATTCAGCTGACGCCAAGCTACCAATACAAGTCGAAGCACTTCTTCGACGACAACAACGCCAACGCCGGCGGCATCCTCAGCCAAGACGGATTCGGGCTCTTCAACGTCCGCGCCGCTTTCCAACCCAAGGGAGATCGTTGGGAGGTCGTCGCCTACATCGACAATCTGTTCGACAAGGAATACATCATCGACGCCGGCAACACCGGCGGTGCCTTCGGCATCCCGACGTTTATCGCCGGCGATCCCCGGCTCTTCGGCGTGCGCGCAACCTATCGTTTCTGATCCCTCCGCGCGGCGCCCGATGAAACCGATCGCCCTCACCGCCATCGCCTGCCTGCTCGGCCTGCCCGCTATCCTCCTCGCGGCCAAGCCGCTCGTCATCGCTCACCGGGGGGCTTCGGGCTATCTGCCCGAACACACCCTCGAATCTGCCGCCTACGCCCACGCGCTCGGCGCGGATTACATCGAGCAAGACATCGTCATGTCCCGCGACGGCACCTTGGTCGTGCTCCACGATATCCATCTGGAAACTACGACCGATGTAGCCGCGCGTTTCCCGGACCGCAAACGCCCCGACGGGCGCTTCTACGCCCTCGATTTCACGTGGGACGAGTTGCGCTCCCTCCGCGTCAGCGAGCGCTTCGATCCGAAGACCGGCGCAGCGGTTTTCCCGCGCCGGTTCCCCGCCGCGGCAGGTGCATTCCGATTGTGCACCCTGGAGGAGCAGATCGCCCTGATCGCCGGGCTCAATCGCTCCACCGGCCGGACGACCGGCCTCTACGTCGAGTTCAAGGACCCCGCCTTTCACCAAAAAGAGGGTCGCGATCTCGGCGCCGCGTTGCTCGAGGTCTTGGGCCGGCACGGCTACGACGATCCGGCGGACCGCATCTTCGTGCAGTGTTTCGACCCGGTCGCCCTCAAGCGGCTGCGAACCGAATTGCGGACGCGCCTGCCCCTGGTCCAGTTGCTGGGCGACAACGCGTGGGGCGAGTCTCCCGCCGACTACAACGCGATGCGCACTCCGGCTGGTCTCAAAGAAATCGCAACCTACGCCCAAGGCATCGGACCCCATCTCGGTCAGATCGTATCCGGCCGCTCGGCCGATGGGAAACCGCAGCTCACGTCATTGGTTGCCGACGCCCATCGCGAGGGACTGTTGGTTCACCCTTACACGTTTCGCGCCGACACTTTGCCGGCCGGCATTTCGGATATCGCCGGGTTGCTCGACCTCTTCTTGGTCCACGCCGGCATCGATGGGTTGTTTATCGACCAGCCCGACGCCGGCGTGCGCGCGGTCGCCGCACTCCCGCTCAAGACCGAAACCACCCGCAACAAGCATTGAACGATAAGGCCCAAACGGGGGCCGAGAAAAAAGGGCCCGGCCGGGACGGAGCTGGTTAAAGGCAATCATCAACGGATCGGGGCGAGGTGATGTTCGCCATCGCGGTCACCTTTATAGGCGCCGAAATAGATCGGGTAAGGGAACCGGTAGACTTGGCCGTCTGCCATCATCTCAAGCTCCGAGAATCGACTGCCACTCGGTGAGCCGTTGAATCTGGTCTAGAAACGCGCCCGGTTCTCCGCTCAGCTCTCGCCTCTCACATGTCCGCTGCTCCCACTCGCCCGCTCACTCTCGGTTTCGACGCCGACGACACCCTTTGGCACAACGAAAACATTTTTGAAAAGGTCCACGTGCGTTACCGCGATCTGCTCGCGCGCTACCACGACGCCGCCACCGTCGATCGCACGCTCTTCGCCACCGAGATGCGCAACCTCGAGCTCTACGGCTACGGCGTAAAGGGCTTCACCCTCTCCTCCATCGAGACCGCCATCCAGCTCACCGCCGGCCAGATCAGCGCGGAGGAAATCAATCAGATCATCACGCTCGGCCAAGAGATGCTCGCCCACCCCGTCGATCTGCTCGACGGCGTCGTCGAAACCCTCTCCTCGTTGTCCGGCACCCACCGGCTGCTCGTCATCACCAAGGGCGACCTCCGCGACCAAGAGCGCAAACTCGCCCGCTCAGGCCTCGCGGACCATTTCCAACACGTCGAAATCCTCTCCGAAAAAGACGAACGTTCCTACGACGCGATTTTTCGCCGCCACGCCATCGATCCACGGCGCTTCCTGATGGTCGGCAACTCCCTGAAATCCGACATTCTGCCCGTGCTCGCGCTCGGCGGCTCCGGCGTGCACGTGCCCTACCACCTTACCTGGGCGGCCGAGCGCGTCGAACACCCGCCGCGCGCCGCCGGCCGTTTCTTCGAGATTCAATCGGTGCGCGATTTGCCCGCCGTGCTGACGACGTGGTCGGCTGGGTTGTAACATTCCGCCCCCTTCCGATTCTGGCCGCGAACCGCCTTGTCCCCGCGCGGTCTGTCTGCGATTGCTCAGCCTCTTCTTTCCGACCGCCCGCGTGAACCTCCTCGATCGCCATATCTTCAAAAGTGTGCTCTTCACCTGCACGGGCGCCGTCGCGCTCTTCGCGTTTGTGCTGATGCTGGGCAACCTCATCCGCGATCTGTTGCCCTACTTGCTCTCCGGGCAGCTGCCCACCGGCACCTTTCTGCGGCTCGTGTGGATGCTCGTGCCCGCGGTCGCGATCTACGCCCTGCCGATGGGGATGCTCACCGGAGTCCTCCTCACGCTCGGTCGCCTCTCCGCCGACAGCGAGATCACCGTCATGCGCGCCGCCGGCCTTAGCCTCACCCGGATCGCCCGCCCGATTTTCCTGCTCGGCGCGCTCGGCTGCGCCCTCGGGCTCTACGTCAACTTCGAGTCCATGCCCCGCGCCCGCGTCCAGTATCACAAGGAACTCGACGAGACCATCCGCGCCAATCCCCTCAGCTTCATCGTCCCAAAAACCTTCATCCGTAACTTCAAGGGCTTCGTCGTTTACGTCGGCGACAAGCAGGGCACCGTCATGCGCGACTTCTGGCTGTGGCAACTCGACCGCGAGGGCCGCACCACCCAGCTCGTGCGCGCCGAATCCGGCCGCTTCGACTACGACACCGCCGCCAACGAGCTCATTCTCACCCTCACCCACGCCCAGATCGAGGAACGTTCCGCCTCCAATCCCGAAAACTTCGCCGAATCGCCCCGCATCGGCTCGTTCGAACAATCCGAGCCGCAACGGCTCTCACTCACCCGCCTCTTCGGCGCGCCCACCGTGCGGCAAAAACTCTCGTGGATGACCTACCCCGAACTCCGCGCCGAGGAAGCCCGCGTCGCCGCGCTCCCCGTCAATCCGGACGCCCCGAAAGACCACGCCCGCGCCGTGATGAAGGTGACCCTCACCGTGCAGGAAAAATTCAACACCGCCCTCGCCATCCTCTCCTTCGCGCTGATCGGCGTGCCCCTCGGCATCAAAGTCTCCCGCCGCGAAACCAGCGCCAACCTCGGCGTAGCCGTCCTCCTCGCGCTCGGCTACTACATGCTCACCGTCTCCGTGACTTGGCTCGACCGCCACCCCGTCTACCGCCCCGACCTGCTCTTTTGGCTGCCCAACACCGTGTTTCTGATTCTCGGCGTCTGGCTCTTTCTGCGCATCGAGCGCCCGGCCGCGCGGTGAAAAAGTAGGGCAGGGTCTTCACCGTCTGTCATTGCGAGAAGCCGCGCTCCGCGCGGCGACGAAGCAATCCAGCTGGATCGCCACGGCGCGCTTCGCGCCCCTCGCGATGACAACCACCTGAAGTGACCCCGCCCTACTCCCGTCAATTCCCTCACGCCTCCTGCGCCGCCACGGTGCCGGAGCGGCCGTCGATCTCCGCCATCACTTGGTCCCGCACCGGGATCGCCGCACGGTCGGCCAGATACTCCCGCGCAAGATCGTCCATCCGCACAAACTCCACGCCCGCTCTCACGCAGGCTTTCAACAACTCCTGAAACAAGCCGCGCCGCCCCATGCCCTCGATCTCCGCATGCAACGTGAAGACGTGCGGCCGCGCCGGCTCCGCCTGCATGAGTTTCAGATAATGCGCCACCATGCGGTCGTCCGGATACTCCGGCCGGCCCATCAGTTCGTCAAAAGTCGGCAGCGTGCTCGGAATCTCCACCGTCTTGAAAACCCGGCCGTCGACCCGCGGGAAAAACGGCGCGCCGCCGCGCGTGTCGCTGGAGTAGAGCAGGCCCGCCTCGTCGTAAATCTGCCGGCTCTTGGCGTTGCTCTGCCAGCCCGGTGCGCCGGCGGTCCGCGCCGCCACGCCAAAAATCCGGATAAACTCGTTTCGCGCCGCCGCGAATTCCGCGCGCACCTCCTCCAGCGGCAGCGTGTGCACGTAGTCCTGCCAACGGTAATGGTTGAAGCAGTGAATCCCGACCTCGAAGCCGGCGTCGCGCACCGCGCGCATCGCGGCGGTGTTGCGCCGGCCGATGTGCGGCGCGGGCAGCAGCGTGCCGTTGAGCAACGTGCGCACGCCATAGATCTGGACGACACTCGTCCGCGAAACTTTCTGGAAAAATCCCGGCCGCAGCACCCGCGTGATCGCCCGCCCCGTTTGGTCGGGCCCGAGCGAAAACAGAAAAGCCGCCGGCGCGCCCACCGCCTGCAAATCTGCCACGAGATTCGGCACGCCTTCCTGCGTGCCGCGATCGGTATCGACATCAACTTTGAGCGCGAGGCGCATGGTTTTCCGTGGGAGGGACGGCTCACCGAGCCGTCCGTCGGGCGCGGACGCCTCGGAGAGGCGTCCCTACCCTCACTCCAGCTGATAATCCTTGTGCGCGAGGTGGTAGTCCAAGGTGAGCTTGATCGCTTTTTTCAGGCCGACCTTGGGCGCCCAGCCGAGCCGCTTCTTCGCGTTGGCGATCGAGGGCACGCGCTTCTGGATGTCCTGATAGTATTTGCCGAAATATTTGCCCGAGGGCACGACGACCGTCTTCGCCACCTTGGCGTGCTCGGCGTAGTCGGGATAGTCTTTGAACGCGGTGATGATGTGCTTCGCCAGATGGGCCACGCTCACGTCGTTGCGCGGGTTGCCGATGTTGAAAATCTGCCGTGAAGCACAGCCGTCTTTGTTCTCGATGATCCGCAGCAACGCATCGACGCCGTCGTCGATAAAGGTGAACGACCGGCTCTGTTTGCCGCCGTCGACGAGCTGCAGCGGCTTTTTGAAAATCACGTTCGAGATGAACTGCGTAAACAGGCGAGAACTGCCTTCCTTCGGCTCCATCACATCGTCGAGCTGCGGCCCGATCCAGTTGAACGGCCGGAAGAGCGTGTAATCCACGTTGTCGCGCACGCCATACGCGTAGATCACGCGGTCGAGGAGCTGCTTCGAACACGCGTAAATCCAGCGCTGCCGCTCGATGGGGCCGTAAACGAGGTTGGTCGTTTCCTCGTCGAGCTTGGCGTCGGTGCTCATCCCGTAGACCTCGGAGGTGGACGGAAAAATAATCCGCTTCTTGTATTTTGCGCAGTGGCGCACGACGGCGAGGTTGGCCTCGAAATCGAGTTCAAAAACGCGCAGCGGGTCCTTCACGTATTGGATCGGATTGGCGATCGCGACGAGCGGGATGACCACGTCGCACTTCTTTACGTGATACTCGATATACTCGCGGTTGATCGTGATGTCGCCCTCGACGAATTTGAAGCGCGGGTTGGCGAGACTGTCCTCAAGTTTGTGGGAGCCGATATCCATCCCGTAGACTTCCCAGTCTTTTTGTTTGAGGATGGCCCGCGTGAGCGAGCTGCCGATAAAACCGTTGGCGCCGAGAATCAGAACTTTGATGGGCATGAGAGGGAGAAAGGCTGAAAGACGTGAGAGCTTAAAGGGTGAATTAAATCGGTTCGACCGCGCGGCTAAACGACCTGGCCGACGCGCAACTCGGCCGCCAAGCCACCGCGCCACTCGGTTTTCGTCAGCTCCAGCGCCCCGTCCGCCGTCGCGATCACGAGCGGCGCGACCGACAATACTTCGCCCGGCGCACCCCGGCGTCCGCGCGTCGGCGGCGAATCAGTTTCCGCCCACCATACCATCAGACGCGCCGCCCCCACATCCGCAAACGCACCCGGATACGGATCGGTCACCGCGCGGATGAGGTTGAAAATCTGCACCGAGGTCTGCGCCCACACGATCCGGCCGTCCTCGGGCTTTCGTCCGCTGAAATAATTGGCCTGCGCCTCGTCCTGCGGGGTCTCGCGGGCCGTGCCGGCGAGCAGTGCCTCGATCTGACGCGCCAACACGGTGCGCGCGCACGGCAGCACTTTGCGAAACGCCTGCTCCGCCGTGTCGCGGGGGCCGATTTCCACGCCTTCTTGGTCGACCACTGCGCCGGCGTCGGCCGATTTCACCATCCGGTGTAGCGTCATGCCGATCCGCGACTCGCCGTGCAGCACCGCCCAGTTGATCGGCGCCCGCCCGCGATACTTCGGCAACAGCGAGCCGTGCATGTTCCAGGCGCCGAGCGGCGGCAGCGCGAGGATCTTGGTCCCGATCATGTGCCGGTAATAGACCGATAGGATCAGATCGGATTTGAGCGCCGCGATTTTTTCCCGCCACTCCGGCGTGTTCACCGATTCCGGGGTGAAGACCGGGATGCCCGTTTCCTTGGCCGCGACCGCCGGCGTCTTGAACCAGATTTTTTCGCTGGGATTATCCTCGTGGGTGATCAACGCCACGACGTTGTCTCCGCGTTCGATGAGCAGCGAGAGACACGCGTAGCCGACCTCGCTGTAGCCAAAAAAAAGAATCCGGGGCCGGTCGTTCATTTCGTCTCCAGCATTTCCTTCACGTGATACCGCTGCCGTGCCCGCACGACTTGATAGGTGCGGCCCACGTATTCGCCGATCAGCCCGATGCCGACCATCGTCACGCTCACCAAGAAAAACAAAATCCCGAAGAGCGTGAACAACCCGCCCTCCTCCGGGCCGACGATCAACCGGCGCAGCGCCAACACGATCACCAGCACGAAACTGCCCGCCGAACACGCGCCGGCGAACATCGTGAAATACTGCAACGGCGCCAGCGAGAAGCCCGTGATCAGATCGAAGTTGAGCCGGATCAGGCTGTAGAACGAGTAATTCGAAACGCCCGCGTGCCGCTCCTCGTGCTTCACCCCGACCTCCGCCGGATTGGACGAAAGGCTGTAAGCCAGCGCCGGGATAAAGGTATTGATCGCGCCGCTTCGCACGATGGCGTCGATCACACCGCGCGAATACGCACGCAACATGCAGCCTTGGTCCGTCATCTCGATGCTCGTGGTCTGCTCGCGCACGAAGTTGATCAACTTCGAAGCGTAAGTGCGGAACCACGAATCCTGCCGGTTCAGCCGGTAACCGCCCACGTAATCGTGACCAGCGTCCATCTTCGCGAGGAGCTTGGGGATTTCTTCGGGCGGATTCTGGAGATCGGCGTCGAGCGTCACGATAACCTCGCCGCGCACGCGCTCAAACGCCGCCATGATCGCCATATGCTGGCCGTAGTTGCTGTTGAAATCGATCACCCGCGTCACATCGGGCCGCGCGGCGTATTGCGCGCGGAGCAACTCGATCGAGCGATCGGCACTGCCGTCGTTCGTAAAAATGATTTCATAACGACGGCCGAGCGCGTCGAGCACGGGATAGAGCCGCGCAAAGAGCGTGGGCAAATTCAGCGCCTCATTGTAGACGGGAATGACGATCGAGAGCGGGATCGAGGACGCGATACTCATGGCTTGAGGTAGGAGCCCGCTTGCGGGCGATAAACGGGCTCGGACAACGTGATCATGACTTCCCGTGACCCAATAAAATCCCGGTCAGCACCTCCACCACGCGCGTGACATCCGCACGCGTCATCGCCGGAAACAGCGGCAGGGTCAAAATGCTGCGGCACACGGCTTCCGCTTTCGGAAAATCTCCCTCCTTCCAGCCGAGCCGCCGATACAGGGCAAACAGGTGGATCGCCGGGTAATGCACGCCGCTGCCGATCCCCGCCGCGTGCAGCGCCGCCATGACCTCGGCCCGTTTCACGGCCGGCGGCAGCACGACTTGAAACATGTGCCAGTTGCTCTGCACCAAGTCCGCCACGGGCAAGCCCAGCCCCAGCGCCGCCGCGCCGTGCGCCGCAAACGCCTCAAAATACGCCCGCGCCAGCTCGCGGCGTTTGCCGTTGAACTCCTCCAAGCGCGGCAACTGCCCGAGCCCCACGCGCGCGGCGACATCCGTGAGGTTGAATTTTCCGCCCACGACCTCGACTTCCATGCCGTCGAGGCCCGAGCGCACCACGCCTTGCAGGCGATACTGCTCGGCCAGTTTCGCCTCGGCTTCGGTGGTCATGACGAGACAACCGCCCTCGATCGTCGTGATGTTCTTGTTGGGGTGAAAACTCACCGAAACGAAATCGCCTGTCGCGCCGATGCGTTTGCCGTTCCACGTCGAGCCCATCGACTGCGCCGCATCCTCCACGATCCGCAAGCCGTGCTTTTTTGCGATCGCGTGGAGGCGATCACGGTCCACGGGCAGACCGGCCAGATCGACCGGGATGATGGCCCGCGTCGCCGGCGTGATCGCGCCCTCGATGAGGTCCAGGTCCAGGTTGCGCGTCACCGGATCGATATCGACGAACACCGGCCGCGCGCCGACTTCGAGAATCACGTTGCTCGTCGCCACCCATGAGAGCGGCGTCGTGATCACCTCATGTCCCGCACCGACGCCCGCGATCCGCAGCGCAATTTCCATCGTGCAGGTGCCGGAATTGAAAACGCGCACCGGCCGACCGCCAAAATACTCCGAGAGCTTGCCCTCCAGCGCCTTCACGTTGGGTCCGGAAGTGATCCAACCCGAGCGCAACACCTCGACGACGCCCGCGATGGTTTCTTCGTCGAGGGTCGGCCGCGTAAGCGGCAGGTAAGGAACGGCGGCGGCGGCGGCAGGCGCGGACATATCAGGGTTGATTGCTGAAGAGAAGGTGGGCGCGCGATTCGGCGATTAGATGATACCGGAACGCGGGATCGGCGAAAAGTTCCACCACGTCTTTCCTTCGCGCGACCGCGTAGATTCGCATGGATCCCGCCCATTGGCGGTGAAACTCCGGCCCGTCGATGAAACGCCCGCTCGCTTGGGCCACCGGATCGATCTGGATCCCGAGTTCGCCCTTGAACGCCACGGTGCCGACGACGCGTTTCGCGTAGAACGAGAAATCGTGGAAATACTCGCCGTAGTGATAAACCGTATCGCTTGGCTGCGCCCGCGCGGCGAACGCGAGGGCGATGTCCTTGGTGCCGGGCCGTTTGATGTGGGGCGCCGCCAACATCAGGCACACGTAGAGCCCGACCGCCGTACTCACCATCGTCGTCAATCCGGCCCGCAACCCCCGCGCCCGCGCGAACCACGGCGCCATCACTCCGCCCAAAATCAACACCGCTGCCATCGCATAGGCATACGGCCGCAGCAATTTCGCCTGCACGGGATCGCTGATCAGATCGGGCATCGTGACCGCCACAATCAACGCCACCGCGAGCAGGCCGCTGACGAATGAGAAAAAATTAAATCCCAAACGCAGCTTCCCTTTCCCGCCCTCGGCCCACTGCCGCGCCAACCATGGCCCGATCAGCACCGCGATCGGCGGAAACACCGGCAAAATATACGGGATCAACTTCGACTGGGACTTGGAGAAAAACAGAAAGATGAAGACGATCCACGTCACGAGGAACCACGCGTCGGCGTGCTCTTTCCTTCGAGCCCAACCGCCCGCCAGCGCCTCGCGCGTCGCGTTCCAGAAAAATCCCGTCCACGGGAAAATCCCCAGCGCCACGATCGGGAAAAAATACCACCACGGCTCATATCGCCCGTGCACCGTCGTCGTAAACCGCGTGAAGTGCTCGTGGATCAGGTAAAACTCCGCCCACGTCGGGTTGCGTTGCGCCGCCAAAAGGTGCCACGGCAACGCGATCGCCAGAAACAGTGCGATCCCGGTCGGCAGATGCAGCGGACGGAGCCGTTTCCATTGGTTGAAGACGAGCAGCCACAAAAACATCACCGCGCCCGTGACGAGGAAACCGATCAGGCCCTTCGTCAGCGTCGCCAGCGCCGCACTCGCATAGAGCCCGTAGAACAGCCATCGCCGGCGCGCCCCGGGGGCTTCGCGCACGCCCAAAATAAAGCAAAACAGCGTCGCGCACATGAGCATCGAAACCGCCATGTCGAGGATCAGCAGCCGCGAGAGCGCGAAGAACAACAGCGACGAACCCAGCACGATCGCCGAAGCCACGCCCGCCGCCCGCCCGTGCAGCCGCCGCGCCGCCGCATACGTGATCAGCACTCCAAAAAGCCCGAAGAGCGCCGGCATCGTCCGCGCCGCCCACTCATTCTCTCCGAATACCGCAAAACACCCCGCAACCGCCCAGTAAAGCAGCGGCGGTTTCTCGAAATAGTTCACGCCATTCAGCTTCGGCGTCACAAAATCGCCGGTCGCGAGCATCTCCCGGGGAATCTCCGAATACCGGCTTTCATCGGGGTTCGACAGCGCATTCCCGCCCAACAGCGCAAAGTAGAGCGCGCCAAACGCCAAAGTGAGCAGGAGCAGATCGCGTCGCCATGAAGCGGAGTCCGGGGCTGGGCCGGGATGATCGGTAAACATGGAAAAGTTGCTTGTTATTCAGCCCGCGCACGGGGCGCTGGCGATTTTTTTCGTGCGCCCGCGCGCGCTTCACCGCCATATCGAACCGACATGTCCACGACGAAACCTTTCACGTTCATCTGCGGTCAGGACGACTACCTCGTCGGCCGGATGGGCGCGGAGCGTTTCGCCGGCCTCACCGCCGATCTCACCGATGAGTTCGCCCAGGAAACCGTCAACGGTTTCGCCGCCAACATGGGTGAGGTCGCAGCCGCCTTAAATCGTTTCCGCGAAAGCGTGCAGACCGTTTCGATGTTTGGCGGCAAGCGGGTCGTTTGGCTCAAAGACGTCAACTTCCTCGCCGACAGCGTCACCGGCCGCGCCGAGGGCACGCTCAAGCTCGTCGAGGATCTCCAGGAACTCCTGACCGGCGTCAACCCGGCCGAGACCTCCATCCTCATCACCGCCTCGCCCGTGGACCGCCGCCGCGCGTTTCCGAAGTGGT
Organism: Opitutia bacterium Tous-C4FEB; assembly: GCA_002304445.1. GTDB lineage: Bacteria > Verrucomicrobiota > Verrucomicrobiia > Opitutales > Opitutaceae > Tous-C4FEB. The sequence goes on along the minus strand of NEVA01000030.1, from coordinate 4,425 downwards.
GCGAGAAGAACGCCGATTTCGCTCTGGCCGGGGGCGACGGCGACGATGCCGGCGAAGCCTTGGCCGGAGTCGCGCTCGCCGAAGCCAAAAGCCTCGGCACGAGCTTCGCGCCCGGTGCGCTCGAGCTGCTGCTGCAAAAAGTCGGCGCCAACACCCGCCTGATCGTCGAAGAGACCCGCAAACTCTCCGCCTACGCCCAGCCGCTCGCCCCCGCCGCGCCCACAGGCCTCGGCGGCCGGATCGAGGAAACCCACGTCGCCGAACTTACGCCAAATGTCGCCGCCGGCGATTTCTTCGAGGCGGCCGAAGCCTTTTTTAGCGGCGATCTCAAGTGGACGCTCGCCGCCTTGCACCGCCACTTTTTCAGCGGCGGCGACGCCCGCCCGATCATCAGCGCCCTGCAAAACCGCAACCGCATCTTGATCCAAGTCCGCGCCCTGCTCGACAGCGGCGACGCCCGTCTCGGCCCGCGCGGCCTCGACGGCCTGCCCAAAGCCCAGGCGCTCTACGGCAAACACTTCATCGGCGCACCGGAGAAGAGCTCCTACAACTTGTTTTCCCAAAACGCGTGGTATGTCGGCAAACTCGCCGGCAACGGCAAACTCCCGACGTTGCGCCGCCTGATCGACAACCAACAGGAATTCATCGCCGCGTTTGAAGAAATCATCCGCCGCCCCAGCAACGCCCAAGAAGAAGTCCTGCGTGAACTAGCCGTGCGGTGCTTGGCGGCGTAAACGACCCGTTCCAACGCCGTGCGTCGCAAAATCAAAGGCTACTTTTTTTCAATTCACCAGCGCCGATCACCGGGGGCGGCATGTCCATGTCTATCGTGATGGCCACGAACTCGGTGTTTTCGATTTAATCGACGGCCCCGGGCGCGGCTTGGAAATTGCGATGAATGCACAGTTGCGCGAGGCGTTGGACGAGTTTATCTCCGAGCTAAATGAACGTGGATTTTTCCGCCGCTGATCTCGTCGCCGAAAAGGTCTGGTATGATGCTGGCACCGGGAGGCTCTGCCTCTCCGCCGGTGCCTACCAAAACGGTATTCCTTTGGCTCAGATCCCGGACGCTGATTTTGAATCGACCGCACCGATCGGTAGTTTTTCGCTCGGGCAAAACGGCGCAGTCGTAATTTGTCATCATAAAGACGGCACCGAGACTTGGTTGCCGGTAGATCTTTGGTTACCCGACGGTTTTTCAGTCGGGGCCCTTCGTTGACTGCCGTCTCGGTTGAGCCCGCCTCGGCCGGCCCCAACTCCCGGAAGACCACCACCGCCCGATTTTCCATCGGCCTCATCTCGGCCAGTCCTCAGTGACGCCCTTTTCCCGTGAAAGCCCAACCCGAACCCGCCACCGATTCCGCCATCCTCAACGTCCTCGCGGACCGCTACGCCTCCACCGCGATGAAGGCCGTCTGGTCTCCGCACGGCCGCGTCGCCCTCGAGCGCGATTTCTGGATCGCCGTCATGAAGGCCCAGCGCGATCTCGGCGTCGCCATCCCGGCCGGAGCAATCAAGGACTACGAGCGCGTCAAAGGTGAAATCGATCTCGCCGCCATCGCCAAACGCGAGCGCGTCACCCTCCACGACGTGAAGGCCCGCATCGAGGAATTCTCCGATCTCGCGAAACGCCAGTTCATCCACCTCGGTCTCACCAGCCGCGATCTCACGGAAAACGTCGAACAACTCCAAATCTTCCGCGCGCTCAAAGTCGTCCACTTCAAGACCGCCGCCGCCCTGCTCGCGCTCGGCCGCCAAGCCGGCGCCCACCGCGACGTCATGCTCACCGGCCGCACGCACAACGTCCCGGCCCAGCCCACCACCCTCGGCAAGCGTTTCGCGATGTTCGGCCAGGAACTCCTCGGCGCTTTCACCCGCATCGAAGAACTCATCGCCCGCTACCCCGTCCGCGGCCTCAAGGGCGCGGTCGGTACCCAGCTTGACCAGCTCACGCTCCTCGGCGGCGACGCCCGTAAAGTCGCCGACCTCGAGGCCCGCGTCATCCGGCACCTCGGGTTCCACGCCTCCCTCGACGCGGTCGGTCAGGTTTACCCGCGCGGCCTCGATTTCGAGGTCGTCACCGCGCTGCACCAGCTCGGTGCCGCCGCCGCGAGTTTTGCCACCACGCTCCGCCTCATGGCCGGCGCCGGCCTGCTCACCGAAGGTTTTCAAGACGGCCAAGTCGGCTCCTCCGCCATGCCACACAAGGTCAACGCCCGCAACTGCGAGCGCATCTGCGGTTTCTCCACGATTCTCTCCGGCTACGTGACCATGACGGGCGCGCTCGCCGGCCACCAGTGGAACGAGGGCGACGTCTCCTGCTCGGTCGTGCGCCGCGTCGCCCTGCCCGATGCGTTCTACGCCGTTGACGGCTTGCTCGAGACGTTTCTCACCGTACTCCGCCAGCTCGAGGTTTTCCCCGCCGCCATCGCCGCCGAGAACGTGCGCAACCTCCCGTTTCTCTCCACCACCACGATCATGATGGAAGCGGTGAAACGCGGCGCCGGCCGGGAGACCGCCCACGAGGCCATCAAGGAGCACGCCCTCGCCGCCGCCAAAGCCCTGCGCTCCGGCCACGGCGACGCCGACCTGCTGAGCCGGCTCGCCACCGACAAACGCGTCGGCCTGAGCAAAGAGTCCCTCGTGACCATTCTGGCCGAGAGCGACCGGTTCGTCGGCGCCGCACCGCAACAGGTCGACGCCTTCGTCGCGGCGGTCAAACCGCTCGCCAAACACCTAAAAGGTGCCGCCGACTACCGGCCCGCGAAGCTGCTTTGACAGACACGGGCCGTGCGCTGCCGGGCGGTTTCAACGCCACTGCCGGACTTTAGGACCTCGGGAAATTTTCGTTTGCTTCCGCTGCTTCCGCCGCGCTTCCTCTCCCATTCACGTAGTCGATTCCCTGTCTAAATTTAACACCACACTATCATGGCTGAACTCGTAGGAAACGTCTTGGTGGGCCAATCCGGCGGCCCCACCTCCGTCATTAACGCCAGTGTCGCGGGCATCGTTGCCGAAGCGCTGAACCACGAGTGCATCGAGGAGATTTACGGCACGCTCAACGGCGTCCTCGGCATTCTCCAAGAGGATTTTATCGATCTGGCCGGCCAATCCCAGCAACAGATCCGCGCTCTCAAGCACACGCCCGGCGCCGCCCTCGGCACCTGCCGCTTCAAGCTCAAGAAACAGGCCGATTTCGACCGCGTGCTCGAAGTCTTCAAGGCCCACAACATCCGCTACTTTTTCTACATCGGCGGCAACGATTCCCAAGACACGGCCGACAAAATTTCCAAGCTCGCGCAAGCGCAGGGCTACGAACTCCGCGTCATCGGCGTGCCCAAGACGATCGACAACGATCTTCCGCTCACCGACCACACTCCCGGCTACGGTTCGGTCATCAAGTATCTCGCCACCACCGTGCGCGAACTCGCTTGTGACAACGAATCCATGGGCCAAGGCGACCTCGTCTCCATCATCGAGGTCATGGGCCGCTCCGCCGGCTGGATCGCCGCCGGCGCCGCCCTCGCCAAGCGGAAGGATCACCCGCACGATCCGCCCCACATCATCCTCCTCCCCGAGGTTCCTTTCAACCAAGAGAAGGTTCTCGAAGACATCCGCCGCGTCCTCAAGCGCGAGAAATTCTGTCAAATCGTCGTCGCCGAGGGCCTCGTCGATTCCGACGGCAACTACCTCGCGGCCGATGCCGCCACCGACGCTTTCGGCCACGCCAAACTCGGCGGCGCCGGCGATGCCCTCGGCGAGATCGTCGAACAGAATATCCCCGGCGTGAAAGTCCGCGTGGCCAAGCCCGGCATCACCCAACGTGCCGCCGCCCACATCGCGTCCAAGACCGATTCCGACGAGGCCTTCCTCGCCGGTGAAGCCGCCGTCGAAGCCGCCATCAAGGGCGAGACCGACAAGATGATCACGCTCGTCCGCGGCGACTCCGAGGCCTACAGCGTGGAAACCGGCCTCGCCGCCCTCCACGAGATCGCCAACGGCGTGAAGAAGCTCCCGAAAGATTGGATCAACGAAGACGGCGTGAGCATGAACTTCCAGTTCCTGCGCTACGCCCAACCGCTGATCGCCGGCGAAGTCGCCGTGCCGTACGATGCCGGTCTTCCGGTCTTCGCCCGCCTCGACAAGTCGCGCGTCGAGAAAATTCTCCCCGCGTACACCGTCTAATCCACGGGCGTCTCGTTTAAAAGAAGGCGGGTCTCCGACCCGCCTTTTTTGTGCCCCGGTCCCACCCTTAAGCCAGACAGGCCGCGACCAAACGATCATGCACCGCCGTCGCCGGGATTGATTCATTTCCCTCCACCCCGGTCGCCGCCGCCAGATTTCCCGTCCCGATCAGCACCGGCCATTCGCTCGCATCCGCCGGACACGTCCCGTGCGAGCCCTTCACGAGCGAGGGATCAAGAG